>CAWFCX010000043.1:0-258266 GCA_963814385.1 uncultured beta proteobacterium
TCCTACATCAAGGACCCGAACAACGGCACCTACGACAAGACCAAGTTCCGCACCTCGACGATCTCGCTCAAAGACGAGAAGGACGGCAAGGGCACCTTCCGCATGATCACGGCGGCCGGTCGTCCCGACCCGTGCATCAGCGCCGGCGATCTACCGGCCGAGGTGGTGCGCAGCGCCGAGACGCTGACGATCACCGTGTTGCCGACGCTGAACGGCTGCGCGCCCTTCCGCTACGTGATCAAGACCGACGGCAGCGGCGGCGTTCGCATGGCGCGGCGCAACGACCTGTGGGAGCCCGATGGCTTCGACCATGACCTGACGCCGAAAAAGTGAGCACCGCGCCCGGCTGGTGGCTCAGGCGTCGCCGCCGAACAGATCGACCGCCTGCTGCACGTCATCGGGGCTGAGCACGCGCGCCAGCCGCGTCGCCGGATCGACACACAGGCGGCGCAGCGTGTCTGGCGCAAAACCGCCGATGCCGCGCAGCGCGCGCACCATCGGTGGCGGCGCATCCGCTGCCGCCGCCACACGCAAGTACTGCTCAATGCGCTGGCGGTGGTCCGGCGTCAACGCGTGATGGACCTCGCCGTCGGCATCGACCAGTTCGTACATCGGCGCGCGGCACAGCCACAGCAGCCCGGCTTCGACGACGGCCGGCAGCCAGCGTGCGAAGTAAAGCTGCACCAGCGCGCCGATGTGGATGCCGTCGGCATCCGGATCGAACAGCAGCACGATGCGCTCGTAGCGCAGCGCGGCCACGCCGCCGTCGGGCAGCGTCGTCGGGTTCGGCAAGCCGAGCGCCTGCGCCAGCTGCTGGAACAGCACGTGCTGCGCCACTCTGTCTTGCGGCGCGGCCCACGCATTCAGCGGCTTGCCCTGCAAAGGCAGCACCGCCTGCGTACGGGCATCGCGCACCGCCAGCACCGAGTCCTGCGCCGAATCGCCTTCGACGAGAATCAGCTCGGCGCCCGAGCCGGCACCATGGCACTCGCAGTCAGCGAGCTTGGCGCGGGACTGCGAGTAGCGGGCGGGACCGGCCACTCACTCAACGGCCTTGACCATGTCCTCGACCACCTTCTTCGCATCGCCGAAGACCATCATCGTCTTGTCCATGTAGAACAGCTCGTTGTCCAGGCCGGCGTAGCCCGCGGCCATCGAGCGCTTGTTGACGATCACGGTCTTGGCCTTGTAGGCCTCCAGGATCGGCATGCCGTAGATCGGGCTGCCCTTGGTCATCGCCGCCGGGTTCACGACGTCGTTGGCGCCCAGGATGATGGCCACGTCGACCTGGCCGAACTCGCCGTTGATGTCTTCCATCTCGAAGACCTGGTCGTACGGCACCTCGGCCTCGGCCAGCAGCACGTTCATGTGGCCCGGCATGCGGCCGGCCACCGGGTGGATCGCGTACTTGACCGTGATGCCCTTGTGGATCAGCTTTTCGGCCAGCTCCTTGACCGCGTGCTGCGCGCGCGCCACCGCCAAGCCGTAGCCGGGCACGATCACCACCGTTTCAGCATTGCCGAGCACGAAGGCGGCGTCGTCGGCGCTGCCGCTCTTCACCGGCCGCTTCTCGGCACTGCCGGCCGCGGCTGTCGTGGCCTCACCGCCGAATCCGCCGAGGATGACGTTGAAGAACGAGCGGTTCATCGCCTTGCACATGATGTAGCTCAGGATCGCGCCTGAACTGCCCACCAGCGAGCCGGCAATGATCAGCATACTGTTGTTGAGCGAGAAGCCGATGCCGGCCGCCGCCCAGCCCGAGTAGCTGTTGAGCATGGAGACGACCACCGGCATGTCGGCGCCGCCGATCGGGATGATCAGCAGCACGCCGAGCAAAAAGCCGAGTGCGATGACGAGCACGATGTCCATCCAGCTCTGCGAATGCCAGAAGCCGAAGATGAAGAACGCCGCGGCGAGGCCGAGGGCGAGGTTCAGCCAATGCTGACCGGCGAACTGCACCGGCGCACCCTGGAACAAGCGGAACTTGTACTTGCCGGAGAGCTTGCCGAAAGCGATCACGGAGCCGGTGAAGGTGATCGCGCCGATGAAGGCGCCGAGCGCCAGTTCGACGCGGTTGCCGCCGGGGATCTCGCCGCCTTTTTCAGTGATCGCGAAGGCCCAGGGTTCGGCCACCGCCGCCACGGCGATAAACACCGCGGCCAGGCCGATCATGCTGTGGAAGAACGCCACGAGTTCGGGCATCTTCGTCATCTCGACGCGCTTGGCCATGACCGCGCCGACGCCGCCGCCGACCACCAGGCCGAGCAGCACCCAGACCATGCCCAGCCCCGAGCCGGCGAGCTTGACGATCAGCGCCGCGGTCGTGAACGCGGCGATCGCCATGCCGACCATGCCGAACAGGTTGCCGCGGATCGACGTCGTCGGGTGCGACAGGCCTTTGAGCGCCTGGATGAAACAGACGCTGGCGATGAGATACAGGAAGGCGACGAGGTTGAGGCTCATTTCTTCACCTCGGCAGGTGCCTTCTTCTCTTTCTTCTTGAACATCTCGAGCATGCGCCGCGTGACGAGGAAACCGCCGAAGATGTTGACGGCGGCCAGCGCCACGGCGAGCACGCCCATCGACTTGCCGAGCCAGGTTTCGGTCAGCGCCGCGGCGAGCATCGCGCCGACGATCACCACCGCCGACAGCGCGTTGGTCACCGCCATCAGCGGCGTGTGCAGCGCCGGCGTCACCGTCCACACGACGTGGTAGCCGACGTAGATGGCGAGCACGAAGATGATGAGGTTGAAAACGGTGGGGGAGACGGCATCCATGATGTCCAGTTCCTCAACACTTTTCCGCCCTGCGTGACCATGCACGCAGTGACGATGTCGTCGTCGGTGGGAATCGCCAGCGCGGCTTCCTTGGTGAGGATCAGCTTGAGGAAGTCAAGCACGTTGCGCGCGTACAGCGCGCTGCTGTCGGTGGCGACGAGTGCCGGGATGTTGGTCTCGCCGACGATCGTCACGCCATGCTTGACCACCGTCTTGCCGGCTTCGGTGAGCGGGCAGTTGCCGCCGGCCGGTGCCGCCATGTCGACGATCACCGAGCCCGGCTTCATCGACTGCACCATCGCTTCGGTGATCAGCGTCGGCGCGGCGCGGCCGGGGATCAGGGCGGTCGAGATGACGATGTCGGCCTGCGCTACGCGCTTGGCCACTTCGACCTTCTGCCGCTCCAGCCACGACGGCGGCATCGGTTTGGCATAACCGCCGACGCCCTCGGCAGCTTCTTTCTCTTCGGCGGTCTCGTAGGGCACGTCGATGAATTTACCGCCCAGCGATTCGACCTGCTCCTTCACCGAAGGCCGCACGTCCGAGGCTTCGATCACCGCGCCGAGACGCTTGGCGGTGGCAATCGCCTGCAGGCCGGCGACGCCCACGCCGAGGATGACCACGCGCCCGGCCTTGATCGTGCCGGCAGCCGTCATCAGCATCGGCATCAGGCGCTGGTACTGGCTGGCGCCGATCATCACCGCCTTGTAGCCGGCGATGTTGGCCTGGGAGGACAGCACGTCCATGCTCTGCGCGCGCGTCGTGCGCGGTGCGGCTTCGAGCGCGAAGCTCGTCAGGCCGGCACCCGCCATGCGCGTCAGGCCGTCCTTGTCGAACGGGTTCAGCATGCCGACCAGCACCGCGCCGGTTTTCATGCGCGGCAGCTCGTCGAGCGACGGGCTGCGCACCTTCAAAACCAGGTCGGCGCCGAAGGCCCCTGCGCGGTCGGTGATTTCCGCACCCGCGGCCGTGTAGGCCTCGTCGGTGAAATGGGCCGCTGCGCCAGCGTGCGACTGCACGCGCACCGAGTGGCCCTGGGCTTTGAGTTTTTTTGCCGTCTCGGGAGTGACGGCCACGCGGGTCTCGCCCGGCGCCGTCTCGAGCGGTACGCCGATCAGCATGGTGAAAGCCTCCTCGCTGTGTCCTGCGCACCACCGTGTGCCGCAGGCACTTGAACAGGGCCGCAGCTTAACCTCCTTGTAGGGGGGATCGGCGCGCGCCAGGGGCCGCCGTCGATCTTCATAATTCGACCGCATCAAATGCCGTGATGCTGTGGGGGGCGCATGACACCGAACGTGCAACTGGTGTTCCGGGGGGAGGTGATCGAGGGCTTCAAGGCCGACGACGTGCGGCGCGAGCTGGCGCAGGCGCTCAAGCTCGACGAGGCCCGCGTGGCGCAGCTGTTCACCGGCGCACGCACCGTGCTCAAGCGCTCGGTCGAGCCGGCGCTGGCGCGGCGCTATGTCGACAAGCTGGCGTCCCTCGGCGCCCGGGTGCACCTGGAGCCCAGCGACGCGCCTCCGACCACCGGCTTTGCGCCATTGCCGGACCTGCCCGACGTGCCCGAGTCGCACACGCCGCCGCCGCCGCCCTGGGGCACGCCGCCGCGACCGACGCGGCCGGCGCCGTTGACGCCCTGGACGCCGCCGGCCGCGCCCGCGCCGATTGCGGCGGCCCGCGACTCGACCTCGGGCGCCGCGCTGGCGCTGGAGACGCTCGCGGAAGTCGTCTGCCCGAACTGCGGCGAGCGGCAGAGCAAGCGCCTGCTGTGCCGCAACTGCTCGACCAACATCGAGATGGCGCTGGCCAACAAGGACGAAGAGCTGGCGCAGGCGCGCGAACGGCGCCAGGCGTCGATGAACGCACGGCACGCCCATCGCAGCACCCGCGGCGACGGCAGCAACGACGCCGGCATCTTCGGCCTCACCTTCGACGGGCGCATGGGCCGCTTGAAGTACGCCACCGCCAACCTGGTGATGTTGGCGCTGCTCTACATCCCGGTCATCATGGCGTTGACCCGGCCCACGCCCGGGCGGTTGGCGCTGCTGGCCGTTGCGGCGCTGGTGCTCACGCTCTTTGGCATGCGCCTGGCCGTGCTGCGTTGCCACGACTGCGACAAGTCTGGTTGGTGGAGCATCCTGCTGTGGCTGCCGACGGTGAACTTCATCGTCACCCTGGTGCTGTCTTTCGCGCCCGGCACCGACGGCAGCAACGACTACGGCGAGCCGCCGGGGCAGGCCAGTTGGCCCGCGTTTGGGGCCGCCGCCGTGTGCACCTCACTGCTGTTCGCGCTCAGCTTCTCGACCTTGATGACCGTGGTCGAGCGCATGGCCGACGACGACGGTGACGAAGACGCCGCCGTCCAGTTTCAGTACGACCCGCGCGCCGCCACCCTGCCCGGAAGCCAGGCTCAGGCGGGCTTCAACGAGTCTTACCTGCCAGCCCGCAACAACAAAGCCTTCGCGGTGTCACAGGCCGGCGCCTGGGGCTGGGTCGACGGCCGCAATTCACCCGGCGACGCCATGCGCGGTGCCATGCAGGAGTGCGAGGCGCGACGTCCGGCGTACACCGGGCCGTGCATGCTCGTCAACGTCAACGGCCAGTGGGCAACCGGGCAATGAGCAGTGCCGTTGCGCGCTGGCGGCCCAATGTCACCGTGGCCGCCGTGGTCGAGCGCGGCGGGCGCTACCTGCTGGTCGAAGAACGCGCTTCCGACGGCCGCCTGGTGCTCAACAACCCGGCCGGGCACCTCGACCGCGGCGAGACGCTGCTGCAGGCCGTCGTGCGCGAAGTGCTGGAAGAGACCGCCTGCGTGTTCACGCCAAGCCATTTGCAGGGCATCCACCTCGCGCCGTCGGCAAGAGACGGCGTGACCTATCTGCGCTTCGCCATCACCGGCCAGGTCGGCGAGCCGCTGCCGGGCCGCGCGCTCGATGACGGCATCGTGCGCACGCTGTGGCTGACGCCAGGAGAAATTGCGGCCGAGCGCGAACGACATCGCAGCGCGCTGCTGATGCGCTGCATCGACGACCACCGCGCCGGGCGACGCTTTCCGCTCGATCTGTTGCAGGCCGATGAATCGTTCTATGCTGCGGCGACCCCAGTTCAGGAGCGCGTCACCATGACCTCCCCGCAGATCGCCCAGAAAGCCCCTTTCCCGGTGGCCGTCGAGGCCGGCAAGGACTATTGGTGGTGCGCCTGTGGCCAGTCGAAGAACCAGCCGTTCTGCGACGGCTCGCACAAGGCCGCGGCCGAGTTCACGCCGATCAAATACACCGCCACCGAATCGGCGACGGTGTACTTCTGCGGCTGCAAGCACAGCGCCAACAAGCCGCTGTGCGACGGTTCGCACAAGTCCTTGTAAGACGCGTCTACATCCGGGCCAGCACGCGGTCCACCATCACACCGCTCTGGCCGAGGTAGTTGGCCGGGTCGAGCATGCGCTGCAACGCCGCGCGATCGACATGTTTGACGATCTCCGGGTGCGCCGCCAGCAGGTCGAGCAGCGGCGTCTTTTTCGCCAGCGACTCGCGGCACAGGTCGTACACCAGGTCGTGCGCGTATTCGCGGCCGATGTGCCGGCCCAGGCCCATCATCACGGCTTCGCTCATCACCAGGCCGCCGGTCATCTCGATGTTGCGCCTCATCGCCGCGGCATCGACCTCGAGGCCTTCGAGCACGAACAGCGATTGTTTCAACGCGCCGGCCATCAGGCAGAAGGCCTCGGGCAGCACGATCCATTCGATCTCCCAAGGCCCCGTGCTGCGCTCGTGGTCGGCGACCATCGCGTCCATCAGCGCCGCGCTGTGCTGGCGCACGACGCTGATCGCGGCATGGATGTAGCAGCTCGAAATCGGGTTGCGCTTCTGCGGCATCGTGCTGCTGCTGCCGCGGCCGTGGTGGTAGGGCTCGAAGACCTCGCCGACCTCGGTCTGCATCATCAGCTTCACGTCCATGCTCAGCTTGCCGAGCGTGCCACCGACGAGGCCGAGGAAGGCGCCGACCTCGGCGATGTTGTCGCGAATCGTGTGCCAGGCGATCACCGGCTGCGCCAGGCCCAGCTCGGCGCACAGGCCAGCCTGGGTCTCCATCGCGCCGGTTTCGAGCGAGGCCAGCGTGCCCGCCGCGCCCGCGAACTCGCCGACCAGCACCCGCTCCTTCAACTGCGCCAGCCGTTGCTGATGGCGCTGGATGGCGGACAGCAGCCCCGCCATCTTGTAGCCGAAGGTCACGGGGATCGCCTGCTGCAGATTGCTGCGGCCGATCATCGGCGTCAGGCGGTGTTCCTTCGCCAGCTTGGCCATTGCCTTGGCAATCGCCGCCAGGTCTTTCTCGACGAGCGCCAGCGCCTCGCGGATCTGCAGCACCGTCGCCGTGTCGGTGATGTCCTGCGTCGTCGCGCCCCAATGGCAGTACTCGCCGAGCTTGTCGCGGCACAGCTTGTTCAACTGCGACACGACGCCGAGGATCGGGTAGCCGATGCGCTCGGTCTGCTGGCGCAGCAGCGCCATGTCGATCTGTTCCAGCTCGCAGTGACTGACGATTTCGTCGGCGGCTTCTTTCGGAATCAAACCCAGGCGGCCCTGCACGACGGCCAGCGCGCGCTCGATGTCGAGGTATTTGCGCGTGCGGTTCTCGTCGCTCCACACCGCACGCATGGCGTCGCTGGAGAAGATGCCCTGGAAGATGGCGCTGTCGATGAGGGTGGAAGCCATGGTTTGTCCTTTGTTCTGAATCAGTCGGAGTTGCGCGCGACGAGCCGGCGCGCGCGTTCGATGACGGGTTTGTCGACCATGCGGCCGTCGAGTTGCACCGCCGCGCCGCCGGCGGCTTGCGCCGCGGCGAGCACACGCTCGGCCCAGGCGAGTTCGGCGGTAGTCGGCGCCAGCGCAGCATGGAGCGGCGCGATCTGCTTCGGGTGGATGCACAGCTTGGCGGTGAAGCCGTGCGCACGGGCGCGCGCCAGGTCGGCGAGCAGCAGCGCTTCGTCGTCGATCGACGACGTCACGCCGGCCACCGGCGGCGCGATGCCGGCGGCGCGCGAGGCCAGTGCGAGCTGGCTCGCGGCGTGATCGAGGCCCAGGCTGGCGGCCAGGTCGCCGGACAAATCGAGGTCGAGCGCGAAGTCGATCGTGCCGAAGACCAGGCGCTGCACACCCGGCGCTGACGCCAGCGCCACCGCTTCAAGCACGCCGCGAGCGCTTTCCACCAACGCCAGCACGGCGATGGTGGGACACGCGGCGCGCACGTGCGCGATCTCGGATGTGCGTTCCGACTTGGGCAGCATCACCGCCGGTGCGCGCGTCGCGGCCAGCATCGCCAGGTCGGCGGCATGCCAGGGCGTGCTGGCGTCGTTGATGCGCACGACGAGGCGCGATGCATCGGCGGCGAGCGCCAGTGCCACCGCAGCGCGTGCGGCGTCCTTGGCGCCTGCTGCGACCGCATCTTCGAGGTCGAGCACGACGGCGTCGGCGCCGCTGGCCAGCGCTTTGGCAAAGCGCTCGGGCCGGTCGCCCGGCACGAACAGGTAGGTGCGTGGCGGTGCGGACATGCTCAGATCGCCTGCTCGGCGCGCAGCGCGGCGATCGCTGTGGCGTCGAGGCCCAGCTCGCCGAGGATCGCGTCGGTGTGCTGGCCGAGTCCCGGCACCGCATCGAGCCGCGGGTCGCCGTCGTCCCATGTGCCGGGCGGCAGCAGCGTCGGCACCG
This sequence comes from uncultured beta proteobacterium, assembly GCA_963814385.1. GTDB lineage: Bacteria > Pseudomonadota > Gammaproteobacteria > Burkholderiales > Burkholderiaceae_C > CADEEN01. Next base: position 8,486 of record CAWFCX010000043.1, read on the forward strand.
GGCCTGCCGGTGTGGCGACTTCGCGCCAGCGTCCGCGCGCCGCGAGTTGCTCGTGTTGCCACAGCCCCGCCATGTCGCGCAATTCAGCGTTGGCGATCTGCGCGTCTTCGAGGCGCTGCACCACCTGCTCGTAGGTGAGCGCCGCGAACGCCTGCACGATCAACTCGCGCAGCGCTTCGCGGTGGGCCGTGCGCTTGGGCGTTGCCGGCGAAGCGTTCTTCCTTGGCCAACGCCGGCTGCCTCAGCACCTTGTCGCAGAACTGCTGCCACTCGCGCTCGTTCTGCAGGCCGAGCATCACCGTCTTGCCGTCGCCGGTGGGGAACGGGCCGTAGGGGTAGATCGTGGCGTGCGCGGCGCCGGCGCGCGGCGGTGGCGCCGCGCCGTCGAAGGCGTAGTACAGCGGGTAGCCCATCCACTCGCCCATCGCTTCCAACATCGACAGGTCGATGCGGCGACCGCGGCCGTCGACTTGTCGCTGCAGCAGCGCGGCCAGGATGTTCGAGTACGCGTACATGCCGGCCGCGATGTCGGCAATCGACAGCCCGGCTTTGCTCGGCTCGTCCGGTGTGCCGGTGATCGAGACGAAACCCGACTCGCTCTGGATCAGCAGGTCGTAGGCCTTCTTGTCGCGGTAGGGGCCAGGGTTTGTCGGGTCATCGCCGTACCCCGAGATGTCGCAGACGATCAGGTCGGGCCGGCGTTCTTTCAACGCGTCGAACGACACGCCCAGACGCGCCGCCGCGCCCGGCGCCAGGTTCTGCACCACGATGTCGGCCTTGTCGACGATCAACTTGATCAGCAGCTCGGCCGCGCGCGGGTGCTTGACGTCGAGCGTCAGGCTTTCCTTGCTGCGATTGGTCCAGACAAAGTGCGAGGCCAGCCCGCGCACACGCTGGTCGTAGCCGCGCGCGAAATCGCCGACGCCCGGGCGCTCGATCTTGATCACGCGCGCACCCAGGTCGGCGAGCTGGCGCGTCGCGAATGGCGCGGCGATGGCGTGTTCGAGCGTGACGACGGTGAGGCCTTGGAGCGGTTGCACGTGCAGTCCTGAATTCCGTTCGCCCTGAGGTATCGAAGGGCTCGCGGTGGGGTCGATCAGGGGCTTCGATACCTCAGCCCGAACGGGGGTCAGCGCAAGGTGGCCACGGCGTCCATGGTCAGCCAGCCTTCATGGTCTTGCGCCCACAGCTTGACGCTGTTGCCGTCGCGCTGGCCGTTGACTTTGAACGCATGCAGATCGAAGGTCGGCCGCACCGCCTTGAAACGAAAGCTCGCCACCTCGGCGTCAGGCGCATGGCGGCGCAGCAGATCCATCAGCAGCGTCGCGATCAGCGGGCCGTGCACGATCAGCCCCGGATAGCCCTCGACCTCGGTGACGTACTTGCGGTCGTAGTGGATGCGGTGGCCGTTGAAGGTCAGCGCGCTGTAGCGGAACAGCAGCACGTCGTCGGGCACGATCGTGCGTTGCCAGGTCGCGCCGGTGGTTGCGGCCTGCGGCGGTGGATCGACATCGCCCGGCTTCTTCGCGTCGCGGTAAACGATGTCGTGGAACTCGACGATCGCCGGATCGGCCGCGCCATTGCAGCGCAGCTCGTGCCGCACCTTGACGAACACCAGCTGTGCCGGTGCGCCCTTCTTTCGTCGTCACGTCATCGATCGTCGAGGTTCGCGCCACGGCATCACCGACGCGCACCGGCGAACGGAACTCGAACTGGCTGCCGGCCCACATGCGCCGCGGCAGTGGCACCGGCGGCAGAAAACCGCCGCGCTGGGCATGGCCGTCGGCGCCGATCTCGCTTTGCCGGTGATGCGGCAGGAAGTACAGCCAGTGCCACAGCGGCGGCAGGCTCATGCCACGCTCGATGGGCAGCGCCGGATGGTCCAGCGTGGCGTTGAGCGCGCGCACCGGGGCTTCGGTGATGGTGTCGTGCAGCGTCTCGCTGCGGCCAATCCAGTCGGTCAGGTTCATCGCGCGTGTCCTTGCCTGAAAGCGGTCACTCGGCCGTCAATCACTCGGCCGTCAGTTTCGCCTTTTGCACCACGGCTTTCCACTTCACCAACTCGCTTTTCACCAGCGCGCCGAACTGCTCCGGCGTGCTGCTCTCGACATCGGCGCCGTGGTCTTCGATGCGCTTTTCGGTCTCCTTGTCGGCCAGCACCTGGTTCAGCGCCTTGTTGAGCTGATCGATGATCGGCTTTGGGTGTCTTGGCCGGCGCGAAGAAACCGTACCACTGCTGCACCTCGACGCCCTCGACGCCGGCTTCCTTGAGCGTCGGCACGTCGGGCATCAGCGCCGCGCGCTTCGGGCCGGCGATGGCCAGCGCTTTCAGCTTGCCGCTCTTCACATGCGGCAGCGCGGTGAAGAAGCTCGGGAACATGATCTGCGTCTGGCCGCCGATGGTGTCGCTGACCGCTGGCGCCGAGCCCTTGTAGGGCACCCCGAGCATCACCACGCCGGCATTGAGCTTGAACAGCTCGGCGGCGTAATGCGGCGCCGTGCCGTTGCCGGCCGAGGCGTAGGTGTACTTGTCGGGCTTGGCCTTCAACTGCGCCACCAGGTCCTTCACGTCCTTGATCGGCGCGGCGGGGTTGGCGACCATCAGCGTCGGCGAATAGCCGACGAGGCCGATCGGCTCGAAGTCGGCCACCGGGTCGTAGCGCAGCTTCTGCAGCGCCGGGTTCATCGCATGCGTGGCGATGTAGCCGAACATCAGCGTGTGGCCGTCGGGCGTGGCGCGGGCCACGTACTCGCTGGCGATCGAGCCGTTGGCGCCGGCGCGGTTGTCGATGATGATCGTCTGGCCGAGCAGCGGCCCGAGTTTTTGCGCGATGGTGCGCGCCATGGCGTCGTTGCCGCCGCCAGCTGCGGTGGGCACGACGATGGTGATCGTCTTGCTCGGAAAGGTCTGGGCCAGGGCGGGCGTGGCGGCGGCCACGGCGGCCGCGACCAGGGGCGTGATCAGCTTGTTCACAGGCTTGTCTCCTACTGTCGTGAGGTCAGGGGGTTGCGAGAACACGTACTCGGGGATGTGCAGGTCGCCCTGCAGGATCTTTCTTGCGGTGCGCACCAGCGACGCGCGCTCGATGCGCGCCGCGTCGCCACGGCCGTCGATGCTGACTTCAACGTCGATGCGGCCTTGCGGATGCAGCACCGACACCGTTTGCACGCCGCTCGGCGCGCGCGCCGCGCTGGCCACCGTGCCCGGCAGCGCGAACGCGGTGGCGACACCGATGGCGCCGGTCACGGCATGCGAGGCGTGGCAGCGCTTGGGCGTGAAGTAGCGCGAGGTGATGCTGAGTTCGATCGTCGCCGGGGCTGGCGATCACCGGCTTGGGGATGACGCTGGCGGACACATCGCCCAGGCCCATGCGCTCTCCTGCTGCCAGTCGCAGCAACTCAAGGCGGCGCATCAGCTCGTGGTTGGCGTCGAGATCGGCAGGGGCTTCGCGGCCGGTCAGGCCGAGGTCGGCCGCACGCACGATGGCCAGCGGCATCGCGGCATCGATGCAAGTGACTTGCAAGCCGTCGATCAGGTCGATGCGCTGCCCGGTCGGGAACAGCGAGCCGGTGACCGCGCCCCAGGCATCGAGAAAGTTCAGGCGGATCGGCGCGGCGGTGCCGGCCACGCCGTCGATCGAGGTCTGGCCGTGGTAGGCCACGCGCCGGCCGGGGGTCAGCACCGTCACGTCGATGCGCGAGCGGGTGTTGACGTTGAAGACGCGCACTGTCGTCTCGCCGTCTTTGGCTGGCACGAGTCCCTGCTCGATCGCGAACGGCGCCACGCCCGACAGCATGTTGCCGCAGTTGGGCCGCGTATCCACCGACTTCTGGCCGACGCCGACCTGCGCGAACAGATAGTCCACGTCGCAGCCCGGCTCTTTCGAGCGCGAGACGATCGCCACCTTGCTCGTCAGCGTGCTGCCACCGCCGACGCCATCGACCTGCAGCAGGTCGGACGCGCCGATGGCGCCGATCAGCGCCTCGTTGCGCTGCTGCTCGTCGGCCGGCAGCCAGTCGCGCAGGAAGAACGGGCCACGCGAGGTGCCGGCACGCATCAGGACGCAAGGCAGGGTGAACATGGATTCATCTTCGGCGACGCACTCATGCATGTAAATTGCATAGTTAGGATCGATTGATCCACGGGGAGCATCAATGGCGCTGAACTTCGACTTGAATGACCTGCTCGCTTTTCGTGCTGTCGCCGAGATCGGCAACTTCGGCCGCGCGGCGGAATCGGTGCACATCTCGCAGCCGGCCTTTTCCCGCCGCATCGACAAGCTGGAACAGGCGCTCGGCGTGAAGCTGCTCGACCGCACGACGCGCCGCGTCAACCTGACGGCCGTGGGCCGCGAATTCGCGCGCAAGGTGCAGCAATGGCTCGACGACCTCGACGGCACGCTGCTCGCGGTGCGCGGCGTGGCGGCGACGCGCCTGGGCGAAGTGACGATCGCCTGCGTGCCGTCGACGGTGTACTACTACCTGGCGCGCGTCATCGGCCGCTACCGCGAGCGCTACCCCAAGGTTCGGGTGCGGGTGCACGACGCCGGCGCCAACGAGGTGCTCGATGCGGTGGCGCGCGGCGAGGCCGATTTCGGCCTGAACTTCATCGGCAGCCAGGAGCCCGACATCGACTTCCGGCCGCTGCTCGAAGAGCGTTTTGTCGCAGCCTGCCGGCGCGATCACCCGCTCGCCAAGCGGCGCCAGGTGAGCTGGGGCGAACTGGCCGACCACGACTTCATCAACGTCGCCAAGTCCTCCGGCAACCGCCTGCTGCTCGACCAGGCGCTGGCCGGCGTGGCGCGGCGGCCGGAGAGCCTGTATGAAGCGCAGCATGTGACGACACTGCTCGGCCTGGTCGAAGCCGGTCTGGGCGTGGCCGCCGTGCCGTCGATGGCGATGCCGGGCAAGGACCATCCGCTGCTGGTGAGCATCGCGCTGACGCAGCCGGTGGTGACGCGGCGCGTCGGGCTGATCCGGCGCAAGGGCCGCACGCTGTCGCCGGCTGCGCAGCAGCTCTACGACTTTTTCGCCGAGATGCGGCGCGCGCCGAGGCCGCGCAAGACATCGGGTGGCGCACGCAGCGCCCCCGGATAATCGGGCGCATGAAGCAACGTGTGGTCGTGGGGCTGTCCGGCGGGGTCGATTCCGCGGTCAGCGCCTGGCTGCTCAAGCAGCAAGGCTACGAGGTCATCGGCCTGTTCATGAAGAACTGGGAAGACGATGACGACAGTGAATACTGTTCGTCGAACATCGATTTTGTCGATGCGGCGGCGGTCGCTGATGTGATCGGCATCGAGATCGAACATGTCAATTTCGCTGCCGAGTACAAGGACCGCGTCTTCGCCGAGTTCCTGCGCGAGTACCAGGCCGGCCGCACGCCGAACCCGGACGTGCTGTGCAACGCCGAGATCAAGTTCAAGGCCTTTCTCGATCACGCGATGCGCCTGGGCGCGCAGAAGATCGCGACCGGGCACTACGCGCGCGTGCGTGAAAGCAGCGGCCGCTTCGAACTTCTCAAAGGCCTCGACCCGGCCAAGGACCAAAGCTACTTTCTGCACCGCCTGAACCAGCAGCAGCTGTCGCGCACGCTGTTCCCGGTCGGCGAGCTGAAAAAGACCGAGGTGCGCCGGCTGGCGGCCGAGATCGGCTTGCCGAATGCGAAGAAGAAGGATTCGACCGGCATCTGCTTCATCGGCGAGCGGCCGTTCCGCGAGTTCCTGAACCGTTACCTGAGCCATGCGCCGGGGCCGATCGAGGACGAGCGCGGCAAGACGCTCGGCCAGCACGTTGGCCTGTCGTTCTACACGCTCGGCCAGCGTCAGGGCCTGGGCATCGGCGGCGTCAAGGGCCGCGGCGATGCGCAGGGCGGACACGCACCGTGGTTCGTGGCGCGCAAAGACTTGCCGCGCAATGCACTGGTTGTTGTCCAGGGGCATGGGCATGCGGACCTGCAGTACAGCGCGCTGACGGCGGACGACGTGAGCTGGACGGCGGGTGAGCCACCCGCGCCCGGCCGCTACGCCGGCAAGACGCGCTACCGCCAGGCCGATGCTGCGTGTTCACTGTCGCTTGAGGGCGGCGCCTTTGCGCTGGGCTTCGACGAGGCGCAGTGGGCCGTGACGCCGGGCCAGAGCGCCGTGCTCTACGACGGCGAGGTCTGCCTCGGTGGTGGGGTGATTGCCTCGGCAACGCTGGCCGAGCGTCGCCAACGAACGCACGCTACGGCGTGACGGTGCCCTGCAGCGAGGCGTCGCGCCGTTCAGGCGCCGCCGGTAGGCACCAACCGCTTGTTGATGGTGTGGATGATGCCGTTGGTGGCGTTGAATTCAACGTCCACCACGATCGCCGGAGTACCCGTCGCGTCGCTCATCCTGGCCAGAATGCCTTGGCTCGCATCGGCGGTGGTGCCGGGCGTGAGCCGCGTGGTCTGGCCGATCAAGGTCGTGAAATTGAGCGCGGCCCCGCCCGGCGGAAAGGCGGCGGCGCTCGTGATGCCGCGCACCATGTGGTGGCGCACCACCTTGGTGGTCAGCGCCACGCTGGTAGAGCCGTCCTGAGGCACGAACAGCGTGAAGTTGCCACCGTCGATTTCCTGGATCACCGCTTGAGTCATGGCGGCACTGAACTCTGAGAAGTACTGGTTGTTGCTGCGAACCATCTGCGACACCGTGAACACGCCCCGCGGCACCAGCACCTCATTGACCACATGCAGCACGCCGTTGGCGGCGGCGATATCGGTGTCGGCGAGCGTGATGGCCGTACGGCCGCTGGCGTCCCAGAGGTTGAGCTGGTTGTTCTCGTTGACGAAGATCAGCTGGGCCGGTTCGCCGTTGAAGGTGTACAGCGTGTCCGGGCGCTCACCGCCCGCGTTGCCACGCGCGACCAGATCGTCCCGGTTCAGGATCCGCGGCAGCAGGTGAAACCGCAGCAGGCCGTCCAGCTGGGATTGCGTCAGCGCATTGATCAGCCCGTTGCCATCGCCCAGACCGATGCGCGACGCCAGGGCGTCAAACGCGGCGTTCGTCGGCGCAAACAGGGTCAAAGTCCCGGCCCGCCCGAGTTCGCCCGTCAACCCGGCTTTTTCGGCGGCGCTGGCTAGGTGGCTGAAGCGACTGTCTCGCTGCGCCAGCTCAAGCAGCGTCTGCGACCCGCTCGGGGTGCTGCCGCCACCGCCGCCGCCACCACCGCCGCAGGCCTTGAGCAGCCCGCTTGCAACGGCAACGAAGCCGGCTTTGAGGAACAGTCGCTTCACGAAAACAATCTCCTGGCTAGGTTCTGCGCTGCGCCATCCGCGCCAGCGCCTTCGTCAACTCGGGCGGATTCACCTTACAAGAGCACGTGGGATGCCACGTGTCCGGTTGTTTGCGGCGACGCAAAGCCCCGGCAGCGATCACACCGGAGCCGGTAGGACGGGCAACAACACCTTGTCGATGATGTGCACGACGCCGTTGCTGGCAATGATGTCGCCGCCGGTGACGCGGGCGTCGGTGGTGGTCGTGTCGTCGATCAGCGCCAGCACCGGCGCCACGCCGGCATTGAGCGTGATCGTCTGCCCGGCCAGCAGCGTGTTCTGCGGCGTGCCGAAGGGGAAGGCCGACGACAGCACGCGCGCGCCGAGCACGTGGTAGCGCAGCGCTGCCTCGATCTGGTTGCCGGCCAGCGGCTGCAACACCGGGGCTGCGGTTTTGAAGGCTTCGTCGATCGGCGCGAACAGCGTCAGCGACGCCGCGGGGTCGTTGAGTGCGGTCGTCAGCGTCGGATTGACGGAGTTGACCAGCGACGAAAAACGTTCCGGGTTGCTCTGCACCGTTTGCAGCACGGTCAGCAGGCCCGGCGGCAGCAGCACGCGGTCAATGACGTGGAAGACGCCGTTGTCGTTGGGCACGTCGGTCAGGCCGACGACGCCGATGCGGCCTACTGAGTCGGTGACGCTGATGCCACCGGCCGTGTTCAGCGCCAACACCTGCGTCACGCCGCTCTGCACCAGCGATGTGTTCTGGCTGGGGCCGCCAGCCAGGATGTCGGGCCTGGTGAACCGGCCTGGCAGCACGTGGTACAGCAGGATGCTTTCCAGCATCGATGCCGGCAACGCGGTCACCATCGCCGAGATCGAGCGGAAGCCCAACTGGCCGGACAGCAGCGCGAAGGCGTCGTTGGTCGGCGCCAGCAGGGTCAAGGTGGTCGCGGGGGCGCTCAGCTCGTCGAGCAAGCCGGCCTTGGTGGCGGCCAGCACCAGGCCCGAGAAGCCGCCTCGCGTGGCGACTTCGATCATGGTCCCGGGGGTCGCGTCGTCGCCGTCGTCGGTGCCTCCGCAGGCGCTGAACAGGGCGCTGGCGGCCGTCGCCGCGGCCAACTTCAAGAACAAGCGTTTCATTGTGGGTCTCCTGCGTGGAATGGCGGCGTTGAGCGAACGGACGAAGCCACGATCAACGACGGGCATCAGGTTCACAGTATCACCTGATCGGCGCGCCCGCCCGCGACTTGCCTGGCAAGTCCTGGCAACGACAAAAAGGGCTCGTGCGCTGACAGCGTGCGAGCCCTCGTGCCGACGAGACCCTCAGCGAAAACTCAAGCGGGATCGGTCACAGCGAGGGGATCAGCACTTTGTCGATGACGTGGATAACGCCATTGCTGGCGCGCACGTCCACCGCCGTGATCGTGGCCGGGGCGGCCGTGGTGTCGGTGATGGTGGCGATCACCGGCGCCGTGCCGGCGTTGATGGTGATGTTCTGCCCGGCGACCGTGTTCACCGGCGTGCCGAACGGGATCGCGCTGGAGAGCACTTGCGAGCCCAGCACGTGGTAGGTCAACACCGTTCTGAGTTGCGGCGTGGTCAAGCCCGCAGGGGCGGCGGCGAAGGCGGCGTTGGTGGGCGCAAACACGGTGAAGGGGCCCGCGCCGCTGAGCGTCGTTGCCAAGTCGGCAGTGACCACGGCGCCGACCAGCGACGAAAACGCGGCTGGGTTGGCCTGGGCCATCTGGACCACGTTCAGCACGCCGGGCGGCACCAGCACCTTGTCAACGACATGGACGATGCCGTTGGTGGCGCGCACGTCGGCGGTGGTGACCGTCGCCCGGTCGAGCACGGCGTCGGTGATGCGCACACCGCTGCTGGCATCGATGCCAAGCGTTGCCGCGCTGCCGCTGAAGCTGTAGATCGAGGCCTGGCTGGCGCCGCCGGAACCGAGCTGAGAGGCGTTCAGGCGCGTCGGCAGCACGTGGTACGAAAGGATGCTGGCCAGCGTTTCGGCCGGCAGTTCGGTCACCATCGCGGCGGCGTCTGCGAAGCCCAGGCGCGTGGCGAGGGTGTTGAAGGCGGCGTCGGACGGCGCGAACACCGTGAGCCTGGCGCTGGCGTCGGACAGTTCATCAGCCAGGCCTGCTTTGGTGGCGGCGGCCAGCAGCGCAGTCAAGTTGGCGTTGGTGGCGATGGTGACGATGTTGCCCGCTGGCTCCTCGTCATGATCACTTCCTCCGCAAGCGCTTACTATCGCTACAGCGCTTGATAGCAATGCAAACTTTAAAAATGAACGCTTCATCTGGGCTCTCCGTTACAGCTTGCGGCGCTGTTCGCTGACCGAACCGCTACCGCCGGCAAAACCGCCGAGGCCAGAATGTATACCGATCAGTTCAATATAAAACTATAAAGTGCAAGCGCCGCGCAGGGTCATCAAGTCGAGCGCCGGTCAGAACGGGATGTCGTCGTCCATGTCGTCGAAGCCTGTCGACGAGGCCTTCTGGGGCGCTGCTCTGGAGGCGCCCGCGGCCGCCGGCCGTGCCGCCGGAGCACCGCCGCCGCCACGCGAGTCGCCGTCGCCCATGCCCTCGCGGCTGCCCAGCAGCTGCATCTCGGTGGCAACGACCTCGGTGGCGTACTTCTCGACGCCGTCCTTGTCGGTGTACTTGCGTGTCTTCAACCGGCCCTCGACGTAGACCGAGCGGCCTTTGCGCAGGTACTCGCCGGCGATCTCGGCCAGGCGGTCGCGGAAGACGACGCGGTGCCACTCGGTCTCTTCCTGCTTCTCTCCGCTGGTCTTGTCTTTCCATTGACGCGAGGTCGCGATCGTCACGTTGCAGATCGTCCCGCCGTCGGGGAAGACACGCGTTTCGGGATCGCGGCCGAGGTTGCCGACGAGGATGACTTTGTTGACCGAGGCCATGGGGCGCTCCTGAGGATGAGGCCTAAATGATAGTCCGCGGTCCACAGGATGTAGATCAGGGCTCGCCTTCCCAGTAGTCGAGCGCCTCGCCGCTGCGCTCCATCATGCGGTGGTCCTGGGCAAACGCTCCGAGCTTGTTCGAATCCGGGTAGCCGCAGATCTCGGGCTTTTCCTGCGTGCTGATCGACAGGTATTTCATCGGCACGCTGCCAGTGTTGATCAGGTGGTGCGGGTACTCGGGGCCGGGCGGGATGAAGATCACGTCGCCCGCGCGCACCGGCACACGCTGCCCGGCCACGCGCAAGGTGCCCTCGCCTTCGAGGATGACGAACATCTCTTCCTGCGCGAGGTGGTAGTGGTACGGGCAAGCGATCTTGCCGGGCTCCAGGATGTCGAAGCCGGCGCCGAGTTTTTTCGCGACCGTTCCGTCGGACAGCGCGCCGGTGCGCGTGTCGTACAGCGGAGCGCGCTCGAAACGTTCGAGCGCGACCTCGCCGACATTGCGCACCAGCTTCTTGCGCAGATCGGCGGCCGCGTCCGATGTCACGTCACTTGCCCTGCGATTGGCCGGCACGCGCCCGGGCCGTGTAGTCCTGGTACGCCGGCAACGCGATGGCGGCAAGGATGCCCACGACGAACAGGAAAGCTGCGATCCCCGCGACCCAACCCAGGCCGCGTGGGTTCGGCGGTGGCCGCGCGCCAAAGCGGTTGCTGCCCGGCGTGCCGGGGATGAACAAAAAGATCAGACCCATCAGCGGGATCAGGGCCAACAAGGCGGCCCAGCCGGTCCAGCCGATGTCATGACAGCGCTGGATCGTCACCAAGGCATAGAGCACCATCGCGGCGAGATACGCCACGCCGATCAGCACCATGGCCACCATCTCGAAACCCGCGCCGCCCGCGATGCCGCTGAGCAAAGCCACCGGCATCACCAGCACGAACGACATCAGCAGGGGCCATGCAAAGTAGCGCAGGCGCCCCATGCGGCCCTTCGCCGACCAGAGCTTGATGGCTTGCGTCTGGGTGTTGTCGTGGATGTCTTCGACGCGCGCTTGCGGCGCGGCGTAGGGGTTGGCGGTTGCTGTCATGTCGTCAGTCCTCCCGATGCATTGTGAGTGCGGCGCTGGCCCCGCGTGCGCGTGTGGCCCGCGCCATGGCCGTCATCGTAGTCCAGGCGCAGTGAAGCCGACGTCGAGGCGGCGACAATGATTGCGTGAGCGACGCCAACCCCCAAGCCATCCTGCAAGAAGTCTTCGGCTACGCGGCGTTCCGCGGCCTGCAAGCCGACATCATCGAGCACGTTGTCGATGGCGGCGATGCGCTGGTGCTGATGCCGACCGGTGGCGGCAAGAGCCTGACCTACCAAGTGCCCGCCATCGCGCGCCATCGCGCCGGCCGCGGCGTGACGCTCGTCGTCAGCCCGCTGATCGCGCTGATGCAGGACCAGGTCGGCGCGCTGGAAGAGGTCGGCGTGCATGCGTCGTTTCTCAACAGCACTCTCGACAGCGGCGACGCGCGCGACATCGAACTCGAGTTGTTGTCGGGCCGCCTGGTGCTGCTGTATGCCGCGCCCGAGCGCATCCTGACGCCACGTTTTCTGGCGATGCTCGATTCGTTGCACGAGCGTGGCCTGTTCTCGCTGGTGGCTATCGACGAGGCGCATTGCGTCAGCCAATGGGGCCACGACTTCCGCGAGGAGTATCTCGGCCTGACCGTCTTCGCCGAGCGTTACGCCGGCGTGCCGCGCATGGCGCTGACCGCGACGGCCGATCACATCACACGCGCCGACATCGTGGCGCGGCTGTCGCTCGGCAACGCGCGCACCTTCATCGAGAGTTTCGACCGGCCGAACATCCGCTACACGATCGTCGAGAAGGACGAACCCAAACGCCAGCTCTTGCGCCTGCTGCAAGACGAACATGAAGGCGAGGCCGGCATCGTCTATTGCGGCACGCGCAAGCGGGTCGAAGAAACGGCGGCGTGGCTGAGCGCTGAAGGCATCGCCGCACTGCCGTACCACGCCGGTCTCGACGCCGGCGTGCGCGAGAAGCACCAGAACCGCTTCCTGCGCGAAGACGGCCTGGTCATGGTGGCGACGATCGCCTTCGGCATGGGCATCGACAAGCCCGACGTGCGTTTTGTCGCCCACCTCGACCTGCCGAAAAACATCGAGGCCTACTACCAGGAGACCGGCCGCGCCGGGCGCGACGGTGCACCGGCAGAGGCCTGGATGGCTTACGGCCTGCAGGACGTCGTCAACCAGCGCCGCATGATCGACGAGAGCAGCGGCGGCGAAGAGTTCAAGCGCGTGCAGCGCGGCAAGCTCGAAGCGCTGCTGGCGCTGTGCGAGGCCAGCGATTGCCGGCGTGTGCGCTTGTTGAGTTACTTCGGCGAGCCCAGCACAGCCTGCGGCAACTGCGACAGTTGCTTGGCGCCGCCCGGCACCTGGGACGGTACCGAAGCGGCGCGCAAGCTGCTCTCCTGCATTTACCGGATCAGACAATCGAGCGGCATCGGCTACGGCGCCGGCCATTTGCTCGACGTGCTGCGCGGCAAGGTGACAGACAAGGTGCAGCAGCACCACCACGACCGGCTGTCGACCTTCGGCATCGGCTCAGACCTCGACGATGCGCGCTGGCGCGGCGTGCTGCGCCAACTCGTCGCGCTCGGCCACGTTGTCACCGAGGGCGAATACAACACGCTGGCCCTGACCGACAGCGCACGCATCGTCTTGAAAGGTGAAGTGCCGATCGTGCTGCGCGTGCCGCGTGAGGCGCCGCCGCGCAGCCGCACGCGGCGCGACGCAAAGCCCGGCAAGCCGAGCGGCGCCGGCCTCGCCGCCACGCTCGACGCCGACGCGCAAGCGCGATTTGCAGCGTTGAGAACATGGCGCGCCGAGGTGGCGAAAGAACACAACCTGCCCGCCTACGTCGTCTTCCACGACGCCACACTGGCCGCGATGGCACAGCAGCAACCGGCGACGCTGGACGAACTCTCGACGATCAGCGGCGTGGGGGCAAAAAAGCTGGAAGCCTATGGCGCGGCGATCCTGCGCGTCCTGAACATCTAGTGGCGCCCTATCTCACGCTGACAGCCACCTCCTGGCTGTCCGCTTCCTGCCCCGCGTCGTCCATCGCACGCGCGAAGTAGCGCACTTCGCCGGACGCCGCGGCCGGCAGCGAGGTTTCGACGGCGTAGGGCGCGCTGCTGTCGCGGCCGAGCAGGGTGTCGCCACCGACATCGATGCGGAAGAACTGGACCTCGCGGACCACGTAGTCGTCGCTGGCTGCCGCGACGAGGCCGATGCGCTCCCCGGGAGCCGCTTCCGCGGGTGCGGCGGCCAGGCTGACGCTGGGCGCATCGTCGTCGGGGCCGACGCCGATCGACAGGCCGACACCGCAGCCCGCGAGCACGGCGCCCAGGGACGTTGCAACGAGGAGAAGCCGGAACTTCATGCCCGCATGATGTTCCTGCGGCGCGCAGACTTCAATGCGTCGGCGTAAGCCAACGCAACCCCGTTCGTGGGGCTGCGGCGTACAAGCCGGAACGACCGACACTTGTGCTGCCATGCCTGCGAGCGCCCCCGACGATGACGACGACGCCCTGATGCGCGCCTTTGCGCAAGGCGACGCGCGCGCCTTCGAGCGCCTGTACGCGCGCCACCACGGCGCGCTGTACCGCTTCGTGCGCCGCGTGCTCGGTCGAGAAGCCGGCACGCAGGGCGACGAGGTGTTTCAGGACACCTGGCTGCGCGTCGTCAACGCACGCGAGCGCTGGTCGCCACAGGGCGCGACATTTCGCACCTGGCTGTTCACGCTGGCCCACCACCGCGCGATCGACGTGCTGAGGAAGAGCGGGCGCGAGGTGAGCACGAGCGGCGGCGATGACGACGGCGAGCGCGAGCCGTGGCAGCCCGCGGCGGCGCATGAGGCTTGGCACGAGTGGCCCGCGCCGTCGACGACGGTCGAAGACCAGGCCTTCTGGCGTTCCGCCGGGCAGCGCCTGCTCGACTGTCTGGACACGCTGCCAGTCGCGCAGCGCAGCGTCTTTTTGCTGCACCACGAAGACGGTCTGGGTCTGGACGAGCTGGCGCGCTCGCTCGAAGTGGGCTTCGAGACCGCGAAGAGTCGCCTGCGCTACGCGATGTCGAAGCTGCGCACCTGCATGGGCGCGTTCTTGCCGGCGGGACAGGGGTCTGTTGTATGAACGAGTCCAACGATGATCCGCGCGACGCGCACCTGCTGGCCGCGCTGCGCCACGCGCCGGACCGCGATGCGACACCGCCGCGCGAGGTCAGCGAGCGCATCCTGGCTGCTGCCCGAGCCGCTGCTCGATCGTCGCGCGCGGCGGTGCTGTCGGTTCACGAGACGCCCGAGCCATGGTGGCAGCGCCTGTCCGCGTGGCTGACGCAGCCGCAAGTGGCGGCGTCGTTCGGCACGCTGGTCGTGGCCTTGCTGGTCGGCGTCATGTGGAGCACGCGGGAACCGCCGGTCGCCGAGTTCACGCCGCCGCCGAAACTTTCCGAGCGCGTTGAATCACCGCGCCAGTCGGCGCCGGCCGACCCGCTGCTAGCCGATGCGGCCAAGGCCGAGGGCAGCGTGACGGCGACGCCCGCGGCGGCGGAACCTGCGGCGGTGAGTGAGGCCCGACCTCAAGCCGCGCCGGTGGCACGGCCGAAACAAGCCTCCCCCAAGGAGTCTGCCGTGCGCCGCGAGGCAGACCGCGAGCCCGGCCTCGAGCCACGCCAGCGCGCCGCTGCTGCCGCGCCACCTGCCGAGACGGCGGTCGTGGCGTCGCCTGCAGCGCCTCCCCCTGCCGTGGCAGCACCCGCGCCGCAGGTTGCCGACGCGGCGCTGGCGCCGCCTGCGGCTGCCGCCGAGCGTCGGGCGGCCGGCGGCAGCGGGTCGCGGGGCCTCGACTTGCGCCGAGACGCTGCACCCGCACGGCCAGCCTCTGCCGCACTGGGCATGGCTTTGACCGCCAAGGCGAACAACGCAGCCGTAGCCGATCCGCTCGCGCGGTGGGATGCCGACCTCGGCGCTGACACATCGACCCGTGTGCTGTGGCGCCTGGGTGAGCGGCGCGACGCACCACCGACTGCGCATGGCGCGGCGCAGACGCAGTGGTGGGCGGCACTGCGGCGCGCGACGGCCGGCACGTGGTCTGCGCAGTCAAGGGGCCCCTCAACGCGTCCGGTGTGGCTGTCTTTCGAGGTGTCGGCGAAGCCTGCGGTGTCGATTTACTGGGTCGGTGACGCCGTGCATGTCTGTCCGGCCGACGCTGCCGCCTGCTGGAGCGCCCCCACCACGCCGACCCAACGCGAGGCCTGGATCGCCGAGATAGCGCGCTGGTAGCCGCTCTGTCGATAATGCCCGGTTGACCTCACGGGACCGGCCATGCCGCCAGACGCTCCGATGCTGCGAGTCAGAGGGGCTCGCACGCACAACCTCAAGAACATCGACCTCGACATCCCGAAGCACGCGCTGGTCGTGATCACCGGGTTGTCGGGCTCGGGCAAATCGAGCCTGGCTTTCGACACGCTGTATGCCGAAGGCCAGCGGCGCTATGTCGAGAGCCTGTCTGCCTACGCGCGCCAGTTCCTGCAGTTGATGGACAAGCCCGACGTCGATGTCATCGAGGGCTTGAGTCCTGCGATCAGCATCGAGCAGAAGGCGACTTCGCACAACCCGCGCTCGACCGTCGGCACGATCACCGAGATCCACGACTACCTGCGCCTGCTCTACGCGCGCGCCGGCACGCCCTACTGCCCCGACCACGATCTGCCGTTGGCCGCGCAGAGCGTGGCGCAGATGGTCGATGCGGTGCTGGCGCTGCCCGAAGACACCAAGCTCGCCGTGCTCGCCCCCGCGGTGCGCGACCGCAAAGGCGAGTTCGCCGATCTGCTGGCGGCGATGCAGGCCCAGGGCTATGTGCGCTTTCGCGTCGACGGTGCGGTCGTTGAAGCCGATGCGCTGCCGACGTTGAAGAAAACCGAAAAACACGATATCGATGTCGTCATCGATCGCGTCCGAACGAAGCCCGACAGTCCGCTGAGCCCCCAAGACGCTTCGCGTCAGCCCCCCGAGGGGGCGCAGCCCTTGCTCGGGAGCGGCCCGTCGCGCGGGCTGGCACAGCGCCTGGCCGAAAGTTTCGAAGCCGCGATGCGCATTGCCGACGGCCGCGCGATCGCGCTCGAACTCGACACCGGCAAGGAACATCTGTTCTCCAGCAAGTTCGGCTGTCCTGTGTGCAGCTACTCGCTGCCGGAACTGGAGCCGCGCCTGTTCTCGTTCAACTCACCGGTGGGCGCCTGCCCGAGCTGCGACGGCCTCGGCCAAGTCACCGTGTTCGACGCCGAACGTGTCGTCGCCTTTCCGACGCTGAGCCTGGCCAGTGGCGCCGTCAAGGGCTGGGACAGGCGCAACAGCTACAGCTTCGGCTTGCTGGAGATGCGTGTGCCAAGCACTACGGCTTCGACCTCGACACCCCGTTCGAGCAGTCTGGCCAAGGAGCATCAGCAAGTGCTGCTGCACGGCAGCGGCAAGACCGAAATCGCCTTCGTCTATTCAGCCGAGGGGGCCGGCGGCAAGCGGCGCGCGATCAAGCGCTGGCATCCGTGGGAAGGCATCCTGCCGAACTTCGACCGCCGCTGGCGCGAGACCGATTCTGCGGCGGTGCGCGAAGACCTGGCGCGGCTGCAATCGGCCAAGCCCTGCCCCGCCTGCGCCGGCACACGCTTGCGGCGCGAGGCGAGGCATGTCTTCCTGCAAGGCAGCGACCCAGCGCTGCGCGGCTTGGCGATCTTCGAAGCCGAGCATCTGACGCTGGCGCAATGTCAGGCGCACTTCGACACGCTGCACCTCGTCGGCAACAAGGCGGACATTGGCGAGAAGGTGATGCGCGAGATCCGCTCGCGGCTCAAATTCTTGAACGATGTCGGCCTGAGCTACCTCAGTCTGGAGCGCAGTGCCGACTCGCTCTCGGGCGGCGAAGCGCAGCGCATCCGCCTGGCGTCGCAGATCGGCTCGGGCCTGACCGGCGTGATGTACGTGCTCGACGAGCCGAGCATCGGCCTGCACCAGCGCGACAACGAGCGCTTGATCGGCACGCTGCGCCACCTGCGCGACATCGGCAACAGCGTGCTCGTCGTCGAGCACGACGAAGACATGATCCGCGCCGCCGATCACGTCGTCGATCTTGGCCCTGGTGCTGGCGTGCACGGCGGGCGCGTGATGGCGCAGGGTACGCCCGACGAGGTGGCGGCCAATACAGAGTCGCTGACCGGGCGCTACCTCGGCGGCGCACTGCGCATCCCGTTGCCAAAAATTCGAACGACGCTCGCCGCCAGCACCGATCCGCAAGTGCTGACGATCAGCGGCGCGCGTGGCAACAACCTGAAGAACGTCAACGTGGAGATCCCGGTCGGCCTGTTCACCTGCGTCAGTGGGGTCTCCGGCTCGGGCAAGAGCACGCTGGTCAACGACACGCTGTACGCGGCCGTCGCGAAGAAGCTCTACCAGAGCCACGCCGAGCCGGCGCCGCACGACAGCATCGACGGGCTCGACGCCTTCGACAAGGTGATCAACGTGGACCAAAGCCCGATCGGCCGCACGCCGCGCTCGAACCCGGCCACCTACACCGGCTTGTTCACACCGATACGCGAGCTGTTCGCCGAGGTGCCTGCCGCGCGTGAGCGTGGCTACGGCCCCGGCCGCTTCTCGTTCAACGTCGCTGGCGGGCGTTGCGAGGCCTGTCAGGGCGACGGCGTGATCAAAGTCGAGATGCACTTTCTGCCCGATGTCTACGTGCCCTGCGACACCTGCCATGGCAGCCGCTACAACCGCGAGACGCTGGAGATCCTCTACAAGGGCAAGCACATCACCGAGGTCTTGAAGCTCACGGTCGAAGACGCGCACGCCTTCTTCGCCGCAGTGCCGAACATCGCGCGCAAGCTGCAGACGCTGCTCGATGTCGGCCTGGGCTACATCACGCTCGGCCAGAGCGCGACGACGCTCTCAGGCGGCGAAGCGCAGCGCGTGAAACTAGCGCTCGAACTCAGCAAGCGCGATACCGGGCGCACGCTCTACATCCTGGATGAGCCGACCACCGGCCTGCACTTCGCCGACATCGAACTGCTGCTCAAAGTGCTGCACCAGTTGCGCGACGCCGGCAACACGATCGTCGTCATCGAGCACAACCTCGATGTCATCAAGACGGCGGACTGGGTGATCGACATGGGCCCCGAAGGCGGCGGCGGCGGCGGCGAGGTGGTCGTGGCCGGCACACCCGAGCAAGTGGCAGCCCATGCAAAAAGTCACACCGCGCGTTTTCTCGCGCCGCTGCTGGCACGCCGCGGCTGACACGCCTCGCTCAAGGCCGACACAGGAAGAAACGCTCGCCGCTGCGCAAGCGTGAATTGCATCGTTCCTGTTGGCGCAGCTGCGTTCGGACAATCGGTGCATGCCGTTTTTGTCCGCACCTGCCCAACGCCGACCGTGCCTGCGCGCGCTGGTCGTGGCGGTGGCGTGGCTCGCCAGTGCAGCCACGGCCGGCCAGAGCGACAGCAGCGCGTTCGAGCCTTGTCTCGACAACGTGCAGATGCAGCGCGCGGTCGAGCAGCTCAACGCCCTGCGCGGCCAGGCCGCGCCGTGCGCCGAGGTCGGCGCGACGATGCAGAGCTTGTCGTGGGAGTCCCGGCTCGCGGCCAGCGCGCAAGAACAAGCGATGGATCTGGCGGCGCGGGATCGGCTTTCGCATGTCGATTCGCGCAACCGCGGCTTGGGCGTGCGTCTGCGCAGCGTCGGCTACGCGGCTGCGGGCGCCGGTGAGAACCTGGCCGCGGGTCAGACGGGCATCGACGACGCGCTACAGGCCTGGCTGGCCAGTCCGTCGCATTGCGCCAACCTGATGCAACCCGAGTACCGCGATGTCGGCTTGGCGTGCGTGCAGCGCCGCGGCTCGCGCTACGAGCGTTTCTGGGTCGCCCACTTCGGCGTGCCGGCGACGACCATCGTTCGCCGCTGACGCCGCACGACAAGCGCCAGCAGCGCCAAGCCGCTGATCAGCGTGGCCCAGGTGGCCGGCTCGGGAATCGGCGTCACTGGCGGCGTGCCCGGGTCCACCGGTGAGCCGCCGCCACCCCCACCGCCGCCTCCGCCCCCACCGCCCGGATCCGGCGGCGCAATGATCGGCGTGGTCACGCCGGGAACCAGTACGGTCGTCGAACCACCCCCACCCGGCACGAAGAGCACGGGCGGGAATGGTTGGCTCCCGGGGACGAAGGCATCGCTGCTGCCGGTGCTCGGTGCTGCGCTCACGCCGACCGGTGGCGTGCCGGCCCCCAATGGCGTGTCGTCCACCGGGGAGAACAGCGGTACCGCCGCACCCGCCACGGCTTCGGAAAACGATGAGGTGACGGGCGTTGGCGGCGTCTGGGGTGCGCCGGCACCCGCGGCGCCTTCACGGCCCGGGTTGGCGAGCTCGGTTGCGGGTGGCGCGCCGGGTGGCGGCTTGAGCATGGCGCCCGCCACGAGGGCGGGCTTTCGATCGATGCGGCTGACATTGCGGCAGACCGTGGGCACGAGAAGGCAATGTTCGCCTTCGCAATAGACCATGCCGCGTTCGTGCGTCTTGGCGGTCCACTTGCTGCGCGTGACCGTGCGGCAGACGCGGTCCTTGCCGAAGTGCATGTCGCGGATGGTGCTGGCGTACTCGAACTTTCCTTGGATCGAATCGCGGCGGATGTCGACCATGTCGTCGTACTCGCGGGCCTGCATGCGCTCCTTCAGCCGCGCGCGCACGGCGGTGGGGATGTCGCTGTAGCGATCGACCGCGGCCACCACGTCGCCGGTGAAGGCGTTGCGCCCCGGACGGTCCCAGCTGCACTGGGCCAGCGTGTCGTTGCGCGGCGCGCGCTGGGCAGCCGCGTGAGCCGCTGGTGGCAGCGCAGCGCAGAGGCACAGCAGGCAGAACAGCGATCGGGACAACAAGACCATGCGGCCATCCTAGCGGACAGAACGTGACATGCATCACACACCGCTATTTTCCGGGGGCATGCGCGGGGCAGGCGTATCAGCACCCCCTTTGGAGGGCCCTCAGCCGGGCGCGGGAATCCACGGCGAGGCATAGCTGTGGCGAATCAGCTACCGTGCGCGCTCCCGACCAGCCAGCCCAGGAGCGCGCCGATGGCCACCGATGTTCAGTACTACTTTGCCCCGCAGTCGCCGTGGACGTACCTCGGCCATTTGCGCTTCTGGGACGTGGCGCGCAAACATGGCGCGCGCATCGAGGTGTTGCCGGTCGATCTGGGCGGCAAGGTGTTTCCGGTGTCGGGCGGCCTGCCGCTGGGCAAGCGCGCGCCGCAGCGGCAGGCCTACCGGCTGGTCGAGATGAAGCGCTTTTCCGAACACCTGCACGCGCCGCTGAATGTCACGCCGAAGTACTTCCCCGTGGCCGGCGACGACGCCGCCAAGCTGATCATCGCCGTGGCCCAGCACGACGGCCCCGATGCGGCGATGCACATCACCGACGCCGTGTTGCGCGCGGTCTGGGTCGAGGAGCGCAACATCGCCGACGAGGCCACGCTGGCCGCGCTGCTCAAGGAGCGCGAGCTGCCGTCGCGGCGGCTCGAGGATGCGCACTCGCAGACGGTGGCGGAGCGCTACGAAGCCAACACACAGCGCGCGATCGAGGCCGGCGTCTTCGGCGCGCCGAGTTATGTGATCGGCGGCGAGATCTTCTGGGGCCAGGACCGGCTCGACTTTCTGGACCGGACGTTGGCCTCGAGGTGATTCGAAGAAGGCCCTTCCTGGCCGCGGCGCTCGGCATTGCCGTGCCGCTTCGCGCAGCTGCGCGCTACGACGGCCCGCTCTTTGACGCCCACCTGCACTACAACGACGAAGCGCAGGCGCCGCACCCGCTGGCCGACGTGCTGGGGCGCTTGCAGCGCAGCGGCGTCAAGGCCATCGTTGCCAACAGCCGGCCCAACGACGGCACCCAAGCGCTGGCCTCGGCGCAGGGTGCGACGCGCGCGGCCGGAGTCACCGTCGTGCCCTTCGTTCGGCTGTACCGCAATCGCGCCGACTACAACGGCTGGTTCGGCGACGAGTCGATCTACCAGATGGTGCTGCGCGAGCTGAGCGCCGGCACGCTCGCCGGACCCTTCCGCGGCCTCGGCGAGTTCCACCTCTACGACAGCGCCAACGCCGACGGCGCTGTGGCCGCCAAGCTGATGAAGTTGGCGCGCGAGCGCGGCTTGGCGGTGCTTGCGCATTGCGACGATGTGGCGATCGACAAGCTGATGGCCCATGCGCCGGGCGCCAAACTCATCTGGGCGCACACCGGCATCGGCGGCACGCCGGTGGGGCGTGTGCGTGAGCTGATGGGGCAGCATCCGTCGCTGTTGGGCGAACTGTCGTACCGGCCGGGGCTCGCCCAGAACGGAGCCTTGGCCGCCGAGTGGCGCGACATCTTCACCGCCCTGCCCGAGCGTTTCCTCATCGGATCGGACACGTGGATCAACCAGCGCTGGCAGTACTACGAAGCGCAGATGGACGAGTACAGAGCGTGGCTCGGCGGTTTGCCGGCGCCGATTGCGCGCCGCATCGGCTGGGCCAACGGCGCGGGGGCCTTCAAACTCCCACAATGATGGCCCTCGCTCGCTGCGCTCGCACTCCCCCTTGGGGAGGCGCGGTCTGACGCTTGGGAGCGGCCCGACGCTGAACCGCGCGCAAGAATGAAAAAAGCCGGCTCGCGAGCCGGCTTTCCAGGATCGAAAAGAGCGCCTTACTTCAGGTGCCCGTTGATCAACTTGGTCATCTCGAACATCGACGCTTGTGCCTTCTTGAAGATTTCCTTCATCTTGGCATCGGCGTTGATCATCCGGCGATTGACTGCGTCTTGCAGCTTGTTCTTCTTGATGTATTCCCAGACCTTCTTGGTCACTTCGGTGCGCGGCATCGGCTTGTCGCCGATGATCGCGGCCAGAGCAGCCGAAGGCGTCATCGCCCGCATGAAGGCGGCATTCGGCGCGCGCTTCTTTGCCGGGGCCTTGGGGGCCTTGGCCTTCTTGGCCGGGGCAGCCTTCTTGGCTGGGGCAGCCTTCTTCGCCGGTGCGGCCTTCTTGGCCGGGGCCTTCTTTGCAGCAGCCTTCTTCACCGGCGGCTTCTTGGTCGCAGCCTTTTTGGCCGGGGCCTTTTTGGCGGGAGCTTTCTTCGCCGCCTTTTTCGCAGTTGCCATTTTTGATTCACTCCATCAAAGTGTTGTTGATGTGCCGGGGTACGGTGACAGCCACATGAGCTGCCTTACTCATCAACCTCCGTGCGGCGCGAATGGTAATGCGTGTTCAGAGGGAAGCAAAGCAGTTTCCCCTCTGAAAAACCACTTTCTGCCCTCTGTGGCGCCGCTTTTGTCGCTCTACTGCGTCACTCGCAGTGCGGTCGTCACGAGGAAGCGCGCAGTCATTGCGCTATGCCGTTGAGAAGCATTGGTGTGACACGCGACGAAGAATCGGCCCTGATGACGAAGGTGGTCGAGATCGCATCGGGCGCGAGAGTGTTGTGGCCGACACTCCCATGCAGCCTCTTTGGACCGTAGCATCGCAGGCATGAAAAGCCTCGCCGTCTGGATCGCACTCGCCACCAGCGCATGCGCTGCGGCACCGTCACCGCTGGCAACAATGCCCGCCGACTTTCCTGCCGCTACGCGCGACGCGATCATGGCCGATGCTTCGCGCCGCGTCGGCCTGAGCGCCGAGCAAATGAAGGTCGCGTCGGCGCAAGCGGTGAACTGGCGCGATGGTGCTCTCGGTTGCCCGCAGCCGGGCCTGTCCTATACGCAAGCGCTGGTGCCTGGATGGCGCGTCGAGCTTGTGGCGCCGGGCGCTGCGACGCTGCTTTATCACGTGAGTCGGCGCAGCGGCGCGTGGGTGTGGTGCCCGCGCGAGCGAGCGCAGCCGCCTGCGGCGGGCGACTCGCGCGTGTGATGCCGAAGACTCAGGCCTGCCCGCAATGAAAGCGCCCCGCACGGGGGCGGGGCGCTGAGGGCGAGAGGAAGCGTCGCGCGACGCTTTACGGATTGACGCGCACGATGGTCGGGTTGGGCATGCCCGTCGCGCCGCCGTAGACGACAGAGCCGAGGTACTTCGTACCCGCGGTCAGGCCGCTGAAGGTCAGGCCGATCGGGCCAGCCGCGCCAGTGATGGCGCTGGCCGGTGCCGAGATGGCCAAGTTGCCGGCACTCGCCGAACCGAGCAGCCAGGTGTGCAGCTTGAACGGGCTGCTGCCCACCACACCCCAGCCCTGCACCACGACCGTGTAGGTTCCCGCAGCCGGCGCGAGCAGGTTCACTTCTTCGGCGGACGTGCCGCTGCCGCTACCACCGACCTGTGCGGTGCCGTTGAAGACGCACATGTCCATGTCCGAGCCGGGGTTGACGTCGGCATCGAACAGCGAGAAGCGGGCGTAGGTCGTGCCCGCCGGTACCACCACCGGAATCAACTGCGCGTTCGGCGAGGCCAGCGAGCAGGTGCTGTCGGTCGGATCGTCGGCCACGGTGCCAGGCGTCGTGACGGCCGCCACCAGGCCCCGTGCGGTAGCTGTGAAGGGCCCGTCGTAGCCGAACGTCACCGCGTACGAGGCTGCAGCCCCGTTCGACGCCACCTCGAGCGGCGCGGACAAGGCCACCGGGCGCACGACGATCGGGCTGCGCACGCTGTAGCCACCGCCGGACCAGGTGAGCTGGCCGCCGGTGTACTCACTGAGCGTGGCCGAGGTGCGAACGAAGCTCACGGTAAACGCCCGCTCTTGGCCCGGTGACAACGTCATCGCCGAGGGCGTGACGGTGGTGCCGAACCCGCCCATGCCGGTGACAGCGGCACTCACCGTCAGCGACCGGCCGCTGACGTTCTTCACCTTGCGCGTCACGGTCTGAACACCCGCGAGGTCGCCGATGGCGATCGAGGCCTGGTTCAGATTGCTCGGGTCCATCGGCGTGACACCGGCGCAGCCGCCACCCGGTTGTGCGCCGCAGAGGAAGGCGAGCCAGTCGCCGAAGCTCGAGTCATAGACCAAGCCCGGGTTGAAGGCGCTAGCGGGCTGCACATGGCCGGCCCCCTGGCGGAAGATCAGCACTGGGTTGCTGTTCGGTGCCGGGGTGCCGCCGTCGAGCACGTCGCGGCCAGTGGTCATCAGCGCCGACTTGATGGCCATCGGTGACCAGCTCGGGAAGCGCTCCTTCATCAGCGCCGCGAGGCCGGCCACATGCGGGCTGGACATCGAGGTGCCGCTGTAGATGTCGAAGTCCATCCCACGGTTGCCGGGCGGTGCGACGGCCGCAAGCACGTCCTGCCCCGGCGCCATCAAGTCGGGCTTGAGCACATCGCCATTGCCGGCGCGCAGGGGGCCGCGTGACGAGAAGGCGGCGGTGAATGGCGCTTCTGCACTGGCCGCCGGACTGTTGATCGTTGCTGTGGCGCCAGTGCTTGAGGCGTAGGCCTGAACGGCTGCCCGGTCGGTGTTTTGCAGATGCACCGTCGGTACAGAGTGCAGGTCAGCGTTCAGCGAATTGCCGGTGGGGTTGACCAGAATCATGCCAACGCCGCCGGCGTCCTTGACAGCGCCGCCCTTGTTGACGCGCGCCGTCACCCCCCGGTCGCAGACGACGATCTTGCCGGCGACCTTGGCCGGGTCGAGCACCGCTGTGCCACCGTTGTCCCCGGCCGCAAAGCACAGCGCCAGCGCGGTCGGATCGGCGCCGGGCAACCCGGCTGCAGTGGCGTTGATCAGCGGCTTCGGCCCGATGGGGGCAGCCACCGACGCGCCGAAGTAAGTGACGCCGTTGCCCAGCGTCACCGATCCCTGGTTGCCCCGGTCGTGCGTGCCTGCAGCCACCGTGGTCAGCCATGGCCCCGGGTGCGCCACCGTGAACGAGGTCGGCCCGCTATTACCCGCGGAGGCAGCCACGAAGATCCCTGCGTCGGCGGCGAAGAGGAACGCGATCTCGACCGCGTCGCGGAAATTGGTCTGCGAGCCGCTGATCGAAAAGTTGATGACATCCACGCCGTCGGCCACAGCCTGGTCGATGGCCGCGACGCTGTCGGTCTGGAAGCATGAGCCGCCGGCCGGCGGTCTGCCAACACACCTTGTAGGCCGCAATGCGCGCGCGTGGCGCGATGCCGCTGACAGGCCCGAACACGGCCGCCGGGCCGGTGGTGGGCACGTTGGCATTGCCTCCGGCGGTGCTGGCGGTGTGCGTGCCATGGCCGCCGAAGTCGCGCGGCGAGTTGTATTCCCACGGCAGATCGGCGTCGATGCCGGCATTGCCGCCGAAGCCGGCGTTGTAGTAGCGCGCGCCGATCAGCTTCTGGTTGCAATCCGAGGCCGCGAACGCTTCGCCTGGCGTGCATTTGCCGTTCCAGCCCGGGATCTGCTGGTAGTCGAGCTTGCCGTCCTTGGTGGCGTTGCCGTTGCTGCCAGTGCGGTCGGTGAAGCTCAGGCTTTCGGGCCAGACGCCGCCATCGATGATGCCGATGATGACGTTCTCGCCCTTGGCCTTGGTCGCCCAGACACCACTCGGACCCGTCAGGCCCAGGAAGGCGGGCGTGCTGGACGTGTCGAGCGCGCGCGCTTCGTCCTTGCTGACGGCCAGCACCCCGGCTGTCATTGCCAGCTTCGCCGCTTGCAACTCGGTCAACTCGGCTGCAAATCCGTTGAAGACGTAGCCGTAGTTGTAGAGCTTCTTGCCTCCGCCCACGCCGTTGAGCACGCTGTCCTGGCGCGCGGCCAAGTAGCTCATGTAGCTCACGACTTGCGGGTGGTTCGGATCGATTTTCTGGCCCTTGTTCGGCTTGGTAGCGGTGTAGCCCTTGATGCCGCCGGTGTAGGCGGCAACGGGCTGTTCAGCCAACTGCACGATGTAGGCAGTGTTCTTGTGCGCGGCCTTGCCGTCGCTGGCGGCAATGGCCGTCACCGGCAACAAGGACATGCCGGCAGCTGCAAGCAGCAGGCCGCGTAGGCTCGACTTCAACTTCATGGTGGTTGACCTCATGGATGGACCTCGATTGACCGCAATGCACACAGGAGCTCTTGGCCCCGATGCCTTTGCCGTCGCGTCTCTTGCTGAAAGAGAAAGAGAAGGCCATGTTCGTCGCGCCAGCGACACAAGGCCATTGGGGGGAACGCGGCGCAACCAACCGTTCAACTTGCGCTTGCGGGTTTGTCCGCCCCGCGACTAGGCGGGTCGCGCACGGTCGCTGCTATCCTGACGCCATGGTCAAGCTCCTCGTCCGCTGGCTCCTACTGGCCGCCGCCCTGCTGCTGGTGGCCTATCTCTACCCCGGCGTCACCGTGTCGAGTTTCACCGCGGCGATGATCGCGGCGCTGGTGCTCGGCCTGCTCAACACCATCGTGCGTCCGCTGTTGGTGCTGCTGACGCTGCCGGTGACGCTCATCACCCTCGGCCTGTTCCTGTTCGTCATCAACGCGCTGATGTTCTGGGCTGCGGCCGGCGTGCTCGACGGCTTCAACGTCACCGGATTTGCCGCGGCGCTGATCGGCTCGCTGATCTACAGCCTGTGCGGCATGGTGATCGACGTGGCGGTGGAGCGGCTTTTTTCGCGCGACGCGAAAGCCTGATCGTCAGCGATCGCGCTCGCGATCCGGATTCTTCTCGCCACGCGCTTCCGCCAGCAGCGCGCGCCGCTGCGCCGCCAATGCGCGCAGACGGGCGTCGATGATCGAAGCCTCGATGAAATCGGGCGTGGCGCCACCGCCGCCGCCGCTGCGCGCCTGGCGCTGCGCGGCGCGCAAGCGGTCGATGGCGCCGACGAGGTCGCCGCGAGCCGCGGCCGCTTCACCGTCGGCGCGCATCGAGCGCAGCTTCAAGCCGAGCAAGTCGGCTCCTTGCGCCAGCAACGACCACGCCGTGGCGTCGATCTTGTGCTCGGCCACCCAGGTCTGCAGCGCTTCGGTGCTGTGGCGCAGCGCCGTGTTTGCCGTGCCTGCGTTGCCACGCGCGACGTCGATGGCGGCCTGCGCGCGCAGCAGCATCAGCGGCCGCGATGCGGCGCCAGAGCCCGGCGTGCGCTGTGCTTCGAACCACGCCAGCGCACGCGGCGCTTGGCCGCTGGCCTGCCAGGCCTGCGCTTGCAGCGCGCCGAGGGCAAACGCAGCGCGTGGGCTGTCATTGTCTTTTGGCGCGGACGCAGCCATGGCGTCCAACACCGCTTGCGCGCGCGCCGGCTCGCGCAATTCGAGTGAGGCCAGGGCACTCGCATACAACGCCGCCAGCCGTTCGCCGCCGGTGAGGGCGCCGGCTTCCGTCGCCTGCCAGCGCCGCAACGATTGCACGCTGGTGTCCATCAGCACGCGCGCGCGCGCCTGCATCAACTGGTGATCGAGCGTCGGCCGCAACACGGCCCGCGCGACGGTGGCCGGCACGGCATCCACGCGCGCCCGCGCTTCGCCGATGCGGTCCACCGTCAGCGGGTGCGAGCGCAGGTAGGGGAAGGAGCCGCTGTCGGTCAGGCGGTAGGCGCTTTCCAGACGCTCGAACATCGCCGTCATGCCCTGCGGCGCAAAGCCCGCGCCCTGGTGCACGCCCCAGCCGATGCGGTCGGCCTCGCGCTCCATGTCGCGCGAAAAATTGAGCTGGCCCTGCACCATCGCGGCCTGGCTGCCGACGATCACCGCCTGCGTCGCGTCGCCGCTGCTGTTGCCGGCGCGGCTGGCCGCCAGCACGCCCAACAGCAGCGCCGCCATGCCGACGAGAGATTGCCGGCTCGAGTTGGCGATGCTGCGCGCGATGTGGCGCTGCGACACGTGCGACAGCTCGTGCGCCAGCACTGACGCCAATTCGTCGCGCGTGGCGGTGGCGGCCATCAGGCCGAGGTGCACGCCGACATAGCCGCCCGGCAACGCAAAGGCATTGATGGCGCGGTCGCGGACCAGGAAGGCTTCCCAGGCGAAAGCCGACTCCAGGTCGGCGCTGATGTTGCCGCGCGCGCGCGCGGCGGCCACCAAGGGCAGCCACATCGACTGCAGATGGTCGAGCAGCAGCGGGTCGTCGAGGTAGGCCGGGTCGCGCCGCACCTCGGCCATGATCTGCTCCGCCAGCCGGCGCTCGGTGCCGACAGTGAAATCGTCACCTGACGATTCGCCGAGCGATGGCAGGCGAACGTCGCCGGCCTCGCTGCGCGTGGACGGCTGCGCCCACAGCGGCGGCGCGGGAAACGCGGTGGCGAGCGCTGCGGCGAGCAGCAGGCGGGAAGAGAGGATTGTGTTCATGCGCGTGGCTATCATGCACCCGACAGATTGCTGCAACGTAAACGCGCATGTCATCGACGACACCGGGATCCCCGCTCACACACTTCGACGCGCAAGGCCAGGCCCACATGGTCGATGTCAGCGCCAAGGCGGCGACACATCGCGTGGCCGTGGCCAGCGGCTGCATCCGCATGCAGCGCGCCACGCTCGACCTGATTGCGCAAGGCAACGCAAGGAAGGGCGACGTGATCGGCGTGGCCCGCGTCGCAGCGATCCAAGGCGCCAAGCGCACGCCGGACCTGATCCCGCTGTGCCACCCCATCGCGCTGACGCGTGTGGCGGCTGAGTTTGAACTCGACGCCGCGCTGCCCGGCGTGCGCTGCACCGTGACCACCGAGACCGTCGGCGCCACCGGCGTCGAGATGGAAGCCTTGACCGCCGTGCAGGTCGGCCTGCTGACGATCTACGACATGTGCAAGGCGGCCGACCGCGGCATGGTCATCGGCGAGGTGCGGCTGCTGGAAAAGCGCGGTGGCAAGTCTGGCGAGTGGGCAGCGCCTACCTGAAATCGCGCCACGTGAAGACGCGCGTCGGTGGCGTGCATTGAAACGGCTTCTCCGCCAGCGCGGCGTTGTCGCAGGGCGCGAAAAACTCCTTCGAGTTCGGGTTGCGGAACTCACGCAGGCGCGCTGCCAGGTGCCGGGCACGCTCCACATCGCCTTGCGCCGCCAACCCATTGGCCCAGGCGATCATCAGCCGCGTATCGAGCAGGTAGTGCGTTGATCGATCGAACGCGCCGGGCAGCGTGCCGGCGCCGTCGAGCGTCGTCACCAGCGCGTAGTCCGCATGGTGCGCGAAGAACCAGCTGTGGCGGCCTTCGACGATGCGCTCGGCCAGCGTTGCCGTGCTGTCGATCGGCGGCAAGAAGATCGCGACGACGCGTTTGTAGTCCCACACGGTGGTCACCGCAGCCAGCATCAATGCGATGCCGGCAATGACCATCCACGGCGATGACTTTCTTTCGCGCGGCTCGGCGCCGCCGGCGAGACACAAGCCCCACGCAAACGCCGTCGGTAGCAGGAAGTAGGCGTACCACAACGGGTACTCGAGCTGGCTGTGCAGCGCCATCAGCAGGACCATCACCAGGGCGGCCCGGCGTGACACGCCTGCACTGCCGTCGATGCGCCGACTGCGGTTCCATGCCTGCCACAGCCCCCATGCCAGCAACCCCAGCACGAGCAACGCCAACGGAATGCCCAGCTCCACCGCCAGATGCAGCGGCAGGTTGTGGGTGTGGTCGAAGAACTGCGAGCTGCGCAACGGAAACGGCGTCAGCGACCAGGCAAAGTTGAACTCGCCGTAGCCGACGCCGAGCCACGGGTGCTGTGCGATCAAGGTCAACGTATCGCGCCAGATCGTCCAGCGCCCGCTCGAGTAGTCCTGGCTCTCGCCGAGGCGGGTCGAGGCACCGAGCGCGCCGGTGTTGAGGGTCGACGACAGCCACCCGAGCAGGAGCCAGCTCGCTAGGCAGATCAGCGGCGACGAGAGCAGCAGGCCGCGTGACATGCGGGAGAGCCGGCGGTCCAACAGTCCCCACGCCACCAGTCCGGCCACGCCTAACAGCCCCGTGCGCGAGCCGGAGAGCACGACGCCGAAGAGCATCGCCGCGAACAGCGCAGGCAGCCCGGCTCTGACGATGGCATGACGACCAAGGGCAACTGTCTCCAGCAGCGGAACTACCGCCACCGCCGACCACAACAGCAGCGTGCTGAGGTGGTTCGGCTGCCGCAGATTGCCCACGGCGCGGCCGGGCATGCCGGAACGCGCAATCCAATCGCCGTCGATGGCGTCTGGCGCAAACACCTGCACCATGCCGACGAGCAGACTGGCGGTGCCGGCCAACACCCAGGCGACAAAAAAACCGACCCAAAGCTCAGTCGAAGGGCGCGCCGCGGCGGCGGCCAGCAACACGACGACGCACATCGCGAGCACGCCGACGCCCGAGGCGGCGAGCGTCGGCGGCAGCGAAGCCATGGCGCCGGACAGCAGCGCAGCGCCGGCCAGCAGGCCCAGCGCCGACGCCACGACCTCCGTCTGCCCGAGCACAACGCGCCACGGCAGTGCGGGACGCGCTTGCGCCGCCAGCAGCACGCAGGCCAGACCCCACGCGCCCAAGGCTGCCGCCTGATTCAGAGCGGTCGACGAGGGCGGCAGGTTGAGGGCCAGCAACGTCGGCAACGCCGCTGCGATGCACAGCGCGGCCACCAGCAGGGCGCTGGCCGGGGGAGTCCATGCATTGGTGCCGCGGCTGATCGGCTCAGAAGAAACCATCGACGGGAACGAACTCCACCAGTGCCCCGGCGGCGTCGAGGATCACCACCCAGTCGCCGCGTGCCGTCACGGGCAGGAAACGCGCAGTCCCGGCGTCGATCTGTCGTTCGGCCAGCCGCTGCTGCACTCGCGCCGATTCTTGCGGATAACGTGCCAGCAACACCGACAACGGGCGTGCCTTGGCCGAGGCCTTGCTGGCTGACTCAGCATACGGTTGCCAAAAGCGCGGGCGCTGGCTCACGTCAACGCCGTTCAGGCCCATGAAGAGCGCGCTGTTGCGCTCCTCGCTGTCTTGCGTCGGCCGCAGGCCGAGCAGCCACGGCCCGCTCAGCGGCAGGCGCTGGTACTCCGCGCGCGCCAACGGCAGCTCGGGCAGATGCACCTCGCCCGCGGCGACAACGCGAAATCGATCGACCTCGAACACGGTGGCCACCGGCCGCACGGTGTACACCATGTACAGGCCGTAGAGCAGCGCGGCCAATTGCAACACGCCGATCACGGCCAGGTCGCGCTTCAGGTGCGGCCAGCCCTTGTTCAGGTTGAACACAGCCAGCGTGAGCATCGGGCCCAGCACCACGTCGACGGTCATCAGCAGCACGAAGAGGCTCTGGCCACCGGCGAGCAGGCGGTAGGGACCTGGATACCAGAGGCCAAACACCAGAGCGGCTGCCACGGCTGCCACCGCGGCGCTGATCAGCAGGTGAACGCCGGCCGCACGTGCGCGGCGACGCAGATCGAGTCGTTCTAGCATGGGGGTCGTACGGACCTACAGCACAAAAAGCCAGAAAGGGCGCCGAAGCGCCCTTTTCGCGAGAAACAAGCCAGTCGCTTAGCGGCACTCAGACGGAGAGTACTTGGCTTCCAGGGTGCCTGCTGTCCCGAGCATGGCACGTGCGGTCGAGGTCGCGACCCCAACTGACTGGCAGCTCCAGTCGAGGCTGCCCGAAGCAGGGGCGGCGAGCTGAAGGTTGGCACCCAGTGCAGCCGCGGCAGCACCGGCCCGAATCCACGGCGACAGCACCAAGTTCTGGTTGGCTGCCACGCTGCCACCGACGGTGCCGGCGGCGCCGCCGTTGTACGCCACGGTGATTTCGCCCTGTGTCGCACCGGCAGCGGCGGTAATCTGCACCGAGTTCACGTACTTGCTTCTGGCGCCGGCGGCACCCGCCTGTGCGTTCCAGGTGTTGGCCGTCGCGGTCAGATCGGCAGCGCTGCCCGAGCCGGTGCCGATCTGTACCTTGGCGTCTCCGGCGATCGACAGGCCTTCCGTGATGCGCGTGCGCACCACGTAGTCTTGATAAGCCGGCAGCGCGATGGCTGCCAAGATACCAATGATCGCCACAACGATCATCAATTCGATGAGGGTGAAACCCTTTTGCATGCTGCGCTTCATGTTGAATGCTCTCCTGGTTGTGCGGAATTCGCGAGTTGTACCGTGCAGGACTTGTGCCAGCTAAATTGAAGGCGGTTTAGGGCGCTGTTCGCGGCAGGGGGCAGGAACTTCTGACAATTGCTGTCACGCTGCGGTACTGCGGTACTGCGGCTGTCAGCCATCGATGTCACCCTGGCTAAAGCGTGAATCTGCCTGCTGTGCCGCTCGCGGGCGCTGTGGCGCATGGTCTGGCTTTGACGGCGATGCGTCACTGCCTCCACCTCACCCGGCTTGATGTGGGTGAGGCGCACGTGAACCTCGCCGACGAGTTGCGCCTGCCCGCGGGCCAGCATCGCGGGGCACAGGCGTGTACGGACGCGGGCCAGTTGCTTGCAGTTGCTCAAGCATGGTCGCCAAGTGAGCCGCAAGCCGAGGACGATGGGCGTTCAAAGGCCAGAAAGGGCGCCGAAGCGCCCTTTTCGCGAGAAACAAGCTAGTCGCTTAGCGGCACTCAGACGGAGAGTACTTGGCTTCCAGGGTGCCTGCTGTCCCGAGCATGGCACGTGCGGTCGAGGTCGCGACCCCAACTGACTGGCAGCTCCAGTCGAGGCTGCCCGAAGCAGGGGCGGCGGCGCCGAGGTTGGCACCCAGTGAAACAGGGACGGCACCGGCCCGAATCCACGGCGACAGCACCAAGTTCTGGTTGGCTGCCACGCTGCCACCGACGGTGCCGGCGGCGCCGCCGTTGTACGCCACGGTGATTTCGCCCTGTGTCGCACCGGCAGCGGCGGTAATCTGCACCGAGTTCACGTACTTGCTTCTGGCGCCGGCGGCACCCGCCTGTGCGTTCCAGGTGTTGGCCGTCGCCGTCAGATCGGCAGCGCTGCCCGCGCCCGTGCCGATTTGTACCTTGGCGTCACCGCCGATCGACAAGCCTTCCGTGATGCGCGTGCGGACCACGTAGTCCTGGTAAGCCGGCAGCGCGATGGCGGCCAGGATGCCGATGATCGCCACGACGATCATCAGTTCGATCAAGGTGAAACCGCGTTGCACGGCACGTTGGATTTTCATTGGAGGTCCCTGTGGGATGGTTAAAAAACGCGAGGGACTCTACGCACCCCCTATGCCAGTGCCCAGAACACAAGAATTGGGGGGCGATTCGTAACCAGTTTCACGCTTCGTTGAGTGTGGTGTGACGCGTCGCGTCACCCAGGCTGACGCGGATCGTCAGCCCTGCCTCAAAGTGTGAACACCTGGCCGCTGTGCAGCGCGCTCGCGCTATGACGCATGGTCTGGCCCTCGATCTGGCTCATCACCGCCTCGACCTCACCCGGCTTGATGTGGGTGATGTGCACCTGGACTTCGCCGTCAAGTTGAGCCAGCTCGCGAGCGAGCGTCGTGGGGCAGAGGTGCGAGCTGATACGGGCCAGTTGCTGTTCGTCGTCGCTGAACGCGGTTTCGATCACCAGATGGGCGATGCGCATGCCGGTCAGGCGCCGCCACAGGGCCGGATTGGGGCCGGTGTCGCCGGTGAAGACCCAAGCGCCGTTGTCTTTGCCTTCCGGGCTCACGGCAAAACCGACCGCGGGCACGGTGTGCTCGGCGGGCAGCACTTCGATGCGCCGGCCGCCGAACGGCAGCGTTTGGCCGATCGAAAAGGGCTCGAACTTCATCAGCGGGTGTTCGGGGTTGGGCAGGCGCGTGAAGTCGGGCCAGATGACGCCGTTGAAGATATGGGCGCGCAGCGCATCGAGCGTGGGCTGCAGCGCATAGACGCGGATCGGACCGCGTCGCGCGTGATGGCGCGACAGGCGCTTGCGGGCCACGCTGTCGGCGAGCAGGCCGATGCCCAGCACGTGGTCGAGGTGCGAGTGCGTGACCAGGATGTGGTCGATGGCGGCCATCTCGTCGAGCGTGAGGTCGCCAACGCCGGTGCCGGCGTCGATGAGCACATCGTCGTCGACCAGGAACGAGGTGGTGCGGTCGCCGGCGGCGATGGAGCCGGAGCAGCCGAGCACGCGGATCTTCATGCGCCGATTTTCCTGTGCGGGGAGGCCCCGCGGCCGCAAAGCCCTTAGGCGGCGTGAGCTAGTCCACTAAACCAGATGAAATACACGCACCGCTCGTCTGCGCCTCAGCGCGCCATGCGTCGTTGCAAATGCTCGCGATACCTGCGGGTATCGCTGTGCTTTGCGCCTAGCCTGGCGCGCCGCTGCGCAGCCGCTCGGGCGCGATTCATCTGGTTCAGTGGACCAGTGCACGCACGCGCTGCCGAGAAATCAGATCTGGATGAATTGCATCTGCGTGCCGGCGAGTTCGATCACATCGCCATTGCGCAGTTGCGCCGAATCGCCGGCCAGTTGCGAGCCGTTGACCGTGGGCTTGTTCGCGCCTTCGACGTGCGCCAGCACATAGCCCCCCGGCCGCTTGGTGATGGAGGCCACCTGCACCCCCGGTTTACCGACCGTCGTGACGACTTTCGTCAACGGCACCTCGCGCCCTGCGGCCGCGCCGTTGAGCACCTTGATGGCCGCGCTGCCCGGCGAGTTGGCCAGGCCGCCGAAGCCCGAGTTGCTGCTCGCCGGCATGGTGTGGGCAAAGGTCGGGCGGTCGGCCGAGTTCACCGTGGCACCGCCTGGGCCGGTCATCATGCCCGGCTTCATGATCATCGTCTTTTCGTAGTCGACGCCGTCTTCGACCAGGTACTTGATCTTGTACTTGCCGATCTCGACCGTGTCGTTATGCGCCAGCAGCTGCTTCTTCACGGCCTTGCCGTTGATGTAGGTGCCGTTGGTGCTGTTCAGGTCTTCGATGAAGACATCCGCCCCGACCATCTGCAGCACGGCGTGTTCGCCGCTGACAGCGAGGTTGTCGATGACGATGTCGTTGTAGGGCCTGCGGCCAAGCGTGGTCTTGTCTTTGGTGACCTGCACTTCCTTGATCACCACACCGTCGAGCGACACCACGAGCTTGCCCATCTTGTAGCCTTTGTCTGCCCCTGAAGGAGCGTTGTTGTCAGCGCCGGAACGGGGCCCACCAAGACTTGGTGGCCGCGGCCGGGCTGCCTGGCGCGCGCGCCAGAATGACCGCAATATTATCCTTGCCGCCCGCGTCGTTGGCCGCAGCGATCAGTGCGGCACCCATCTCGTCGAGCGAATCGTAGCCCTGCAACAACTGCGACAGGGTTTCGTCATCGAGCATGTCCGACAGGCCGTCGGAGCACAAGAGCAGCAGGTCACCGGGATGCACTTCGTGCTGGTGAATTTCCAGCAGCACCGTGTCTTCCACGCCCACTGCGCGCGTGACGAGATTCTTGTTGGCCGAGAAGCTTGCCTGTTCGGGCGTGATCAGGCCGGCGTCGATCTGTTCTTGCAGCAGCGAATGGTCGCGAGTGATCTGCATCAGCCGGCCGCCGCGCAGGCGGTACGCGCGCGAGTCGCCGACATGGCCGATCAGCACGCGCGTGCCGCGAAACGCCAGCACCACCAGGGTCGTGCCCATGCCCGAGTACTGCGGGTTGGCGTTAGCGGCATTGAAGATCGCGCGGTTGGCGTTGTCGACGCAGATGTCCATCGCGCGCCGCACTTCGGGGTCGGTGGCGGAGTCACCGACTTCATCGAGCCAGCGTCCGAGTTCGGTCTGGATGAACGAGGTGGCCATGCCGCTGGCGACCTCGCCTGCGTTGTAGCCGCCCATGCCGTCGGCAAGGATTGCCAAGGCGTTGTGAGCGTCAACGGCGACGGAGTCTTCGTTGTTGGTGCGAGCTCGGCCCGTGTCGGTGGCGCCGAAGAACTCGATGGGCATTTGAATCTGCGACACAGGAATCAGTTGCAGCGGCGCCGCTGCCGGGCGCGAGAGCAGGACAGTGATTGATCGAGCATTGTGCCTCGGCTGGCTGCGCTCGCTGCGCGGCCGCCGCTCGGTGTTTCCGCTGTTCAAGCGCGGTTCGTGGCGTTTGACGCGGACATACGCCACTGTGCCGTCTGGCGCGCCAGGGCGGCCCAGGCGTCGCCGTCTGCGGGGCGCTGGAGCGGATCCTTGGCCAAGAGCGGTTCGAGCAGGCGGTCGAGTTGTGGGGCCGCCAACGGCGCGGGCGCCAACTGTGCCACGGCACGCAGCAGCGCCCCCATCGACGCCGCTTCGAACGGCGGGCGGCCAGCGAGCAGTTCATAGGTCAGCACGCCCAGGGCATAGAGGTCGCTGCGCGCATCGGGCGGCTGCCCGGCCAGCAGCTCCGGCGCCATGTACAGCGGCGAGCCCATGAAGACTCCGCTGCGCGAGGACTCTGCGTCCGGCGCCCTGGCCAGCCCAAAATCGGTCAGCGCGGCGTGCCGTGTGGCCGGGTCGAACAACGCATTGCCGGGCTTGACGTCGCGGTGCACGACGCCTTGGCGGTGCGCGTATGCCAGCGCTTCGGCAAGCTGGGCGGCGATGTCGAGCACCAGAGCCTCGGGCAGACGGTGCTCGGTGCTGGCATAGCGCGAGAGGTTGCTGCCGGCGAGCAGTTCCATGACGATGAAGGTCAGCCCCGACTGCGAGCCGCCGCCGAAGACGCGCACGATGCCCCGGTGGTTGAGATCCATGGCGCGTTGCGCTTCTTGCAGGAAACGCTGGCGCGAGGCCTCGTCCGCACCGGCGCCCGGCTGCGGGCTCCACACCTTGACGGCGTGCGGCGTTTGCGTGCTGTTGTCCATGCCGCCGTAGACCACCGCCGTGGCGCCGCGCCCGATCGGTCGCGCCAGGGTCACGCTGCCCAGTACCGTGCCGGGCGGCAAGGCATCGGCACGCAGAGGCGAGGCGCCTTCGGCCGGCTGAGCAGCCGACGACCATCGGGCGGCAATGCGTGAAATAGGGTTCATGCGCAAGGGTTCAAGCGGCACCGAGCGTGCCACAAGCGTCGGCTGCTCGTGCGCCGGCCCTACTTGACCACCAAAACGGGCATGTCGGCGTGCTCTATGGTGCTCTGCGCGACCGAGCCGAGCAGCGCCGCGGTGTTGCTGCCGAGACCGCGCGCTCCCATCACGATCAGGTCACAGGCTTGCGACCGCGCCAGCTCCGCAATGGTCGCCCCCGGTGGGCCGACCTTGCGATGCTCCTGGTAGGTCTGACCTGCCTCGTCGAGGATGCGCCGCGCGGGCGCGAGTGCGGCGTCGCAGCGCTCATTCTGAAACTCCTGTAGCTGGTCCTTCGCGACGAAAGACGAGACATCGCTCGAAACCGGCCGCTGCACGTTCACCACGTGGACCTCGACGGCCTGCGGGTCGCGCAGCGCACCTCGCATGGCCAGGACGTGACGGACCGCGCGTTCGGCCGTATCGGAGCCATCCACGGCGAGCAACAGGCGACGCATCTGGCCGCTCGGCGCCGTGCTGGCCACGACAGGTGCCGCGTGCGCTGCGGGAGCGCGTCGCGTTGCAAGCCACTTGCCAAGGGCCAGCACGAGCAGCGCCCCGGCCGCACCGGCGCCGTAACGCAGCGTGTCGCTCTCGGCAATCTTCGGCCAGTTCGAAAGCACCTGTGGATTGATCAGCACCGGGTCGGTCACGGCCATGGTGCCGGCGATCCAGCCGAGCAACATGCCGCCGACGGTGATGATGATCGGGAAGCGGTCCATCAGCTTGATCACCAACTGGCTGCCCCAGACAATGATCGGGATACTGACCAGCACGCCGAAGATCACCAGCGCCATGCCATGACCGGTCCCGGACGCCTCGGCGGCGCCGGCAATCGCGATCACGTTGTCGACGCTCATCACAAAGTCGGCCACGATCACCGTTTTGACGGCGCCCCAGAGTTTGTCGCTGCCCTCGATGCTGGAGTGACCCTCGTCGTGCTCAGGCATCAGCAGCTTGACGCCGATCCACACCAGCAAGATCGCGCCGATGATCTTGAGGAACGGAATGGCGAGCAGCTGCAGCGCGAAGAAGATCAGGATGATGCGCAGGACGATCGCACCGGCCGTGCCCCACAGGATGCCCTTGGTGCGTTGCTGGGGCGGCAGCTTGCGGCAGGCCAGCGCGATCACGACGGCGTTGTCGCCACCCAGCAGGATGTCGATCAGGATGATCTGGCCGACGGCGACCCAGAACTCCGGGGAGGCAAGCATTTCCATGCGCGGCAGTGTAGAGCACCTCTCGGGCGCCTCTACTTCGTGGAACTACGCAAGCGCGCTGGCGCTGAACTCAGATCAGTGCTTTGAGCAGCTTGGCCATCTCGCTCGGGTTGCGCGTGATCGTGAAGCCGCACTCTTCCATGATGGCAAGCTTGGCATCGGCGGTGTCGGCGCCGCCGGAGATCAGTGCGCCGGCATGGCCCATGCGCTTGCCGGCGGGGGCGGTGACGCCAGCGATGAAGCCGACGATCGGCTTTTTCATGTTGGCCTTGCACCAGCGCGCAGCGTCGGCCTCGTCGGGGCCGCCGATCTCGCCGATCATGATCACCGCGTCGGTGTTCGGATCGTCGTTGAAGAGCTTCATCACGTCGATGTGCTTCAGGCCGTTGATCGGGTCGCCGCCGATGCCGACGGCGCTCGATTGGCCGAGGCCGATTTCGGTGAGTTGCGCCACCGCTTCGTAGGTCAGCGTGCCGGAGCGGCTGACGACGCCGATGCGGCCCTTTCGGTGGATGTGGCCCGGCATGATGCCGATCTTGATTTCTTCGGGCGTGATCAGCCCGGGGCAGTTGGGGCCGAGCAGCAGCGTTGTCTTGCCGCCCTTGGCTTCCTTGGCCTTCATGCGGTTGCGCACTTCGAGCATGTCCTTGACCGGGATGCCTTCGGTGATGCAGATGGCCAGGTCGAGGTCGGCCTCGACAGCTTCCCAGATCGCCGCGGCGGCGCCCGCGGGCGGCACGTAGATCACGCTGACGGTGGCGCCGGTGGCCGCTTTGGCATCTTTGACGCTGGCGTGGATCGGGATGCCTTCGAAGTCTTCGCCGGCTTTCTTCGGGTTCACGCCGGCAACAAAACAGGCCTTGCCGTTCGCGTAGTCGCGGCAGCCGCGGGTGTGAAACTGGCCCGTCTTGCCGGTGATGCCCTGGGTGATGACCTTGGTGTCCTTGTTGATGAGGATGCTCATGTTCTTTTTCTCCTCACTTCACGGCCGCGACGATTTTCGTCGCGGCCTCGGCCATCGTGTCGGCGCTGATGATCGGCAGGCCGGACTCCTTCAACATCTTCTTGCCCAGGTCTTCGTTGGTGCCCTTCATGCGCACCACCAGCGGCACGGAGAGATTCACCGCCTTGCACGCCGCGATCACGCCTTCGGCGATGGTGTCGCACTTCATGATGCCGCCGAAGATGTTGACCAGGATGCCCTTGACGTTCTTGTTGCCGAGCATGATCTTGAAGGCCTCGGTGACCTTCTCGGCTGTCGCGCCGCCGCCGACGTCGAGAAAGTTCGCCGGCTCGCCGCCGAACAGCTTGATCGTGTCCATCGTCGCCATCGCCAGACCGGCGCCGTTGACCAGGCAGCCGATGTTGCCGTCGAGACTGATGTAGGACAGGTCGAACTTGCTGGCCTCGACTTCGGCGGGGTCTTCTTCATCGAGGTCGCGGTAAGCCACGATCTCGGGGTGGCGGAAGAGGGCGTTGGCGTCGAAGTTGAACTTCGCATCGAGGGCCTTGATGTTGCCGTTGCCTTCCAGGATCAGCGGGTTGATCTCGGCCAGGCTGGCGTCGGTGCCCATGTAGCAGGCATAGAGTTTTTTCAGCACATCGATGGCCTGTGCCTTGCTGGCGGTCGGCACGCCGATGCCGTCGGCGAGCTCACCCGCCTGCGCGTCGGTCAGGCCCGCGGCCGGATCGACGAAGACCTTGATGATCTTCTCGGGCGTGGCGTGCGCCACCTCTTCGATGTCCATGCCGCCTTCGCTGCTGGCCATCATGGCCACCTTCTGCGTCGCCCGGTCGGTCAGCGCGGCGACGTAGTACTCCTTCTTGATGTCGGCGCCTTCTTCGATCAGCAGGCGGCGCACCTTCTGGCCGGTCGGGCCGGTCTGGTGCGTCTTCAACTGCATGCCGAGGATTTCGCCGGAGAGCTTTTCGACCTCGGCCGTCGAGCGCGCGAGCTTGACGCCACCACCCTTGCCGCGTCCGCCGGCGTGAATCTGCGCCTTGACGACCCAGACGCTGCCGCCGAGTTTCTGCGCCGCTTCGTTGGCTTCTCGCACCGAGAAGGCCGGGTAGCCGCGCGGCACGGGCACGCCGAACTGACGCAGGACTTCCTTGCCTTGGTATTCGTGGATCTTCATTGGGTGGGGCGCGGCAAAAGGAG
Organism: uncultured beta proteobacterium; assembly: GCA_963814385.1. Classification (GTDB taxonomy): domain Bacteria; phylum Pseudomonadota; class Gammaproteobacteria; order Burkholderiales; family Burkholderiaceae_C; genus CADEEN01. The sequence continues at coordinate 48,885 of CAWFCX010000043.1, forward strand.
CACCGCGGGGGTCAGGCGGTTTGGGGGCGCGGCGAATTTAGCATGGTGCGCTGCACCAAGACTGACGCGAGACTGGCGTGCTCAGTCTTCGTCGCCGCCTTTGACGACGCGGCGGATGACATCGCTCGCAAAGCCGCGGCCGGCCAGGAAGCGCATTTGCTTGGCCCGCAGCGAGGCGTCCGCGGCGGGCTCGGCGCCGAAACGGCGCGCCCACAGAGCTTTGGCGCGCTCGAATTCGCTGGCGCGCAGGCGCGCAGCCGTGTCGGCATCGAGTACCGCGCCATGTTGGCCCAGCTCGTGGGCGATACGGCGCTGGCCGAAGCGCGCCGCGCGGGCGTGGACGCGAGATTCGACAAAGCGCGCTTCGCTCAGGTAGCGATGCTCGGTCAGCCAGTCGAGCAGAGCATCGACCTCAGTTACGCGGTCACCCGCCCTCACTTCGGCCGCAGCCGCCTCGTCGCGCAGCCGGGCCGCACGCATCAGCTTGCGCCGCAACTCGATGCGACTGTGCTCACGCTGTGACAGCCATTGCAGCGCGCGGCCCTTCAGCGACAGGGGCGGCCGGGCCGCCACCACGGGGTCCCTCAGGCCTTGTCTTTGCCGCCCGCGGCCACGGCGGCAGCGATCAGCGGGATGCCCATCGACTCACGCACCTTGTTCTCGATTTCGACGGCCACGTCGGCGTTCTCACGCAGGAACTCGCGTGCGTTGTCCTTGCCCTGGCCGATTTTTTCGCCGTTGTAGGCGTACCAGGAGCCGGACTTTTCGAGGATGTGAGCGTTGACACCCATGTCGATGATCTCGCCCTCGCGGCTGATGCCTTCGCCGTAGAGGATGTCGAACTCGGCGGTCTTGAACGGCGGGCTGACCTTGTTCTTGACGACCTTGACCTTGGTCTCGCTGCCGATGACCTCTTCACCCTTCTTGATGCTGCCGGTGCGACGGATATCGAGGCGCACCGAGGCGTAGAACTTGAGCGCGTTGCCGCCGGTGGTGGTCTCGGGGTTGCCGAACATGACACCGATCTTCATGCGGATCTGGTTGATGAAGATGACCATGGTGTTGGTCTTCTTGATGTTGGCGGTGAGCTTGCGCAGGGCCTGGCTCATCAGCCGCGCCTGCAGGCCGGGCAAGCTGTCGCCCATCTCGCCTTCGAGTTCGGCCTTGGGCGTCAGCGCGGCCACCGAGTCGATGACGATCAGGTCGATCGAGCCCGAGCGCACCAGCGCGTCGACGATCTCGAGTGCCTGCTCGCCGGTGTCGGGCTGGGAGATCAGCAGCTCCTGCAGGTTGACGCCGAGCTTTTGCGCGTACTGCGCATCGAGCGCGTGTTCAGCATCGATGAAGGCGCAGGTGCCGGCCACCTTTTGCATCTGGGCGATGACCTGCAGCGTCAGCGTCGTCTTGCCGCTCGACTCCGGGCCGTAGATCTCGATCACGCGGCCGCGCGGCAGGCCGCCGATGCCCAGCGCAATGTCCAGGCCGAGCGAGCCGGTGGACACGGCCTCGATGGCGTCCACCGCTTCACCGTCGCCCAGGCGCATGATCGAGCCCTTGCCGAACTGCTTTTCGATCTGCGCCAGCGCCGCTTGCAGGGCCTTGGCTTTTTCGGTGTTGAGGGCTTTGACAGGGGCGTCCATGCGGCGGTCTCCGGGTGGGTGAAGAGGGTTTTGGGATGCGGTGCATTGTCCGCGATAACTGGATATTCGTCCAGTAGTTATATTTCACGTACCCAATCGGTCGGCTATTCGTCGTCTCGGATGGCATCTTCGATGCGAAGCTGCATTGCCCTTGGCGTGCAGATTTTCAGTCGATGCCCGGCCACGTTGCCGTCAAGGGTCAGCAACCCGCCCGGGTTGCCTTTCTGTCGCGCGCCGTCGAAAGTGTGGAACTCCGTGGCCGCGTAGTGAATGGCGCTTGCCAGATGGATCGCGTCGGGCGTGCGCACGTTCTTCAGCACGTCCTTCTTCTTCGTAGCCCGCTGGTGGGTTCTGATGTAGCCGGCCAAGTCCATGACCTGACCGTCGATGCCAAGCTCGATCACCGTTTGGCCGTCAAAGGCCGATTCAAGCTTCCGTTTCTGGCTGGCGGTCAAACCGAGGTCCAGCACTTCGGCTCGCCATAGGACAGAGGTCATGAGGATGGCCTGCCCGCGATCAACGAGTTCGACCACTTCGGCGAGGCCGGACATTTCGGACGGATCGGCACGCCTCTCGTCTGTGATCCAGGCAACGAGAGGCGCGGTGTCCCAGTAGTAGCGAAGGCTAGGACCAGCCATCGTTTCTTACCTTGTCCACATACTCGCTAGAGGACATCCCGCGAAGGGCACCAGAGGCGAGGCCACGCAACGATGACAAGGGCGAAGCATCCGAACGTTCTGGAAGCACCTCGATCTTCGATACCTTCATAAAGTGCGGGTACTTCTCGGTCTTCTTGAAGTGCAGTTCGCCAGTGATGCGCACAAAGCGGTTGATCCCATCGACCGCCGAGCGAAGCATGTCCTTCGGAAACTGGCACTTGACGCTGCTCGGGCCGACCGCTGGATAGACCTTGAACAGATTCCTTTGGTTGTGCACGTCGATCACGTCCAAGCTGCCGATGAGGGTGCCAATCTCTACCTGGTCGGGACCAAGAATCTCGTCGATCTTCAACCCAAGGTTTCTCGGCACATCCACTGCCTGGTCACCATCGAACTGGATCGACACCTGCGCGATGTACTTGCGCATCGGCTGCGCCATCGCACCATACGACTCAAGAAGTTCTAGGTTCGCGTCCTTTGGGCGCTTCCCATCAATCACGGTCTTCAGATCGCGACTGAACTTCGCGACCACCTTGCGGCCGTGCGCCGGGGTTGAACGCTGGTTAGGAACCGCCTCGACCTCGAAGACCGCAGGGCTGTTCATGCTGATGTTGGTGACGCGGTAGTACAGGTTCGGGTTTTTCTGACCCGACACGGCCGCGTCCACATGATTCAGAGTCGCCTTGACCGCATTAAGTTGATCGAGCAAATCGGTCAGGCGAATGCTGCCGTCCGCCTCTTCACCTTGGATGGTGATTCTGAATCGGTTGGACTTCAGTGCCATTGCTACTTGGCCTTTGCGCGCTTCGGCCTGCGCAGAGTAACGGATTCCCGCGCGGGCGGATTGATCGGTTTCGCGGGCGTGACGCTCACATCCAACGCGCGTGTGAAAGCTGCCCCGGTTTCGTCGGCTTCCAACTCGCGAGCGGTTTCCTTGAACCGCTGCGACTGGTCCGGGTCGTCGGGGCGCCTTGGGGCGCCAGTGCCACGCGTCGTCTGGTTTTTCATTGCACAACTGTTTGATAGGTCAGCCGCTTGCCGACGACGCCCTTCAACAAACGCTCAGCTCGCGCAGAGTCATCGACGCCGAGCGCCTTGCGATTCGAGAAGCGGAAATCGAACTCGTCAAGGTAGCGCTGCAAGTGTTCCTCGCTGACATGGTGATAGACGCCAGTGATTCCGCGCTTGAGAATGCCGAAGTAGGACTCGACAGTGTTGGAGTGCGCAGACACCCCAGCGACCTTGGAAGGCTTCGCGTATTCCTTTTGCTGGTGATTGGTGGACTCATGCAGCGCAAACTCCGCACCGATCTTGCGGTAGTGCATCGCGCCATCGGTCATCAGGTGCGATTGCTTGGCAATGTTCGCCATGATGATCGGCTTGAGGTTGTTGCCGTCAACGTTGGCGACGTGGAACGACCGGGTCTTGCCGTCGCGCTGCACGAGCGACAGAACCTTGGTGCGGTGCTGGCCTGCGTTCTTCTTCGCCACGCCACGCTGCGGCATCATCAAGGTCTCGTCGGCTTCGACAATCGAGCCGCCACCGCCGAGCAGTCCGCCGCCGTCGTCGCGCATCGCTTCGCGGATGCGGTGGCCCATGAACCATGCCGACTTCAGGGTGATGCCGAGAGTGCGGTGCAACTGGTTCGCGCTGATGCCCTTCTTGCTCGACGCAATCAGGAAGATCGCTTGCAGCCAAAGACGCAGGGCAATGTGGCTCGACTCGAAGATGGTTCCGACCTTGACGGTGAAAGGCTTACGGCATTCGTAGCACTTCCACACGCCGATCCGGGTGCTGGTTCCGCCGAGCTTGCCAGCGCGTCCAATCACGCCACACTTGGGGCAGACAGGGCCATGAGGCCAGACGCGGGACTCGACGTACTCGTAAGCGGCTTCTTCATTGTGCTGGATATTCGTACAGGGTTTGTTTTCCGTCAAGCGCGGGCAACCCTGGGCTCCCTAGAATTTGCGCGTGCGAAGGAGAGCGTGATGAGAGTGCTCGTTGCCGAAGACGATCAGGTGCTGGCCGATGGACTGCTGCGCTCGCTGCGCGCTGCCGGCTACGCCGCCGACCATGTGGCCTCGGGCAGTGAGGCCGAAGCGGCGCTGGCCTCGCACGAGTTCGACCTGGTCATTCTCGACCTCGGCCTGCCCAAAGTGCATGGCCTTGAAGTGTTGCGCAAGTTTCGCGCGCGCGGTTCGGCCACGCCGGTGCTGATCCTGACCGCGGCCGACAGTGTCGACCAGCGCGTCAAGGGCTTGGACCTTGGCGCCGACGACTACATGGCCAAGCCGTTTTCGCTGCAGGAGCTCGAGGCCCGCGTGCGCGCGCTGATGCGGCGCGGCCTGGGCACCGCCAGCAGCGTGCTCAAACACGGCCCGTTGAGCTTCGACGCCACCGGGCGCGTCTGCTACATCAACGAGCAGATGATCGATCTGTCGGCGCGCGAGATTTCGCTGCTCGAAGTGCTGCTGCAGCGCGCCGGGCGGCTGGTCAGCAAGGACCAGCTTGTGGAGCGCCTGTGCGAGTGGGGCGAAGAGGTCAGCAACAACGCCATCGAGGTCTACATCCACCGCTTGCGCAAAAAGATCGAGCAGGGTCCGATCCGCATCGCCACCGTGCGCGGTCTGGGCTACTGCCTGGAGAAGATCGCGGCGTGATGACGACGAGCCCTCGTCCGCTTCACGTCCACTCCCCCATGGATAGGTTCAGGCCGACGCGTGGGAGCGGCCCGGCGCTGGCCTGACGGATATGGCTGCCCCTGGCTCGCTGCGCTCGCACTCCCCCATGGGGAGGTTCAGGCCGACGCTTGGGAGCGGCCCGGCGCTGGCCTGACGGATATGACTGCCCCTGGCTCGCTGCGCTCGCACTCCCCCATGGGGAGGGTCAGGCCGACGCTTGGGAGCGGCCCGGCGCTGGCCTGACCGGAGTGCTCGAGCCGACCCTGCCTAGCGCCAAGCCGCAGCGCTCGCTGTTCGGCGACATCCTCGACTGGCTGCTGGTGCCGCTACTGCTGCTGTGGCCGCTGTCGGTGGTCATCACCTGGGTCTCGGCGCAGGCCATTGCCAATCGGCCGTTCGACCGCGAACTGGCAGAAACGGCGCGCACGCTGGCTCGGCGCGTCATCGTTCCGCCGGCAGGCGCGCCGCGCGCCCAGGTCAACCTGCCCGAAGTGTCCGTGGCCATCTTGCGCGGCGAAGAGTCGGACAACTTCTACTTTCAGATTCTGGGCACGCGTGGAGAGCGGGTGGCCGGCGACAGCGTTTTGCCGGTGCCCGAGGAAACCCCGAAAGCCGACGGCGAGGTGCGGCTGCGCGACGACGAACTCGACGGCCGCAACGTGCGCGTCGCATACCTGTGGGTGCCCGTGGGCGCGCTGTCGTCGGACGACCTCGCGCCGCCCCTGGTGCAGGTGGCCGAGACGCTGGACAAGCGCTCGCAGCTGGCCACCGAGATCGCACGTGGCGTCATGCTGTCGCAGTTCGCCATCCTGCCGCTGGCTGTGGTGCTGATCTGGTTTGCGCTGACGCGCGGCCTGCGCCCGCTCGACGAGCTGCAGCGTCGCATCCGCCAGCGCGCCATTGGCGACTTGTCGCCGATCGACGAGAGCGCGGCGCCGGAAGAGGTGAGCCCGCTGGTCAGCGCGATCAACGATCTGCTGGCGCGGCTCGACCGGTCGATCGGTGTGCAAAAGCACTTCCTGGCCGACGCGGCACACCAGTTGAAAACGCCGCTGGCTGGCCTGCGCATGCAGGCCGAGCTGGCGCAGCGCGAGGCCGACGGCGGTGACAACAAGGCCGTCAAACGATCGTTGCACCAGATCGCGCGTTCGTCGCAGCAGGCCGCGCACATGGTCAACCAGCTGCTGTCCATGGCGCGCGCCGAAGACGCCAACGAAGCGCGGCGCGTGGTGCCGTTCAACCTGTCGGCGCTGGCCACCGAGGTCGTGCACGACTTCGTGCCGCGCGCGCTGGCCAAAGGGCTCGATCTGGGCTACGAGGGCCCGGGGGCCAAGGACGCCGCAGCGCCGCGCATCGTCGGCGAGGCGGTGCTGGTGCGCGAGCTGATCCGCAACCTTGTCGACAACGCCGTGCAGTACACGCCCGGCGGCGGCACCGTGACAGTGCGCCTGTTGCCAGACCCGTACGGGAAGGTCGCGGTGCTGCAAGTCGAGGACAACGGCCCCGGCATCCCGGAGACCGAGCGCGAACTTGTTTTCCAACCGTTCTACCGCGCGCTGGGCACGGAGGTCGATGGCTCGGGCCTCGGCTTGGCGATCGTGCGCGAGATTGCCGAACGCCATGGCGGCTCGGTGGCGATCGAGTCCACTCATCCGCGGGCGGTGTCGCCGGGGACGCGGTTCACGGTGCGGCTGGCCACCAACTGACGGCTCCATGCTCGCTTCGATCGCGCCCCCAAGGGGCAGCGAGCCGCGGCTCCATGGCCGCTCTGCGCCAGCTCTGCGTCAGCTCTGCATCAGCCGACGGCTGCGCGCGATCGACATCAACATGCCGATCGCCAATCCCATCGTCACCATCGCCGTGCCGCCGTAACTCACGAACGGCAACGGAATGCCGACCACGGGCAGGATGCCGCTGACCATGCCCATGTTGACGAAGACGTAGGTGAAGATCGACAGGGTGATCGAGCCGGCCAGCAGCCGCGTGAAAAGCGTCGGTGCCACGGCAGCGATGAACAGGCCGCGGAAGATCAGGAAGGTGAAGGCCAGCAGCAGGCCGATCGTGCCGACGAGGCCAAACTCTTCCGAGAAGGCCGCGAAGATGAAGTCGGTGGTGCGCTCGGGGATGAACTCAAGGTGCGTCTGCGTGCCCTGCATGAAACCCTTGCCGGTGATGCCGCCGGAGCCGATGGCGATCATCCCCTGCAAGATGTGAAAACCCCGGCCCAACGGGTCCTTGGCCGGATCGAGCAGCGTGCACACGCGCTGCTGTTGGTACTGCTTGAGCAAGGGCCAGTCCACGCCGGGCTGGCAGATGGTGGGCTCGGAGACGACCAGCGCGACGACCGCCCCGACGGCGGCCAACATCACCGGCACGATCAGCTTCCACGACAAGCCGGCGAAGAACAGCACGTACAGGCCGGCCGAGAGGATCAGGATGGCCGTACCGAGGTCGGGCTGCTTGGCGACGAGCGCGAAAGGCACGAGCAGGATCACGGCGGCGATGATCCACTCGGCGGCGCGCATGCGCCCCTCGCAGGTCTGGAACCACCAGGCCAGCATCAGCGGCGTGGCGAGCTTCAGAATTTCGCTCGGCTGAATGACCGTCACGCCGATGCTGAGCCAGCGTGTCGCGCCTTTTTTGCTGATGCCGAAGAGCGCGGTCGCAATCAGCAAGGCCACACCGAACAGGTAGATCGGCACCGCCAGGGCCATCAGGCGCTGCGGCGGCACCTGCGACACGCCCCACAGGATCGCCAAGGCGATGACCATGTTGCGGCCGTGATCGACAAAACGCGTGCCATGGTCGAAACCGGCCGAGTACATCGTCATCAGACCGAACGCCGCCAGGATGGCGACGGCGGTGAGCAGCAAGCCATCGAAGCCAAACAGGATCGGCTTGATGCGTTGCCACGCAGAGGGCTGCTCGAAAACGGCGCTCACTAGAGCCCTTCGTCTGCGGAGTTCCGCAGCCGATGCCCCGAGGGGAAAGACGGTCGTGGCTCCATGCCCGCCTGCGCGGGCATGGACAGCCGGCGTCCCAACCGCGTCTCGCTGGGCGCCGGCTCCGGAGCGGCCGCGCGCTCGGCCCGCTTGCATGACTTCGTCATGGTTTCGTGATCAGGGCCACCGGCCCCGGCGCTGACGTTACGGCTTGGGCGAAGCCGCCGCCTTGCAGCCCCGGCAACAACACGTCCTTCGCGTCTCGCTGCTTGCCGATCGGCGCAGTCGACTTGCCAATCTGCGTGGCCGCCATGTCCTCGTTGCTTGGCCACAGGCCGGCAATCCAGTAGTCGAAGACGCGCCGTGCGATCGGCGCGGCGGCCTCTGAGCCGAAGCCGGCGTTCTCGACGACAACCGCCAAGGCAATCGTCGGCTCGTCCAGCGGCGCGAAGGCCATGTACAGCGAATGGTCGCGCTGGTACTCGTCAATCTTGGAGGCGTTGTATTTCTCGTTGGCCTTGATGCCGATGGCCTGCGCGGTGCCGGTCTTGCCGCCGGTCTTGTAGGGCGCGTTGGAGAAGGAGCGCACAGAGGTGCCTTCCTGCGTCACACCGTGCAGCGCGCGCTTGATCAGGGCGACATGCTCCGGGTCGTAGGGCAGCGGCGCCAGCGGCTGCGCATCAGGGCTGCTCTTCGTGCGCTTGACCGCCGCTTCGATCTCGCGCACCAGCCGCGGCTCGAAACGCTTGCCGCCAGCGACGATGGTGGCCGTGGCGCTGGCCAGTTGCAGCATGGTGAAGTTGTTGTAGCCCTGGCCGATGCCCAGCGAGATGGTTTCGCCGGCGTACCAGCGCTGCTGATCGGCTTTCTTGTAGGCTTTCTTCTTCCACGCCGTCGAAGGCAGCAAGCCGGTGACTTCGCCGTCGAGGTCGATGCCGGTCTTGCGGCCGAAACCCATCGGCGACAACTGCTCGTGCATCAGATCGACGCCCATCTCATTGGCCAGCGAGTAGTAGTAGACGTTGCTGGATTTGACGATCGACTTGTACATGTCCACCGCGCCCAGGCCATGGTCACCATGGCTGCGGAAGGTGTGGCCGCCGAAGACGAAGCTGCCGCCGTCGTTGATGACTGTGCTCGGCGAGCGCTTGCCCGAGTTGAGCGCGGCCATCGCCATGAACGGCTTGAAGGTCGAGCCGGGCGGGTAGGTGCCGCGCAGCGCACGATTCAATAACGGCTTGTCGATGCTTTCGTTCAACTCACGCCAGTTGTCGACGTCGATGCCATCGACGAACAGGTTCGGGTCGAACGTCGGCTTGCTGACGAAGGCCAGCACCTCGCCGTTGCGCGGATCGATCGCCACCAGCGCGCCGCGGCGCTCGCCGAACATCTGCTCGACCAGGGCCTGCAGCTTGATGTCGATCGACAGATAGACCTGGTCGCCCGGTGTGGCTGCCTTGTGGCCCAGGCGGCGCACGGCGCGGCCACCGGCGCTGGTTTCCACTTCCTCGACGCCGGTCGTGCCATGCAGTTGCGGCTCGTAGCGCTGCTCGATGCCGAGCTTGCCGATGTACTCGGTGCCGCGGTAGTTGGCTTGCAGCTCGTCTTCCCAGTCCTCGATCACTTCCTTCTCGGCCGTATTGATGCGGCCGATGTAGCCCAGCAGATGCGCGCCGGTCTCACCGAGCGGGTAGTTGCGAAACAGGCGCGCTTTGACATCGACGCCGGGGAAGCGGTAGCGCTGGGCGACGAAGCGTGCCACTTCGTCGTCGGTGAGTTTGGTGCGGATCGGCAGCGACTCGAAGTTCTTGTTGTCGGCCTGCTGGCGCTTGAAGCGCCGACGGTCGCGCTGCGTGATCTCGACCAGCTCGGCCAGCGCATCGATCGTCACGTCCAGAGGCTGCGTCAACCGCGTCGGCATGATCTCGAGCGTGTAGGCCGAGTAGTTGTTCGCCAGCACGATGCCGTTGCGATCGACGATCAGGCCGCGGTTGGGCACCACGGGCACGACGGCGATGCGGTTGTTTTCGGCCTGGGTCGACAGATCGTCGTGGCGCACGACCTGCAAATGCACCAAACGCGCGGCCAGCAGCGAGAAGCAGATGAGCACGAACAAGGCCGCGGCCACCAGACGGCCACGGAAGCCACCCAGTTCGCGTTCAACGTCGCGCAACTCGGTCATGCGAGCCTGCCGCGAATGTCCAAGCGACCGCCGCGGATCCGGCTCTGCCGGTCCGCCAGCGGGCCTTGCCGGCCGCATGGCCGCGAGACGCGGCCACTCCTCGGCCCGTCCAAGCCGACGCAGGTCGGCTTGGAGCCGCGGGCCTTGGCCCCCTTGAGGGGGTGCGGCGAAGCCGCTACGGGGGTGGGCGTGGTCACAGCGGACGATTTTCGTCGGGATCGGGGGCGCGGCGCTGCGGCGCGAGGAAGACGAAGGACACGACCGGCCAAAGTACCGCTTCGAAGCACGGTGCGATGAAGTAGCTCCAGCCCGGGAACAGATCGCCGGCGAGCATCCGCACCACCAGCGACACCAGGTGCGCGGCGATGAACAGCGGCAGCACCTGCGCGGCCTGCTGGAACGCCGGGAACCACAGCAGCCGGCGGTGCAGCGCAATCGCGACGAAGGCCAGCAGCGTGTAGGCCAGCGCGTGCTGGCCAAGGATCGAGCCCTGGTGCACGTCCATCAGCAGGCCGAAGAAGAACGACACGCCGACCCCCACGCGCCGCGGCTGGTGCACCACCCAAAACGCCAGCGTCAGCGCCAGCAGGTCGGGCAGCCACGGGCTGCGGCCCAGTGGCAGCATGTTGAACGCCAGCGCCAGCAGCAGCGTGATGACGATGAAGAGCGGGTTCGCGGGCAGCAGCAGCTGGTCGCCGCGCGGCATGATGCTCATGTCACATGCCCCTCGCCCGATGGGTACATCGGCCGATCCCCAGGATCGGTGAAGGGGCCCTTCGTGCCCCTTGGGATGCAGGCCGGCTCCGGAGCGGCCGCGCGCTCGGCCCGCGGGTGCGCAAACAAAGTCACTTCCTGACCCTGCCAGGTTTGGGCGCTGACGCAGGCTCGGGCGCCGGCGGCGGCGGCAGCTGGTTCTTCAGCGGCTCCAACACCAGCACGTGGCGCACGCGATCGACGGCGGCAAGCGGAGCCAGCTCGACACGCGTGAAGCCGCCGTCGGCCTGCTTCTCGACCAGTTTGACTTTGGCCACCGGCAGCCCCGGCGGGTAGATGCCATCGACGCCGGAGGTGTGCAGCACATCGCCGATCTGCACGTCGGTGTTGGCCGAGACAAAGCGCAGCTCCAAGGCGCTGCCTTGCGCCACGCCGCCAAACGCCGCCGCACGCAGTTGAGTGCGGGTGTTGAGCAGCGGGATGGCCGCGTCGCGATCGGTCAGCAGCGTCACCTCGGACGACAGCGGATAGACCCGGGTCACCTGGCCGATGACGCCGCCTTCCGTGACCACCGGTGAGCCCTGCGCCACGCCTTGAGCCAGGCCGCGGTCGATATAAAACTTGCGTGAGAACGGGTCGGCGGCTTCGTACATCACCTCGGCGGCGATCGACCTCACCTTCAGGCCCGGCCTCAAGTCGAGCAGGGCGCGCAGTTGACTGTTTTCCTGCGCCAGGCGTTCGGCCGAGAGCGCGCTTTCGGCCTGTAGTGCGAGCTGCTTGCGCGCCGCGTCTTCATTGGCCAGCGCCTTGGTCAGGCCCTGCATGTACTCGCTGCCGCCGAGCGTCAGATCGACCGGCACCAGCAGCGCGCGCTGCACCGGCGCCAGCGCCGCGGCGATCGTCGAGCGCAGCGGCTGCACGACGGTAAAACGCGTGTCGGCGACCATCATGAACACCGACAACGCGGTGAAGAAGATCAATTTGGTGAGCGCCGAGTAGCCCTGGCGAAAGAAGGGCGGTGGCGTGCGGTCGATGGTGCCGAGCTGCAACTTCGGCCTCGTTTGTTCAGTGGTTCAGCAGGCGGCGGATCATTCCGACGTGAAGATCGAGCCCAGGCGCTCCATGCGCTCCAGCGCCATGCCGCAACCGCGCACGACGCAGGTCAGCGGGTCTTCGGCCACCAGCACCGGCAGGCCGGTTTCTTCGGCCAGCAGGCGGTCCAGATCACGCAGCAGCGCGCCACCGCCGGTGAGCATCATGCCGCGCTCGGCAATGTCGGCGCCGAGTTCGGGCGGCGTCTGTTCGAGCGCGTTCTTGACCGACGAGACGATCTGGTTCAGCGGGTCGGTCAGTGCTTCGAGGATTTCGTTGCTGCTGATGGTGAAACTGCGCGGCACGCCTTCGGAGAGGTTGCGGCCCTTGACTTCCATCTCGCGCACTTCGCTGCCGGGGAAGGCCGAGCCGATTTCCTTCTTGATCGCTTCAGCCGTCGGGTCGCCGATCAACATGCCGTAGTTGCGGCGGATGTAGTTGATGATGGCCTCGTCGAACTTGTCGCCGCCGACGCGCACGCTGCCCTTGTAGACCGTGCCGCCGAGCGAGATCACGCCGACTTCGGTCGTGCCGCCGCCGATGTCCACGACCATCGAGCCGCTGGCTTCCGCGACCGGCAAACCGGCGCCGATCGCCGCGGCCATCGGCTCTTCGATCAGATAGACCTCGGAAGCACCCGCACCCAACGCCGACTCGCGGATCGCGCGCCGCTCAACCTGGGTCGAGCCACAGGGCACGCAGATGATGATGCGCGGGCTCGGCTTGAACAGCGAGCGCGGGTGAACCATCTTGATGAACTGCTTCAACATCTGCTCAGTGACGGTGAAGTCGGCGATCACGCCGTCCTTCATCGGCCGGATGGCTTCGATGTTGCCCGGCACCTTGCCCAGCATCGCCTTGGCTTCCTTGCCCACGGCCTGGATGGTTTTCTTGCCATTGGGCCCGCCCTCGTGGCGGATCGCCACCACGGACGGCTCGTCGAGCACGATGCCCTTGCCGCGCACGTAGATCAGCGTGTTGGCCGTGCCGAGGTCGATGGCCAGGTCGGTGGAGACGTAGCGGCGAAGAAAAGCGAACATGGTCGAGCCGGTGATGCGGCTTTGCGTTGCGGCTGGAAAACGCCGTTGCGCAAGCGCTTTTTTGCAAGAAAACCCCCCGCGCCGACAGGCATCGGAGGGCTCTAATTTGGGGCGCGATAATACCCCAAGGCCTCTCGACAATAGCCGCAACGGCGCTCACCAAAACGCCCAAAATCCACGGCCCGGCCGGCAGTTGCATCCGCTTTCGAATCCCCTTCTTCAAGTTTTTCAGCCCCCGCCATGCCCCTTGTTCCGGACGACGTGCGCCGCATCGCCCACCTGGCGCGGCTCGAATTGCAGCCTGCCGAGGAGCAGGCGATGTTGCAGCAACTGAACGGCTTTTTCGCCATCGTCGAGCAGATGAGCGCGGTTGAAACGACCGGCGTCGAGCCGCTGTACACGCCGCTGGCGGCCGTGCAGGCCGCGGCGCTGCGCCTGCGTGAGGATGTGGTCACGGAGGGTGATCAGCGTGCGGCCAATCAGGTGAGCGCGCCGGACGTGGAGGACGGGCTCTACCTCGTGCCGAAGGTGATCGAGTGACGGCCTTGCATGAGCAGGGCGTGGCTGCGCTCGGCCGCGCCATGGCGGCGCGTGAGGTCAGCTGCGTCGAAGTCGTGACCCATTTGCTGGCACGGGTCGAATTGCAGAAGGTGCTCGGCGCTTTCCTGCATGTCGACGCGCAAGGTGCGTTGGCCGCGGCCCGCGTGATCGATTCGCAGCGCGCCAAGGGCGAAGCACTCGGCGCGCTGGCCGGCGTTCCGATCGCGCACAAAGACATCTTCGTCACGCGCGGCGAGCCGACGACAGCCGGCTCGAAGATGCTCGCCGGCTACCAGAGCCCTTTCGATGCCACCGTCGTCGCGCGTCTGGCGGCAGCGGGGGCCGTGAGTTTGGGCAAGCTGAACTGCGACGAGTTTGCGATGGGCTCGTCGAACGAGAACTCGGCCTTCGGCGTCGTGCGCAACCCGTGGAACACCGAGCGCGTGCCGGGCGGTTCTTCCGGCGGTTCCGCGGCTGCGGTGGCGGCACGCCTGCTGCCGGCCGCGACAGGCACGGACACCGGCGGGTCGATCCGCCAGCCGGCCAGCTTTGCCGGCATCACCGGCATCAAGCCGACGTATGGTGTGTGCTCGCGCTGGGGCATGGTGGCGTTCGCGTCGAGCCTCGACCAGGCCGGGCCACTGGCGCGTTCGGCCGAGGACTGCGCGCTGCTGCTGTCGGCGATGAGCGGTTTCGACGACCGAGACTCGACCAGCGCCGAGCGGCCGCCGCAGGATTTCCATGCGCAGATGCTGCGCGCGCGCGAAGGCGCAAGCGCCGCCAAGCCCCTCTCCGGGTTGCGCATCGGCCTGCCGCGGGAGTTCTTCCCGACGGCGCTGTCGGGCGACGTCAACAGCACCGTGCGCAGCGCCTTGCGCGAGTTCGAAAAGCTCGGAGCCACACTGGTCGACGTGAGCCTGCCCCGCACCGAGCTTTCGATCCCGGTGTACTACATCATCGCGCCGGCCGAAGCGAGCTCGAACCTGTCGCGCTTCGACGGCGTGCGTTACGGTCACCGCGCCGAGCAGTACAGCGACCTCATGGATCTCTACAAGAAGTCGCGGGCACAAGGCTTTGGCGCCGAAGTCAAGCGCCGCATCATGATCGGCACGTACGTGCTCTCGCACGGCTACTACGACGCGTATTACCTGCAAGCGCAAAAGCTGCGCCGCATGATCGCGGACGACTTCCAGCAATGCTTCAAGCAATGCGACGTCATCGCCGGCCCGGTGGCGCCGACCGTGGCGTGGAAGCTCGGCGCGCAGGACGATGACCCGGTGGCTGCGTACCTGGCCGACATCTTCACGCTGCCCGCCAGCCTGGCCGGCTTGCCTGGGATGAGCGTGCCCGCAGGCTTTGGCGAAGACGGTATGCCGGTGGGGCTTCAGTTGATCGGCAATTACTTCGCCGAAGGCCAACTGCTGCACGCGGCGCATGCGTTTCAGCAGGCGACGGACTTCCATGCGCAGACGCCGAGGGGCTTCGCATGATTGCCGCTGGGCCGCTCCCAAGGCGATCGCTCCCCCTCGGGGGGACCGGCGGACAGCGCCGTAGGGGGCTCATATGATCGGCCCTCTGATTCGTGGCTACGAAGTCGTCATCGGCCTCGAAACGCACGCCCAGCTTTCTACTGCGAGCAAGATCTTCAGCGGCTCGTCCACCGCCTTCGGCGCGGCGCCGAACACGCAGGCCAGCGCGGTCGATCTCGCCTTGCCCGGCGCGCTGCCGGTGATGAACAAAGGCGCGGTCGAGCGCGCGATCCGCTTCGGTCTGGCGGTCGGCGCAAAGATCGCACCGCTGTCGATCTTTGCGCGCAAGAATTATTTCTATCCCGATCTGCCCAAGGGCTACCAGATCAGCCAGTACGAGATTCCGGTGGTGCAGGGCGGCACGGTCGAGATCGTCGTCGGCACGGAAAAGAAGACCGTCCACCTGACGCGCGCGCACCTCGAAGAAGATGCCGGCAAGAGCCTGCACGAGGACTACCAGGGCCAGAGCGGCATCGACCTGAACCGGGCGGGAACGCCGCTGCTGGAGATCGTCTCCGAGCCCGACATGCGTTCGTCCACCGAGGCCGTGGCTTATGCGAAAGTGCTGCACACGCTCGTCGTCTGGCTCGGCATCTGCGATGGCAACATGCAGGAGGGCAGCTTCCGCTGCGACGCCAACGTTTCGGTGCGCAGGCCCGGCATGCCGTTCGGCACGCGGCGCGAGATCAAGAACCTGAACAGCTTCAAGTTCATGCAGCAGGCGATCGACTTCGAAGTGCAGTGGCAGATCGACCGCGTCGAAGATGGCCTGAAGATCGAGCAGGCGACGGTACTGTTCGACCCCGGCACAGGTGAGACACGTGCGATGCGCAGCAAGGAAGACGCGCAGGACTACCGCTACTTTCCGGACCCGGATTTGCCGCCGCTGATGATTGCGCCCGAGTGGGTGGAGCGCGTGAAGGCAACGATGCCCGAGCTGCCCGGCGCGATGGCTGCACGCTTCGAGCGCGACGACGGCTTGTCGCCTTACGACGCGGCGATGATGGCGCAGGGCTTGTCGTTTGCGAGCTACTACGAAGAAGCGCGCGAATTGAGTGGGCAGGCCAAGCTGGTTGCCAATTGGCTTATGGGCGACGTCTCGGCAAACCTCAATCGCGACGGCATCGACATTTCAGTGTGCCCTGTGGGCGCAACCACTCTTGCGGGAATAGTGCGACGCGTGCACGACGGCACCATCTCAAACAAAGCTGGGCGGGAGCTGCTTGCGCAGAAGTGGAACAGCCACGTCGAACAGATACGCGACATCGCGCGCGCGCTCGACGACATCGACGCACTCATCGCCGCCCAAGGTCTTGCGCAATTGAACGACAGCGCCGCCCTCGAAAAGATCGTCGATGACGTGCTCGCCGCCAACACCAAGTCCGTCGAAGAGTTCCGCGCCGGCAAAGACAAAGCCTTCAACGCCCTCGTTGGCCAGGTGATGAAGGCCTCCAAAGGCCAAGCCAACCCGGCGCAAGCCGGCGATCTGCTGAAGAAAAAACTGGGGCCCGGCTGACCGCTCGGCGCCCGGCGTGACACTAGTTCGTGCCGCGCACGCTGTTGACCACCGGCACCGGCCCCGAATGCTTGGCCTTGGCGCTATTGGTCTCGGCCGGCAATTGCAGCGAGCCCGGTGCGGCGCCGGCCCACAGCCGCCTCAAGTGCGCCAGCTCGCTGTCGTACAGCTTCGAGACGCGCTCCAACTCGGCCTTCTGCTGCACCAGCAATTCCTTCTGCGCCGCTGCCGCCGCGTCGTTGGCGTCGAGCTGGCCCTTCAACTTGCCCGGCAGGGCTTTGTCCTTGTAGAACTCGGTCTCTTCTGCCAGCGGCTTGCGCTCGCGCTCCAGATCGGCCAGGCGCGCCTGCGACTGCGTGATGGCGTACTGCGTCACTTCGAGCGCCTGCTCGCGCGCCTTCTGGTGCGCGGCCACGTTGGGGAAGCGCTGGACCAGGTTGCGGTCTCGGCGCACGGCTTCGGATCTGGCTTCGCGCTCGGCGGCCACACGGCGCTCGCGGGCCTCCTTCTCAGCGCGCTCATCCGCCGTCAGCGAAGGCGGCACGATGCGCAGCAACGTGCCGTCGCGCGACAACACACGTTGCTCGCGGTCCATGCACTCACCGATCAAGCGGTCTGAAGTCAGCACACGCCCGGCGGCATTGATGCAGGTGAAGACCTGTTCGTTGACGCCGTTCCTGACTTGGGCGCTGGTCAGCGCGCTCAAGGCCAGCAGGGCGCAGCCAAGCAGGCAGTGCGGGGTGCGGCGGCGGTCGGTCATGGCAATGAGTTCGATTGAAACCGATGACAGCTCGGCGAGGGGTTAAACGCCGTAACGTGCCCGGTAGGCTGACACGGCGTGGCGATGCGGTGCAAGTGTGGCGTCAGATGTAACGCTCAGATAGTGCAACAGGTCGGCCAGCGTCGCAACGGCACAAACTTCCAGGCCGAGTTCCGCCGTGATGTACTGCACTGCCGAGAACGGTAGATCTACACCGTTTTCCGCGCTCTTCTCCTGGCGATCCAGCGCAATGGCCACACCAACGGGGGTAGCCGTGGCGGCGCTGATCATGGCGATCGACTCGCGCACCGAGGTGCCGGCCGAGACCACGTCGTCGACGATCACCACCCGCCCGGCGAGCGGCGCACCCACCAGCGTACCGCCTTCGCCGTGGTCCTTGGCCTCCTTGCGGTTGTAGGCAAACGGCACGTTGCGGCCCAGCCGCGCCAACTCGATGGCCACCGCTGCGGCCAGCGTGATGCCTTTGTAGGCCGGGCCGAACAGCATGTCGAACTCCAGACCCGAAGCTAGCAGCCGCCGCGCATAGAAGCCCGCCACGCGGCCGAGCTTGGCGCCGTCGTCGAAGCCGCCGGCGTTGAAAAAGTAGGGTGACAATCGCCCGGCCTTGGTCTTGAATTCGCCGAAGCGCAGCACGCCGGCGCCGACCGCGAACTGCACAAACTCTTGTGCGAGCGCGTCGTTCCCCCGCTGGGCCATCACCACTCCTTTGCCTCGAAAGTGCGTTGCATGTTCCGACTCGTCACGCTCAACTTGAACGGCATCCGCTCCGCGGCGGACAAGGGTTTCGTGCAGTGGGCCGAACAGGTGGGCGCCGATTGTATTGGCGTGCAGGAGGTCAAAGCCCAGGCCGACACGGTGGAAGGCCGCTTCGACGCCATTGGCGATCTGCGCGGCCACTTCCACTACGCGCAGAAGAAGGGCTACTCCGGTGTCGGCCTGTACGCCAGGAAAGCGCCGAGCGACGTCAAGATCGGCTTCGGCTCCAAGGAGTTCGATGACGAGGGCCGCTGGATCGAAACCCGCTTCGACACGGCGAAGAAAAAGTTCAGCGTCATCAGCTGCTACTTCCCGAGCGGCTCGTCGGGGCCGGAGCGTCAGGAAGCCAAGTTCCGCTTCCTGGCCAAGATGTACCCGCACCTGGTCAAGTTGAAGGCCGAGCGCGAGTTTTTGTTGATGGGCGACGTCAACATCGCGCACCACGAGATCGACTTGAAGAACTGGAAGGGCAACCAGAAGAACAGCGGCTTCCTGCCCGAGGAGCGCGCCTGGCTGACCAAGCTGTTCGACAAGGCCGGCCTGGTGGACGTGTTTCGCACGCTCAACAAAAAGCCGGAGCAATACACCTGGTGGAGCCAGCGCGGCCAGGCGAAAGCCAAGAACGTCGGCTGGCGGCTGGACTATCACATCGCCACAACTGCGATCGCGGCCACGGCCAAACGCGAGGAGATCTTTCTGGCGCAACGGTTTTCTGACCATGCGCCGGTGGTGATGGACTACGACTGGAAGTTGTAGCGAGGTAACGGCCCCTCGTCCGCTTCGCGGCGACTCCCCCGAGGGGAGTCGCAGGCCGGACGCTTGGGGGCGGCCCGGCGCTGGCCTGCGATGCCCGCCAGCCGACGTGAATAAGTCACAAGGCTGAGCCGGCAGATTCACCGCCCGCGCAGCCTCGTGTTGCCTACGCTTGCCTCCAATCGCTGCCGCATGTCGCGGTGGTCGGTCTAGGAGAAGTGCCATGTTCGACCTGATGCCAAGCCCCGCGGCCATTACCCCGGCGCGCCCGACCGCCAGCAACGACGCCACTGTCGCCGCCGCACCGCCCGAAGCGGCGTGGCTGGCGCTGATGCTCGACGAAATCGACTACGGCATGCTGCTGCTATCCGACGAGTCGAACGTCGTGCACGCCAACCACGTGGCCAAGAGCGAGCTCGACGCTTCGCATCCGCTGCAACTGCTGGGCCGCCAGTTGCGCGTGCGCCAAACCACCGACCTCGCCCCGCTGCGCTCGGCGATCGCGGACGCCATGCAGCGCGGCCTGCGCCGCTTGGTGGCGTTGGGCTCGGGCACGCAGCGCATCACGCTGGCGGTGGTGCCCTTGCGCAGTAGTGGCGGCGAAGACCCGCTGACCCTGCTTGTCTTCGGCAAGCGCAGCATGTGCTCGGCGCTGACCTCGCACTGGTTCGCGCGCGACCACGGCCTCACGCCCGCCGAAACGCGCATCCTGGCGGCGTTGTGCGACGGCCGCGCGCCAGGCTCGATCGCCGCGTTGCAGGGGGTCGCGTTGTCCACCGTGCGCTCTCAGATCGGCAGCATCCGCACCAAGACCGGCGCCGAGAGCATCCGCGCGCTGGTGCGTCAGGTCGCGGTGCTGCCGCCTCTGGTCGGTGCGCTGCGAGTCGGCACGATGCATTGACACGTAGCGATTGGCTACCATCGCCGCGCGCGCCGGGCCCGTCGTCCGGCGCGCCAGCGATGGCGGCGCAAAAAGAACCCAACCCTCACGACCTCATCAACGCCTTGGCGCCGACACTGCGCGCCCTGGCCGCGCGGGGCACGGTGCGCGCCTATCGCAAGGGCACCTTGATCCTGGAAGAAGGTACTCACGGCGACACGCTGTACGTGTTGCTCGCCGGCCGCGTCAAGGCGTTTTCCAGCGATGCGCGTGGCCGTGAAGTGGTTTACGGCGTGTACGGTCCTGGTGACTACTTTGGCGAAATGAGCCTGGACGGCGGCCCGCGCTCGGCGAGCGTGATCGCCGACGCCGCCTGCACCTGCGCCGTGCTGACGCGGCAGACGCTGCGCGAGCACATCGCCGCCGAACCCGAGTTCGCCTTCGAACTGATCGCCCGCATCGCGCGCCGCGCCCGCGTGGCCACGCAGAGCGCGCGCAGCATGGCGTTGCTCGACGTGTATGGCCGTGTCGTGCAGCTGTTCGAATCGTTGGCAATAGCGCAGCCCGACGGCACGCGCGTCATCGCCGAGCGATTGACACACGCCGAAATCGCGTCGCGCATCGGTTGTTCGCGGGAGATGGTGAGCCGCTTGATGAAGGATTTGGAGGCTGGAGGCTATCTCAGCGTTGGCGACAGATTGAGGCTGCTGCGCGGTCTGCCCGCGCGGTGGTAAGTGCGCTCTCGAGGCTCACACCCGCGGGAGATCGAGCAAGTTGTCGGGATGCGAGTTGGGTTCACGGTCATCCGAGGGTCTTGCCCGCGCTGCCACGGGTCTGCGAAACCCCGCGTTGATGTACGCACGCGTGTAGTGCGCGGCGGCCACGCTGGTGCCAGCAAGCCGAACCTCATCACCGCTGATGACTGCCGCGGCAGCCACGCCCTCCTTCAGCATGCTGTCGGCGATGCCGAGGACCTCTGGCCCTCGGAGCGCCATGCCCTCTTGCCTGATGCGACCTTTCAGCCCGCGGCCGGGACCAGTACCGGAGAACATCGCCACCGGTCCCGGCAGTAGCGTTGTTGCTGTGTCGTCGACGGTGTAGCCGCCCACGACAGTGGTGCTGCGGCCATGTGCGAGCGCGTTCAAAGTTCCCGTCGGTTCAATGTGATCGACAAATCGCGACTGGCGTGGGCCACCCTCGCTGCCGAATATCGGGTCATCGCGCTCGCACCACGCGTCGACTGTAACTTCGCTCTTGCCGCCAGCGTTGTCGATCTCGATGCGCCATCGCCCGTAAGGCGCTACGCCGACGGCGGTCGGCGCCACAGCCAGGAGCGCCATCGAACCGCTCTGTGCTTGGCAAGGGCGTGACGTGACGCAGAGCAGAGCCGCGGTCTTGCCGTTTTGCTCAAGCCGGCTCGTGGCGCCCGACCCAAGCCATGGCGAGGTCTGCCCCGTCGGGTCGGTCACTCGCATGCGAGGCGGCACGTCCTTGGGCCACCACACTTCGACGATTGAGTCACTCGGATCGTCCGGCAGATTTTCCCAGGAAACTTCGCCGCGTTCGCCCGGCGGCACTCGTAGCTGTGCATGGATGTCCTGGTCGAACGAGTTGCCGCTGGGCACGACCAGCGCCAATCGGTCGCCAAAAGAGTCGATCAATTCATCTAGCGCGCGCTCCAGAGTTGACGACCCGTCGTGCGGCCCACAGTAGCCACCGTAGCTCAGGTTGATGACCGCGCGTTGCTCGGGACCGATGTGAAGCGCTATGAAGTGCGCTGCATCCAGTACATGAGCCCGCAGCAGGCCTGCCACCTGTCGACCGTTGATGCGTCGCGCGAGTTGCACAAAAACGATTGGGTGCTCGTGGCGACGTTCGGACGAGCCGTCGCGCCGCAGCGGATTCGGAAATCCGGTCGCCACATCCATAACGAAAGTGCCATGCGTCGCGTGCCGCAGCACGGGCTCGTATTGGGCGTCGCGGTAGCAGGTCAGCTCGTCAATCGTTCCGGCGCGACCATGCATATCTCGAAAGACTTGCAACATCGACGCTCCCGTCGACCACCCGCGGGCGAAGCGCTCCGCTTGCTTCCAGCCCAGATGCGGCCGGCCGGGCGTCGAGGGATCGATGTCTTGCTCCTGATTCCACAAGGCGTGGACACGTAAGGTGCCTTGGTCGTCACGGTCGAAGTGGCGGTGAGCGAAGGCGCAGCCGTAGTCAATGAAGCCGACGATGTGCTGGTGGGCGATCGGGACGATCGGCGCGGCCGGTTGCCACGCTTGGTCTCGTCCGATGCGAGAGGCGATGGCCGACGATTCGGCAGGCAGGTAACCCGAGTAGTCCGGGTTGGGCAGGCCAATGCCGAGTTCATAGCGAACCACCGGACCGATGCCGGCGGCCACGGACTCAAAGAGTGCCCGCGTACTGTCGTGCCCAGTGCAGGAGGCAGTCACATTGCGCGGAGCCGCACCATTGGCCAGACGCCAGTCAATGTAGTGCGGCGTGACGCGCAGGCCCAGTTCGTTCAGCGCAACGAGCACGTCACGGTCGAAGGGCTGGGACAGTTCGAGAACCAGCGGCAAATCTTGCATGCCCGGCGTGGTGTCGTACCACAACAGATAAGGATCGACGCGCGTCTTTGGCTTCAGCGCACTACCCCAGTCGATGCCGAGAAGGCCAGGGCCTAATGGAGCCCATCGGCTGCCGTTCATAGCTGAGGCACCTGGGGAGCACCGAGTCCGACTTCTTCCCACTCGCGCGCAGCGCGGCCCCAGAGGTGAGCCAGGATTGGATTGCCCCGATCTGCTGACTGGGCTTTCGATTGCTTCAGCCACTCTGGCTCGAGCGAGGGCATAGGCAGCCGCAGCGGGTCGAATCCGAGCGACGATAGTCCGTCCCCATCGCCCGTGAACTCGCGCGGCGTCCATGGCACCGGTTTCGACGCATCTTTGCCCGAGACCGATTCGCGATTGCCGGGGTGTGTGCACCGCGAAATCACGTACTCCGCCAAGGTCTCGCCCAGCACCTGGCCCGCGACGGAATCGATCGGGTAGTGCAGACCAGCGTAAACCCGATTGTCGGCAATACCGCGCGCTTGCTTCTGCAGCGCATCGTGAAGACCGCTGTCGGTGTTCTGCCCCATCAGTTCACGGATCAATCGAGCGAACATATAGGCCTCTGTCGCATGTCCGCTTGGGAAGGCCGACCAGCCCGGCGTCTGAAGAATGGGTTGTACTTGCAACGAAAGCTCGTTCGGTCGCGGCACCGCCAGCGCATGCTTGAAGCGGTGGCAGACTTGCATGCCGAAATGCAGCGCGATGCCGATGAACTCAAACGTGCGCTGATTGCGCCAGGGCGACAGCGGCACGATGCTGCTCCAGTAGGGCACCTGTGGAAGGATCTGGGTCAGGATTTCCGGAGCGCGCGAACGCCGTGAGTCGTTGCGGGCATACGCCTCGACAAGTTTGACCTGGCCATCGAACACGGCTCGCTTGGGCCGCGTCAGTTTGACGACGGGCCGCCACTGGACTTCCACCGTTTCCGTGCCTTCGTCCAACCCGGATTGAGGCACGTCGGCATAGCGCAATCGCGCAGCCAGCAGCGGGTCTTTCGCCTGTGTTTGGTAGGTGTCGAATACCAATCCCGTGTGTAGATCCTGAAGCGCGAGATGGCCGCGCACGTCGGGTTGCCACCAATCGAGGTGTGCGGGCGCGTCGCCGGGAAGGTGTCCCGATGCGAAGTCGCCGCGACGCGGCGGCTGCCACGCGATGCGTTCATTGTCGGGGAGGCTGCGCGCGCGCGCCCGTATCAGGGCATCGGTCAGCAAGGGGTCGCCGGAGAAGCCTGCCAGCGCGCCAAGCGAGGTTGGGCTTCCTGCCCCTCCCATGCTGGTCATGCTCGTCATCGATGTCATGCTGGTCATCGACGTCATGCTCGTCATTGAGGTCATGCTGGAACTCCTGCTGGTTGATTGGAAGACTTCAGTCCGGCAGACCGGCTACTCGCAACGCCTGGGCATAGGTACTTGCGTGTGGCGATTCCCGCCCCGGGTACCGCTCCAGGTACTGCGCCACGGTCAACCCAGGCTCCGCAGCGCGCAACACGGCCATCGTCGCTACGGCTTCAGTAATGCGTCCGCTCAACACCTGCGCGATCGTCATCACGCGGTAGGTCGGCGTGTGGCCGCGATGAACCCGCAGCGACCGTCGTGCCAGCGCAATCGCCTCGTCGTATCGTCCATCAGACAGATGCGCTGCTGCCGCGAGCGACTCGAAGTAGTAGCGCATTGGGTCTAGCGGGGATAACTCGAGCGCGCGCTGCGCTGCTTGCACGGCCTCCGGACCGCGGCCCTGCCAGCTACGTAGGGTCGCGGTGTAAAGCCAGGCAAGCGACTCGCTGGGATTGCACTCCAGCGCTCGCAGATAGGCGGCATCGGCTTTTTGCAGGTCATGACCATGGAACGCGTGGACCAACCCGCGCAGCGCCCAAGCGACTGCGCTCTGGTCATCGCGCTCCAGAGCCTCGTCCGCTCTGCGCTGGGCCTCTTCGCGTTCCCTTTGCGGCGATGGTGCCAACCCACGGATCATGCGCAAAAAGTGCCACTTGGTGAGCCAGGTGTAGCCGGCGCCATGCCTTGGTTCCCGATAAATCAACGCGTCCAACGCGTTACGGGCGCGCTCGAAGTCCTCGCGCGTTGTTCGGTGCACTAGTCCGATAGAGCCGAGCAGAAGAGAGTATGAGGCGAGGTTGGGCAGTGGGCGCGACTTCACCTGCCGCGACTCGCTGTCCAGCAGCGCGCGATGTGCTTCGCTGGACAGGCTGTCGAGCGGCTCGCTGGGATGAGCGAACAAGTCGTCGATGGTGCTGGCGATGCGGCGCGTCCAGACCACCGCTGCTGTTTTTGCGTCGGCCATTTCCACGTCGATGATCATTTTTTGGCCATGTACGCCGAAGCTGCCGGACAGCAGATAAGTCGCACCCAGTAGCTGGGCCGCTTCAACGACATCGAGCGCTCGTTCGTGAACGATGCGCGTCGAAAGCCGCGATAGCACCCGCAACTCTGGCGCGAGCGACAGACTTGCGATCAACGCGTCGGCGATGAAGTCACCCAGGGCGGCATGTTCGGCCGTTCCTGCCGAGCAGGTGAGCGGCAGCACGGCGATGGACATCGCAATGCTCATCCCAATTGGTGTTGGCTGGAGCAACCTCAAGGCGGAGCGACGCACGCCGAAAGCATGCACTGGGGTATCCACATGTTTTAGCCAACACGGTCCCAAGTCCTCCAGTTCAACGTCGAGTCCATCGACCAGTTCGTCGCGGATTTCGGAGGTGATTGCTATTTGTCCCGGTTCGGCCAGGCCGGCAACGCGTGCGGCGAGGTTGACACCCGAGCCGAAGAGATCGAGTTCATCGACGACCACCTCGCTCACGTGCGCGCCCAAGCGCAAGGGCAAGCGCCCATGCGTCTGAGCCAACGATTGCAGGTGCAGCGCCGCTGCCATCGCCTGCGGCGCACGTTCGAAGTCCAGCAACATCCCGTCGCCCAGACTCTTCACCATCCGCCCCCCATGCTTGGGCAGCACCTCGGTGCGCACCTCGTGGACAAAGCGCCGCCAGCGGTCGATGAAGCCGGCCTCGTCTTCCTGCATCAACCGCACCGACTCGACGACATCCACCACGACGATGGCGCGGCGGGCCCGCGTCATTTCGGGCAAGGGCCAAGGCGCATCCGTCGGGCTCAAAGCCATGTTGCGAGTGTTTCGAGTTGTTGGCATCCTCATTCTGGTGGATGCCGCACGCACGCAGCAAGCGGCTCGCTCCCACCGAGCGCTTGCGGAGGCCGTGATGCTCAACGCATGGCTGGGGCGACCGCCCGTTGGACGCGCGATTGCAATGCAGGAAGCCGCTTGATTAACACCTCAGCGAAGTCCATCATCAATGAATGCGCGCCGAGTCTCAAGGGATTCAGGTTGTCTGCGGCCAGTAGCGCTACCGCCGCGGCGCAACTAAGCAAGCCCGAAGTTGTCGGGGCTTGCATCGTGTCGGCCGCTGGATCGCTTCCACTGCACATGATGTCTTTCATGGTTGCCCTCGCTATTGCGGAAGGGCGGTTGGGGATTGGAGAGGCTGGCTGGATTAGCTCGTGCTTCGTGGCAGGAATATTTACGGCCACGGTCGCGCTTCCGCTTGCTGGTTTTCAGCGTGTCACCACGATTTGGGCACTGATGGGTGTTGTGGTGTTGGCGACGGCGTTGTGGCTGGGCGAGGGATATGGGGCGGCGTACCTACTCGGCGGATGGGTTGCAGTTGGAGGCGTTTGTGGGACTCTCCTCTTTCTTGGATCAAGTTCTGCGGCTGCGTATTCAGACAGGCACTTTGTGTTCGGTCTGCGTCTCGCCCTTGTGCTGTTCGCGGCGGCAGCGGTGATTGGCGGCGCCCACGCATTCGGCGCCTTCGCGACATATCGCGGCGCGGCTGCGGCGCTTGCTGTGGGATTTGCGCTTGCTTGCTGCTTGGGCTTGGTCTGGTATCGGCCGCCGTCGGCGATCGATCGAGAAGCTAGCGCGAGTCCCATGGTGCGCAACTTGGATCGGCGATGGGATGGGCTTCTGGTTGCGGTTCTGTTCTTTGCGGGCCAGCCAGGCTTCATGGCATACGCAGCGCACCTGGCAATTGCGAACGGAGTACCGTCAGCGGAACTGCCTGCCGTGTATGCGGCCGGTAAGGCAATCGGCGCCGTCGCGCTTCTCAAGTGGGGAGCGAATGCGCGCGCAGGCGCTCCCAACTATAAGCTCGGGCTTTTACTCGGTCTTGCGATCGTTGCGATGGCCGCCGCACAAGAAATAGTTCTGTTCTCTTGCGGCCTCGTGCTTTGGGAGATCACAGTGAATGCCCAATCTGCTCGGCTTCAGGCGACACTTGTGAATCAACAGCCTTTTCGCGCTGCGATGTGGCTGCCTGCGGCTGTCGCAATTGGCGCTGGCGTTGGACCGGTGATTCATGGTGGCCTTTTGGGCCAAACGGCGGGCCATTGGTTCGTCGTCTATAGCGTGCTTTCCGGGCTGCTGCCAGCGGCTTGGATATTGCACCGTACCGCGGCAGCTCGTGCCTCGGATTCTTCGTCGTAGTCTTCGCATAGGAGTGCATATGAAGCGCAATTCTCTTGTTAGTGAAACGATGTCATTCGTGCGCGTACAGGCCACACCCCTTCCAAAACAAGGGATGATCGATCACCCAATCGAAGTCACCTTTGGGACTGGCACCATTTCAGCATCGGTGCAGCGCCACTTGATCAAGGTGGGGCCACAAAATTGTGGTGGCACCGTGGTGTTGATGGGTTCATCCATCCTTCCGGCTGTAGTTAGACATATCGCCAGTTTGCGCTGAGCAACTGGAGGGATGGCCGTGGCTACAGTGACATTCTTCCGTATGGTTCCTTCGGCCATCCCACCAATGCGCGCGGATAAGGCTGCATTGGGCTACATGCCTACATCGGCCTACCAATACTGCGAGGCAATGCGAGTGGCCTCAAGCCACGGCTGGTATCTGTTTCCGCCCGCCGACATCCACTTGCGGTTCAATGGCGCTGACATCTTTCACTTCGTCGACGATTCGTGGGAGCCGTTGACTTTCGCCTACTTGCCAGGTTTTGCAGAGCTATGGAACGAAAACGCTCCTTCGGGGTTTCAAGGGCTTGCACCACCATTTCTGCGTGCGTTGCCTGCAAGAGGAGCCGTTCAGATATGGAGCGGCTGGCTTGTTGGCACCGCCCCAGGGTGGAGTGTGTTAGTGCGGCCGATGGCCAACGTAATCCGAAGTCACCTCTTCCAGTGCTTTGAGGGAGTTGTTGAAACTGATGAATTTCAGCCATCCCCGCTGTTCATCAACCTACAGTTGTTGGCGTCAGAGGTCACCATCACTTTTCTCCACAACGACCCGCTGTTCCAGCTGCAACCCGTTCAGCGGAGCTCTTACTCCGATCAAGCACATCAGTGCGAGTTCAAGGAAGGACTTGTTCCTGTTGGGGAGAGGCCAGCGATGATGGACGACCGTGATTGGGTTCGCTACCGGAAGACGATTCGAACGAATCAGGACGATGAGACTCACCGGATTGGTGACTACGGTGCGTCAGTTCGAAAGCGCGCAAAGCAGTCAGACACTTAGTTTAGATCGAAGGCGTGCGAAGCAATCGATCGATTTTAAGTCTATGCCGTGCCGCCGACGGTCAGGCCGTCGATGCGCAACGTCGGCTGACCGACGCCAACCGGCACGCTCTGGCCTTCTTTGCCGCAGGTGCCAACGCCGGTGTCCAGCGCCATATCGTTGCCGATCATCGCCACGCGCGTCAGGCATTCGGGGCCGCTGCCGATCAGGGTCGCTCCCTTCACCGGATACTGGACCTTGCCGTTCTCGACCCAGAAGGCCTCGCTGGCTGAGAAGACGAACTTGCCGCTGGTGATGTCGACCTGGCCGCCGCCGAAGTTGGTGGCGTACAGGCCGCGCTTGATGCTGGCGACGATCTCGTCCTTGCTCTTGTCGCCCGAGAGCATGTAGGTGTTGGTCATGCGCGGCATCGGCACATGGGCGTAGCTCTCGCGGCGGCCGTTGCCAGTGGGTTTGACCTTCATCAGCCGCGCGTTCATCGCGTCCTGGATGTAGCCCTTCAAGATACCGTCTTCGATCAGCACCGTGCGCTGAGTGGCGTGGCCTTCGTCATCGACGTTGAGCGACCCGCGGCGATCAGTCAGTGTGCCGTCGTCGAGCACAGTGACGCCTTTGGCGGCAACGCGCTGGCCGACGCGGCCGGCAAACGCCGACGAACCCTTGCGATTGAAGTCGCCCTCAAGGCCGTGGCCGATGGCTTCGTGCAGCAGGATGCCCGGCCAGCCGGGGCCAAGCACGACCGTCATCTCCCCGGCGCGCGCTGGCCGGCTCTCCAGGTTCGTCAGAGCTGCGTTGACGGCGTGATCGACATACTGCTCGATCACGTCATCCTGAAAGTAGCCGAGGCCGAAACGGCCACCACCGCCGCCGCTGCCGACTTCGCGGCGGACGCTGCCGTTGATGGTCTGCTCTGCAATGACGGTCACCGACAAACGCACCAGCGGGCGCACATCGGCGGCGCGTGTGCCGTCGGCGCGCGCCACCATCACCACGTCGTGTTCCGCCGCCAGCCCGGCCATCACCTGCACCACGCGCGGGTCTTTGGCTCGCGCCAGCCGCTCGACCTTTTCGAGCAGCGCCACTTTTTGCGTGCTGTCGAGCGTGCCGATCGGATCGGTCGGCGCATACAGCACATGCGCTGGCGCGACGCGCGGCGCACCGCCGACCTTGACGCGGCGGCTCTGCCCTGCGGCGGCGATCGATCTCACCGTGCGCGCAGCGTCGAGCAGCGCCGCTTCGGAGATGTCGTCGCTGTACGCAAACGCCGTTCTTTCGCCGGCCACGGCGCGCACGCCGACGCCTTGGTCGATCGAGAAGCTGCCGCTCTTGACGATGCCTTCTTCCAAGCTCCAGCCTTCGTGGCGCGTACTCTGGAAGTACAGGTCGGCGTCGTCGATGCGGTGCTCGGCCATCGTTGCCAGCGCGGCGGCGAGGTGGCGTTCGGTCAGGCCATAAGGCCCGAGCAGCAGCGACTCGGCGACGGCCAAGCGTTCAAGGGTGGGTTCACGTGCGGTCATGCAAACCATTCTAGGAGCGTGACCCATTGCACGGACGGCGGCGTGGAGATCGCCCAGGCTTCATTTTTCTTTACCTCCCGGCAACGAAGATGCGTCCGCTGGTCGAGCGGCCAGACGTTGTTGGGGAGCGCGTTGCGCAAACCAGCCATCCCAGTCCACCAACACCCAAGGAGTCCCCCAATGAACAAGAGCATCGTCGCCGCCGTGCTGGCCATGTCAGCTTTCGCCGCGACTGCCGCCGGCACCGACACGCCGCGCATCGACAACCGACAGGCCAATCAGGAGAAGCGCATCGACCAGGGTATCGCCTCGGGCGAGCTGACCAAGCGCGAAGCCAAGCGCATGAATCACCAGCAGGCGGTTGTCAATAAGGCCGAAGACAAAGCCAAGGCCGACGGTGTGGTCACGGCCAAGGAACGCGCGCGTTTGACCAAGGCTCAGAACAAGACCAGCAAGCGCATCTACCGCCAGAAGCACGACGCGCAAGAACGCAAATCATAGTTTTGCCCACCCCCGACGCGGCTGCGCCGCTCCCCCTGAAGGGAGCACCGCCAGCGGCCTGGCGGAGCCAGTTCCGCGGCGGTCGCCTGGATGGCATCGCGATTCACGACTCGCCGCGCAACGCCAGCGCTCGTTCGTAGAGGGCGTTGCGCGGCGCGCCGCTGATCGCCGAGGCCAGCAACACGGCCTGCTTGAGCGGCAGCTCGGCCAGCAGCAGCGCCAATGCGCGCTCAGTGCTGGCGTCGAGCGCTGCCGTGGACTGTTGCGCGGGCATGGCGTGCAGCACGAGCACGAACTCGCCGCGCGAGCGGTTCGGATCAGCCGCCAGCCACCCTGGCGCGGCGCTCGCTTCGAGCATGGCCACCGTTTCGAACTGCTTTGTCAGCTCGCGCGCGATCGTGACGCGGCGCGCCGGCATCACGTCGGCCACTGCACCCAGGAGCGCGGCCACACGGTGCGGCGCTTCGAACAGCACGACCGACTGATCGGTGCGAGTTGCCAGTGCTGTGAGCCATGTCCGCCGCTCGGCAGCCTTGGTCGGCGCAAAGCCGACAAATGAAAAGCCCGTGGCCAAGGCATCGCCGGCCACCGACAGCGCCGTGACGACGCTGCTCACACCGGGCACCGGCACGCAGCGGTGACCTGCGGCTCGCACCGCCGCCACGAGCGCGGCGCCCGGGTCTGAAACAGCCGGCGTGCCGGCGTCGCTGACATAGGCCACACGCTCGCCGCGGGCCAGGCGTTCGATCACCCGCACCGCCGCTTCACGCTCGTTGTGCTCGTGCAGCGCCAGCAGCGGCTTGTGCAGACCAAGGTGTTTGAGCAAGCCGGCAGACACGCGCGTGTCTTCGCAGGCCACGGCATCGACCAAACCCAGCACATGCACTGCTCGCAGCGTCAGGTCGGCGAGGTTGCCGATCGGCGTCGCCACGACGTACAGCGTGCCGGCCGAATACTGCTGCGATGCGGCCGCCGCGGTCGCCGCTTGGGCGATGATCGCGGGCAAGGACATGTTCGACTCAGCGATGGCTCTGTTCTCCCGCGGTAACTCTCGCAACACAACACGGCAGGCGATGGGTCAAAGCGCCGAGGACCGCGCGTGGGCTCATTTGCAGCAGGCTGGTCTGTCGCTCGTTGCGCGCAATTATCGGGTCGCGCGTGGCCCCAACGCGCGCGGCGGCGAGATCGATCTGATCTGCCGCGAGCGCGACGGCACGCTGGTTTTTGTCGAGGTGCGCGCCCGCGCCGACAGCCGGCACGGTGGCGCCGCGGCGAGCGTGAGTGCATCCAAGCGCGCGAGCCTGGTGTTCGCCGCGCAGCGCTTCATTGCGAGTCTGCCGGCCTTGCCACCGTGCCGATTCGACGTTGTGGCGATTGATGGCGAGCGTCTGCAATGGCTCAAGGCCGCGTTCGACGCCGCGTGAGCGCATCGCCAGGCGAGGGGCCGGTCGCCAGGAACCGGACCCGAAAAGCGCTGTCATATGATCCATGTTCATGCTTGAGCAGCGCATTCAGCAGCAATTCTTCGAGTCCGCCGACTTGATTTCGCAGAGCGCCGACGCGTTGTCGCGGCCGATCGCGCAGGCCGTGGCGGCGCTCTTGGGCTGCATCACCGCTGGCGGCAAGGTGCTGATCGTCGGCGGTGGCGCTTCGGCCGCGCTGGCGCCTTATGCCGCCGCGTTGTGGGTCGGGCGCTTTGAGCGCAACCGCCCGCCGTTGGCGGCCATGGCGCTGGGCCAGCAAGGCGCGGTGATGGCGGCCCTGACCGATGGCGCCGAGCCGCACCAGGCGCTGGCCAAGGAAGTGCGCGCGCTCGGCGTGCCGGGCGACGTATTGATCGCGCTGGCTGCGGGCCGCTCGCCGACGCCGCTGATCGCGGCCGTGCAGGCGGCGCTGGCCAAGGACATGAGCGTGATCGCGCTGACTGGCGCCGACAATGGCATTGCCGAGCTGCTCGGCGAGACCGATGTGCACATTGCCGTGCCGCACGAACGCGCGGCGCGTATCGTCGAGTGCCACGCGCTGGTATTGCATTGCATGGCCGACGCATTGGATTTGCAATTGATGGGCGAACAGGATTCCGCATGAAATACGACACCACTGCTCCCTCCGCATCCCGTCGCTGCGCCCGCGCGGCCGCGCGGGCCCTCACCGCCGTCATGGCGGCTGCCACGCTGAGCGGCTGCGCCGTGCTGGCCATCGGCGGTGCCGTTGGCACGGCGCTGATGATCACCGACCGGCGCACGGCCGGGGTGCAGCTTGAAGACCAGAGCATCGAGCTCAAGTCCTTGACGCGCATCCGCGAAGCGTTGCCGGACCGCGGGCATGTCAACACGACAAGCTTCAACCGCATGGTCCTGATCACCGGTGAGGTGCCCAGCGAAGCCGACCGCACCGCGGTCGAGCAAGCCATCGCGCGCATCGAGAACGTGCGTTCTACCGTCAACGATCTGGCGGTGACGGCACCGAGTTCGCTGGCGGGCCGCTCCAGCGACACGATCCTGACCAGCAAGGTCAAAGCGACCTTCGTCGATGCGAAAGACCTGCAATCGCAAGCGATCAAGGTGGTCACGGAGCGCGGCACGGTCTACCTATTGGGTCGCGTCACCGAGCGCGAAGCATCGCGCGCGGCCGAACTCGCACGCAGCATTTCGGGCGTGCAGAAGGTCGTGCGTGTCTTCGAGGTCCTGACCGAGGCCGAGCTGGCGACCTTGGGTGACCAGAAAAAGTAGAGCCGCTAGCGGGTCAGACGGCGAATCAGGCTCGACGTGTCCCAGCGCCGCCCGCCCATCGCCTGCACGTCGGCATAAAACTGATCGACCAGCGCCGTCACCGGCAGCTTGGCACCGTTGCCACGCGCTTCGTCGAGCACGAGGCCGAGATCCTTGCGCATCCAGTCCACGGCAAAACCGAAGTCGAATTGGTCGTCGGCCATCGTCGTGCCGCGGTGGTCCATTTGCCAGCTTTGTGCGGCGCCCTTGCCGATGACTTCGAGCACGAGCTTCATGTCCAGGCCGGCCTTCTGGCCGAAGGCGATGCCTTCGGCCAAGCCTTGCACCAAGCCCGCAATGCAAACTTGGTTGACCATCTTGGCGAGCTGGCCGGCACCTGAGTCGCCGATGCGCGTGACCGCTTTGGCCATCGCCATGGCCACCGGCTGCATCGTTGCGAAAGGCGCTGCATCGCCGCCGCACATCACCGTCAGCGCGCCGTTGACGGCGCCAGCCTGACCGCCGGAGACCGGCGCGTCGATGAAGTGCAGGCCACGCGCGCGGGCTTCGGCATGGAGCGCGCGGGCGATGGCCGCCGAGGCAGTGGTGTGATCGACGAAGACCGCGTCGCGGCGCATGCCGGCAAAGGCGCCGTCGTCGCCAAGTACCACAGAGCGCAAATCATCGTCGTTGCCGACGCAGGCAAAGACCATTGAGGCCCCCGCGACGGTATCGCGCGGCGTCGGCGCGGACTTGCCGCCGTACTCTGCCACCCAGGCCTGGGCCTTGGCTGCAGTGCGGTTGAAGACGGTGACGCGATGCCCGGCGCGAGCGAGGTGGCCCGCCATCGGCAGGCCCATCACGCCGAGACCGAGAAAGGCAACGTCCTGCGCCACGATCGGTGCGTACGGCTTCGGGTTCGAAGTGCTCATCGAGGACTCCAAAAAGAACACGGCCTCGTCAGAGGCCGTGTCTATGTTCTGTAGACCGCCCAACTATACGATCGACAAGTGCTCCGTGCCGGCCGCTAGGTCCGACGAGCGCGCGCGCTGGCTGTTGAGCTTGATCTGCAGGCGCAGGTCGTTGACCGAGTCGGCGTTGCGCAGCGCGTCTTCGTACGTGACGAGGTTGGTTTCGTAGAGATCGAACAGCGCTTGGTCGAAGGTCTGCATGCCGAGCTCGCGCGAGCGCTTCATCAGCTCCTTCATCTCGCCGACCTCGCCCTTGAAGATCATGTCGGCGATCAGTGGCGTGTTGAGCAGAACCTCCACCGCCGCAATCCGGCCCTTGCCCTCCTGGCGCGGCAGCAGGCGCTGCGACACCAGCGACTTCAGATTCAACGACAAGTCCATCAGCAACTGCGCGCGCCGCTCTTCGGGGAAGAAGTTGATGATGCGGTCCAGCGCCTGGTTGGCGCTGTTGGCGTGCAGCGTGGCCATGCAGAGGTGGCCGGTTTCGGCGAAGGCCACCGCGTGCTCCATCGTCTCGCGGTCGCGGATCTCGCCCATCAGGATCACGTCGGGAGCCTGGCGCAGCGTGTTCTTTAGCGCCGAGAACCAATCGTCGGTGTCGATGCCAACTTCGCGCTGCGTGACGATGCAGTTCTTGTGCGGGTGCACGAACTCCACCGGGTCTTCGATGGT
Organism: uncultured beta proteobacterium; assembly: GCA_963814385.1. Classification (GTDB taxonomy): domain Bacteria; phylum Pseudomonadota; class Gammaproteobacteria; order Burkholderiales; family Burkholderiaceae_C; genus CADEEN01. The sequence goes on from CAWFCX010000043.1 coordinate 83,125, forward strand.
GATGATGTGGCCGTAGGAGTTCTCGTTGCGGAAGTCCACCATGCCGGCCAGCGAGGTGCTCTTGCCCGAGCCTGTGGCGCCGACGAAGATGACCAGACCACGCTTGGTCATCGCAACGTCTTTCAAAACCTGCGGCAAGCCGAGGCTGTCGATCGTCGGGATGGTCTGAGGGATCGTTCGCAGCACCAGCCCGACGTTGCCCTGCTGCACGAAGGCGTTGCAGCGGAAGCGCCCGATGCCCGTCGGAGAGATCGCGAAGTTGCATTCCTTCGTTCTCTCGAATTCCGCGGCCTGCTTGTCGTTCATCACCGCGCGCACCAGCGCCATCGTGTGCTGGCCGGTCAGCGGCTGCGGGCTGACCTTGGTGATCTTGCCGTCGACCTTGATCGCCGGCGGAAAGTCGGCTGTGAGAAACAGGTCCGAGCCGTTGCGGCTGACCATCAGGCGCAGCAAGTCGTTGACGAATTTTGATGCCTGGTCGCGTTCCATTTTCTATCCTGGAAAATTCTCGGGGATGCGGGCCTTGGAGCGCGCTTCAGCGGGGGAGATGATGTTGCGGCGCACGATCTCGGTCAGACACTGATCCAACGTCTGCATGCCCAGACTCTGGCCGGTCTGGATGGCGGAGTACATCTGCGCCACCTTGTTTTCGCGGATCAGGTTCTTGATGGCCGACGTGGCGATCATGATTTCATGCGCGGCCACACGGCCGGTGCCGTCCTTCAGCTTGCACAGCGTCTGCGAGATCACGGCGATCAGCGACTCCGACAGCATCGCGCGCACCATGTCCTTTTCGGCGGCGGGGAACACATCGACGATGCGGTCCATGGTTTTTGCAGCGCTCGACGTGTGCAGTGTGCCGAACACCAGGTGGCCGGTCTCGGCCGCGGTCAGCGCCAGGCGGATCGTTTCCAGGTCGCGCATTTCGCCCACCAGGATCGCGTCCGGGTCTTCGCGCAGCGCGGCGCGCAGCGCGTTGTTGAACGACAGCGTGTGCGGGCCGACCTCACGCTGATTGACCAAGCACTTCTTGCTCTCGTGCACGAACTCGATCGGGTCCTCGACCGTCAGCACGTGGCCGTACATGTTTTCGTTGAGGTGATTGACCATGCCGGCCAGCGTCGTGCTCTTGCCGGAACCGGTTGGGCCGGTGACGAGCACCAGGCCGCGCGGGCGCAGCGACAGGTCGGCAAAGACCTTCGGCGCATTCAGCTGTTCGAGCGTCAGGATCTTGCTCGGAATTGTCCGGAACACGGCACCAGCGCCGCGGTTCTGGTTGAAGGCATTGACGCGAAAGCGCGCCAGGCCTTGAATCTCGAACGAGAAGTCGCACTCGAGCGTGTCCTCGTAGTGCTTGCGCTGACCGTCGTTCATGATGTCGTACACCATGTCGTGCACATGCTTGTGCTCGAGCGGGTCGACGTTGATGCGGCGCACGTCACCGTGCACGCGGATCATCGGCGGCAGGCCCGCCGACAAATGCAGGTCGGAGGCCTTGTTCTTGACCGAGAAGGCCAGCAGCTGGGTGATGTCCATGCGAGCGCGTCGTTTCTTGAAGTAGTCTCAAACCATTATGGCGAGCATCGAGCGCAAGTTACAACAACTCCGACAGCGCATTGGCGACGCTTGCACACTCGCCGAGCGTCCCGTGCAAAGCGTCACGTTGTTGGCCGTGAGCAAGACCTTCGGCGCCGACGCGGTGCGACACGCCCATGCGGCCGGCCAACACGCCTTCGGTGAGAACTACGTGCAGGAAGCACTGGTCAAGATCGATGCCCTGTCTGACCTGCGGCCGGCCCTTGAGTGGCACCTGATCGGGCCGCTGCAAAGCAACAAGACACGAGAGGTCGCGGAAGCCTTCGACTGGGTGCATACCGTCGACCGGCTGAAGATCGCGCAACGCCTGTCGGACCAGCGGCCTGCGCACCTGCCGCCAATGCAGGTCTGTGTTCAGGTCAACGTCAGCGGCGAGGCGAGCAAGGCCGGCGTGTTGCCGGCTGAGACGGCCGCACTTGCGCAGGCGGTGGCGGCGCTGCCGCGTCTGCGCCTGCGCGGCCTGATGTCGATCCCCGAGCCCGCAGAAGGGCTGGACGCGCAACGCATGCCGCACCGCCACCTGCATGAGCTTTTCGACGCGCTGCGCTCGCACGGCCTGGCGCTCGACACGATGTCGATGGGCATGAGCGCCGACCTGGAGGCGGCGATTGCGGAAGGCAGCACGATGGTGCGTATCGGCTCGGCGCTGTTCGGAGCGAGAACCTGACGCCGACGGTTCAGATCGCCAGCGCCGTCGTGTTCTTGACTTCTTCCATCACTGCATAGGTGCGCGTCTCGCGCACGCCGGGCAGCGACCAGATGCTGTCGCCGAGCAGCGCACGGTAAGCCGCCATGTCGGCCACACGTGTCTTGAGCAGGTAGTCGAAGCCGCCGGCCACCAGATGGCATTCGAGGATCTCCGGCCGTGCCTGTACCGCGGCGCGAAAGTGGTTCAGCACGTCGGGCAGCGTGCGGTCGAGCAGCACTTCGATGAACACCATCAGACCCGCGCCGAGCAGCGCCGGGTTCAGCCGCGCTTCGTAGCCGAGAACCACGCCGGCGCGCGTCAGGCGCTTCACGCGTTCCAGCACGGCCGTCGGTGACAGGTGCACTGCCTCGGCGAGCTTGAGGTTGGTGATGCGGCCATCGGCCTGCAACTCGCGCAGGATGCGGCGGTCGATGGTGTCCAAAGGGTAGGGCGCGTCGGAGGCCATGGCCGCATTCTTCACCAAGAACAGGGCTCATGACAGAACAACATTCCGTGCGCCGCCCGCTACGCTTGCGATCCAACGCCAACGAGGTGACCCAATGACAACGCCCCGCCTACCCTATCCGTACCGTGACGAAGCGGCCGTCGTCGACGCGTCGTTGGCGTCGCTGAAAGGGCTCGATTGGCCCGCCGTGATGGCCGCCGCCAAGCCCTGGGTCGAGGGCGTGCGCTCCACGCCGGCGCCGTTTTGGGCCATGGAGTCGCTGCTGCGCGAGTACCCGATCACCAGCGCTGAGGGCCTGGCCTTGATGCGGCTGGCCGAAGCGCTGCTGCGTGTGCCCGACGCGCAGACCGCAATTGCACTCACCGCCGACCAGCTCGGCCGCGCCGACTTCAGCGACGCCCCCGACGGCGGCCCGCACCGCATGCTGGCCAGCCTGTCGAGCACGGCCATCGCGTTGTCGAAGAACTTCCTGCCGCACGAAGAAGCCAGCGGCGGACTGTTGTCGCGCCTGGGCAGCAAGACGGTGGTCGCCGCGACGGTGCGCGCGATCCAGTTGCTCGGCCGCCAGTTCGTGCTCGGCCGCCACATCGGCGAGGCGATGGCCGAAGCGCAGTCGGCGCGCCGCGCGCAGCCGACGCTGCGCTTTTCCTACGACATGCTTGGCGAAGGTGCGCGCACCGAGCGCGATGCGCAGCGCTACCTCGCGTCGTACCAGAACGCCATCGCCGCCATCGCGAAAGGCCCGCGCGGCGATGGCCCCGAGCACACCGCATCAGGAGGCCGCGGCCCGGAGACCGCGGATGGCATCTCGATCAAGCTGAGTGCGCTGTTCTCGCGCTACGAAGACGCGCAGCGCGAACGCGTCTTTGCCGAACTCATGCCGCGTGTCTGGACCTTGATTGACGCCGCCGCGCGCGCCGACATGAACCTGACGATCGACGCTGAAGAAAGCGACCGCCTCGAACTCTCGCTCGATGTCTTGGAGCCGCTCGCCGCGCGCATTGCGGCCGAGCACCCGCGCTGGCGCGGCTTTGGCCTGGCGATCCAGGCCTACCAGACTCGCGCGCTCGAGGTCGTCAATGAAGTGGCGCGCATGGCCCGCGCGCATGGATTGCGGTTCATGGTCCGCCTCGTCAAGGGCGCGTACTGGGACGGAGAGATCAAGCGCGCGCAGGAACAGGGCCTGGCCGCCTACCCGGTGTTCACGCACAAGCAGCACACCGACATTGCGTACTTGGCCTGCGCGCGCGCGCTGATCGGCCATGCCGACGTGATCTACCCGCAGTTCGCCAGCCACAACGCGGCGACCGTCGCGGCCATCGCGCAGATGGCGCGTGCGGCGAACGCGAAGTTCGAGTTTCAGCGCCTGCACGGCATGGGCGAGGGCGTGTTCCGCGAGGTGCTGGCATCGAACCCGACGTTGCCGCTGCGCATCTACGCGCCGGTCGGTGAGCACCGCGATCTGCTGGCCTACCTCGTGCGCCGACTGCTGGAGAACGGCGCGAACTCGTCGTTCGTGCACCAACTGGCGGATGACGATGTGCCGCCCGAGCAACTGCTGGCCTCGCCGCTGTCGCGCATCGCCAAGCAAGCCCTGCCGTTGCCGCGCGATCTGTACGCGGTGCCGCAAGACACGCGACCGAACTCGACCGGCGCCGATCTGGCCTGCCTGCAAGAGCGTGCGCCGTTGGATGAAGCGATCGCTGCTGCGCGCATCGGCTCCATGCCAGAAGCCAGCGCCACCGACGTGAGCGCCGCCATGGCGCGTTTGTCGCAAGGCTTTGCATCATGGAACGCGACGCCGCCGGAGCAGCGCGCTGCGATCCTGCGCCGTGCTGCTGACGTGCTCGACGCGCGCCTGGCCGAGTTCTGCGGCCTGCTCGTCAAGGAAGCGCGCAAGACGCTCGGCGACTGCGTGGCCGAGGTGCGCGAGGCGGTGGACTTCCTGCGCTACTACGCGAACCAAGCCGAGCAGCAACAGCCGCAAGGACGCGGCGTCTTCGTCTGCATCAGCCCGTGGAACTTTCCGCTGGCGATCTTTTGCGGCCAGGTCGCCGCCGCGCTCGCTGCGGGCAACAGCGTCGCCGCCAAACCCGCGGAGCAAACGCCGTTCGTCGCGTTGCGCTGCGTCGAGTTGCTGCACGCGGCCGGCGTGCCGCAGGACGCGCTGGCGCTACTGCACGGCGCGGGGGAGGTGGTCGGCGCCGCGCTCGTCGCCGACGCAGGCACAGCCGGCGTGGCCTTCACCGGCAGCACGCCGGTGGCGCAGATCATCAACCGCACGCTGGCCAAGAGCGCGGACCCGCTGCGCCCGCTGATCGCCGAGACCGGCGGCCTGAACGCGATGATTGTCGACAGCACCGCGCTGCCCGAGCAGGTGGTCGATGCCGTCGTGCAGAGTGCCTTCCGCTCGGCGGGCCAGCGCTGCTCGGCGCTGCGCTTGTTGTGCGTGCAAGACAGCATCGCCGACGGCGTGATCGAGATGGTCGCTGGCGCGATGGCCGAGCTGCGTCTCGGCGACGCGGCCGAACTCTCAACCGATGTCGGCCCGCTGATCGACGCCGAGGCCCACGCCGGCATCGCGCGCCACGTCGAGCGCCTGCTGCGCAGCGCCAAGCTCGTGGCGGCCAGTCCGCGCGGCGCGGCGGGGCCGACGCACCAGGTGCCGATCGCCTTCGAGATCGCGCGCATTGAAGACATGAAGGACGAGGTCTTCGGACCGGTGCTGCACATCGTGCGCTGGTCGGGCGATGTCGATGCGCTGGTGGACCGCATCAACGCCCTCGGCTACGGCCTGACGCTCGGCGTGCAGACGCGCATCGACAGCCGCGCCGAGCGCATTGCCGACCGCGCACGCATCGGCAACGTGTACGTCAACCGAAACACCATCGGCGCCGTCGTCGGCGTGCAGCCGTTCGGCGGCGAAGGCTTGTCGGGCACCGGGCCGAAAGCCGGCGGGCCGCACTACCTGCTGCGCTTCGCGGCATCGCCAATCTCGACCGCAGTACCGCTGACGCTGGCCGATGCACCTCCGGCGTCACTCGACACCGCGCTTGCGCGCGCCCATGCGAGCGGGTGGAACAGCGCCACGCTCGACACGCGCTGCGCCTGGCTCGACGCGGTGCGCGCCACGGCGCTCGCCGTGCAATCGCGACACCAGCTCGCCACGCGCACCTTGCCCGGGCCGACCGGCGAGCGCAATGAGTTGCGTCTGCACGGCCGCGGCGTGATCGCCAGCGTTGCCACTGCCGCCGATGCCACCGTGCAAGCGCAATGGCAGGCCGCGCTGGCGGCCGGCAACACGCTGCTCGTCGCGCTGCCACCGGCGGCGCGCGAGCAGGCCGAGGGTGTGTTCATCTACTGGCAGCGCGCCGGCGCACTGCCCGAAGGCGCGGTGCAGGTGATCGACGCGCCATTCGACGCCGCAGTCGCCGCGATCGTGTCGGACGATCGCATCAACGGTGTCGTCGCCGAGCCCGCCTTCGCCGCGGCTTTGCGTCAGCGCCTCGCTGCACGCCGCGGCGCGATCGTGCCGTTGTTCGTTGGCGACATGAGCGCCACGCTGTGGCGGTTGACCGCAGAGCAAACGCTGACCGTCAACACCGCTGCAGCTGGCGGCAACGCCGCTCTGCTCGCGGGCGTGACGCCTTGAAGGGTCAGGAGCCTTTCTTCTTCTTCATGAAGTTCGGCGTCTCGTCGGGCGGCAGCACGCCGACCGAGCGGAGCACCGGCTTGACCACATCCTTGAGCCCTTGCGGCATGCTGTTCTTGAAGAAGCGAAACGCCGCGCCGTGCTGCAGATGAATCGAGTTCAGCGGGTTCGGGTTGTGTTCCGGGCGGGGCACGTGCTGCAGCGCATCGGTCGGCGGCGAGGAGTGCACCGTCTGGCGTTGGCCCTTCATGGCCACGTACGTCCGCCGGTCATCGGCCCCGCCCGGCATCACCGGGTTGTGGCACTCGAACAGCGACGTGAAGCCGGCCGCGGCGGCGAGGTTGCACATCGACGCCGGGGTGAACCAGAAACTGCGCACGTTGTCGATCGACGCCCAGTTGTCGGCGGCCTTTTCTTCGGCCGTGGCGTCCGGCCGGTGCTCCTGGTACCACAGGCCCCAGTATTTGTTGCCCTCGTACTCCACGCAGTCATGATCGTGCAGGCTGATCTGCGACTCGATGATCGTCAGGCGCGTGCACATCTCGGCCATGCGCTCGGTGAAGCGGAAGACGTCGGGCACGTCGAGGTGGTAGATCAGGCCGGCGCAGATGATGATGTCGAAGCGGCCGTATGTCTCCACCGAGATGTTGCGCACATCGTCCTGCACCAGCCTCAGCTTGTGCAGACCCATCTGCTCCTTGGCGTAGCGCGCCTTGGCGATGTTGTCTTCGCGGATCTCGATGGCCGTGACCTCGGCGCCGTGCAGCGCGAACTCGATCGCGTAGTGGCCTTCCAGGCAGGCCAGGTCGAGCACGCGGGCCTGACTGAGCGGCTTGCCGAGCAGGTCGGCGGCAAGCTGCACGAAGCGGCGCAACCGCCAGTCGGCGACGGGTGGCTCCAGGGTGTAGCGGTTGTCGCCGAGGTGGATCGACATCGCCGTCCACTCGCCATGTGCCTGCTGGATCTGCTCGAACGTCTTGGCCATGGAAACCTGCCTTTCAGTGCGACGTGCGTGCTTTTCCAAGCAACCGCCGTGGATCGGGCTTTGCCCGGCCACTGGCGGTGCCCCCTTGAGGGTGAGCGGCGGAGCCGCTCCGGGGGTGGGCCACATCAGTCGAGTTTGATGCCCAGCTTCTCGATCACCGGGCCCCAGCGCTTCACGTCACCGTCGATGACGCGTTTGAAGTCTGCCGCACTGCCACCGACCACGGTAAGTCCTTGTGTCTCCAGGGCGCTGCGCAGCGCGGCATCCTTCAGCGCCTCGTTGACATCGGCGTTGATGCGCGACACGACGGCCTCGGGCGTGCCGGGCGAGGCGAACAGGCCGTTCCAGGCCAGCGACTCGACGTTCGGGTAGCCGCCGGCCGCCAGCGTCGGCACCTCCTTCAGCGACTCCGGCCGCTGCGCGCTGCTCACCGCGAGCAATCGCACCTTGTTGTTCTTCACATGCGGCAGCAGTGCCGGCGCAACCATGAAAGTGGCATCGGCTTCGCCCTGCGCCACCGCCATCGCGGCCGGCGGCGAGCCATTGAACGGAATGTGCGTGGCCTTGACGCCGCTCTCGGCGAGGAACAACTCCATCGTCAGATGCGCCGAACTGCCGTTGCCGAGTGACGAGTAGTTGACCTTGCCGCCCTGCGCCTTCGCCCACGTCACGAACTCGGCCACGGTTTTTGCAGGCACCTTGTCGGCATTGACCGCGAGCACGTTCGGCTGCGACGTCGTCATCACCACCGGCACCAGCTCCTTGGCGGGGTCGTACGGCATCTTGCGGTAGAGAAACGGCGCAAACGCGATCGGCCCGTTGAAGCCGATGCCCAGCGTGTGGCCGTCGGTCGCCTTGGCGACGACGTCCATGCCCAGCATGCCGCCGGCGCCGGGCTTGTTCTCGACCACCACCGGCTGGCCCCAGCGCGCACCGAGCTTGTCGCTCATCGCCCGCACGATCAGATCGAGCGAGCTGCCGGGGCCGGTGGGCACGACGATCTTTACCGGCTTGGTGGGCCAGGGGGTTTGGGCCACGACAGGTGCCGCAAAACAAAGCGCAGCGGCAGTGGTGATCAACGAACGGCGAAGCATGAAGCCCCCCTCTTTGACAAGCAGGCCAGCATCGTAGCCAGGGCGACGGTGTGCGACGATGCGGGTCTGTACGACCCACTGTGCTGCTGCCCATGCTGATCCGCTTTCTCGCTGCCCTGTTCGTCATCGCGCTGCTCGTCGCTGCCTACTTCTGGCTGGCGGTGCAATGGAGCTATTCGAGCGGCGAGCGCGCCGGTTGGGTGCAAAAGTTTTCGCACAAGGGCTGGGTCTGCAAGACCTGGGAAGGCGAGCTGGCGCTGGTCTCATTGCCCGGCAGCTCGGTGGAGAAGTTTTACTTCACCGTGCACAACGACGCCGTTGCCAAAGAGGTCAGCGCCGCCACTGGCAAGCGCGTGACGCTGCACTACGAAGAGAAGGTCGGCCTGCCGACGAGCTGCTTCGGCGAGACGCGCTACTTCGTGACCAGCGTGACCGCAACGCAAGACATCCCGATCGGGCCGGGCGTCGTCGTGCCGACGCCGGTCCCAGTCGTACCGCCCGCCGCTGCGTCTGCGCCACCGCCGACCGCACCGAGCATGCCGGCATCGGCCGCGCCGAAGTAGCGCTCAGGGATAAAGCCCGCGCTCCTCGCGCGCCATCAGAATCCGCTCGCAGGCCACCGCAAATGTCGCGGTGCGCAGCGTTGTCTTGTGCCGATCCGCGGTGTCCCAGATCTTCTTCAGCGCATCGACCATGATCTTGTCCAGGCGCACGTTGATCTCGTCTTCGCTCCAGAAGAAGCTCGAAAAGTCCTGTACCCACTCGAAGTAGGACACGGTCACGCCACCGGCGTTGCAGATCACGTCGGGCACGACGAGCACGCCGCGGTCGGCCAGGATGTCGTCGGCTGCCGGGCTGGTCGGGCCGTTCGCGCCTTCGAGCACGAGCTTGGCCTTGAGGCGCTGCGCACGCGCCGGCGTGATCTGGCCTTCGAGCGCGGCCGGGACCAGGATGTCGCAGGGCACGTCCCAGAACGTTTCGTTGTCCATCGGCTCGGCGCCCTTGAAGCCGCCGACGCCGCCGGTTTCCTTGATGTGCGGGATCAGCAGCGAGAGATCAAAGCCGTTGCTGTTGTGGATGCTGCCGGTGTGATCCTGCGCAGCGACGATCTTGCCGCCAGCCTGGCCGAACAGCTCCGCCGCCGACGAGCCGACGTTGCCCATGCCTTGCACCGCGACCTTGGCGCCGTCCAGCTTCAAGCCGATGCGCCGCGCGGCCTCGCGGCCGGTGACGAAGACACCGCGGCCGGTGGATTTGATGCGACCCAATGAGCCGCCGAGATGGATCGGCTTGCCGGTGACAACACCGGTGGCGGTGGCGCCGGTGTTCATTGAGTACGTGTCCATCATCCAGGCCATGATCTGGCCGTTGGTGTTGACGTCGGGCGCCGGGATGTCCTGCTGCGGGCCGATGATCAGACCGATCTCGCTGGTGTAGCGGCGCGTCAGTTTTTCCAGCTCTTTCAGCGAGAGCTTTTTCGGATCGACGCGGATGCCGCCCTTGGCGCCGCCGTACGGCAGGTTCACCGCGGCGGTCTTGATCGTCATCCACGCCGCCAGCGCCATCACCTCTTCGAGCGTCACGTCCGGGTGGTAGCGCACGCCGCCCTTGCCGGGGCCGCGCGTCAGGCTGTGCTGCGAGCGGAAGCCTTCGAAGTGGCCGATCTGCCCGTCGTCCATTTCGATCGGAATGTCGACGATCAGCGTGCGCTTGGGCCGCTTCAGCGTTTCGGCCCAGCGCGACAGCTTGCCCAGATAAGGCACCACGCGATCGACCTGCATCAGGTAGGAGCTCCACGGGCTGTCGGGGTGGCTGGTGACGTAGCTGAGGTTCATGACGAGATGTCTCCGTTGATGTTGGATGCCGGTGCGCGCCGCCTCGTGAGCCGTGCGCCGTCGGGTGCAGCACTGTAGGCCGAGGCGGGGCGGCTTTGGAAGATGGTTGATGCCGGCTTTGCATGGCCTACTGCCGCGGCATTCATGCCGCGGCCTAAACTCGATCCATGAGACTCCCACGTTCACTTCGTTTACTGCCCCCATGGACCTGTTGGGGCCACTGCGTAGCCCTTGGGGCGGCCCGGCGCGAGGCCTTATGACTCAGCTTCGTCTCGCATTCATCGGCGGCGGCAACATGGCCGGCGCCATCTTCGGCGGCTTGTTGTGGGGCGGCTGGCCGTCGGAGTCGATCACCGTTGTCGAGCCTTGGGACGAGCAGCGCCAGCGCATCGCCGCCGCGCGGCCCGGCATCAAGCTGCTCGCGCAGGCCGACGCGTCCTTGCGCAATGCCGACATCGTGGTCTGGGCTGTCAAGCCGCAAAGCTTTGCCGAAGCGGCGGCCGCGTGTGCTGCCCATGCCGGCGGCGCGCTGCAACTCTCGGTGATGGCCGGCGTGCGCAGCGACGCAATCGCGCTGGCCACCGGCAGCCAGCGTGTCGTGCGCGCCATGCCCAACACACCGGCGCTGATTGGCAAGGGCATCTCTGGTCTGTTTGCGCGCGCTGCGGCCAGCGCCGATGACCGTGCCGCGGTCGAGCGCGTGCTCGCACCCACGGGCACCCTGCTCTGGTTCGGTGCCGAAGCCGACCTCGACGCGGTGACCGCGCTGTCGGGCTCGGGCCCGGCCTATGTGTTCTATCTGCTCGAAGCGATGGTCGAGGCCGGCACGCAGATGGGCTTGCCGGCGGCGGCCGCGCGCCGACTGGCGCAGGAAACGATCGCCGGCGCCGCGCAACTGGCGATGCAGTCGAGCGAATCGCCGGCCACGCTGCGAGAGCGCGTCACCTCCAAAGGCGGCACGACGCATGCCGCGATCACGTCGCTCGACGCCAGTGGCGTGAAGAATGCCGTGGTGCGTGCGCTGCTCGCCGCGCGCACGCGGGCCGAAGAACTCGGCCGCTGAGCGGGTTTCTCGCCGCGTCGAGTGCGGCGGCTCAGGTTCGCTGCGAACCGGCCGATATGCCGACCAAGCCCGGTGCGCAAGTCGCACCGCCAGTTGGCATGGAGCACCGACGATGAGACCGCAAAACCCCCGCACCCTGCGCGCGCCCCGGCGCGCCACTCGATGGATGCTGAGCACCCTGGCCGCCGCGGCCTGGGCCGCGCTGCCCGCGCCGGCGCGCGCCAGTGACGACCATGGCGCAGCAAAGCACCCCGCCACGGCGCACGCGCCGAAGCCCGCGGTGGCCGCGCCGCCGACTCACAGTGCTGCGGCTTCCGCTGCGGCGGCGGCGCACTCCGCACCCGCCGCATCCGCCGCTGCCGCCAAGCCGGCGCCGGCCCCACCGGCCGCCGATGCCAACACCGACGGCCTGGTGATCATCCAACGGCGGCTGGTGCAGAAGTTCGGCGGCCAATCGGCCGGTGAGGCCGGGGCCAGCAGCCCGGTGGTGCGTGTCACGTCGCGAGCTGGCGGTGCAACGGCGCACGCGGGTGCGGCCGGGCACGGCGTGCCGCACGCCGCCCCGCGGCACGCCGCAGCGCACGCGTCGCACTGGTCCTACGACGGGGCGGGCGGGCCCGAGGCCTGGGGCCAGATGAAGCCCGAGTTCTCGGCCTGCTCCGCGGGCAAGCGGCAGAGCCCGATCGACATCCGCGAGGGCCTCAAGCTGTCGCTCGATGCGGTGACCTTCGACTACAAGCCATCGGTCTTCAAAGTGCAGGACAACGGCCACACGATCCAGGTCAACCTGCCGTCGGGCAACAGCATCGAGGTCATGGGCCAGCGCTTCGAGCTGATCCAGTTCCACTTCCATCGGCCGTCTGAAGAGAGCATCGATGGCCGGCGCTTCGACATGGTGGCGCACTTCGTGCACAAGAGTCTGGAAGGTCGGCTCGCGGTGGTCGCGGTGTTGATCGAGCGCGGCAGCGTGCAGGGCCAGTTGCAGCAGGTCTGGAACAACCTGCCGCTGGAAAAAGGCGACACCGTCAACGCGCGCGGCACGCTCGACTTGGAGCGCCTGCTGCCGGCCGAGCGTGGCTACTTCACCTACATGGGCTCGCTGACCACGCCGCCGTGCAGCGAAGGCGTGCTGTGGATGGTGATGAAGCAGCCGGTGCAGGCCTCGCACGATCAGTTGGGGGTTTTTGCCCGGCTGTACCCGATGAACGCGCGGCCGATCCAGTCGGCTTCGGGCCGCTTGATCAAAGAGTCGAACTGACCCACCCCTGGAGCGGCTTCGCCGCTCCCCCTCAAGGGGGCTGAGCCCGGACACAAACAGTCCAGTGGACTGTTTGTGCCTGGCGAAGAGCGCAAGCACTGCGAGCGCGCGGCCTGCAAGGCGCCGCCAGCGGACCGGCAAAGCCGGATCCGCCGCCCTTGCTTGGAAATACGCGCCGGCCGGTCGCACAAGGGTTCAGTGCAACGCCAGGTCGATCGCGGTGCCGGCGAACAGTGCGAAGCCGAGCCAGTGGTTGGCGCGAAAGGCCTTGAAGCAGCCGTCGCGTGAGCGCTGGCGAATCAGCGTGAAATGCCACAACGCCTGCGCAGTTGCCGCGGCCACGCCGGCGTAGAACCACGGGCCGAGGCCCATCGCCCGGCCGATCAGCGCCCATGAGGCCAAGTGCAGGGCATAGAACGCCATCACGCCGGCCACGTCGAAGCGGCCGAGCGTGATGGCGCTGGTCTTCATGCCGATCTTCAAGTCATCGTCGCGATCGACCATCGCGTACTCGGTGTCGTAGGCCAGCACCCAGAACAGGTTCGACGCCAGCAGCGCCCAGGCCGGCCACGGCACGCCGTCGAGCGTCCAGCGGGGGCCGCCCAAAACGGCCGCAAAGGCCATCGGGATGCCGAACGAAAAGGCCAAGCCGAGCACGGCCTGCGGCATCGAGACCAGGCGCTTCGCATACGGGTAGGCGAGCGTGATGGCCAGCGCCGCGAACGACAGCAGGATCGTCGGCGGGTTGGTCGTCAGCACGAGGCCGAAGGCGAGCAGCGCCAGCACGGCGCCGAGCCACAGCGCCTCGCGTGGCGACACCGCCCCGCGGGTCACCGGGCGCTGTGCCGTGCGCTTGACGTGGCGGTCGAAGTCGCGGTCGGCGACATCGTTGACGCAGCAGCCGGCACTGCGCATCAGCACCGTGCCGAGCACAAACACCGCGAGCAGGTGCCAGCCCGGGAAGCCGTCCGCCGCGATCCACAGCGCCGAGAGGGTGGGCCAGAGCAGCAACAGCCAGCCGGCGGGCCGGTTCCAGCGGATCAGGTCGAGGTACAGCGGCAGGCGCGGCGGCCTGCGCGGTGCAGAGGGGGTGGCGAGCGGCACGCCCGCATTATTCAGGGCCCTCGGGGGCGCGCACCGCGGGCGATCCCACCACCGCAGCGCGGGGGGCTGTAACCAATTCCTGTGCATTAAGCTGCGAGCCCCGGCAAAGACAGCTGAAGTTGACCGTTTCGCCTTCCCTGGCCCGGCCTCCCCGCATGACCTCTTTCGTTCGCGCATTCCTGGCCATGCATGGCGACTTCCAGCGCCAGAAGGGCCATTCGACGGCGCTCAAGCGAGCGCTCGGCTCTTTGCGCGTGCTGGCATTTCCGAAGCTGATGCGCCGCATGGCGAGCGACGGCTACCTGCGCCAGGTCGAACGCAAGCGGGGCGCAGATGGCCAGCCCTGGGATCCGTTCCACTTCATCTCCCATCCGGGCTACTTGGTGCAGGGCTTGTCGTTGTCGCAGCGTTTCGAGGCGGCGCTCTTCCACTACCGGCAAGAAGCCGCCACCTTCAGCGAGGCGCTGCTGAACCAGATCTACTCGCGAGAGGGGTTTGAGTTGTGGTCGGCGGAAGTCGACGGTCATCGCTTCTCGATGCACCTCGGCCTGGCGGGCGTCGAAATGGTCGAAGGCGACCTGTGCCTGCGCCTGATCGCCGACGGGCGCGGCATCGGCACGATGAACTTCGTCTGGGCCGATGCCGCGATGTTCGGCGGCCGCAGTGGACCGACACTGCTCATCACACGCTGCCAGACGCACACCTGGCCCGAGATCACGGTGTTTCGCGCCTGCTTCAAGCAGAACTCGCCGCCGTACTTCTGTCTGGCCGCACTCGCCGGCCTGGGCCAGCTGTGCGGCCTCACCGAGATCTATGCCGTGCAGCACTTGGCGCAGATGTCGTACGAGCCGAAGTACGCCTCGAGCTTTCGCAACTCGTACGACGAGTTCTGGGAGAAGTTCAATGCCACGCGGGCCACACCGCTGGCCTATCGCTTGGCGCTGCCGCTCGGCTTGCGCGACCTCTCCGAGCTCAAGAGCAAACACCGCTCGCGCGCCGAAGCGCGCCGCCGCGCCTGGGGCGAAGTCGGCCAAGCCGCGGGCGCTGCCTTGGGGCGGCACCTGCACAGCGCCGTGCGCGCGGTGCCGCCACGCGATGAGGCCGCCGCATCGGACACGCCGGTCAATGCGTTTTGCGTCGCCGCTTTGCTCGCCGAGGGCCTGGAGTTGCTGCCACCGCCGGTGCTGATGGCGATGGTCTGACAGCAACGTCAGCGCGTCCAGTCAATGCGCGATAGCAGCGCCGAGAGGCGCGCGCCTTTGACTGGGTTGATCTGCTGTGCCCACGACACGCGGCCGATCAGGTGGCCGCGCCAGTCGGCCAACGCGCTGCGGTTTTGCGCCCGCGGTCCATCGACGACGCAGCGGTGCAGCACGGCCTTGAGCCGGTCGAATTCGCTCCTTGGCAGATTCGGCCGGTCGTTGACGACGATGCCGCAGACGCGCTGCGCGCCAGCGCGCGTGGCGCAGTGTGTCTTGCGGTGCTGCAAGGCGAAGCCTTCTTCGCGCGCCGCGGCACCCACCAGCGTTTCGATCTGCGAGCGCCGTGCGGCCAGCCCGTGGCCGCCCGAGAGAACCAGGTCGTCGGCATAGCGGCTGTAGCGCGCAGCGCAGCCTTGCGCCAGCGCGGCCAATCGCAAGTCGAGCGTGAACGCGCACAGGGTGGCCAGCGCCGGTGACGACGGTGCGCCCTGCGGCAAGTGGGCCGCGCGCAGGCGCGCCGCGTGGTCGTGACCGATCAGGCCCTCGTCGCGCCAGCGCATCAGGTACGGCTCGGGCACGCGGCTCGTCGTCAACGCCGTCAGCGCACGGCTGACCGCCGGGCTGTAGCCGAGCGTGGCGAACAGCGCGTGCACGCGGCTCGCCGGCACGCCGCCGAAAAAGTCGCGCAGGTCGAAGCGCAGCAGCACCGGCTGGCCGACATGCTGGCGCGCATGGTCGAGCAGGCCGCGGCCCGGCAGAAAACCGCAAGCGGCTTCATGCGCCGGAACGCGCGCCAGCAGGCCATCGTGCACGCGGCGCTGCAAGGCCTTGAGCCGAGCGCGCGGCACTTCGAGAATGCGCACGCCGTCGCGCTTGGGCCACCAGCGCCAGCCGTAGTGCTGTTGCGGCAACGGAGCGTGACGGCGGCGCGCGGGGGCGTCGATGAACCAGCCGAGCGTGTCGCTGTCGATGCCCAGCCATGCCGCCAGATCGCCCTCGGTGGCCAGGGCCGGCAGATCGGTCTTCTCGAGGCCCAGCGGCGGCGGCAGTTGCTTGCCGCCTCGCAAAATGTAGCGACGCAGGCGCGGCGCTTCGGCGCGGGCGAAGGCGTCTTGAAACGCCGCCTCTTGCAGCACGCGCGCGGCCAGCCTGTCGGCGCGCTGCAAAGGCCAAGACAACGCGCACGCCTCGGTGATGGACAGCGCCAGCGCATCGATCCAGGGCGCACGCTCGCCGGTGGCGGCGCCCAGCCGCGCCGCCAACCCTGCTTGGTGCAAGGGTCCGGCAAGCATCGCTTGCGCCAAGCCAAGGGCTACGCTGTGCCGGTACCGATCGTGCAAGGCCTCCTCCCGATGCGCCAAGGGCGGCCCGCCGCTGTGCCGACCTTCCGGTGATGCGTGATCACGGGTGCGCCGTGGCGCGCTGCGGATCACGCGGCGTGATGCCTGTTTTCAAACGCTGACCGTGGGGGAACCCCACAGTGCGAGACCTTCGGAACCGGTCCTTGTGTCGTCGCTGAACTCTCGGCAAAGAGCGGGCCGCATGGACAGTCTATGCCAGCGGCTCGTCGGCTTTCAGCGCCGTTTGAACTTGAAGACCGCCACGCTCGCCCGCGCGTTGGGCCAGAAGCGCACCGGCTGGCCGTGGCGCAGGCCGAAGCTGTCGAGGATCGACAGGCCGTTCTTGCGTGCCAGCACATCGAAATCGGCATGCGTGCCGACGCGGATGTTGGGCGTGTCGTACCACTGGTAAGGCAGCACCTTCGTCACCGGCATGCGTCCGCGCAACACGGCCAGGCGGTTCGGCCAGTGCGCGAAGTTGGGAAAACTGACGATGCCGATGCGGCCGACGCGCGCCGTTTCGAGCAGCATCTTCTCGGCATTGCGCAGGTGCTGCAGCGTGTCGAGTTGCAGCACGACGTCGAAGCTGGCGTCGCCGAACATCGCCAAGCCCTCTTCGAGGTTGAGCTGCAGCACGTCGATGCCGCGCGCCATCGCGGCCTTCAGATTCGTGTCGTCGATCTCGACGCCGTAGCCGCTGCAACTTTTGTGCGCGACGAGATGCGCCAGCAACTCGCCGCTGCCGCAGCCGAGGTCGAGCACGCGCGAGCCGGCCGGCACGAGATCGGCAATCACGTCGAGGTCGCGGCGTTGGGTCATCTTGGTTTCAGGTGCGCGGTGCAGCCGGCGCAGTACAGCCGCCGGCCTGCGCAATGCCTTTCAAGTCAGCGCGGCGCACCGTGTGTCCTTCGTGAACTCGGCCGCGATGCGGTCGAAGGTGGTGGCCAGCACGCCGTGGTAGCGCGCATCGTCGAGCAGGAAGGCGTCGTGGCCATGTTGCGCCGCGATCTCGGCGTAACTGACGCGATGCCGGTTCGTCACCAACGCCTTGACCAACTCGCGCGAGCGCGCCGGCGAGAAGCGCCAGTCGGTGGTGAAGCTGATCAGCAGGAACTGCGCTTTGACATCGGCAAAGGTGCGTGCCAGGTCACCGCCATGCGCCGAGGCGGGGTCGAAATAGTCGAGCGCGCGCGTGATCAGCAGGTAGGTGTTGGCGTCGAAGTAGTCGCTGAACTTGTCGCCCTGGTAGCGCAGGTAGCTCTCGATCTCGAAGTCGACGTCGTAGCCGAAGCTCAGAGCCCCGTTGCCTTTGCGCAGTTTGCGGCCGAACTTCGTGCCCATCACGTCGTCACTCAGGTACGTGACGTGGCCGATCATGCGCGCGATCGTCAGGCCGCGCCGCGGCACCACACCGTGCGCGTAGAAGTGGCCACCGTGGAAATCGGGGTCGGTGATGATGGCGCGGCGCGCGATCTCGTTGAAGGCGATGTTCTCGGCCGACAGGTTGGGCGCTGTCGCCACGCCGATGCAGTGGCGGATGCGCAGCGGGTACCGCAGCGTCCACGCCAGCGCCTGCATGCCGCCCAGGCTGCCGCCGAGCACGGCCGCGAGCTGCCTGATGCCCAGGCGGTCGATCAATCGCGCCTGCGCATCGACCCAGTCCTCGACCGTGACGACGGGGAAGTCGGCGCCGTACGGCTGGCCTGTGGCCGGATTGACATGCATCGGCCCCGTGGAGCCGAAACACGAGCCCGGGTTGTTGACGCCGATGACGAAGAAGCGCTCGGTGTCGAGCGGCTTGCCCGGGCCGACGAGGTTGTCCCACCAGCCCGTGGCGCCCGCGGCATCGACGCCGGCGACATGGTGCGAGGCGTTGAGCGCGTGGCACACCAGCACCGCGTTGCTCTTGTCGGCGTTGAGCGTGCCGTAGGTTTCGTAGGTGAGCTGGTAGCCGGCGAGCAACGCACCGCTTCGCAGCGGCAGCGGCTCGCTGAAAAGCATCTGTTGCGCGGTGACGGAACCGATCGAGCCGGACTGTTGCATGAGCCTGTTTAGCGGAATTTGATTAAGCGCCCGCAAGCTGGTGCAAATCGGCGCTGATGTGGATCAGTATATCGGCGCGGCGCAGGCCGAAAATGCTTCAAGACCAGCTCCGCTGGCGGAGGTCGATTCATGAACCGATGGCCCTGGCTGCTGTGCGCGTTGCTGCTGCTGACCGCCTGCCAGCGCGCGCCCGAGCGGCTGTGGTCGGGCTACGTCGAAGGTGACTACATCTATGTCGCTTCGCCGATCGGCGGCGCGCTGACGACGCTGGCCGTCAGGCGCGGCGAGAACGTGGCCCGCGGCGCGGCGCTGTTCGCGCTCGACAGTGCCAGCGAGCGGGCGGCGCGCGAGGAGGCGCAGGCGCGCGCGACGAGCGCACAAGCCCAAGCGGACAACACCGACAAAGGCCGGCGCAAGGAAGAGGTCGCGGTCACGCAGGCGCAGCTCGTTCAGGCGCGGGCCCAGGCCGCGCTGGCGGCGAGCGAACTCAAGCGCGCGCAACAGCTCGTGGCGCAGGGCTTCCTCTCGCCGTCGCGGCTCGACGATGCACGCACCGCGGCGAACCAGTCGCAAGCCCATGTGGCCGAGCTGGAAGCGGCGCTGCGTGTGGCGCGGCTGCCGGCGCGCGCCGACGAACGCGCCGCGGCCGACGCGCTGTCCGACGCTGCGCGCTCTGCCCTGGCGCAATCGCAGTGGCGCGAGCAGCAAAAGCAGCAGCGAGCACCCGACGACGCGCTGGTGGCCGACACGCTGTTTCGCGTCGGCGAGTGGGTCAACCCGGGCCAGCCGGTGATCGCGCTGCTGCCGCCGGGCGCGGTGAAGGCTCGCTTCTTCGTGCCCGAAACCGAACTCGGTGCCTTGAAGCTGGGCCAGAACGTCGAGCTGCGCTGTGATGGCTGCGGCGCGCCGATCGCCGCGCGCATCGACTTCATTGCCACCCGCGCCGAATACACGCCGCCGGTGATCTATTCGAACTCGCAGCGCTCGCGGCTGGTGTTCATGGTCGAGGCGCGGCCCGATGCAAAGGACGGCGCACGACTCAAGCCGGGGCAGCCGGTCGATGTAAAACCCGTTGCCGCGACGTCATGAGCGCGACCGGGCCGAGCGCCGGGCCGCCCCAAGCGAGGCCCGACCCTCTCGGAGGGTCGTACGACGCAACCGTCGTGCGCGGTGCTGTCGGTCCCCTCGCCATCGATGTGCGTGGCCTCACCAAGCGCTACGACGGCCGCGCCGTCGTCGATGACGTGACGCTGCAAGTCGCGGCCGGCCGCATCTGCGGTTTCCTCGGCCCCAACGGCAGCGGCAAGACGACGACGATCCGCATGCTCTGCGGGCTGTTGACGCCCGATGCGGGAGAAGGTCAATGCCTGGGCATGGACTTGCGGCGCGAGGCGCCACAGATCCGGCGCGAGGTCGGCTACATGACACAGCGCTTCGGTCTCTACGAAGACTTGTCGATCCGCGAGAACCTCGAGTTCATCGCGCGCCTGTACGAGCTGCCGAACCGGCGCGACACGGTTGATCGCACACTCGAACGCTTGGGCCTTGCGTCGCGGCAGAAGCAACTCGCGGGCGCGCTGTCGGGAGGCTGGAAGCAGCGCCTGGCCCTTGCCGCCTGCCTGATGCACGAGCCGCGGCTGCTGCTGCTCGATGAACCCACGGCCGGCGTCGATCCGAAAGCGCGGCGCGAGTTCTGGGACCAGATCCACGCGCTCGCCGGCGAAGGCATCACCGTGCTCGTCTCGACGCACTACATGGACGAGGCCGAGCGCTGCCACGAGCTCGTGTACATCGCCTACGGCAAGGTGCTCGCGCGCGGCACCGAACGCGAGATCGTGCGCGACGCGGCGCTCACGGTGTGGGCGGTGCAGGGCGAAGCGTTGACGCCGCTGGTGGCGCCGCTGAAAGCCGCGCCCGGTGTGCTGTCGGTGGCCGCGTTCGGCAACGCGCTGCATGTGGCGGGGCGCGATGCAGCCGCGCTCGATGCAGCCATTGCACCGTGGCGCAACGCCGCAGGCCTGACGTGGAAGCACACCGAGGCCAACCTCGAAGACGTCTTCATCAGCCTGCTCGCCGACGCGCCGGACAACTTCGCGAAGGCTGCCGCATGAACAGCCTTCTCCTGGCAGCGCTTGTTGGCCATCTTCATCAAGGAATTCCAGCAGATGCTGCGCGACCGGCTGACGTTCGCGATGGCCATCGGCGTGCCGATCCTGCAGCTGGTGTTGTTCGGCTACGCGATCAACACCGACCCCAAAGGGCTGCCGACGGCGATTGTCTCGGCCGACAGCGGACCGCTGGCGCGCAGCCTGTCGGCGGCGTTGCAGAACACCGGCTACTTCAAGGTCATCCACACTGGCACCAGCGAGCGTGACGCCGAAGCGCTGATCGAAGACGGCGACGCGCAGTTCATGGTCGTCATCCCGAACGACTTCACGCAACGCGTGTTGCGCGGCGAGAAGCCGGCCGTGCTGGTCTCGGTCGATGCCACCGACCCCTCGGCCTCGGGCAACGCGATCGCGGCGCTCGGCAACGTCGCCGGCCTCGCCCTCGGCCATGACCTGAAAGGCCCGCTGGCGTCACTCAACGCCAGCGCCGCACCTTTCGAGCTGCGCGTGCACCGCCGCTACAACCCGGAGGGCCTGTCGCGCTACAACATCGTGCCCGGCCTGATCGGCACCATCCTGACGATGACGATGGTCATGCTGACCAGCCTGGCGATGACGCGCGAGCGCGAGCGCGGCACGATGGAAAACCTGCTCGCCACGCCGGTGCGGCCGTTCGAAGTCATGGTCGGCAAGATCGCGCCCTATGTCGTCATCGGCTACATCCAGCTCGGCGTCATCCTGATCGCGGCGGCGCTGCTGTTCGAGGTGCCGATGGAGGGCAGCATCGTGCTGCTGCTGGCGATGATCGGCGTCTTCATGCTCGCCAACCTCGCCGTGGGCTTCACCTTCAGCACGCTGGCGCGCAACCAGTTGCAGGCGATGCAGATGACGTTCTTCTTCTTCCTGCCGTCGATGCTGCTGTCGGGCTTCATGTTCCCGTTTCGCGGCATGCCCGGCTGGGCGCAGACCCTCGGCGAGGTGCTGCCGCTGACGCACTTCCTGCGCATCGTGCGCGGCATCATGCTGAAGGGGCACGATGCGCTGCACGTGCTGCCCGAGCTGTGGCCGCTGCTGGCGTTCTTGTTCGTGGCGGGTGCAGTGGCGTTGAAGCGCTATCGGCAGACGTTGGATTGAGGTTCGTGGCGGCTGCCGTCATCCTGAAGGCAGCCGTCGCCAATGAGAACCCGTGGATGCACGGAGGCGCGTGGCCGCACGATTCCTCCGCTCGCCGGCCTTGGCGCAACGGCCCTTGAAGGAAAGCCCCAAGGTCATATATGGTGGCTCGGGTAGCATCCGCGCACCCGAAACCAAAGAGGTGTCATCCATGACTGTGATCCGCCGCGCTCTTGCCTTGATGGCTGCCGTGGGCGCCGCCCTGACTCTGTCCGGCTGCGGCTACAACCAATTCCAGACCTTGGACGAAACGGTCAAGGGCTCGTGGGCCGAGGTGCTGAACCAGTACCAGCGCCGCGCGGACCTGATTCCGAACATCGTCGCCACCGTCAAGGGCGAGGCCAACTTCGAGCAGGAGACGCTGACCAAGGTGGTCGAGGCGCGCGCCAAGGCGACGTCGATGCAGGTCACGCCGGAGACGATCAACAACCCGGAGGCCTTTGCCAAGTTCCAGGCGGCGCAGGGCGAGCTCTCCAGCGCGCTGTCGCGCCTGCTCGTCGTCACCGAGAACTACCCGAACCTGAAGGCCAACCAGGGCTTCCAGGATCTGCGCGTGCAATTGGAAGGCACCGAGAACCGCATCACCGTGGCGCGCAACAAGTACATCAAGACGGTGGCCGACTACAACGTGCTGGCGCGCCAGTTCCCGACCAACCTCACGGCGATGATCTTCGGCTACGCAGTCAAGCCGAGCTTCACCGTGGCCAACGAAGCGCAGATCTCGACGCCGCCGGCGGTGAGCTTCGAGAAGCCGGCGTCAAAATAATTGGGTCCGTTCGGGCTGAGGTATCGAAGCCCCGCGCGCAGAACGTGGCGCGCACTTCGATACCTCAGTGCGAACGGTGACTTGCCACGACCCTTTGAACCCCCCCACGGTGCTGGTTACCCTGCGCGTACTGCGGCAACTGGCGTTGCTGCTCTTGGTCTTCGTTGCATCGGCGTGGGCCCAGCCGCTGGTCACCATTCCGCCGCTGTCCGAGCGCGTCATCGACCTCACCGGCACGCTGACCGCGGTCGAGTCGCAGAACCTGATCGGCAAATTGGCGGCGTTCGAAGCCGAGGCCGGGCCGCAGATCGTCGTGCTGATGGTGCCGACGACGCAACCCGAAGACATCGCCTCGTTCGCGCAGCGTGTCGGCGAGACGTGGAAAGTCGGCCGGCGCGATGTCGGCGACGGCCTGCTCGTCGTCGTCGCCAAGAACGACCGCAAGCTGTGGATCGCACCGGCCAAGGCGCTCGAGGGCGCGGTGCCGGATCTGGCGGCGCGCAGGATCGTTGCTGAGACGATCAGTCCGCGCTTCAAGACCGGCGACTTCGCAGGCGGCATCGATGCCGGCGTCGATGCGCTGATCTCGCGCATCAAGGGCGAGAACCTGCCGGCGCCGACCGCACGCGATCGCCGTGGCGGCGCGTCTGACTTCGGTTTTGCGCCGCTCGAGTTGCTGCTCTTCGCTTTCGTCGCGCTGCCGATCCTGGCCACCGTGCTGCGCAGCATCTTCGGCCGTGGCCTCGGTTCGATCGCCGCGGGTGCGGCCGGCGGCGGCATCGCCTGGTTCGTCACACAGAGCCTGATCTTCGCGGGTGTCGGCGGTGTCATCGGCTTCATGCTCGCATTGCTCGGCGGCCTGGGCTCGCGCTTCGCACGCACCAGCAGCCGCCACCATGGCGGCTGGGTGGGGGGCAGCGGCTGGACTGGCGGCATGGGCGGAGGCGGTTTCGGCGGCGGTGGTGGCGGGGGCGGATTCAGCTCCGGCGGTGGCGGCGACTTCGGCGGCGGCGGGGCCGGGGGAGACTGGTGATGGGCCGCCTGATGCGCATCCTGAAGCACCGCTCGTACGACGAAGCCGATGTGCGCCGCGTGCTGGACGACAGCGCGTTGAAACGTCTGGAAGGCCGCGTGCACGACAGCGAAAAGCTGCACAGCGGCGAAATCCGCCTGTGCATCGAAGCCGGCCTGCCGACCTCGTACCTGTGGAAGCGCCTGTCGGTGCGCGACCGCGCGATCGCCATGTTCGGCAAGCTGCGTGTCTGGGACACCGAGTTCAACAACGGCGTGCTGATCTATCTGCTGTACGCCGAGCACAAGATCGAGATCGTTGCCGACCGCGGCTTGAAGGCGCACGTGTCAGACGCCGAGTGGCAACGGATCATCGAGGCGATGCGTGAGCCGCTGCGCGCCGGCAAGTTCGAAGCCGGCTTGGGGCTGGCGATCGACGCCGTCGAGGCGCTGCTCGAAAAGCATTTCCCGGCCGGCGCCGGCAAGGCCAACCCAAACGAGCTGCCGAACAAGCCCTGGATCGGTTGATTCGCGGCCGGCGGCGGCGATACAGTCGGTCGCCATGAGCCTTGCGCCTGCCATGCCGTCGTGGAACGGCCCGCAAACCCACCAGATTCCCTTCTGGGCCTACACCGACCCGGCGGTGTACCAGCGCGAACTGGAGCGCCTGTTCTACAGCGGCCACTGGTGTTATGTCGCGCTCGAAGCCGAGCTGCCGAAGCCGGTGACTTCATCCGCACGGTGATCGGCGAGCGCTCGGTGATCGTCGTGCGCGATGCCGACGGCGAGACGATCAACGTCGTCGAAAACGTCTGCGCGCACCGCGGCATGCGTTTCTGTCGCGAGCGTCACGGCACAGCCACCTCGTTCATCTGCCCTTACCACCAGTGGAGCTACACCCTCGCCGGTGACTTGCAAGGCGTGCCGCTCAAACGCGGCGTGCGTCAGGACGGCCCCGATGGAAAAAAGTGGCAGGGCGGCATGCCGGCCGACTTCAACACCAACGAACATGGTTTGACCAAGCTGCGCGTGGCGCGCCGCGGCGGCGTGGTCTTCGCGTCGTTCGACGAACACATCGAGTCGCTCGAAGATTTTCTCGGCCCCGAGATCCTGCGCTGGTACGACCGCTTGTTCAACGGCCGCCCACTCGTGCTGCTCGGCC
This sequence comes from uncultured beta proteobacterium, assembly GCA_963814385.1. GTDB lineage: Bacteria > Pseudomonadota > Gammaproteobacteria > Burkholderiales > Burkholderiaceae_C > CADEEN01. Next base: position 107,671 of record CAWFCX010000043.1, read on the forward strand.
GCAGCCGCCAGCGCATCCCCGGCAACTGGAAGCTGATGCAGGAGAACATCAAGGACCCGTACCACCCGGGCCTGCTGCACACCTGGTTCGTGACCTTCGGCCTCTGGCGCGCCGACAACAAGTCGGCCCTGCGCATGGATGCCAAGCACCGGCACGCGGCCATGATCTCCGAGCGCGGTGCGGCCAAACCGGCCGACAGCACCGTGACCGCCGGTGTGTCCAGCTTCAAGGCCGCGATGCAGTTGAACGACGACCGTTTTCTCGATGTCGTGCCGGAAGCCTGGTGGGGCGGCCCGACCGCAGTGATGATGACGCTCTTCCCGAGCGTGATCTTCCAGCAGCAGGTCAACAGCGTCTCGACGCGCCACATCCAGCCGCGCGGCGTCGGTGAGTTCGATTTCGTGTGGACGCACTTCGGCTTCGCCGACGACACGCCCGAGATGACGCAGCGCCGCTTGCGCCAGGCCAACCTGTTCGGACCTGCGGGTTTTGTCTCGGCCGACGACGGCGAGGTCATCGAGTTCAGCCAGAACAATTTCGACGCCGACGCGTCGCGCTCCACACTCGCCGAACTCGGTGGCCGCGACGTCGGCGACACCGAGCACATGGTCACCGAGACGCTGATCCGCGGCATGTACTCGTACTGGCGCGAGGTGATGGGGCTATGAGCCCAGAGAAGTTTCAGCAACTGCTGGCGCTGTACGCCGACTACGCGGCTGTGCTCGACGCCGGCGACTGGGAGCGCTGGCCCGAGTTCTTCACCGCCGACTGCCACTACCGCGTGCAGCCGCGCGAGAACTTCGATCAAGGGTTGCCGCTGTGCACGATGGCCTTCGAAAGCCAGGGCATGTTGCGCGACCGTGTCTATGGCATCAGCAACACGCTGTTCCACGAGCCGTACTACCAGCGCCATGTGATCGGCGTGCCGCGGGTGCTTGAAGCCCGTGGCGACACGATCAGGACCGAAGCCAACTACGCGGTGTTCCGCACCAAGCCGAGCGAGCCGAGCAGCGTGTTCAACGTCGGCCGCTATCTCGACACGGTGCAGGTCACGCCCGACGGCCTGCGCTTTGCCGACAAGCGCGTGGTCTTCGACAGCGAGCTGATCGCCAACTCGCTGATCTATCCGCTGTGAATCCGTTCGGGCTGAGCCTGTCCTTCGACAGGCTCAGTGCGAACGGGTGACGTCAGACCAGCGCTGCGCTCAACTGATCCAGCGCTGCCTGCTCATCCTTGCTGACCAGCGTGCCGCCGATGCCAAGGAAGCCGCCTTCCTTCGACGCTTCGGCCGCGGCCTTGGCCACGGCCAGGATCGTCGCCTTGTAGGCCGCCGCTTCGGCCGGCGACTTCGAGACCACCGACGCCGCGCCGGCCTTGACGATGTCGAGCAGCTTGTCCTTCGTCGGTGCGAGCTCGCGCACTTGCTTGAGCATGTCGGCGCCGAGTCCCGAACCAAACGCAGCCGCCAGCAGCGAGGTCGGCTCGGCTTTGTGCGCCGCGGCGGCCAGCGCCTGGGTCGCGGCTTGCACTTCCTTGATCGAACCCACGGGGCCTGACAGGTCCGAGGTGGCGACCATCATCAGCGCGGCGGCAGGGGCGGCCTGCACACGCGTCCACTCGGCCCCGTAGCCGTGGATCGTCGTCGCGGCCTTGTCGCCGGCCGACACGGCCGCGCGCACCAGCGATACCTGCTCGGCGTTGGCCGGGTTGTCGAAGAACGCTGACCTTTCTTGCGCCAGCGCCGGGCCGATGTTGCTGGCGTTCAAGCCTTTGTCCTTGACCATCTTGGCCACCGCACCGAGCGCCGCGGGGGCGACGAGGCTGAGCAGCGGCGTGACGTTGAAGCCGACCGCGCGCGAGATCGACGAGCCGACGGCGTTGATGCCCGGGCCGAGCAACGCGCTGAGGATGCCGCCGCCAGCCATGCCGCCGAGCGCCGAGGCGCCGCCACCGCTGAAGACGCTGCTGAGCAGGCTCGAGAGCATGCCGCCGCCGCCCTGCGGCAGCGCCTTCAACAACCCTTCCGCGCCGGCCGGTGTGCCGGCCATGCTCGACATGCCGTTGAGCAACAAAGGCCCGAGCGCGCCGAGGCCCTTGCCCACCGCCGAGCTGTCGGCGCCGAGTGCCGGGGCGAGCTTGCCGATGATGTCGGGGCCGAATGACGATGCGATCGACTCGATGATTGAAGCCATGTCTGTATTCCTTCGAGAGCTGAAACCGAAGAACGCGCCGACCGGTGCGCTCGGGCGCCGACTGTAGGCCGATCACATGACGAAGTGGCTACGAAAGGAACACCGGCGGCCCGGGCTTCAGATGGGTTTGAACCTGCCTTTGAACGATTCCTTCAGCGGGTTGCCTGGCAGCGGCGGGAAGACGACTTTCTCGTCGGGCACTTTCGTGTCCGGCAAATGGTCGAGCAGGTGGCGGATCAGCGCCAGGCGGCCGCGCTTCTGGTCGTTGAAATCGACCAGCGTCCACGGCGCGTGTTTGGTGTGCGTGGCATCGAGCATGCGCTGGCGCGCTTTGGTGTAGTCGGCGTACTTCTCGCGCGCCTTCAGGTCGATCGGCGAAAGCTTCCAGCGTTTCATCGGGTCTTCGAGCCGCTCGGCGAAGCGCTCTTCCTGTTTCGCCTGATCGACGGTGAGCCAGTACTTGAAGAGCAGGACACCGTCATCGACCAGCAGCTTCTCGAAGGCCGGCGTCTGTTCGAGAAACGCCGCCGTTTGCGCCGGCGTGCAAAAGCCCATCACCGGCTCGACCCCCGCGCGGTTGTACCAACTGCGGTCGAACAGCGCGACCTCGCCGGCCGCCGGCAGGTAAGGCACGTAGCGCTGGAAGTACCACTGCGTGCGCTCACGGTCACTGGGTTTTCCGAGCGCGACGACGTGGCACTGGCGCGGATTGAGCGTGTCGGAAATCGCCGCGATGACGCCGCCCTTGCCCGCCGTGTCGCGGCCTTCGATGATCACGAGCAATCGCTTGCCGGTGGCTTGCAGCCAACGCGCCATCTGGTTGAGTTCCAGCTGCAGCGGCTCCAGCTTTTCGAGATAGTCCTTCTTCGACAAGCCGTCCTTGGCCTTCTTCTTCTCAGCCATCGTCTGGGCTCCTTTTGTTGATGACTTTCAACGCTTCACGCACCGTCAGCGGCGCGAGCTGCGCAGCGTACTCCTCGCAGAAGGCCTGCACTTCGCCGGGCGCTGCATACGAGCGCTCGCGCAGCGCCCAGCCGATGCCCTTGCGGATGAAGAACTCGTCGGTGAAACGGCCCTTGCCGATCGACGGCAGGATCGTCTCGTAGAGCAGCACCGCGTCGAAGTGCGCAGCGTCCAGGCTGCGTTGGCACAGCAGGGCTGCGCGGCGCAGCCACAGATCGTCTGCCCGCGCCCAGCGGCGCAGCAGGGGTTTCATCTCGCCCGGATGGCGCTCGAGCAAACGCGCGATCACGTTGGCGGAGAGATCGTCCACGAGGTCCCACCACGCGCCACTGACCACCATCTCTTCGACGACCGGCAGCAGTTCGAGGTTGACGAGTTTCGGGTGCGCACGCCCCAGGCGAGGCAGCTCCACCGCCGCGTAGCGCTCTTCGCGAAAGCGAGCGCCGCGCCACAGCGTGCGCATCGTGAGCGCCAGCGCGGCGGTGTCGGCGCAGGGATGCGCCTTCACGGCCTCGGCCGTGAGCCGGCGCCGCAGCGGCGCGGCAATGCCGTAGAACGGCAGCGCCGATTTCATGTAGGCCTGCATCGGCAGGGCTTGCACGGCGTCGGCGCGCGCCGCGAAAGCGGTGCGCAGAGCGTCGATCAGCGCATTTGGCGAACTCATGGGGCTTTTCATGGCGGCGCGGCGCATTCAGTATCGCGCGGCCAGAATCAATGCCATCCCACGTTGCGAGCACAAAGATGACCGACCTCGGCGCTTTCCCGATCACCAAGAAATGGCCCGCGCAGCACCCTGACCGCCTGCAGCTCTACTCGCTGCCCACGCCCAACGGCGTCAAGGTCTCGATCGCGCTCGAAGAAACCGGCCTGCCGTACGAGGCGCACCTCGTCAGCTTCGACAGCAACGACCAGCTCACGCCCGAGTTCCTGTCGCTGAACCCGAACAACAAGATCCCGGCGATCGTCGATCCGAACGGCCCCAACGGCAAGCCGCTGGCGCTGTTCGAGTCGGGCGCGATCCTGGTCTATCTGGCCGCCAAGACCGGCCGCTTGATGCCCAAGGACGAAGCCCTGCGCTACGAGACGCTGCAGTGGCTGATGTGGCAGATGGGCGGCGTGGGACCGATGTTCGGCCAGCTCGGCTTCTTCCACAAGTTCGCCGGCAAGGACTACGAAGACAAGCGCCCGCGTGACCGCTACGTGGCCGAGACCAAGCGGCTGCTCGGCGTGCTCGAGCAGCGCTTGACGGATCGCGCGTGGATGATGGGCGACGAGTACACGATCGCCGACATCGCCACGCTGCCGTGGGTGCGCAACCTCGTCGGCTTCTACGGCGCGGGCGAGCTCGTCGGCTTCGAGCAGTTCTCGAACGTGCAGCGCGTGCTGAAGGCCTTCGTCGCGCGGCCGGCGGTGGAGCGCGGCCTGAACATTCCGCCGCGGCCCTGATGCTGCAACGCCCCGCCGCCTGGTACGCCGAGCGCCTGGCCGAGCCGCGCGCCGCCGACGGCCGGCCGCGCGTGGTGATCGACACCGACGCCGCCAACGAGATCGACGACCAGTTCGCGCTGGCGTGGGCGCTGCTCGCGCCCGAGCGGCTGGACGTGCTCGCGGTGTACGCCGCGCCCTTCTCCTTCGAGCACCGCCGCCGCGAATGGCAGCGCGCGCTGCTGGCGCAGGCGCAACCGCATCAGGCCTCGGCCTGGGACCGCGCGCTGCTGGCGCAGCACGGCGCCGCGCTGGCGCGGCTGCAGCGCGAGGGCCGCACGCCGGAATCGATCCGCGACTGGCCGGTGTTCTGCGCGCCGGGCGAGGGCATGGAGCGCAGCTTCGACGAGATCGTGCGCATCTACTCGCTGCTGCGCCTGCCGCACGCCGGCCGCGTGTTCCGCGGCAGTGCCGACTACCTCGCCGACGAGCGCACGCCGCTGCCACCGAGCGAGGCCGTGGAGCACCTGATCGAGACGGCGCTGGCCACGCCGGCCGACGCGGCGCCGCTGTACGTGGCGGCGATGGGCTGCATCACCAACGTCGCCAGCGCGCTGCTGCGCGCGCCCGAGATCGCCGAGCGCATCGTCGTCGTCTGGACCAGCGGCTTCCCGTCGCACGCGCCGCACATCAACTTCTCGCTCAACCTGGAGCAGGACATCGCGGCGACGCGCGTGCTGTTCGACAGCGGCGTGCCGATCGTCTACCTGCCGGGCTTCCACGTCGGCGCGCAGCTGCGCCTGTCGCTGCCCGAGATGGAACGGCACGTGCAGCCCTGCGGCGCCATCGGCGCCGAGCTGCACCGCCTGTACCGCGACGCCAACCCGCTGCGCGACCTCGCCGGCCTGGACCCGCGCGCCCCCGGCTACTCGTGGGTGATCTGGGACGTGATCGACATCGCCTGGCTGCTGAACCCGGCGTGGGTGCCGAGCACGCTGGTGCCGACGCCGGGGCTGGATGGGGAGCGGCGGTGGGTCGGGCGTGGGGAGGGGGCGGCGCCGATGCGCGAGGGGTATGCGGTCGCGCGGGATGCGATCTTCGGGGACTTTTTTGGGACGTTGGCGCGGGCGGGGTGAAGGCCGAATGATCCGGGTTCTGTCGTCGGCAAGCACCGCAGGGCGGACTGTCGAGGCGGCGACGAGATTCAGCTGTCGGCCAGAAGCGTTCCTCATCGCCACCCAAATTCAAGGTCGCCGCTAACAAGGCGGTGCGATCACTTGGGTATCCGTAGGCCCCGTGTTACCCGCACGGCGGTCTTAATGGGTCGTTCCCTCTCTTTGCCGTTCTCCCAAGGCGCGGCGGCACAAGAGGTCGATGGGGTCAGGGCTTTGTCCACTACTGCCCAGGCGCCGAACACCGCAGCCACCACTGTGCCAATCGCTGCGATCTTGGTCCAGCACGCTCCTTCGCTCGAACTGCGGGCTGAGTATTCAGCTGCAACCGTGGAGCGCTCCGCTAGTGCCTCTGCCCAAGTTGCCCGTCTCCTCTGCGCTTGGATGCACGAACGACGGCCTTGAACGCTCGCTGCATCCAGCAGATCAGCGATCCAGCGCTGGATCTCGCTTGCCTGCCAAAGGGTCGTCTCGCCAATCCTGACCGGCTGCGGTGCCGCGCCGGATTTAACCAAGTCCAGCCAAGCGGACCGACCAAGGCTCACCGTGCGTAGCACCTCGGGCAGGCGGCAAAGCCGCTCATCAGCGGGTTCTTGCAGTGTCGCGGGCATTGTGGTGACTCCGGAGAGGTACGTTGCCCAGCACTGTTCACGGCCGATCGCTCAAGAGCTAGCTTGGTGATCGGTTTAATGCCTTGATGACTGCCAAGTGGCGGCGCACCGTCTGTACGGACACACTGATCTGTCTGGCGATGATCCCCGCCGCACCGCGCCCCTGCGCGGCTGGCGACAGCCTACTAAATGCCCTCTCGACCTTGTTGCGGGTCTCGCTGCCTCGATCGCTCGCGCTCTTGCTGTTGCGTCGTCCGGACCTCCGACGCATCAGCGCATCGTCACGCACGCGCATCATTCCTCCGTAGAAGCGCTCCAGCCAGTAATAGCAAGGCCAGACCTCCACCAGCTTCTTCTTCTGGTCGTATGCCTCGAAAAGCATCTGACCCTCAAAGACGACAAGGCAGGCACACATGATCGCGAACCTCACCCGCGCATCTGTGCGATGCCAGCCGCGCCAGAACTGCACAGCGAAGTTCTTTGGCGGTCAACCGCCCCATTGCTCCAGTGCTGCGAATGCCGCGCCGCCTGTGAACTGCAGGTCGCGCGGCGCAACGATGCGCATGCCTTCTTTCGGCGCAAATTTCTCTTCCCACTCTCGCGCGGGGTGTGACCAGATCGCCAGCGCGAGAATGTCTTCCTCCTTCCAGTGCGGGGCCTCGGCCTTCAGCAATCCTTCAGCTTCACGGATGCAATGCCGCGTCCTACCGTCGATCAGGAATCGCTCCGATCGCTGCCGACGGACTGCGTCGAGTTGTTCGTGAATGTCCACTCTCGAGCCTTTCGCGTGCGCCCTTTAAATTGGATGTCTGCGCCGGCCAGGTGGGCATCGGTGTTCAAGTCGTCGAGCCAAGCGCAAGCAGCAGCAATTGTCGCGCTGCAGGCAGGAGCCCTAGCCTGCGCCTAGCGAGCTGCTGGGCGTAGCCGAAGGCTACTTCGCTCCGCCGCCGTTGACACCTCATCCGAACCCCCGCCGCAACTCCTCCGTCTCCGCGCACACCCGCTCCACCGCCCCCACCCCCAGATAGCAGTCCACCCGCTCGCGCACATGCGCCACCAGCGCGTCGCTGCTGTGTTCGGCCGACCAGTCCTCGCCGTCGGCGCCGGCGTGCGCGGCGCGCGGTGACAGCACGCGCCACTTCGCGCACCAGGTGACGGACCACAGCCACATCGCGGCGCGCAGCGGCACGAACCACGGGCGCAGCGCGGGGCCGATGTCGCAGGCGCGCTGCCAGCGCTCGTAGAAGGCGACGACCTCGGCCACGCTCAGCTCCGCGCGGCTGTCCACGTCCCAGGTGGTGGAGGTGTAGAGCGTGGCGTGCGCCAGGTCCAGCGGCGGGTGGCTGTAGCGCGCCTTCTCCAGATCGACCAGCACGGCGCGGCCGTCTTGCTGGGCGCAGCAGGAAGTTGCCGGGGTGGCCGTCGAAGGCGATCAGGCGCTTCGGCGGGCGCGCCGCGCGCTCGCACTCGCGCGCGAAGCGCTCGCGCGTGGCGTCGATGGCCGCGCGCGCCGCGGGTTGCAGCGCCGCGGCGTCGAGGTACGCGGCCTGGGCCTCGATCTCGTCGCGCAGCGCGGCCAGCGGGTCGGCGGCATCGAGCAGCGGGGCGCGCGCGGCGGCGTCGCCATCCGGCAGCGGCAGCGTGTGGATCGCGGCGAAGGCGTCGGCGATGGCATCCAGATCCTCGGGCAGGCGCGCGCTGCGGCCCACGATCTCCTCCACCAGCAGCGCGCCGTGCGGCAGCGCCGCGCTCACCGGCAGCAGGCCGTGCACGCGCGGCACGTGGCCGCTGGCGGCCGCGCGCCGGTAGCACGCGGCTTCGTAGGCCAGGTTGTCTGCCGCGCTCAGGCCCATCTGGCTGTGCTTGGGCACGCGGGCGAGCACGCCGCTCGCGCCCAGGCGCACGTGGTGGTGGGCGAGGCCCTTGTCGTGCAGGCGCGCCAGCGGCGCGTCGGCCCAGGGCGAGCGCGCGAGCTGCAGCGCGCGCCGCAGGTCGGCGAGCAGCGCGTCGTCTTCGTCAGTGCGGGCGGGCGGGGGGGACGCGGGAGCCGGGGTCATCACAGGTGGTCGGGGCCGGGGGGCGCGGCTTACAGCCAACCGGCCGGGCAGGTGCTGCAGGTCGGCCGGCTCGTCGATGTCGTGCAGCGTCGCCAGCTCGGCGTGGCGCAGGCCGGCCGCGGCCAGGCGCCGCCGCGTCTCGGCCAGCACCTGCGGCGTGCTCCAGGGCATGGCCTCGAACAGCGAGGACGCCCGCGCCGCGGCCTCGCGGCGCAGGCCGAGCAGCGCGTAGCCGCCGTCGGCGGCGGGCACGAGCACGGCGTCGGTGCCGGGCTGCGCCAGCGCGGCGTCGGCGGCGCGCAGCACGGCAGCGTCGAGCGCGGGGGCGTCGGTGCCGATGATCAGCGCGCGCGCGGCCGAGGCGAGCGCGTGCGCGAGCAGGCGCTGCATGCGCGCGCCGAGGTCGCCGTCGCCCTGCGGTACGAGCGTCACGCCGCCCAACGCGGCCTGCGCGGCGAAGGCGGGGTGCGTGGTGTCCGGCGCGCAGGCGAGCAGCACGTCGCCGAGGTCGGCGGCGCGCGCCTGCTGCAGCGTGTGCGCGAGCAGGCGCGCGGCCAGGCGCGCCGCGCCGTCGGCGCCGAGCGCGGGGATCAGGCGCGTCTTGGCCAGGCCGGGCAGGGGGGCCTTGGCCATGACGATCAGTTGCGTGCCGCGCATCGGCTCAGCGGTAGGCCGCGGCCAGGCGCTCGGCCGGCACGCCGAGCCAGTACAGCAGGCGCAGGCGCCACATCAGCGCGATGGTGTGCGCGGCGCCGCGCTCGTCCCAGCGCCGGCCGGAGGTGACGACGCGCTCGCGCAGGCAGGCCGGCGCGCCGCAGCGCGCGCGCAGGCGGCGGCTGATCTCCACGTCTTCCATCAGCGGCTGGTCCGGAAAGCCGCCGACCGCGCTGAATGCGTCGCGCCGCATGAACAGCGCCTGGTCGCCGGTGGCGATGCCGCTCGCGCGCGAGCGCAGGTTCATCGCCGCGGCGACGAGCGGCAGCACACGCGAGCGGCCGTCGATACGCACGTCGAAGCGGCCCCATTCATGCTGCGCGAGGGCCTGGCCGACGAGCGCGAGCGCATCCGGCGGCAGCGTCGTGTCGGCATGCAGGAACAGCAGCGCGTCGCCCGTGGCGGCCTGCGCACCGGCGTTCATCTGCCGCGCACGGCCGCGCGGCGTGGTGAGCACCGCATCGGCAGCGCCCTCGCAGAGCGACAGCGTGCCGTCGGTGCTGCCGCCATCGACGACGATGATCTGCACACCCTGTGCGCGCAGCGGCGCCAGTACCGCGAGCGCGCCGGCAATGTGTGCGGCCTCCTCGAGCACGGGCATGACGATCGACAGGCGCTGGAGCATGGCCGCGAGGGTAGCCGAGCGCTCAGCACCACGAGTCCACCATCGGCCCCGCCTCTTGAAGCAAGAATTCCTTGAACGCCTGCGCCGCCGGCGACAGCCGCTTGTTGGCGCGGTGCGTCACGTACCAATGGCGTATCAGCGGCAGGCCTTCGATGTCGAGCAGGGCGAGGCGGCCACTGGCGAGTTCATGGCGCACGGTGCGCAGCGACAAGAAGGACAGGCCCATGCCGGCCATCACCGCCTGCTTGATGGTTTCGTTGCTCGGCATCTCCATGGCGATGCGCAGCTTCAGGCGCTTGGCGGCGAACAAGCCGCTCCATCGCTGCGCGCGTGCCCGAGCCGGCCTCGCGGACGACGAACTCCTCGTCCTTGAGCAATGACAGCGGCGCGCGGCTGCGGCGCGACAGCGGGTGCGCGGGTGCGGCGACGATGGCCATCGGGTTGCTCGCGAAGACTTCGGCCGTGCAGGGCGGCGTGTCGGGCGCGCGCCCCATCACCACCAGATCGACCTCGTTGCGCGACAGCAGGTCGAGCACGCCTTCGCGGTTGTGCAGGCCGAGCTTGACCTGCACGCCGGGGAACTTGCGGCGAAACGCCACCAGCAACATCGGAATGAAGTACTTGGCCGTGGTCACCACCGCCAGGTGCACCGTGCCGCGCTTCAGGTTGCGCTGGCCGGCGAAGGCGTCGTCCATGTCTTTGAGTTGCGCCAGCGCGCGCTGCGCCAGCGCCTGAAATTCTTCGCCCGCTGCGGTCAGGCGGATGGCGCGGCCCTCGGCCTGCAGCAGCGGCACGCCGACCGCCGTTTCGAGCTGGCGCAACTGCATCGACACCGCGGGCTGCGTGACGTGCAGGCGCTGCGCCGCGCGCGAGACGCTCTGCTCGCGCGCGACTTCGACAAAGGTGTCGAGCTGGCGCAGGGTGTATCGACGCATAAGGTTTACCTGATGAGTTGCATCAAAAGTCTGATTGGACCTTATGTTGAAGCAATCCTAGATTCGCGTCCACCGCAACGCAAATTCGAGGACAACCGACATGGTCGCCAACGACGACAAGGAAATCACCGACGGCAAGAAGCGCTATTCGGCGGGCGTGTTGCGCTACGCGCAGATGGGCTACTGGGACGGTCGACTACGTGCCCAAGGAGACCGACCTGTTAGCGATGTTCCGCGTCACACCGCAAGAAGGCGTCGATTCGATCGAAGCCGCCGCGGCGATCGCGGGTGAATCGTCCACCGCGACCTGGACAGTGGTGTGGACGGACCGCCTCACCGCGTGCGATCTTTACCGCGCCAAGGCCTACCGCGTTGACGCGGTGCCCAACACCGGCCCGGGCACGAAGACCGAGCAGCAGTACTTCGCTTACATCGCCTATGACCTCGATCTGTTCGAGCCGGGCTCGATCGCCAACCTCACCGCGTCGATCATCGGCAACGTCTTCGGCTTCAAGGCGGTCAAGGCATTGCGCCTCGAAGACATGCGCATCCCGGTGGCTTACCTGAAGACGTTCCAGGGGCCGGCCACCGGCATCGTGGTGGAGCGCGAGCGCCTCGACAAATTCGGCCGGCCGCTCCTTGGCGCCACGACCAAGCCCAAGCTCGGTTTGTCCGGCCGCAACTACGGCCGCGTGGTGTACGAAGGCCTGAAGGGCGGCCTCGACTTCATGAAGGACGACGAGAACATCAACTCGCAGCCCTTCATGCACTGGCGCGACCGCTTTCTGTACTGCATGGAAGCGGTGAACCGCGCCAGCGCTGCGAGCGGTGAGGTCAAAGGCCACTACCTCAACGTCACCGCGGGCACGATGGAAGAGATGTACGAGCGCGCCGAGTTCGCCAAGAACCTGGGCAGCGCGATCATCATGATCGACCTCGTCATCGGCTACACGGCCATTCAGTCGATGGCCAAGTGGGCGCGCAAGAACGACATGATCCTGCACCTGCACCGCGCCGGAAACAGCACCTACTCGCGGCAGAAGAACCACGGCATGAACTTCCGCGTCATCTGCAAGTGGATGCGCATGGCGGGCGTGGATCACATCCACGCCGGCACGGTGGTCGGCAAGTTGGAAGGCGACCCGCTGATGGTCCGCGGCTTCTACGACACGCTGCGCGACACGCACGTGAAGCAGAACCTCGAGCACGGCATCTTCTTCGACCAGGACTGGGCGTCGCTGCTGAAGGTGATGCCGGTGGCCTCGGGCGGCATCCACGCCGGGCAGATGCACCAGCTGATCCACTACCTCGGCGAAGACGTGGTGCTGCAGTTCGGCGGCGGCACGATCGGCCACCCCGGCGGCATTCAGGCCGGCGCCACGGCCAACCGCGTGGCCCTGGAAGCCATGATCATGGCGCGCAACGAAGGCCGCGACTATCTGGCCAAGAGGGCCCGACGATCCTGGCCGAGGCCGCGAAGTGGTGCAAGCCGCTCAAGCAAGCCATCGACACCTGGGGCGACATCAGCTTCAACTACGAGTCGACCGACACCGCGGACTTTGTCGCCACGCCGACGACGTCGAGCATGGCAATGGTGAAGGAGCAACGACATGCACCATGATGACCAACACCGGCAATCGCCTGACGCAGGGCCAGTTCTCCTTACCTGCCCGACCTGACCGACAAGCAGATCACCGCGCAGATCGAGTACGCGCTGTCGCAAGGCTATGCGTGCAGCATCGAATACACCGACGACCCGCACCCGCGCAACACGTACTGGGAGATGTACGGCAACCCGATGTTCGACCTGAAAGACGCCGCCGGCATCCTGATGGAGATCAACGCCTGCCGCAAAACCTTTCCGAGCCTCTATGTGCGCGTCAATGCCTTCGACTCCACGCGCGGTTGGGAAACACCGCGCATGAGCTTCATCGTCAACCGGCCGAAGAAGGAGCCGGGTTTTGGGATGGCGCAGTGAAGAAGGTGCGGGCCGGCACGATTCGCTACCGCATCTCGTCCTACGCGACCGACAAGCCCGAAGGCGAGCGCTATTGACCCACCCCCGACGCCGCTGGCGGGCCGGCAACGCCGGATCCGCGGCGGCTGATTGACGACTGCACACATTGAGCATGGACGCCCAGGCCACCTCCCCTCAGGCCCTCTTCGAAGCCAGCGGCGTCAAGGCCGTGCTCGACCAGCTCGACGCCGAACTGGTCGGGCTGGTGCCGGTGAAGAGCCGCATCCGCGACATCGCGGCGCTGCTCGTCATCGACAAGCTGCGCGCGGAGCAGGGCCTGCAATCGCAAGCGCCGACGCTGCACATGTGCTTCACCGGCAACCCAGGCACCGGCAAGACCACGGTGGCGATGCGCATGGCCGAGGTGCTCAAGCAGCTCGGCTATGTGCGCAAGGGCCATCTCGTGGCGGTGACACGCGACGACCTCGTCGGCCAGTTCATCGGCCACACCGCGCCGAAGACCAAAGAGGTCATCAAGAAGGCGATGGGCGGCGTGCTCTTCATCGACGAGGCGTACTACCTCTACAAGCCGGAGAACGAACGCGACTACGGTCAGGAGTCGATCGAGATCCTGCTTGCAGACGATGGAGAACCACCGCGACGATCTGGTCGTGATCCTGGCCGGCTACAAAGACCGCATGGATCAGTTCTTCAGCAGCAACCCCGGCATGGCTTCGCGCGTCGCGCACCACCTCGACTTTCCCGACTACAGCGAAGCCGAGCTGCTGCGCATTGCCCGGCTGATGCTGGCCACGCTGAACTACGGCTTCGACGGCGAGGCCGAGAGCGCGTTCACACGCTACATCGCGGCGCGCAAGCTGCAGCCGCACTTCGCCAACGCGCGCTCGATCCGCAACGCCCTGGACCGCATGCGGCTGCGCCACGCGACGCGGCTGTTCAACGCCGGCAGCACGCCGACGCGCGAGGCTTTGACGACGCTGCGCGCCGAGCGACATCCTGGCCAGCCGCGTGTTCGCGCCTACAGGAGACGACGATGACGCTTGAAGCGCTCATCTTCGACATCGACGGCACGATGGCCGACACCGAAGAGGGCCACCGCTGTGCCTTCAACCTCGCCTTCGAGCGCTTCAAGCTCGGCTGGCATTGGGAGCGCGGCGAGTACCTCGGCCTGCTGCGCATCACCGGCGGCAAGGAGCGCTTGGCGCACTTCATCGCGTTGCTCGACGTTGGCGCGGCGGAGAAGCAGCGCCTGGCCGCGCGCATCGCCGACATCCATGCCGAGAAGACCAAGTTCTACTCGTCGCTGGCCGGCGACGGCGGCATCCCGCTGCGGCCCGGCATCGCACGCCTGATCGAAGAAGCGCGCGACGCCGCGGTGCGCCTGGCGATCGCCAGCACGACGACACGCGCCAACATCGACGCGCTGCTGCGCGCCACGCTCGGGCCGCGCGGCGCCGAGAAATTCCAGGTCATCGCCTGCGGCGACGAAGTGCCGAACAAAAAGCCCGCGCCCGACATCTACGCCCTGGCGCTGCGCCGGCTCGAAAAACCTGCGCAGCATTGCATTGCCTTCGAAGACTCGACCAACGGCCTGCGCTCGGCGCGCGCTGCTGGCCTGTGGACCGTCGTCACACCGACATGGTGGACCGAAGGCAGCGACTTTGCGAACGCGCAGCTGCTGCTGCCGCACCTCGGCGACCCGCGAAGCGCCGCTGCCCGACGAGCCCGGTCACCAATTGAAGCAGGCGGCGTGGCTGACACTCGGCGAGTTGCAACACCGGTTGCCTGCATGAAAAAAATTGAAGCGGTGGCGTTCGACCTCGACGGCACGCTGATCGACACCGCGCCCGACATCGGCGCGGCGCTCAACCACGCGCTGCATGCGCACGACTTGCCGGGCGTGGCGGCCGAGGCTGCGCGCGGCTGGATCGGCGACGGCCCGGACCGTTTGATCGAGCGCGCGCTCGCGCATCTGAACGTCGATCCCGCGCCCGCGCTGCGCGAGGCGCTGCGCGCCGCCTTCGACAAAGCTACCCTCGCCGCTCCACTGGAGAAGGGCCGCGTCTTCGGCGGCATCGCCGCGCTGTTGACGCAGTGGTTCCGCACGCTGCCGATGGTGGTGGTGACCAACAAGCCGACCGCGTTGTCGACGCATGTGCTCGGCGCCGCCGGGTTGCTCGATTTTTTCGACGCCGTGCACGGCGCCGACGAGCCGTCGCAGCGCAAGCCCGCACCGGCGCTGCTGCTGACGGCGGCAGCCAAGCTGAACATTGCGCCGGCCGGCCTGCTGATGGTCGGCGACAGCGAGAACGATCTGAAGTGCGCGCAGGCCGCCGGCTGCCCCGCGGCGTGGGTGAGCTGGGGCTACGGCGCGTGGCCGGCGTCGGCGGCCGAGCACAACACCTGGCGCATCGGCGCGCCGGATGAACTGGTGGACCGCATGAACCGCCTGCACATGAATTGACGACCACAAGGACACCACCATGCCCACCGGCGGAAGAACCACCCTCACGCAGTTCCTGATCGAGACGCGGCGCAAACACCCGAGCGCCACCGGCGACTTGAACGGCGTCATCACCGACGTGGCGCTGGCCTGCAAGGCGATCTCGCGCAAGGTGCAGTTCGGCGCGCTAGTCGACCATCCGCCGGGTGTGCTCGACAGCGCGGGCCACATCAACGTGCAGGGCGAGGAGCAGAAAGCGCTCGACGTCCTGGCCAACCAGATGTTCCTGCGCTCCAACGAATGGGGCGGCCATGTGGCGGGCATGGTGAGCGAAGAGCTCGACGAGCCCTACACGCTGCCGGCGCAGCACACGCGCGGCAAGTACCTGCTGGTGTTCGACCCGCTCGATGGTTCGTCCAACATCGATGTCAACGTGGCGGTCGGCAGCATCTTCTCGGTGTTGCGTGCGGCCACGCCGGGGCAGGATCCGAAGCCGCAAGACTTCTTGCAGCCGGGCACGCAGCAGGTGGCGGCCGGTTATGCGATCTACGGCCCGTCGACGATGCTGGTGCTGACGCTGGGCAACGGCACGCACGCCTTCACGCTCGAGCCAGCGCTCGGCGAGTGGGTGCTGTCGCACGCCAACCTGCGCATCGCCCCGGCGACGCGCGAGTTTGCGATCAACGCCTCGAACGCGCGCTTCTGGGAGCCGGCGGTGAAGCGTTATGTCGATGAATGCCTGGCCGGCGTGTCGGGCCCGCGCAGCGCCGACTTCAACATGCGCTGGATCGCCTCGCTCGTCGCCGAGACGCACCGCATCCTGATGCGCGGCGGCGTCTTCATGTACCCGCGCGACACCAAAGACCCGAGCAAACCGGGCCGCCTGCGCCTGCTCTACGAAGCCAACCCGATCTCGATGCTGATCGAGCAGGCTGGCGGAAAAGCCACCACCGGCCGGCGCCGCATCCTCGACGTGGCGCCGCAAGCGCTGCACGAACGCATCGGGTTGATCTTCGGCGCCGCCGATGAAGTGGCGCGCATCGAGGGCTATCACAACGACACGCTGACCGACGACTTCGACGCGCCGCTGTTCGGCCGCCGCGGGCTGTTCGCCGACACGACGCATTGAGATCAGAGGGAGCACACCACCATGTCCGTCAAACACCCCATCATCGCCATCACCGGCTCCTCGGGCGCCGGCACCACCTCGGTGACCCGCACCTTCGAGAACATCTTCCGCCGCGAGGGCGTGAGCGCGGCCGTGGTCGAAGGCGACAGCTTCCACCGCCACGACCGGCTGGAGATGAAAAAGAAGATGGCCGAGGCCGAGGCCAACGGCGTGCAGCATTTCAGCCACTTCGGCGAAGACGCCAACCTGTTCCCCGAGTTGGAGCAGATGTTTCGCAGCTATGCCGAATCGGGCAGCGGCAACTGCCGCAAGTACCTGCACAACGACGAAGAAGCCAAGCCGTACAAACAAGCGGCCGGCACCTTCACGCCGTGGGAGCCGCTGCCGGCCAGCGAGCTGCTGTTCTACGAAGGCCTGCACGGCGGCGTGACGACCAAGACGGTCGATGTGGCGCGTTTTGCCGACCTGCTGATCGGCGTCGTGCCGGTGATCAACCTCGAGTGGATCCAGAAACTGCAGCGCGACAAGAGCACGCGCGGCTATTCAACCGAAGCCGTGACCGACGTCATCCTGCGCCGCATGCACGACTACGTTCACTACATCTGCCCGCAGTTCCAACGCACGCACATCAACTTCCAGCGCGTGCCGGTGGTGGACACCAGCAACCCCTTCATCGCCCGCACGATCCCCACCGCCGACGAAAGCATGGTCGTGATCCGCTTCGCCAACCCACGCGGCATCGACATGCCGTATCTGTTGTCGATGCTGCACGACTCCTTCATGTCGCGCGCCAACACGCTGGTGGTGCCCGGCGGCAAGATGGAGCTGGCGATGCAGCTCATCTTCACGCCGATGATCATGCGGCTGGTGGAGCGCAGGAGGAAGGCGTTGGCGGGGTGAGGGTGACGTGGCTCACCGAACGCAGGTGAGGCCGCGGGGAGACGCGGATTGCCGTCTCTCGGCACCGCCGGCAACATCCGAGGCCTATCTTCAACATGTCGTGGCCTTCCATGCAGCAGATCGTTTTCTGGCGCAGAGTGTTTGCGCTGCTGGTTGTGTCGGCACTGTCGCTACCTGCTCACAGCCAAGGTGTGGCAATGCCCGCTGACCTGAAGCGCATCACCGACGAAGTGATGACGAAGGTAGGCGGCTGCGATGTGGCAGGCGGTCTTCGCACGATGAAGCCGCTTCGATTGTCCCCGAGGCGGAGCTTCGACGTGCGGGTCGGAGCAAGAGCGTAGTTCAGCTGCCGCTGATGGTGAAAGGGTTCGGTGAGTCGCTCGGTTGACGAGCTTCTCCGCGAGGACCGCATCGGCGAGTCATTCGTTCGCTACGTGTATCGTCTCAGCTCATGGAAGACCACGCAGATGCGCTGGACTGTTCCTCGGCAACAGAGGCAAGTCGGGATGGGATCATCAGCACCCACATACCGATTCGACGTCAAAGACAAGAGCTTTTCTGATACGGCTCGCCAAGAACAATCAAGCCCCGCAGCGCTCACGCGCTCGGGGCTTGTGTGCATCTTCGGCCTGATGCCGAAGCCAGCGCGCCTTACTTCTTGCGCAACCGCTGAATCGCCGCCAGCTGCGCGGCCATCGTCGCGAACTCGCTCGTGGCTGCGGCCAGGTCGATGTCGCTCTTGGCGTTTTGCATCGCCTGCTCGGCGAGCTTCTTGGCTTCGAGGGCCTTGGCTTCGTCGAGGTCGTGGCCGCGGATCGCGGTGTCGGCAAGCACGGTCACCGAGTGCGGTTGCACTTCGAGGATGCCGCCGGCGACGAACACGAATTCTTCTTCGCCGTTGTCGGCGCGCTCGATGCGCACCGCGCCGGGCTTGATGCGCGTGATCAGCGGCGTGTGGCGCGGGTAGATGCCGAGCTCGCCCATCTCGCCGGGCAGCGCGACGAACTTGGCTTCGCCGCTGAAGATGCTTTCTTCGGCGGAGACGACGTCGACGTGGATGGTGGCCATGGTCAATCTCGTTCTGGAAACCGTTCGGGCTGAGGTATCGAAGCGCTTGGCTCGCTG
This sequence comes from uncultured beta proteobacterium, assembly GCA_963814385.1. Lineage (GTDB taxonomy): Bacteria > Pseudomonadota > Gammaproteobacteria > Burkholderiales > Burkholderiaceae_C > CADEEN01. Next base: position 125,940 of record CAWFCX010000043.1, read on the forward strand.
CCCTTCGATACCTCAGGGCGAACGGACTGTGCGAGCAGGCTGAGCCCGAACGGCTACGGGTTATTGAATCTTCTTCGCTTTTTCGATCGCCTGGTCGATGGTGCCGACCATGTAGAACGACTGCTCGGGCATGTGATCGCACTCGCCGGCGACGATCATCTTGAAGCCGCGGATCGTTTCTTTCAGCGGCACATAGACGCCCGGCGAGCCGGTGAACACTTCGGCGACGTGGAACGGTTGGGAGAGGAAGCGCTGGATCTTGCGCGCGCGCGACACAGCCAGCTTGTCTTCCGGGCTCAGCTCGTCCATGCCGAGAATCGCGATGATGTCGCGCAGTTCCTTGTAGCGCTGCAGCGTGGCCTGCACGGCGCGCGTGGTGTTGTAGTGCTCTTCGCCGACGACGTGCGGATCGACCTGGCGGCTGTTGCTGTCGAGCGGATCGACGGCCGGGTAGATGCCGAGCGCGGCGATGTCGCGCGACAGCACGACGGTGGCGTCCAAGTGCGCGAAGGTGGTGGCCGGTGACGGGTCGGTCAAGTCATCCGCCGGCACGTACACGGCCTGGATCGAGGTGATCGAGCCGACCTTGGTGGAGGTGATGCGCTCCTGCAAGCGGCCCATCTCTTCGGCCAGCGTCGGCTGGTAGCCCACCGCCGACGGCATGCGGCCGAGCAGTGCCGACACTTCGGTGCCGGCCAGCGTGTAGCGGTAGATGTTGTCGACGAAGAACAGCACGTCGCGGCCTTCGTCGCGGAACGATTCGGCGATCGTCAGGCCGGTCAACGCGACGCGCAGGCGGTTGCCCGGCGGCTCGTTCATCTGGCCGTAGACCATCGACACTTTCGACTCGCCCAGGTTGTCGAGCTTGACGACGCCCGACTCGGCCATCTCGTGATAGAAGTCGTTGCCCTCGCGCGTGCGCTCGCCGACGCCGGCAAACACCGACAGGCCCGAGTGCGCCTTGGCGATGTTGTTGATCAGCTCCATCATGTTCACGGTCTTGCCGACGCCGGCACCGCCGAACAGGCCGACCTTGCCGCCCTTGGCGAACGGGCAGATCAAGTCGATGACCTTGATGCCGGTTTCGAGCAGCTCCTGCGACGGGCTCAGTTCGTCGTACGCCGGCGCCTTGCGGTGGATGCTGGCGGTCTGCGTCTGATCGACCGGGCCGCGCTCGTCGATCGGCTGGCCGAGCACGTCCATGATGCGGCCTAGCGTCGCCTTGCCGACCGGCACGGTGATCGCGTTCTTGGTGTTGCGCACCATCAGGCCACGCTTCAAGCCGTCGGACGAACCGAGCGCGATGGTGCGCACAATGCCGTCGCCCAACTGCTGCTGCACTTCGAGCGTCAGCGCCGAGCCGTCGAGCTTGAGCGCGTCATAGATGTGCGGCATCTGGTCGCGCGGGAATTCGACGTCGACCACGGCGCCGATGCACTGGACGATCTTGCCTTGAGACATTGCTGTGTTTCCTTCTGGGATGCTTAAACCGCGGCGGCACCGCCGACGATCTCCGAAAGCTCTTTCGTGATCGCCGCCTGGCGCGTCTTGTTGTAGATGAGTTTCAGCTCGGCAATCAGGCTGCCGGCGTTGTCGGTGGCCGACTTCATCGCCACCATGCGCGCCGATTGCTCACTGGCCATGTTGTCGGCGACGGCCTGGTACACCAGCGCTTCGAGATAGCGCTTCAGCAGCTCGTCGATGACGCTCGGCGCGTCGGGCTCGTAGATGTAGTCCCAACCGTAGGCTTTTTTCTCTTCGGCCGACTGCGACAGGCGGCTGGCGCCCAAGGGCAGCAGCGTCTGCACCTGCGGCTCCTGCTTCATCGTGTTGATGAACTGCGTGTAGCAGAGGTACACCGCGTCCAACTTGCCTTCGACAAACTGGTCGAGCATGACCTTGACCGGGCCGATCAGTTTGTCGAGCAGGGGCTTGTCGCCGAGTTGCACCGCGTGGCTCAGCACGTCCGCATTGATGCGGTTCATGAAGCCGAAACCCTTGTTGCCGATGGCGACGACCTTGATCGCCTTGCCGGCGTCCTTGGCTTCGCGCATCTTGAGGGTCACGGCGCGCAGGACGTTGGTGTTCAAGCCGCCGCACAGGCCCTTGTCGGTCGTGACGACGATGAAGCCGACGGCCTTGGCGTCACTGGTCGCACGCATGTACGGCGACTGGTACTCGGGGTTGGCCTGCGACAGGTTGGCGGCGATGTTGCGCACCTTGTCGCTGTACGGCCGCGCCTGGCGCATGCGCTCCTGCGCCTTGCGCATCTTGCTCGCAGCCACCATTTCCATGGCCTTGGTGATCTTCTTGGTGTTCTCCACCGATTTGATCTTGCTGCGGATTTCTTTGCCGACTGCCATCAGTTGCTCCTGCGCCGCCTCTCAGCCGTTCGCCCTGAGGTATCGAAGGGTGAACGACCGCTCGTCCTGAGCCTGTCGAAGGGCTTCGATACCTCAGCCCGAACGGGGTGGGGCGCGACGATCAGGCGAACGACTTCTTGAACGCAGTGACGGCGTTCGTCATCTCGGCTTCGGCTTCCTTGTCCATCGCCTTGTCGGTTTCCAGCTTGGCCATCAGCGCGGCATGGCTCGACTTCAGGTGCTGGTGCAGGCCGTGCTCGAAGGCCAGGACCTTCTTCACGTCGATGTCGTCCATGAAGCCCTTGTTCACAGCGAACAGCGTCGCCGCCATCGTGCTGATCGACAGCGGCGAGTACTGCGCCTGCTTCAACAGCTCGGTGACGCGCGCGCCGCGATCCAATTGCTTGCGCGTCGCGGCGTCGAGGTCGGAGGCGAACTGCGCAAACGCCGCGAGTTCACGGTACTGCGCGAGGTCGGTCCGGATGCCGCCCGACAAGCCCTTGATCAGCTTGGTCTGCGCAGCGCCGCCGACGCGCGACACCGAGATGCCGGCGTTGATGGCGGGGCGGATGCCGGCGTTGAACAGCGACGTTTCCAGGAAGATCTGGCCGTCGGTGATCGAGATGACGTTGGTCGGCACGAAGGCCGACACGTCACCGGCTTGCGTTTCGATGATCGGCAGCGCCGTCAGCGAACCGGTCTTGCCCTTGACGGCGCCCTTGGTGAACTTCTCGACGTAGTCGGCGTTCACGCGCGCGGCACGTTCGAGCAGACGGCTGTGGAGATAGAACACGTCGCCGGGGAAGGCTTCGCGGCCCGGAGGACGACGGAGCAACAGCGACACCTGGCGATAGGCGACGGCCTGCTTCGACAGATCGTCGTAAATGATCAGCGCGTCTTGCCCGCGGTCGCGGAAGTACTCGCCCATCGTGCAGCCCGAGTAGGCCGACACGTACTGCATCGCCGCCGATTCGGAAGCGCGACGCCGCGACGACGATGGTGTACTCCATCGCGCCGTTGGCTTCGAGCGAGCGCACCACGTTCTTGATCGAGCTGGCTTTCTGGCCGATCGCGACGTAGACGCAGGTCATGTTCTGACCCTTCTGGTTGATGATCGTGTCGATCGCCACCGCGGTCTTGCCGGTCTGGCGGTCGCCGATGATCAGCTCGCGCTGGCCGCGGCCGATCGGCACCATCGAGTCGATCGACTTCAGGCCGGTCTGCACAGGCTGCGACACCGACTGGCGCGCGATCACGCCCGGCGCGACCTTCTCGATGACGTCGGTCATCTTGGCGTTGATCGGGCCCTTGCCGTCGATCGGTGCGCCCAGCGCGTTGACGACACGGCCGATCAGCTCGGGGCCGACCGGCACCGAGAGGATGTTGCCGGTGCACTTGACGGTGTCGCCTTCCGAGATGTGCTCGTACTCGCCCAAGATCACGGCGCCGACCGAGTCGCGCTCCAGGTTCAGCGCCAGGCCGAAAGTCGGCACGCCGTCCTTGTTGGGCGGGAACTCGAGCATTTCGCCGGCCATCGCGTCCGACAGGCCGTGCACGCGCACGATGCCGTCGGTCACCGAGACGACGGTGCCCTGGTTCTTGATGTCCGCCGAGACCGCGAGGCCCTGGATGCGGCTCTTGATCAGTTCGGAAATTTCTGCGGGATTGAGTTGCATGCTTTTCTCCAGGCGTCCGTCTTAAGCGACGAGCGCGGTCTTCATCTGTTGCAGGCGGGCGGCCACCGAGGTGTCGAGCACTTCATCGCCGACGACGACGCGGATGCCACCGATCAGTTCGGGCTTGACCACCACGCTCGCATTGAGCTTGCGGGCGAAGCGCTTTTCGAGCGCGGCCTTGACGTCGGCGAGCTGAGCCGCCTCGATCGGGTAGGCCGATTCGATGGTCGCGTCCGACACGCCCGACTGTGCGTTCACCAGCGCGTGGAACTGCGCCGCGATCTCGGGCAGCGCGCTGGTGCGGCCGTTGTCGATCACGGTGCGCAGGAAGGCTTGCACCTTCGGCGCCAGCGGCGTCTTGATCACGCCGCCGATCAGGTCGAACACCTGCTGCGATGTGGCCTTCGGGTTGTCCGCGAACTGTCGCAGTTGCGCATCGGCCGCGACCGCGGCCAGCGCGCTCACTTGCTCCGCTTCCGCAGCGCCGACGCCGGCCTTGAACAAGGCCTCGGCGTAGGGGCGCGCGATGGTGGCGAGTTCGGCCATGGTCAGAGTTCCGTTTTCAGGCGGCCGAGCAGGTCGGCGTGCACGGACGGATTGACCTCTTTGCGCAGGATCTGCTCAGCGCCCTTGACGGCAAGCGCGGCCACCTGATCGCGCAGCGCTTCGCGCGCCTTCACCGACTCTTGCGCGGCTTCGGCCTTCGCGGCGGCGATGATCTTCGCCGCCTCTTCGTTGGCGCGGCCCTTGGCCTCTTCGATGGTCTGCTGAGCCAGGCGGTCGGCGTCGGCCAAGCGCTTCTGCGCATCGGTGCGCGCCATGCCGAGTTGTTCCTCGACACGCTTGTTGGCCGACGCGAGATCGGCCTTGGCCTTGTCGGCGGCGGACAGGCCGTCGGCGATCTTCTTCGCGCGCTCGTCGAGCGCAGCGGTGATGGGCGGCCACACGAATTTCATCGTGAACCAGACCAGGATCGCAAACACGATCATCTGGACGATGAGGGTAGCGTTGATGCTCACGGCGGGTTGCCTCGAAAGAGAGTGATCTCAGGGCGGCGCATTCAATGCATGCCGCCCCGCCACAAACCTCTGAACCGAATTACTTCGGCAGGTTGGCGATCTGGCCGAGGAACGGGTTCGCCGTGGCGAACCACAGCGCGATACCGGCGCCGATGATGAAGGCTGCGTCGATCAGGCCGGCGAGCAGGAACATCTTGGTCTGCAACTCGCCCATCAACTCGGGCTGGCGCGCGGCGGATTCCAAGTACTTGCTGCCCATGATGCCGATGCCGATGCAGGCGCCGAGCGCGCCCAGACCGATGATCAGGCCGGCGGCGATGGCAACAAAGCTGATGACTTCCATTTGAGACTCCTAAGGTCGATTGGTTTGTGGAGGAAAGAAGAAAGAGGAAAAGACTAGTGAGAGTCGTGCGCCTGGCCGACATAGACCAGCGTCAGCATCATGAACACGAAGGCTTGCAGCGTGATGATCAGGATGTGGAAGATGGCCCACGCGGTGCCGGCGATGATGTGGCCGATCGCCAGGCCGATGCCGGTGGCCGACAGCGACCACGCGCCGCCCATCAATGCGATCAGCATGAAGATCAACTCGCCGGCGTACATGTTGCCGAAGAGCCGCATGCCGTGCGAGACGGTCTTGGCGACGAACTCGATGATCTGCATCAGGAAGTTCGCAATGCCCAGCGGAATCGCGAACAGCGGGTTCTTGCTGGTGCCGAACGGCGCGCTGATGAGCTCATGCGCCCAGCCGCCAACGCCCTTGATCTTGACGTTGTAGAACAGGCACAGCAGCAGCACCGACAGCGACAGGCCCATCGTCACCGACAGGTCGGCCGTCGGCACGACGCGCATGTAGTTCTTGTCGGTGAAGGCCTTGTGCAGGCCATGCTCCCAGATGTAGGGAATCAGATCGACCGGCAGCAGGTCCATCGCGTTCATCAGGAAGATCCAGATGAACACGGTCAGCGCAAACGGTGCCACCAGCCGGCGGCTGTTGGCGTTGTGGACGATGCCCTTGGCCTGGCTCTCGACCATCTCGACGAGGATTTCCACCGCAGCCTGGAAGCGGCCCGGCACGCCCGAGGTGGCGCTCTTCGCGGCGCGCCAGAGCAGGAAGCAGCCGACAGCACCAATCAACACTGCCCAGAACATCGAGTCGAAATTGATCACCGAGAAATCGACGACCGCCTTCTGCTTGGTGTTCTGCAAGTGCGTCAGGTGGTGAATGATGTATTCACCGGCGGTGGGAGCGTGTCCTTCGGCAGCCATGTTTTATTCGCGACCCGTCGTTCTTCGTTTTCACACCCGGCGGCGCCATGCCAGCGCCACCCAGTACACCTTGATGCAGACCACCAGCCCCGCCAGCAACGCCGGCCAGACGAGGGGCTGCACGATTCGCGACGCCACCATCAGCAGCGCGATCGAAACACCCATTTTCACCATCAACCAGAACATGAAACTGACGGCGCTGCCGACAGGCGACATGCTGGTCAGCGGGCTGGTCATGCCACGCGCCATCAACGCGCCCGGCACCACCACCACGCCGGCGCCATACAGCGCCGACCAGAACACTTCCATCCGGCCGGTGGCAACACCCGCGACGAGCGCCACCACCAACCCGACCACGATCTGCACCGCGATCACCCGCCACGGGTTCACCGCATGCGGATCTTTTGCAGCCAATTCGCGGGCTTGTTCCCGCGTCAGGGCCTTGAACGGAACCTCGCTGGCGTCATCTGTGTCATCGTCTTTCCACGTGTTCACAGATGCATCCGGCAAAGCCGCGGGATTATACGGGGGGAACCCGCGCCCTGGCGCCGCTTTGGATTGACGCGTCGCCTGTCACCGACAGGAACTCGGGCGATGGACTACGCTCCCAGTCTGTGATGCGCCGAACTCTCTTTGTCCTGCTGGCCGTGGCCCTGCCGCAGGCGGCACTTGCCCAAACCGTGATGCCGGGGGCCGTCGTCAAGACCGACGAGGTCCGCGCCGAGCTGGTCGCCCATGCGCCCGACGGCGTGTCGGCCGGCAAACCGGTCTGGCTCGGCCTCGCCATCGAGCATGCGCCGCACTGGCACACCTACTGGAAGAACCCGGGCGACTCAGGGCTGCCGACAACGCTGACATGGCAGTTGCCGGCCGGCGTAAGCGCTGGCGAGATCGCCTGGCCAACGCCCAAGCGCTTGCCGGTTGGCCCGCTGGTGAACTACGGCTACGAGGACAAGCTGCTGTTGCCCGTGCCCGTCGAGGTGGCCAGCGACTTCAAGGGCGAGACACTGAACATCAAGCTCAGTGCGCAGTGGCTGGTCTGCAAGGACGTCTGCATTCCGCAGCAAGGCGAATTCGTGCTGCGCCTGCCAGCCAACGCGACGACGGCGGCGCACGGTGCGCTGTTCAATGCCACCTGGGCAGCGCAGCCAAAAGAAGCCTCCGCAGCCCAGGTCAGCGCCGAACTGGTGGATGGCGCCAAAGCGATGCGCATGCGCATCGCTGGCCTGCCCTCGGTGCTGCAAGGAAAGGAGCTGTCGTTCTTCGCCGAAGCCGCCGGCGTGATCGACCACGCGGCCAAGGTCGCGGGCACCTGGGACGGCAGCACCTGGCGCGCCGACGTGCCGATCTCGTCGCAGCGCTTCGAGAGCCCGTCGAAGATGCATGCGGTGCTGACCGCACCAGGGCAGCCAGCCGGCACGCGCGTCGGCTTCGCGATCGCCGGCGCGTGGCCCGCGTTGACACCGCCCACGCCACCGGCCGTGCTGGACACCCCGGCCGCGGCGGTGTCACCGCCATCGCCCGACATCGGCTTCGGGGCGGCGTTGTTGTTCGCCTTGATCGGCGGCGCGCTGCTGAACCTGATGCCTTGCGTGTTCCCGATCCTGTCACTCAAGGTGCTCGGCTTTGCCGGGCACGCCCACAGCCGGCGCGCGCTGGTCGGCGGCGGTCTGGCCTACACCGCGGGCGTGGTGCTGTCGTTCGTCGCGCTCGCCGGCTTGTTGATCGCGTTGCGCGCCGGGGGCGAGCAGATCGGCTGGGGTTTCCAGTTGCAGTCGCCGGGCTTTGTCGCCGCGCTCGCCGTGCTGTTCACGTTGATTGCGCTCAACCTCGCCGGCCTGTTCGAGTTCGCCACGGTGTTGCCGAGCGGGCTGGCCTCGATGCAGTTGCGCCACCCGCTCGCCGACAGCTTCCTCACCGGCGTGCTCGCCGTGGCCGTGGCCTCGCCGTGCACCGCGCCGTTCATGGGCGCGGCGCTCGGCTTTGCGTTCACGCTGCCGGCCGCGCAATCGCTGTTGCTGTTCGCCGTGCTCGGCCTCGGCATGGCGTTGCCGTATCTGGTGATGAGCCTGTGGCCGGCGGTCGCGCGCGCGATGCCGAGGCCCGGCGTGTGGATGGCGACGTTCAAGACCGTGATGGCGTTCCCGATGCTCGCCACCGTCGTCTGGCTGGTCTGGATCCTCGGCCAGCAGACCAGCATCGATGGCGCTGCAGCTTTGCTCGCGGTGCTCGTCGCGCTCGCATTCGCACTCTGGGCCTGGGGCCGCATCGACAGCACGCGATTCGCGCGCGCGGCGTGGAGCACGCTTGGCGTGGCGCTGCTCGGCCTGTCGATCGCCTGGGCCTTGCCGACCTGGCGTGAAGCGCAGGCTGCGCCAGCAACCGCTGCGAGCAGCGAGCGCTGGCAAGCCTGGAGCCCGGAGCGCGTGGCCGCGCTCAACGCCGAAGGCCGCACCGTGTTCGTCGATTTCACCGCCGCCTGGTGCGTCACTTGCCAGGTCAACAAGCGCTCGACCCTGAACGACGCAGGGTTGATGGCCGAGATGGACACTGCACGCGTGGCATTGCTGCGGGCCGACTGGACGCGGCGCGATGCCACCATCAGCAACGAGCTGTCGCGCCTGGGGCGCAACGGCGTGCCGGTGTACGCGATCTACCGACCTGGGCAGGGCGTGAATCAGCAGCCGACGCTGCTGCCCGAGCTGCTCAGCGTCTCAACCGTGCGTGACGCGCTGGCGTTGCCGCGAAGCAAGGAGTCACCGCAATGATGATGAAGTTCGTGCTGTCTGCACTGACGCTCGCTGCCTCGCCAGCTTTTGCCGCGCCCGCAGTCGTCGGCCAACCGGCGCCCGCCTTCAGCGTCACCGACACCAGCGGCAAGGCCGTGTCCCTGGCCGACTTCAAGGGCAAGACCGTCGTCCTCGAATGGGTCAATCCCGGCTGCCCGTATGTGCGCAAGCACTACGACAGCGCCAACATGCAGGCCACGCAAAGAAGCGCGGCCGGGCAAGGCGTGGTCTGGCTCGCGGTCAACTCCACCGCACAAGAGCACCACGACTACAAGAAGCCGGCCGACATGGCCGCGTGGATGCAGTCGCAGAAGGCCGCCGCCACGCACACGCTGATGGACAGCGACGGCAAGATCGGCAAGGCCTATGGCGCGCGGACGACGCCGCACCTGTACGTGGTGGATGCGAAAGGCAATTTGGCCTATGCCGGCGGCATCGACGACAAGGCCACCGCGAATGCGGCCGATGTGAAGACGGCGAAGAACTACGTCAATGCCGCGCTCGGTGATGTGCTCGCCGGCAAGGCTGTTGTGCAGGCGGTGACGCGGCCGTATGGCTGCTCGGTGAAGTACTCGGACGGCTGACGCGCCCATCAGCCCCGTTCGCCCTGAGGTATCGAAGGGCATGCAAGCCCTTCGATACCTCAGGGCGAACGGCAACTACGGCAGCCGCTGATACTGCGCCGCCAGCGCTTCGAACGCCGCTTGTGACGCCGCGGCGTCGAACCCGGCGCCAAGCTCGTCTGCCAGGATCATCGCCACCGCACCCGCCTGACGCTGCGCTTCGGCCGCGTCGAGAAACAGCAGGCGACTGCGACGCGCCAACACGTCTTCGACGCTGTGCGCCATCTCGTGCCGAACGGCAAAGCGCACCATCGCTTCGGAGAGGCCCCCGTCGCCATCTCTCCACAACCAATGGTCGGCACCGGGCAAGCCGCGCAGCACGGCGACTTCGCTGCCGTACCCGTGCTCGCCGGGTGACACCGTCATCGAGACGTGCGCCTTGGCCGACGCACCGACCAGCGGCAGATTCACCGTGACGCCACCCGCGCGGCGCGGCAGCAATTGCCGATCGAAGCAGCGCTCGAGCACGTCTTCGGCCATCGCGCGGTACGTCGTCCACTTGCCACCGGTCACCGTGACCATGCCCGAGCGGCCAACGAGCACGGTGTGCTCGCGCGACAATTGCTTGGTGTTGTCGCCATCGTCGCCACCGGGCTTGACGAGAGGCCGCAAACCGACCCACACCGAGCGCACGTCGGGCCGCGTCGGCGCCTTCGACAAATAGCGCGCCGACTCGCGCAGGATGAACGCCACCTCGTCCTTGAACGGCGTGGGCTCGCGCACGATGTCGTCGCGCGGCGTGTCGGTCGTTCCGAGGATCGTCTTGCCCAACCATGGCACCGCGAACAGCACGCGGCCGTCTTCCGTCTTCGGCACCAAGAGCGCATGCGTGCCGGGCAGGAACGAGCGATCGACAACCAGGTGCACGCCCTGGCTGGGCGCGACGATGCCGGGCTTCTTTGCGGCGCCCGCATCGCGGTCCATGTCGCGGATGTCATCGACCCAGACGCCGGTGGCATTGACGACGCACTTCGCGGCGATGCGCAGTTCGGTGCCGCCTATCGAGTCGCGCGCGTAGACACCGGTCACCTTGCCGCTCTCGCGCACCAGCGACGTCACCGGGCAATGGTTGAGAACGATCGCGCCCTTGCTCGCCGCCGTGCGCGCCAAGGCCACTGCAAGGCGCGCATCGTCGAACTGCCCGTCCCAGTACTTCACGCCGCCCGACAGGCCGCGCATCTGCACAGTGGGCAACAGTTCGCGAGTGCGCGCGGCCGACAGGAACTCGGTGGCGCCGAGGCCGCGCGAACCGGCGAGCGCGTCGTACATCTTCAGTCCGACGCCGTAGAACGGCGCTTCCCAGATTTTGTACGTCGGCATCACGAAGGCTAGCGGCTGCGCCAGATGCGGCGCGTTGGCCAACAACGTCGCGCGCTCGTGCAGCGCCTCACGCACCAGCGACACATTTCCCTGTGCCAGATAGCGCACGCCGCCGTGCACGAGTTTCGTCGCGCGCGAACTTGTGCCTTTCGCAAAATCCTCGGCTTCGAGCAGCACGACCGAGAAGCCGCGCGCTGCCGCGTCGAGCGCGACGCCGCAGCCGGTGGCGCCGCCGCCGATGATGGCGAGGTCGAACGTGCGGCCGTCTTGCGTTGCCACCAGCGCTTGCTTGCGATCGAAGGTCAGGCTCAACGCGCGCGCGCCTTGTCCAAGCGAACGCCGTGGATCCGGCTTTGCCGGGCCACTGGCGTTGCCCCCCTGGGGGGGTGCGCCGAAGGCGCTCCGGGGGGGGTCATGTCACGACCGACTGCTGCGCGATGCCGCCGTCCACGAGCACATGCTGTCCGGTCATGCCGTCGCTGTCGTCTGCAGCAAGGAACAACGTCGCGCGCGCCACGTGCCCCGGGATCCAATCGGATCTTCAAACACTGCGCGTCGAGAAACTCCTTGTCCGCCGCCGGGTCGCGGTGCAGCGTGGTCTGGCGGTCGGTGACGATGGCGCCGGGCACCAGCGCGTTGACGCGGATGTTGCGCGCGCCCAGTTCACGCGCCAGCGTGCGCGTCAGGCCGAGGATGCCAGCCTTGGCCGTCGTGTAGCCGACCAGGTTCGGCCGGCCGCGCATCCAGCTCACCGAGCCCATGTTGATCACGCTGCCGCCACCGGCTTTCTCCATGCCCGGTGCCACGGCCTGGATGGCGAAGAAGTAGTGCTTCAGGTTGAGGGCGATGCGGTCGTCCCAGAACTCGCTGGTCACGTCTTCCATCTTGTGCCGGTCGTCGCGGCCGGCGTTGTTGATCAGCACGCGGATCGGGGCCGACTTCGCTGGCCACACGCGCGAGCAGCGACTTGGTACGCCGCCACGTCGCGCACATCGCAGGCGCCGTACCAGGGCGCGGCGTGACCCGCTGCGATCACTTCGTCGATCAACACCTTGCCGCCGTCGGGTTTGGTGCCGCAGAACGCGACCTTGGAACCCTGCGCCGCGAACGCGCGCACGAGTTCGGCACCGATCCCGGAACTGCCGCCGGAGATGAAGACGACGCGTTCGCGCAGCGAGGGGTAGATCGTGTAGGTCATCAATAGCACTCACATTTGCAAACGCGGACTTTGCCGCCTCGCTCCCTGCCGCATGACTCATCTGCCACCAAACGCGAGTGCCGAAATGTGCACTGCGCGTTGCAATCGGCCACCAAGTCGCGCTTGCGCAGCGAAGAGGCGACGCTGACCAGAACAGCCGCGACGATGAGAAAGACGCCGATCACGATGAGAGCCTGCCGTTTCACTTCCTACAGACGCGCAAAGTTCGCCGGCAACCCCGGCACCTCGACTCGCAACTGCAGCACGCAACCGGCCAGCGGCTCGCGCGCCAGTTCTTCCGCGGGACGGTTTTCGCGCGCCGTCGTGATGTACAGCGTCTTCAAGTCCGCGCCGCCGAAGCACGGCATCGTCGGGCAGCGTACCGGCAGCTTGATCTCTTGCACGAGCGTGCCATCGGGCGCAAAGCGCAGCAGGCGCGCGCCTTCGAACATCGCGCACCAGTAGTGGCCTTCGCTGTCCATCGCGGCGCCGTCGGGGCGGCCGCCGTAGGTGGCGAGATCCTGTTCAGCCGTCCTCACCGGAAACTGCGCGAAGACACGTCGGTTCGAAATGGCGCCGCCCGCACGCTCGAAGTCGAACGCATAGACGGCGTGCGCCTTGGTGTCGGACCAGTACATCGTGCGCGCGTCGGGGCTCCAGGCCAAACCATTGCTGACCGTGATCTTGTCGGCCACCTTTTCGAGCTTGCGGTCGGCGTAGCGGTACAGCGCGGCCTTGGGTGGATCGCGTGGCTCGTAGATCGTGCCGACCCAAAAACGGCCCTGCGGATCGGCCTTGCCGTCGTTGAAGCGTTCGGTTTTCGGGTCGTAAGGCGGCTCATCGAGCAACGGTTGCGCTTTGCCGGTGGTCGTGTCGAAACGCACCAGGCCACTGCGCAAGGCCAGCAGCAAGCCGCCTTCCATCAGCGGCGCGCAGCAGGCCACGTCGGTGTCGAACGGCCACGCCGTGTGTTCGCCGCTGCGCGGATCGAAGCGATTCAGTGCATGGCCGGGGATGTCGCACCAATACAGCACCTGCTCGGCCGGGTGCCACAGCGGCGATTCACCGAGCAGGCTCGGCGGCACCCTCTGCAAGGCAGTGATGTCACTCAAGCGCCATGGACCTCGATCTTCATCCACGCGTCCATCGTCTCGGCCGCGCCGAGCGAGACCAAGCCATGCGCCGCCGGGTCGGCCATGTGGATGGCGTTGCTGACGTGGCTCACCGGTTCGATGCAGAAATAATCGTTGTCGGGTGGCGTGTAGACCACGAGGTACGGCAGCGACGAGGTCAGCGTCACCGACAGCGCCTCGTCGCGCACGCGCGCCGCGCCCTGCCAGCCGTCGAAGCAGTGGTCGTAGTTCAAGTGGCGCACCTCACCGTCGATGCCGTTCTGCGCCACACGGCGTGTCGGCAGGTGCGTGGCGGCGTCGGACTCCCAGCGCCCGCTGCATTCCACATGCATGCGGCTGCGGCTGCGCTTCGGGAAGTACGGGTGCCAGCCCAGGCCCACCGGCTGCGTGCGCGCGTCGATGTTGGTGAAGTGCAGGCGCACCGTCAGTGCGTCGTCGCTGAGCTCGAAGCGCTGCATGACGTCGAAGGTGAACGGCCAGTGCGCGTCGGTGCGCTGCGTGAACATCAGCTCGGCCGCGTTCGCATCCTGCTGCGTCACGCGCCACGGTTGCGTCCAGGCGCTGCCGTGCAGCGAGTGCGGGTAGTCGTCGCCGAAGTTGGCGACGGTGGTGTGCTCGCGGCCGAGCCAGCGGAAGCGCTTGTAGCCCAGGCGGTTGGAGTACGGCACGAGCGGGAAGCAGCCCGACTTGCGCGGCGCGGCGAGTTCGGCTGGCGGGGCGCTGCGCAGCACCGGCGTGTCGCCATGCCAGAGCCCGGCGATCGAGCCGCCGAGGTCGGGGCGCAGCGCCAGGCGCAGCGGGCCGGCGCGCAATTCGAGGGCGGTGGTTTTGTCGTTCATGCGATGAATTCCGCGAAGGCCTGTGACGCGCGCATCCTACGGCAACGCTGCTCACCAGCCCGCAGGCAAGACCTCTGACAACGCCACGACGCGCCCTTCGTCGATGCTCCTGTGCGCGGCCAGTCCGGTGGCCACCGCGCGCAGGCCTTCTTCGAGCGGGATCTCGGGCGGCAGACCACTCTTCACGGCGTGCGCGAACTTCTGGTGCTCGATGTAGCTGGCACCGAAGTGCTGGCCGAGGTATTTGATGTTGGTGTCGCGGATCTGGCGCACGGCCACCCCCTTGGCCGTGCCCGAAGGCTGGCCCCAGACTTCGCGCCGGCCCCAGTCTTCACGGCGGCCGTAGCGCAGCACGCCCGACGGCAGCAGCGATTCGAGCTTGCCTTCCGCGCCGACGATGGTCACGTGTTCGTTGTCGATCGAGTTCTCGGCGAACATGCACAGGTCGAGGCTCGCGCGCGCGCCCGACGGGTACTCGACGATGACGTAGGCGCTGTCGAGAATGTCCGGCGTCTTGCCGCCGACCTTTTCATCGAGGTGGTTGACGCGCTGGCCGCCCGACGCGAAGACGCGCACAGGCTTTTCCTTCAGGATGAAGTCCATCAGGTTGAAGTAGTGGCAGCACTTCTCGACCAGCGTGCCGCCGGTGTTGGCGGAGAAGCGGTTCCAGTCACCGACCTTCGGATAGAACGGCTCGCGGTGTTCGCGGATCGCCACCTGGTGCAGCGTGCCGACACCGCCCTCGTGCGCGATGCGGATCATCTCGGCCACAGGCGGCATGTAGCGGTATTCCTGCGCCACCCAGACGATGCCTTTGCGCGTTTTGGCGCGCTCGATCAGATCGACGCCATCGGCGATGCTCGTCACCAGCGGCTTCTCGCACAGGATGTGCAGATCGGTGGAAAGCGCGTCGCGCATCACCGCGGCGTGGGTGAAGTTCGGGCTGGCAACGATCACGGCATCGCACAGGCCGCTGGCCAGCAGCTGCTCGTGGCGCTCGAACAGGTTCACCTGGCCGTCGAGCAGTGCCGACGCTTGCTCGCGGCTTGCAGCGGCCGGGTCGCTGATGGCGCTGACCACCGCGCCAGTCATCGCGCGCAGGTTTTCGATGTGCTCGCGGCCCATACTGCCGCAGCCGATGATGCCGTAGCGAATCATGGTTAGCCTTTCAAACCGCCTTGCGTCAGGCCGCCGACCACGCGCTCCTGGAAGATCGCGATCAGCACGGCGATCGGCACGATGGCAACGATCAATGCAGCCGAGATGATCGGCCACGGAAACGTGAACTCGCCCTGATACAGCGTGATGCCGACCGGCAGCGTGCGGAAGTTCGGGTTGCTGTTCAAGGACAAGGCCAGCAGGAACTCGTCCCACGAATTGACGAAGGCCAGGATGCCGGCGGTGAACACGCCCGGTGCGGCCAGGGGCACGACCACACGCACCAGTGCGCCCATGCGCGTGCAGCCGTCGATCATCGCGGCGTTCTCGAGATCTTTCGGGATGCTCTGGAAGAAGCTCACCAGCACCAGCGTGCACACCGGCAGGTTGAGCACGATGTACGGCAGTACCAGCGCGGTGTAGCTGTTGAGCAGTCCGAAGGTGCGCATCGTCTCGAAGATCGGCACCAGCAGCGTCACCAGCGGGAACATGCTGGAGGCGACGATGCAGGTCAGGATCAGCTGGCGGTTCTTCAGGTTCAGGCGCGCGATGGCGTAGGCGGCGAGGGCCGAGACCAGCAGCGAGAACACAGTGGCGCTCAGGGCCACGGCGAGGCTGTTGCCCAGGTACTTGAGCAACGGCTGGTCGGTGAAGGCCTGCACGTAGTTGGCCAGCGTCGGGTTGTGCGGCCAGTAGGTGATGGGCTTGCTGACCAGTTCGGCCTCGGTCTTGAGCGAGGTGAGCAGGATCCACACCGCCGGGAAAAAGCCGTTGATCACCACCAGTCCGGCGGCGATCAGGCGCAGGCTCTTGCTGCTGAAGAGGTTGTTCATTTAGGCGTTCTTTCCGATGCGCTTCAGATAGAAGGCCGTGACGAACATCGACAGCACGAACATGCACACCGCCAGCGTCGAGCCGTAGCCGACGTCGAGGTAGTCGATCGTGGTTTTGTGGATCAGCATCGCCAGCGTCTCGGTGCTGTTGCCCGGGCCGCCCTTGGTCATGGTGTACGGGATGTCGAAGGTCTGCAGCGCGGTGATGGTGCGAAAGATCAGCGCGACGATGATCGACGGCATCAGCATCGGGATCGTGATCTGCCAGAACTGCTGCCACTTGGACGCGCCATCGACCTCGGCCGCCTCGTAGAGCGACTTGGGGATCATCTGCAAACCCGCCAGCAGGATCAGCGCCATGAAGCTGCTGGTCTTCCAGATGATCGTCATGCAGATCGCGGTAAAGGCCCAGGCCGGCCGCAGCAGCCACATCGTCGGCTCGTCGTCGCCCAGACGCCGCATCACGTCGTTGACCACGCCGTACTCGGTGTGGAAGAACCACGCGAAGATGAGGCCGGCAAACGCCAGCGGCAACGCCCACGGCAGAAGAAGCGCCAGCCGCACCGGCCACTTTCGCTTGAACGGCAGGTTGGCCAGCATCGCCAGGCCCAGGCCGACGACGAGCGCGCCGGGCACGGTGATGAGCGTGATCAGCACCGTGTTCTTGGTGGCGTTCCAGAAGTCGTGGTCCTTGAACACCAGCAGGTAGTTCTCGAAGCCGACGAACTTGTAGCCCCCGGTGCCGCCCGACAGACGCAGATCGAAGAAGCTGTTGAAGATCAGCTTGCCGATCGGATAGACGACGATCAGCGCCAGCAACAGGAAGGCTGGCGCGAGCAGCATGATGCCGAGCGTTTTTTCGCTCGGGTCACGCCAACGGTCGAAAGCGGGGGTGCTGGACATGGGCTTCTCCTGGGCGATCCTTGGCGGACACGGTCGCGAGCTCCGCCCGCGACCGTGTCCCGTGGTTGCCGATCGAAGCTCTACCGCATGACGCGGGTGAGGCGGCTTTCGATCTCCGTCACGCCGTCGGCCGGCGTCTTCGTCCTTGCCAGCACCGCGCTGGTCGTCGTGCGGATGATGTCGCTCACCTGGCCGTAGTCCTTGCTCATCGGGCGGCTCTTGCCGGCGATGACCACGTTGGCAGCATCCTTGAACCAGGGCACCGCCTTGACCACATCGGCGTCGGTGTAGACGCCCGGGTAGGTCGCGAGCAACGAGCCTTCGACCGCCAGGAACTTGCTCGACTCGGGGCTCGCCAGGTGTTTCACGAGGTTGGCCGCGGCCGCCTTGTTCTTGCTGAAAGCACTCACCGCCCATTGCCAGCCGCCGACGCAGGTGGCGCTCTTGCCGCCGGCCATGGCCGGCAGCGGCATCACGCCGACCTTGCCCTTGACCTGGGAGGTCGGGTCGTCCTTGAAACGGTCCCAGGCGAAGCCCCAGTTGATCGCGAACACGACCTGGCCGGCCATGAACTCGTTGACCGTGTCGGGCGTTTTGACCTCGGCGACGTTCTTCTTGATCACGCCGGCATCGACCATCGACAGCCACTGCGTCAGGCCCTTGGTCGCCGCCGCTTTGTCGAGCGTCATCTTGCCGCTGGCATCGTTGAAGTCTTTGCCCTGGCCCCAGTAGGGCAGCAGGAAGGTGCAGACCGCGCCTTCGATCGGCGCGCCCTGGATCGACAGGCCCTGCAGATTGGCGTTGCCTTCGGCCTTCTGGATCTTGGTGGCGGCAGCGCTCAGTTCATCCCAGGTCTGAGGCTCCTTCACGCCGTGCTTCTCCAGCAGGTCCTTGCGGTAGTACATGAACATCGCGTCGGCAAAGGCCGGCATCGCGGCGATCTTGCCGTCGACGACGTTCGAGCTCGAGTACACCGGCAAATAGGGCTTCAACGCGTCGGCGGGTTTTCCGACGTAGGCATCGAGCGGTTCCAACCAGCCGGCGCCGTAGTACTGCGCCGGGTTGACGATGTCGATCAGGTAGATGTCGATCGCCGCGTCTTTGGCGTTGAGCACGGTGGAGAGGTACTGGCGCTGCAACTCGCTGGTCGCGCCGCCGGTTTCGATCTCGACTTTGACGCCCGGGTTCTTCGCCTGGTACTGGTCGAAGAGTTTCCTCATCAGGTCGGGGCGCTGGTTGGTGCCGCCCGAGAAAACGCGCAGCGTGGTTTGCTGGGCGTAGGCCGAAACGCTGACGCCGAGGGCGAGCAGCGCGGCCAGGGGTGAAGGAAGTGCGACGCTTCATGGTCATGGGTATGTCTCCTGGGTCTTTCGGGGTTGTGAAATCATCAGATCGCCGCCCCGCTGGCGGCGTCGAACAAACGCATGTGGCGCGGATTGAGGTGCACGGACAAACGCGTGCCCGGCGCTTCGCGGAACGACGCTGGGCAGCGCGCGATCATTTCCGAGGCGCCGACCTTGAGCGTGGCCAGCGTCTCGGCGCCGAGCGGTTCGAGCAGCGCCACTTCGGCCGGCAGCACGATGTCGTCACTGGCCTGCGCGGCCAGCGTCAGGTTCTCGGGGCGCACGCCGAACTTCACCTTGGAGGTGCCGTTGGCGCGCGAGGCAAGGTCTGCCGGCACGACGATCTGCGTGCCGGCGCCGAGGTCGGCGCGCGCACCGGAGAGCGTGCAATCGACGAGGTTCATCGCCGGGGCGCCGGTGAAGCCGGCCACGAACAGCGCTGCCGGCTGGTTGTAGATGGTGTCCGGCGTGTCGTACTGCATCTTCTTGCCGGCGCTGAGCACGGCGATGCGATCCGCCATCGTCATCGCCTCGACCTGGTCATGCGTGACGTAGATGATCGTCGCCCCCAGGCGCTGGTGCAGGCGCTTGATCTCGCTGCGCATCTCGCCGCGCAGTTGCGCGTCGAGGTTCGACAGCGGCTCGTCGAAGAGAAAAACTTTGGGCTGGCGCACGATGGCGCGGCCGATCGCCACGCGTTGGCGTTGGCCGCCCGAGAGCGCGCCGGGGCGGCGATCCAGCATGTGGTCGATGCGCAGCAGCCGAGCTGCGTCCATCACGCGTGTTTTGATCTCGGCCTCGTCGGTGCCGCGCAGGCGCAGGCCGAAGGCCATGTTGTCGTAGAGGTTCTTGTGCGGGTACAGCGCGTAGTCCTGGAACACCATCGCGATGTCGCGGCTGCGCGGCGGCAGGTCGTTGACGACCTTGCCGTCGATGAGGATGTCGCCGCCGCTGATCGTCTCCAGCCCCGCGATCATGCGCAGCAGCGTGCTCTTGCCGCAGCCCGACGGGCCGACGAAGACGACGAACTCGCCGTGCTTGATGTCGAGGTCGATGCCGTGAATGACGTTGCTCTTGCCGTCATAGCTTTTGATCACGCCCTTCAAGTCGACAGCAGCCATCAGTAGCCCCCAGTGCTGGTTTGCGTGCCGCCCGACAGCGTGTGCACATGCGTCTCGCCTTCGGGCGTGGTCAACGCTTTGACAGCCGCCTGCGCGCCGCGCATCAGCAGGCCGAGGTCGCTGCCGATGGCCACGTAGTTGAAGCCCATCGCGCGGTACTGCACCACCACCTCGGGCGTGCCGCCGACGGTGCCCACCGGCACGCCGATGGCGTTGCAGCGCCGCGCCGCGTCGGCCATCACCTTCATCACATCGGGATGGCTGGTGTTGCCGGCGTGGCCGAGGGCCGCTGAGAGATCGCCGGGGCCCATGAACAGCGAGTCAACACCCGGTACGGCCGCAATCGCTTCGAGTTGCGCCACCGCGGCCGGCGTTTCGAGTTGCAGCACCGCGCCCGACCGTCTTGTTGGCGGTCTTCGCGTAGTCAGGGATGGTGCCGAATTTCGAGCCGCGGCTCATGCCGGCCAGGCCGCGGATGCCTTCCGGTGGATAGCGCGTGGCGGCCACCGCGCGCTTGGCTTCCTCGGCGTTCTGCACGAAGGGGATCAGCAGCGTCTGCGCGCCCGCATCGAGCACGCGCTTGATCATCACCGTGTCGTTCCAGGGCACGCGCACGATCGGCACCATCTTCGTGTTGCCGGCGGCTTGCAGCAAGCCGATGACCTCCATCATGTCCAGCGGCGTGTGCTCCATGTCGATCACGCCCCACTGGAAGCCGGCGTATCCCATGGCCTCGGTGACCAGCGGGCTGGCGGCCATGATCCAGGTGCCGAGCGGCGCCTGGGAGCCGGAAGACTTGAGCAGTTGGCGCAGAGGATTCATGGTGTCGTCCTTCAGTAGATGACCGGCTCGGGCGTGGCGTCCGAGCCTTGCAGAAAGTCGAAGTCGCAGCCTTCATGGGCCTGCGTCACATGCGCGCGGTAGAGCTTGACGAAGCCGCGTGTGGCGGGCTCGGGCGCGGGTTGCCACGCAGCGCGGCGGCGAGCCAACTCGTCTTCGGGTACGTTCAAGTGCAGGCGGCGCGCTGCGACATCGACTTCGATCCAGTCGCCGCTCTTGACCAGCGCCAGTGGCCCGCCGACCGCGCTCTCGGGGCTGACGTGCAGGATGCAGGTGCCGTAGTGGGTGCCGCTCATGCGCGCGTCGGAGACACGCACCATGTCGCGCACGCCCTGGTCGAGCAGCTTCTTCGGGATCGGCAAACCGCCCCACTCGGGCATGCCCGGCGCGCCGACCGGGCCGGCGTTGCGCAGCACGAGCACGCTGTTCTCGTCGCAGTCGAGGTTGATGTCGGCGCAGGCGGAGTTCATCGCCGCCGGGTTGTCGAAGACGATCGCGCGGCCGCGGTGTTTGAAGAACTTCGGGCTGGCGGCGCTGGCTTTCATCACCGCGCCTTCGGGCGCGAGGTTGCCGCGCAGCACGGCCAGCGCGCCGTTGGCGCTGACAGGATTGTTCAGTGGGCGGATCACCGCGTCGTCGAGCACCTGCACGCCTTCGAGGTTCTCACCCAGCGTCTTGCCGTTGACGTTGCGCTGGTCGAGAAACAGGTGTGGGGTGATGCGCGACATCAGCGCCGGCAGGCCGCCGGCGTAGTGGAAGTCTTCCATCAGACGGTCGCCGCTCGGGAACAAGTTGGCCAGCACCGGCACCTCGCGACCGATCGCGTCCAGGTGGTCGAGCGTCAGATCGACACCGGCGCGGCGCGCCATCGCGATGATGTGCACCGCGGCGTTGGTCGAGCCGCCGAGCGCCATCTGCACGGCCACCGCGTTCATGAAAGCGCCGCGCGTCAGGATCTGCCGCGGCGTCAGGTCGTCCCAAACCATCTGCACGATGCGTTCGCCGCAGGTCGTGGCCATGCGCGTGTGGCCGGCGTCCATCGCCGGGATCGACGTCGATCCCGGCAGCGCCAGGCCGAGCGCTTCGACGATCGACGTCATCGTGCTCGCCGTGCCCATCGTGTTGCAGGTGCCGGGGCTGCGTGTCATGTGCGCTTC
The DNA here is from genome assembly GCA_963814385.1 of uncultured beta proteobacterium. GTDB lineage: Bacteria > Pseudomonadota > Gammaproteobacteria > Burkholderiales > Burkholderiaceae_C > CADEEN01. The sequence goes on from CAWFCX010000043.1 coordinate 147,524, forward strand.
GAGCTTCACCCACTCGGCGTCGCTGACCTTGCCGGCCTGGTATTCGTCCCAGAACACGCGCGTGTGCGTGCCCGCGCCGACCTTGCGCTCGGGCTCGCCGGGCTTCAGGTAGCGATCGTTCAACATCGGCCCCGCAGAACAGAAGATCGTCGGCAGCCCCATGCTGATCGCGCCCATCACCGTGCCGGGCGTCGTCTTGTCGCAGCCGGCGAGCAGCACGACGCCGTCCACCGGGTGCGAGCGCAGCAGCTCCTCGACTTCCATCGCCAACAGGTTGCGGTAGAGCATCGTCGTCGGCTTGACGATGACCTCGCCGAGCGACAGCGCCGGCAGCTCGAACGGCAAGCCACCGGCCATCAGCACGCCGCGTTTGACCGACTCGGCACGCTCGCGCAGATGCGCGTGGCAGGGCGACAATTCGCTCCAGGTGTTGACGATGGCGATGCACGGCCGCTGCATCACGTCCTCGCGGCGGATGCCCTGCTGCTGCATGCGCTGGCGGTGCGCGAACGCACGCATGCCGCCGGCATCGAACCAGCGGCGGCTGCGCAGATCGGCAAGCGTCTTCGTCATCGGCTTTCAGGGTTCACGCGGATCGCGTTCTGTCGTGTTACCGCTAACATTAGCCAAGTCATGGCCACTTCACCATCCCTGAAAACCCGCGCCGCGCGGCGCAGCCATGGCCGCGCGACGCTGGCCGACGTGGCCGGTGTGGCCGGTGTGACCGCGATCACCGTCTCGCGCTACCTGCGCGAGCCGCACCGCGTGGCCGCCGACACCGCGGCCGCCATCGCGCGCGCCCTGGCCACCACTGGCTATGTGCCCAACAAACAAGCCGGCGCGCTGGCCAGTGCCGGCGCCGGGGCTTCGCGCATGGTGGCGCTGTTGATCCCGAGCATCTCCAACTCGATCTTTGCCGAGACGGTGCAGGGCTTGGCCGATGCATTGCAAGGCTCGGGCTGCGAGTTGCTGCTGGCCGCCACCAACTACTCGACGGTGCGTGAAGAGGAGCAACTGCGTGCGCTGATGGGCTGGTTTCCGAGCGCCATCGTCGTCACCGGCCGCCGCCACAGCGACGGCGCGCTGGCAATGTTGCGCCAGGCGCGTGACCGGGGCGCGCCGGTGATCGAGATCTGGGACCACCACCCGCGGGCCACGGGCTTCACGCAGATCGGCTTCGACCACGCGGAGGTCGGGCGTGCGATGGCAGCGCACCTGATCGAGCGCGGCCATCGGACGTTGGCGTATGTCGACAGCGGTGTCGCCGAAGACTTTCGCGCGCACGAACGTGGCCAGGGATTCCTTGCCGAAGCGAAGCGGCGCCGCGTCGCAGCAGAGCGTGTCGTCGCGCCGCTGGCGGGCGAAGCGATCCAGGCCGGCCGCGAGGCCTTGCCATTGCTGCTCGACGCCAAGGGCCGGCCCGTTTTCAGCGCGGTCGCGTTTGCCAACGACCACCTGGCCTGCGGCGCGCTGCTGGCGGCGCAAGCCCAGCGCTTGAACGTGCCGCAAGACCTGGCGCTGCTGGGCTTCGGCGATTTCGCGCTCGGTCGCCAGCTTGAGCCCGCGCTGTCCACGGTACAGGTGCCTCGGCTGGAGATCGGCGCGGCTGCGGCGCGGGCGCTGTTGACCGCGCTCGACGGCAACACCGCGGCCACCGATCTGCGTTTGCCGTGGACCTTGCTCGCCCGCGCCTCGACCTGAGACACGCGCCGGACACAATGGCGCGATGTCCGAGCCGCTGCTCGCCACCGCGGTGGCGCCTTTCACCACCGGCTTCGCCCTCTCGGCTTCGTTGATCATCGCCATCGGCGCGCAAAACGCCTTCGTGCTGCGCCAAGGCCTGGCGCGCGAGCATGCCGGCGCGGTGGCACTGTTCTGCGCGCTGTCCGACGCCCTGCTGATGGCGGCCGGCGTGCTCGGCATGGGACAAGCCATTCAGGCCGCGCCGATGCTGGCCCGCGCGATGGCGGCGGCCGGCGCCATCTTCCTCGCCGTCTATGGGCTGCGCGCGCTGCTGCGGGCAGGGCGGCCAGGCGCTCTGCAAGCGGGCGCGCTGGCGCCGCGCCGCTCGCGCACGCAGGTGCTGGCCCAGGCCGCCGCCTTCACGTTCTTGAACCCGCATGTCTATCTCGACACCGTGTTGCTGGTCGGCAGCGTCGGCGCGCAACAGCCGCCGGGGGTTTTGCGCGCAGCGTTTCTGGTCGGCACCTGCGCCGCGAGCTTCGCCTGGTTCTTCGGCCTGGCTTATGGCGCGAGAAAACTCGCACCGTGGTTCGAGCGCCCCGCCGCCTGGCGCGTGCTCGATGCCCTGATCGGCGTCACGATGTGGATACTGGCGGCGTGGTTGACGCGCTTGGTGTTCGCGTAGGCGCCCAGCGCAACAACGTGTCCTGCAAGCGCTGCGCATCGAGCGGCTTGGTCAGGAAGTCGTTCATGCCGGCGGCCAGCGCCTCGTCGCGCTCGGAGGTCAGCGCGGCCGCGGTCAGGGCGATGATCGGCAGCGTCTGCGCGTCGAAGCGCCGCCGCAGCACGCGTGTCGCATCGTGGCCGCCCTGCACGGGCATCTGCACGTCCATCAGCACCAGTTCGAACGGCCGGCCGGCGTCGGCGCGCGCGCTGATCGCCGCCACCGCCTCGACGCCGTTGACGGCCTCGGCCACGGTGACGCCCCATTGCCGCAGGATGGTCGTCACGATCATCATGTTGACCGGGTTGTCTTCGACGATCAGCAGGTCCAGGCCGGCCAGCGGACGTTCGGCATCGCGCGGCATCGCAAAGGCCGACGATGGCGCTTCCTGCAAGCTCGCAGCCAGCGGTACCTCGGCCCAGAAGCGGCTGCCGCGGCCGGGCTCGCTGTGCACGCCGACGCGCCCGCCCATCAACTCGGCGAGTTCACGGCAGATCGACAAGCCCAGGCCCGTGCCGCCGTAGCGCCGCGTCGTCGAAACGTCGGCCTGCGTGAACGGCTGGAAGAGGCGGGCCTGCACGTCGGCGCTGATGCCGGGGCCGGTGTCTTCGACTTCGAAGCGCACCAGCGGCGCTTGCTCGGCTTGCACGTGCAGCCGCACCGAGCCGGCGGCGGTGAACTTGAGCGCGTTGGAAAGGAAGTTCGACAGGATCTGCCGCAGCCGCACCGGATCGCCACGCACGCGCCGGGGCACGTCGGCGCCGACATTCATTGTCAGTTGCAGCGCATGGGCATCGGCCAGCGCGGCATAGCCGTGCTCAACCGATTCGAGCAGCGCGTGCAGGTCGAAATCGGCCTGCTCGAGGCGCAGCTTGCCGGCCTCGATCTTCGACAGGTCGAGGATATCGCTGATGACGCCTGCCAGCGCTTGCGCGCTGTCGTCGATCTGCGCCAGGTACTGCTCGCGCCGCACGCTGTCGAGGCCGGGCTGGCGCGCCAGTCGCGCCAGCCCGACCAGGCCGTTCAGCGGCGTGCGGATCTCGTGGCTGGTGTTGGCGAGGAAGGCGCTCTTGGCGCGGTTGGCGGCTTCGGCCTCGTCGCGCGCGCGCGCCAGCGCCTGGCCGACGGCGCGCTTGTCGGTCACGTCTTCGGCGATCCAGATCGTGCCGCCCTTGGCGGGGTGCGTCGGGTCGATCGGTCGCGCCAGCAAACGGCACAAAAAAGTGCTGCCATCGTGGCGTTTCATCGTGCGCTCGAACTCCACCGCCTCGCCGCGTGACAGCGCCGGCCCGATCTGTGCGCCCAGGTCTTCATAAGCGGTGCGATCGACCGAGGTCACCTCGCCGATCTGGCCGATCAGCGCGCCGTGCGGCCAGCCGAACATTTGCTCGAAGCTCGGGTTGGCGAGCTGGAAGACCCGATCGCGCGTCATCGCGATGCCGATCGAGGCGTTGGCAAGAATGGCCTCGCGCTCGAGGCGCGCGCGCTCGCTCTGCGTGATGTCGCGACCATTGAGCACGAGGTAGTCGCGCCCTTCCATGACGAAGCGCGCCGCGGACACCAGCAACAAGACCTCCCCCCCGTCGCGGCGGCGGAAGGTCACCGCATGGTCACGCACGCCGTCGTGGGCCAGCATCTCGGAGAAGAAGTGGTCGTGTTGCTCGTCGCTGCCCCAAAGCCCGAGCTCGGTGGCGGTGCGGCCGATCGTTTCGTCGCGCGCGTAGCCGGACAGCGCAGCGAAGGCGTCGTTGACCATCACGTAACGCTCGGTGGATAGATCGATCAACGTGATGATGTCGGGACTGGTCGCCACGACGTGGGAGAGCAGGGCCTCCGAGCGCGCGCGCGCGCCCTCCGATCGCAGGCGCTCGGTCTCGTCACGGTAGATCGACAGCAGCGCCTCGCCGCCTTCGGCCTCGACCTTGACGCTGGTCACCTGCACCGCCAGGCGGCGGCCGGCGGTTGTGCGCATCGAGAACTGCTGCGGTGGCGCAGCTTCGCCGATGGGTACAGATTCCAGCCGCGCCAGGCGCCGCGCCGCCAGCGCGCGCGACCCGTCCTCGGCGTCGTAAAAGCCGAGCAGCGATCGACCGATCAGATCTTTCTGCTCCCAGGCGCCGAACAGGGCCAGCGCTGCGACATTGGCGTCGAGCACGCGACCGTCGCGATGCAGTACCAGCGGCGAGGGCGAGCGCGCGAACAGCTCGCGGTAGCGCAGCTCGGTGGCGCGGCGCTGCGACTCGGCGGCATCTTCGTCGGTGATGTCGCGGCCGACGCCCCAGTAGCCGAGGAACGCGCCGCGCTTGTCGAAGCGCGGCCGGCCCGACAACGACAGGCAGCACGGGCCGCCGTTGGCCCGGCGCTGCAGTGTGCGCAGGTCGGTGAACGGGCGGCGCAATTCGAGATCGGAGCGGTGCACGTCCATCGCTGCGTCGTCGAGGCCAAAGTCGCTGACCTCCCACGGCGCCTTGCCCAACCGCCGCTCCAGCGCCAGGCCCGACGCGCCGCTGACCGGCTCCGACAAATGCGTGTAGCGCAGCTGTGCGTCGGTCTCCCAATACCAGTCGGCCGCAACGGCGAGCAGGCCGGCAAAACGGTGCTCGCGCGAGCGCGCGCGCGCCATCGAGGCGTCGATCGCGCGCCGCATCAATACACCGATCACCGCGGCCACGGTCAGCAACGTCAGCTGTGCCGCCAGCGGCCAGATGAGTTGCACCGCCGGGGCCGGTGGGCCGATCCAGCCGCGCGACTGTGCAGCGGCCAAGCCGGTCAACAACAGCGCGTGCACCACGGCCAGGCCTACCGTGGACAGCGGCCGGATCAGCGTGGCCGCCGCACACAGCAGCAGCGGTACGAAGGCCAGGCCGGACGACAGCAGGCCGTCGCCGCCAAAAGCGGCGACCACACCGGCAGTTGCGGTGGTCGACAGCAGCACGACGGCCACGGTAGGCCCCAGACTGAGCAGGCGCGGCCACAGCGCCAGCAGCGCATAAACCGCGGCCAAGGCAGCACAGGCGGCGGCGGCAACGGGCGCCGCGGCCACCGGCGTCGGCAACAGCGCATACAGCAGCGCGAAGCCGGCCGCCACGGCCATGCCGACCACCGTCAGCAGGCGCACCACGCGCTGCTCGCCCGCCCTGCGCCGCCGCTCGCTGCCGCCCGACGGCAGCAGCGAAGCGGTGAACGGCGAGGGGCTGCTGCGCGACATCACACCATCGCGATGCGCGCGTCGGCCAATTGGTCGCGCGTCTGGCGCGCCGCGTCGCGCGCAGCGCTGGCGAAGTCTTCGCCGCTGCCGGCATAGAGCACGGCACGCGAGGAGTTGACGATGATCGGCGCGCCCGGCCGCCAGCCGGCGCGCACCGCCGCGTGCGCATCGCCGCCTTGCGCGCCGATGCCTGGAATCAGCAGCGGCAGCGCCGGCGCCAGCTGGCGCACGCGCTCGATTTCCGCTGGCACGGTCGCGCCCACCACCAGGCCCAGGCTCGCACCCGCGCTGCGGCTCCAGGCGCCGGCAGCCAGCAACGCCACATGCTCGTAGAGCGTGCCGCCCGCCGCCAGCGGCAGCGATTGCAGGTCGGCGCCGCCCGGGTTGGACGTGCGGCAGAGCAGGAACAAGCCGCGGCCGTCGAACTTCAGGTAAGGCTCGATCGAATCGAGACCCATGTACGGCGACAGGGTGACCGCGTCGGCCTGATAGCGCACGAAGGCCTCGCGCGCGTACTGCTCGGCGGTGGCGCCGATGTCGCCGCGCTTGGCGTCGAGGATCACCGGCACCTCGGGCGCGACACGGCGCATGTAAGCCATCAGGCGTTCCAATTGGTCTTCGGCGCGCTCGGCAGCGAAGTAGGCGATCTGCGGCTTGAAGGCGCAGACGATGTCTTTGGTGGCATCGACGATGCGGGCGCAGAAGTCGAAGATTTTTTGCCCGTCGCCACGCCACACCAGCGGAAATTTGGCCGGCTCCGGGTCGAGGCCGACGCACAGCAGCGAGCCGTGGCGCTCTTGGACGGCCGTCAGCCGATCGAGGAAGTTCATGCAGGCATTCTAGGAAAGCCCGCCCTCCGATGGGGGTTCGCTCAGGCCAGCGCCGGGCCGCTCCCAAGCGTCGGCCTGAGCCTCCCCTCGGGGGAGTGCGAGCGCAGCGAGCGAGGGGTTGTCATGTCACCAGCGCCGGGCCGCTCCCAAGCGTCGGTCTGAGCCTCGCCTCGGGGGAGTGCGAGCGCAGCGAACGAGGGCCGGTCATTTCAGCCCCCAGGCACGAAGCGCTTGGCCAAGGTGGCCCCTAGGCCGGTGTAGGACCCCGGGGTCATCGCCTTCAGGCGCTCGCGCTCGGCCAACGGCACTTCAGCCAGTGTGTCGATGAAGGCTGCGATGGCCGCGCACGTGATCGTGCGCCCGCGCGTCAACTCTTTCAGGCGCTCGTAGGGGTTGGCGGCGCCGTAGCGGCGCATCACGGTCTGAATCGGTTCGGCCAGGACTTCCCACGCGCCATCCAGGTCGGCGTCGAGCGCGGCAGCGTCGACGTTCAGTTTGGCCATGCCGCGCGCCAGGCTGTCGATGCCGAGCAGCGTGTAGCCGAAGGCCACACCCATGTTGCGCAGCACGGTCGAGTCGGTGAGGTCGCGCTGCCAACGGCTGACCGGCAGCTTGCGCGCCATGTGGTCGAGCAGCGCGTTGGCCAGCCCGAAATTGCCTTCGGCGTTCTCGAAATCGATCGGGTTGACCTTGTGCGGCATGGTCGAGCTGCCGATCTCGCCTTCTTTCGTCTTTTGCGTGAAGTAACCCAGCGAGATGTAGCCCCAGACGTCGCGAGACCAATCGATGAGGATCGTGTTGGCGCGGGCGACGGCGTCGAACAGCTCGGCCATCCAGTCGTGCGGCTCGATCTGGATCGTGTAGGCGTTGAAGGCCAGACCCAGGCGCTCGACGACGACGCGGTGCGAAAACGCTTCCCAATCGAAGGCCGGATACGCCGCCAGATGCGCGTTGTAGTTGCCGACGGCGCCGTTCATCTTCGCCAGCGGCTGCACGGCGGCCATCGCGGCGCGCGCGCGCACCAGCCGCGCAGCGACGTTGGCCACTTCCTTGCCGACGGTCGTCGGGCTCGCTGTCTGGCCATGGGTGCGCGCCAGCATCGGCTGCTGGCTTTGCGCATGCGCCATGCGCGTCAGCGACGCCACCAAGTCATCGAGCGCCGGCAGCAGCACGTCGGCACGCGCCGCCGACAACATCAGCGCATGGCTGGTGTTGTTGATGTCTTCGCTGGTGCAGGCGAAGTGCACGAACTCGGCCGCGGCTTTGAGCTCGGTGCTGCTGTCGAATCGCTGCTTCAACCAATACTCGACAGCTTTGACATCGTGGTTGGTGGTCTTCTCGATGTCCTTGATCGCCTGCGCGTCGCTCTCCGCGAAGCGCACCACCAGGCTCCGCAGCAGGCCTCGTGCGGCTTCCGACAAGGGCGCGAATTCGGCAAAGCCGGCGTCCGACAGCGCAATGAACCACTCGACCTCGACCTGCACGCGGCGGTGCATCAGGCCGAATTCCGACAACAGCGGGCGCAGCGCGCTGAGCCGCGCGGCGTAGCGGCCGTCCAGAGGCGACAGCGCGGTCAGGGGTGAAGTGGTGGCAGGCATGGCGCGCTGGATTGTATGAAGGCCGGGCTCGCCCCCCTGGTCTCGGGACAACCGCGGCAACGCAGTCGTTTCCTGTCGCATGGTCGCCACGCGCGAGCCGGGGGATCGCTGCTCAGCTCAGCGCCAAGCGGACATTGGTGACGACACGGACCCGGGTTCGCCCCAGATAATCCTCTGCCCGCATTCACTGCCCCCGCTCGATCCGACCGCATGCCCTCCGCCAACGTCGCCCCAGTCCCCACGACACCGCCCCAGGCCAGAGCCGGCGTCGTCGTCATCGGTCGCAACGAAGGCGAGCGCCTGATGGCTTGCCTGCGCGACCTGCGGCTGCAGAAGCGTCCGATCATGTATGTCGATTCCGGATCCAGCGACGGCAGCGCCGACAACGCGCGTGCGCTCGGCGTTGCCGTGCTGCAGCTCGATGCCGCAAGGCCGTTTTCCGCGGCGAGGGCGCGCAACGAAGGCGCACAGGCGCTGTTCGAACAGCATCCCGACCTGGCCTTCGTGCAATTCCTCGACGGCGACTGCCTGATCGCGGCGGGTTGGCTCGACGCCGCCGAAGTGGCGTTGCGCAGCGACGATCGTTGTGCCGTGGTCTTCGGCCACCTCAACGAGAAGTACCCGCAGGCCTCGATCTACAACCTGCTGTGCGCGCTCGAATGGCGCTCGCCGAGCGGCCCGGTGGCCAACTTCGGACACCTGGGCGGCATCATGATGGCGCGGCGTTCGGTGTTCGAGGCGCTGCGCGGTTTCAACGCCGACGTGATCGCCGGTGAAGACTCGGAGTTCGGCGTGCGCGTCGGCCTGGCCGGGCACAGCGCGCGCAAGCTCGATGCGCCGATGGCCAGCCACGACGCCAACATCCATCGTTTCTCGCAGTGGTGGACGCGCTCGGTGCGCGCCGGTCACGCCATCGGCCAGCGCGCGCAACTGCACGCGGCCGACGCGTCGCGTGATTGCGCCAAGGAACGGCGCAGCACCTGGTTCTGGGGCCTGATGCTGCCCGCAGCCATCGTGCTGGCGGCGCCAGCGACGAAGGGTTTGTCGCTGCTGCTGCTCGCCGGCTACCTTACACTCGGTTGGCGAATTGCGAAGTTTCGTTTGAGCATCGGCGACGACCGCCGCGAGGCCCGGCTGTATGCCGCCTTCACGGTGCTGGGCAAATACGCCAACGGGCTGGGGTTGCTGAAGTACCAGTTCAACCGGCTTCGCGGCCGGGTGCGGATCATCGAATACAAATAGTCGGACGGGGCCGGAGCGATTCGGCGTTTGCCACCATGGCACAAAAAATTCATCGCGTCGGCCTGCTGGGCGCCGGCTACATCGTCGAAGCGCACGTCAAAGCCGTGCGCGCGCTGCCCAATGTGACGCTGCAAGCGGTCTGCGACGTCTCGAAGAGCCGTGCCGAAGCGGCGGCACTGGCCCACGGCATTCCTGCGGCCTTCACGTCGGTGGATGACATGCTGCGCGCAGGCATCGACGCGGTGCACGTTCTGGTGCCCCCGCAACTGCACACCGACCTGGCGCGTCAGGTGCTCGAAGGCGGCGCGCATGCGCTGATCGAAAAGCCGATGGGCACGTCGGCCGCGGCCTGCCACGCGCTGGCCGACCTGGCCGAAGCCAAGGGCCTGCGCCTGGGCGTCAGCCACAATTTCCTTTTCATGCCGGCCTATGAAAGGCTGCGCGCGCATCTGCGTGACGGCACCATCGGCCGCCTGGACCATGTGTCGCTGCGCTGGCTGTATCCGCTGGGGCTGGTGCAGTTCGGGCCGTTCAACAACTGGATCCTGCGCGCCGAACCGAACGTGCTGTTGGAACTCGGTTCGCACCTGGCCGCGTTCATGGTCGATCTGGTCGGCATCCCGGAAGAGCTGCACGCCATCGCATCCAATCCGATCGACCTGCCTGGCGCGCAGCGCGTGTTCCGCCACTGGAGCGTGCTGGCGCGCAAAGGCCCGACAGGCCTGAGCTTCGAGCTGTCCGCCACACCGGGCCAGGTGGATCGCAGCGTCAGTGTGCGCGGCCTTGCGGCCTGCGCGCGCATGGACTTCGAACGCAACACGCTGCTGGTGGAAGAGGCCAAGGTCATCAGCAGCCTGTTCGACGCGCTGCGCCAGGGCCGCGCCAGCGGCGCGGAAATGCGGCGCCAGGCCTGGTCGAACTTTCGCCGCCAATTCACCGGCACGCTGAGAAAGGGCTCGCAAGCCAACCCGTTTTACGACAGCGTGGCCAATGCGGTGGCGGCGTTCTACCGCGGCATCGAGGCTGGCGAGCTCGACCCGCGCTTGGACGCTCGCTTCGGCGCTCGCGTGATCGGTGTCTGCGAACAAATCATGCAGAGCGCCGGCGTTGCGCCAGCGTCTCCGACAGCCAAGGCCACACCGCCGGCCGTGGCCGCGCCGAAGACCGCGACCGTGCTCGTCATCGGTGGCACCGGCTTCATCGGCAAGCGTCTCGTGCGCGCGCTGCTGGCCGCAGGGCAGGGCGTGCGCGTGCTGTCGCGCAGCCGCGCCACGGCGGCATATGAACTCGAAGGGCTGCCGGTCGAAGTCGCCGAGGGCGGGTTGCATGACGCCAAGGCCGTCACGGCCGCGATGCAGGGCATCGACGTCGTCTACCACCTCGGCAAGGCCACCGGCCAGCGTTGGCAGGACTATCTGGAGCAGGACGTCGAGCCGACACGCAACGTGGCGCAGTGCGCTATCGACGCTGGCGTGCGGCGCTTCATCTACACCGGCACGATCGACTCCTACGACTCGGCGCGCGATGGCTCGGTGATCGACGGCACGACGCCGCTGGATGCAAACATCGAGGCCCGCAACCTCTATGCACGCTCAAAGGCCGTCTGCGAGAGCGTTGCTGATGGCCATGCACCGCGACAAGAAGTTGCCACTGGTGATCTTCCGCCCGGGCATCGTCATTGGCGAAGGCTGCCCGCCGGCGCATTGGGGCGTGGGCATGTTCCATTCCGACAGCCGTGTCGAGTACTGGGGTGACGGCAACAACAAGCTGCCGCTGGTGCTGGTTGACGACGTCGCCTCGGCGCTCGTGCTGGCGCTGGACGCACCGAAGATCGAAGGCCGCAGCTTCCTGCTCACCGACGCGCCGCTGCTGACCGCGCGCGAGTATGTGGATGCCGTGTCCGAACATTCGCAGACGCGCATGCGCGCCACGCCAACGCCGATCTGGCGCTTTGCGATGCTCGATGCCGCCAAGGAGGTGGCCAAGCACGCCATCCGCCACCCGAACCGCAAGCGATGGAGCTACCACGACTGGGCCTGCCGCCGCCACATCGCGCGTTACGACAGTTCGGCCACTCGCGAGGCCTTGGGCTGGAAGCCGGCCGGCACGCGCGAGGCGCTGATCGAAAAAGGCATCGTCGCCGCTGTCAGACGCTACATGCGCTGAAGTCCCGGCCCACCCCCGGAGCGGCTGCGCCGCACCCCCTCAAGGGGGCCGAGCCCGGACACAAACAGTCCAGTGGACTGTTTGTGCCTGGCGAGGGGCGCGAGCACTGCGAGCGCGCGGCCTGCAAGGCACGCCAGCGGCCTGGCAGAGCCAGTTCCGCGGCGTTCACTTAGACGTTCGCTTAGAAGCTGTGCGTTGCCTGGTGTCGGTATGCTCGCTTGGACTTCCAGGAGACCGCGATGGGCACAGTGCATCGACTCAGCCACCCGCTGATCCAGCACAAGCTGACGTTGCTGCGCGACAAGACGCGCAGCACCAGCGGTTTTCGCACGCTGGTGCGCGAGATCGGGCTGCTGATGGCCTACGAGCTGACGCGCGACATGCCGACGCAGGAGGTCGATGTCGAAACGCCGCTCGAAAAAATGCGCGGCCTCGCCATCGACGGCAAGAAGACGGTGCTGGTGCCGATCCTGCGCGCCGGCCTGGGCCTCGTCGAAGGCATGCTCGAGGTCGTGCCGGGCGCGCGGGTCGGCCACATCGGCCTGTACCGCGATCCGAAGACGTTGGCCGCGGTCGAGTACTACTTCAAGATGCCCGAGCACATGAGCGAGCGCGATGCCATCGTGCTCGACCCGATGCTGGCCACCGGGCATTCGGCGGCCGCGGCCGTGACGCGCCTGAAAGCCACGCAGCCGCGCTCGATCCGCTTCGCCTGCCTGCTCGCCGCGCCGGAAGGTATCGCGCACTTTCACCAGCAGCATCCCGACGTGCCGGTGACGACTTGCGCCATCGACCGCTGCCTGAACGATCACGGCTACATCCTGCCCGGCCTGGGCGACGCCGGCGACCGCATCTTCGGCACTCAGTAGGGGGTGTCGGCCGGCGCAGGCGGCTCGCTAGAATCGGCCGCCCGCCACCACACCAGGACCGCAATGAAGTTGATCGGCGCCGTCACCAGCCCGTATGTGCGCAAGGTCCGCATCGTCATGGCGGAAAAAAAGCTCGACTACCAGTTCGTGCTCGAAGACGTCTGGAACAGCGATGCCATCGTCACCTCGAACCCTCTGGGCAAGGTACCGTGCCTGATCATGGAGGGCGGCGAAGCGGTGTTCGATTCACGCGTCATCGTCGAGTACGTGGACGCGCTGTCGCCGGTAGGCAAACTCATTCCGGGTTCGGGCCGCGAGCGCGCCGAGGTGCGGACCTGGGAAGCGCTGGCCGATGGCCTGATGGACGCGGCGCTGCTGGCGCGGCTGGAAGCAACCTGGGCCGGCCGCAGCGATGCCGAGCGCAGCCAGGCCTGGATCGACCGCCAGCTCGGCAAGATCGACGCTGCGTTGGCGGCGATGACCAAGGGCCTGGGCGACAAGCCGTTCTGCGCCGGCATCCACCTCACGCTGGCCGACATCGCGGTCGGCTGCGCGCTCGGTTATCTCGACTTCCGCTTCCCGCAGATCGAGTGGCGCAAGCGCCATCTGTCGTTGGCGCGGCTGGCCGACAAGCTCTCGCAGCGCCAGAGCTTCATCGATTCGGCGCCGCCGAAGGGCTGAGCCGCCTGCTGGCCTGCGCCGGGCCGCTCCCAAGCGGCCAGCGCTCCCCTCGGGGGACGAGAGCGCAGCGAGCTAGGGGCTGACGATTTGCCACGTCTGGCTGCTCGACTGCGGCCAGTACACGCGATAGACGTTGTGCGGCCAATCGGCTTCGCCGTGCATCGCCGCCAGCAGCGACCCCGGCTTGACGAACGGCAGCAGATTGACGAGCAGCCGGACTTCCTGCTCACCGGTGCGGCGCACGATGTGGCGCGCAGTGATCTCGTTCGGATGCTTCAAGCCGGCCGCCTGCACCATCTCCTTGAGCGCTTCGAGCGTCTGCTCATGAAAGCGCCACACCCGTTCGGCTTTCGTCTGCACGACCAGCGCCTTCATGCGCTGCGGGTCTTGTGTCGTCACGCCGGTCGGGCAATGGCCGGTGTGGCAGGCCTGCGCCTGAATGCAGCCGAGCGCGAACATGAAGCCACGCGCGGCGTTGCACCAGTCGGCGCCGAGGGCCATCAGGCGCGCGATGTCGAATGAGCTGACAACCTTGCCGGCCGCGCCGAGCTTGACCCGATCGCGCAAGTTCAGGCCGACCAGCGTGTTGTGCACGAGCAGCAGACCTTCCTGCAGCGGCGCACCGACATGGTCGGTGAACTCGAGCGGCGCGGCGCCGGTGCCACCCTCGCCACCGTCGATGACGATGAAGTCCGGCAGCAGTTGTGTTTCGAGCATTGCCTTGGCCAATGCGAACCACTCCCACGGGTGGCCGATGCACAGCTTGAAACCGACCGGCTTGCCTTCGGACAGTTCACGCAAGCGCGCGATGAACTGCAGCATCTCAACGGGCGTGCTGAACGCGCTGTGCCGCGAAGGGCTGATGCAGTCCTGGCCCTCGGGCACGCCGCGTGCGGCAGCGATCTCGGCCGTGACCTTGGCGCCCGGCAGCACACCCCCATGGCCGGGCTTGGCGCCCTGCGAGAGTTTCAGCTCGATCATCTTGACCTGCGGGGCGCGCGCGTTCTCGGCGAATTTGTCGGCATTGAACGTGCCATCGGCATTGCGGCAGCCGAAGTAGCCCGAGCCGATCTCCCAGATCAGGTCGCCGCCCTTGGCGCGGTGGTGCACTGAGATCGAACCTTCGCCGGTGTCGTGTGCAAAGCCGCCGCGCTTCGCGCCTTCGTTCAACGCCAGGATCGCGTTGGCCGACAGCGCGCCGAAGCTCATGGCCGAGATGTTGAACACGCTGGCGCTGTAGGGCTGCGTGCATTGCATGCCGCCGACGTTGATGCGGAAATCGGCGTTGGGCACGACCGTCGGCGCGATCGAATGGTTGATCCATTCGTAGCCCGGCTGGCCGACATCGAGCTGCGTGCCGAACGGCCGCTTGTCCTGCTGGCCCTTGCTGCGCTGATAAACGAGTGAGCGCTGCTGGCGCGAAAACGGCGCCGCCTCGCGGTCGCTCTCGATGAAGTACTGGCGGATCTCGGGGCGCACGAACTCGAGCAGAAAGCGAAAGTGCCCGATCACCGGGTAGTTGCGCAACACCGAGTGGCGCGTCTGCCGCGTGTCGCGAAAGCCCAGGCCGACGAGGAACAGGAACACCAGCGCGGCGGCGCCGCCGAAGCCGAACGCGACCCACGTGAACGCCGAGAGCAGGCCGAGCACGGCGCACAGGAACCAGGCGGTGTAGCGCACCGGAAATTGCGCATCGATTCGGGTCAGCCAGTCGTGCATCGGGATGTCTCCTTGGGGCGCGCGATGGTAGCCGTCGGCGCACGCGGGTGACGCGCCGAACAAGCGTCGTCGGACGGTCCAGTTCAAGGTCTAGGATGGGGGCTCGGTCCGTCGCGGAGCTGTCATGGTCAATCTCGTTTGTCGTTGGCTGTGTCTGCCAGCCTTGGCCGCCACGCTCGTGGCCTGCGGCGGCGGGGGCAGCGACGCGGCGCCCACGGCGGCCGACGCACGCGCGCCGGCGCTGGCCGTTGGCCAGGCCCTGACCTGGGTGCCGTGCGCCAACGAGTGGGAAGTCTGCAGCCTGCCTTCGGCGGGCGACTACAGTGTTCTCTACGGCGTCGATGCCACGTCCGGCGCCTCGGTGACGCGCGAGTTCAGCAACGTGTCCGGCGTTGCCTGCCGCAACGAGACCTTCGGCGACCCGGCCGTCGGTGTCGTCAAGAAGTGCTTCTACGGCGTCGCGCCGCCCCCCACGTCGGCATGGACGTTTTGCAGCGCCGAATGGGGCGTCTGCCAATTGCCAGCGCCCGGCAACTACAGCATCCGCTATGGCGTCGATGCCGCGTCGGCCGCCGCTGCCACGCGCAACTTCAGCGACGTGTCGGCCGTGTCGTGCAGCAACTCGACCTTCGGCGACCCGGCGCCGGGCGTCGTCAAACAATGCTTCTACGTTGCCGACACATCACCGCCGCCACCGCCGCCAAGTTCACCTTGGACGCGATGCGGCGCCGAGGGCGGCGCTTGCGCGCTGCCGGGCGTGGGCGACTACAGCGTCCTCTACGGCGCAGACAGCGCGTCGGGCCGATCGGTGACGCGAGACTTCCGGGGCGTGAGCAGCGTGGCCTGCAACAACGCCACCTTCGGCGACCCGGCCTTCGGCATCGCCAAACAGTGCTTCTACCAACCGGCGGACAGCAACACCGCGCTGGTCGGCCCGCCGATCGCGCTGCCGTCATTGGCCGCCGATGGCACGCTGCTGTGGAACCTGCCCGTTGAAGCCTCGCCGCTGACGCTGCAGGTGCGGCCCTTCGCCACCTTGCCGCTGGCCACGTCGGGCCTGGCGCCGCGGCTGAACGTGCTCACGCACTGGAATGACCGGCTCTTCGTCGCCGACGAAAAGGACGGGCGCATCTACGAGATCACCGATGGCCGCGTCAGCCTGTGGTTCGACGTTGCCGCCGCGATGCTCGCCAGCACGGGCCGGCCGCTGAACGCCCCGCCCGGCAACGTGCATTCCGGCTTGCGCTCGCTGGCATTCCATCCGCAATTCGCCAGCAACGGCAAGTTCTACACCTCGCTGATGGAGCAGCGGCCCGCCAACCCCGCGGCGCATCGCTACCTCTCCGACGTCGCCAACCCGGTCGAGGCCGACAGCGTGCTCGTCGAGTGGACAGCCGCCCCGGCCACGATGGCCGCCTCGCCGACGAGCTACCGCGAAGTGTTCCGCGTCGGTGTGCCAGTCTATGACCACCCGATCAAGCAGATCCTGTTCCGCCCCGGCGCGCGCGCCGTCGATGCCGACCACGGCCTGCTCTACATCGCACACGGCGACGGCAGCGTGCAGTCGGTGACGGTGGGCGGTGGCATGGCCAACGATGCGCGCGGCAAGATCCTGCGCATCGATCCCTTGGCCACGGCGACCGCGCCGTACGCGGTGCCGCCATCCAACCCCTTCGTCGGCTCGACCACGATGATCCCCGAGGTCTATTCGCTCGGCCACCGCAACCCGCACCATCTGGCCTTTGCGCGCGACGCAACGCTGATCGTGGCCGAAGATGGGCGCGACAACATCGATGAAGTCAACATCGTGCGCGCTGGCGCCAACCACGGTTGGCCAGTGCGCGAAGGCACCCTCGTGCACTTGGCACCGGGCACGCTGTACGACGGCGTGGCCGCGCTGCCGGCCAATGACGAGTCGTTTGGGTATACCTACCCGGCCCTGCAGTTCCTGCACCAGGGCGTGCGCGGCACGACGTTCACCGGCCAGGCGCTCGGCGGCGGCTACGTGGTGGAAAACGGCTCGGCCTTGAGCGGCCACTACTTCGCCACCGACTTCGTGTTCTCCGGCGACGTCTTCACCACGCCCTTGGCCGCGCTCAAGGCGGCGGTGACCCAAGGCCCCGTCGCCTCGCTGAAGACGGCGCCGTTGCGTAAATCATCGGTTTTGTTCGACCACGACGCCAACCCCGCGACACCGCCGCTGGCGTTGCCGACCTTGCGCGACATGACGCAACTCGCGCCGGCGTACGACGGCTCAGGGCGTGTCGACATCCGATACGGCCAGGGGCCGCGCGGCGAGCTGTACCTGCTGTCCAAGCGCGACCGGCGCGTGTACCTGGTGACGAACTCGGTGCCGTAAGGCAGCCAGGCGATCGCGTGGTCAGCCCTCGGATACCAACCCGCCTGCTGGCCTGACTTTCACACGCGGACCATCACACGTCACAGGCTGCGTTCGAAATCGCCGCGCGATAAAATGCCCCCTCGTTTCGAGGAGCGTTGCGACGGGGCGGCTTTTCAGCCCGCTTCCGCCAGGCTCGAAACAGCAAGGCAGCCTCAACAAGCCGCCTCGCTTGCAACGGCGCTCGTCGATGCCGGGATGCCCACGACGATGATGACCAACGCCGAACCCTCGAACACTCTCTCGCCACCGCCGCTGCGCCTGTCGGGCCTGGAGCCGATCGCCATCGGCGCAGGCTCGCTGTTCGTCAACATCGGCGAGCGCACCAACGTCACCGGCTCGAAGGCCTTCGCGCGCATGATTCTCGGTGGCGAGTTCGAACAAGCGTTGGCCGTGGCGCGGCAGCAGGTGGAAAACGGCGCGCAGATCATCGACGTCAACATGGACGAGGCGATGCTCGATTCGAAGGCGGCGATGGTGCGCTTTCTGAACCTGATGGCCGGTGAACCCGAGATCGCGCGTGTGCCGGTGATGATCGATTCGTCGAAGTGGTCGGTGATCGAAGCCGGGCCTGCAATGCATTCAAGGCAAGGGCATCGTCAACTCGATCTCGATGAAAGAAGGCGAGGCCGAGTTTCGGCGGCAGGCGACGCTGGTGCGGCGCTACGGCGCGGCGACCGTCGTCATGGCCTTCGATGAAAAAGGCCAGGCCGATACCTTCGAGCGCAAGACGGAAATCTGCGCGCGTGCGTACAAGATCCTCGTCGACGAGGTCGGCTTCCCGCCGGAAGACATCATCTTCGACCCGAACATCTTTGCCATCGCCACCGGCATCGAAGAGCACGACAACTACGCCGTCGATTTCATCAACGCCACGCGCTGGATCAAGCAGAACTTGCCAGGCGCAAAGGTCAGCGGCGGCGTGTCGAACGTCAGCTTCTCGTTCCGCGGCAACGAGCCGGTGCGCGAAGCGATCCACACCGTGTTCCTCTACCACGCCATCAAGGCCGGCATGGACATGGGCATCGTCAACGCCGGCATGGTCGGTGTCTATGACGATCTCGATGCGGAATTGAAAGAGCGCGTCGAAGACGTCGTGCTCAATCGGCGCAAGGATGCCGGCGAGCGCCTGATCGAAATCGCCGACCGCGCCAAGAGCGCCGGCAAGGACGACAGCGCGCGCCTGGCGTGGCGTGCCAACCCGGTCAACGAGCGCCTTTCGCACGCGCTGGTGCACGGCATCACCGACTTCATCACCGAAGACACCGAAGAGTCGTGGCAGGCGATTCAGGCCACGCGGCGGCCGGCCGCTGCACGTCATCGAAGGGCCGCTGATGGCCGGCATGAACGTCGTCGGCGACCTGTTCGGCCAGGGCAAGATGTTCCTGCCGCAGGTCGTGAAGTCAGCGCGCGTGATGAAGCAGGCCGTCGCGCACTTGCTGCCCTACATCGAAGCCGAGAAGAAGGCGCTGGTCGATGCCGGCGGCGAAGCCAAAGCCAAGGGCAAGATCGTCATCGCCACCGTCAAGGGCGACGTGCACGACATCGGCAAGAACATCGTCACCGTCGTCTTGCAGTGCAACAACTTCGAAGTGGTGAACATGGGCGTCATGGTGCCGTGCCAGGACATCCTGGCCAAGGCCAAGGTCGAAGGCGCCGACATCATCGGCCTGTCGGGCCTGATCACGCCGAGCCTCGAAGAGATGCAGCACGTGGCCGCCGAGATGCAGCGCGACGAGTGGTTCCGCATCAAGAAGATTCCGCTCCTGATCGGCGGCGCGACGACGAGCCGCGTGCACACCGCCGTCAAGATCGCACCGCATTACGAAGGGCCTGTCGTCTATGTGCCCGATGCGTCGCGCAGCGTCGGCGTGTGCAGCGATCTGCTCAGCGACGAACGCGCGGCGAAGTTCATCACCGACATGACGGCCGACTACGACCGCGTGCGCGAACAGCATGCGAACAAGAAGGTGGCCAAGATCGTGCCGCTGGAGCAAGCGCGGCAGAACAAGACGCCGATCGACTGGACGGCGTACACGCCGACCAAGCCCAAGTTCCTCGGCCGCCGCGTCTTCCGCAACTACGACCTCAACGAGATCGCGGCCTGCATCGACTGGACGCCGTTCTTCCAGACCTGGGATCTGGCCGGCAAGTTTCCGGAAATCCTGCGCGACGAGATCGTCGGCGCCGAAGCGACGCGCGTCCTGTCGGACGGCAAGCGCCTCTTGCAGCGCGTGATCGAAGGCCGCTGGCTGCAAGCCCATGGCGCGATTGGCCTGTATGCAGCGCAGCAGGTCAACGACGACGACATCGCGTTCTTCGGCGACGAGTACCGCAGCAGCACGCCACTGATGACCTGGCGTGGCTTGCGCCTGCAGACCGAGCGCCCGGTGATCGATGGCGTGCCAAGGCCGAACCGCTGTCTCGCCGACTTCGTCAGCCCGCACGACAACGACTACGCCGGCATGTTCGCCGTCAGCATCCACGGCGTCGAGAAGAAGGAAGCGCAGTTCCTCGCCGATCACGACGACTACTCGGCGATCATGTTGAAGGCGCTCGCCGACCGCTTGGCCGAAGCGTTCGCAGAGCGCCTGCATCAGCGCGTGCGCACCGAGTTCTGGGGCTACGCCGCCGACGAGTCGCTGGCCAACCCAGACCTCATCGCCGAGAAGTACCAGGGCATCCGCCCCGCGCCCGGCTACCCCGCCTGCCCCGACCACACGCCCAAGCGCGACCTCTTCCGCGTGCTCGGCGTCGGCGAACTCGGCATGGGGCTGACCGAGAGCCTGGCGATGACGCCGGCCTCGTCTGTCAGCGGCTTCTACATTGCGCACCCGGACGCGACCTACTTCAATGTAGGACCTGTCGGAAACGACCAGCTCGACGACTGGGCGCGACGCAATGGGGTGGACACTGCGACAGCACAACGCGCGTTGGCGCCGTTGCTGAGCTGACACCACCAGGAGACTGCCATGACCCCATTCCGTTCGATCGCTCTCGCTGCCATGCTGGCCGGTGCGTCGTTGGCCCACGCGGCCGACAACAAGACCCGGCCCTCCGAGGTTCAGGGCGTCCGGCTGTCCGGGATCTGCCGCGATTGCGGCGTGGTCAGCTCGGTGCGGCAGGAAACGAAGAAGGGCAAGGGCAGCGGCGTCGGTGCCATCGGTGGCGCCGTTGCTGGTGGCGTGGTTGGCAACAAGACCACGGACAGCACCATCGGCACCATCGGCGGCGCCGCGGTGGGCGGCCTGCTCGGCAACGAGATCGAGAAACGCGTCAAGAAGGAAAAGGTCTGGGTCACGCGCGTCACGCTCAAGGACGGTAGGAGCCGCAAATACGAATCCTCGTCCAAGCCCGACGACTGGCGGGCCGGCAGCGTGGTCGAGATCGAAGACGGCAGGCTGCGCCGCCGGTAGAGCGGCGCGTCAGTCGGCCATTTAGCCGTAGAAGACGTCGAGCGTTGGAAACGCCGCGCTGCCGCGCAGGCAATCCCAGAGGTAGATCGCAAAGCCGGGGTCGCCGGTCCACAGCGAGTAGCGCAGTTGCCCGTACTGCTGTGCATCGGCCTCCATCTGCGCGATGCCGTGCATGGCAAAGGCGCGTGCACGATCCAGCCAGCGCGCGTCGCCACTGCGCTGGAACAATTTCAGCAACGCGTAGCCGTTGCCGCCGGTGCCATGGCAGAGGTTGGCGCCTTTGATCAACGGTCCTGCGGCCCACGTCGCTTCGCCGGCGGCGGTGAGCAGCGGATCCAGCGCCGCGCCGGGCATGTCGGCCAGACAGATGACGAAGCCGGGGGCGCCGTGGCAGAACTGCATCAACAAGCGCGGTGTTTGCCCCGCGGGCGTGTCGAGCCAGGCCCGCCAGTTCGCCATCGCCGGGTTCTCGCCCTCCCACGTGGCGGTGCGCTGCACGGTGTTGACGATGCACTGCTGCCAGTCCGACCAGGCCTGCGCATCGAGAAGGTGGCGGCCTTGGATTAGCGGCGACGCGGTGGCGACGAAGCCGTGCACCGCGTCGAGGTAGGTGGATTGCCGGCCGTAGAGGTCTTGCGTCCAGTAGCTGCATTGATGTTCGGCAGACCACTGCAACTGCGACCATAGCTTGGCGGCCGTGGTCCGGAACAGCGCCGCCCAGCGCGGATCGCCGCTGCGCTGATGGAGGAACAGGGCCGCGAGCAGCGTGCCCGGCGAGCCCCACATCAGCTCGCGTGCCGGGTGGTCGAGGTTGCCTTCGATCAGCGCCGCGAGCGCATCGGCCCGCGCTGCGCGGGGCTCATCGCCGTCGGCCAGCATCAGGATCGGCGTGTCGCCCATCAAGTACGACGCGAAGTCCTGGCTGTCAACTTCAGCGTCTCGCGGTTGCGGACGAGCAGCGTGTCGAGAGCGTCGCAGTAGTCGCGTGACAGCGATGCTGCACCGACCGACTGCAAATAGCGCAGGGCCCAGATGACACCGCAGGCGCCGTAGTACAGGCCCGTCGCCGGCTGTGTCGGGTCTTCGTCGCCATAGACATCGCGCGGGTGCAGGGGCCAGTAGCGATCGGGCGAGTAACGCGCCTCGGTGTCGCGGACGATGTGCTCGATGGCTGCGCGAGCGCGAGCCTCGTCCCAGCGGATCGATTGCAGCGTTTCGTGGCGTGCGGGGTCGTAGAGCATCGTCGTCTCCCGGCATGGACGCCCAAGGCTATCAGTCCTGGCGCAGGGCAAGGCGCAGTTCGACCTCGGCTTCGCAGCCTGCATGGAAGCGCGCGGCTACGTCGTGAAATGACCCGGAGGCACCCACCATGATCCGCACCCCGTCCATCGGCGCGCTGCTCGCGCTGTCCGTCCTCGCCGCCGCCCGAAGCCGCGTGGCGCAAAAACGCGTGGACCTGCAGCGCACCGAGCAGCTGCTGGCGCGCCAGTTCGCGTCGCCCGCCGAGGTGGACCAGGCGCGCCTGGCGCTGGCGCAGTCGGAGTCGCAACTCAAGTCGGCGCTGGCGCAGCAGTCGATCAAGGTCAACCAGCGCGGCTACACCGAGCTCGTGGCCGACCGCGACGGCATCGTCACTGCGATCAATGCCGAGGGCGGCCAGGTGGTCTCGCCCGGCCAGGCGGTGCTCACCGTGGCGGCCGACGGCGAGCGCGAGGTGGTGATCAGCATCGCCGAGTCGCGCGTGGACGAACTGCGGCGCGCCAAGTCATTGC
Organism: uncultured beta proteobacterium; assembly: GCA_963814385.1. Taxonomy (GTDB): domain Bacteria; phylum Pseudomonadota; class Gammaproteobacteria; order Burkholderiales; family Burkholderiaceae_C; genus CADEEN01. Next base: position 169,830 of record CAWFCX010000043.1, read on the forward strand.
AGGTCTCGGCCTGGGCGCGCAAGGGCAAGGCGTATCTCGGCACGCTGCGCGAACTGGCGCCCGACACCGACAGCGTGACGCGCACCTACTCCGCGCGCATCACGGTGCACGACGCCGACGCGCGAGAACTGATGCTGGGCATGACCGCGTCGGTGCTGGCCGCCGACATCGACGGCGAGCGCGCGATCCGCCTGCCGCTGACCGCCATCCACGACCAGGCCGGCCAGCCGGTGGTCTGGGTCGTGGACGGCGCGAGCGCGCAGGTGAAGCCGCAGCCGGTGACGCTGGGCAGCGCGCAGGACGACAGCGTGCTCGTCGCCTCGGGCCTGCAAGGCGGCGAGACGGTGGTGACGGCCGGCGTGCACCTGCTGCATGCGGGGCAGAAGGTGAAGACGGTGGGTGGGGCGCAGGCGGTGGCGACGGCGCGGTGAGGTTCAGGGCGATGTGAGGCGTCGGGGGCCAGCCGGCCTCCAACACGGTCTCGATCTCACACACCCGGCAGGTCGTCGCCTTGCGCCTCGACGGCTTTGGCCCACCGGCGAATGGCCGCCTTCAGACGACGTTGCGCGGCGTCGTCCAGCGGCGTCGCCGCCACAAGGTCCAACACTTGCTCTGGATTCACGTAGCGATGCGCGAGCATTGCCATGCAGAACTCGCGGTCCTTGTCGCGCCCCGCTGCGGCCTTCGACATGAACAGGTCCCGCAGATCGAGGCAGTAACCCACGCGGTGGTTGGTCGCAGCGCTTTGCACCCTGTGGACGCGGTCGATCCAGCCTCGCGGCAGTACGGCGGTTTCGGGGCCAACGCCTTGGGCGTAGTAGCCGTAGGTCTGGTGAAACTGCGAGCCTTCGCCGATGGCGCCATCGATCTTGTCGGCCAGTTCTGGCGCCTGCAGCGGATAGATGTCCGCTTCGGCCGACATCGTGAACACCTCAGGTGGATTCGGGATCGGGCCCAGGATCGACTGGCTGCCGACGATGACGAACTCGTACTGGTCCGTCACGTCAGCGCTTGCGCGGATGATGTGTTCGAGTTCGTCGCGGGTCATGTTGGCGCCTGCGTTTCAGGACCTCCGAGCAAGACGCCCATTCGCAACTTTGCCACCTGATCCAGCACGCTCTGGCGTACCCGCGCCGGGAGCACAGCCGTCATTGGGGATGCCTGGCGAAGCTCCTGAGCCCGCCGCGTTCTCCCCAGCGCCTTGCGCCACTTCGCGCCGCGAAGAATCTCCTGCCACTCCTGCCACAAGCCCATGGAGCGCGAGCTGCCCGAAGCGATCCAGCGGTCCAGTGTGTTCTGGGCCTGGAGGAGAAACTCGGGATCGGAGCGAGCCCGCCGGATGGCCTCCTCGTGCAAGGCCAGGCTTTGAAGATCCTGAACTTGATGTCGAGTGTCATCGGTCGATACCGTCACCTGTACGACCGGGCGGGCGCGCTTGGACCTTGCCGCCGCCGTTCCCGGCGGCCCAGGCTGCAACACGTCACCAGCCAGCAAGGCCAGCTCGCCGCTGATGCCCAGCACCGACATCACGCGCAGGTAGGTCCCGATGGCGGGGCCCGGATCGCCCGATTCGACCGAACTCAGCGTGGTGCGGGAGATGCCGGCACGCTTGGCCATCTCCACCGTGCCGAGACCCTGTGACTTGCGCAGACGCTTGAGCCGATCGCCGAGCTGGAGCAGCAGCTGGCGTTCGAGGACGACGGTACTGTCTGGCAAGTTCATTTGTCCAGAATACTAGTCAATTGCGCTTATCTTGTCCATCTAAGCGCACAGATTTTGCCCAAGTCGACGCTGGAGACGGGGAGCGCGGCGACGATGCTTGCGTCGTCGGGCACGTCGGCGTCGGCGTCGGGCCCGCCCTTAAGACGAGGCCCCGCTCGACGCGGCCACGCTCGATGCGTTCCTTCGGGGCATGGGCACCGACATGGTCCTGGTCGGCGGGCAGGCGCTGGCCTTCTGGATGGACCGGTACGGCGTCGAGTCAGCAGCAGCGGCCATCTCCAACGACGGCGACGCACTCGGCAGCCTGGAGCGCGCCCGGCAGATGGCCACTCACCTGCGCGCGGCGCTGCTCACCCCGGACGCGGACGCCCTGACCTCGCTGGTCGCGCAGATCCGCATCCCCACCGGCTCGGCAGGGAAGGTGCGCAACATCGACGTGTTGCACATGCTGTTCACCGTGAGCGGGCTGCGCAAGTCGCGCGAGTTCACGCAGGCGGTCTTGCGCGACAGCGTCGAGATCGAGTGGAAACCGGGGCACCGCATCCGCGTCATGCATCCGCTGCACGTGCTCGAGTCGCGGGTGCAGAACGCCGTGGGGCTGCTGGAAACCAAGGGCTCGCACGTCGTCACCCAGGCGATCTGGGCCGTGGACGTGGCGCGCGAGGCGATCCGCCGTGTGCTGCGACAGCCCGGCGAGCGCGAACGGCTCGGGGGCCTGATTCGCCAGGTCCACAAGCTCGCGCACAGCCGCGCCGGCCGCCAGGTTCTGCATCAGCACGGTATCGAAGTGCTGGATGCCATACCCATCGAAGAGATCCGGGTGGCAGCGCCGGCGCACGAGCCGCAGCTGCGCGCGATCGAGCACGCGCTGGTGCGTCGTGTTGCGGGCGCGTCTAGCTATGGCGGCGGATGAGCTCTTCGCTACGCCAGACCTCATCCGCCTCGGCCTGCTGGCGGCAGACTGATTTGATCGCCGGTTCTGGAGGCCGGCGATCAGGTGAAGACGATAGGCTGGCGCAGGCGGTGTCGAAGGGCCCGCGAGCATCGGAGGCTCGTGCTGAAAACTGCGGCAGCGCGATGGAAATCAAACCCAGTTTCGCGCCGCCATCTCAACAGACGTCTTCAAATCAAGAAGCCTGCCCTCGGCGCACATGCCGGCAAGGCGTACTCGAAGTGACCTGCGTGTTGTGCGTGAGCCAAGCGATTGCAGGTGGAAATTGAGAAGGGGAAGGAGAAAGTCCTTCCCAGAGACTGCGTCCAGAGGGAACGGTAGGGACCTGATCCTGTCCTGCGCAGCGACAAAACATGCACGCGCCTTGGTCTTCCCCGCAATCCTCTCAACCTCGGTCAGCGTCGTTGCGACGTGATGGCTAACCTTGTTGACGTCAAGTGTCGAACACGATCCCTTCTTGCGCTGAGTACACATGACACCTACGCCGGTTGAGACGGTTTTGAGCTGTGGATGGAGTTCCTGTGCCGTGGCGTACGCTGCGAAGAGATCAGTTAGCGGCTGGTCGATACGTTTGATCCAAGCAGAGAATTGGATCGCCTTGACTGCGTCCTCTTCAGATAAGACTACATCCTGAATGACCAAGTTTGTAATGGCCTGGGGGCAAAGCAGGAGATTCTCAACACAGTATGCGTTGTGCCGATGTAATCCCTTTTGAGTCGGCTTTTGAAGACCTCTTACCCATTCCAAATCGCCATCAATGATGAACAGCGCAGGTTTAATCGAGTGATCAAAAACCTTCGCCGCAGCGACCACAGCACCTCGATTTCCAAGAGAGATGACACGCGCAATCTTAATCTTAGGATCTGCTACGCGTTTGAGTAGAGTTCGGTAGAAAACTTCATCGTCGTCATCTTCTATATAGACTTCAACATCCTGTAAGGGTCGAAATAAAGACCGAATTGCAACTTTTGCGCGCGCGGGCCATGTGAGCATTTCAGGCCTTCAATTCAAGGAGCATTCGGCGTTAACTCGATCGAGGATGATCGCTGGTGAGTGAGTAGCCAAGATTAGTTGGACATTCGGGTTGGCCTCGCGAATTGCGTCAACAAACTTCTCCTGCCAATCTATGTGCAAAGAGAGCTCAGGCTCGTCAACTATAAATACGCCGCTTCCGACGAGGCTTGGATTTAGCGAGAGGTGAGCAAGCATCACAAGCAGTTGACGTTCGCCCGAAGAAAGCGCAGTTATAGGTCGAGCGGACTCGTTTCCAGTAATGGAAACGGTTAACTGACCTGTCTTTGCGACGGCAACGGTCTTCTTGGTCTGTACAAAGAACCCATTGACCAGTGATAAGAACCGATTTATTGGATCCCGAAGCGCGTCGCGACTCTCGATGTACTCTTCCAACGTAAGCAGGTGCTCGACAATTCGGTCAGCTTGCGGCTTGTTGACTATCCATTCGACGTAGACTTGGTCAAGAACAACTTGCTCTGTCTTTGGCTTGCTTGCGGCCTTCTTGGTGGCGCGGCGTCCCTTCTGTGCCTCGCTACTCTTGTTAAGTGAGTCGACGACATGGCTCATTTTTTCGAAGAACTGCGTTAAGGCAGCTTGAATTTCTGGTACCGGTATCTTTACACCCTCTGAGGCTCGCTCGATCTTTGTGAGTTGTTCTCGATATCGGTTCAACTCCGCTCTTGACGGAATTCGCGTTGTTCTCCCTACCAAGGCGCTTGGTTTGTATTCAAATGCTTTCGCAAAAAAGTCAGCCCTGAGTCGCTCATCAAGCTGCTCCTGCGCAGCTCGAATTTCCTGCATACGACTTACGACTAGGAAATTGACGTCGATGAGACCCGCGGCGGCGGTTGTATTGCGAAAATTTGCATCCTCGGGCCAGTATCTGCGAGCAATGAACTCTCGTCTTCTCGTTTCTTCTGAATCTTCCAATGCGCTTCCTGGTATAAAAAAGCGACGATCCAGACCAAGAAACATCGGTGTCAACATTGCCTTAATCGCTTGGTAGATAGGATTGGCGAGATACTTCTCGACGATGGGTGAGCGCGGACCCTCACGACGCTTGGCTTCCTGAAAGAGTTCAAGCTCCGCACTTGTAACGGTTAGCTTCTCAGGTGAGGTGGAAATGCCGACAGCGATTCCATCTGGCGTTCGATCTGCAAAGACTTCGATGTTCTTGCCATCGTCGACTACTGTCGCCGCTGCGTGTGTGTAACTGATCGCGCCGAGCTCTTCGATATTTGGAGTTAACAGCGCCATCAACAATCGCAGTGCTGAAGTCTTCCCGGAACCGTTGAGACCCGTCAAAAACGTGAGATCCTCAAAGAAATCGATGTCCAACGGTAGATAACCGTGAACGTTCTTTGCGTGGAGCTTGGTTATTCTCACTGTGCGTTCCTTCGGTTTGTCGGTGGGCGTGGGGCGCAGATGCCCTCGCCGACGCCTGAGATGATGTGGACCGGGGTGCTCGCGTGGATCCTACCGGCGATATCCAACCTAAGACCACTTTGCTCGCCTTGCTGCGCCGACTGACCACTTCGCGGCATTGCCAAGTCGGCCGACCCCTGCCCATCCGCTGAATCAGGCAACGCCCACCCCGGTTTCAATCGAAATCCCCACGCCCCCGCGCGAAAGCGCGCCGCAACACCGCGCAGGCGCAATGGTCGGGTCGCCAACCCACCGCCCGCGCCCCATGCAACACCCGCCCTCGACCGCTCCCACCACGACCGGCCTCAACCTGTCCGAATGGGCGTTGAAGCACCAGCAGATGGTGGTCTTCCTGCTGCTGCTGCTGTCGCTGGCCGGCGTGCTGGCGTACACGCAGCTCGGCCAGAAGGAGGACCCGGAGTTCACCATCAAGTCCATGCTGGTGCAGGCCGCGTGGCCCGGCAGCTCGGCGCAGCAGATGAGCGAGCAGGTGACCGACAAGCTGGAGAAGAAGCTGCAGGAGGTGGCCGAGATCGACACCATGGCCAGCTACGCCAAGCCGGGGCTGACGCAGATCACGATCACGCTGCGCGAGGACACGCCGCCCGAGCCGTGCCGCAGGTCTGGTACCAGGTGCGCAAGAAGCTGGGCGACATCGCGCACACGCTGCCGCAGGGCGTGCGCGGGCCGTTCTTCAACGACGAGTTCGGTGACACCTTCGGGAATCTCTATGCCATCACCGGCGCGGGGTTCTCGTACCCGGAGCTGAAGGACGCCGCCGACGCGGCGCGCAACGAGTTCCTGCGCGTGGCCGACGTCAACAAGGTCGAGCTCACCGGCGTGCAGGACGAGAAGGTCTACATCGAGGCCAGCAACGCCAAGCTGGCGTCGCTGGGCATCGACCCGGCGCTGATCTCGTCCACGCTGGCCGCCACCAACACGGTGCAGGCCGCCGGCACGGTGCTGACGACGACAGAGCAGGTGCGCCTCGCGGTCAGCGGCGAGTTCGATTCGGTGGACGCCATCCGCAACATCGGCATCCGCGCGGGTGAGCGCAGCTTCCGCCTGGGCGACATCGCCGAGGTGAAGCGCGGCGTGGTGGAACCGGCCACGGTGAAGATGCGCTTCAACGGCCAGCCGGCCGTGGGCCTGGCGGTGAGCATGCGCAAGGGCGGCGACGTGATCCGCCTGGGCCAGCAGCTCACGGCCACGGTGGCGCGCGTGCAGGCCAACCTGCCGCTGGGCGTGGAAGTGCATGCGGTGAGCGACCAGCCGAAGGTGGTGCAGGCCTCGGTGCACGAGTTCAAGAAGAGCCTGGCCGAGGCGGTGGCCATCGTGCTGGTGGTCAGCTTCTTCTCGCTCGGCTTTCGCACCGGGCTGGTGGTGGCGCTGTCGATCCCGCTGGTGCTGGCGCTGACGTTCTTGTGCATGTACTTCCTGGGCATCGAGCTGCAGCGCATCTCGCTCGGCGCGCTGATCATCGCGCTCGGCCTGCTGGTGGACGACGCGATCATCGCGGTGGAGATGATGGCGTTGAAGCTCGAGCAGGGCTGGGACAAGTTCCGCGCCGCCACCTACGCCTACACCGCCACCGCGTTCCCGATGCTCACCGGCACGCTGATCACCGCGGCCGGCTTCCTGCCGGTGGGCTTTGCCAAGAGCGGCTCGGGCGAGTACGTGTTCTCGCTGTTCCAGGTGGTGGGCATCTCGCTCGTGCTGAGCTGGATCGTCGCGGTGGTCTTCACGCCCTACCTCGGCTTCAAGCTGCTGAAGGAACACGCGCATGCGTCGCACGACGAGGACGCGGTGTATGCCAAGGGCTTCTACGCGAAGTTCCGCCGCTTCGTCGGCGCGTGCCTGGTGCACCGCAAGGCGGTGATCGGCGTCACCGTGGCCGCCTTCGTCGGCTCGGTGGTGCTGTTCAAGGCCGCGGTGCCGCAGCAGTTCTTCCCCGCGTCGGACCGGCCCGAGCTGATGGTGGACCTGTGGATGCCGCAGGCCGCCACCTTCGAGGCCAGCCAGCGCGAGGTGATGGCGTTGGAGCAGAAGCTGAAGGACGACCCGGACGTGGTGGCCGTCACCAGCTACGTCGGCAGCGGCAGCCCGCGCTTCTACCTGCCGCTGGACGTGCAGACGCCCAACCTGAACCTGGGCGAGATGATGGTGATGACGAAGGGCGGCGAGGCGCGCGAGCGCGTGCTGGCCAAGATCACGTCGCTGTTCGAGAACGACTTTCCGCTCGTGCGCGGCCGCGTGAATCGGCTGGAGAACGGCCCGCCCGTCGGCTACCCGGTGCAGTTCCGCGTGCACGGGTCCGACAACAAGCAGGTGCAGGCCATCGCCGACCAGGTGAGCGCGATCCTGCGCGCCGACACGCACATCCGCCGCGTCAACCAGGACTGGGGCGAACGGCTCAAGCAGTTGAAGGTGGACGTGGACCAGGACAAGGCGCGCGCGCTGGGCATCACCTCGCGCGAGATCCAGAACGCGCTGCAGTGGTCGCTGTCGGGCAGCACCATCACGCAGTACCGCGAGGGCGACGACGGCCTGGACGTGGTGGCGCGCCTGGTGGAGCCCGAGCGCAGCGACCTCAACAACCTCAAGGACACCCGGATCTACCTGCGCAACGGCAAGTTCATCCCGGTCTCGCAGGTGGCGCGGCTGGAGCTGACGAGCGAGGACAGCGTGCTGTGGCGGCGCAACCGCGTGCCGACGCTGACCGTGCGCGCCGACGTCGAAGGCGCCGAGGCGCCGGACGTGACGCGCGCCGTGCAGCCGCAGATCGACGCGCTGGCGGCCACGCTGCCGCTGGGCTACGGCATCGAGCTCGGCGGCGCGCAGGAGAGCAGTGCCAAGGCGCAGGCGTCGATCATGGCGGTGATGCCGATGGCCATCGTCGCCATCCTGGTGCTGCTGATGCTGCAGCTGCAGGACATGAAGAAGATGGCGCTGGTGCTGGCCACCGCGCCGCTCGGGCATCATCGGCGTGGCCGCGGTGCTGGCGGCGTTTCGCATCCCGTTCGGCTTCGTCGCGATGCTCGGCGTGATCGCGCTGGCCGGCATGATCATCCGCAACTCGGTGATCCTGGTGGTGCAGATCGACCACGACCTGAGCCAGGGCGCGACGCTGTGGGACGCGATCGTCGAGTCGGCCGTGCGGCGGCTGCGGCCGATCGTGCTGACCGCGCTGGCCGCGATCCTGGCGATGGTGCCGCTGACCGGCTCGGTGTTCTGGGGCCCGATGGCCTGGGCCATCATGGGCGGGCTCGCGGTCGCCACGCTGTTGACGCTGATCTTTCTGCCCGCGCTGTACGCGACGGCGTACCGCGCGCAGCGTCCCGCTGCCGTCGCCGCCGTCTAGAGGAACCACATGAACAAGCCCGTGCTCAAGGCACTGGCGGCGGCAGCCTTCGCCTGCGCCGCCGCCCCGAGCCTCGCGCTCGACCTGATGGGCGCCTACACGCAGGCCGTGGCGCACGACCCGACGCTCGCCGCCGCGCAACAGGCGCTGGCGGCCGGCCGCGAGAAGGCGGTGCAGGGCCGCTCGCTGCTGCTGCCGCAGGTGCAGCTCACCGCCAGCGCCACGTACCTGCGCGACAGCTCGTCGTCGTCAGCAGCAACCTGCCGCCGCAGCTGCGCGATGCGATCAAGCCCAACGGCTCGGGCACGATGCACGAGGCCGCGATCGAGCTGAAGCAGCCGATCGTCGACGCCAGGTCGCGCGCCGAGAAGAAGCAGCTCGAGCAGCAGACGGCGCTGGCCGAGCTGCAGTACCGCGACGCGCAGCAGGAGCTGATGCAGCGCGTGGCGCAGGCGTACTTCAACCTGCTGCTGGCCGACGAGAGCCTGCGCGTGGTGCAGGCCGAGAAGGCGGCCGTGTCGCTGCAGCGCGACCGTGCGCAGGCGCGCTTCGACGTCGGCCGCGGCCGCATCACCGACCTGCAGGAAGCGCAGGCGCGGCTGGATGCCGTGCTGACGCGCGAGGTGCAGTCGCAGAGCGCGCTCGCACTGCGCCGTTCGCAGCTCGAAGCGCTGACCGGCGCCGCAGGCCGACGGCCTGGCGGCGCTGCGCCCGGCCTTTACGCCATCCGTGCCGCAGCCCGACGACGCGCTCTCGTGGCAGGAGCAGGCGGCACAGGGCGCGACGCGCGTGCTGGCCAAGCAGACGGAGGTGTCGATCGCCAGCTTCGAGATCGACAAGTACAAGCTGGCCGCGCGGCCAACGCTCGATCTCGTGGCCAGCACGGCCTACAAGGGCCAGTCTGGCGGCCTGTCGGAGCTGTCGTCGCCGGACGGCAAGCGCAGCAGCGTGATCGGCCTGCAGTTCAACGTGCCGCTGTTCGCCGGCGGCGCGATCGTGTCGAAGCAGCGCGAGTCGATCGCCAAGCGCGGCCAGGCCGAGCAGGAACTCGCAGCGGCCAAGCGCGACGCGCGCTTGCAAGCGCAGGACGCCTACCTGTCGGTCAAGACCGGTGTCTCGCGCATCGGCTCGCTCGAACAGTCGGTGCGCTCGGCCGCCACGGCGCTCGAAGCCACCACGCTCGGCCGCGACCTGGGCACGCGCACCGAACTCGACGTGCTCGATGCGCAGCAGCGCCTGTACACCGCGCAGCTCGACCTGGCGCAGGCGCGCAACGACTACCTGCTCGGCCGCATCAAGCTGGCCGCGTCGGCCGGCGCACTGACCGAGGGCGACCTGGTCACGCTGAACAACTTCCTCGCCCGCTGAAAGGACCCACCCATGGACATCGATGTCTTCTCCCGCCACCAGATGCCGCTCGTGTTGCGCACGCTGCGCACCGCCCTGCGCCCCGACGGCGTGCTCGATGCGCGCGAGCGCCTGTTCCTCGACACCTATGCGCGCATCTGCACGTTCAACCCCGTCTACGAGGACCCGGCGCCGCTCGCGGCTGACGAGGTGCAGATCGGCGGCGACGCGCACCAGCGCAAGCGCCTGCTGCAACTGGCGGCCGTGGCCGTGCTGCACGCGCAGCCGATGCGCGCCGACTCGATCGACTTCCTGCACGCGCTGTCGAGGCAACTCGCGGTGCACGACAGCGTGATCGACGCGATCGACGCGGTGTACGCGCGCCGCCACTTCAAGGCGCGACTGCTGTCGATGCGACGTGGCATGCGCGTGATGTTCAAGGAGGCCTACCTGAGCGAGGGCGTGGCGGGCGTGCTGCGTTTCGTCGGCGCGCTGGCGCTGAAGGTGGCGGTCAACAAGGACAAGTTCTGGCACTACAAGCGCCTGGGCCTGTTGCCCGAGGGCACGCTCGGCCGCGAGTACTGGAAGCACATGACCGAGGTCGGCTTCGGCTTCCCGGGAGAGCCGGCCGGCATCGCCGACAGCGTGGCCTACCACGACGTGCTGCACGTGCTGGCCGGCCACGAGACCACGCCGCACGGCGAGATCCAGCAGGGTGCTTTCCAGGCCGGCAACCGGCGTGAAGACGGCTTCTTCTTCCTGCAGATGGTGCTGCTGCAGTTCCACCAGGGGGTGCAGGTCACGCCGGCCACTGGCGGCTTCACCGGCCACTTCGATCCGGACCTCGTGCTGTGGGCGATCCACCGCGGTGCGAAGTGCAACGTCGACATGACGCACCAGTGGCGGTTCTGGCCGCTGATGGGCTTGCCGATGGCGCAAGCCCGGGCGAGCGTCGCCCTGCTGCCCAAGCTGTCAGCGGGTGTCGCATGACCGAACCTGAAAGACGATTGACAGACCTGCTGCAGCAGACGGGCGGCGTCGAAGCGCCCGAATACGCGCGGCTTCGGATCACGGGGCTGCCCCGCTCACGCAGCGCCATCGCGTACTTCGAACTCGGTGACCCGCAGGGCACGCCGGTGCTGTGCCTGCATGGCCTGTCGGTCTCGGGGCTGGTCTTCGATCAGTACCACGACCACTTCGCCGAGAAAGGCATCCGCGCCATCGCGCCGTGCCTGCTGGGTGGCATCTCGCTGCCCGACCCGGCCAGAACGATCACCGGCATGGCTGGCGAACTGCTGGAGTTGATGGACACGCTGAGCGCGCCGCGCTTCGACGTGCTGGGCTTCAGCTGGGGCACCTTGCCGCAACTTGCGCTCGTGGTGCGCGCGCCCGAGCGCGTGCGCAGCGCGGGATTCGTCGGGCCGATGCTGCCGACGAAGTTTCTGACGGCACACGACATCGATCGCCTCAAGCCGGACATCCGCGCTTCGCTGGCGATGGCACGGCGCGTGCCCGCGCTGCACCGGGGCTTGATGGGGCTGGTGGGCCTGCTGCCCGCCTCGGTGCTGCGGCGGCAGTTCGAGGACGAGCAACTGTCCGCCGCGGAGTGCGCGGCGCTGGCACCGGGCGGCTCACTGCACGCGAGCCTGGAGCGCTGGATCGACGAGTGCCGCCGCACCGGCTCGGGCTTCTACACCCAGGGCTGGCAGATGATGCAGGGCGAGCCCGGCTACGCGCTGAGTGACCTGGCGTCAGCGGCAGCGCAGGTCGACGTGCGGCTGTACATCGGCGAGCACGACAACGTGCACCTGCCGGTCTTCGCGGACCGGATCGCGGCCGCGCATTGCGGCATCGACGTCGCCGCCGTGCATCGGGCAAGCCCGCCGGCATTGCCGTCGAGCGCCGGCGCCATCAACGGGCCCGACGTCTTCCACAGGGCGTTCTCGCAGGGGCGAACGCACATCCTGATGACCCCGGGCGCGGGCAGGATGGCGTGCATGTTGTACCTGAGGCAGGCGCTGGACGACCTTGTGTGTCAAGCGTCATCCGGCGCCCGGGCCAGGAAACAGCGGAGCAACCTCGGCGCGCTGCAATGAGCTTCATCGACCGAGGACTCGCCGCCATGAACACCCACTCCCCCCAAACCGCCACTTTCGAATTGCGTTTCCAGTCGCTGTTCCACGAAGGCCGTGGCCTCGCCTTTCCGTGCGATGCCAGTGGCCAGGTCGATCTCGACGGACTGTCCGAGCGTGCGCGCTGCAACTATTACTTCGCGCGCAGCGTCGTCGGTCGCGACTTCATGCCGCCGGCCGTCTTGCCGACCCTGCACTGAGCGAACCGTGGGTGTTGACCTCACCGAGCTGAGTGCGCGATCCCTCCGCGTTACGACCGTGGATCAGGTACGAACCCAGGAAACGGATCGGGCACGGTGCGCCGCGGCGCGATGACGCCACTGGCGACCAGGTTGGCATGGCTGTCGTATCGCACCTGCACGATCTCGGCTGGCTGCGACGTGGCGCGCTCGAACGAGGTGCGGCCGATCGGCGAGTGTTCGCGTTCGCCATGGCCGGTGCCCAGCTTCTCCGCACGCGATGCCAACGCGGCGTCGGCTTCACGCCGCGGTGCGTCGGAGGCCGACGGCGACGCAGCCGCTTCGTTGGCCGCGCCGCTGTCGTTGGCGCGACGTTCGGACTGCTGCTGCCGTGCCGCTGCGCCGTCGCCGCGGCCACTCGAATACGGCGCGGGCTCGAAGGGTCGCGGGCGCGGCGGCGGCATGCGTTCGCGGAACACCGCCACGCCGATCACGCCGACGTTGTGCGGGCGGTCGGTGCGCGCGGCGTACGAATCGGGCAGGGCGGTGAAGTAGAACGCGGCGGCCTCGGCGTCGCTCTTGCGCCAACCGGTGATGTCGGCGCTCTGCCAGGGCGACAGCACATAGCCGGTCTGCGCCGTGGCCGCGGTCTCGCCGCTGACGGCGTTGACGCCGTCGACCGACAGCACGACCAGCACACGCTCGCTGCTGCGATTGACCAGGCGCACCGCATAGCGCTCGCCGGGGCGGCCGGCGACATAGGTGCTGCCGCGGTGGTGGTATTCGGCCAGCGCCGCATTGCGGCCGCGGTCGACGATCTGCACGTCGACGAGTCGGCCGGCCGCGGCGCGCACCGGCGCGGCAACGCAACCGCCCAAGGCGGCGGCCATGGGCATCAAGAGAAAGGCTCGGCGCTCGACCATGTGGGTGCTCCTGAGTGAATTTGGAAGTTCGGACCGAGGCTGATACGGCCGGGCGCGGCCGGTGGGGTTAATCGCCAGCGCTGCGATTTCATTCATGGACCGCACCCACCGCGCGTGGCCGATGCGGCGCGCTCTGTGCACTGCTGCCGCGCCGGCGCGCCGCGGCCTGATGCCGCCTTAAGACCGCGCTAAGGCGCGGGGCGGACCATGTCGGCAAAGGAGATCCGACATGGCCCTCGTCCTCATTCGATTCATTCCACCGGCCGCCTTGGCACTGGCGGTTGCGCTGGCGCCTGCAGCGCACGCCACCAGCGCCGGCGACCAACTCGCCGGTTACAGCGCCGCGGCAGGCAGCCTGCCCGCCCCGGCGCGCGGCCAGGCCCTGTTCGCCACCCGGCAGGGCCGCGAGTGGAGCTGCGCCAGCTGCCACGGCAGCGTGCCCACACAGGGCGGCAAGCATGCCAGCACCGGCAAGCCGATCGAGCCGCTGGCGCCGGCCGCCAACGTGCAGCGCTTCACCGACGCGGCGAAGACCGAGAAGTGGTTCCGCCGCAACTGCAACGACGTGATCGGCCGCGAATGCAGCGCTGCCGAGAAGGCCGACGTGCTGGCGTGGCTGATCACGCTCAAGCCGTGAGGAGGCAGCGCATGAACACCTCCTCATTGCAACGCCGCGTCGGCCACGTGTTCGGCGCCCTCGCGCTGGTGGCCGCACTGGTGCCGGCCCATGCCGATGGCGAGCGCGCCGGCATGCGCGTGCCGCTGCTGCCCGCCTACAAGCAGGAGTGCGGCTCCTGCCACCTGGCCTACCCGCCGGGGTTGTTGCCGGCATCGTCGTGGCAGCGCCTGATGGGCGACCTGCCGCATCACTTCGGCACCGACGCCTCGCTCGACGCAGCCGACGCATGCGCGAGATCGGCGGCTGGCTGCAGGCCCACGCCGGCCGCACGCGCGACGCCGCGGCGCCGCCGCAGGACCGCATCACGCGCGCGCCGTGGTTCGTGCGCGAGCACCGCGAGGTGAGCGCGGCGACTTGGGCGCGGCCGAGCATCCGCAGCGCCTCCCAATGCGCGGCTTGCCATACCCGCGCCGAACAAGGAATCTTCGATGAACACGACATCCGCATCCCCCGTTGAAGTCATGAACGCCGCACCGGCCACCACGGCGGCGCCCGTGCTGGTGTGGGACGCCGCCGTGCGCGTTTTCCACTGGCTGATGGTGCTGTGCTTCGCCGGCGCCTGGATCACCGCCGAGAGCGAGCGCTGGCGCCTGCTGCACGTCACGCTCGGCTACACGATGGCGGGGCTGATCGCCTTCCGCCTGATCTGGGGGCTCGTCGGCTCGCGTCATGCGCGCTTCGCCAGCTTCGTGCGCGGGCCGCGCGCGGTGGCGGCCTACCTGCGCAGCCTGTGGCGCGGCCGGCCCGAACACCACAGCGGCCACAACCCGGCCGGCGCCTGGGCGGTGCTGGGCCTGATCGGCCTGACGGCGCTGGTCGTCTTCTCGGGCTGGGCCACCTATGAGGAGGTCTGGGCACGTTGGCCCGAGGATCTGCACGAAGGCGCCGCCAACGCGCTGATGGCGCTGGTGGTCGTGCACGTGCTCGGCGTCGTCGTCTCCAGCGTCCTGCACCGCGAGAACCTGGTGCGCGCGATGGTCAGCGGGCGCAAGCAGCACGCGCCGGCCGGCGATGCGATCGCGCGCCCCTGGCGTGTTGTCGCGGCGCTGCTGCTGGCGGGCGTGCTCGCCTTTTGGGCCCTGCAGTGGCGCGCGCCGCTGGGCGGCGTGCCCGACGGCGCGCGCGCGGCCGTCCTTGATCGAGCGCAGGGCAAAGACGGCGACGACGATTGACCATCGCCGCATGCGCATCCTGCTCGCCGAAGACGATCCGCTGCTCGGCGACGGCCTGCGCGCCGGCCTGCGCCAACAGGGCTTCCAGGTCGATTGGGTGCGCGACGGCGCGGCCGCCGAGCGCGAACTGCGCGCCGAGCCATACGCCGCGGCGGTGCTCGACCTCGGCCTGCCGCTGAAGGACGGCATCGACGTGCTGGCGGCGCTGCGCCGCGCCGGCATCACGCTGCCGGTGCTCGTGCTGACGGCGCGCGACGCCATCGCCGAGCGCGTGCGCGGCCTCGACATCGGCGCCGACGACTACGTCGTCAAGCCGGTCGACCTGGAAGAGTTGGCGGCGCGCCTGCGCGCCCTGGTGCGCCGCGCGCACGGCCAGCCGCAAGAGGTTCTGAGCGCGGGCGACGTCGTGCTCGACCCGGCGGCGCGCCGCGTCACGCTTGCGGGACAAGACGTGCTGCTGGCCGGGCGCGAGTTCGACCTGCTGCACGCGCTGCTGCTCAATGCCGGCCGCGTGATGAGCCGCGAACAGCTCGAGCAGCACGTGTACGCCTGGGGCCAGGAGGTCGAGAGCAATGCCGTCGAGGTGCACGTGCATCACCTGCGGCGCAAGCTCGGCGCGGCGCTGGTCGAGACGGTGCGCGGCGTCGGCTACGTCGTGCGGCGCGAGTCGGCCGCGGCCACTTGATGCGCGCGCCGCGTTCGATCCAGGGCCGCCTGTTGGCCCTGCTGCTCGGCGGCGTGGCCGTGGTGTGGCTGGGCGCCGCGCTGGCCACCTGGCGCGACGTGCGCCACGAACTCGACGAACTGCTCGACGCGCACCTGGCGCAGGCCGCGGCGCTGCTGGTCGTGCAGCAGGCCGGTGAGCTCGAGCACGACGACGACCGCACCGTCGAAGCGCCATCGCTGCACAAGTACGCGCCGCGCGCCGTGTTCCAGGTCTTCCACGAGGGCCAGCTTGTGCTGCGCTCGGCCGACGCGCCGTTGCAGCCGCTGGCGCAGGCGGGCTTGCAGGCCGCGCCGGGGCTGTCGACGCAGAACACGCAGGGCGTGGACTGGCGTGTCTTCGCCGCGCGCGGTGCCGCCGACGACGTGCGCGTCTTCGTCGCTGAGCGCATGGACGCTCGCCAACACATCGTGCGCGCGGCGCTGCTGGGCACGCTGTGGCCGCTGGCCCTGGCCTTGCCGCTGATCGCGCTGCTGGCGTGGGGGGCCATCGCGCACGGCCTGCGGCCGCTGCGCGTGTTGCGCCGGCAGCTCGCGCAGCGGCCCGCCCATGCGCTGCAGTCGCTGCAGCTCGACGGCGCACCGGCCGAGGTGGCACCCGTGGTGGAGGCGCTGAACGGCCTGTTCGCCCGCATCGACTCCATGCTGGAGTCCGAGCGCCGCTTCACCGCTGACGCGGCACACGAGCTTCGAACGCCGATCGCCGCCATCCGCGCGCAGGCCCAGGTCGCGCTTGCCGAGCGCGACGACGCGCGCCGTGCCCATGCGCTGCAGGCCACGCTGCAAGGCTGCGACCGCGCGGCGCGACTGGTCGACCAGCTGCTGACGCTGTCGCGCCTGCAGTCGGGCGCCGCCGTGCCGATGGCGCCGGTCGACGTGTGCGCGCTGGCGCGGCAGGTGGTTGCCGATCTCGCGCCGCGCGCGCTGGCGCGCCAGCAACAGCTCGAACTCGACGCGCCCGACACCTGCAGCGTGACCGGCGACGCCACGCTGCTGTCGATCCTGCTGCGCAACCTGGTCGACAACGCATTGCGCTACAGCCCGCCGGGTGCGTGCATCGCGGTGACGGTCAGCGCAGACGGCAGCGTGCCGCAGTTGAGCGTCGAGGACAGCGGGCCGGGGATGGACGATGCGGCGCGACAGCGCCTGGGCCAGCGCTTTCAGCGCGGACTCGGGCATGACGCCAGCGGCAGCGGCCTGGGCTGGTCGATCGTGCGCCGCATCGCCGAGGTGCATGGCCTGCAGGTTCACGCTGAGCGCTCGGCGCGCTTGGGCGGGCTGGCGGTGCGTGTCGCGCGCCCGCGTTGAGGCTCGGCTTCAACTGGCCGGCAACGCGCGCCGCCACTGCATCGCTTCGGCGATGTGCGCCGCGCCGATGCCGTCGCTGCCGGCCAGGTCGGCGATCGTGCGCGAGACCTTCAAGACGCGGTGCAGGCCGCGGCCGGTCCAGCCCAGGCGTTCGGCGGCCCGTTGCAGCAGCGCGCGCGCGGCCTCGTCGAGCGCGCAATGGGCGTCGATGCCGGCAGGGGTGAGTTCGGCGTTGGCGTGTCCTTGACGCGTCAGCGCGCGGTCGCGCGCCGCCAGCACGCGCGCGGCGACGACAGCGCTGCGCTCGCCATCGCGCGCGCCCATCAACTCGTCAGGTTTGACGGCGGGCACATCGACCTGCAGGTCGATGCGGTCGATCAGCGGCCCGGACAGGCGGCCCTGGTAACGCGCCACGTTGTCCGGCGTGCAGCGGCAATGCCGGCCGGTACTGGCGGCGGCGCCCAGCCACCCACACAAACACGGATTCATGGCAGCAACCAGCTGAAACCGCGCTAAGAACGTTGCCTTGCGCGCCGCGCGCGAGATGGTGATGCGGCCGGTCTCCAACGGTTCGCGCAAGGCTTCGAGCGCGGTGCGCGGCATCTCGGGGATCTCGTCGAGGAACAAGACGCCGCCGTAGGCCAGGGAAATTTCGCCGGGCCGGGGCGGTGAACCGCCGCCGACGATGGCCGGCGCGGTAGCGCTGTGGTGCGGCGCGCGAAACGGCCGCACCTTCCACTGCGCGGCGTCGAACGGCCCGGCCAGGCTGGCGATCGCCGCGCTCGCCAGCGCTTCGGCGTCGCTCATCGGCGGCAGCAGGCCGGGCAGACGCTGCGCGAGCATCGACTTGCCGGCGCCCGGTGGGCCGACCATCAACAGGCTGTGCGCGCCGGCCGCGGCGATCTCCAAGGCGCGCTTGGCGGTGGCTTGGCCGCGCACGTCGGCGAGGTCGGGCATCGTGGCGCGGCTTGCACTTGAGCGCACGGAGATCGCACGCGGCAGCGGCACTGCCGCATCACCCGGTTGCAGTGCAGCCACCACGTCGAGCAAGTGCCGTGCGCTGCACACCGGCACGGACTCGGCCAGCGCCGCCTCGCGCGCGCTGGCTTCGGGCAGCACGAGCGTGCGCGAGCCGTCGCCTTGACCCAAAGCAAGGGCCAACGCCAACGCGCCCCGCACCGGCCGCAGCTCGCCGGCCAGGCTCAGCTCACCGGCGAATTCATAGCGCTCCAGCGCGGCCGCATCGATCTGCCCATCGGCAGCGAGGATGCCCAGGGCGATTGGCAGATCGAAGCGCCCCGAGTCCTTCGGCAACTCGGCCGGTGCGAGGTTGACGGTGATGCGCTTGTTGGTCGGAAAGGCCAGGCCGCTTTGCAGCAGCGCGGCGCGCACGCGCTCGCGCGCTTCTTTGACTTCGGTGTCGGCCAGACCGACCAACGTGAAGCTCGGCAGGCCGTTGGCCAGATGCACTTCCACCTGCACCGGCGGCGCTTCCATGCCGTCGAGTGCGCGGCTCATCACCACGGCCAATGTCATTCGTGCTCCCTGCCCTGCGGGCTTGTCGTTGCGGGCGATTCTGGCCAGCGCACCGTGGACCGTCGTTCCCTCTGAAGGGGGAGGCACTCGTCTGGTGCGAGGCGTGTCGATTCCCCGTTGTGGTGCGTCGCAAGGGGTCTGCACGGCCGCGATCCGCCCTGCCCTGGGGCGCACAAGGCCGTGCCGCCACGGCACGGAAGCTGCGAAAAGCAAGCAATCGTTTTGCTCAACCCATTGGAAAAGGAAGTGCTCATGAACCGGAAATCCCTTATCGCGCTGGCGGCTGTGGCGGCGGCCGTGATCGTGCCCGCGGCGGCGCAGGCCCAGGTGGCCTACAACGTCGGCGCGGTCAGCGACTACCGCTACCGCGGTATTTCGCAGACGCGGCTGAAGCCGGCTGTGCAGGGCGGCGTGGACTACACCGCCGGCGCTTTCTACGTCGGCGCGTGGGCCTCGACGATCAAGTGGATCAAAGACGGCGGCGGCGGCGCCAATGTCGAGCTCGACGTCTATGGCGGCTACAAGGGCGAGATCACCAAGGGCTTCAACTACGACGCCGGCGTGTTGGTCTACGTGTACCCGGGGCATGACCTCGCGGTGAGCCCGCAGACCACCGAGCTCTACGGCGCGCTGACCTACGGCCCGGCCACGCTCAAGTACTCGCACAGCGTGAGCAATCTGTTCGGCTTCGACGACAGCAAGGGCAGCGGCTACATCGATCTGTCGGCCACGTTCGAGATCACCGACGGCTGGATGATCACACCGCACATCGGCCGCCAGACGGTGAAGAACTTCGGCGCGGCGTCATACACCGACGCGTCGCTCACTGTGTCGAAGGACTTCAAGGGACTGGTCGTCAGCCTGGCCGCGGTCGATACGAACACCAGTGCGTACCGCGGCGCGAACAACAAAGACCTCGGCAAGCGTGGTGCCGTGCTCGGCGTCAAGTACAACTTTTAAGGAGACCAGCACCATGAAGATGGTCACTGCCATCATCAAGCCGTTCAAGCTCGACGAGGTGCGCGAAGCCCTCTCGGCCGTGGGCGTGCAAGGCATCACCGTGACCGAAGTCAAGGGCTTCGGCAGGCAGAAGGGCCACACCGAGCTGTACCGTGGCGCCGAGTACGTGGTGGACTTTCTGCCCAAGGTGCGCATCGATGCCGCCGTCGATGACGCGGTGGTCGATCGCGTCATCGAAGCGATCGAAGCCTCGGCGCGCACCGGCAAGATCGGCGACGGAAAAATCTTCGTCATGCCGATCGAGCAGGTGCTGCGCATCCGCACCGGCGAGAGCGGCAAAGACGCGCTCTGAACCACCGCACACAACAACGACGACGACCACCATGTTGAAAAACCTATTTGCTTCTCTCGTGCTCGGTGCGGCCTTGTTCGGCCTGGCCGACACCAGCTTTGCGCAAGCCGCCTCGGCGCCTGTGGCCGAAGCGGCTTCCGCTGTTGCGGCGGCAGCAGCACCGGCCGATGCCGCCTCGGCCGCGGCGCCGGCAGCCGTGCCGGTGCCCAACAAAGGCGACACCGCCTGGATGACCGTGGCCACCGCCCTCGTCATCCTGATGACCATCCCCGGCCTGGCGCTGTTCTACGGCGGCCTGGTGCGCAGCAAGAACATGCTGTCGGTGCTGATGCAGGTCTTCATGGTGTTCTCGCTGATCACCGTGCTCTGGGTCATCTACGGCTACTCGCTGGCCTTCACGGCGAGCAACCCGTTCTTCGGCACGCTCGACAAACTGTTCCTGAAAGGCATGACGCCGGAGAGCGTGGCCGCCACGTTCAGCAAGGGCGTGTACCTGCCGGAGTTCAGTTTCGTCGCCTTCCAGGGCACGTTCGCGGCGATCACCTGCTGCCTGATCGTCGGCGCGTTCGCCGAGCGCATCAAGTTCTCGGCGGTGCTGCTGTTCTCGGTGCTGTGGTTCACCTTCGCCTACCTGCCGATCGCGCACATGGTCTGGTACTGGGACGGCCCGGACGCGATCACGAGCGAAGCGACGCTGGCCACGGTGACGGCCAATGCCGGCTTCATGTGGGCCAAGGGCGCGCTCGACTTTGCCGGCGGCACCGTCGTGCACATCAATGCCGCGGTGGCCGGCCTGGTCGGCGCGTATGTGATCGGCAAGCGCGTCGGCTACGGCAAGGAAGCCATGGCGCCGCACAGCCTGCCGCTGACGATGATCGGCGCCGCGATGCTGTGGGTCGGCTGGTTCGGCTTCAACGCCGGCTCCAACCTCGAAGCCAACGGCCTGACGGCACTGGCCTTCATCAACACCCTGGTCGCCACCGCGATGGCGGCGCTGGCCTGGTGTGCCGGTGAGGCGCTGATGCGCGGCAAGGCCTCGATGCTCGGCGCCGCGTCGGGTGCGGTGGCGGGTCTCGTGGCGATCACGCCGGCCTGCGGCTTCGTTGGCGTCGGCGGAGCGCTGGCCATCGGCCTCGTCGCCGGTCTGGCCTGCCTGTGGGGTGTCAACGGCCTGAAGCGCCTGCTCGGCGCCGATGACTCGCTCGACGTCTTCGGCGTGCACGGCGTGGGCGGCATCACCGGCGCACTGCTCACCGGCGTCTTCGCCGCGCCGAGCCTCGGCGGCACCGGCATCTGCAACTACGTGACCAACAAGTGCGGCGATTGGCCCGGTGTTGGCACGCAGGTCTGGATCCAGGCGCAGGGCATCTTCTGGACGATCCTGATTTCCGCGGTCGTCGCCTTCATCGCCTACAAGCTGGTCGATCTGACGATCGGTCTGCGCGTGGCCGAAGAAGAAGAGCGCGAGGGCCTGGACATCAGCTCGCACGGCGAGACGGCGTACAGCAAGTAGGCGCGTCGGCATTCAAAGAAAGGGCCACCGCAAGGTGGCCCTTTTGCTTTCAGGGCGCTGAGAACCCGACCTCGGCGAGCCGTTGCTGGCCGTCGCGCCGAGGACGAACTCGACGAATCGGCGCGCTTGCGGCGAGGCCGGTTGCACCACGGTCATGCCGTAGCTCGCGGAGACATTGATCGTCTCGGGGATCGGCACGATCTGCAGTGCTGCGATGTCCTTCTGCACCAGCCGCGCATTGGTGCAGTAGGTGATGAAGACATCGGCCTTGCCTTCGGCCATCAGCACGCTGTAGACATTGCGGCCCGTCGGCGGGGGTGGCGAGTTCGGCCCGCCGGTGAGTTGTAGCGCCTTGTGCTTGAGCCGCGCGGCCGAGCCGGCCGGCGCTGCGCCGGTGTTCTCGATGCGCTCGAACATTTCGAACGCGTAGTCACCCGACGGGTCGGCCTTGGGCGTGGAGATGCCGACCCTTACGTCGGCATCGAGCAGGCGCTGTGCCAGCGAGCGGCCATGCAAAGTGAAGCCCGGCGCGGCCATTGCGCACAGCGCGTTGCGCGTGAACGCGCGCACCGGCTCGGCCTTGCCGGCGGCCGCCAGCGACTGTGGATGCTCCATGTTGGCCGAGGCAAAAACAACGCTGCGCTCGCCGCCCGCCAGTGCGGTCGCGCAACAAGCCCGAGGCGCCGAACACGAGGTTCACCTTCATGCCCGCCGGGCGCTGCCGCGTAGTCCTCGGCGATGCGCGTCAGCGCGGCGCGCAAACTGCCTGCGGCATGCACGTTCAACACATCACTCGTTTGCGCTGCGGCGCCTGTGGCGGCACTGGCCAACACCACTCCCGCGAGCCACTTCATGGCTTCGCGTTGGCGAAAGAACAGTTGCTCGCCCTCGATCTTGTAGGCCGCAATCGCGGCCTGGCCTTTCGGCGAGACCAGCCAATCGACAAAGGTCTGCGCCAGTTCTCTCTTGACGTGCGCGTGCTTGTCGGGGTTGACCACCATCACGCCGTACTGGTTGAACAGGCGCTTGTCGCCTTCGACGAGGATCGCCAGATCGGCGCGGTTCTTGAAGGCGAGCCAGGTGCCGCGATCGGCGAGCACGTAGGCATTGCTCTGCGCGGCGAGGTTCAGCGCCGGGCCCATGCCGCAGCCGCACTCCTTGTAGCCGGCGGGTTTGGCGGCGGCGACGTCGACGTTGGCGGCCTTCCAGTAGCGCAGCTCGGCAGCGTGTGTGCCACTCTTGTCGCCGCGAGAGACAAAACCTTGTTGCGACGCGCCGAGCTTGGTCAACGCGGTGTTGATGTCGCCGCCCTTCAACCCTGCCGGGTCGGTCTTGGGGCCGATCAGCACGAAATCGTTGTACATGACGGGCAGCCGCTTGACGCCCCAGCCTTCGGCAACGAACTTTTCTTCGGCCACCTGGTCGTGCACGAAGACCACGTCAGCGTCGCCGCGTCGTCCCATGTCGAGCGCCTGGCCGGTGCCGACGGCGACCACGCGTGCGTCGATGCCGCTGTCCTTCTTGAACGCCGGCAGCAGGTGGCCGAACAGGCCTGACTGTTCAGTGGAGGTGGTCGAGGCGACGACGATGGTTTTGTCTTGTGCGTGGAGGGCCAGCGGCAACAAGAGGGCTGCGAGCGCGAGCGCTCGGCGAGAAAGCGAGAAGGTCATGGAGGTCCGTCGGTGAATGAAGGGTCGGCAGGCATTTTGCAAAGCAACCGTACCGAAGACGATATGCCGCCGCGTTCATATGGCGCCGGAAGGGTTGCGCTGGCAGCATCCCCGCCCAATGAAGCATGTGATCTCCTGGCTGGCAGCGCTTTTCAGCGCTGCTGCCCTCGCGCAAACCTGCCCGCTCGACCCCGCGGCCCCGCCCGGAACCCGTTTGACCCTTCGCGCACAGGCGCAGCCTGCGCTGTATTTGAGCGCCGCCGATGTCGCCGCGCTGCCGCAAACCGAGCGCGTGCAGCGGCGCACGCTCGCCACCGCAGAGGCTGCGTCACAGCCCGCGCTCGAACAAAGCGTGCGCTACGGCGGTGTGCTGCTGCGCGATGTGCTGTCCCGCGTCGTGCCCGCCGACAACAACCGCGCGGCGCGCACGCTGGTCTTCGAGGCCGTGGCGACAGATGGCTACCGGGCCGTCTTCACCTGGGGCGAACTCTTCAACAGCAGCGCCGGTGAGCAGGTGCTGGTCATCGGCGCGCAGGACGGCCGGCCGCTCGGGGCGGAGCAAGGCCCGCTGGCATTGCGCGCACTGGCTGATCTGCGTCCGGGGCCGCGCCATGTGCGCAACCTGTGTGGCCTCGCCGTGCGATGAAACAACCCCCACGCCAGGGCGTTCACCTCAGCTACCAGCTCGATAGCGGCAGCCAGCGCGGTGCCGAGATCGAGAACCCGGTGTTCGACTTGCTGTCGTCGCTGCAGGAGCACGGCTCGATCCGCCATGCAGCCATCGCGCGCGGCCGCTCCTACCGCTACACCTGGGGCGAGTTGAAACATTGGGAAGACGTGCTCGGCCAGGCGCTCGTGCAATGGACGCAGGGCAAGCGCGCCGCGCTGACGCCGTTTGCGCAGCGCCTGGTGTGGGCCGAGCGCCAGGCGCGCGTGCGCATGACGCCGCACATCGAAGCGCTGCGCGCCGAACTGGCCAACGTGTTCGCGCAGGCGCAGGGCAGCGAGCATGAAGTACTGGAGGTGTTCGCCAGCCACGACCTCGCATTGCCGCGCTTGCAGACGTTGGCGGCGCAGCACAAACGCCTGCACCTGAGCCTGCGCTTCGTCGGCAGCCAGGAGGCGCTGCGCAGCCTGCAGGATGGGCGCTGCAACGTTGCCGGCTTTCACGTGCCGCGCCTGCCGCGCGGCTCTGCCGTGTTCTTGCAAGCGCTGCGGCCGTTGCTCAAACCTGGCTTGCACAAGCTGATCGGCAGCCACCGCCGACAGCAAGGCCTGATGGCCCGCAACGGGCTGAGCCCGCCGGCAGGCCTGCGCGACGTGGCCGAGCGCGCGCTGCGCTACGTCAACAGGCAAGCCGGCTCGGGCACTCGGCTGCTTGCCGACCACCTGCTGAATGAAGCGGGCCTCGACGCCAGGGCCATTGATGGCTATGACTCGCGCAGCGAGCACACGCATGTGGCGGTGGCCGCTTCGATTGCGGCCGGCGCCGCCGACGTGGGCCTCGGCGTGGAGGCGGCGGCGCGCGAGTTCGGTCTGTCGTTCACGCCGCTGGTCGAAGAGGACTACTACCTTGCGTGCCTGAAGGGCGCGCTGGAGACGCCGGCCATGCAGCGCTTGCGGCAGATGCTGGCGTCACCTGCGTGGGGGGCAGCGCTGTCGGCGGTGGCCGGCTATGCGCCACAGCGCAGCGGCGAGGTGCTGTCGCTGATCCGCGCGATGCCATGGTGGCGCTACCGCACCCCGCGTCACGAAGCGCAGACCGCCGAGGCCTGAAGACAGCGCTGTACCGTTCTCGCGCACTTATGCAGGTTGAGTCATAGGGGATGACAACCGCTATCGGCGCGCACGCTTGACTTGAAGAATGCTGCGAACCGATCCACCGTCGCGGTGCATCGGATATCTCAATCTTCAGGAGACGTTCTCATGCCCGTTGCGATTTCTCTCCAGGTCAACGGCCGCGCCGTGCAAGCCAATGTGGACCCGCGCACACTGCTCGTGCAGCTGCTGCGCGAGCACTTGCAGCTTACCGGCACGCATGTGGGCTGCGACACCGCGCAATGCGGCGCCTGCACCGTGCACTTGAATGGCCGCGCGGTCAAAGCCTGCTCGATGCTCGCCGTGCAAGCCCAGGGCGGCGCGGTGATCACGATCGAAGGGCTGTCGCAGAACGGAACACTGCACCCGATGCAAGCGGCATTCAAGGAGTGCCACGGCCTGCAATGCGGTTTCTGCACGCCGGGCATGGTGATGTCGGCGGTGAAGCTGCTCGAAGACAAGCCCCAGGCCAGCGAGCAGGAGATCCGTGATGGCCTCGAAGGCAACATCTGCCGCTGTACCGGCTATCACAACATCGTCAAGTCGATCCAGCTTTGCCAGAGCGGCAAGGTCGGCGCGGCCGCTTGAAGGAACACGCCATGACCGACATGTCCAACTCGCCCATCGGTAAATCGCTGCAACGCCGCGAAGACGTCCGCTTCCTCACCGGCGCCGGGCAGTACACCGACGACGTGCTGCTGCCTGGCCAGACGCACGGCGTGTTTCTGCGCTCGCCCTATGCGCATGCGCGCATCAAGTCGATCGATGTCAAAGCCGCCAAGGCCGCGCCGGGTGTGATCGCCATCTTCACCGGATCGGACCTGGCCGAAGCCAAGGTCGGCGGCCTGCCGTGCGGCTGGCTGATCCACAGCAAGGACGGCACGCCGATGAAGGAGCCGGCGCACCCGGTGCTGGCGCAGGGCAAGGTGCGCCACGTCGGCGACCAGGTCGCGCTGGTCGTCGCCGAGACCGCCTGGCAGGCGAAAGACGCCGCAGAGCTGATCGAAGTCGACTACGACGAGCTGCCGCCGGTGATCGACATCAGCGGCGCCGACACCGCCACCTCATCGGTGCACGACGACGTGCCGAACAACGTCTGCTACGACTGGGGCCACGGCAACAAGGACGCGGTCGATGCCGCCTTCAAGCAGGCGGCCAAGGTCAGCACGCTCGAGTTCGTCAACAACCGCCTGATCCCGAACGCGATGGAGCCGCGCGCGGCCAACGCGATGTACACCCGGCACGACGAGAGCTACACGCTCTACGTCGCCAACCAGAACCCGCACGTCGAGCGCCTGTTGATGAGCGCCTTCGTGCTCGGCCTGCCGGAGTCGAAGGTGCGCGTGATCGCGCCCGATGTCGGCGGCGGCTTCGGCTCGAAGATTTTTCTCTATGCCGAAGAGACGGCGCTGGTCTGGGCGAGCAAGCGCGTCGGCCGGCCGATCAAGTGGACGGCCGAGCGCAGCGAATCCTTCCTCACCGATGCGCATGGCCGCGACCATGCGACCAAGGTCGAGCTGGCGATGGACGCCCAAGGCAACTTCCTCGCGCTGCGTGTGAAGACGATCGCCAACATGGGCGCCTACCTGTCCACGTTCGCGTCGAGCGTGCCGACGATCCTCTATGCGACGCTGCTCGCCGGCCAGTACAAGACGCCGGCGATCTACTGCGAAGTCAAGGCGGTGTTCACCAACACCGCGCCGGTCGATGCCTACCGCGGCGCCGGCCGGCCCGAGGCGACCTACGTCGTCGAGCGCATCGTCGAGCAGGCGGCGCGCGACATGAAGATGGACCCGGCGGCGATCCGGCGGCAGAACTTCATCACCGAGTTTCCGTATGCCACGCCGGTCGGCCTGACCTACGACACCGGCAACTACGCCGCGCATTTGGACAAGGCCTTGGAGATCGCCGACGTCGCCGGCTATCCGGCGCGCAAGGCCGCGTCGGCCGCCAAGGGCAAGCTGCGCGGCCTCGGCTACAGCTGCTACATCGAAGCCTGTGGCCTGGCGCCCTCCAACATCGCCGGTGCGCTCGGCGCGCGCGCAGGCCTGTTCGAAGCCGGCGAAGTGCGCGTGCACCCGACCGGCACGGTGACCGTGTTCACCGGCTCGCACAGCCACGGCCAGGGCCACGAGACGACGTTTGCGCAGGTGGTCGCCGGCAAGCTCGGCATCCCGGTCGAGAACGTCGAGATCGTGCACGGCGACACCGGTCGCGTGCCCTTCGGCATGGGCACCTACGGCAGCCGCTCGCTTAGCGTCGGTGGTACGGCGATCGTCAAGGCGGTGGACAAGATCATCGCCAAGGGCAAGAAGATCGCCGCGCACTTGCTCGAAGCGGCGGACACCGACATCGAGTTCGAGAACGGCGAGTTCAAGGTGGCGGGGACCGACAAGAAGGTGCCTTTCGGCTCGGTGTCGCTGGCCGCCTACGTGCCGCACAACTACCCACTCGACAAGCTGGAGCCGGGCCTGAACGAAAACGCCTTCTACGACCCGACCAACTTCACCTACCCGTCGGGCAGCTATGTCTGCGAGGTCGAGGTCGATCCGGCAACAGGCCAATCGCGCGTCGAGCGCTTCACTGCGGTCGATGACTTCGGCAATCTCGTCAACCCGATGATCGTCATGGGCCAGGTGCATGGCGGCCTGGCGCAGGGCCTGGGTCAGGCCATGATGGAAGGCTGCGTGTACGACAAGGACTCGGGCCAGTTGCTGACCGGCTCGTACATGGACTACACAATGCCGCGCGCCGACGATTTACCCATGTTCACCGTCGATCACACCGTCACGCCGTGCACGCACAACCCGCTGGGCGTGAAGGGCTGCGGCGAGGCTGGCGCGATCGGCTCGCCGCCCGCCTTCATGAACGCGCTGACCGATGCGCTGGGCGTCAAGGACCTCGCGATGCCGGCCACGGCCGAGCGGGTCTGGCGCGCCGCGAACAACAACGCCTGATCACGGGAGCACCCACCATGTACAACTTCGACTACCAGCGCCCGACCGATCGTGCCGCCGCCGCTGCAGCGTTCAAGGGCGATGCGCGCTTTCTCGCCGGCGGCCAGAGCCTCGTGCAGGCGATGAAGATGCGCCTGTCCAACGCCGAACGCCTGGTCGATCTCGGCGGCATCGCCGACCTGAAGGCCATCAAGGTCGATGGCTCGGGCGTGACCGTCGGCGCGATGGCCACGCATGCGTCCGTGGCCGCGTCGGCCGAGGTGCGCAAGGCGATCCCCGCGCTCGCCGAGCTGGCCGGCGGCATCGGCGACGCGATGGTGCGCAACATGGGCACGATCGGCGGCTCGATCGCCAATGCCGATCCCGCGGCGTGTTACCCCGCCGCGTTGATCGGCCTTGGCGCGACGGTGCACACGAACCAGCGCACGATCGCCGCCGACGCCTTCTTCACCGGCCTGTACGAAACGGCATTGAAGCCGGGCGAGCTGATCACCGCGGTGCAGTTTCCGCTGGCGCAGAAGGCGGCGTACATCAAGTACAAGCAGCCGGCGTCGCGCTTCGCGTTGGTCGGCGTGTTCGTCAGCCAGGGCGCGGGCGGCGTGCGCGTGGCGGTCACCGGCGCCAAGGGCAGCGTGTTTCGCGTGCCCGAGCTCGAAGCGGCGTTGGCCAAGAGCTTCACGCCCGATGCGGTCAAGGGCGTCAAGCTCAGCGCCGCCGGCATGAACGGCGACCTGCATGGCTCGGCCGAATACCGCGCGGCGATGATCGTCGTGATGGCCGGGCGTGCCGTGGCGGCGGCCAACAGTCGTTGACCAGCGACTCGGCGACTCCCTTGCCCGCATCGGTCGATGCGGTGATCGAGCTGCTGGCGTCGCAGGACTATGTCTGCGACCGGCGGCTCGCCACCGCGCTGTTCCTCGCCCTGAAGCTGCAGCGTCCGCTGTTCCTCGAAGGCGAGCCGGGCGTCGGCAAGACCGAACTTGCCAAGGCGCTGGCCGGCGCGCTCGATGCGCTGCTGCTGCGCGTGCAGTGCTACGAAGGCCTCGACGTGGCACAGACCGCCTACGAGTGGAACGTGGCGCGGCAGATGATCGAGATCCGTCTGGCCGAAGCCGCGCACGACGTCGATCACGACCGCCTGGCGAAAAACCTGTACGCACGCGACATGCTGATCGAGCGTCCGCTGCTGCAGGCGTTGACGCAGACGCGCTCGCCGGTGCTGCTGATCGACGAGCTCGACCGCGCCGACGAACCCTTCGACGCCTACCTGCTCGAGGTGCTCGCCGAAAACCAGTTGACGATTCCCGAGCTGGGCACGATCCGCGCCAGCGCGCCACCGATCACGCTGATCACCAGCAACCGCACGCGCGAAGTGCACGACGCGTTGAAGCGCCGCTGCCTCTACCACTGGCTCGACTTCCCCGATGTCGAGCGCGAGTTGCAGATCGTGGCGCTGAAGGCCCCCGGCGCGCCCGAGCGGCTGGCGCGCCAGGTCGTCGAATTCGTGCAGCGCATGCGCACGCTCGATCTCTTCAAGTCGCCCGGCGTCGCCGAGACGATCGACTGGACGAATGCGCTCGTGGCCTTGAACGCGATGCGCCTGGACCCGGCCACCGTGCACGACACGCTCGGCGTGCTGCTCAAGCACCAGGACGACCTGGTGCGCATGCAGGGCGGCGACACGGTCAAGCTGCTCGACGAATTGCGCGCCAAGGCGCTGCTCGACTGACGACCGCGATGCTGGCCGAGAACATCGTCCACTTCGCGCGCGTGCTGCGCAGCGCCGGCATGCCCATCGGGCCCGACCGCGCGCTGGCTGCGATCGCCGCGGTGGAAACCGTCGGCCTCGACCGCCGTGGCGACGTGCATGCCGCGCTCAGCGCCGTGATGCTCGACCGCCATGAACAGCAAGCGCTGTTCGATGCCGCGTTCGACGCCTTCTGGCGCGACCCCAAGCTGCTGGAGCAGTTGATGTACTTGCTCCTGCCCAAGATCAGCGGCCGCGGCGACAAGCAGCGACCGCCGCGTGCGAACCGCTTGGCCGAAGCGCTGGCCGCGCCGCGCGCACCCGAGCCGCCGCCAGCTGCGGAGCGAGTCGAAGAAGATCAGATCCGCTTCGACACCACCTTCAGCTTCTCCGAGCGCGAGCGCTTGCAGCAGGCCGATTTCGAAACCATGACCGCCGCCGAGTTTGCATTGGCCAAGGCGCTGGCCGAGCGCTTGCCGCTGCCGGTGAAACCCGTGCGCCGCCGCCGCCACGAGGCCTCGGCGCGCGGCAGCCTCGACCTGCGCGCGACGATGCAGCGCATGGCGCGCCAGCCGCACACCCTCTCGCCGGCGTTCACGCGCGCGCGTCGCGAACTGCCGCCGCTGGTGGTGCTGCTCGACATCTCGGGCTCGATGGACCGCTACGCGCGCCTGTTCCTGCACTACGTGCACGGCCTGACGCGGCGTTATCTCGACGTGCACACCTTCACCTTCGGCACGCGGCTGACCGACATCACGCGCTGCCTCAAGCACCGCGACCCTGACGCTGCGTTGAAGGCCGCCGACGCACAGGTGCACGATTGGAAGGGCGGCACCCGCATCGCGAGCTGCTTGGATGAGTTCAACCGCCGCTGGGCGCGCCGCGTGCTCGGCGGCAATGCGGCCGTCCTGCTGGTCACCGACGGCCTGGACCGTGACGACCACGGCGCTCTTGCCGATGCCGCAGCGCAGCTGAAGCGCTTCGCGCACGAACTGGTCTGGCTGAACCCGCTGCTGCGCTTCGACGGCTTCGAGCCCAAGGCCGCTGGCGTGCGCGCGTTGCTGCCGCATGTCGAATCGTTTTCTGCCGATGCACAACCTGGCCAGCCTGGCCGATCTCGGGCGCGCGCTGCGGCTGGCGCCGACCACATCACTCTGAACTGAGCACGTCATGGAACTCAAAGGCGAACGCCTCATCCCGGCGCCGATCGACACCACGTGGAGCGCGCTCAACGACCCGGCGATCCTGCGCGACTGCATTGCCGGATGCGAGTCGATCGAGCGCACCGGCGACGACGCCTACGAAGCGCTGGTCGCGGTCAAGGTCGGGCCGGTCAGCGCGCGCTTCAAAGGCAAGTTGCAGATGACCGATATCAAGCCACCCGACAGCTACACGATCCATTTCGAGGGCCAGGGCGGCGTGGCCGGACATGGCAAGGGCTCGGCCGACGTGGCGCTGGCGGCCGAAGGCGCGCAGACCCGACTGCACTACGCGGCGCGCGCGCAGGTCGGGGGCAAGATGGCGCAGGTCGGTTCGCGGCTGATCGACGCTGCGGCGGGCAAGCTCACCGAAGATTTTTTTAATGCGTTCGAAGCGCGCTTGAAACCCACTACCCCCAGTGAGGCCGGTGAGGTGGTGGCAGCACCTGCCGCCGCGCCAAGCCGCATGATGTGGTGGGTGGCCGGTGCGGTGCTCGTGGCGGCCCTGATCTGGTGGTGGCTGCGTCGATAGGAGCGGGTGATGGACAGTCTCGATCTGCAAGTGCTGCGTCAGGCGCGCGACTGGAAGCGCGATGGCCACGACGTGTGGCTGGTCACCGTCATCGAAACCTGGGGCTCGGCGCCGCGTCCGCCAGGCGCGCTGCTGGCGATGCGCGGCGACGGCCTGGTGGTCGGCTCGGTCTCCGGTGGCTGTGTCGAAGACGACCTGATCGACCGTGTGCGTGGGGGCGAACGGGTGGCGACGCCCTCGCTCGTGACCTATGGCGTGACGAAGGAAGAGGCGGCGCGCTTCGGCCTGCCTTGCGGCGGCAATCTGCGCCTCGTGCAGGAGCCGCTCACCGACATCGCGTGGATCGACGAGGTGCTGCAACGCACGGCCGCCCACCAACTCGTGGCGCGCCGTCTCGACATGAAGACGGGCCGCGTCAGCCATCGAGTCCGCGTCGCGCGGCGAGGCCTTCGAGTACGACGGCAAGACCCTGCGCGCGCTGTTCGGCCCACGCTGGCGGATGTTGATCATCGGCGCCGGCCAGCTCTCGCGCGTGCTGGCGCAAATGGCGCTGGCGCTGGACTTCGAGGTCATCTGCTGCGATCCGCGCGAGGAATACCACCTGACGTGGGACATCGACGGCACGACGTTCAGCAAGACGATGCCCGACGACCTGGTGATCGAACTGCAGCTCGACCCGCACAGCGCCGTGATCGCGGTGACACACGATCCCAAGCTCGACGACATGGCCTTGCTCGAAGCCTTGAAGTCGCCGGCGTTCTACGTCGGCGCGCTCGGCTCGCGGGGCAACACCGCCAAACGCCGCGAGCGCTTGGCGCTTGTTCGATCTGAGCGCCGACGAGATCGACCGCCTGCACGGCCCGATCGGCCTGCACCTGGGCAGCAAGACGCCGGCCGAGATCGCCGTGTCGATCCTGGCCGAGGTGATTGCGGTGCGCAACGGCGTTTCGCTGGCACAGAAAAAGGCGGGCAGCTTGTATCCGGTGGGGTGACCGGGGCTTGCCTTCGGCACGGTAGGTATGGGCTTGCCTTCGGCAAGGTGGGCCCCAAGTTCCTAGAATCGTCCCCCGATCCCTGCCGACAAGGCCACCCCATGGTCCCCCACCTCATCACCGCCCTCACGGGACCGATCAACGAACTCGAAGCGCGCATGCTGGAAAGCATGCCGGCGATCGAGCGCTGGTTTCGCCTCGAATGGATGGAGCACACGCCGCCGTTCTACTCGTCGGTGGACGTGCGCAATGCCGGCTTCAAGCTGGCGCCCGTCGATACCAACCTGTTCCCCGGCGGCTGGAACAACCTGACGCCCGAGATGCTGCCGCTGGCGGTGCAGGCGGCGATGGCGGCGATCGAGAAGATCTGCCCCGAAGCGAAGAACCTGCTGCTGATTCCCGAGAAGCACACGCGCAACACGTTCTACCTGACCAACGTGCTGCGCTTGATGCAGATCTTTCATCAGGCCGGGTTGAACGTGCGCCTGGGCTCGCTCGATCCCGAGGTCAAGGAACCGACCGTGCTCACATTGCCCACCGGCGAGACGCTGACCGTCGAGCCGCTGCTGCGCAGCAAGCACCGCCTGGGCACGAAGGATTTCGACCCGTGCACGATCCTGCTCAACAACGACTTGTCGGCGGGCATTCCGAAGGTGCTCGAAGACCTGCACGAGCAGTACCTGTTGCCGCCGCTGCACGCCGGCTGGGCGGTGCGGCGCAAGACCAATCACTTCCAGAGCTATGAAGAGGTGGCGAAGAAATTTGCCAAGCTGCTGGGCATGGACCCGTGGCTGATCAACCCGATGTTCGGCCAGTGCGGTGAGGTCAACTTCGCCGAAGAGGCCGGCATCGAGTGCGTGCAGAGCAACACCGATGCGCTGCTGACGAAGATCCGCCGCAAGTACAAGGAATACGGCATCAACGAAAAGCCCTTCGTCGTCGTCAAGGCCGACAACGGCACCTACGGCATGGGCATCATGACCGTGCGCGACGCGAAGGAACTCGACGTCGTCAACCGCAAGACGAAGAACAAGATGAGCGTCGTCAAGGACGGCCAGGAGGTGACGCAGGTCATCATCCAGGAAGGCGTGCCGACCTACGAGCGCGTCAACGACGCTGTGGCCGAACCCGTGGTCTACATGCTCGATCGTTATGTCGTCGGCGGTTTCTACCGCGTGCATGCCGAGCGCGGCATCGACGAGAACCTCAACGCACCGGGCGCGGCCTTCGTGCCGTTGGCGTTTGCCGAGAGCACGCAACTGCCGAAGCCGGGCGCCAAGCCCGGGGCGAGTGCGCCGAACCGCTTCTACATGTACGGCGTGATCGGCCGGCTGGCGATGCTTGCGGCGTCGTACGAGCTCGAAGCGACCGATCCGGACGCGGAGATCTACGAGTAGGGCGGCGGCGCTGCGAGACGTTGCAAGAACGCCTCGCAGCGCGCCAGTTGTTCGAGGCTGACGAACTCATCGGGCTGGTGCGCCTGGTCGATGAAACCCGGGCCGCAGACCACCGTCGAAATCCCTGCGCGGTGGAACAGACCGGCTTCGGTGCCGAAGGCGACGAGCGTCGTGCGTTGCTCGCCGACGAGGTGTTGCGCGAGCCGGACGGCAGGCTCGTCCTCGCGCGCCAGAAAACTCGGCACGGCGCAGATCGTTTCGAAGCGGATGCCGGTGGCGGCATCGACCGCCTGCATTGGCAATTCCAGGCGCGCGGCCTCCTCGCGCACGCGCGCCTGCATCGCTTCGGCTTCCGTGCCCGGCAGATTGCGGAACTCGTAGTTGAACGTGCAGTCCTCGGGCACGATGTTGTCGGCCACGCCGCCTTGCATCACGCCGACGCAGGCGGTGGTGTAGGGCACGTCGAAGCCTTCGTAGCGCTCGGGCGCGTCGCGCCACGCATCGCCCATGCCGGCGATGTGTGCCACCAGCCGCGCGCCGGCTTCGATCGCGTTGACGGCCTTCGGGGTCAGTGACGAGTGCGCCGGCTTGCCCTTGATGCAGCAGCGCCAGCGGTAGACGCCCTTGTGCGCAATTGCCGGCACCATGCCGGTGGGCTCGCCGACGATGCACAGGCGCGGCGCGAGCCCGGCGTCGCGCAGGTCGGCGATCAGGTGCGGCACGCCGAAGCAGCCCAACTCTTCGTCGTAGCTGAAGGCGTAGTGAATCGCGTGCGGCAGATCGGCGGCGAGATAACGCTCGGTCTGCGCGACGACGAGGCCGATGAAGCCTTTCATGTCGGCGCTGCCGCGGCCGTACAGCCGGTCGCCTTCGAACTTGGCA
Organism: uncultured beta proteobacterium; assembly: GCA_963814385.1. Classification (GTDB taxonomy): domain Bacteria; phylum Pseudomonadota; class Gammaproteobacteria; order Burkholderiales; family Burkholderiaceae_C; genus CADEEN01. The sequence continues at coordinate 204,322 of CAWFCX010000043.1, forward strand.
TCGAGCGGATCGCGCGTCCACGCCTGGCCATCCCACGGCACGGTGTCGGTATGGCCAGACAGGATCACGCCGTCGGGCTTTCCGGTGCCAATCGTGGCGAACAGGTTGGCCTTGCGCCGCGTGTCGTCGTAGGTCAGCCTGATCGGCACCTTCAAGCCACGCAGATGATCGGCGATGCACTCGATCAGCGGCAGGTTGGATTCGCGGCTGACGGTGTTGAAGCGCACCAGGCGCTGCGCCCACTGTAGAGAGGCCAGGCTTGGCGGGGCCACGGTGGGGGGCTGCATGAAGGGCGACTGTAGTCGCCCTGATATACTCCATCCCCTTCGCGGCTGTAGCTCAGTTGGATAGAGTACTTGGCTACGAACCAAGGGGTCGTGGGTTCGATTCCTGCCAGCCGCACCAACTGAATCAACGGGTTAGCTCTCACAAGGGGCTAACCCGTTTGTCTTGGTGGGAGCGCCAGGGGTACACACCAGGGGTACCCCGGCAGCAGGACGACCTTGGACTGCTTGATGCGTCGCGGGGCTGGCTTCGCTCTTAGCCCCTGCGTGAAGCCTGCCACGCGGGCAGACGCCAGTCCCAGGTGACTGCTGCCACTCGCAACCCAGTCGCCACAAGTGCGGCGACGGTCAGCGAAACCCAGCCGGGCAGTGCGAGCGACTGGGCCGCGACCAGCACCCACCCGCCAGCAAATGAACAAATCGCATAGGGCCGATGGTCATTGAAGGCCCGTGGAATCTCGTTGCAGACGACATCGCGCAGCACGCCGCCGAACACGGCGGTCACCATGCCCAGGAGCACGGCGACGATGGCAGGCATGCCGCTGTCGAGCGCGATCTGGGTGCCGCTGGCCGAGAAGAGCCCCAGGCCGATGGCGTCGGGCCACTGCATCGCACGTTCCGTCGGTTCGAGGTGCCGGGCGCGCATGAACATCATCGCCGCGATGCACAGGGCCAGCAGCGCCCACAGCCAGCCAGCATGTTCGATCCAGAAGAGCGGGCGGCGGTCCAGCACCACGTCGCGCACGGTGCCGCCACCGAACGCGGCCAGGCCACCGACCACGCAGATGCCGACGGCATCGAGTCGCTTTCGCGCGCCTTCGATGACGCCCGACAGCGCAAAGGCCACGGTGGCCACGGCTTCGGCGACCACCTGAACCTGATTCAGTACCCAGGGCGCACCGCCTGCCATCGTGGGCCTTTGCTAAACGCTGAAGTCCGGATCGTAGACCGCTGCGGCCCGGCGCGGCCGGCGCAGGAGCCCGCCTCAGAGCTGCTCGACGACGACGGCGGCGATGCCCTGCCCACGCCAATGCACATCGTGCACAGCGAGTAGCGGCCCGCAGCGCGGTGCACCTGGTCGATCGCTCGGCAAAGAACCGGTGGCGTTGATCGGCGGGTTGTCGATCGTGATCAGCAGCACCGCGCCGATCGACTGGGTACGGCTTGGCGTCATGTGCTTGCCTCGATGTTGATGACGATCTTGCCGAACTGCGCGCCGGACTCGAGGCGATCGAGCGCGGCATGCACATCGCCGAGCGCGATCTCGCTGTCGATCACCGGCTTCAACCCGCTGCGTTGCACCAGCGAAAGCAGATCCCGGAACTCGCCGAAGCTCCCCATCGTCGAGCCAAGGATCTGCAACTGCCGGATGAAGATGCGGCGGATGTCTGCCGGCGGCTGGTCGCCCGTCGTGGCGCCGCAGGTCACCAGCCGGCCGCCGCGCACCAGTGACTTCAGCGCAGCCGACCACACCGCGGCGCCGACGTTCTCGATCACCACGTCCACACCGCGACCACTGGTTGCGGCCATCACCTGCTTGACGATGTCGCCGCGGCCGTCGATCGCCACGTCGGCGCCGAGCGCCAGCGCACGTTCGAGCTTGGCCGGATCGCGTGACGTGACGAGCGTGCGTGCGCCGGCCAGCTGGGCGAGTTGCAGCGCGGCGAGCGACACGCCACCGCCGATGCCGAAGACCAGCACCGTCTCCCACGGCTTCACGCGCGCCTTGCCGTGCAGCATGCTCCAGGCGGTGACGTGGTTGACGCCGAGGGCGGCGGCCTCGCCGAAGCTGAGCCCCTCGGGCATCGGGAACACGTTGCGCGCCGGCAGGCTGACGAACTCGGCGAAGGTGCCGTCGCGGTGCTCGCCCAGCAGTCGCATCGACGTGCACAGCGTGTCGTCGCCGCGCAGGCAGAACTCGCAGCGCCCGCAGGCGATGCCGGGATGCAGTACGACGCGTTGGCCGACGCTCAGCGTGCGTTCATCCGCGTCGATTTCCTCGACCACGCCGGCGCCATCGAGCCCCATGATCATCGGCAACTCGTGCGTGATGCCGGCGCCGCTGTCACGCATGTAGAGGTCGACGCGGTTGACGGTCGCCGCGTGCAGGCGAACCAGCGCCTCGCCTGTCCGGCGCACCGGTCGTGGGCGTTCGCCGACGGCGACGATCTCGTTGCCGCCGTGGCCCGTCAGGTAGGCCGCCTTCATGCCTGGACAGCCCTCGACCAGTCGGCGGGGCGCTTCTCGCGTCGATCGCGCGAGACGGTCACGGTTTTCATGATCACAGCGCCTTGACCAACTCGGGCACGGCAGTGAACAGATCCGCTTCGAGCCCGTAGTCGGCCACGCTGAAGATCGGCGCCTCGGCGTCCTTGTTGATGGCGACGATGACCTTGCTGTCCTTCATGCCGGCCAGGTGCTGGATGGCGCCGCTGATGCCGCAGGCGATGTACAGAGCTGCGGCGCGACGATCTTGCCGGTCTGCCCGACCTGCCAGTCGTTCGGCGCGTAGCCCGCATCGACCGCGGCGCGGCTGGCGCCGAGCGCGGCGCCGAGCTTGTCGGCCAGCGGCGTCAGCACTTCATTGAACTTGTCGCTGCTGCCCAGCGCCCGGCCGCCGCTGACGATGATCTTGGCGGCGGTGAGTTCGGGCCGGTCGAGCTTGGCGATCTCGGAGCCGACGAAGGACGATGTGCCGCTGTCGGCCACGGCGTCGATCTTGTCGATGGCGGCGCTGCCGCCCGTCGCTCGCCGCCGGATCGAAGCCGGTGGTGCGCACGGTGATGACCTTGATCGCATCGCTGCTCTGCACCGTGGCGATCGCGTTGCCGGCGTAGATCGGGCGCTCGAAGGTGTCGGCGCTGATCACCTTCATGGCGTCGCTGATCTGTGCCACGTCGAGCAGCGCGGCCACGCGCGGAGCAACATTCTTGCCATGCGCGGTGGCGGGGAACAGCAGGTGGCTGTAGTTCTTGGCGATGGCCAGCACTTGCGCGGCGACGTTCTCACCGAGTTGTTCGGCCAGGCTGGCGCCGTCGGCGTGCAGCACCTTGGCCACACCGGCGATGTTGGCTGCGGCTTGCGCGGCACCGCCGGCGTTGTGGCCGGCAATCAGCACGTGGACGTCGCCGCCGCACTGACTGGCTGCGGTCACCGTGTTGAGGGTCGCACCTTTCAAGGTGCCGTGGTCGTGTTCGGCAATGACGAGAACGCTCATGTCAGATCACCTTCGCTTCGTTCTTGAGTTTGGCGACCAGCGTGGCCACGTCGGGCACCTTGATGCCGGCACCGCGCTTGGGCGGCTCGGTGACCTTCAGCGTCTTGATGCGCGGCGCGACATCGACGCCGAGGTCGGCGGGCTTGAAGACTTCGAGCTGCTTTTTCTTGGCCTTCATGATGTTGGGCAGCGTGACGTAGCGCGGCTCGTTCAGGCGCAGGTCGGTGGTGATGACCGCCGGCAGTGTAGAGCTTGACGGTCTCCAGGCCGCCGTCGACTTCCCGGGTGACGCTGACCTTGCCCCCCGGCAACGTTCCTTCGACTTCGACCTTGGAGGCGAAGGTGCCCTGCGGCAGGTTGGCCAGGGCGGCGAGCATCTGGCCGGTCTGGTTGCAGTCGTCGTCGATGGCCTGCTTGCCGAGGATGATCAGGCCGGGTTGTTCCTTGTCGACCAGGGCCTTGAGCAGTTTGGCGACAGCCAGCGGCTGCAGCTCATCAGCGCACTCGACGTGGATCGCGCGGTCGGCACCGATCGCCATCGCGGTGCGCAGGGTTTCCTGGCATTGGGCGACGCCGCAGGAGACGGCGATGACTTCGGTGGCCGCGCCCTTCTCTCTGAGCCGCACGGCCTCTTCGACGGCGATCTCGTCGAAGGGGTTCATGCTCATCTTGACGTTGGCCAGATCGACGCCGCTGCCATCGGCCTTGACGCGCACCTTGACGTTGTAGTCGACGACCCGCTTCACGGGCACCAGAACCTTCATGTCGGCTCCTTATTGAAACGCTGCGATACCCGTGATCGCGCGGCCGAGGATCAGCGCATGGATGTCGTGCGTGCCCTCGTAGGTGTTGACGACTTCGAGGTTCACCAGGTGACGCGCGACACCGAACTCGTCGCTGATGCCATTGCCGCCCATCATGTCGCGCGCGACCCGGGCAATGTCGAGGGACTTGCCGCAACTGTTGCGCTTGATGATCGACGTGGCCTCGACCGATGCAGTGCCGGCGTCCTTCATGCGCCCGAGTTGCAGGCAGCTTTGCAGGCCGAGCGTGATCTCGGTCAGCATGTCGGCGAGCTTCTTCTGAATGAGCTGGTTCGCCGCCAGCGGCCGGCCGAACTGTTTGCGGTCGAGCGTGTACTGGCGCGCGCGATGGAAGCAGTCTTCGGCCGCGCCGAGCGCGCCCCAGGCGATGCCGTAGCGTGCGCTGTTGAGACACGTGAACGGGCCTTTCAGGCCACGCACCTCGGGGAAGGCGTTTTCTTCAGGGCAGAAGACCTCGTCCATCACGATCTCGCCGGTGATCGACGCGCGCAGGCCGACCTTGCCGTGGATCGCGGGCGCGGAGAGCCCCTTCGCGCCCTTGTCGAGCACGAAGCCGCGGATCTGTCCGCCATCGTCCTTGGCCCAGACGACGAAGACATCGGCGATCGGGCTGTTGCTGATCCAGGTCTTCGCGCCGGACAGCGAGTAGCCGCCGGGCACCTTCTTCGCCCGCGTGACCATGCTGCCGGGGTCGGAGCCGTGGTTCGGCTCGGTCAGGCCGAAGCAGCCGATGCGTTCGCCCGAGGCGAGCTTGGGCAAGTACTTCTGTTTCGTCGCCTCGTTGCCGAACTGATTGATCGGCACCATCACCAGCGACGACTGCACGCTCATCATCGAGCGGTAGCCGGAGTCCACGCGCTCGACTTCGCGCGCGATCAGGCCGTAGGCGACGTAGTTCAGCCCGGCGCCGCCGTACTGCCTCGGGAATCGTCGGCCCGAGCAGGCCCAGCTCGCCCATCTCGCGAAAGATCGCCGGGTCGGTCTTCTCGTGGCGGAAGGCGTCGAGCACGCGCGGCTGCAAACGCTCCTGGCAGTAGGCATGCGCCGCATCGCGGATCGCGCGCTCGTCGGCAGTGAGTTGGGCGTCGAGCGCGAGCGGGTCGGCCCAGTCGAAAGTGGCGTGTGCCATGGTGTGTCTCCGATTCAATCGCGGTTCATCAGTTCGCGGCCGATGATGATTTGCTGGATTTGCGTCGTGCCTTCGTACAGGCGCAGCAAGCGTACGTCACGGTAGAAGCGCTCGACAGGATATTCGTTGATGTAGCCGGCGCCGCCATGCACCTGCACGCCGCGGTCGGCCACGCGGCCGGCCATCTCGGTGCAGAACAGTTTGGCGCACGATACGCGCATCGAGACGTCCGGATCGGACACAGCCGCAGGCTTCTGGTCGAAGTGTTCGGCCACCTCGCGCACCAGCGCCCAGCCGGCGAGAAGTTCGGCCTGGCTGTCGGCCAGCATCGCCTGGATGAGCTGGAACTCGCCCAGCGCCTTGCCGAACTGTTTGCGCTCGCGCGCGTAGCGGGCCGATTCGTCGAGCACGCGCTGCGCGATACCGCAGGCCACGGCCGATATGTTGAGCCGTCCGCGGTCGAGCACCTTCATCGCCGTCTTGAAACCCTGGCCGGGCACGCCGCCGATGATGTTGGCAGCAGGCACACGCACGTCTTCGAGGATCACGTCGCAGGTCATCGTGCCGCGCTGGCCCATCTTCTTGTCCTTCTTGCCGAGCTTGATGCCGGGCAGGTTGGCCGGGACGATGAAGGCCGAGACGCCGCCGGCACCCGGACCACCCGTGCGCGCCATCAGCGTGAAGGCCCCGGCGCGCGGCGCGTTGGTGATGAAGCGCTTGGTGCCGTTGAGCACGTAATGGTCGCCGTCGAGCTCGGCGCGGGTCTTGAGCGACGCCGCGTCCGAGCCGGCATCGGGCTCGGTCAGCGCGAACGACATCACCAGCTCGCCGCTGGCGACGCGCGGCAGGAAGTCCGCCTTCTGGTCGGGCGTGCCATCCATCAGGATGCCCTGCGAGCCGATACCGATGTTGGTGCCGAACACCGAGCGGAAAGCCGGCGCGGTGCGCCCCAGCTCGAAGTTGACCTGCACCTCCTGGCTGACCGACAGGCCGATGCCGCCGAATTCCTCGGGCACGGTCAGGCCGAACAGGCCCATCTCCTTCATCGCCTCGACCAGCTCGGGCGGCACCTCGTCGTGCTCTTCGAGGTGGTTCTCGGCGGGCATCAGCTGCTCGCGCACGAAGCGCTGCACGGTGGAGAGCAGCAGCTCGAAGGATTCTGCGTCGAGGGCCATGCTGTCCTTTCAGCGGTGCGCGAACACCGGCTTGCGCTTGTCGAGGAAGGCGCGCATGCCTTCGTGTGCGTCGTCGCTGGCAAAGCGAGCGTGCAACTGCCGGCGCTCGAAGCCGATGCCTTCGGCAAGCGACGATTCCCAGGCGCGATTCACCGATTCCTTGATCGCCATCAGCGCCGGCAGCGAATAGCCGGCGATCGTGGCGGCCAGCGCCATCGTCTCGACCATCAGCCCATCGTCGGGCACGACACGCGAGACGAGGCCGTAGCGGTCGGCCTCGGCAGCGCTCAGCATCCGCGCCGACAGGCACATGTCCATTGCCTTGGCCTTGCCGATGGCGCGCGGCAGGCGCTGCGTGCCGCCGGCGCCGGGCAACATCGCCAGCTTGATTTCGGGCAGCGCGAACTTCGCGCTCTCGGCGGCGATCGACGATGTCGCAGGCCAGCGCGAGTTCGCAGCCACCGCCCATCGCGAAGCCGGCCACCGCGGCGATCACGGGCTTGCGCACGCGGCGGATCGTCTCCCAGTTGCGCGTGATGAAGTCGTTCTTGACGACGTCGCATGTACGTCCAGTCCACCATCGCCGCGATGTCGGCGCCGGCGGCGAAGGCCTTCGCGCCGCCGGTGATGACGATCGCGCCGATGCCGTCGTCGGCGTCGAAGGCCAGCAACGCCGCGCCGAGCGCGTCCATCAGCGCGTCGTTCAGCGCATTGAGCTGCTGCGGCCGGTTCAGCGTCAGCACGCCGACGCGGCCGAAGCGCTCGATCAACACCACGTCGTCAGCCATCGCACGGTCTCAATCGACGAGGATCTTTCGGTCGCGGATCAGCGCCGAAAGCACCTTGCCTTCTTCGTCGAGCAGCTTGCGGAACGCCGCGGCGTCGAGCGGCGCCGGCTCGGCGCCGAAGTCGGCGAAGCGCTGCTTGAGCGTCGGGTTGGCCAGCGCCTTGACGAGTTCGCGGTTCAGGCGCGCGATCACATCCGGCGGCGTGCCGTTGGGCGCCCAGACGCCGAACCAGATGTCCAGTTCGGCGCCTTTCACGCCAAGTTCGGCCAGCGTCGGCGCATCCGGGAAGAACGGCGAGCGTTTGGTGCTGGCCACGCCGAGCAGCTTGACCTTGCCCGGCCTTGATGTGCGGGAACGCGATGCCCGGGTCGAACACGTAGTCGGCCTGGCCGGCCATCACGTCCTGCAAGGCGGGTGCGGCGCCGCGATAAGGGATGTGCGTGGCGAAGATGCCGGCCTGCTGCTTGAACAGTTCGGCTGCGAGGTGCGGCGGCGTGCCGGCGCCGGCCGACGCGTAGGACAGCTTGCCAGGGTTGGCCTTGGCCATCGCGACGAGTTCCTTCGCATCCTTGACTTCGAGGCCCGGCTTGGAGATGACGTACATCGCGGTGCGGCCGATGGCGGCCACCGCGGTCAGGTCTTTGGCGGGGTGGAAGCTTGCCTTGAACAGCGAAGGGTTGGCCGTCTCGACCGAGGTCGGTGCGATGAGCAGCGTGTAGCCGTCGGGCGCGGCCTTGACCACTTCACCTGCGCCGAGGTTGCCGCTGGCGCCGGGCTTGTTGTCGACGATCACCGTCTGGCCCATGGCCTCGGTGAGGTTCTGCGCGAGCAGGCGCGCCATCCCGTCGGTGGTGCCGCCGGGGGCGAAGCCGACGACGATGCGCACGGATTTGGTGGGCCAGGCCTGGGCCTGTGCGGCCAATGCGGCGGTAGCGACGAGGGCACCGATGATCGAGCGGCGCAGCAATTGTCCTGACGTGAATGTCATCGTCATGTCTCCTGGTGTTGGAACGGTGGGGCGGGAACTACAAGGTGCCGTCGCGAAGCATGTCGCGCAGCTTGAACTTCTGGATCTTTCCGGAGGGCGTGGCCGGCATCGCCTCGCGCACGACCAGGCGCTCCGGGATGTACTGCACGGCCACCTTCTGCGACTTCAGGAAGTCGATGACGCTGGCCAGGTCGATGCTCTGCCCGGCCTTCGGCACGACCACCGCGCAGGCACGCTCGCCGAGCCGCTCGTCGGCGTAGGCGACGATGGCGACTTGCGCGATGGCCGGGTGCTTGTAGAGCAGCGACTCGATCTCGAACACGGGGATGTTCTCGCCGCCGCGGATGATCACGTCCTTGCTGCGTCCGCTGATGCGGATGTAGCCGCGGGCGTCGATGTGCGCCAGGTCGCCGGTGTCGAACCAGCCGTCGGCGTCGGTGCCGTTCAATTGCGGGCGCTTCAGGTAGCCGCCGAAGTTGGAGCACGCGCGCACGACGAGCTTGCCGATCTCGCCGGCCGGCAGCGAGTTGCCGTCGAAGTCGATGACCTTCAACTCGACGCCGGGCAGCGCGCAGCCGTCGGTGGTGAAGGCGCGCTCGTCGTCGTCGTCGAGCTTGATGAGCGTCACGGCGCCGTTTTCGGTCATGCCCCAGGCCGAGACGATCTTGGTGCCCAGGGTCTTGCGCGCCTGCTCGACCAGCGGGCCGGGGATCGGCGCGCCGGCGCAGAGAAAGGTCTTCAGCGTCGGCACCGGCTGCGCCGTCTCCGCCACCGTCTTCGTCAGGTCGGTGAGGAAGGGCGTCGAGGCCATCGTGAAGCTGACCCGCTCGGCGCGGATCAACTCGACCGCCTGCTTTGCGTCCCACACGTCTTGCAGCACGGCGCTGGCGCGCAGCATGATCGGCATCATCAGGCCGTACATGAAGCCGGTCTGGTGCGCCATCGGCGAGGCCATCAGCACCACGTCGTCGCGGCCGAGCTTGAGTCGCTCGGCGTATGGGACGATGTTGGCCATCACCGTGTTGGCCGAGTGCATCACGCCTTTGGGTTCGCCGGTGGTGCCCGAGGTGTAGATGAGCTGCGTGATGTCGTCGGGGCCTGGGCGGTTGCGCGTGAGGATCGCTTCAGCGTCGGACTCTTTCTCCCACGCCGGCTGCGTGAGCAGCGCATCGAAGTCATCGCCGCCACCGCCGCCCACCACGACGATGTGCTTCAGCGCCGGCAGTTGCGGTTGCAGCCCGCGCGCCATCGCTTCGTGGTCGAAACCGCGGAAGACCTTGGGCACGATCAGCACCTTGGCCTCACCATGCTTCAACATGAACGACAGCTCGCGCTCGCGGAAGATGTGCATCAGCGGGTTGACGACCGCGCCGATGCGCGAACAGGCGAGGTAGACCAGCGGGAACTGCCACCAGTTGGGCAACTGCATCGCGACGATGTCGTTGCGGCCGACGCCCAGGCGCGACAGGCCGACGGCGATGCGGTCGGCGAGCGCGGCCAGCTCGCTGTAGCTGAAGCGGCGGATTTCTCCCGACTCAACGCGCACGGCAGTCAGCGCGGTCTTGTCGGGATGCTCGCGCACGCAGGCGTCGAGTTCGTCGTTGATCGTGCGGTCGCGCCAGTGGCCTTGGGCGATGGCTTGCGCACGACGCGGGGCCAGCAGAACGGGGTCGAAGTCCATGGTGCGTCTCCTTGAGGCTCAGGCAGGCACGGCCGCACGTCCAGCGCGCGTGCGGGCAATGATGGTTTTCATGATCTGCGCGGTGCCGTCGCCGATCTGGAAGCCGAGCACGTCGCGCAGCCGCTGTTCCATCGGCCCGCGGTCGTAGCCGCCGTGGCCGAAACTCAGCAGGCACTGGTGCACGCAGTCGTACGCCAGCTTGGGCGCCCACCACTTGCACATCGCGGCCTCGGCGCTGTGCGGCAGGTTCTTGTCCTTCAACCACAGCGCTTGCAGGCAGAGCAGGCGCGCAGCATCGACCTGCGTGTCGAAGTCGGCCAGCGGATGCGACACGCCCTGAAAGGCCGACAGCGGTTTGCCGAAGGCTTCGCGCTGTGCCACGTACTCCCACGTCTCGTCGAGCGCAACCCGCGCCACGGCCAGCACCTGCAGCCCGATCAGCGCGCGCGAGAAATCGAAACCCTGCATCACCTGCACGAAGCCCTTGTTCTCGTCGCCCAGTCGGTGGTCGATCGGCACGCGCACGTTCTCGAAGAAGATCGAGCCGCGGCCGATGGCGCGCTGGCCGTGGCAGTCGAAGCGGTTCGTCGTCACGCCCGGCAGGTCCATCGGCACCAGCAGCGCGGTCACGCCGTGGGCTTGCGACTCCACCGTGCCGGTGCGGCCGAAGACGACGGTGGCGTCGGCCTGGTCGGCGGCCGAGATCGACGTCTTCTCGCCGTTGACGACGTAGTGCTCGCCATTGCCGCCACTGACACGCTCGACACGCAGCCGCAGGTTGCCGGCGTCCGACCCGCCGCGCGGCTCGGTCAGCGCGATCGCCAGCAGCGCTTCGCCGCGCACGAGCTTGGCCAGCCACGGCTTCACGACCTCGGGCTGGCCGTGGTGCGTGAGGATCTGGCCGTTCAGCGACGCCAACAGGTTGATGTAGGAGATGCTCAGGTCGGCGCGCGCCACTTCCTCGTGGATCACGCCGGCCGCCAGGCAGCCCATGCCTTGCCCGCCGACGGCTTCCGGCAACTCGGGCGCGATGAAACCCATCTCGCCCATCTCGCGCATCAGCTGCCGGTCGAGCACGCGCGTCTTGTCGCGCTCCTGGAAACCGGGGGCGATGCGCTCGGTCGCAAAGCGCCGCGCATGGCCGGCGAGGGCGACCAGGTCGTCGTCGAGGTAGGGGTTCATCGTCGTGGCCCCTACTTGGCGTACTTGCGGAACTCGGGCTTGCGTTTGTCCTTCAGCGCCGCCACGCCTTCGCGCGACTCCTCGGTGTCGTAGTAGAGCTTGAGCGCATACATGCCCATCCCGGCGATGCCGGCCTGGTGCGCGGTGTCGCAGTTGAAGCTGCGCTTGGCGATTGCGATGGCCGTGGGGCTGCGTTCGCAGATCGTCTCGGCCCACTCCTGCACGGTGGCGTCGAGCTGGTCGTGCGGCACACACACGTTGGCCAACCCCATCGCGACGGCTTCGGCACCCGAGTAGCGCTTGTTCAGATACCAGATCTCGCGCGCCTTCTTCTCGCCGACCACGCGCGCCAGGAAGGCCGTGCCGTAGCCCGGATCGACCGAGCCCATCTTCGGGCCGACCTGCCCGAAGACGGCTTTCTCGGAGCAGATCGTCAGGTCGCAGATTGTGCAGAGCACGTTGCCGCCGCCGATCGCAAAACCCTGCACACGCGCGATGACGGGTTTGGGCACATTGCGGATGGCGTCGTGCAGCTCTTCCATCGGCAGGCCGATGGTGCCGCGGCCGTCGTAGTTGCCGTCGTGCGCCGATTGGTCGCCGCCGGTGCAAAAGGCTTTCTCGCCGGCACCGGCCAGCACGATGGCGCCGATGCTTTTGTCGTAACCGGCCTTGTTGAGCGCCTTGATGATCTCGTCGCAGGTGGTGCCGCGAAACGCGTTCATCTTGTCCGGGCGGTTGATCGTGATCCAGGCCACGCCGTTGCGCACTTCGTACAGGATGTCTTCGAAAGTCATGTTGAGTCTCCAGGGTGTGTTGCAGGGACAAGTCGTGCAGCCGCCGTCGCGAGCGGTCCGAGGTTGCGTCGAGGAGCGGAGCCGTACACCCGTACGGCGAGCACCGCAAACGCAAGATCGGGACGCGCAGCAGGCGGATGCATGGCTTGTCAACCGTTCATGGTCAAACCGCCGGACACGCTCAGCACCTGTCCGGTCACGAAGGCAGCGTCTGCGCTGGCGAAAAACAGGATCGCGCCGGGCAGGTCGTCGGGCTGGCCGATGCGGCCGAGCGGGATCGAGCGCGTGAACGCCTCCATCAGCTTCTCGGGGTTGCCGGCGCCTTCCTTGTAGTCGGCGAAGAGGGCGGTGTCGGTGGGGCCGGGGCAGACCACGTTCACGGTGATACCGTGCCGTGCATGCTCGCGGGCGATGGTCTTGGAAAACGACACCAGGCCGCCCTTGCAGGCCGCGTACACGGCCTCGCCCGAAGAGCCGACGCGGGCCGCGTCCGACGCGATGTTGACGATGCGGCCCTTCTTGCGCGACGCCATGCCCGGCAGCACCGCGTGGTGCATGTGCAGCGCGCCGGTCAGGTTGATCGCGATCAGCTTGTCCCACTGCGCGGGTTCGGTTTTGGTGAAGGGCTTGAAGACGTCCCAACCAGCGTTGTTGACCAGCACGTCGATGGGACCCAGCGCCTTCTCGGCCTCGGCGGCCGCGGCATCGACGCTGGCACGGTCGGTGATGTCGCAGCGAAAGGCCTGCGCGCGGCCGCCCTCGGCCCGGATGCTGGCGGCGACCTTCTCGCCCGCCTCGACGTTGAGGTCGAACACGGCGACCGAGGCGCCCTCGCCGGCGAACCGCCGGCAGGTGGCACCGCCGATGCCGCCGCCGCCGCCGGTGACGATCACGGTCTGGTTGTCGAATCGCTGGCTCATGGGAGTCTCTCCGTTGCAAACGTGGGTCGATTGGTTGAAGATGCGTCGTATCCATCTCTTTAGATACGTCAATATGTTGACGCAACTATAGGAGAGGCCGCATCAGGGCTTCAAGAGAGTTTTACCTGTAATTTGATAGTGGTTAACCCTATGACAAACTCCAAAGATACCAAGATCGATCTTGCCAATAGGTTGTTCTTTCGGCTTTATCAGTGCGCCAACATGTTGCATAAAACGGGGAGCCGCGCCGTTGAGGAAGAAGGGCTGACCACGCAGCAATGGGCGGTCTTGGGCGCCCTGTCACGCGAGAAGTCGCAGGGCGGCATGAGCATTGGTGACCTGGCGCGCTACCTGATGGTGAGCCGGCAGAACCTCTCGGGCCTCATCAGCCGCATGGAGCGTGATGGGCATGTGGCCGTCGCGGCGAGCGGACAAGACCGCCGCTCACGTGTGGTCACGATGACGGACTCGGGGCGCCATGTGTGGCAAGACCTCGCCTTGCCCAAGATCCACGGCTACTACGAAGCGATCCTGGCCGACTTCTCGGTCAATGACGTCACGCACACGCTGCACTACCTGCTCAAGATCCTCGAGAACATGCAGCGGCTCGACTCAGAGAGGCTCTCTGCGGACGAAGGTGACGACGCAAAGGTGCTGGCCTAGCGCGACTGTCGGCTACCCGCCGTCCGGACTAGAGGCATCGGGTCAACTCTCACAAGGAGCTGACCCGTTTTGCTTCAGGCTTCCGCCAGCGCCACCTGGTTGCGTCCGCCGCGCTTGGCCGCGTAGCAGGCGGCATCGGCGGCACGCAACACTTCGGCCGCATCCGCATGGGTGCCGTTGACGGCGACCAGGCCAATGCTGGCCCCGACGCTGTAGGTTTTGCCTTCCCAGCCCAGGCGGTAGCCGTCGACGGCAGCGCGCAGTTTTTCTGCCAGTTCGCGTGAACGCGGAATCGGGCACTGGGGCAGCAGCACTGCGAACTCGTCGCCGCCCAGGCGTGCCACCGTGTCCGACTTGCGCAGCTGTGCGGCCAGCGCGTGCGCCACGTCGCGCAACAGTGCATCGCCTGCTGCGTGGCCACCAGTGTCGTTGACGTGCTTGAAGCGGTCCAGGTCGATGAAGAGCGCGCAGAACGGCGCCTCGGCCGCTTTGGCCGTGGCGTCCTCCAGCATCGCCTCGAAGGCAGCGCGGTTCACGAGACCGGTGAGGCGGTCATGGCTGGCGGCATAGCTCAACTTGTCGCGATGGTCCTTGTCGGCCGTGGCGTCGACGATGACCCAGATGGTGCCGCGCGAGCGGTCACCCGGCACGACCGCGCGGCCGCGCATGCGCGCCCAGAAGGTGTGACCGTCGCCGCGCTTGAGCGTGACCTCGCCATCGAACAGCCCGTGCTGCATGAACGACGGCTGCGCCCGCGCGGAAAACTCGTCGTAGGCTTGGTCCGAAACATGGATCACGCGCGTCGATTGGCCGACGAGCCGATCGCGCTCGATGCCGAAGGTGGTGCAGAACTGGCGGCTGACCATCTCGAAGCGGCCCTCGCGCGTGAGCGCCAGGCCGACCTCGGCGTTGTCCATCACGGCCTGGATGTCGCCTTGCTGCGCATCGCGCGTCTGCAGCAACAACTGGAACCCGCGCGACATGGCGCCGATTTCTCCATGCTGTTCCGGCCAGTCATCGGCCGAGGCCTCGGCGCCGCTCAGCAAGCGCTCGACCTGGTCGCGCAACTGCACGATGGGTCGCGCCACCGCCCAGGCCACGCCGACGGCGAGTGCACACGCCAACGCCGCGGCCACCAATGCCGCCAGCAGCGCGGTGCGGCGCGCCGCGGCCATCGGCGCCAGTGCCACGTCGCGTGGGGTCAGGCGCATCAGCGCCCAGTCCGACAGCGGGATGCCGGCCATCGAGACCAGATAACTTTGGTCGAGCTCGGCCGTCGCAGCGGTGTCGATCGGGCTGCCTGTGTCGCGCCAACGCGCGACATAGGGGCCGAGCCCTGGCTCGTCGGCCGCCTGGCCGAGGATGCGCTGCGGATTGGGGTGCGACAGCACCATGCCCGCACGGTCCATGACGACAGCGCGCGCGCCGTCCTCGCTCGAAGTCCCGCCATCTGCAAAGAGGCTTGTCGATGTCAGCCGCAGTGAACCCGCCACGATACCGATCGCGCGCCCGTTTGAGTCGAGCACGGGCGCTGCAATCACGACCAAGGGCTGCTTGCTGACGCGCCCGAGCAGAGGTTTTGACACGACCGGCTGGTCGCCCTGCATCGCCGCCTGGAAGTAGTCGCGGTCGGCAACGTTGGGCAGTTCGCTCGTCAGCCGTCCACGTTCTACACGCGCGAGCATGGTGCCGTCGGGCGTTGCCGCCAGCACGCTGTCAAACAGCGCGCCGAGTGCCGGCTTGTCGAGCAGGAAGGGGCCGATCGCCGCAGCGTCACCAAGCTGCTCGGTGCGCACCTGGCGCGCCACCGCGGTCAGCATGACTTTGAGCGTCTCCAGCTTGCTGCCGAGCAATGCCGCCGTGCGCTCGCGTTCGCTGCGTTCGTTGTCGAGCAATTGCCGCTGCAACTCCGCCTGCGTGACATTGAGCACGGCGGTACCCGCGCCGAGCGCGGCGGCCAGGCCTGTGACGACGCAGGCCGCGACGATGCGGAACTTGATCGAAGAGAAAACTGCAGGAAAGCGCATGACAGCCAGACGAGGCGAGTCTGAGATGGCGCATCGTGCGCTGTTGCGGGCGTGTCGATCCTCGGAGAAGCGCGTGAAAGCGCCTCTATATCCAGCCGGCACGCCCCTCAGACCGTCGCGGTGGCCTTGCGTTTGGCCCGGGGCGCGCGTGCCTTGATCGCCGGGCCGGGGATGGCCTCGCGCGCTTCGAGCAGTTGATTGATCTTGCCCTGGCCGCGCAGGCGCAGGAAGCGCTCGAAGGCGAGTGCGACTTGCGGCATCTTCTTCGACGGCGCGTGGGCCACGTACCACCCGCGCTCGATCGTGTTGCGCGGCATCGGCAGCAGCGCCAGCAGCCCGGCCTTCATCTCGAGGATGCAGGTGTGCAGCGACAGGTAGGCCGGCCCGAAACCGGCGATGCACATCTGCTTGATCGCTTCGTTGCTCGACAGTTCGGAGCCGATGCGCAGATGCAGCCCGGCCTCCTTGAACAGCCGCGTCAGCGTGGCGCGCGAGCCCGAGCCGCGCTCGCGCACCAGCAGGTTCGACTCGGCGAGCGTGGCCATCGTCAGCTTGCGCTCGGCCATCAGCGGGTGCTGCGGCGCGGCCAGGAAACCCATCGGGTTCTTCGCGAACGCGTCGAGCGTCGGCTTCAGTTCTTCGGGCGGGTTGCCCATCACCGCGACGTCGATCTCGTCGCGTGGCCAGGCTGCGCACGATCTCGTCGCGGTTGCCGGTGATCAGCTTGACCTTGGCCTTGGGGTTCTCGTTGACGAAGGCCACCAGCAGGCTGCGGCAGCCAGTACTCGGTGGTGGCCACCGCGCCGATGCGCAGCGTGCCCGAGAAGGCGCCGAGGAAGGTGTCCATGCTGTCGCCCATGTCGTTCCACAGGGCGATCACGCGTTCGGCGTAGCTCAGCAGCAGCTCGCCGGCTTCGGTCAGGCGCACGCCGCGGCCGGTGCGCAGCAGCAGCGGCGTGCCCACCGTGGCCTCGATCGAGCCGATCTGGATCGACACCGCCGACTGCGTCAGGTGCAGCTCGGTGGCGGCCAGCGAAACGCTGCCCAGCCGCGCCACCGTGTGGAACGCGGCGAGCTGCTTGAGCGTGGCGACCTTGGCGAGTGACATCGGCTGATATTAGTCAGACCCAATAGCAGCGTCAAAATTTTCAACTTTCATTTTGCGGACGATCTGCCTACATTCGCTCTGCCGACGCGCAAGCCGAGGCAAAAAGTGCACGGCTCGCAATGCAGCAACGACGAGCCAGGAGACACCGGAGCATGAGCAGTACCAGATGCATCCACCCGCGAGCGCGCCGCACCGCGCCGAACGCGCCGCTTCGAAACCGAAGCAACTCCGCCCCGCGACCGGCTAGGTCCGCGCGCACCAGTTCTCGGCCAACAAGGCCGAGCCACCGTTTGTTTCTTCCGGCCTCACCAGGCCGGTGAGCTCGTTTCGTCCCTGTCGTGGCCGCAAGCCCGGCACGTCCCTAACTTTTTAGATGGAGAGATCACGATGTCTCAATCGATCGACAGAGCAGAAGGCAGATTGCTGGCGCTCACCGGCAAGGCCGGCCTGACCACGCTGACGGCGCAGGCCATCGGCGTCAACCTCGGGCTGGTCGGCGTGGCGCAAGCGCAGCGTCAGGTCTCGCCGTTCAGCTTCGCCATCATCGCCGACCCGCACCTCTACAGCGCCAAGGACCACGTCTTCGACAAACAGCTCGAGGACGCGGTCACGCAGGTCAACGCGCATGGCCAAGCAGCCCGACTTCGTGATGGTCATGGGCGACATCGCGCACCACGGCGAACGTCGATCAGATGGACAAGGGCAAGCGCATCCTGTCCAAGCTGAAGGCGCCGATCCGCTCGATCCCCGGCGAGCACGACTGGTACCTCGACATGGGCGCGGCCTGGCGCGCCAACTTCGGCGAGGACACCTGGTCGTTCGACCACAAGGGCGTGCACTTCATCGGCATGAACTCGATCCTCGTGCCCGACTTCTGGACCGAGGCCAAGCTGACGCCGGCGCAGCGCCGCGACTGGTTCATGCCGCTGAACAGCCCGGTGCCGGGCGTGTGGGGTTGCGGCGAGAAGGCTGTGGCCTGGCTGGCCAAGGACGTGGCCAAGGTTGCGGCGATCAACGCCGGTGGTGATCTTCACGCATTCGCCGCTGTGGGACTACTACCCGCGCTGGAACTTCCAGGTCTCCGATGCCAAGGAGATCCGCAAGATTCTCGGCAAGTTCAATGCCGTCACTGCGTTCCACGGCCATGTGCACCACACCGTCTACAACAAGATCGGCAACCTGACGTCGATCGGCACGATGAGCACGTCGTGGCCGTGGCCGTACCCGCCGATCAAGATGCCGAACCCGGAGTACCAGCAGTACCGGGCCGACCCGGCCAACACATCGGACGGCATGGGCAGCGCCTCGATCAGCATCGACGGGGGCGGCAAGGCGTTTGTGCAGTACCAACCGTTCGCCGACTCGCTGCCGCCCAAACTCAAGAACGGCTTCAAGGCCTGACAAGAAAGAGGAGACCAGAACATGCAAACCAAACTCATTCGGCGTGCCGCGTTGTCGCTGGCCGCAATCGCGGTGCTCGCCACGGCCACCGTCGCGGCCGCACGCGAGCCGTTCACGAAGGACGAGCTGAAGGCGATGGACGAGAAGCTGACGGCTTCGGCCAAGCGCGGCTACGACATGTGGTACGGCGCCCGTGCCGACATGGCCAACAACGGCCTGGCCTGCGCCAACTGCCACCCCGACGCGGCGGCGACCAACCCGCACACCTTCCCGAAGTTCATGCCGCAGACCGACAAGGTCATGGCGTACCGCGACATGGTCAACTGGTGCATCGAGAACCCGCAAGGCGGCAAGGCGCTGGACGTGAGCAGCGCCGACATGGTGGCACTCGAGGCCTACTCCTTCTACCTGTACCGCGGCGTGGCGATCGACACCGGCCTGCAGACCCGCCAGACCGCCGGCCCGACGCCCAAGAGCGCGCGCGGCCTGAACGTCAAGGGCACCGGGATCGGCTTCGACAAGTGATCCTGCGCAACGCTTGCCTGGTGGTGGTGTTGTTCGACCGGCGCTGGCTGGGCTCGCGCGGCGTGGCAGCCCAGCAGGCCTGTGACGGCAACGGCGGTGCGTCGTCGTTGCCGTCAGCGCGCTTCCAGGACAACGGCGACGGCACCGTCACCGATGTGGAGTCGAAACTGATGTGGATGCGTTGTGCCAGCGGCCAGCAGTGGCTCGGCAAGCGCTGCGTTGGGCGATGCTGACGCTTACGCGCTGGGCCGACGCGCAACAGCACGCCGACAAAGTCAGCCGCGACGGCGCCGCGTTCTTCAACGATTGGCGAGTGCCTGCGCTGCGCGAGCTGGCGACGATCACGGACCGCGGGTGCAACAACCCGCGCACCAACCTCGTCGGTCTTTCCCGGCACGCCTGCGGCGCCGTTCTGGTCGTCCACCGCCGCGTCCTGGCGAGAGCGGCGGCGAACGTGTCCTGGCGCTGAGCTTCGGCGCCGAAGGCGTGATGCTGGCGCGCAAGGACGAGCGCTTTCACGTGCGGCTCGTCCGCACGGGCCCGTGAGGCGAGCCGGCATGCACGGCGATCTCGCTGCACGCAGCGCCGCCGCGCTGCTGCAAGGCGCTGGCGCCATGCGCCGTCGCTGGGCATCGCGGCGTTGCCCACGGCGCGCGCCGTGACGGTGCCGCCGGCCGACGCTTTTGTGGCGAAGACTTTTGCCGAGGCCCTCGGCGCGCTCGGCGCTGTGCCCGCGCCGAGTGCGCTGATCACGCTCGAAGCCCCCGCGCTGGCCGACAACGGCGCTGTCGTGCCGATCACGGTGTCGAGCGCGCTGCCGGGCACGCGCGAGATCGTGCTGCTGGTCGACGGCAACCCGCAGCCGGTGGCGGCGCGATTCACGATTCCCGCCGGCACCGAGCCCTTCGTCGCCACGCGCATCCGCATGGCGGGCAACGGCACGCTGTACGCCGCGGTGCGCACCGACGACGGCCGTTTGTACGCCGCCGCGCGCGCGATCGAGGTCACGGTCGGTGGCTGTGGTTGAGCGCACGATGGCCGCACCTCCGATCCGCATCCGCAGCCGCCTTGCCAACGGCGTGGCCGACGTGCAGATCCTGATGCTGCATCCGATGGAAACCGGCATGCGGCAAGACGAATCCGGCCAACTCGTGCCCGCGCACCACATCACCGATGTGGCGGTGACGCTGGCCGGACGCACCGGTGTTTTCGGCGCGCATGAGCATTGCTGTCTCGCGCGACCCGTTGCTCTCGTTTCGTGTCGGCGGCGCGCAAGCCGGCCAGCGCCTGCGCGTGGTCTGGAACGACAGCCGCGGCGACGCGCGCGCCGAAGAAGCCGTGATCGGCTGAACCCGTTTTTCCATTCATTGAAGTCAAAGGAGTTTTTCGATGCAAGCCCGCAACCGCCGCGTCTTCATGCTGCACGCCGATCACCGGCGCCACCGCGCTGGCCGCTGCATGCGACGGCCCGGGCCCAGGCCGCGCACGCCGCCCCGGCGCAGACGCCGAGCGATGTGCCGGTGAAGGAGACCGACGCCTACCCGAAGTCGATGGGCTATCGGATCGACACCGCCAACGTCGACAAGGTGAAGTTCCCGCGCCACGAGGTCGCGCAAAAGTGCAGCGAGTGCCAGTTGTGGAGCGGCAAGGCCGGCGACCCGCTCGGGCACCTGCTCGTTCTTCAAGCGCCCGGTGCCTCCGGGGGGCTGGTGCCGCAACTTCAAACCGAAGAAGGCGGCGGCCTGAGCCAGCGACCGATGAACACAGCGACGCGTTTGGGGGAGACGATGATGACTTCATTCGCCGGGCCGATGCCGCTGCGCCAGTGCGGCCTGCGCGCTGCGGTGCTGCTCGCCGCAGCGCTGCTGCTCGGCGCTTGCGAACAGCCGCAGTCCGACCAACGCGGGCCGCGCGGCTCGTCGCAGATTCAGCTGAAGAAACCGAGTGCGGTGGCGGCGCTGGCCGACATCAACAAGATCCCTGCTCCCGAGGAGCCGGCCGACGTCGAGTCGCCGCCGACGGGCGAAGTCTTCGCCAACGTCAAGGTCTTGAACGACATCAGCGCCACCGAGTTCTCGCGCCTGATGCAGGCCTTCAGCACCTGGGTGGCACCGGAAGAGGGCTGCGAGTTCTGCCACAACACCGACAAGATGGAGTCCGACGAGAAATACCCCAAGGTCGTGGCGCGCCGCATGATCGAGATGACGCGCCAGCTCAACACCGAAGTGGAAGACGCACGTCGGCGAAACCGGTGTCACCTGTTGGACCTGCCACCGCGGCCAGGCCGTGCCGAGCGGCGATTGGTTCAACGGCAAGGGCCCGATGGAGACGGTGGCCTTCCTTGGCAACCGCGCCGGCCAGAACGCGCCGGCGCCGAATGCCGGCAGGCTCGTCGCTGCCCGGCGATCCGTTGGCGCAGTACCTGACCTCCGGCGTCAACGAGATTCGCGTCCAGTCGACCACCGCGCTGCCGACGCGCGAGGCAGCCGCCGGGTGTCAAGAGCGCTGAGTGGACGTACTCGCTGATGCTGTACATGTCCGGCTCGCTGGGCGTGAACTGCACCTACTGCCACAACACGCGCGCGCTGGCGCGCTGGGACGAGAGCACGCCGCAGCGCGTGACGGCGTGGCACGGCATCCGCATGGTGCGCGAACTCAACACCGATTTCCTGACGCCGCTGGACGCCGCATCTTTCCGGCCAACCGCCTCGGGCCGCACGGTGACGGCCCGAAGGTGGGTTGCGCCACCTGCCACAAGGGCACGTTCAAGCCGCTCAATGGCGTCAGCCCGTTGACCGACTACCTGGCGCTGTCGGGCGTGGGCAAGGTGCCCGCGGGCACGCCGACGCCGCCGGAGCCGGCCGCAGCGCCAGAGCCGCCTGCTGCGCCCGCGGTGAAGAAGGTGTCGACGCCGGCCATCGCCAAGCGCTGAACGGCCGCCACAATCGACTACAAGAGCGCATGGGACAAAACCTGCCGTGACAACAGCCTTGCTCGACAACATCGTTTGGCACACGCTGACCGGTCCGCACGCAGCGTTCGCGGCCGGGCAGGACGGTGCGCGGCGCTACGCGCAAGGCTTCTCTCCGATCCTCGGCTTCGAGCAGCCGTCGCAGCCGGACTTCGGTGCGCTGCGTGCGCACTGCGCGCCGGGTGAGCACTTCTATGTCGAAGGCTGGCGCGGCGAGATCCCAGACGGCTGGCGGCTCGACGCCGAGCAGGCGATGCACCAGATGGTGTGGGACGCGCCGCAGCCGGCGGCTGGCGCGCTGCCCGAGGCGGTGATGCTCGGCGCGGCGCACGCACCGGCGGCGCTCGAGCTGGCCACGCTGACACGGCCGGGGCCGTTCGGCCCGCGCACGACCGAGCTCGGCGACTACCTCGGCTGGTTCGACGGACCGCGCCTGGTGGCGATGGCCGGCGAGCGCATGTGCGCCGGCACGCTGCGCGAGATCAGCGGCGTCTGCACGCACCCGGATTTTCAGGGCCGCGGGCTGGCGCGGCGCTTGATGCAGGCGCTGCTGCGGCGCCAGATGCAGCGCGGCGAACAGCCGTTCCTGCACGTGATGGGCGACAACGTGCACGCTCGCGCGCTGTACGCGCGCATGGGCTTTCGCGACCACCGCGAGACCGTCGTGCGCGTGGTCTCGCGGTTGTGACGGCAGGCCGGGCGATGAACAAGGCCTTCACCAAGGAAAGCGACAACGACGACGACGATGACGCCTCGCCCGCGCTGCCGCCGCTGCCTGCCGGTGCCAAGAACTACATCACGCCCGCCGGCTACGCGCGCTTGCGCAGCGAGTTGTTGACGCTGCTCGACGATGAGCGGCCGAAGGTCGTCGAGATCGTGTCGTGGGCGGCGAAGAACGGCGACCGCTCGGAGAACGGCGACTACCTCTACGGCAAGAAGCGGCTGCGCGAGATCGACCGCCGCATCCGCTTCCTGACCAAGCGCTTGGACATCGCCGAGGTCGCCGACCCGGCGCAGCACCACGGCATTGACCAGATCTTCTTCGGCGCGACGGTGACCTATGCCGACGAAGTCGGCGGCGAGCGCACGATCACCATCAAGGGCATCGACGAGGCCGACAACCTGGCCGGCGAGGTGAGCTGGGTGTCGCCGATCGCGCGGGCCTTGCTCAAGGCGCGCGAAGGCGACGAGGTCACGCTGGTCACGCCGAAGGGACCGCAGCGAATCGAGGTCTTGAGCGTCAGCTATCCAGAACGCTGATCGCGCAAGAGATTCGCCAACTCGACCGCCGACTTGACGTTCATCTTGTCGAAGACGCGCGCGCGGTGCACTTCGACCGTGCGCACGCTGATGCCCAGCGCATCGGCAACGAGCTTGTTCGGCCTGCCTTCGATGACGAGCTGCATGACTTCGCGTTCGCGATCGGTCAGCTCGGCGAGCCACTGTGCAACCTTGCCCTTGGAGCGCGTCGCTTCGAGGTGCTCGCGGCTCGCGGCCAGCGCCTGCTCCACGCGATCAACCAGCGCGTTGTCGGAAAAGGGCTTCTCGACAAAGTCGAAGGCACCACGCTTGACCGCGCCCACGGCGGTCGGCACGTCGCCATGGCCGGTGAGAAAGATCACCGGCAGCGCCTGCGTCAACCCGCGCTCGACCAGCTGGTCGAACAGCGCCAGCCCGCTCATGCCGGGCATGCGCACGTCGAGCAACAGGCAGGACGGCGCCGTTGGCCACGGGTTGGCGCGTCGGGCGTCGAGCAGCCCGATGAAAGCCTCGGCACTGGCAAAGCCTTCAGACAACAAGCGCCGCGAGCGCAGCAGCCACGCCAGGGCTTCGCGCAGCACCTCCTCGTCGTCGACGAGATAGACCATCGGCAGGCCGAGCGGCGCGTTCATGGGCGAAGTATGAGCCGGCCAGCGCAGGGCCGTTCCCAAGCGGCCGGCGCTCCACTCGGGGGGCGCGAGCGCAGCGAGCTTGGGGCTGTCATCTACGCTGTACGGAGGGTGAAGACAAATCTCGTGCCCGACGTACCCGTGGCGTAGTCGAGCGCGCCGCCGTGTTGCTCGACCACGGTACGGCACAACGACAGGCCGAGCCCCATGCCCTCGCTGCGCGTCGTGAAGAACGGCGTGAAAAGGCGCTGTGCCACGTCGGGCGCGATGCCGGGTCCAGCGTCGGCAACCGAGAACTCGATCCATTGCGCATTGATGACGCGCACCACCAGCCGCAGCACGCGCTGCTCGGGCGGCGTGGCGTCGGACTCCATGGCCTGGATGCCGTTGCGCGTGAGGTTGAGCAGCACCTGCTCGACCATGGTGCGATCGGCGTTGACGCGGGGCGCGGGCGTTGGCCCTTGTACGTCGATGCGGGTGCCGCTCTTGCGTGCTTGCAGGCTCACCAGCGGCAGCACCGCGTCGATCAGCGCCGAGGCGCTCACCGCTTCGCGCGTCTGCTCGCGCCGGCGCACGAAGTCATGCACGCTCTTGATCGTGCGGCCGGCGCGGTCGGCCTGCTCGGCAATTCTTGTCAGCGCCTGCTTGAGCATCTCGCGGTCAGCGTTGTCGGGGGTCGAAGCGTCGTCCAGCAGGTTCAGCGACCCGCTGGAGTAGCTGGCAATCGCCGCCAGCGGCTGGTTCAACTCGTGGCTGAGCAAGGAGGCCATCTCGCCCACCGTGGCCAGGCGCGCTGTGGCCTGCAGCCGCTCCTGTTGCTGGCGCGACAGGTCTTCGATGCGGCGCTGCTCCGACAGATCGACCGCGGAGCTCATCCAGCCGGTTTGTTTGCCGACGCTGTTGACCAGCGGCGCTTCGTAGATCACCACCGGAAAGCGCTCGCCGTTTTTGCGCATGAACACCGTTTCGCGGCCGGTCAGCGACTCGGCGCCAACCATGCCACGGCGCAGCCGCTGCTTGTATTCGTCCGCCCGTTCGGGTGGCCAGTACGGCGGCGTCGCCGCGGCCAGCAACTCCGCGGGCTCGAAGCCCACCATGCGGCAGAACGACAGATTGACATAGGTGATGCGGCCATCCAGCCCGCGCGCGCGCAATCCGGTGACCAGCGAGTCTTCCATCGCCTTGCGAAACGCCAGCGCCTCGGCCAGGCGTTCTTCGGCGGCGGCGCGGCGGCGCACGTCGCGCGCCAGCAGCAGCACCACGCCGGTCAGCGCGATCGACAAACCAAAAACGAGGGCAACGCTCAGGTTGGGAATCAGGTCCGGGCGGCCATGCCGGCTGTCGGCGCGCAGCAGCAGCTTGGCTCCGGGCAGATCGACCACACGCTCGGCGCGGTAGATGCCCAGGCCACGCGCCGTGCCGCTGCGCGCCAGCCGCGCGCCGTCGCCTTCGACGAAACTCAGTTCGTGGTCGCGCGAGGCATCGGCGCTGCCCGCGGCGTCGAGCAGGGCGGCCAGCGAAAACGTGCCAACGACACTGCTGCCATCGCCGGCGCTTCGCGGCAGACACAAGTCGATCAACTCGACGCCGGTGCCCCGACTCAGCGGCGAGTAGTAGCTGCGCGAGAAGGCCGGCATGCCGCTGCGCCGCGCTTCGGCGCAGGCGGCCTGTGCGTCCTGGCTCTGTTCGAGGCGCGCAATCGATTCGAAAAGGCTGCTCATGTGCGGCGCCTGCACCGCATCGACGATGTCGAAGGCCGCATCGCGGCGCTCCAGGCGCACCAGCTCGCGCCGCGCGCGCAGCAGCTCCGCCGCGTCGCCGCGCCATTGGCTGGCGCTGCGCTCACCCCAGACCAGCAGTTGCAGACCCTGCAGGCTGCGCGACATGGCCTGCCGAGCTTCGTCGGCCACCGCGCCGGCCGCAGCATCCGCGCGGTCCTGCGCGCGCGCCGCTTCGTACTGCAGGACCAGAAACACCAGCAATCCTTGCGCCACAGCGAGCAGGCCGACCAGCAGGCTCCACAACAGCACGCGGCGCCAGCGACGGCGGGTGCGGCGTGCGCTGGGCGTGGGAGGGGTGGTCACTGGCTCAGTATTGCGCAGGCCTACGACCCGCAGGTACGCGGTTTTGCGCATGCAGGGAATCGCCGCGCAAGCACGTTCGCTCGTACCATGCCGCACCCCCCGCCACTCTTTTGCCCCCGCCATGTCCAGCAGCTATGAAGAAAAGCGCGCCGAATTGAAGCGCGATGCGCTCGCGTACCACGAGTTCCCGACGCCGGGCAAGATCGCCATTGCGGCCACCAAGCCGCTGTCGAACCAGCGCGATCTGGCGCTGGCCTATTCGCCCGGCGTGGCGGCAGCCTGCGAAGAAATCGTGGCCGACGAGCGCAACGCCTACCGCTACACCGCGCGCGGCAACCTGGTGGCGGTGGTGACCAACGGTACCGCGGTGCTCGGCCTGGGCAACATTGGTCCGCTGGCGTCCAAGCCGGTGATGGAAGGCAAGGGCGTGCTCTTCAAGAAGTTCGCCGGCATCGACGTCTTCGACATCGAGATCGCCGAGAACAATCTGGACAAGCTGGTCGACATCATCGCCTCGCTGGAGCCGACCTTTGGCGGCATCAACCTGGAAGACATCAAGGCGCCGGACTGTTTTTATGTCGAGCGCAAGCTGCGCGAGCGCATGAAGATTCCGGTCTTCCACGACGACCAGCACGGCACGGCGATCGTCGTCGGCGCGGCGTTGCTCAACGGCATCGCGGTGGCCGGCAAGGACATCAAGAAGATCAAGCTCGTCACCTCGGGTGCCGGGGCCGCCGCGCTGGCCTGCCTGGGATTGCTGGTCAAGCTCGGTGTGCCGCGCGAGAACATCTGGGTGACTGATCTGGCCGGCCTGGTCTGGCAGGGCCGCACCGAGTTGATGGACCCGGACAAGCAGGAGTTCGCGCAGGTCACCGACGCAGCGCTCGCTGGCCGAGGCGATTGCCGGCGCCGATGTGTTCCTCGGCCTGTCCGCCGCCGGCGTGTTGAAGCCCGAGATGGTGAAGTCGATGGCCGCGCGGCCGATCATCTTTGCCCTGGCCAACCCGACGCCGGAGATCATGCCGGAGGAGATCAAGGCGGTGCGCGACGATGCACTGATCGCCACCGGCCGCACCGACTACCCGAACCAGGTCAACAACGTCCTGTGTTTCCCCTACATCTTCCGCGGCGCACTCGACAGCGGCGCGACGACGATCACCGACGCGATGGAGGTGGCGGCCGTGCACGCGATCGCCGAACTCGCGCGCGCCGAGCAGAGCGAAGTCGTGGCCGCGGCCTATGCCGGCGAGACGCTGGCCTTTGGCCCCGAGTACCTGATCCCCAAGCCTTTCGATCCGCGGCTGATGATGAAGATCGCGCCGGCCGTGGCGCTTGCGGCCGCCGCGTCCGGTGTCGCCCAGCGCGCGATCGCCGACATGGACGCCTACCGCGAAAAGCTGCAGGGCTTCGTCTATGCCTCGGGCAACACGATGAAGCCGATCTTCACCATGGCCAAGCGCGCGGCGAACAAGCGCGTGGCCTACTCGGAAGGCGAAGAAGAGCGCATCCTGCGCGCGGCGCAGGTCGTGGTCGATGAAGGCATCGCGCGGCCGACGCTGATCGGCCGTCCGGCGATCATGGCGCAGCGCATCGAACGCTTCGGCCTGCGCCTCAAGGAGGGCGTGGACTACGACATCGTCAACGTCGAGAACGACCACCGCTACCGAGATTTCTGGCAGACCTACCACCGCATGACCGAGCGCAAAGGCGTCACGGTGTCGATCGCCAAGATCGAGATGCGCCGCCGCCTGTCGCTCATCGGCGCGATGCTGCTGCACAAGGGCGAGGTTGACGGCATGCTCTGCGGCACCTGGGGGACGACCCATGCGCACCTGCAGTACATCGACCAGGTCATCGGCAAGCGCCCCGGCGGCGCCGCCAGCACGCCGCAGGAGGTGCCGGTCTATGCCTGCATGAACGGCCTGATGCTGCCCGGCCGCCAGGTGTTCCTCGTCGATACGCATGTCAATGCCGACCCCTCCGCCGAAGAACTGGCCGAGATCACGGCCTTGGCGGCCGAGGAAATGCGCCGCTTCGGCGTCGAGCCCAAGGTCGCGCTGCTGTCACATTCCAGTTTCGGCTCGTCGGACCATCCGAGCGCGGTCAAGATGCGCCGTGCGCTGGCGCTGCTGCGTGAGCAGGCGCCGTGGCTGGAGGTCGACGGCGAGATGCACGGCGACGTGGCGTTGGACGGCAAAGCGCGCGCCGCGCTGATGCCCAACACCACCCTGACCGGCGACGCGAACCTTCTGGTGCTGCCGAATATCGACGCCGCGAACATCGCCTACAACCTGCTCAAGACCGCGGCCGGCGGCGGCATCGCGATCGGTCCGGTGCTGCTCGGCGCGGCCAAACCGGTGCACATCCTGACGCCTTCCACGACCGTGCGCCGGATCGTCAACATGACCGCGTTGACAGTCGCCGATGCCAACGCTGCCCGCTAGAACTCGTTGCAGGTAATTGATTAACAAGAGAGTGTGCGCACACAATTGACCTAGAGGCCCTGCCCCAATTTTGGGCACACGGCTTGAGGTTTTTTCACGACTCCCGTATCATTGCGGATTGATTTATTGGGGTTAACCCGTGTCATCCGCCGCCCGCCACAGCCACGCAAGCACCGCCCGAAAGTTTGGGCTCGCTTTGCTGCTTGTTGCGTCGCTGATGCCCGCGGCGCGGGCCCGCGGTGTCGAGGCTGCGCTGGACACGGTGGCGTTGACACAGCTGCCTGAGCAGGCGCGGCAAACCGAACAACGGATCCGCAGCGGCGGCCCGTTCCCCTACGCGAAAGACGGCAGCGTCTTCGGCAACCGGGAGCGCCAGTTGCCGCGCGAAAAGCGCGGTTACTACCGCGAATACACGGTCAAAACACCCGGCTCGCGCGACCGCGGCGCGCGCCGCATCGTCTGCGGTGGCGCCAAGCCGGCCGCGCCTGAGGCTTGTTATTACACGGCAGACCATTACGCGAGCTTCAAACGCATCGCGAGCCCGTCGCCATGACCGGCCAACGAGTTTCATTTTTGGGTTTTCTTTTTGACCTTGGAGGAACGTGACCATGCAATTGCAGACCGTCCGTCCGAACATCGTGCAGTCGATCCGCGCCTATACGGTGGCGGAGTTGATGGAGGCCGCGCAGCAAACGGGCCAGCACTTCTTGTACGCGAACGTGGCCAACTCACAATCGAAGCAGGAGGTGCTGGACAGCATCGCCGAGGCCTTCACTTTTCCGGTGCACTTCGGCAAGAACCTCGATGCGCTGTTCGATTGCATGACCGATCTGGTCAACCGCAGCGGCCAGCAGCCGGGCTTTGTCGTCGTGCTCGAGCAGTTGCCCGACAACCCGCGTTTCGACCGCGAGACCCGCGAGCAGCTGCTCGACGTGTTCCGCGATGCAGCTGATTTCTGGGCGGAACGAAAGATACCGTTCAGATGTTTTTATTCTTTTCGGTAGCCCGCTCCCAAGAAATCGGGTCATGGGAGCGGGCGGCAGAGGTGGCCCCCACGAGCAGCACCAGCAACGAAGCCGGTGTGACAAAGAAAGCGTCGAAGGCGGCGGCAGCCGCCGCCTCGGCGAATGCGAGCTTCGGCATGAACATGCCGTTGATGAGCAGCGCGTTCGATACGTCGATGTGGTTGAACGCCGCGTAGATGACGACCCCAAGACGCCTTCGGCGTCGCCCCCCGAGGGGAGCTCGGGCCGCTTGGGAGCGGCCCGGCGCTCGGCCCTCGGGCGCGGCTGAATCAAGGGAGGCTTCGGCCTCCCTTTCTTTTTATCCGAGCTGCGCCTTCAGATAGTGAGCGCCCGGAATCGGATTGAAGTAATACGGCGCGATCTCCTCGAAGCCCAGGCTGGCATACAGGCCGCGCGCGGCTTCCATGTCGTCGAGCGTATCGAGCAGCAGGTTCGAATAGCCGGCCTGCACACCGCGGTCCATGAGCGCTTGCGTCAGCAAGCGGCCGAGGCCGAAGCGGCGAAACGCCGGGCGCACAAACAGGCGTTTCATCTCGCAGGCATTGGGGTAATCGACATCGGCCAGCGCACGCAACGCACCGCAGCCGGCGATCTCGCCATCCACGGTGGCCAGCAGCAGCGCGCCACGTGGCGCGACGTACTCGCCGGGCAGATCGGCGAGCTCGGCGTCGAAGTTCTGGAAGCACAAGTCCACGCCGAGTTGCGCCGCGTACTCGCGGAAGATCTGGCGCGTGGCGTCGAGCAACGTCGGCGTGGCCGGCGTCACACAGCTCGATCGCAGGCGAGTCGGTCATCAGGCAATCTCCGTACTTCGCACTGCGCTCAATTCGCCTTTCGGGCCAGACAGGCTCATGCGCCCAGGCGAGCGATCCACCAGGACAGGCTCAGCGCCAGGCCGATCAAAACGGCCGCCACCACCCGCTGCGCCACACCATCGGCCGACGCCGGCGTGCCCGGCGCCAGGTGCTTGTCACCATGCCACATCGGCGCGATCAGGTTGCGCTGCTTCTTGAAGAGGTAGAACAGCACCGCGGCGACGTGCAGCACGACCAGCGTGATGATCAGGTACTGGCCCACGGCCTTGTGCCAGCCGGTGGCCTTGAGCGCCAACGCCGTCGCGACAAAGCGGTTCAGCGGCCCGGTGGTGGCGATCTCGTCATCGGCGACGAGGCCGGTGGCCACCTGCACGATCAGCAGCAGCAGCAAGGCAAACACCGACAGCGCGCCCAGCGGGCTGTGGCCGACGTCGAAGCGCCCGTTCGGCCCCGTATCGCCGCGCAGATAGGCTGCGACGCTCGACGGCGGATAGAGGAACGAGGCAAAGCGCGACCAGTGTCCGCCGACAAAACCCCAGACCACGCGAAACGCCAGCAGAGCCAGCGCCAGCAGGCCGAGCCGAATGTGCCAGACCATTGCGTTGCCGCCGATCTTGGCCGTGATCACCGAGCAGATCACCGTCGCGGCAAGCAGCCAGTGGAAAGCGCGCGTGGGGAGATCCCACACACGGATGGATCGAGCTTGCGGGTCGTTGTCGTTCATGCGTTCATTCACAGCCCATGACACCCAAAGATAACCTGCCGCCGCGTTCGATGCCAAGCGTTGCACTCGGGCTTACCCGGTGCATGCAAGAGCCGTGCACGCCACTGCGTAGACTGCTACGTGCTGCCCGCAGGCATGCACGATCCACCGTCACTCGCCCAGGAGGAATCCGAATGCAGTCGTTTCCGAAGTTTCGTCCGAGCATCGCCGTCGCGGCCCTGGCTCTGGTCACCGCCTTGCCCGCGTCCGCGCAGTTTCAAAAACCCGAAGACGCGGTGAAGTACCGCCAGAGTGCGTTCACCGTGATGGGCAACCATTTCGGACGCATTGGTGCCATGGCCAACGGCCGCGTGCCCTTCGACGCGGCTGCCGCGCAAGCCAATGCCGACATCGTCGTGGCCATGTCGAAGCTGCCCTATTCCGCGTTTGGTGACGGAACCGACAAGGTCAGCAACACCCGTGCCTTGCCCGAGGTCTGGAGCAAGCGCGCCGACTTCGAGGCCGGCGCCAAGAAGATGCAGGACGAGGTGGTCAAGGTGCAAGCCGCTGCCAAGGCCGGCAACCTGGATCAGTTGAAGGCTGCGTTTGGCGACGCCGGAAAGGCCTGCAAGGCTTGCCACGACAACTACCGCAAGGAGTGATCTTCGTGCGGCAGCGCTGACAAAGCCCGCTTCGGCGGGCTTTGTCGTTCTCAGGCCGGCGCAAAGCCGAGCACGACCCTGCGGGGTCATGGCTGACTTCTTTTGGTGACCCCGTCACGTCCGTTTCACGGACATGAGTGGTCCCCGAAGAAAAGTGCACCGCTTACGCGGGCTCGGCAAAGCCGAGCACGACTCTTCGAGTCATCGCACTTTTCTTCTCAATCTTGGTGACGACGATGTTGCCGATCTCGCGCGTGTTGCTCACATGGGTGCCGCCGCAGGGTTGGAGATCGACGCCTTCGATCTCCAGCACGCGCACCCGGCCCAAACCGCGCGGCGGCTGCACGCTCATGCTGCGCACGAGGCCGGGGTTGGCGTCGAGTTCGGCCTCGCTGATCCAGCGGTGGCTCACCGGGTGCGCCTCGGCGACCAAGCGGGCGATGCCGGCGCTCAGTGCGTCCCTGTCGAGCGGCTCGTTCATGTGGAAGTCCAGCCGCGCGTAGCTGGCGGTGATCGAGCAGCCGTCCACCGGGTGCGGGACCAGCGCGCACAGCAGGTGTGTCGTCGTGTGAAAGCGCCGGTGGGCGTTGCGGCGCGCGACGTCGATCTGCGCGTTGACCCGATCGCCGACGGCGATCGTCGAGTCTGGCGCGAGCACATGCAGTACGTTTCCCGCATGCTCATGGCCCTCTTTGAGTTTGCGCGTGTCGGTGACGGCGAATTCACGACCATCGGCCAGACGCAGCACGCCGGTGTCGCCAGCCTGCCCGCCGCCGAGCGGATAGAACACCGTGCGGTCGAGGATCACGCCGCCCTCGCTGAGGGCGATCACGCGCGCCTCGCATTGCGCCAGCGTGGCGTCTTCCCGGAAGAGTTCTTCGGTCATCGCGTCATCCTGTCAGGACGCGCGCGAGTACATCGCGATCGACATTGCCGCCGCACAGCGTCACGCCGACACGCCGGCCTCGCCAGCGGTCGCGCTGCTGCATCGCTGCGGCCAGCGACGCGGCGCCTGCGCCTTCGGCGACGTTGTGCGTGGCGGTATAGAGCAGGCGCATCGCAGCCGCCACCTCGTCGTCGGTGACCGCAACCACGTCGTCGGCCTCGCGCCGGATCACGTCGAGCGCCGCAGCATCGGGCAGGCGGCAGGCCATGCCATCTGCGAGTTGCGTCGTGGTCGGCGCTTCGACCACGCGGCCAGCGCGAAACGAATCGAGATACGCCGTCGCATGGGCCGAGACCACACCAACGATGCGCGTGGCCGCACTGGTGATCGATCGCGCCGTCGCGCAGGCGCTGATGCCAGAGCCCATGCCGATCGGCACGAAGACCACGCCGGGCTGCACGGCGCGAAAAAACTCGACCCAGTAAGTCGCCACGCCGAGAACCAGGTCCGGGTGGTACGACGGCACGAAGTGCAGCTCGCGCTGTGTGGCCAGCGCCGCCGCGTGCTCGCGTGACGCCTGGAAATCGTCGCCATGCTCGATCAGCTCCGCGCCGAGCGCGCGCATCGCCGCGTTCTTCTCCACCGAGTTGCCGTGCGGGACGACGATCGTCGCCGTCAGGCCATACCGCTTCGCCGCAAATCCGATCGACTGGCCGTGGTTGCCGCGTGTGGCGCTGATCACGCCGCTCACGTGCGGCTCACGTTCGCACAAGGCCTTCATGTAAACGAGGCCGCCGCGCACCTTGAAGGCGCCCAGCGGCGTGTGGTTCTCGTGCTTGACCCAGACCTCGGCGCCGAGCGCTTCGGCCAGAAGGGGCCAGGCGTACTGAGGCGTGGCCGGCATCGCGGCATAGACCGTGCGCTGCACGGCGTCGAACTCGGCTGGGGTGGGTGTTCGCATGGTCTACAGCGAGGTCAGGGTGATGGGGCCGCGGGGCGTTTGCAGATGCGCTTCGAGCGCCGGGCCGGGTGTGTTGTCAACGCTCACCAACGCGATGTTGAGTGCGGACTTCGGCACGCCGCGCAAGACGAGCGAACGCAGGCTCACGCCCGACGCCGGCATCGATGACACCGGATGACGCTCGCCCCACTCGATCAGTGTCGGCATCGCGCCGCCGCAGAGCACGGCGCCGTCGTCGCGCACGGCGATGCGCCACCGCAGCGGCCCCGCCGGCGTCTCGCGCGACGCGGCGAGCGCGCGGCCGCCATCGAAGCCGGCGTCACGCAATGCGGCGAGCGCGGCGTCGAGTGCGGTCGTGCGTGCAACGAAGGTCACCAACCGCGGCCCGCGCGAAAGATCCAGCGCGTCGAGCCCGAACCATCGCGCGCGGCCGGGCGGCGGCGCGTCGGGATCGATGGCGACGATCTCGAAGTACGCATTCGGGAACGCATCGCTGGTGATGCTGAACACGTGGTTGTGCGTGCTCATCAGAGGGTGCTTGCCACCAGGTCCGGGTGTGATGCCGAGCGTGGCCTCGCACCACTGCACTCCTTCGGCCAGCGTGCGTGCGGCGACGACAAGATGATCGGCTCGGGTGTTCACAGGCTCAGGCTGCCGTCGATCACCGTCACGCTGTGGCCGCCGATCCAGATGTCCTTGCCGTCCTGTTGCACGAAGACACGTCCGGCGCGGCCCATCGCGGTGCCCTGCACGGCAATGTAGTTCGGCGACGCCAGCCCGTCGCCGATCAGCCATTGCGCCAGCGCTGCGTTCAAGCTGCCGGTGACCGGGTCTTCGGCGATGCCGCTGTTGCCGCTGAAGAAGGCGCGGACTTCGAACTGCGCATCGTGCCCCGCGGCTTGCGGAGCGACGACACCGACTTCCCAGCCTGACAGCACCGCGCTGTCGGCTTTCAATGCGAGCACCTGTGCGGCCGAGCGCAGCATCACGGAGCGCCAAGGTGGGCCGTTGTGGCACCAGGCATGGGCGACGATGTCGGCGCGTGCGATGCCCAGGCCCCGCGCGATGCGCTGCACGTCGGCCTCGTCCAACGGGCCGCTCTTGATCCGTGACGGTGCCGCGAAGGCGAGCCGCTCGCCGTCTTGCCGGATGCGCACCAGGCCGACGCCACATTCCTGCACGATGAGCTCGCCCTTCGGTTGGCCGCCCGCTTGCAACCACGCATGGCAACTGCCGAGCGTCGGGTGTCCGGCAAACGGCAACTCGCGGCCGGGGCAGAAGATGCGCACGGCGTAGTCGGCGTCGGCGTGCGTCGGTGGCAACAGAAACGTCGCCTCCGACAGGTTCGTCCAATCGGTGAAGCGCTGCATCGCCGCGGCGTCGAGGCCGCTGCCGTCCATCACCACCGCCAGCGGGTTGCCTTTGAGCGGCGTGTCGGTGAAGACGTCGACTTGCTTGAACGCGCGTTTCATGCCGCGCTCTTCAACACCTGCGCCAGCGCGGCCACGCCGGCTTCGATCTTCTCTGGCGGCGATGTCACGAACGACAGGCGCAGTGTGTTCTTGCGCGGCGCGCTGGCATAAAACGCCGCGCCGGGCACGTAGGCCATGCCGGCGTCCACCGCCTTGGGCAGCAGCGCCACGGCGTCGATGTGCGCAGGCAGTTCGAGCCAGAAGAACATGCCGCCCACCGGCGTGTGCCACTGTGCGATGCCGCTCAGGTGTCTGGCCAGTGACGCCTGCATCGCATCGCGGTGCAACTTGTAGCGCGCGCGGATCGCCGGCACATGCGTGTCGAGAAAGCCGTTGCGAATCACCTCGTACACCACGCGCTGGTTGAAGATCGGCGTGTGCAGGTCGGCGGCTTGTTTGGCCTGCAGCAGCTTCGGGAACAACGGCGGCGGCGCGACGATGTAACCCAGCCGCAGGCCCGGCGCCAGCACCTTCGAAAACGAGCCCAGGTACAGCACGCCTTCGGGCCAGCGCGAGGCCAGCGAGGGCGGCGGCGGCGCGTCGAACCAGAGATCGCCATACGGGTTGTCTTCGAGCAGCGGCAAGCCTTTGGCTTGCGCGGCCGCCACCACGGCGGCGCGGCGCGCTTCGGTGTAGACATGCCCGGTGGGGTTCTGGAAGTTCGGCAGCAGGTACGCAAAGCGCGCACCGCTCGCCGCGGCAGCCAAGGCTTCCGGCAACGGGCCTTCGTGGTCCGAGTCCACGGCGACGATGTTCGGCTCGTAGGGCGTGAAGGCCTGCAGCGCGCCGAGGTACGTCGGTGTTTCGACGAGCACGCGCGCATCGCTGTCGATCAGCACCTTGGCGGCGAGATCGAGGCCCTGTTGCGAACCGGTGGTGATCAGCACCTGCTCGGGCGACACGGTCATGCCCTGTTGCTGGTGCAAGTGCGCCGCCACCCATTCGCGCAGCGGCGCATAGCCTTCGCTGGCGGCGTACTGCAAGGCCTCGCGTGGCGCATCGCGCAGCACCTTCGTGCAAGCCTCTCGCATCGCCTCGATGGGAAACGTGTCGGCCGACGGCAGACCACCGGCCAGCGAAACGATGCCGGGCTTTTCGGTGACCTTCAGGATCTCGCGAATGATCGACGGGTTCATGCGCTCGGCGCGGCGCGCCAGCGTGAAGGGTGTTTGAGCGCTCATGCTCGTTCTCCTCGAAATGAAGACACACGCACCGGCATGCGCTTGCCGATGAAAACCACAGCCACCACTGCCAGCGCAAACAACAGCGTCGTCGCTTCCAGCTTCTCGCCGAGCAGGGGCACGGCCGCCAGCAGCGCGAGAAACGGTTGCAGCAACTGCACCTGACTGACGCGCATCACGCCGCCGAGCACCAGGCCACGGTACCAGGCAAAAAAGCCGAGCCACATTGAAAACAGCGTCACATAGGCGAAGCCGCCCCACGACGCGGCGCGCACGCTCGCGGCGTTTGCAGGCCAGGTGACGAGCATCGCCGGCAGGGTGAACGGCAACGACATCACGAGCACCCAGCAGATCACATGCTCGGCCGGCAGTTTGGCCGAGACGCGTGCCCCGGCCACATAGCCGATCGACGCGCTGGCCACCGACAGCAGCAGCAGGCCGTCAGCTGCGCTCAGCGCACCCTGGCCCTGCAGGGCGGCGTAGGCGATGACGAGCGCACAGCCGACCAGTGCGCACAGCCAAAAGCCCACAGACGCACGCTGGCGCAACACCAGCGCTGCCGCCACCGCAGTGCCCAACGGCAACACGCCGGTGATCACGGCCGCATGCATGGCATCGACATGGCGCAGCGCCAGCGCCAGAAACAGCGGAAAGCCGACGACGGTGCCGACCGCGCACACCGCGAGCGCGCCCCAATGCTCGCTCGCCGGCCGCGACGCACCGACCCAGCGCAAGTAGATGATCGACAGCAAACCGGCCAGCGCCGCACGACCCGCGGTGACAAAAGCCGGCGGCAGTTGCGGTGCACTCGCGTCGCCGACGGCCAGCCGCGTCATCGGCAGCGTCAGCGCGAAGATCGCCACGCCGAGCAAGCCCAAGGCGTAGCCGTGCGTCAGGTCGGTGAAGCCGCGCGAGGTGTCGCTGCTGTTCATGGCCGCAGCATCCACAGCGCCGTCGCGGCCAGCACGAGCGCCATAGAGCGGTTGAACCACAACAGCCGTTCGCCCTGTGCCAACCACTGGCGCAAGCCCGCGCCGACTGCGGCATAGGTGAAATTGCTCGCAAATCCGTAGGCTGCGGCGATGGGCAGCACCCAAGCCAAGCGCGCCGTCATCTGACCCTCGACGGCGATCCAGGTGCCGGCGATCGTCAGTGCGTTGATCCACGCCTTGGCGTTGACGAACTGCAAGGCCACGCCGCGTGCGAAGCCGATGTCGAGCGCGCTGCGCGACGAAGGCCCACCCAGCGAGGCGCGCGCGCGTTGCGCCAGCTTCCACGCCAGCCACAGCATGTAGACCGCGCCGGCAACACGGACCGTCGCGCCGAGCGCGGGCACGGTCGTGACCAGCGTGCCCAAACCGGCCGCGCAAAGCACCAGCAGCAGGCACCAGCCGAAGGGCACGGCGAAGACGAAGCGCATCGCGTGGGCCAAGCCGTGGTTGGCTGCCATCGCCGCCGAGAGCGTCGTGTTCGGGCCAGGGGTGAACGCCATCGCCGTGGTGTAGGCGAGCAGGGCGGCGAGTTCGGTCGCGGGCATGTCAGTGCCGCCCGGCGGCCCGAAGGCCTTGACGCGCCCCGAGGGCCGCGAAGCGGCCGCTTCGTGGCCCTCGGGGCAGCGAGCAACGCGAGCGTGGGGGCCAACACATAGAGCAAGTCTAGGTGCCAGCAGCAGTACATCGTCAGTACACTTGGGTCGAAACTGATACGTGCTGTACCGCTCTTGATGCCGACACACCAACCCAAGCTTCCCGAGTTCGAACGCGGCGCGCTGGCGTCGTTGCCCGAGCAACTCGCGCAGTGGCTGGCAGCGCAGATCCATGCGCGCACGCTGGCCGCCGGGGCGCGGCTGCCGTCGGTGCGCGAGGCGGCGCGCCGGCACGGGCTGTCGCCGTCCAGCGTCGTGGCCGCGTACGACCAGCTTCAAGCGCAGGGGCTGCTGGAAGCGCGCGCGCAGCGCGGCTACTTCGTGCGTGAGCCGGGCCAGCGCAGCGCCCGGTCGTTGGCGGCACCGGCCGTGCAGCGTGAGCCGCCGCTCGACGCCGCCGCGATGGTGCGCAGCATGTTCGAGCACCGCGGCGACAAGGCGGCGTCGCCCGGCATCGGCACCTTGCCACCAGACTGGCTCGACCTGCCGCTGCTGCACAGCGCGCTGCGCCGCGCGATCGCCGACGACAGCAGCGAGCACAGCAGCTTGCGCTACGGCGACCCGTCCGGCGACGCGCGTTTGCGCAACGCGCTCACGCACCGCCTGGCCGATCTCGGCATCGCCAGCAGCGCGGCGCAGATCGTCACCACGGCCGGCGCCACGGCGGCGCTCGAGCTGATTGCGCAGTTGCTGCTGACGCCCGGCGACAGCGTGCTCGTCGATGAACCCGGTTGGCCCGTTGAGTTTGCGCGGATGGCGCTGATGGGCGTGACCTGCATTCCCGTGCCGCGTGCGCACGACGGCCCCGACCGCGCCGCGATGCGGCGCCTCCTGGAGAGCCAACCGGCAGGCCGCAAACCGCGCGCCTATGTCACCGTCTCGGTGTTGCACAACCCGACCGGCAGCTCGATCACGCTGGCCGCCGCGCACGAGGTACTGAAGATCGCCGAAGCGCACGACCTGACGCTCGTCGAGGACGACAGCTACGCCTGGTTGGCCAGCAAAGAAGCGCCGCGTCTGTGCGCGCTCGACCAGTTGCAGCGCACGGTGTATGTCTGCGGCTTTTCCAAGATCCTCACGCCCGCCTGGCGCGTCGGTTTTCTGGCCGCCGCGCCGGCGCTGGTCGAGCGCGCGATCGATCGCAAGCTGCTGACCACGCTCGGCGCGCCGGGCCTGGCCGAGCGTGCGCTGGCGATCGCGCTCGAACAAGGCGCGTTGCGCCGCCACGCCGAGCGCATCACCCAGCGCCTGGCCGCGGCGCGCACGCGGACTGTGCGCTTGGCGCACGACGCGGGCTTCCGCTTCGCCACGCCGCCGCAAGGCCTGTTCGGCTGGGTCGACACCGGTGTCGATGCCGAGCGGCTGGCCGCCCACCTGCATACCGATGGCTGGCTGCTGACGCCGGGCAGCCTGTTCCATGTAACGCCGCAGCGCTCGACGCTGATGCGCATCAACTTTGCCGTGGCCCAGGAGGCTCGGCTGTGGCGTGTGCTGCGCGAGGCGCGCGACCGGATCGGCGAGCCGCCGCAGGGTGTTGCCGCCGACAACCCGTCTTTACCCGCCCATTCCTTTGGGGGGTCCGCGGAGTCGCAACCGCGCGTAACATAAAGGCACAAATTCGACCTTGCGCTTCGCGCCCCCGTTGTTGTGACCTTCGAATCCACCCTGCCGCTTGGAGAGCCTGAACTGATGCGAGTCAGCGCCTTCGAGCGCTATCTCGAAGAGTTGCGGCGCGAAAGCGGCGATGCGTCGCTGACGAGGTTGTCTTCGCTGAACCCGTCGCTGATGCAGGATCTGCTGCGCTTCGAGCAGGACGGCCGCCGCACCGAAGTGCTCGAAGTCATCGCTGCCTGCGTGCGCCACGCGCGTCCGCTGGCGATCTACCTGCAATGTGGCCTGCGCGTCGTGCCGCTGACGCTCTTTCCGAGCGAGCGCCTGGTGCATTGCCCGCTGCACATGCACGAATTCCTGGCGCAGCGCCTGTCCGACATGACGGTACTGCGTGTCGAGCCGGCCATGCTGCGCCCCCCAGGCGACCCAGAAGAAGCCCTCGTCGGCGAGCCGCACCTGTACCAATCGCTGGGGCCGGTGGCGTGGGAGCTGGCGATGCGCGGTTCGCGCGAGCAACTGCTGCCCGAGATCGGCGGCCCCGCGGCCTACCGCGTCGCGCTCGGCACCAACTTGCGCGACGTGATCCTTACCGGCGTTGTGCAAGCCGCCGTGAACCGGCTGCACCGCGAGAGCGCCAACCTGCGCGAAATGGCCGAGTGGCCCGGCCTGAACCGCGCGCGCGCGATGCGCCTGTTGAACGCGCTGTACCTGCAAGGCGGGCTGATCGTCAGCCGCACGCACCCGGTGGCCAGCAACGAGAGCTGGTTCGGCAGCACGACCAGAAGTTGATCGGATTACGCCTTTAGCGGTTCCGCCGCTTCGCCTCAACGGGGCGCAAGCCCGCGGCTCCCGGCCGCTCGGTGCCGCCTGGCAAGACACTGGGGTCGCGGCGACCTGCCGAGGGCGTCAGCGCGGCGGTTGCGGCACAGTACCGCCGCATTCCCGCAGCCACTCCATCAGCGGCGCGAACGAGGCCTCGCTGAGCAACGCGCCGTCCTTGTTCTGCTGCAGCGCGCGCTCGAACTTGTCATAGCTCTGGCGGCACTTCAAAGGCAGGCCCGCGAATTCGGGGCTGGAGCGGATCTTGAGAATGTCTGCCGCGAGTTGGCGCTCGTCGCCCGACACCGGTGGCGCGGCCATAGGCGCAGGCGTGTTCCAGCAGTTGCCTGGCGCGTCGCCGACGGCCACCCAGAAGCGGCCCGTGGCCTGGGCCAGGCTGGCGTGGCGATGCGGCGCCGTCGTCCAAGCCACGCTGTCCTGGTAGCTGAGCATGCGCCAGCCGCTTCCGAGCGCGCGCACGCAGGCCTGCGTGCCGCTGTGCTGAGACGCCAGGCTGTCACCGCGCAGGGCCGGGCTGGCGCCGAGTTGCGGCCCCTCGCCGACCGGCGGGGGTGTCAACCGACCGTTGTTGGCATCCACCACTGCCGGCGTGCGCGGGCGGCGTTGGGGCTCGTTGATGCACAGCACGGGCAGGGCGCGGCTGCAAGCGGTGTCGCCGCGCTCGGCGTCGCAACCGCCGTCGCGCGGACGGTCTTGCGGGGAGGGCGGCGCCAGACAACTCGCGCTGACCGTGTTGCTTGCGGGCGCTTGCAGGCCGAACGTCATGCCGTGGCGTTGGGTCAGGTAGCCGCCGGCGCCGGCGTCACGGCGCGCGGCATCGGTGGTCTCGGCTGGGCAGGGCCGGTCGCTGTACGCCTTCTTGCCGTCAGCGCCGACGCAGGTGTACGTCGCCGCGCCAGCCGTTGCCCACAGCGCTGCAAGCCCCGCAGTGAGCGCCGCGCGCAAGACCGTTGGGCGCGCTCGGCGGTGGCGGCGATGCGGGTGCAGCGTGTTCGCGTTGTTGCCGGGTAAGTCAGTGGGCATGCGCTGATCATCGCCAACGCGTTTGCCCAACGTCAAGCGGATCAAGCGGCCAGTTGCCGGCGCGCGCGGTGCAAACGCACCCAGAGGTTCTGTTCGGTGATGGCCAGCGAGTGGCAGACCTCGGCCGAGGTTTGATCGAACAACACGTACAGCTCGACCACGCGGCGCAACGTCGGCGGCAGCGCTTCGATGCGCTGCATCGTCTGCGCCAGCCGCTGCCGCTGTTCAGCCTGCTCGAGCGGCCCGGGTTGTTCGGCCTGCGCCCACATCGGGGGTGGTGCAGCGTCTGCGTCGAGCAACGCATCCAGGCTGGCGTGCCGGGAGCGCTCACGCACCCAATCGACGATCTTGTGTTTCAAGATGGCCGTCAGCCAGGTGCGCAGCGTCGATCGCCCGTCGAAGCGCGCGCGGCCGGTGGCCACGGCTTCAAAAACGTCGTGCACCAGGTCTTCGGCCGCGCACGCATCGACCAGCTTGCGGCGCGCGAAGCGCACGAGGTAGCTGCGATGGCTGCTCATTTCAGACCAGGGAACGGACGCGGCGTGCGCGTTCTGGTGCGTGGACGACGACAGCATGGGCGGGTGCGATGCGTTGTGAGCGACGCGCCCAGCGTGTCACAGCACCTGCCAAAGTTCTTCACGCAATTCTCACGCGCGGCGCGAACGCCGCCGGACTACCGCGAACCAAGGGTCTCCCAGCGCTCCAGCGCCGTCGTCAGCTCTTCGTCGATCTGCACGGCGCGCGCGTGCAGCGCCGTCGCGCGCTGC
This sequence comes from uncultured beta proteobacterium, assembly GCA_963814385.1. GTDB lineage: Bacteria > Pseudomonadota > Gammaproteobacteria > Burkholderiales > Burkholderiaceae_C > CADEEN01. The sequence goes on from CAWFCX010000043.1 coordinate 246,007, forward strand.
GGGTCTTTGACGTAAAGCGACGGGCTGGCAACTTCGGCCGCGACCTGTTTCTGCTCTGCCTCCAGCGCTTCGATGCGCGCCGGCAGCGCATCGAGCTCGCGCTGCTCCTTGTAGCCGAGCTTCCTCGGCTTGACCGCCGTCGCCGGCACTGCCGCTCGCGGCGCTGGCGCCGTGGCGCTGGATGCGCTCACCCGCGAGCGCGCGCGCTGCGTCAGCCAGTCGGTGATGCCGCCTTCGTACTCGCGCCACAGCCCCGGTTTGCCGCCGAACTCGGGGTCGCCCTCCCAGGCAACGACGCTCGTCACCACGTTGTCGACGAAGCGCCGGTCGTGGCTGACGAGAAACGCCGTGCCGCTGTAGTCGGCGAGCAGCGCTTCGAGCAACTCCAGCGTTTCGATGTCGAGGTCGTTCGTCGGCTCGTCGAGCACGATCACGTTGGCCGGCAGCGCGAACAGGCGCGCCAGCAAGAGGCGGTTGCGCTCGCCGCCGGAGAGCGTGCGCACGGGCGAGTTGGCGCGTTCGGGCGAGAACAGGAAGTCGCTCAAGTAGCTCATGACGTGCTTCTTCGCGCCACCAACCTCGACCCACTCGCTGCCCGGGCTGATCGTGTCGGCCAGCGTCGCGTCGAGCGACAAGCCCTTCGCGCAACTGGTCGAAGTAGGCGACCTGCAAGTTGCTGCCGCGGCGCACGCGGCCGCGCGTCGGTTCCAGCTCGCCGAGGATCAGCTTCAGCAGCGTCGTCTTGCCGGCGCCGTTGGGGCCGACGAGGCCGACCTTGTCGCCACGCAGGAAGGTGGCGCTGAAGTGGTCGATCAGCATGCGATCGCCATAGCCGATGGACACGTCATCGAGTTCGGCGACGATCTTGCCGGTGGGCAGTCCGGTCGCGAGTTCGAGCTTGACCTGGCCGACGCGGTCGCGCCGCGCCACGCGCGTGGCGCGCAGCTTCTCCAGGCGCGCGATGCGCCCGACACTGCGCGTGCGCCGCGCTTCCACGCCTTTGCGCACCCAGACCTCTTCGGCGGCGAGCAGCTTGTCGGCGCGCGCGTTGGCCAGCGCTTCGCTTTCCAGCTCGCGCGCCTTGGTTGCTTCGTACGCGGCGTAGTTGCCCGGGTAGGAGCGCAGCACGCCGCGATCGAGTTCGATGATGCGCGTCGCCGTCGCGTCGATGAACGCACGGTCGTGGGAAATCAGCACCGTGGCGTGGGTCGATTCGTTGAGCAGCCCTTGCAGCCACGCGATCGCGTCGAGGTCGAGGTGGTTGGTCGGCTCGTCGAGCAGCAGCACGTCGGGCTGCGCCACCAGCGCCTGCGCCAGCGCCACGCGCTTTTTCGTGCCGCCCGACAGCGTGCCGACGAGGGCCGAGCCGTCCAGGTGCAGGCGCTGCAGCGTTTCATCGACACGCTGCTCCCAGGTCCAGCCGCCGAGCGCTTCGAGGCGGGTCTGCATCGCGTCGAGGTCGTCGTCCGGCGCATGGGCCTCGAAACGGTCGCGCAGTGCGCGCGCTTCGGCCACCCCTTCGGCAACCACGTCGAACACCGAGTGCCCGGCGTCGAACAGCGGCTCCTGCGGCACATAAATGCGACGCGTGCCCTGCTGCGCCTGCAACTGGCCGTCGTCGACGCGTTCCAGCCCAGCCAGAATCTTCAGCAGTGAGGACTTGCCCGCGCCGTTACGCCCGATCAGCGCCACGCGCTCGCCGTCGTCGAGCGAAAACGCCGCGCCGTCGAGAAGCGGCACATGGCCATAGGCGAGGTGGGCATTGGTGAGGGTGAGCAGCGGCATGAGGGCATTGTCGTTGGACGCGAACCTGACGGTGGTTCCGCGCTTGGTGAAACTCGATGCGCGTAGTCATCTACGGCGAACAGGGGCGCGTTACCGTGGCCGCTTCTGCGCTGGCAGGCTGCCAGCTGCCAGGTCGTCGGCAGAGTCCTGTCCGCCTTGGCCCTTCACTGCCGCCGGAGCAGCATCCGCAGTTCCACAAACGACTCCGATGTCAACTGATCCGGGAAAATAGCCAGACAACGGCCTTGGCCTTTGGTCGATCGGTAGAGGATGGCCTCGAAGCCGCGGCGCGGATCAACTCGGCCAGCGTGTGGCCTGAAGCGGGCAGCCCAAACTGCACGGGGCGCACGCGCCAGTTCTTGGTGAGCACCGCGTCGTATAGCTGTTGACCGGTCGTGATCATCCGAAGGTCGTTATCCTTGATGCGCAGATTTTTCTTGATTGCGCGCGCACCTGACGGCATACGGATGTGTCGAAGCACTTGGGCGACGGCTTTGAGATTTGCAGGTGTTGTCATGTCGAACACGCGGTGAAGATTGCCGTTCATCGTCAGCGATGCATAGCTGGTTGACCCGGTCAGCGCCAGTTCCTCAGGCGTGAGGCCACCGACCTGTCGGTCATGGTCATCTGAAACTTCTCGCGTAGCGCAGTCTCGGTGTCCTCGCCGATGTATAGCGCAGGCCAGGGATTGAGTGTCCCTGGGTCGAGGTCCACGCCAGGGTTGAAGCGTCCACCGTAGGCGTGCAAGCTGCCCGCGGCCGATAGCGGCTCGATGCTGTACTGGTAGCTGACGACGCGGGTCCAGCGCGAGAATGGAAACGGCAGCGGTTGCGTCAGGCTCAGTGCGGCGAGGAGTTCGGAGCGCAGGCGCCGTTGTTCGGGCTGAACTCCGAAGTACAAGACCGCTTGCAGCTCGTCAAGGTCTTTGGAGACTGCATTCCAGCGTGTGAGATTTTCGTGCGAGAAACGCTCAAGCTCAAGGATGCTTGGCGTGTGCGCAGACCGCGCGGGTGCACGTGGTGGTGGTGGCGTTGGTTTGCGTCTCGGCACGCGACAGCTCGGTTCAGCGCACCTTGGCTCTCGCTGCTTCCAGCCGTATCGCGGCCGACCGTTCCGTCATCGCATTGATGATGAACTTGCGCAATCGCTCATAGCGGCCCAAGCGGATCATGTCCTTCGGCGAGACGTCGCCGAGCAGTGGATTGCGGGTTCTGAACCAACTGACAGTTTTGTCAACGTCGCCATCGAACGCCTGCGCCACCATGTTGATTGTGTTGGCGATTTCTTCGAGGCGCTCGCGCACCGGCGAAGGTATTGCGTCGTCGTAGCGAACCGACTTTACCGAAACAGAGGCTAGCCGAGAGACATCTTCCTTGTTGAGGCCAAGAAGAGTAGGCACGCGCTTGGCATCGAACGCGGCGCCGAGGCCAAACTTCAGGTGGTCAGTGGGCACAGTCTCGAAAAGGCCCAATCCGATCGCTGGCATGGTGCGCTCCTTGAATGACTCGCTTGGGCTTACGTTGTTCAATGCAAGGATGGTAGAACATGTTTTAACCACACGTGAACCACGTTTCAACCATGCGGTGGTGCAGGATACATGAAACCGACTCGGCGATTTGCCGGTGCGGTCTCAATCAGTCCGGGAGGCTCGCCGCCATTGCCCGGACATGTTCGCTCAAGCACGTCCGCATCATTGCTTGGTTTGTCACGCAGCACCTCAATTTTGATGGGGCGTGTCAGCGAGTCCGGTTGCTCGGGTGGAAGTGCTCCTGCGACGCTTGTCAATCCCCCGCGTTTGAGTCGTAGGGCTTCCACAGAGCGCGCGCGCCGGGTTTCACAGCACGCGTCGATAGAATCATTTGCACCTCTTCACAGGCATTTCATGAGCGCCGTAGTCTGCAGCGACATCAACACATCGTGCCTCGAGCTGAAGAGCGCGGCGCTGACCTTGATGGCCCTGATGCTGAAGACGACCGATCTGGCGCAGCTCGCCGAGGGCCTCTCGCACCGCGCCGGCGCCATGCCCGGCCTGTTCGACGACGAGCCTGTGGTGGTGGACTTGTCGTTCGTGCGCGAGGCCGAAGAGCCGATCGATTTCGACGTGCTGGTCGTGTTGCTGATGCAACATGGCATGCGGCCCGTGGCCGTGCGTGGCGGTGGTGCCGACCAGATGGCGGCAGCGTTTGCATCGGGCCTGCTCGAAGTGCCCGAAGGCGCGCGGCCCGCGCTGCGTGAAGTGCCGACTCCCGAAGTGGTCGAACGCATTGTGGAAAAAGTTGTCGAGGTGCAGCTGGCGCCTTTGCCCCCGCTGGTCATCGACAAGCCGCTGCGCTCCGGCCAGCAGGTCTATGCGCAGGGCCGCGACCTGATCGTGCTGGCGCTGGTGAGCTTCGGCGCCGAAGTGATCGCCGACGGCCACATCCACATTTACGCGCCGCTGCGCGGCCGAGCGCACGCCGGCAAGAGCGGCAACACCGAGGCGCGCATCTTCTGCCACTGCATGGAGGCACAGGTGCTCGCCATTGCCGGCGTCTTCCGCACCACCGACGTGCCGCTGCCCGACGGCGTGGTCGGCCACGCGGCAATGGTGCGTCTCGACGGCGAGCAACTCGCCATCGAGCGTCTCGGCTGAGAAGGTGTGAACGAACCCGACATGCCCACTCGACCCGCGCAAACGCGCCCAGTCGGCGTTGCAAATGCTCGCCGTAGCCCTAGCCACGGCTGCGCATTGCGCCTTGACTGGACGCGTTTGCGCGGCCCGCTCGGGCACGCCGGATTCATTCACACCTTCTGATCCAACACAAACAATCGAGCAAGAGGGAAATGTTCTGATGGCCACCAAGATCATCGTCGTCACGTCTGGCAAGGGCGGCGTCGGCAAGACCACCACCAGCGCCAGCTTCGCCTCGGGTCTGGCGCTGCGCGGCCACAAGACTGCGGTCATCGACTTCGACGTCGGCCTGCGCAACCTCGACCTGATCATGGGCTGCGAGCGCCGCGTGGTCTATGACCTCATCAATGTCATCCACGACGAGGCCAAGCTGACCCAGGCGCTGATCAAGGACAAGCACACCGACAACCTCGTCGTGCTGGCCGCTTCGCAGACACGCGACAAGGAAGCGTTGACGAAAGAAGGCGTCAAGCGCGTGCTCGACGAGCTGACCGAGATGGGCATGGAGTACATCATCTGCGACTCGCCGGCCGGCATCGAGACCGGCGCGACGCTGGCCATGCACTACGCCGACGAGGCCATCGTCGTCACCAACCCCGAGGTGTCGTCGGTGCGCGACTCCGACCGCATCCTCGGCATGCTGGCCTCGAAGACGCAGCGCGCCATCGACGGCAAGGAGGGTGTGCGCGAGCACCTGCTGATCACACGCTACGACCCGGCGCGTGTGACGAGCGGCCAGATGCTGTCGGTGGACGACATTCAGGACATCCTGCGCATTCCGCTGATCGGCGTCGTGCCGGAATCGGAGACCGTGCTCACCGCGTCGAACCAGGGCGTGCCTGCGATCCACATGAAAAACAGCGCGGTCGCCGAGGCCTACAAAGACGTGGTGCGCCGCTTCCTCGGGGAGAGCCGCGAGATGCGCTTTCTGCAGCAGACGCGGCCGACGTTTTTACAACGCCTTTTCGCCAGGGCCTGAGCGCCATGTCCTGGCTCTCGCTCCTCTTCGGGCCAAAGAAGAAATCGGCCAAGCAGGCCAAGCAGCGCCTGCAGATCGTGCTCGCGCACGAGCGCAGCGCGCGCGGCCTGCCCGACTACCTGCCCACGCTGCAGCGCGAGCTGCAGCTCGTCGTCGCCAAGTACGTCAACGTGCAGCCGCGCGAGGTCAGCGTGCGCATCGGCCACCCGCGGCATGCCCCCGACGGGCTTGAGGTGCGCATCGAGTTGCCGCAGCCGGCGCACGCTTGAAACCCGTAAAGCCGGCGCCATCTCAGTGCCGAGCGGCCGTTCCGAAGGTGCTGAGAGCCCCCTCGGGGGGCAGCGAACGAAGTGAGCGTGGGGGGTGCATTTCAGAAAAGTGCACACTGCGCGCCTTGACCGCCGATTCGGCGCTAGGAGACAGACCATGAAAAACTTCCTCTGGACCGTGGCCATGGCCATCGGCTTGGCCTTCACGCTGGCGCCGGCCGATGCCGAGGCCAAACGCCTGGGCGGCGGCAAATCGTCCGGCATGCAACGCACGGCGCCCGACAAGCCCGCGCAGAGCACCCCGGCTTCACCAAACAACAATGCTGCGGCGCCTGCGGCAGCGCCTGCCGCGGCTGGCGCTGCCGCCGCAGCGCCGAAGCGCTCGTGGATGGGCCCTCTGGCCGGCTTGGCCGCCGGCCTCGGCCTGGCGGCGCTGTTCAGCCACTTCGGCATGGGCGAAGGCCTGGCCAACTTCGTGATGATGGCCTTGCTGGCGATGGCGGCGTTCTTTGTCATCCGCCTGCTGATGCGGCGCTTTGCCGGCGGCGGCACACAGCGCTCGCCGATGGCAATGGCCGGCGCGGGCGCCGGCGCCGGTGCTGCCGTTGCGTCACTGCGGCCAGCTGCGCCGACGAGCTTCGTCGACGAGCGCCCGGGCATGCAACGCAACGCGGCGGCGCCGTCGGTTGCCATCGGCTCGGCGCTGACACCGCCGCTGGCCGTGCCGGGCTTGGCGCCCACAGCCTCGGTGCCCACGCTGCCGGCCGACTTCGACGCCGCGGGCTTCGAGCGCCTGGCCAAGATGTTGTTCATCCGCCTGCAAGCGGCCAACGACAAGGCCGACCTGAACGACCTGCGCAACTTCACCACGCCCGAACTCTTCGCCGCGCTGCGCATGGACCTGCACGACCGTGGCGACGGCAATCAGCACACCGACGTGGTCAAGGTCGATGCGCAGTTGATCGACTTCGCACAGGAAGATGCACAGCAGATCGTCAGCGTGCGTTTCACCGGCCAGGTGAAGGAAGAAGCCAACGCCGACGCGACGCCGTTCGACGAGGTCTGGCACGTTGTCAAGCCGCTGGACGACAGCCGCAGCTGGGCGATCGCGGGGATTCAGCAGCGGCAGTAGCGCCCGCGGGCTACCCCGGCCAGCGCCGGGCCGCTCCCAAGCGGCCGCACTCCCCACGGGGGCGCGAGCGCAGCGAGCTTGGGGCGGTCAGGTCGAGCGCTTGACTGCAAAGCCCTCAGCCTGCAGCAAGGCGATCACGCGCTCTGCGTGATCGCCTTGCACTTCGATCACGCCGTCTTTCACCGTGCCGCCCGTCCCGCAAGCGCTGCGCAAGCGCTTGCCCAGACTGACGAGCGCATCGGCGTCGAGCGCCAGACCGCGCACCAGCGTCACCGTCTTGCCGCCGCGCCCTTTGCTCTCGCGGCTGACGCGCACGATGCCGTCACCCGCGGGCGCGCGGGCCTGCCGCGCGCAAACGCAGGCCGCCAGCGGCTGACGGCATGCCGGGCACATGCGCCCGCTGTCGGTGGAGTAGACGAGCCCGCCTGACGATGGCTTGCGCATCAGCCGAAGACCTGGCGCAGCGCCCGCCCGAACGCCGCGGCATCGGTCAACAACACGAAGACCACGCCGGCGAGAGCGCCCGACAGGTGTGCGTCGTGGTTGATGCGCCCGCGCGCCGGCTGGCGCGACGCGTAGTACGTGAAGCCCAGGTAGAGCAGCGCAAACAGGGGCGCGGGAATCGGCAGCGGAATCGGAAAGATGAAGATCGACTGCGACGGCGTGTAGACGATCGACGCGAACAGCACCGCCAGGATTGCGCCCGACGCGCCGAGGCTGGCGTAGTCGCGCTGATGCCGGTGGGCAAGCCACGTGCCCGCGCCGCTCACCAGCAAGCCAAACGCATACAGCGCGACGAAGGGCCCCGTGCCGATCACGCGCTCCAGAGAAAAACCGAACGCCCAGAACGTGAAGGCGTTGAACAGCAGGTGGGGCAGATCGGCGTGCAGGAAGCCGCTGGTGATGACCGTGACCCACTGTTTGCGCGGCAGCAGCCAGTAGGGGCGCAGCAAGTGGCGGTCGAGAACCTGCGGCGCGGCGTAGAGCGCGGCCAGGCTGGCGATCAACATCAGCGCGAGGATCGCGGCAGCGGCGGGTGCGCCTTGGGTGAGGGTGGCGAGGGTTTGCATCTGTGCGGCAGTATCCGCGGGTCGCGAAGGACACTGGCGCCGTCTCCGGCCGCGCGCCCTTTTTCGGGCCGTCTGGTGTCAAGGCCATGCTCGCGCAACTGCAGATGACGAGCCAAGCCGTGCGGGCAATTTACGGTGCGGCCAGCATTGGCGGGGCGCGCCGGCAACGGTTCCATCGCAACCGCTGCGTTGGGCGGAGGTGCGGCCAAGCTGGCGGCCGGCTCAGCCCGCGAGCGACAGGCTTGCTGCGTCCCTGAGCCGGAAAATCAGCAAGCGTTTGCGACATTGACACGCCAGCGGCCGTCAGGCCACGATGCCTATCACTATCACCGAGCAACCCGAGGAGAGCGAACATGCGATTTCATGCAGTGCGTGTACTGGCTGCGTTTTCAGCCATTGCGCTGGCGCCGACTCACTCTGGCGCCGTCCGGCCGGAAGTGGCGCCGGAAGCCGGCAGCCTCGTCAAGCCTGTCTGGACCCCGCTGGGTGTGGGCAAGCAGCCGGTCACGGTCGTTCTGCAGATGGCAGGCGATCCCGTTGCGGTGCAGCAAGAAAACGTCGGCCGCAAGCTCGACCGGCGCGAGAAGGATCAGATCAAAGGCCAACTCAGGGCATCGCAAGACGCTTTGCACGGCAACATCCAAGGCGCGGGGGGCACCGTGCTGGCCAGCTACCAGGCGGCGTACAACGGCATCAAAGTGCGGATTGCGCGCGACAAGGTCGAATCGCTGGCTTCGCTTCCTGGCGTGCTCGCGGTGCGGCCGTTGTTCGCGATGAAGCGCAACAATGAACTCGGCGTGCCGCTGATCGGCTCGCCGACGGTGTGGCAGAACCTGAACCTGCGCGGTGAGGGCGTCAAGATCGCCATCATCGATACCGGCATCGACTACACCCATGCCAACTTCGGCGGCCCTGGCACCGTGGCCGCTTATGCGGCCGCCGCGGCCGCCGAGGCGGCGCCGGCCAATCCGGCCTATTTCGGTCCGCTGGCTGCGCGTGTCAAGGGCGGGTTCGACTTTGCCGGCGACAGCTACAACGCCGACGACACTTCGCCCGCGTACCAGCCGGTTCCGCATCCGGACCCGAATCCGCTCGACTGCAATGGCCACGGTTCCCACGTCGCCGGCACCGCTGCCGGCTCGGGCGTCATCGCCAACGGCAGCACGTACGGCGGCGCCTACAACGCGGCCACTGTCGCCAGCAACAGCTGGATCATCGGTCCCGGCGTCGCGCCCAAAGCCGACCTGTATGCGCTGCGCGTGTTCGGCTGCGACGGCTCGACCGATCTGACCGTCGATGCCATTGAATGGGCGGTCGACAACGACATGGATGTGATCAACATGTCCCTCGGATCGTCGTTCGGCACCAAGGACGACCCCTCCGCGGTGGCCTCGACCAACGCCGCCAGGGCGGGCGTTATCGTCGTCACCTCGGCCGGCAACTCGGGCGCCAACCAGTTCATCAGCGGCTCGCCCGGATCGGCCGATGGATCGATCGCGACGGCGGCAATCGACCCGAAACAAAGCTCGCCGGGCGCGATATTCACTCTCAGCACCGGCGGCGCAACGATGGCGGCGATCAACGCCAATGGCGCCACATTTGCCTCTGGCGTGTCGTACCCGATTGCGGTGCTGCGCACTGCGGCCGGCGCGGTGTCGCTGGGCTGCGATCCGGCCGAGTACGCGGCCTTTCCCGGCGGCGTGGCTGGCAAAGTCGTCGTCACCCAGCGCGGCACCTGCGCGCGGGTGGCGCGCGCGGTTTTCGCGCAGAAGGCGGGCGCTGCCGCTGCGGTGATGATCGACAACACGACCAACTTCCCGCCGTTCGAAGGGCGGATCACCGGCAATCCGGACACCGGCGAACAGTACGTGGTGACGATTCCGTTCTTCGGCGTGCGGGGCCTCGCGGCCACCGCCGGGACGGACGGCGCGCGCCTTGCTGCTGCCAACGGCGGCACGCTCGGCGCGACCAACGCCCCGCTGCTCAACCCGGCTTATCTGGGCTTCGCCAGCTTCTCGTCAGGCGGCCCGCGCAACGGCGACAGCGCACTCAAGCCAGACATCTCCGCACCCGGGGTGGCCACGGTCTCGACCGCGGTCGGTACTGGAAACGGGCCCGCCACCCTTTCGGGCACCTCGATGGCGTCGCCGCATGTGGCCGGCGTTGCCGCGTTGACGCGCCAGGCGCACCCAAGCTGGAGCGTCGCCGACATCAAGGCCGCGATTGTCAACACCGGCGACCCGGCAAAGATGAACGGGAACCGCATCAGCCGCGGCGGCACGGGCCTGGTGCAGCCGTTGTCGTCCACCGTCGTCCAAGTGGTTGCACGCGACGAGAACCACCGGCTGTCACCTGCGCTCAGCTTCGGCTTCGAGGAATTGGGCCGCGACTTCGTCGGGGCCAAGACGATCAGGATCAAGAACAACGGGCACACCCCGGCCACCTTCAATGTGGCGCAGGTGCGTGCGGCGGGCTCGCCGCACACGGTTTCGCTCAACCGCACCCAAGTGACCGTGCGTGGCCGCGAGAGCACCGAACTCAGAGTCACGCTCACCGTGCCGGTGGCCACGGTGGCGCCGTCCAACCTGGGCGGGCTGTCGTTCCGTGAAGTGGCGGGCATGATCGAGTTCACGCCGCTGAGCGCGGCGGACAACAGCGGCATCGCGTTGCGCGTGCCTTACTACCTGGCGCCGCGTTCGCTGTCGGACGTGTCGACGCGGATCGGGCGGCTCAGCGGAACCGACCCATCGACGGTTGCCACCGTGACGAACCGCAATGGCGCGATTGGCGGCGACGCCGACTTCTACGCCTGGGGCCTCGAGGGCAGAAGGGTTCCTGGCCGGGTGTCCAACGATGTGCGCGCGGTTGGGACACAGTCCTTCGATTGGGACGGCACGCAGCAGTTGCTGGTCTTTGCGGTCAACACCTTCGATCGTTGGTCGAACGCGTCGACCAACGAGTTCGATGTCAACGTGGACGTGGATGGCGACGGCATCGACGACTACATCGTCGTCGGAATCGATCAAGGCTTGGTCCAGACCGGCACATTCAACGGCCGGCTCGGCGTGTTCGTGTTCAGCACCCGTTCCGGCGGGGCGTCGATCAACTTCCTCGCAACGGCGCCGACCGACAGTTCGACGGCCCTGCTGCCCGTGTTGACCTCGCAGCTATGCCGCGCCGGAGAGCCGTGCCTGTCGGCAGCCAACCCTCGGCTGACCTACAACGCCATGGCGTTCGACCTGGCCAACGGGGGCGTCAAAAACATCCCTGGCAAGGCGAAGTACAACGTCTGGTCCAGCGCCATCAGCCAGGGCGGCTTTGCGACTGTCGCGCCAGGCGCAACCGACACGAGCAACGTCATTTCGGTGAACTCCGCCGAGTGGAAACTGACGCCTGCCAAGGGCCTGATGATCGTGACACTCGACAACAAGAGTGGCCGCGAGGAAGCGCAGCTCATCGAAGTGGAACCGCGCCACTGAAGCGGGGACTCGATCTGTAGCTCCAAGGGTCGGCGTTCGCCGGCCCTTTTTTCTCGAGGCAAACGACAGTCGGCGGAGTGCTGCGCCCGCGCCGGGCAACGCTGCCGCAATGAGAAAAACCGAGTGCGCTCGCGAGCCGGAATCCTCGTTGCGACGCGGCGCAGCCCTCACCGAACTCGGAACACGACCAGCAGGTTGTTCGCCGGCATGGCCACCACCTCGTGCAACACAAGGCCCTGCGCCACCGCCTCGCTTTCGACATCCGGCAGGGCCCGCAAGCCCCACTGCGGGTTGCGTGAAGTCAGGTCGGCGTCGAAAGCTTTGTTGCTCGGCGCCGTGGGCACGCCGTCCTGCCGGTACGGCCCGTAGAGCAGCAGGTGCCCGCCAGGCGCCAGATGGCTCGCCGCGCCTTGCATCAGCGCCGGGCACGTCGGCCATGGCGTGATGTGAAGCATGTTGGCGCAGTACACGGCGTTGTAGCGCCCCAGTCCTGCGGGCCACGCTTGTGCGAGCACGTCGAGCCGCAACGCCGGCAAGACATTGGCCAGGCCGCGGCAGCGCGCGTCGATGGCATGCAGCGCTGCGGCATCGGTTGCGTCCGTGGGGTGCCACACCCAGCCGGGGCAAGCGCTCGCGAAGTGATGTGCGTGCTGGCCGGTGCCGCTGGCGATCTCGAGCACGCGGGCCGAGCGCGGCAGCAGCCGCTGCAGCGCATCGAGAATCGCTTGCTTGTTGCGATCGGCCGCCGGGCTGAAGGGCAGGTTCGCAGGCGTGGCGTGGCGTGGGTTCATGCTTCGCCGGCCTCGATGCACAGGCGGCGTCGCACGGCGCCTTGCACCCGCGTCAGCGCGCGAACGCGCAGCGCCGAGCCCACC
>CAWFCX010000044.1:0-53118 GCA_963814385.1 uncultured beta proteobacterium
GTTCCAGAGCGCGGGGCTGGGCATCTCGTCGGTGACCGCGGCCGAGTTGTACTTCGGCGTGGCTCGAACAGGTTCGCAGCGCAACCTCGACGCGCTGCGCCGCTTCATCGCCACGCTCGAAGTGGCATCGTTCGACGCTGTTGCAGCCGAGGTGAGCGGATCCTTGCGCGCGTGGCTTGCGTCCCAAGGTACGCCGATCGGTCCCTACGACACGTTGATCGCCGCGCATGCCCATGCGTTGGGTGTCACGCTCGTCAGCAACAACACGCGAGAGTTCGAGCGTGTGCCTGGGTTGAAGGTTGAGAACTGGGCCGTCAGCGAGTAGCTCCAGCCGTGGCCTTCGCTCATCGTCGTGCGCGCGGCCAGGCCCGCTCAAACATCGTCCGCAAACTCCCCCGTCTCCGTCTGCGGTTCATCGAGTCCGAATGCCGACTCGAGCACCGCCCACGCTTCTTCCGCCGTCTCGACGAGATGGAACAGCTTCAAATCTTCGGCCGCGATCATGCCGGTCTCGACGAGCCAGTCGAAGTTGACCAGCTTGGTCCAGAACTCGCGGCCGACGAGCACGATCGGGCGCTTGCGCACCTTGCCGGTCTGGGTCAGCGTCAGCACTTCGAACATTTCGTCCAAGGTGCCGAAGCCGCCGGGGAAGCAAACCAGGCCCGCCGAGCGCATCAGGAAATGCATCTTGCGCAGCGCGAAGTAGTGAAACTGGAAGCACAGGCGCGGCGTGATGTAGGCGTTGGGTTCTTGCTCGTGCGGCAGCACGATGTTCAGGCCGATGCTCGGCCCGCCGGCCTCGCTGGCGCCGCGGTTGCCGGCTTCCATGATGCCGGGGCCGCCGCCGGTGACGACGACGATCTTCTCGTCGAGCTTGTGGCTCGCTTTGGTGATCAGCGACGACAACTGCCGCGCTTCTTCGTAGTAGCGCGACATGTGCAGCGCCATGCGCGCGCGGGCGATCACTGCTTTGTCATTGCCGGTCTCTGCTGTGGCCAGACGCTCTTCGGCCAGCGTCATCGGCACCAGGCGTGCGCTGCCGAAAATGACGATCGTCGCGACGATGCGCTCTTCGCGCAGGATCAGTTCGGGCTTCAGTAACTCGAGCTGCATGCGCACCGGGCGCAGGTCTTCGCGCAGCAGGAAGTGCTCGTCGGTGAAGGCCAGCTTGTAGCTGCTGTCGGCGCCGCCGTAGAGCGAGGTCGGTTTGAGCGCAGCGGCTTCTTCTTCGGCGGAGGGGAAGTTGCGCGCGCTGAGGTCGGGGTGCTTCGGGCTCATGGCAAGGCGGGTTTTGCGAGAGGGCGCGAGCTTACGCCTGTGGGGCGAGGGTGCTCACATAGTCGTGTTGCGCTGTCGAGATGGTCGAGACGCGGTACTCGACGGGCTTGTCGTTGAAGGTCAACGCTGTGCGCCTCACCTGCAGCACGGCGCTGCCGGGCGCCACGCCGAGCACGCGCGCGGCGGGTCGGTCGGCGCTGACGGCGCGCACACGTTCAGTCGCACGCAAGACGGTGATCGCGAACTCGGTCTGGTAGAGGTGGTAGATCGTGCTCGGCCGTTCGCGCAAGCGCTTTTCCGACAGCCCGCGGAACAGCGCAGCCGGCAGCGCGAGCTTGTCGTAGACCACCGGCCGGCCTTGCAGTGAAAGCCGGTTGTCGACGTGGATGGCGGCGTCGCCGACGCGGCATCCGAGCGCGGTGGCCGCTTCGTCATCGAGCTTGCCGCGCTCAAATGACAGCAACTCCACGCTGGGTGCATCGCGCGCACCGTCGCTGCGCTCGACGTGAAAAAACTGGAAGACGAAGCGTTCGGTGGTGTGTGACGCGACAAAGGTGCCGCGGCCCTGACGGCGCACCACGATGCGCTCGGCCACCAGCTCATCGACGGCGTGGCGCAGCGTGCCGATCGACACGCCCAGAGCGGCCGCCAGCGTGGGTTCGCTGGGCAACGCGCTGCCCGCCAGGTAGCGGCCTGACTCAATGGCCTCGAGCAAGGCACGCTTGGCTTGGCGGTACAGCGGCGCGCCGGCCACATCGGGCGGCAACGGGGTGAACGGCAACGCAGACTCCATCGCACTGATGCTAGCCGCGGCAGAGAATTCATTCAAGTCATGTATATGACAAGGTTGACGCGCTTGGAAGCGTCACTAAACTGAGTCCATTCCCTCAACAACCCAACAGGAGCACGCATGAATCATTTCGTGTTGCATGACACCAAGGACTCGGTCGCAGTCGTCGTGGTGGAAGGCGTGAAAGCCGGTATGGAGCTGTCCGGCTGGATCATGGACGAGGACAAGATGACCAACGTCGTCGCGCGTTCGGACATCCCGATCGGTCACAAGGTGGCGCTGCGCGACATGGCCGTGGGCGACACGGTCTGGAAGTACGGCATCGACATGGGCAAGGTGGTCGCGCCGATCAAGGCCGGCGAGCATGCCCACGTGCACAACATCAAAACCAAGCGTTGGTGATTGGCCGGGCCATCAGGCTACTGCGCGGCGCTCCTGCGTCGTTGCGAATCCTCGCAAGGCAGGCAGCCTTGCTGCGGTTCGCGCCTAGCCTGAGCACCGCTCGCTACGTCTGCTGACCCACCCCATTTCGATCAAGATCAAGGAACCCACGATGTCCGCCATCTCCAAAGACACCACCTTCCTCGGCTACCGGCGCGAAAACGGCCGCGTCGGCATCCGCAACCACGTCATCATCCTGCCGCTGGACGACCTGTCCAACGCCGCGGCCGAGGCCGTGGCGCACAACATCAAGGGTGCGCTGGCGATTCCGCACCCCTACGGCCGGCTGCAGTTCGGTGCCGACCTCGAGCTGCACTTCCGCACCCTGATCGGGGCGGGCTGCAACCCCAACGTGGCGGCGGTGGTCGTCATCGGCATCGAAGACGGCTGGACGCAAAAGGTGGTGCAGGGCATTGCCACCACCGGCAAGCCGGTGGTCGGCTTCGGCATCGAGGGCCACGGCGACCACGACACCATCCTGCGTGCCAGCAAAGTGGCGCGCGAGTACGTGCAATGGGCCAGCGAGAAGCAGCGCGAGGTCTGCCCGATCCACGAGTTGTGGGTCAGCACCAAGTGCGGCGAGAGCGACACCACCAGCGGCTGCGGCGCCAACCCGACGGTCGGCGCGGCGTTCGACCAGCTGCACCCCTTGGGCACCACCCTGTGTTTCGGCGAGACCAGCGAGATCACCGGCGGCGAGACGATCGTCGCGGCGCGCTGCGCCAACGACGCCGTGCGCGACAAGTTCATGTTCATGTTCAACCGCTACCAGGACATGATCAACCGCCACAAGACGACCGATCTGTCCGACAGCCAGCCGACCAAGGGCAACATCGCCGGCGGCCTGACCACGATCGAAGAAAAGGCCCTGGGCAACATCCAGAAGATCGGCAAGAAGTGCACCGTCGATGGCGTGATCGACAAGGCCGAGATCCCGACCCACCCGGGCCTGTGGTTCATGGACTCCTCCAGCGCCGCCGCCGAAATGGTGACGCTGTGCGCGGCCTCGGGTTATGCGGTGCACTTCTTCCCCACCGGCCAGGGCAATGTCATCGGCAACCCGATCCTGCCGGTGATCAAGATCTGCGCCAACCCGCGCACCGTGCGCTTGATGAGCGAGCACGTCGATGTCGATACCTCCGCCCTGCTGCAGCGCGAACTCACGCTCGAACAGGCCGGCGACAAGCTGCTCGAGTGCATGCTGCGCACGGCCAACGGGCGCCTGACCGCGGCCGAGGCGCTGGGCCACCGCGAGTTCGTGATGACGCGCTTGTACGAGTGCAGCTTGATGACGCACCGCTCCCGACGCGCGGCGCTGCGTCGCGCTGGCGTCGTTCTGCGGGGTCGCGCCTGCACTTGCGCAGAGCGACTACCCGAACCGGCCGCTGACCTTCGTCGTGCCTTACCCACCGGGTGGCGCGGCGGATGTCTTCGCCCGCCAGTTGGCGGGCGATCTCGCCAAGCGCCTCGGCCAGCCCGTGGTGGTGGACAACCGCGCCGGCGCCAACGGCAACGTGGGCTCGGCCTCGGTGGTCAAGGCGCCGGCCGATGGCTACACGCTGTTGCTGGGCACCGCGAGCACGGTGGCGATCAACCCGCACCTGTACGGCAAGAACATGCCCTACGAGCCGCTCAAGGATCTGCAGCCGGTCTCGGGCACGCACTCGATGGCCAATGTGCTGGTGGTCAACCCCGCCACGCCGTACAAGACGGTGCAAGAGGTGGTGGCCGCCGCCAAGGCCAAGCCGGGTGCGCTGACCTACGCCTCGGCCGGCAACGGCAACACCATGCACCTGGCGGGCGAGCAGTTCCGCGCCCAGGCCGGCATCGACTTGCTGCACATCCCCTACAAGGGCGGGCCACCGGCCATGAACGATGTGCTCGGTGGCCAGGTGCCGATGATGTTCAACAACCTGCCGGCCATCCTGCCGATGGTCAAGAGCGGCAAGCTGCGCGCGCTGGCTGTCGCCACGCCGCAGCGCTCGCGCCTGCTGCCCGACGTGCCGACGATGGAAGAGGCCGGCTTCAAGGGCTATGTCTCGACGGTGTGGAATGGTGTCTATGTGCGTGCGGGCACGCCGCGCACCGCCGTCGAGCGCCTGAACCGCGAGATCGTGGCCGCGCTTGCCAGCGCCGAGTTGCGCGGCTCGCTGGAAGCTCAGGGCTTCGACCTCATCCCTTCGACGCCGGAGCAGTTGGGCCAGTTGGCCCAGACCGACAGCGTGCGCTGGGGCGCGGTCGTCAAGGCCTCGGGCGCGACGATTGACTGAAAAGAGAAGAGCACATGAAGATCGTGATCTGCGAGTTCATCGACGAGCGCGTTTTGCCCGCACTGCAAGCGAAGCACGAAGTCGTCTATGACGCCAGGCTGGTTGATGACAAGCCGCGCCTGATGGACTTGGCGGCGAGCGCCGACGCCATCGTCGTGCGCAACCGCACGCAGGTGCGCGGCGAGTTGCTTGCGGCGCTGACGAAGTGCCGCGTCGTCGGCCGGCTCGGCGTCGGGCTGGACAACATCGACGTGCCGGCCTGCGAGGCACGCGGCATGAAGGTGATTCCCGCCACGGGCGCGAATGCGCTGTCGGTCGCCGAATACGTGATCGCGAGTGCGATGTTGTTGCTGCGTGGTGCCTACCAGAGCACGCCCGCCGTGGCGGCGGGCCAGTGGCCGCGCAATCCGTTGTCCAATGGCCGCGAGATCGGCGGCAAGACCTTGGGCCTGATCGGCTTCGGCTCGATCGGCCAGTTGACGGCGACGCTGGCGCAGGGCGTTGGCATGGCCGCGATCGCGTTCGACTCAATGATGGATGCCGACCACCCGGCGTTTGCTGCGAGCCGCGTTCGCTTCGCTGGCCTCGACGACGTGATCGCGACCGCCGACGTGATCAGCCTGCATGTGCCGTTGGTGGACAGCACGCGCAACCTGTTCGACGCGCGCCGCATCGCGACCATGAAGCGCGGTGCGGTGCTGATCAACAGCGCGCGCGGCGGCGTCGTCGATGAAGTCGCGTTGGCCGCTGCGTTGAAGAGCGGTGCGCTGGGTGGCGCGGCGATCGACGTCTTCGGCAGCGAGCCGCTGCCGGCCTCGGAGCATTTCAAGGATTGCCCGAACCTGCTGCTGACGCCGCACATCGCGGGCCTCTCGGCCGAGAGCAATGAGCGCGTGAGTTTCCTGATTGCCGACAAGGTGCTGGAGGCGCTGCGATGAAGGTCGCGATGTCCGACCTGCGAACACTGGTGCAGCGCGCGCTCGAAGGTGCTGGCGCCAACGAAGCAATGGCGCAGGCTACGGCCAGCGCGCTCGTCCTCGCCGAGGCCCAAGGCATCGGCTCGCACGGCCTGTCGCGCGTGGCGCAGTACGCCGCGCATCTGAAGAACGGCCGCGCCGTTGGCGCAGCGCTGCCGCGCATCGCGCGCGAGCGCGGCGCCGCGGTGCAGATCGACGCCGGCTGCGGCCTCGCGTTCCCGGCGTGCGAGCTCGCGGTGCGCACCGCGATTTCTCGCGCGCGAGAGCACGGTGTGAGCGTCGTCGGCGTGATCAACAGCCACCACGCCGGCGTGATCGTCGATCACCTGCGCGCGGCCGCGGATGCGGGCATGGTTGCGCTCGGCTTTGCGAACTCGCCATCGGCGATGCCGGCGGCTGGTGGCAAGCACCCGATCTTCGGCACCAACCCGGTGGCCGCTGCGTTTCCGCGCCGCACCGGTGATGCGCTGATGATCGACCTCAGTCTCTCCGAAGTCGCGCGCGGCAAGGTCATGGTCGCGGCGAAGAAGGGCGAGCCGATTCCGCTCGGCTGGGCGCTCGATGCGAACGGCCAGCCGACGACCGATGCCCAGGCCGCGCTCGAAGGCTCGATGCTGCCGATCGGTGCGGTCACGTCGAGCAAAGGCGCGATGCTGGCCCTGATCGTCGAGCTGCTCGTCACCGCCGTCATCGGTGCGCAATTCGGCTTCGAGGCTTCGAGCTTTTTCGTCGATGCCGGCAACCGGCCGCGCATCGGCCAGGCCTTCATCGTCATCGACCCGGCAGCCCTTGCAGGCAGCGATGCCTACCTCGATCGCATCGAGGTGCTGGTGAGCGAAATGATGAAAGACGATGGCGTGCGTCTGCCCGGGGCGCGCCGCGAAGCGCTGCGGCGCAAGGCCGAGGCCGAAGGCGTCGAAGTCGCCGACGCGGTGTTAGCCTCGCTGCGTGGCGCGGCCTAACGAGAGGAACGACCCCATCCTGCGCGTGGCTTGCGTCGGCCATGCCGCGCTCGACCATGTGTTCGAGATCGACGCCTTCGCCACGGAGCCGACGAAGACGATCGCGCACGCTTACGCCACGCGGGCCGGCGGCATGTCGTTGCACGCCGCGATCGCGGCCTCGCGGCTCGGCGCGTCGGTGCGCATGCTCGGCCGCGTCGGTCAAGATGCCGCTGCCGACTTCCTGCGCGCGTGTCTGGTGGCCGAAGGTGTCGAAGCGCGTGGGCTTGAAGCCGTGCGCGGCACGCAGACCTCGCTGGCCACGGTGATCGTCGATGCAAAAGGCGCGCGCCAGATTTACATCCACCGCGGCGATGCGATCGAGCGGGCGCATGAGCTCGACACGCGCCAACTCGACGGCGCCGACGTCGTGCTCGCCGATCCGCGCTGGCCCGACGGTGCCGCGCGGGCGCTGGCCTGGGCGCGCGAACGCGGCGTGCCGTCGCTGCTCGATGCCGACGTGGCACCGCTGGCTGCGCTCGACCGCCTCGTGCCGCTGGCGCGTTGGGTGGCGTTTTCAGAGCCCGGCCTGGCGCTGTGGGCGCGCGGCCGGCCGCGCGACGAAGCGCTGGCTGCGGCGCGCGCGCTCGGCCCTACCTTGGCGCTGGTGACCCTGGGCGCCGACGGTGCGCGTTGGCTCGACGGCAGCGGCGCCGCAATGCAGGTGCGGCCGCCCGCTGTGCAGGCACTCGACACCACCGGCGCCGGTGACGTGTTCCACGCCGCATTGGCTGTGGCGCTCGCCCGAGGGCAGGGCACGGCGCAGGCCGTGAGTTGGGCCTGCGCCGCGGCGGCGTTCAAATGCGAACGCGGCTTCGGCGCCGAGGGGGCGCCCACGCGAACCGAACTCGACGCCTGGTCAAGCGCACGAGTGCGTTGAGGATCCCGAGCAGCGCGCCGGTCGTGATTCCCGCGAGGACGCAAGGGCTATTGAGGCGCGCATCATTGCGACCGCGCGGAGCTCCAGACAAGAATGGATCGATGAACACCAGTGCGGATCGCGACGCGGCGCAATACGCGAGCCGGCTGGCCAGTCATGCGCCCGTCGTCATGGCGTATTGGGACCGGGACCAACGTTGCCGGTATGCCAACCGCGCCTATGAAACCTGGCTCGGTGTCGAGCCGGATCGCCTGATCGGTTCGGCCATGCGCGACGTCCTGGGTCCGCGGTTCTTCGCTGCCGTTGAAGCTCAGGTCGACGCCGTGCTGCGCGGCATGCCGCAGACATTCGAGCGCACGGTCGCAGGGCCCGATGGCATGCCGCGCCACACGTTGGCGAACTACACCCCGGACGTCGTCGACGGCCAGGTCGCGGGCTTTTTTGTCACGGTGACCGACGTCGGCCTGGTCAAGTCCGGGGCGGCGTCGTTGCCGGGTCTGGTTCATTCACTCACCGGCGACGTGGAGAGCAGCCTGGGCACGGTGGCGAGCCTGGTTGAAGCGCAGGAAAGCCTGGCGATCACCTTGGCCAGTATTCATGCTGGATTCATTGCCACCGACCGGCAAGGCCGTGTCAGCCGCATCAACGCTGTGGCCGCGCGCCTGCTGGCCTTGTCGGAGCACGATGCGCTGGGCGCGTCGCTGTGGAACGTGTTTGTGCGCGAAGACCGCGACCCGACGCTGCTGACCCGCAACCCGGTCGACGTCATGATCGAGCGCAATATCACGATGGGCGAAGCGCACCACGTGGTGGCCGTTGCCCGCGATGGCACGCGCAAGCAGGTGGAGGTCAAGGCGGCCCTCACGCGCGCCGCCGATGGAACGGTCAGTGGCATGGCGATGGTGCTGCGCGATCTCAGCGCACAACTCATGGCGTTGGTGGCCTCCAACAGCATGGCGGCGATCGTCGAGTCGTCGCATGACGCGATCATCGGCAAGACCTTGGACGGCCGCATCACGAGCTGGAATGCCGCGGCGCAGGCGATCTTCGGGTACCGCCCCGAGGAAGCCATCGGGCAGCCGGTGACGATGCTCATCCCGGCGGACAGGCTGGACGAGGAAATGCGCATCCTGGCCGATCTGGCGCGTGGCGTGAAGGTGATGCCCTTCGATACCGTGCGCCGCACCAAGGACGGCCGGGCGATCGATATCTCGGTGACGATTTCGCCGATCCGCGACGCGGACGGGCGCATCGCCGGCGCTTCCAAGATCGCGCGCGACATCACGCGCCAGCGGGCCGCCGAATCGGCGCTGCGCGCCAGCCAGGCGCGGCTGCGCTTCACGCTCTCGTCGGCGCAGATCGGTGATTGGGAGCTCGACCTGGCCAGCCTCGCGATACGCCGTTCGCTACAGCACGATCGCTGCTTCGGCTACGAGACTCTGCAGCCCAGCTGGAGCCTGCACACGCTGCTGCGGCACACCCATGCCGAAGACCGCGATGCCGTGGTGGCAGCTTTCGACGCTGCGCTTGCCACCCGTGTCGACTGGCGCGTCGAGTTCCGCGTCCTCTGGCCTGACCGCAGCGTGCACTGGGTCGCCCTGCACGGCAGCCTGGGCCAAGACGCCGACCCGCCGACACGCATGAGCGGCATCATCAGCGACATCACGCAGCGCAAGCAGTCCGACGAAGCGCGCCGCATGGCCGAGCGCCTCGAGGCCGAGAACCGACAGATCCAGGAAGCCACGCGCCTGAAGAGCCAGTTCCTGGCCAACATGTCGCACGAGCTGCGCACGCCGCTGAACGCCAT
This sequence comes from uncultured beta proteobacterium, assembly GCA_963814385.1. Classification (GTDB taxonomy): domain Bacteria; phylum Pseudomonadota; class Gammaproteobacteria; order Burkholderiales; family Burkholderiaceae_C; genus CADEEN01. The sequence goes on from CAWFCX010000044.1 coordinate 9,445, forward strand.
CATCGGTTTCGCCGACCTTCTGCACAGCGGTGCCGTCCGCCCCGACTCGCCCAAGCACCATCTCTTTCTGGGGCACATCGCCACCAGCGGGCGCCACTTGCTGCAACTGATCAACGACGTGCTTGACCTGTCCAAGGTCGAGTCGGGCAAGTTCGAATTCTTTCCGGAGCCGGTCGATCTGGCTGCGCTGGTCAAGGATGTCAACGACATCCTGCAGACGACCATCGATCGCAAGCACATCAAGCTGTCCAGCGACATCGACGCCAGCCTGACCGACCTGGTGCTCGACCCGGCGCGGCTGAAGCAGGTGCTCTACAACTACCTGTCCAACGCGATCAAGTTCTCTGCTGAGCGTGGCAGCGTGGTCGTGCGCGCGCGCGCCGAGGGGCCGGCGCACGTGCGCATCGAGGTCGAGGACAGCGGCATCGGCATCGCGCCCGATCAATTGTCGCGTCTGTTCACCGAGTTCCAGCAGCTCGACACCGGCTACAGCAAACAGCATGAAGGCACCGGCCTCGGGCTGGCGCTGACGCGGCGCTTGGTGGAGGCGCAAGGTGGCAGCGTGGGCGTGCAAAGCGAACCCGGCCTTGGCAGCGTGTTCCACGTCGTGCTCAACCGTGTGCATGGCAGCGACCTGGCGCGGAGGGCCGCGGTTGAAGCCCGGACCGTCGCCGACGCAGGCCGCCACATGTTGGTCGTCGAAGACGATCGACTGGTGCAATCGCGCCTGGTACGGGCCCTGCTGCGCGCGGGCTACCACGTGCAGGCGGCCGACACCGGCGAGCGCGCACTGCACCTCGCGCGCGACAAGGGCTTCGATGCCATGACCCTCGACCTGATGCTGCCTGACAGCGGTGGGCTCTCGCTGCTGGCGCGCATTCGCGACGAGGGGCCGAGCAGCGGCTCACCGGTGGTTGCGCTCACCGTGGCCGGCAACGCGGGTGCGGCGGCCTCGTTCGCCATCGAGGACATCCTGGGCAAGCCTCTGCGCAACGAGGAATTGTTGGCCGCGATGGCGCGTTTTCGCCTGCCCGAGCCCGGCCGCGCGAACGTGATGGTGATCGACGACGATCCGCTCGCGCTCGATCTGATGCGCGCCACCTTGAAGGCCATCGGCATCGACTCGGTGTGTCTGCAGGACGGCCGCCAGGCCTTGCAGGAGATGGCCACGCACCGGCCCGACGCGATCATCCTCGATTTGATGATGCCGGATTTCGACGGTTTTGCCGTGCTCGACGCGCTGCAGCGACTGCCGGAGTGGCGCGAGACGCCGGTGTACATCTGGACCAGCATGATCCTCACCGACGAGGAATACGCGAGCTTGGCACGTTCGGCGCGGGCCATTCTCGGCAAGGGCGGCGGTGCGTTGGCCGCCATGCTGGAGCGGCTGCGGCGATGGCGCCCGAGAGTTCCAGCACTGCCGCCAGAGGCGCCAGCGTGACCACCGAAGCGAGGGCAGCGCGCACGCTGATCGTCGACGACAACGCGATCAACAGCGAACTGGCCGCATTCGTTCTGGAGGCTGCTGGATTTGCAGTCGAGTGCGTGGCGAACGCCACCGCGGCGCTGCAAAGCATCGAAGCCAGTCGCCCGGACGTGATCCTGATGGACGTCCAGTTGCCCGGCATGGACGGCCTGGCCCTGGCCCGCGCCCTGAAGGACGACCCCGCCACGCGCGACATCGCCATCGTCGCCTTCACCGCATATGCCATGAAGGGCGACGAAGCCAAGATGCGCGCGGCAGGCTGCGACGGCTACATCTCCAAGCCGATCGATGTCTCTACCTTCGCCGCCCAGTTGCGGGCCAACCTGCCGCTGCGCTAGCTTTCGACCCGTCTGGCCGGGGCTCGCCGCGCCTCGCCTGCGCGCGCTTCATCAGCGTTCGGGACTGCACTGGCGCCGAAGCGCAACAGCTAGCGCGGCTTCGCAACGCGCTTCGGCGGTGGCCCGGATGAGTCGCGCACGACGAGCGCAACTTGGATCTGCGTCGCGCGTGGCAAGTCCTCACCGGCCAGCGCAGCGAGCACACGATCGGCGGCGCAGCGCCACATCTCGTCGGCCGGCACATGCACCGTGGTCAGTGCAGGGCGCAGGTGCGCGGCGAGTTCCAGGTCGTCGAAGCCGATGATCGACAGCTGCTGCGGCACGGCCACGCCCAGGCGCTGCGCTTCGAGCAGCGCGCCGAAAGCGAGCACGTCATTGCCGCAGACGATGGCTGTCGGCGGCGGGTCAGCAGCCATCAACTGGCGCAGGCCTTCGCGCGCCGGTTCCAGCCCGTAGCGGCGCTCGACCAGACGTGACGCAGGCAGCGCGATGCGCGCTGCGGCCAGCGCTTCGCGCAGGCCGCGCACGCGCGCGGCGGCGCGGTCGTTGTCTTGTGTGATGCCGGCCAGCATGGCGATGCGGCGGTGGCCCATGTCGATCAAATACTTCACCGCCTGCTTCATCGCACGCGCGTTGTCGAAGCCGACGCAGATGCGATCGGGCGGCGCCGGCCAGTTCATGACGTGCACGACAGGCACCGCGCGCTGACGCAGGCGAACGAGCAACTCTGGCCCTTGGCTGCAGCCGCAGAGCAGCAGGCCATCGACACCGCGCGCCAGCAGCGTCAACGCCTGGCGCTCTTCGGTGCGCGGGTCGTAGTCGCTGGTGGCGATCAGCAATTGGTGGCCGGCGTCGGCCAGGCGGCGCTGTAGTGCATCGATCGCCTTGGCGAAGATCGCGTTGTCCACCGTGGGGAAGACCGCGCCGATGGTGCCGCTGCGGCGCAGCTTCATCGTCCGCGCGCCGGCATGCGGTACATAGCTGAGCGCCGCGACAGCGGCTTCCACCTTGGCGCGCGGCGCGGCTCGCACCGCATCGGTCTGGTTCAGCACGCGCGACACCGTGGCCGTGGACACGCCAGCGCGGCGGGCCACGTCTTCGATCGTCGGCAGGGGCTTGTCGGCTGCGGACATGGCCGAAATGTACGCGTTTGCAGAACGATCTCAGGGCTGCTGCGCCCGACTTTCATAGGGAAAGTCCGGTGCCTCCAGGCTGAGATCGCGCTTGACGCTCCACACTCTCAACACCAAACTGTAAACGTTTACAGCGTGTCGGCCCGGTGCCGCGTGGTGCGTGCTGGTGTCAGTGAGGAGTCGATGTGAAGAGCCCGAACATCCTGTTCATCAAGGACGCGAACTTCAATTTGGAGTGAGATCGGATGGCCTTCTCCGCACCACGCTCCCTGCTCACACGCGCTGGCGGCGCGCTGTTCGCGCTGGCCGCGGTGCTGGTGTTGTGGCACCTGTTGACCGCGGTCACCGGCTTCATCTCGCCGGCGCGCTTTCCGACGCCCGCTGAAGTGGGTACGGCGTTGCAGCAGATCGCGATCGAGGGCTACAGCAACGGCCGGCTGCACGAGCATGTGCTGCGCAGCGTGCTGCTCGTGACGATGGGTTTCGTCGTTGCCTCGTCCATTGGCGTGATGCTCGGCCTGGCGATGGGCGCGAGCCGCGTCGCCGAAGCCTTCATCAACCCGATCTTCCTGATGTTGCGGCCGATCCCGCCGCTGGCGTGGATTCCTCTGGCCATCGTCTGGCTCGGTCTCGGCGACGCGGCCAAGATGATGGTGATCTTCGTCTCGGCCTTCGTGCCGTCGGTGATCAACAGCTACACCGGCGTGCGCCAGATCGACCGGCCGATCTTCGAAGCTGCGGCGATGCTCGATGTGAAGGGCTGGCGCTACTGGCGCGAGGTGCTGATTCCCGGCGCGCTGCCGAGCATCTTCACCGGGCTGCGCTTGTCGCTGCAAGCGTCGTGGACGACGCTTGTCGCCGCCGAGCTGGTTGGCGCCGTGGCGGGCCTGGGGCAGATCCTCAACCAGGCGGCGCAGGACATCTTCCCCGCGATGATCCTCGTCGGCATGGTCAGCGTGGCGCTGTGCGGCTGGGCAATGACGCAGCTGCTTGGCTGGATCGAGCACCGTGTGATGCCGTGGAAGGCGCTCGCATGATCGAGCTGCGCCTGGATGCAGCGCGCTTCTGGCGCCTGTCCGTCGCCGGCGCGGTGAGCTTCTTCGCACTGTGGACGGTGGCCGCGCTGTCCGGCATCACCTCGCGCACATTTCTGCCAGCGCCGTGGGAGGTGGTGACACGTTTCGCGCAACTGATCGTCGAGCCCTTTGCCGGCCACACGCTGCACGAGCACTTGCTGGCGAGCTTGCAGCGTTTCCTCATGGGTTTCTTGCTCGCCGTGGCCATCGGCATCCCGCTCGGCCTGCTGATGGCGTGGTTCAAGTGGGTCGATCGGATCGTCTCCCCGGCCTTCGAAGCGGTGCGTTTCGTCGCACCGATCGCTTGGGTGCCGTTTGCTGCGCTGTGGTTCGGCACCGGCATCGGCGGGCCGGTGCTGATCATCTTCATGGGAGCCTTTCCGCCGGTTCTGATCAACACCTACCGCGGCGCGAAGCAGGTCGATCGCAAGTACATCGAGGCCGCTCAGATGCTGGGCGCGAGTGCCTGGCGCTCGATGACCGAGGTGCTGTTGCCAGCCGCCGTGCCATCCATCGTGGCCGGCCTGCGCATTTCGGCGGGCTTGGGCTGGCAATCGCTGGTTGGCGCCGAGCTGATCGTCGCAGCCAGCGGCGTCGGCAACATGATGGTCAAGGGCCAGGCAGCGGTGTCGACGACGACGGTGATGTGCGGCATGGTGGCCATCGGCATCGTCGGCCTGCTGATCGATGTGGCGTTGCGGCGCGTGCAGGTGATCATCGAGAAGCGCAGAGGGGTGTAGGCAGCCATGGCGATCATCCAGTTCCAGAACGTGCAGCGCGTCTTCCACCAGAACGGCAAGGACTTCGTCGCGCTGCAAGACATCAACCTGGAAGTCAAGGACCGTGAGTTCGTTGCCATCGTGGGACCGTCTGGCTGCGGCAAGACGACCTGTCTGCGCATGGCGGCCGGCTTGGAGCACCCGACCGGCGGCCAAGTTCGCGTCGATGGTGAAGTGGTCACGAATCCTGGCCCCGACCGTGCGGTGGTGTTCCAGGCCTTCGCGTTGTTTCCCTGGAAGACGGTCTGGGACAACATCGAGTTCGGCCTGCATTCGCTGTCGGTCGATGCGGCCGAGCGCAAGCGGCGCATCGACCAGATCATTGCGCTGATGGGCCTCGGCGGCTACGAGCAGGCGTATCCACATCAGCTCTCCGGCGGCATGCAGCAGCGCGTGGCGATCGCGCGCGCCTATGTGCTCGACCCCAAAGTCTTGCTGATGGACGAGCCGTTCGGCGCGCTCGATGCGCAGACGCGCGTCGTCATGCAGGAGGAACTCGTGCGCCTGGCGCGCAAGAACCCGCGCACGGTGCTGTTCATCACCCACGCCGTCGAAGAGGCGGTGTATCTGGCCGACCGCATCGTCGTCATGTCGCGCCGGCCGGGCACGGTGCGCGAAATCATCGACGTCAAGACGATCCGCGAAGCCGAAGATTGGGACCAGCACAAGCGCATCGAAGACGTGATGGACCTGCCGTCCTTCGTGCACCTGCGCACCCATGTCTGGAAGCTGTTGCGAGAGCAGCAGCTCGGCGACGAACATTGAATCAACTTTCACCCACCAGGAGACTTGTCATGAAGTTCCATTTGCGTGCTGCGGTTCTAGCCACTTCGTTGATCGCGGGCGGCGTCGCCTCCGCGCAGCAACTCACCGAAATCAAAGTCAGCTACCAGCCGGCGCTCTATTGGGCGCTGCCATTCCACATTGCCACCGAGAAGGGCTGGTGGGCCGAGGTCGGTTTGAAGCCGGTGTTCTCGACCTTCCCGGCCGGCGTGCCCCAGATCGCGGCAGCGGCGAGCAAGTCATGGGACGTCGGCGGTACCGGCTCGGTGCCCGCGGTGCTTGGCCATGTGCGCTTCGGCATCAAGACGATCGGCGTCACCAACGACGAGTCCGCTGGCAACGCGCTGCTCGTGCGAAAGGAAGTGGCCGACAAGATCACCAAGGATCCGAAGAGCATGAAGGGCCAAACCATCGTGCTCACCGCCAACTCGACCGGGGACTACGCGGTGCAGAGTTGCTTGAAAAAGTACGGCCTGGCCAAAGCCGACGTGACGATCAAGAACATGGGCCAGGCCGAGATCATCTCGGCGGTGTCGTCGAACAACGCCGACCTGGCGGGCGTGTGGGCGCCCAACATCTACACGCTCGAGGAAAAGGCCGGCGCGAAGGTCCTTTGCAGCGGCAAGGACGGTGGCGTCGTCGTGCCCGGCGCGTTGATCGCGCGCGGCGAGTATGCCGAGCAGAACCCGGAGAACGTCGCCAAATTCCTCGCGGTGTACCTGCGCGCGTGGAAATGGGCCACCGCGCACAAGCCCGAAGCCATCGCGATGATGAAGAAGTTCTACGACCAGGGCGGCGTGTCGATCAGCGATGCGTCGATGAAGAAGGAATTCGACACGCGGCCGACCTTCGATCTGCAAAGCCAGATCGCGCGCATGGACCGCAGCCGCGGCAACTCCGACATGGACGCCTGGTTCGGCCAGATCTCGATCTTCATGCGCGGCACCGGCGCGATTCAGACTGTCCCGCAGTCCACCGACTTCATCACTGACGTGTACATGAAGCGCGTGATGGCCGATGCGAAACTGCGCGACTTTGCGAACAACGCCAAGTGAGCTTGCGATGAGCACGACCTATCTGAAGAAGGCGAGCAAGACGCCGGAGACCGAAACCGCCACCGCGCAGAAGGTGGTGACGGAGATGCTCGCGGAGATCGGCAAGAACGGCGAGGCCGCCGTGCGCGCGTATGCGAAGACGCTGGATCAGTGGGACGGCGAGATCGTGCTGACGCGCGCCGAGATCGATCGGCGTGCTGCGGAAGTGCCCTCGGTGGTGAAACGCGACATCGACTTCGCAATCGCGCAGGTCAGTGCGTTTGCCCATGCACAGCGCCAATCGCTGTCGGAGTTTTCGGTCGAGGTGCACAAGGGCGTGACGGCTGGCCAGCGTGTGCTGCCGGTCAACGTCGCAGGTTGTTATGCGCCGGCCGGCCGCTATGCGCACATCGCCTCGGCCTACATGGGCGTGGCCACCGCCAAGGCGGCGGGCGTGAAGACGATCGTCGCCTGCTCGGGGCCGTTTCGCGGCGGGCCGATGCACCCGTATCTGCTCTACGCCTTCGACAAGGCGGGGGCTGATGTCATCATGACACTCGGCGGCGTGCAGGCCATCGCGACGATGGCCGAGGGCTTGTTCTCCGGCAAGCCAGCCGACGTGATCGTCGGTCCGGGCAACAAGTTCGTTGCCGAGGCCAAGCGCACACTCTTCGGTAAGGTCGGCATCGATGTATTTGCCGGGCCGTCGGAGGTGGCGGTGATTGCCGACGACAGTGCTGATGCGGCCATTGTCGCGAGCGATCTCGTCGGCCAGGCCGAGCACGGCCACGAGAGCCCGGCGTGGCTGTTCACGACCTCGCGTGTGCTGGCCGAAGAGGTGATGCGGCGCATGCCGGCGCTGATCGACGCGCTGCCGCCGACGGCGCGCGATGCTGCTGGCGCGGCGTGGCGCGACTACGGCGAGGTCATCGTCTGCGACACGCGCGAAGAGGTCGCTGCGCTGTCGGACCGCCATGCGCCCGAACACCTCGAAGTGCATACGCGTGATCTCGACTGGTGGCTGGCCCACCTCACCTGCTATGGCTCGCTCTTCCTCGGCGAGGAAACCACGGTGGCCTACGGCGACAAGGCCAGCGGCCCGAACCATGTGCTGCCGACCAAGGGCGCGGCGCGCTACTCGGGCGGGTTGTCGGTGCACAAGTTCATGAAGACACTGACGTGGCAGCGCATGACGCGCGAGGCCGCTCGCGACATCGGCGAGGTCACGGCGCGCATCTCGCGGCTCGAGGGCATGGAGGCGCATGCGCGAACCGCCGACGATCGGCTGGCGAAGTACTTTCCCGATCAGCACTTCGAGCGCGGGGAGACGGTGAAGGTATGAGCAGTGTCGCGTCACTGTTCGAGCTGAGTGGTAAGCGCGCGCTCATCACAGGCGGCAACTCGGGCCTCGGCGCGGCGATGGCACGCGCTCTCGGGCTGGCCGGGGCGCGCGTCCTGCTGGTTGCGCGGCGCGAGGCCGAGTTGATCGCGACAGCGAGGCAGTTGCGCGATGAGGGCATCGAGGCTGACACCCTGAGCGCCGATCTCACCAACGTGGTGGCACTGCGCGCCGCGGCGACGCAGGCGGGCGACATCGACATCCTTGTCAACGCGGCCGGCACCAACTTTCGCCAACCGTTTGCCGAAGTCACACCCGAGGCGTGGCAAACGCAACTCGCGCTGCACCTCGGTGCTCCGTTCTTCCTGACGCAAGCTCTCGCGCCCGGCATGGCCAAGCGCGGCTGGGGCCGCGTGATCAACATCGCCTCGTTGCAAAGCCACCGAGCGTTTGCCAACAGCGCACCGTATGGCGCCGGCAAGGGCGGCATCGTGCAACTCACACGCGCAGTCGCGCAGGAGTGGGGAACACGCGGCATCACCTGCAACGCCATCGGCCCCGGCTTCTTCCCGACCGCGCTGACCGCGCCTGTTTTTGCCGATGCGGCGCTGGCCGAGCGGCATGCGCAGCAAACGTGCATCGGCCGCAACGGCGAACTCGCCGATCTGCACGGCGTGACGGTCTTCCTTGCCAGCCACGCCAGCAGCTACATCACCGGCCAGACGCTCATGGTCGATGGCGGCTACACCGCACGATGAACGCCCGCACCGACGCCTTTTGGATGCCGTTCACGCCGAACCGGCAGTTCAAGTCTTCACCTCGCTTGGTCGCTTCGGCGCAAGGCATCGCCTACCGCACCCCAGAAGGCCGCGAAGTGCTCGACGGCACGTCGGGCCTCTGGTGCGTTGGGGCAGGGCATCGGCACCCGAAGATCGCCGATGCGATGAAGCGGCAGATCGATACGCTGGACTTCGCGTCGAGTTTTCAGGTCGGGCACACAGGCGCGTTCGAACTTGCCGAGCGCATCGGCGCGCTCGCGCCGCCGGGCCTGGACCGGGTGTTTCTCGTCAACAGCGGCTCGGAGGCGATCGACACCGCGTTGAAGATCGCATTGGCGCACTGGCGCGCGCGCGGCGAAGGTCAGCGCAACCTGTTCATTGGCCGCGAGCGCGGTTTTCATGGCGTCGGCTTTGGCGGCATCTCGGTCGGCGGCATGACCAACAACCGGCGCGCCTTCGGTGGAGCGCTGCTGCGCAGCGACCACTTGCGCTCGACCTGGGATCCGGCCACGCAGGCCTTCGTGCGTGGTCAGCCTGCGATCGGCGCCGAGATGGCGGATGAACTCGAGACGCGGATCATCGCGCTGCACGATGCGTCGAACATCGCAGCCGTGGTCGTGGAGCCTGTCGCCGGTTCGACCGGGGTGCTGGTGCCGCCGCGAGGCTACTTGCAACGCCTGCGCGAGATTTGCGATCGCCACGGCTTGCTGCTGATCTTCGACGAGGTCATCACCGGCTTTGGCCGGCTGGGGGCGATGTTCGCGGCGCAGGCGCTCGGCGTCGTGCCCGACATGATCGTTTTTGCGAAAACAGTGAGCAACGGTGCCGCGCCGCTCGGCGGTGTGATTGTCAAACGCGAGATTCACGATGCGTTGATGCACGGCCCGCCCCACCTTGCCGAGCTGATGCATGGCTACACCTGCTCGGGCCATCCGCTGGCTTGCGCAGCGGGTTTGGCGATGCTCGACGTGCTCGAAGAGGAGCAGTTGCCGCAGCGCGTGCGCGAACTCGCGCGGAGCTTCGAGACGATCGTGCATGCGTTGGCCGATGCGCCGGGTGTCATCAGCATCCGCAACATCGGCCTGGCTGCCGGCGTCGAGCTCGCGCCTGACCCTGCGGGGCCTGGTGTGCGCGGTGCACGAGCACAAGCCGCTGCTTTCGATCATGGCGTGCTCACGCGTGCGCCCGGCGACACGCTGATCCTCGCGCCGCCGTTCGTATCAACGCCGGACGACATTCAACGCATGGCCGACGCGTTGCGCCTCGCCATCACCGACACCGCGAGCCCACCCCGATGAAAGCCCTCGTCTACACCCAACCCAACGAAGTGCAGTTGCAGGAGCGCCCGCTGCCCGAACTGGTGCAAGGCGAAGTGGTGCTGAAAATCGAAGCCGTCGGCATCTGCGGCTCCGACATGCATGCTTGGCACGGCCACGATCCACGGCGAAAGCCGGGCCTCGTGCTTGGTCACGAGTTCGTGGGCCGCATCGAGCACTCGGCTGCGCCGGGTTTCGAGGTCGGCACGCGCTTCACCGGCAACCCGTTGATCACCTGTGGCACCTGCGAGTACTGCGTGCAGGGCCGCAACAACCTGTGCGCGAACCGCACGATGGTCGGCATGACGCGGCCGGGCGCGTTCGCCGAGTTCATGAGCATCCCGGCCGCTTCGCTGATCGCGATGCCGCAAGACTTGTCGGCGCGCGCCGCTGCTTTGACTGAGCCTGCCGCCACCGCCTGGCATGCGATCAACCTGACGATGCGCGCTCTCGTGAGGCCGATCCACGAGTGCCGCGTGCTGATCATCGGCGGCGGCGCGATCGGAATGCTTGCCGCGCTGCTGCTGCGCCAGCTCGGTGTGCGCCGCATCGTGCTGGCCGAGCTGAACGCACTGCGTCGCGCTGCGGTGGAGAAACACGCGCACTGCGAGACGATCGATCCGCGGCAAGCGGCACCTGCCGAGAACAGCTTCGACGTGGTGATCGACGCGGTAGGCGCCAAAGCCACGCGTGCTCAAACCTTCACCGCCATCAAACCGGGCGGCGTCATCATGCATGTCGGCTTGCAGGATTGGGCCAGCGAGATCGACATGCGCAAGCTCACGCTCGCCGAGATCACGCTGCTCGGCACCTACACCTACACCACGTCTGACCTGAGGGCGACAGTCGCTGCGTTGGCGAGCGGCACGTTCGGCGATCTGTCGTGGGTCGAGGAGCGAACTTTGGCCGAAGGGCAGCAGGCCTTCGTCGATCTCGATCAGGGGCGCTGCGCGGCAGCGAAGGTTGTGCTCAGGCCCTGAGCCCAGAACACACGGTGCAGTGCGGCTGCCGCGCCATTCGAATTTCATTCCACTCCATCGACCGCGCATCGAGCATCTGCAAGCGCCCGGCGAGCGACGAGCCGACACCCATCAGCAGCTTCAAGGCTTCGGCAGCCTGCATCGTGCCGATGATGCCGACCAGCGGTGCGAACACGCCCATGGTCGAGCACTGCACTTCTTCGAACGTTGCCTCGGGCGGGAAGATGCAGGCGTAACACGGCGCGTCGGCGGTTCGCGTGTCATAGACCGAGATCTGGCCGTCGAAGCCGATTGCCGCGCCGGAGACCAGCGGCTTCTTGTGCTTCACGCAGGCCGCGTTGACGGCGTGGCGCGTCTTGAAGTTGTCGGAGCAGTCGAGCACCACGTCGGCCTGCGCGACGAGCACGTCGAGCCGCTTCGCATCCGCGCGCTCGATCAGCGGCGTGACCTGCACGTCCGGGTTGATCGCCGCGATCGACGCCTGCGCCGAGGTCGCCTTCGGCGTGCCCACACGTGCCAGGTTGTGCGCGATCTGGCGTTGCAGGTTGGTCAGATCGACCGTGTCGTGATCGACGATCGTGATCTGCCCTACGCCCGCGGTGCCGAGGTACAGCGCCACCGGCGAGCCCAGGCCGCCGGCGCCGATGACGAGCGCGTGCGATGCGAGCAGCCGCTGCTGGCCTTCGATGCCGATCTCGTCGAGCAGGATGTGGCGCGAGTAGCGCAGGAGCTGGTCGTCGTTCATGGGCTTCGCCAAAAGAAAAAGGCCCGCCTGAAACAGAAAGGCCCGCCGAAGCGGGCCTGGGGCCTTGCTCGCGGAGTCGCAAGCCTACTCGGTCTTCGCTTCCGCCTTGCGCTCGGAGGCCGTCTTCGAGGCAACGACAACCTTGCCTTGCAGCTGGTTCAGCGCCTGGCGCAGCGGCCAGTCTTCGGCGCTGCCGAACTCGGGCAGCGGCTTGGGCTGCTGGTCCTTGCTCTTGGCCAGTTGTTCTTCGAGTTTCTTGCGCGCTTCTTCGCGCGCCTTGACGCGGGCTTCGTCCTTCTTCTCGTCCTTGCCTTGCAAGTGCTTGTCGAGGTCGGCCTCGCGGGTGCGCAGCGCGGCAAAGACGTTGCCCTCGGCGGTCTCGTCGAGCCACACATCGGGCACGATGCCGGTGGCCTGGATCGAGCGGCCGGTGGGCGTGTAGTAGCGCGCGGTGGTGATCTTCAGCGCCGTGTCGGCGGTGAGGGGCCGCCAAGTCTGTACGGAACCCTTGCCGAAGGTCTGCGAGCCCATGACGATCGCGCGCTTGTGGTCCTGCAGCGCCCCGGCCACGATCTCGCTGGCCGAGGCCGAGCCTTCGTTGACCAGCACCACCAGCGGTACCTTCTTCACCGCTTCGGGCAGGCGGCGCAGCGGGTCGGCGCCGCGGCGCGCGTAGTACTCGGGGGCGGCATTGAAGCTCTGCTTCGAGTCGGCGACTTGGCCGTTGGTGGTGGTCACGACCACGTTGTTCGGCAAGAAGGCGGCAGACACGCCGACCGCGCCGTCGAGCAGGCCGCCCGGATCGTTGCGCAGGTCGAGCACGATGCCCTTGATGTTCGGGTCGGCCTTGTAAAGCTCTTCGACCTTCTTCGAAAAGTCATCCAGCGTGCGTTCCTGGAACACGGTCAGCCGGACCCAGGCATAGCCCGGCTCGATCATCTTCGAGCGCACGCTCTGCTGGCGGATCTCTTCGCGCATCAGGCTCACCGGGAAGCTGCGTGACTCGTCCTTGCGGAACACCGTCAGCGAGACCTTGGTGTTGGGCTCGCCGCGCATGCGCTTGACGGCCTGGTCGATCGACAGGCCCTTGACCGGCGTGTCGTCGATGCGGGTGATCAGGTCGCCGCTCTTCAAGCCGGCGCGGAACGCCGGAGAGCCTTCGATCGGCGAGACGACCTTGACCAGACCGTCTTCCATGGCGATCTCGATGCCGATGCCGACGAATTTGCCGGTCGTGCCTTCGCGGAATTCTCGGAAGCTCTTCTTGTCGAAATACTGGCTGTGCGGGTCGAGCCCGGAGACCATGCCGGCGATGGCGTCGGTGACGAGCTTCTTCTCGTCCACCGCCTCGACATAGTCGGTCTTGATCATCCCGAACACGGCCGCCAGTTGCTGCATCTCTTCGAGTGGCAGTGGTGCGTAGCTCGCCCTTGCAACCGCTTGCAATTGCATCGTGGTCAACGCACCGGCCACCGCGCCGAGCGCGACAAAACCGGCAATCTTCAATTTGGCGCCCATGCTTGGGACTCCCTTGACAAACTCAAAACCGAATATACGCCCGTGACCCTTCTCGGAGGCGCTAACAGGGCCAAAGTTCACTGACCTGTTTGCGGGGGTTCGGCAGAGCGTTCAAAGGTCACGACGTGATCGACCAGCGGCCGGATGCCGATCCACTCGCCGATCTGGTGGTCATGGTGGCTCGGCACATGCGCCAGCACCTGTTCACCCGAGGCCAGGCGCAGCGTGTACAGGAACTCCGAGCCGCGAAACGCCTTGCGCTCGATGCAGGCCCGCACCGGTGCATCGTCGTCGTGCACGATGTCGTCGGCGCGCAGCAGCACGTCGCATTGATCGTTCGGGTAGGCGCCGGGCAGGGGGCACTCCGCCGCATCCGCCAGCGCACCGAGCGAGGTCATCACGCGCGGGCCGTCGGCGGTGGTCACCACCTCGCCGCGCGTGAACACGCCGTGGCCGATGAAGTCGGCGACGAAGCGCGTGGCTGGGCGGTGATAGAGCGAATAGGCGTCGTCCCATTGTTCCAGGCGGCCGCGGTGCATGACGCCGATGACGTCGCCGATGGCAAAGGCTTCCAACTGGTCGTGGGTGACAAAAAGCGCTGTCGTGTCCGACTGGTTGAGGATGGTGCGGATGTCTTGTGCCAGGCGCTCGCGCAGATCGGCGTCGAGGCTCGAAAACGGCTCGTCGAGCAGCAGCAGTTGCGGCTGAGGCGCCAGCGCTCTGGCCAACGCCACGCGCTGCTGTTGACCGCCGGAGAGCTGATGCGGTGCACGCCGCCCTGCATGCGCCAGACCGACGCGCTCTAGTACCTCCTGCACTCGCGCCTCGCACTCAGCGCGCGGCAGATGGCGAATGCCAAAGGCGACGTTGTCGCGCACGTTCAGGTGCGGGAATAGCGCGTAGTCCTGGAACACCATGCCGATGCGTCGCTCTTCGGGCTCGACATGTGTTTGCGCATCGGCCAGCACGCGGCCGTCCATGCGCACGCTGCCTTCGGCGAGTTTTTCGAGCCCGGCCACGGCGCGCAGCAGCGAAGTCTTGCCGCAGCCCGACGGGCCGATCAGGACACCGATCTGCCCCTTGGCCAGCGACAGCGAGACATTGTTGACCGCGTCGTGGCCGGGGCCGGCGCCGGGCCGCCCCAAGCCGCTCGCGCCCCCTTGGGGGGCCGCGAGCGCAGCGAGCTTGGGGGCTACGTTGCGGTTGGCAGCGTATCGAACGCCGACGTCGCGGATGTCGAGGAACATCGCCGTATCATAGCTGTCACATAAGAATCATTCGCATTCACTTGGAATGCGGTCGTGGCTTCCCCGATGCGCATCCTGCTGACCCTGTTGTGTCTGTTGCTCGCGCTGCCGGTGCTCGGCGTGCTCGCCGCGTGGGTCAGCTTCGACGCGTCGGCGTGGAGCGTGCTCGCGCACCAGGCGCAGACGGTGCTCGGCGGCTACGCAATGCAGTCGCTGCTGCTGTCGGTGGGGGTCGCGGTCGGCGTCGCGGCGGTCGGCGCCGGCGCGGCGGCCGCGGTGGCCTTGTTCGAGTTCCCGGGCCGGCGCGTCTTCGAGTGGGCTCTGCTGTTGCCGCTGGCGATGCCGGCCTACGTGATGGCCTACGTCTATACCGACTTTCTGCAATACAGCGGCGCGCTGCAAGGCGCGCTGCGGGCGCTGACCGGCGCCAAAGGTGCGCTCTGGCCCGATGTGCGCAGCCTGCCCGGCGCGACCGTGCTCTTCGTGCTCGCCCTCTACCCGTATGTCTATCTGCTGGTGCGCACGTCGCTTGCCGAACGCGGGATCCACCTGATGGAAGCCGCGCGCCTGCTCGGCGCCGGCTTCTGGCGTCGCGTTCGTGAAGTGGCCTTGCCGCTGTCGCGCCCGGCGCTGGTGGCCGGCGTGGCGCTGGCGCTGATGGAAACGCTGGCCGACTACGGCGTCGGCGCGTATTTCGGCCTCTCCACGCTGTCCACCGGCATCTTCAAAGCCTGGTTGGTGATGAACGACCGCGTCGCCGCCGCGCAGATCGCGTCGGTGTTGTTGATCGTCGTGGCGGCGCTGTTGTGGGCCGAACGGCGCGCGCGCAGCACGCTGCGCTTTGCGGCCACGCGCATCTCCGCTACCGACGGCCGCGAGGCCCGGCCCGTGGTCTTGCGCGGCCGGCTGGCGCTGCTGGCGTGGGCGCTGTGCGCGCTGCCGGTGGCGCTCGGCTTCGTCTTGCCGCTGAGTCTGCTGGTGCGACTGGTTTGGCGCGAAGCGGCCTACGGCGACGTCGGAATTCCCTGGGCGCGTTTTGTGCAGTGGTGCCTGAACAGCTTCCAGCTCTCTGCGCTGGCCGCTGTCGCCGCCGCCGCACTCGCACTGGCACTGGTGTTCGTGCTGCGGATCACCTCGCCGCGCGACCTGCGCACGCGTGCGCTGCAAGCCGGTACCACCCTCGTCTCGCTCGGCTACGCCGTGCCGGGCACCGTGATTGCGGTCGGCATCCTGCTGCCGCTCGGCGTCTTGCAGTTGCAATGGCCCAGCTTGCCGTTGGCCGCGCTGGTCACCGGCACAGTGGTCGGCTTGCTCTTCGCCTACCTCGTGCGGTTCTCGGCGGTGGCGTTGCAAACCGTAGAAGTCGGCTACACACGACTGCCTGCGAGCCTGGACGACAGCGCGCGCATGCTCGGCGCCTCGCGCGGCCGCTTGCTGCTTCAGGTCCATGCCCCTCTGCTCAAGCGTTCGCTGTTTGCGGCGATGCTGCTGGTCTTCGTCGACGTGATGAAGGAACTGCCGGCCACCCTGGTGCTGCGGCCCTTCAACAGCGACACCCTGGCGGTCGTGGCCTACAACCTGGCCCGCGACGAGCGTCTGGCCGAAGCCGCGCTGCCGTCGATCGCGATCGTGGCCGTCGGGCTGCTGCCGGTGTTGTTGCTGGTGCGTGCGATGCGGCGCTGAGGGCGCCTTGCGCTCGCGCCTGTCAGCGCAACGCCATGGCGCCGGCCGGGCACACTGACACGCAGGCCCCGCAGCCAGTGCATGACGACGGCTGCAGTTGCGGCTGAGCGACGCTGCCGTGCATTGGCACGAAACGCAGGGCACGCGCATCGCACGCGTCGCCACAGATGCGGCACTCGACGCCAAGGTGGGCCAGGCATGAGCTCTCGATGTGGGCACGCCAGGCAAAAGCCGGCAGTGGCGCGTCGCCTTGCAGTGCGCCTGGCGCACACACGCGCCGACAGTCACCACACAGGCTGCATCCGGCCGTCGCGAAGCTGATCACCGGGTAGCCGCCGTCGCCGGTGGCGAGGATGTTTTCCGGACACGCGCGAACGCAATCACCGCAACGCGTGCAGGCCCCGGTGAAAGCATCGTCAGGCCGAAGCGCCCAGGGCGGCCGTGGTGGTGGCGTTGGAGGGGTGGCCCCGGCGTCGGCCCAGCGGCCGCGCAGGAGCGAGCGGCGTCGCGCGTCCATGTGTTGCGTGGTGCACTGTGCGGCACGGCTGCGGTGCGCGGGCTGATCTGCATCAAGCTGGCCTGTGCGTCCGGCGGCTACGGTGCCCGCCTTCGAGACCAAAGGCATCGATCACCATGAGCATCCTCGGCGTCATCGTGCGCGTGCGCCCCGCGCTGAAGGCCAGCGTCGCCGCGCAACTGTCGACGACACCCGGCGTCGAGATCGCGCTCGACCCAGGCGACGGCCGCCTCGTGCTGGTGATCGAAGACGCGCTGGTCGACGGGCAGCGCCAGCCGGCGGCGGCGACGATGGCGGCCATCGCCAACGCGCCGCAGATGCTCTGCACCTCGCTGGTCTACGAGCACAGCGGCGACGAACCGCCGATGCCTGCCGCCGAAGCGATCGACTACCGCGCCTGGCGCGGCAGCCTGCAGACACTCGGCGCCGAGGGCGCGCGCAGCACATGAACGCCATCGATGGGGGCAGCGCTCTTCTGTGCGACCACGCCGATGCAACAAGGAAGGCAACATGACATCGAACCGTCGAGAATTTCTGAAGGCACAGGCCGTGGCGGCGAGCGCGGCGGCGGCTGGCATCCCGATCGCCGTGCACGCGCAACAGCCGACGGCGGCCGACGCTGCCGTGCGCTGGGACAAGGCGCCGTGCCGCTTCTGCGGCACCGGCTGCTCGGTGATGGTGGGCGTGCAGGACGGCCGCGTCGTTGCCACGCAGGGCGACCCCGAGGCGCCGGTGAACCGCGGGCTGAACTGCATCAAGGGCTACTTCCTGTCGAAGATCATGTACGGCAAGGACCGCCTGACCACGCCGTTGATGCGCAAGAAGGACGGCAAGTACGACAAGAACGGCGAGTTCGTCCCGGTCGAGTGGGACGAAGCCTTCGACCTCATGGCCGCCAAGTGGAAGGAGGCGCTCAAGAGCGACGGCCCAGCCGGTGTGGGCATGTTCGGCTCGGGCCAGTGGACGATCTGGGAGGGTTATGCCGCCGTCAAGCTGTGGAAGGCGGGCTTCCGTTCGAACAACCTCGATCCCAACGCGCGCCACTGCATGGCCAGCGCGGTGGCCGGCTTCATGCGCACTTTCGGCATCGACGAGCCGATGGGCTGTTACGACGACATCGAGCAGGCCGATGCCTTCGTGCTTTGGGGCTCCAACATGGCCGAGATGCACCCGGTGCTGTGGAGCCGCATCACCGACCGGCGGCTGAGCAATCCGAACAGCAAGGTGGTGGTGCTGTCGACCTTCGAGCACCGCAGCTTCGATCTCGCCGATCAGGGCATCATCTTCAAGCCGCAGACCGACCTGGCGATCCTCAACTACATCGCCCACTACCTGATCGCGAACAAGAAGGTCAACACCGAGTTCGTGAAGAAGAACGTCAACTTCAAGAAGGGCGCCGACGACATCGGCTACGGCCTGCGGCCCGCGCATGTGCTGGAAAAGGACGCCAAGAGCAACGGCTACGCGGGCGCCGACGGCAAACCCAAAGGCAATCCGAGCGACAGCACGCCGATGACGTTCGAGGAGTTCGCCAAGTTCGTCAGCGAGTACACGGCGGAGAAGGCGAGCGCGATATCGGGCGTGCCGGTCAAGCAGCTCGAGGAGTTGGCCAAGGTTTACGCCGACCCGAAGCTCAAGGTGATGAGTCTGTGGACCATGGGCTTCAACCAGCACACGCGCGGCACCTGGGCCAACAACATGGTCTACAACCTGCACTTGCTGACGGGCAAGATCAGCCAGCCGGGCAACAGCCCGTTCTCGCTGACCGGCCAGCCGAGTGCCTGCGGCACGGCGCGCGAGGTCGGCACCTTCGCCCACCGCCTGCCGGCCGACATGGTGGTCACCAACCCCGAGCACCGCAAGCACAGCGAAGAGATCTGGCAGTTGCCCGAAGGCACGCTCAACGACAAGATCGGCTTGCATGCCGTGGCGCAAAGCCGTGCACTCAAGGACGGCAAGTTGAAGTGCTACTGGACCAGCACGACCAACAACATGCAGGCCGGGCCCAACGTCAACGGCGAGATCTATCCCGGCTGGCGCAACCCGGCGACCTTCATCGTCGTCAGCGATGCCTATCCGACTGTCAGTGCGATGGCTGCCGACCTGATCCTGCCGTCGGCGATGTGGGTCGAGAAGGAAGGCGCCTTCGGCAATGCCGAGCGGCGCACGCAGTTCTGGCGCCAGCAGGTCAGCGCGCCGGGCAAGTCGCGCAGCGACCTGTGGCAGTACCTCGAGTTCGCCAAACGCTTCAAGATGGAAGAGGTCTGGCCCGCGGAGCTGCTGGCCAAGAAGCCGGAATACAAAGGCAAGACGATGTTCGACGTGCTGTTCAAGAACGGCAAGGTCAACAAGTTCGGTGTGGCCGATCTGGGCAAGGTCAACGGCAAGTTCATCAAGGACTACGTCAACGACGAGAGCAAGGCGGCGGGCTTCTACGTGCAGAAGGGCCTGTTCGAGGAATACGCCGAATTCGGCCGCGGCCATGGCCATGACCTGGCGCCGTTCGACACGTATCACGAGGTGCGCGGCCTGCGCTGGCCGGTGGTCGACGGCAAGGAGACCCTGTGGCGCTTCCGCGAAGGTTATGACCCGTACGTCAAGGCCGGCGAGGGCGTGAAGTTCTACGGCAACAAGGACGGCAAGGCCAACATCTTCGCGTTGCCCTACCAACCGGCAGCCGAGAGCCCTGACAAGGACTACGACCTGTGGCTGTGCACCGGCCGCGTGCTCGAGCACTGGCACACCGGCTCGATGACGCGCCGCGTCAGTGAGCTGCACCGCGCCGTGCCCGAGGCTGTGGTCTTCATGCACCCGGACGATGCGCAGGCGCGCGGCATCCAGCGCGGGATGCAGATCAAGGTCGCGTCGCGGCGCGGCGAGATCACGGCGCATGTCGAAACGCGCGGGCGCAACAAGGTGCCGCGCGGGCTGATCTTCGTGCCCTTCTTCGACGAAGGGCGGCTGGTCAACAAGCTGACGCTCGATGCCACCTGCCCGATCAGCAAGGAGACCGACTACAAGAAGTGCGCCGTCAAGGTCACGCGCGTCTGAGTCTCGGTCGGCTTTTCGATGCCACTCAGCCGCCGCACCGTGTTGCAGGGCGCTGCGCGCGCTGCCAGCGCCAGCCTGCTGGCCGGCGGCGCCGCGCTCGTCGGCCGCAGCGCCACGGCGCGGCCGGCTCAGGCGTTGCGCCCGCCTGGCGCGATCGACGAGGACCGTTTCCTTGCCGCTTGTCTGCGCTGCGGGCTGTGTGTTCGCGATTGCCCGCCGCGCAACCTGAAGCTGTCCGACTGGGGTCACGGCATGGCTGCCGACGTCGCCATCGGCACGCCGTACTTCGTGGCCCGCGACATCCCGTGCGAGATGTGCGAGGACGTGCCCTGCGTCAAGGCCTGCCCGAGCGGCGCCCTCGACCCGGCACTGACCGACATCACGAAGGCGCGCATGGGTGTGGCGGTGCTGATCGACGAGGAGACCTGCCTCAACTTCCTCGGCCTGCGCTGCGATGTCTGCTACCGCGTCTGCCCGTTGATCGACAAGGCGATCACGCTGGCCAAGGTCAGCAACCCGCGCAGCGACCGCCACGCCATGCTGCTGCCCACTGTGCATGCCGACGCCTGCACGGGTTGCGGCAAGTGCGAGAAGAGCTGTGTGCTCGAACAAGCCGCGATCAAGGTGCTGCCGGCCGCGCTGGCGCGCGGCGAACTCGGCCACCACTACCGCAAGGGATGGGAGGGCGGCAATCAGCCGGGGCGGCCGCGGTTCGATCTGCCGGTGCAGAACCTGCCGGCCCAGCCGGTGCCGGGTGACTTGGCGCCGCTGCGCAGCGGTCGCGCCGCGTATGACCCTGCGGGTGCCGCAGCGAGCAATGCAGAACGCGCGGCGAGCAGCGCCACGGGCCTGCGATGAACAGCGCACCCATCGACATTGCCGCGCCTGCGGCCAGGGCCACGACAGCAGCGGGCGACGCACCGGGCCGCGCCGCCGTCATCGCCAAGGGCTGGTGGGCGGCGCATCGTTTCCTGGTGCTGCGCCGACTGACTCAGGCGGCCGTGCTGGGCCTGTTCCTGCTCGGTCCTTGGGCCGGGGTCTGGATCGTCAAGGGCAACCTGTCGTCGAGCCTTACATTGGACGTGCTGCTGCTGACCGACCCTTTCGTTCTGGCGCAGGTGCTGGCCGCGCGCCACATGCCGGAGATGAGCGCGCTGCTGGGTGCGGCCATCGTCGTCGCCTTTTATGCAATCGTCGGCGGCCGTGTGTTCTGCGCCTGGGTCTGCCCGGTCAACGTCGTTACCGATGCTGCGGCCTGGCTGCGCCGCCGCTTGCGCGTGCCGACCGGCCGCGCACCGCATGCTTCGCTGCGCTACTGGTTGCTCGGCGCTGTGCTCGTGGCCTGCGCGCTCACCGGCCAGGCGGTGTGGGAACTCGTCAACCCGGTGTCGATGACGCAGCGTGCGCTGATCTTCGGCGGCGGCCTGGCGTTCGGCGCGACCGCGGCGGTGTTCCTGTTCGACCTGCTGATCGCGCCGCGCGGCTGGTGCGGCCATGTCTGCCCGGCCGGCGCCAGCTACGCGCTGCTCGGGCAGAAGAGCTTGCTGCGCGTGTCGGCGCGCCATGCCAGCCGCTGCAACGACTGCGGCGACTGCTACGACGTGTGCCCCGAGCCGCAAGTGATCGTGCTGCCGCTCAAGGGCAAGGCCGGCCACGGGCCGGTGATCACCGCGCGCGAGTGCACCAACTGCGCGCGCTGCATCGATGTCTGCTCGACCGACGTCTTCGTTTTCACCCATCGTTTCGACAACAGAAAGGACTGACCATGGTCAAGCCCTCGTCCGTGTTCAAAGGCCTGCTCGCCGCAGCGCTGATCGTTGCCGGCAGCCTGCAGGCCGTTTGCGCTGCGGATGACGCGGTCAAGCTGCGCAGCCTGCGCAACGGCACGCCGGTGACGCAGGACAACCCGCCGGCCGCCTCGCACCAGGAGCGCGACCACCCGGTCGGCGACCGCGATTTCGTGCAGATGCCGCCACTGATCCCGCACACCACGGCGGGTTACCAGATCACGAAGAATTTCAACAAATGCATGGACTGCCATGCCTGGCAGAAGAGCAAGGCCAGCGGCGCCACCAAGGTCAGCGTCACGCACTTCCGCGCGCGCGAAGGCCAGGAACTCGACAACGTGAGCCCGCGGCGCTATTTCTGCACGCAGTGCCACGTTGCGCAAACCGACGCCAAACCGCTGGTCGACAACACCTTCCAGCGCGCGCGCGGGCTGCGTTGAGGCACAGGACATGAGCGACGACAACAACAAATCCAAGCGCGGCCTGTGGGCCTGGGCCTGGGGCCTGGCCACGGGCACGGCAGGCCTGTTCTTCGTGCTGGGCATCATTTTCTGGGGCGGCTTCAACACCGCGATGGAATGGACCAACACCGAGAAGTTCTGCATCTCCTGTCATGAGATGCGCGACAACGTGTTTGTCGAGTACCGCAACACCATTCACTACCAGAACCGCACCGGCGTGCGCGCCACCTGCCCCGACTGCCATGTGCCCAAGGAGTGGGGGCCGAAGATCGTCCGCAAGATCCAGGCGAGCAACGAGTTGTGGCACAAGGCGCTGGGCAGCATCGACACGCCGGAGAAGTTCAGCGCCAAGCGCGCGCAGCTGGCGCAAAACGAGTGGAAGCGCATGAAAGCCAACGACAGCCAGGAGTGCCGCAACTGCCACAACTACAGCTACATGGACTACGCCGAGCAGAACCGCCGCTCGGCGACGCGGCACCAGACGGCGTTCAACGAGGGGCAGACCTGCATCGACTGCCACAAGGGCATCGCCCACACGCTGCCGTCGATCGAGCAGCACATCGGCGCCCCGAAGGCCGATGCGGCGCAGATGCAGGCTCCGGCTGGCGCGGCATCGCGCTGAGGTCGACGGGCTGCCTGCGCTTCAGGCAGCGCGCGCGCGCGCCAGCACGAAGTCGGCCATGGTGGCCGTGTCATGCAGCGCGAGCCAGGCCAGCGAGGGGTCGGCGTCGGCGGCTGCGTCCCGCGGCGCGTCGCTGGCCACGCCTTCGATGCCCGGCCACTGCGGCCACAGCAGCGGCTTGCCCACCGAGGGACGCCAGACCTCGAGCTTGGCGAAGTCGCCGTGTTTGAAGCCTTCGACCAGCACCAGGTCGCAGCGCTTCAGGCGAGAGACGAGGTAGTCGAGGTCGGGCTCGGCCGCGCCGCGCAACTCGTGCATCAGCGCCCAGCGCCGGTCGCCGAGTAGCAGAACCTCGGTGCAGCCGGCCTCGCGCAACCGAAACGAGTCCTTGCCGGGCCGATCGATCTCGATGTCCTTGTGGCTGTGCTTGATCAGCGACACCTCCAGGCCGCGACCGCGCAACTCGGGCACGAGCCGCTCGAGCAGCGTCGTCTTGCCCATCCCGGAGTGGCCGGCGATGCCGAATATCTTCATCGAGTTGGAGGCCGCTGGTGGCGCCCCCGGCAGGAATCGAACCTGCATCTAGCGCTTAGGAGGCGCTCGTTCTATCCATTGAACTACGGCGGCGGCAATGGGAGGAATGCCCAAAATCATAGCAGCCGCATCTCGCTGGCACTCATCTGATCTCATCCCATCTCATCGATCGGTGAGATGCGTTGATACGCCGTATCACTGGCAAAGTGAGATCGGATGAGTCTCGATGAGGCGATACCCCTCGGCATCTGCGCGACACCGAAATGCCGTACCGGTTCAAGGACGTGTCGACACTGCCGCAAGACTTCATGAGCGACGTGGAGAAATCGAAATGAACGCTTTGACGAACCGGGTTCCTGCGCGAGCCGTGCTGCACGTGCGGGTGGGCGCAGACGTGCGTGCCAATCTGGCCCGGGCGCGCGAGACGATGACGGCGTTGCAGCAGGGCAAACGCCCCAAGCCCCACTTCGCCGTCGGCTTCGCCCAGGTGGAGCAGGTGCTGGCGGTCTTCACGCCAAAGCGCTGGGAGTTGATCGCCAAGCTTCGTGAGATCGGCCCGGTGAACACGGCACAACTCGTCCGCGCACTTGAGCGCGACTACCGCAACGTGCACGCCGACGTGGCGGCCCTGTCGGAATGGCAGGCCGTGCAGCGTGACGAATCTGGGCGCGTCTGCGTGCCTTGGGCGGAGATCATCGTTGACATGAAGCTACCGTCGCAACTGGCTGCGTGAGCCGGTCCCGACGCTAGGACGCGTCACGAATTTTCCAGAGGCAGCGCCATCGCGGCTTGAAGGTCGCAGGTGAAGTCCGTCATCACCATTCCTCGCGAACCCCAAAACAATCGGCGCGGAGTCCGGGCGCAGCGAGCCTGCAGGCGGCCCGAAGCACCAGGTTGCGGCAGGCGCCTTCGATTGCCTGCGCCGGCCCCGCCTCAATCACCGACCCAGCGCACGGCGGAGGCCTTGAGGTGTGCTCGCATCGCCGCCTGCGCAGCGATCGGATCGTGCGCCTCGACCGCTTTCAGGATGTTTTCGTGTTCCTTGAGAGCCGCTTTCCAGGTGCGCGTGCTCTCGAAACGCGAGCTGATCTTGGCGGAGATCGGGCTGTGCCGCTCATCGAACAGCTCCCGCACGAGTCTCGTCAGGACCGCGTTGCCCGCCATCTCCGCCAGCGTCAAGTGGAACTGACGATCGAGGTCGACGCGGGCACGCCGGCGCTCGATCTCTGCTTCCATGCCCTTGAAGAGTTCGCGCAGTCGCACCAGCAGCTCGTCGGTGACCCGGGCGCAAGCGAGGATCACGACTTCCCCTTCGATGACCGAGCGCGCTTCCATGAGCTGGCTCGGGCTCTCGCCCATCGCTGCAGTCCTAGTCGCGGTGGGCCCCGGCCGGGCGGCCGATACATAGACGCCTGAGCCGCTGCGGACTTCAACGCGACCTTCGATGTCGAGCGCGATCAGCGCCTCGCGCAGCGAGGGGCGCGAGACGCCGAGCTGTTGCGCCAGATCACGTTCCGGCGGCAGGCGCGTCCCGGCGTCGAAGGCGCCGCAATCGATCAGCTCGCGAATCTGGTCGGCAATCTGCTGATAGAGCCGTCGCGACTCGACCGGCTTGAACTGGGAGGCCATGAGCGCCGCGGCGAAGTGATTGGTGGCGCGATTATCCGCGGGCGTGCCGGGCTACTGGTAAGACCTCACTTCCGAAATTTGGTAATGTGGCCTTACCATAGTTCTCTCGGCGGCCCGACCAATGGCCTGCAAGCGCAGCAGGGTCGTTCGAACTTTCCACCCAACTGTCAAGGAGACTCCCATGAAGGGCACAGTGAGAACAGGTCTTGTGTTCTGGGCGGCAGCCGCGTTGCTGAGCGCCGTGTGGACATCCGCTGCACGCGCGCACGACGGCGCCGACGCCCGGTCGCTGCAGGCGGCGATCGAACACGCCGAACGCAGCGCGCCACCCGGCAAGCGGCCCATCGTCGAGACCCACATCCACTTCTGGCAGGTGACGCGCCCGGGCGGCGTGCCGTGGCCGACGCCGGCCGAAGGGCCGATCTTCCGTGACGTGCTGCCGCCGGAGTACACAGGGGTCGCGCGGGCCAACGGCGTCGTTGCCGCCGGCATCGTGGAAGCGAGCGGCATCGTCGAGGACAACCAGTGGATCCTCGACTTGGTCAAACACGACCGGTTCTATTCGTTCTTCGTCGGCAACCTCGAGATCGGCGCTCCGACCTTCGCACGCGACCTGGCGCGGTTCGCGCGCGACCGCCGCTTCGTCGGCATTCGCGGCTACCTCACCGGCCCGGCCGAAGGCATCACGCTGAGCCCGGCGCAGCTCGCCAGCCTGCGCGATCTGGCACGGCGCGGCATGACGCTCGACATCATCAGCCGCGGCAGCAAGAACCCGAAGGACCAGGTGCAGGCGTTGTGTACTGCGGTGCCCAACTTGCGCATCATCATCGACCACCTGGGTGGAGCCAAGGGTCCGCCGCCGGTCGATCCGACGTGGGAACTCGAGGTTCGCCGCCTCGCCGACGTCTGCCCGAACCTGTCCATGAAGTTCTCGTCGTTTTACGACATGTACGCCCCGGGTGATGTGGTCTTCGCGTCACCCACCGACCTCGCCTCGTACAAGGCGCACTTCGACGTGCTGATGACGGCGTTCGGCGCGGACCGACTGGTCTGGGGCAGCAACTGGCCGGTGATCGGCCTGCACGGCACCTTCGAGGCGCAGATCGCCATCGCCGAGGAGTATCTCGCCCCGTTCGGTACTGACGTGTGAGACAAGGTGATGTTCAAGAACGCGCTCGCGTTCTATCGCCGGCACGCACCGGGCAGAGGCCGCGACTGACGCCGGCATCGTGTTGACCGTCAGTTGCGACAAGCCGGGGGTACTGAGAGCAGAGGATCGGCCGATACCGGTCCCGGCCGAGGGCGAGGTGCTGATACGCGTCAAGCGCGTGGGCGTGTGCGGAACCGACCTGCACATCTACACCGGCACCCAGCCCTTCCTCTCGTATCCGCGCGTGATGGGGCACGAGCTCTCGGGGCTCGTCGCGCAGGCCGAGGCCGGCAGCGGACTGGCCGAGGGCGACGCCGTCTACGTGATGCCCTACCTGTCGTGCGGGAACTGTGTTGCGTGCCGCCAGGGCAAGACCAACTGCTGCGTGCGCATTCAGGTGCTCGGTGTGCACCGCGACGGCGCCTTCGCCGAGTACCTGTGCGTACCGCGGCCCTTCGTGCACAAGGCCGAGGGCATCACGCTCGACCAGGCGGCGATGCTCGAGTTCCTGGCCATCGGTGCGCATGCCGTACGGCGCGGCGATGTCGCCATCGGCCTGCGCGTGCTGGTGGTGGGTGCCGGCCCGATCGGGCTGGCGACCTCGGTGTTCGCCAAGTTGCGCGGCGCGCAAGTGACGGTCCTCGACGGCCGACACGATCGCCTCGTCTTTGCGCTGGAGCAGGTCGGCGTCGCGGCCTGCGTCGCGCTCGGCGACGGCGACGAGGTGGAACTCGCACGACTTACCGACGGTGAGTTCTTCGACGTGGTGTTCGACGCCACGGGCAATCCGCAAGCGATGGAGCGCGGGCTGCGTTTCGTCGCGCATGGGGGGCGCTACGTGCTCGTCTCGATCGTGCCCGGCGACATCCGCTTGTCCGACCCGGAGTTCCACAAGCGCGAGGCGACGTTGCTCGCCAGCCGCAACGCCACGGCCGAGGATTTCCGCCTCGTGATGGCTGCGATGCGCGCCGGACAGATCCCGGACCGCGCGTTTGCGACTCACCGGCTCAGGCTGGCGGACGTGCCGGCTGGATTCGCCCGCCTGCTCGATCCGCAGCACGGCGTGATCAAGGCCATCGTCGAGTGTTGACCGGGGTGCCGGGTCGTGATTCCAAGGGCGGGCAGCCCTGCGCGTCGCGCGCCGCGTCGCTCAAGGAGTCCATATAGCCAACGGCAATGGCCCGTACCGGGATCTCATTGGACGGTGCGCCCCGGGGCGCAGAGACCGCTGCTAGATAGCACGATGAAACTCGATGAGCACTGCAGCCGACCAGTGTGCGCAGCGTCTCATGTCAGCGCGCAGAAGGACACGAACTCGCGGGCAACCGCAAACTCGAGTTCGCCCAAGCCCCCCGAGCGCAGTAACAAATTGTATAGGGGTCATCCCACTTGCTAGCGTGGTTGGGGTGCACGAGCATGAGTCATGAACGCACATCCGCCCGTGGCGTACTTCGCGCAGGCAAGACGATGGCAACCGGCGATCGATGCCGGTATGGGGCAGCGCGTCCGGCCGCCAAGTCGAATCGCCAACCGGCGCTCCCCTAGGAACAGTGTGGACTGTTGCAGGCCAAGCCCCGCAGACTCGGGTGCGAGGTCGATGGCTCCTGCGGCTCGATTCGGCGCCGCGATGGAGTTAGGGGCGACCCGCCGTGACGCCGTGACAGTGCGTGGCGGCTTGCAGTCGAGGGGTCTTGACCGGGTTGTCGATGACCAACCCAGTGTCGCAATTCACAACGAAGGTCGGTACATCGGAGCAACGACGTGAATGTGTTTCAGACCCAACCCCTCAAATGGGGGGGCGCCCCGCGTATCACCGCGCTACTGATCGGCTGTGGCTTGTCGACGTTGGCCGCAGCGCAATCGACAGCGCCCGGCGCAGGGAGCCTGCTGAAGGAACTGACGCCGCCGGCACGCGAGGCACAACCCGAGGTGGCGGTGCGCATGCCAGACGTTCCGCGAGCGTTGACCGCGCCGCTGGCGGGCGGGCCCAAACTGCGCGTCGCCGCATTTCGTCTTGTCGGCATCGATTCGGCACGCCAGCAACCTTTGCTGCCTCTGTTGACGAAGTACGTCGGTGCGGACAAGAGCCTGCTCGATCTGCAGGATGCAGCCAAAGATGTCGAGGTGGTTCTGCAGCGCCAGGGCCTGTTCCTGGCGCAGGTCTACGTACCGGAACAGACCTTGAAGGATGACATCGTCGAGTTGCGTGTCATCGAGGGGCGCATTGGCGATATCAAGCTCGAGGTCGACCCTGCCGTGCGCGTGGATGCGGCACTGATGGACCGCTTCATCGAAGATCTGCGCGGTCACCCGGTGGCCGAGCGTGACCGGGTCGAGCGTGCGCTGTTCGCGCTCGGCGACCTGCGTGGCGTGGTCATCACATCCTCGCTGACCCCGGGCCAACGCGTCGGATTTGCAGACTTGACGGTCAAGGTCGCGCCGGGCAAGGTCGCCCTGTTCGGAGCCGACATCGACAACGGCGGATCGATCTTCACCGGCCGCTACCGCCTCGGCGGCAGCGTCGATTGGTTGAGCCCGACGGGGCGCGGCGACAGCCTGTCGCTCAAGGGGCTGGTGTCCACCACCCGCGGCGTCACCTTCGTTCGCGCCGCGTGGCTGATGCCGGTGGGCGCGCGCGGCACCAAGCTGGGCTTCGCGGCCAGCGCCCTGCGCTACCGCCTGGGTTCGCCGACGTTCGAACCTCTGGACGCCACCGGCACAGGCGAAGCGCTGACAGTGCAGTTGCTGCACCCGGCCTTGCGCTCACGCAACCAGAACCTTTTCCTGCAGGGCAGCTTCGACCTTCGACGCTTCGAGGACAAGGTCGGCGCCATCAATCTCGTCAGCCGCAAGAGCGCCACCTCGTACTTCACCGTCGGCGCCGTCGGCGACTTCCGCGACACCTTGTGGGGCGGTGGCATCAGCAACTACTCGGCCAACCTCATCGGCGGCAAGCTCGAACTGAAGACGGCGGCCGACATTGCGACCGATGTGGCGAACTACCGCGCTGCAGGCAGCTACCAAAAGCTGGTGCTGACCGGATCGCGACTGCAGTCGCTGCCGAACAAGGACTATCTGTACCTCAGCGCGACAGCGCAATTCGCGAGCAAGGATCTGGACAGCTCGGAAAAACAGAGCCTGGGTGGACCGAATGGCGTGCGAGCCTATCCCGCTCCCGACACGCCCAGTGATTCGGCCATCATCGCCGGTTGGGAATACCGCAAACAGCTGCCGATCTCTTTCTATCCAGGTGACTGGGTGTTCTCCGTCTTTGGTGACTACGCGATCGGCCGGCAGCACGAGTCGCCGCTGCCTACCGACAGCGACAACGTCCGCCACCTGCTGTCGCACGGCATTGGCCTGACGTATGCGAACTACGAAGGCTTGATCGTCAAAGGCTGGGTCGCCGCGCGCGGCTCCACCAAAGCGCAGAGCGACGACAGCCGCGCCCGCGCCTACATGCAACTCAGCCAGCAGTTCTGACCCTCGATCACCCGCGCCGGAGGCCCCCCCATGAATGCCCATGCCCATCGCCTGATCTTCGATCGTTGCCGAGGCATGGTGGTCGCTGTTGGCGAATGTGCCCGCTCGGCCGGCAAGTCCGGCGTCGGCGAGCGCCGCAGCGCCACGCGGCGCGGCGCTATCTTCGCGCTCGGCCTGCTGACGGCAGCTGGCGTGATGGCCCAGGTCCTGCCCGGCGGCGGCGCCGTCGTCCGTGGCGCGGGCACGATCCAGGTCGACGGCAAATCGATGCTGGTCAACCAGTCCACCGCGCGCATGGTCACCGACTGGACCAGCTTTTCGATCGGGTCCGGCGCGTCGGTGCGCTTCGTGCAGCCTTCGACCAGCTCGGTGGCGTTGAACCGCGTGCTCGGCGACCAGCCGAGCGCGATCTTCGGCAGCTTGAGCGCCAACGGCCATGTCTACTTGCAGAACCCGAGCGGCGTGCTGTTCGCGCCCGGGGCGCAGGTCAACGTCGGCAGCCTGATGGCGACAACGCTGCAGGCCGATCCTTCGCAGTTCATGGCCGGCCATTTGCGCCTGGGCAATGGCGGCGCGGCCTCGGGCGACGTTGTGAACGAAGGGCACATCACCGCGTCGCCGGGTGGCCATGTGCTGCTGGCCGGCCCGCGCGTGGCCAATCGCGGCAGCATCGAGGCGCCCGGTGGGACGGTCGGCATGGCCGCCGGCCAAGCCGTGATCGTGGACGCCACCGGCGCCGGCCTGCTCGACATCCGTGTGCCGGTTGCGGCCATCGACGCCAGCCTGCACAACAGCGGCCGGCTCGTCGCCGACGGCGGCGCGGTCAGCCTGCAGGCGGCCGCGGCGGACGCGGCGCGCCGTACCGTGATGCAGGTCGATGGCTTGGTGCGCGCGCATCGTGTCGAGAACCGGGGTGGCCAGATCGTGCTCGCGGGCGGCGACAGTGGCGTGGTCAACGTCAGCGGCACGCTCGACGCCTCGGGCGCTGCAGGCGAGCGCGGCGGCAGCGTCACGGTGCTGGGCCAGCACGTGGCGTTGGCGGGGCAGGCGCGCCTGGATGCCTCGGGCGATGCCGGCGGCGGCACGCTGCTGGTGGGCGGCAATTTCCGCGGCCAAGGCCCCGAAGCCAATGCTCAGGACACCTTCGTCGGCCGCAACGTCATCCTCGACGCCAGCGCGCGCGACGCCGGCGACGGCGGCAAGGTGGTCGTGTGGTCGGATGTGAACACGACGTTCAAGGGGCAGATCGCGGCCACCGGCGGCGCCCGCTCCGGGCGATGGCGGCCTGGTCGAAGTCTCGGGCAAGCAGCGGCTCAACTTCGACGGCGACGTGAGCACGCGCGCCGCGCATGGCCGCAACGGGACGCTGCTGCTCGACCCGGCTTACCTCGAGGTCGGGCTGGTCGCCGATGTGAACGGCGATGAAACGACCGGCGACGATCTTCCGGGCAACACGCTGGGCTATGCCGACTTCGGCGCCTACAGCTACATCACGTCGGCACGCGTGGCCAACCTGCTGTTCAGCGGCAACGTCACGCTCGAGGCGACCTATTCTTTGAACGTGACGGCACCGCTGAGCGTGGCGTCGGGCGGCACGAGAACGACCTTGTCCTTGTTCAGCCCGCAGGTCGGTATCTACGCACCGATCACCTTGAACAATGCGGCGCTCACCGTGAACACGAACCAGAGCGCCAATGACAGCATCCTGGTCGCGGCCGATGTGCGGTCGCTGAAAACAGTCGAGCTGATCAGCAGCAACATCTTCATCGACGATGCCCTGCTCAGTTCCTACAACGTCAAGCTGACCGCCAGCCCCAGCAGCGGCGCCACCATCGGCCAGACCTCGGTCTCCAGCATCGAAGCACAGAATCTGGTCATTACCCAGCCTGCCGGGGCCGTGCTCTCGGTTGCGCTCGACAGCCCGCTGAATCGGGCGGCGACGCTCGACGTCAACGCACACAACGCGAGCATCACCCTCAACTCGCTGTCCGGAGGTCCGCTGGACGTGCGCGGCGCCGTGGGCGCTGCGCTGGCGCTGACAACGGACACCGGCATCACGCAAAACAACGGCCCGTTGGCTGTGGGCGGCGCGTTCACGTTGACGTCGACAGCCGGCAACGTCAGCCTCACCAACAGCGCCAACGACTTCGGTGGGCTGGTCACCTTCGACGCGGCGGGTGACCTCAGCCTCGCATCGAGCGGCAGCCTGCGTGCTGCGGGCAGTGCCTATGGAGACATCACGCTCGAAGCGCTCGGCGGCCGGTTCTTCATGGGCGGTGACATCAGCACGCTGTGCAATTGCGGCACGACATCGATCGACGTCAGCGGGATTGGATTCAACAACGCCGCAGGTGGGCTGCTGCTCGGGCCGCCGGGCTCGCGTTTCTTCGTCCGCTCGAGCGATTGGACCCTGGACAATCTGGGTCCGCTGAAGTTCGGCAGCGGCGCGCACGACGTCAACTACGTCGTCTACAACGGCTGGACGGGGGCCGACCCGGCGAGTGGCAACGGGTACTACACGAACCGCAACGCCTTTGTCTCGGTTCCAGCGTCCGCTGCGCCGCCTGTCAGCAGGGCGTACAACGGCCTGACCACTTTCGCCTACGTGCGCAGCGGCAGCAGCGGGTCGATCGAGGCCGACAACGGCGAAGGCAGCGATTTGGTGGAGCCGCTCACCTCCTACAACGCCAACAGCACCGGCACGTTCTTCAACAAGAACGTCGGTACCGACAAGGGCTACACCGTGGCCGCGTCGACCAACGTCGTCGCCACCGGCGACAGCGGCACCACCTACTACGGACTGAGTGTTCCCGGCTTCACGCGGGCGGCGGGTCCGTGGCAATCGGGAGATCCGGGCAGCGCGATCTCCGAGGTCACGCCACTGGCCGTCACCGTCAGCGGCGTGCGCGCGGTCGATCGTGCCTACAACGGCCTGGTCGGTGTCGATCTGGATGTGTCGGCGGCATCGCTGCCGGGCACGATTGCCGGCGACAGCATCGGTCTGTCCGGCGGCAGTGGCACCATGCTCGACAAGCGTATCGGTGTGGCCAAGCCGGTGACGCTGGGTTCGCTGACGTTCAGCGGCGCCGACGCTGGCAATTATTCGTTCAGCCTGCCCGGTGCGCTGAGTGTCAACATCTCGCCACTCACGTTGGCGGTGTCCGGCATCACCGCGGCGAACAAGGTCTATGACGCGACGACGGCAGCGACGATCACAGGCTCGCCGACGATCACGCCGTTGGCCAACGATGCGGTGTCGCTCGCCGGCACTGCCAGTGCCAGCTTCGTCGACAAGAACGCCGGGGTGGCCAAGCCGGTGGCGCTTGGCGGCCTCACGCTCAGCGGCGCCGATGCGGGCAACTACACGCTGGGCTTGACCAGCTCGTTGAGCGCCGACATCACGCCGCGTGCGCTCGTCGTGTCCGGCATCACGGCTTCGAACAAGGTCTACGACGCGACGACGGAAGCCACGCTCACCGGCACGCTGACGGCATCGCCGCTGGCCGGCGACGTCGTCACGCTCGCCGGCACGCCGGTGGCAAGCTTTGCCGACAAGAACGTCGGTGTGGCCAAACCGGTGAGCGTGAGCGGCTTCAGCTTTGGCGGCGCCGATGGCCGCAACTACACCGCCGTGCAGCCCAGCGGCCTCGCTGCCGACATTACTCGGCGCACGCTGCCGGTGTCCGGCCTGGTGGCGTCCGACAAGGTTTACGACGCCACGACGGCCGTCAGCGTCACCGGCTCGCCGGCGGTGACGCCACTGAGCGAAGACGCCGTGTCCCTCAGCGGTGTCTTCAGTGCTAGCCTTCGCCGACAAGAACGCCGGCGTCGCCAAGCCGGTGGTGCTCGGCGGCCTCACGCTCAGCGGCGCCGATGCGGGCAACTACACACTCGGCCTGACCGGCTCGTTGACCGCGACCATCACACCGTTGGCGCTGGCGCTGTCCGGCGTCACGGTGCCGAACAAGGTCTATGACGCGACGAACACCGGCGCCGTCGCCGGTGCACCGACCGTGGCGCCGCTGCCCGGTGACGATGTGGCCGTGAGCGGCACCGGCATCGCCATCTTCGACACGAAGACGGTGGGTGAGGCCAAGCCCGTCACCCTCAGCGGCTTCACGCTGACCGGCGCCGATGCACCCAACTACTCGCTGCTGTTGCCGACGGCGCTGTCGGCGAGCACGACGCCGCGGCCGATTGCGCCGACAGGCATCAGGGCCGTCGACCGCGTGGCCGACAACAGCAACACCGTGCAGCTCAACACGTCGCAGGCGGCGCTTCCCGGTGTGCTGCCTGGCGACGTCGTCTCGCTGGTGTTGAACACGCCTTTCGGCCTGGTCGATTCGCCGACGCCGGGTGTGGCCAAGCCGGTGACGCTGGTCGGCTTTTCGCTGTCGGGGGTGGATGCGCCGAACTATTCGCTGAACCTGCGGCCCGTGGCCGGCGGCGCAGGCGTCGTGGCGGGCAGTGAAGTCAGTGTCACGTTGAACCCGAACCTGCAGCGGCGTTTCGAGGAGCTTCGCTTCGGTGAATATTTGCAGGCGGTGAGCGACGCGCAGGAGCCGTTCCGCCGCGCCATGGCCGAAGCGCTCGCGGCCGGCTTCGGCAAGGAGAACATCCGCAAGCGCTTGTCGCTCGGCCTGGTGTTCGAGACCGGGTTGGCCGCGCCGGCCATCGAAAGCATCCAACCTGCGCGGGCGCCGGGTAGTTGCACTGTTGCCACCGGCGGCGCGGGTGCATCGTTGTCTTGCCCTTGAGCTTGCCCGGCATCAGCGGCTGGCGCCGGCGCCACGTCATACGCGCTGCTACGGCGGGCAGTCTGTTGCCGGCGCTCGCGCTCTGCGGGCGGAGCGCTTCTGCGGCGACCGGCGGGCGCGCGCTGCTGGTCGGCAACACGGCCTACAAGCCGAGCGACGAGGACATTCCACCGGCGCGCAAGTGCGTGACCGATCTGGGCGTCCAGTTGCAGCGATTCGGGTTCACCGTGACGACGCTGTTCGAACCGCCACTGTCGAAGGTGCGCGACGAGATCGCGCAGTTGCAGCAGGCGGTCGCCGCAGACCCCGAACTGCCCGCGTTTTTCTACTTCGTCGGCCATGGCTTTCAGTCCAACGCCGAGAACCTGCTGGTGCCGGCCGGTGGCAACCTCGACTCGAAGCCGGAAGATCTTGCGCGCAGCAGCCTGTCGCTGGAGCGCGATGTGTTCTCGCGCCTGAAGCGGCCAATGGGCCCTGCGGCCACGGTGATCCTGGTCGACACCTGCCGCACACCCGACCGGCCGCTGAAACCGCCCGAGGGCTTGAACCAGACGCTGCCGCCCGAGGGCTGCCATGTGGCGTTCGCCACCGGTCCGGGCAAGCGCGCCTTTGCGCCCCAGGATCCCGATCGCTACACGCTGTTCGCGGAAGTGCTGGTGGCCGAACTGGCCCAGGCGCAGCCGACCGGTTCGGTGTTCTCGAGCCTGGAGCGCGTGCGCAGCCGCGTCGTGCGCAAGGTCAACAGCATCGACGTCATCGTCAGGCTGTTCGGCGAGAACGCGCAGAGCCCGGAGTTGGCATCGAACGTTCTCGGCGACCCGATCTGGATCGGCGGCGCACCGGTGCCTCCCGCACCACCAGCAGCCCCAGCGTCGGCCGCATCAGGTGCCGCCGCGCCGCCGCCGCCTGCGCCCGATCTTGGGGCTGCCGCGGCCGCAGAGTTGGCTGCGATCGCTGACCTGAAAGCGCCCGAGCAGGCCTACGAACGGCTGAAGGCGCTCGTGGGCACACTGCCCGAAGGTGATCTGGCCGATCTCGCCAGGCTGCGCCTGCGGGACCTCGAGCGCGTGCTCGGTGCAGCGCGCGAAGCCCGGTTGACGCTGGACCCGGCGTTGTTGCAAGGACAGCCCACGCGGGTGCGGGAAGACGCGCAGAAGGCCCTGCGCGGCGACAAGTACGCGGCGCTGCGCGTGGCTGAGGCCTTCAATCAGCCGGCCCGTGGCGAGTTGATCGAGCGCACCGATCATGGGCGCTGGATGTCGTTCTCCGCACACCTCGGCAATGGCATCGCGGCGTGGCGGCTGAGCCTGCATTTCCGCAACGTCGATCGGCGCGATGCCGAAGCCACGCGATACGCCAATCTGGCGCGGGCCAACAACTACATCCCGCCGCGGCAGCTGGGGTCGGACCGATGATCGCGTTGCGCACGATGCATCGCACGGTCGGGCGGGATTGCGCAATCGAGAACGCGGGGCCGAAGGACGGCATCGGCTGGCTCTTAGGTGTTTTCAGGCTACGCCAACCCTGCCACACTGCCTGACCGCTAGAACAAGTCACGAGAACAAGGCGACCCAAAGATGAGCGATTTCGATGCATCGTCAAACAAGGTCACCGAATGGTTGCAGCCGCGTGCCGAGGAGGGTGCGCCGTGTGGCCCTGATCTCGAGTACGACAATGATTTCCTCGCGCTGAACCAGGCTGCCGCGGGCAAGCCGGAATCGCAGTTCGCGCCGGCCGAGGCGCCTGACTGGCGCGCTGCCTTCGATCTGGCAGAAACGCTGCTCGACCGCTCTCGCGATCTGCGCATCGCCATCGTCTGGCTGCGCGCGGGGCTGCACCTTCATGGCTTCGGCTTTCTGTCGCCGGGCCTGCGCTTGCTGTTGGGCTTCATCGAGTCGATGTGGGACCATGTCCATCCTCTGCCCGACCCGGACGATGGCGACCCTTACGCGCGGATCAACGCGCTGACCTTGCTGCGTGAGCAAGCGGGGGTGCTCGGCGATGTGCGTGAGGCCAAGGTCGTCAACGACCGCGCGATCGGTGTGCTGACGGGCGGCGCCATCGAGGTCGCGCTCGGCCTGGCGGCGGCACGCGCGGACGAGCCGGCGCTGCCACGCACTCAGGTGTCGCAGATGGTCAGCGCTTCGCTAGAGAAGACACCCGAGCTCCGCTCGTGGACCCAGGACGCTCAAAAATTGGCGCGCGACATTTCGGCGCGCATCATCGACAAACTCGGTGCGAGCGACGCGCCGGACCTCAAGCCTTTGGTGTCGTTGCTGGTTGCGATCGCTGCGGTGTTGCCAGCCGAAGCCGGGGCGCCGGACGACGAATCCGCCGAGGCTGGAGCCGGCGCGGGCGGGCCGCGCCGCGGTCTGGCCGGCGCCGTCACGACTCGCGACGAGGCGATCCGCGCCATCGACATGGTGTGCGCCTATCTGGAGGCGGCAGAGCCGTCGAATCCAGCACCCTTGTTCTTGCGCCGCGCGCGCCAGCTCATCAGTCATAACTTCCTTCAGTTGATGAAGGAACTCGCGCCCGATGCCATGAACGATGTCGCCCGCATCGTCGGCGTCGATCCGGACTCGGTACAGACCCCCGGTAGCAGTTGACATGAAGTTGACCGAAGATCGTACGCGTCCGACCGCAGTCCAGCCGTCCCCAATTCGTTCAGAGCCGAACAGGAGTTCAAGATGAGCAGCAGCCAGAAATTCATTGCCCGCAATCGCGCACCGCGCGTGCAAATCGAATACGACGTGGAGGTCTACGGCGCTGAAAAAAAGGTGCAGTTGCCCTTCGTGATGGGCGTCATGGCCGATCTTTCCGGAAACCCGGCCGATCCGCTCGCACCGGTCGCGGAACGCAAGTTCCTCGAAGTCGACGTCGACAATTTCGACGCCCGCATGAAGGCGATGAAGCCGCGTGTGGCCTTCGCGGTGCCCAACTCCTTGACCGGTGAAGGCAACCTCAACGTCGACATCACGTTCGAGAACATGGACGACTTTTCTCCGGCTGCGGTGGCGCGCAAGGTCGATTCGCTGAACAAGTTGCTGGAGGCACGCAATCAGCTGTCCAACCTCGTCACCTACATGGACGGCAAGGGCGGCGCGGAAGAGCTGATCGGCAAGCTGATGGCCGATCCGGCGCTGCTCGGTGCCTTGGCCAGTTCGGCCAAGCCCGCCGAAGACAAGTAAGCGCGCGACGCTCGCGCAACCCGCATCTTCAAAAGGAACCAAAAATGGCAGAAGCACAAGGCGCGTCGGCACTCGCGGCCGTCGAGATGGAGGGCAGCGACCTGGCGTCGCTGCTGAACAAGGAATTCAAGCCCAAGTCCGACGATGCCAAGGGTGCCGTCGAACAGGCGGTGCAGACGCTGGCGCAGCAGGCGCTGGCCAATACGAAGCTGATCGGCAGCGACGTCGTCGCTTCGATCGAGGCCATGATCGCCGCGATCGACAAGAAGCTGTCGGAGCAGGTCAACAAGATCATGCACCACGCCGATTTCCAGAAGCTCGAAGGGGCGTGGCGCGGCCTGCACTACATGGTCAACAACACCGAGACCGACGAGCAGTTGAAGATCCGCGTCATGAACGTCTCGAAGGCCGAGCTCGGCAAGACGCTCAAGCGCTACAAGGGCACCAGCTGGGACCAGAGCCCGATCTTCAAGAAGGTCTATTCGGAAGAGTTCAGCCAGTTCGGCGGCGAGCCTTTCGGCGCCATCGTCGGCGACTTCCACTTCGACCAGAGCGCACCCGACGTCGAACTGCTCGCCGAGATGGCCAAGATTTCGGCTGCAGGCCACTGCCCCTTCATCACCGGCGCCTCTCCGACGCTGATGCAGATGGACTCCTGGCAGGAGCTGGCCAACCCGCGCGATCTGACCAAGATCTTCACGACGCCGGACTATGCGGCCTGGCGGTCTTTGCGTGAGTCGGAGGATTCGAAGTACATCGGCCTGGCGATGCCGCGCTTCCTGTCACGCTTGCCCTACGGCGCAAAGACCAACCCGGTCGAGGAGTTCGACTTCGAGGAAGACACCGGTTCGGCCGACCACAACAAGTACACCTGGGCCAATGCGGCTTACGCGATGGCCACGAACATCAACCGCTCGTTCAAGGAGTACGGCTGGTGCTCGCGCATCCGTGGCATCGAGTCCGGCGGTGCGGTGGCCAATCTGCCCACGCACAGTTTCCCGACCGACGATGGCGGTGTGGACATGAAGTGCCCGACCGAAATCGCGATCGAAGACCGGCGCGAAGCGGAGCTGGCCAAGAACGGTTTCATGCCCCTGGTGCACCGCAAGAACAGCGATTTCGCGGCCTTCATCGGCGCGCAATCACTGCACAAGCCAGCCGAGTACGACGACCCGGACGCGACGGCGAATGCCAATCTGGCGGCGCGCCTGCCCTACCTGTTCGCGACCTGCCGCTTCGCGCATTTCCTGAAGTGCATCGTGCGCGACAAGATCGGCTCGTTCAAGGAACGCGACGAGGTCGAGCGCTGGCTTGCCAAATGGATCTCGCAGTATGTCGATGGCGATCCGATCAACTCATCGGAGGCCACCAAGGCGCGCAAGCCGTTGGCCGCCGCCGAGGTGGTGGTCGAGGAAGACCCGTCCAACCCCGGCTACTACAGCTCCAAGTTTTTCCTGCGACCGCACTACCAGCTGGAGGGCCTGACGGTGTCGTTGCGCCTGGTCTCCAAGCTGCCGTCGGCCAAGGGCGCATAAGCCACAGCACGCGAAGTTTCATTCATCCCCAGCCGGCTGCACGGCTGGGGGCGCCCTGGCATCAGGGCGCTGTCTGCAGTCTCAAGGGCCCGTCAAGGGACCGCACATCAGGAGTCAGCCATGGCCGTAGACATGTTTATCAACTTGGGCCCGAAGATCAAGGGTGAAACCAAGGACGACGCGCAGAAGGCAAAGAACGACGTCGACGTGCTGGCCTGGAGCTGGGGCATGTCGCAGTCGGGCAGTTTCCATATGGGCAGTGGCGGTGGCGCCGGCAAAGCGAGCTTCCAGGATCTGTCGTTCACCAAGTACGTCGATTCGGCGAGCCCGGCGCTGATGTTGCATCTGGCCAAGGGAACCCACATCGACAAGGCGACGCTGCTGGTGCGCAAGGCCGGCGAGGGGCAGGAAAAGTACATCCAGATCGACATGACCAAGTGCATCGTCACCAGCGTCAGCACCGGCGGCTCGGGCGGCGAAGATCGGCTGACGGAGAACGTGACGCTCAACTTTGCCGAGGTCAAGTACGAGTATTTCAAGCAGGACGACAAGGGCAAGACAACCTCGGCTGGCGAGTTCGGTTGGGATATCGCTGCCATGGTGGTCGGCAAGGCGTGAAGCCGGCCCGCCGACTGAGGCGGGCACAGATGGTTCTGTGCAGCGGGGTATTGCGCAGCTGTACAGGTCGAGTCAGCGCCGCGCTGTCGGTGTGCAGTTGACGTGGTTGGAACGAACACACCTGAGGCAATTACGAGATGGTGGATTCCAGCGCGGCCGTCACGGCGCTCAAAGACGGTGATGTCCAGCGTGCCCTCAAGCTGCTGACCGAGCAGGTGCGCTCGCACCCGCAGGATGCGAAGCTGCGCGTGTTCCTGTTCCAGCTGCTGTGTGTGCTCGGGCAATGGGATCGCGCGCTGAATCAGCTCAACGTCTCGCTCGAACTCGACGCCGGCACGCTGCCGATGGTGCAGACCTATCGCGAGGCCATCGCCTGCGAGACCTTGCGCCTGCAAGTCTTCGCCGGCCACAAGGCGCCGATGCTTTTCGGTGAACCCGAAACCTGGATCGCGCTGTTGATCGAGGCGATGCTGCGCGAAGGCCAGGGTGACGTGGCTGGCGCGCGCCAGTTGCGCGAACGGGCGCTCGAGCAAGCCCCGGCAAGTGCAGGCAGCCTCGACGGCCAGGCCTTTGCCTGGATCGCCGACGCCGACACCCGCCTCGGCCCGACGATCGAGGCGGTGATCAACGGCCGTTACTACTGGCTGCCGTGGAACCGCCTGGCCAAGGTCGATATCGACCCGCCGGAAGATCTGCGCGACCGCGTCTGGATGCCCGCGCACTTCGAGTTCACCAACGGCGGCGACGTCGTCGGCCTGATTCCCACGCGCTATCCGGACACCGATCTCGCTGCCGGCGACATGCTCGCGCTGTCGCGGCGCACCGACTGGCGCGAGACCGACCCAGGCGTCTTCGTCGGCCTGGGCCAGCGCCAGATCGCCACCGACAGCGGTGAGTTCGCGCTGATGGATGTCCGCTCGGTGGTGCTCGAACCAGCGGCCGTGTGATCGGTTGCGGGCGCCTGAGCGATGTCCACCCCGCGCGCCCAAGACCGCCTGCAACCGGCGCTGCTGGACAGGCTGACCGATGACAACCCGGACTCGCAGGTCGAGGGCACGGAGTCGCGCGTCATCAACCGCAATCGCCTGCGTGATCTGGTGCTGCGCGACCTGGCGTGGCTGATGAACAGCACGGCACCCGGCGGATCCATCGATTGGGGCCATGCGCGGCACGCGCGGGCTTCGGTGCTCAACTATGGCCTGCCCGCGCTGTCGGGGGAGACGGCTTCGACCGTCGATCCGATGGTGCTGCAGGCGTCGGTACGCCAGGCCATCCTCGATTTCGAGCCTCGCATCCTGCCGGACTCGCTGCTGGTCGAAGCCGTGTTGTCCGAGGACCAGATGGACCGTCACAACCAGATCGGCTTTCGCATCAGCGGCCAGTTGTGGGCCCAGCCGGTGCCGCTCGAGCTGCTGCTGCGCACGGACCTCGATCTCGAGACCGGCCACGTCGTCGTGCGCGAACTCGACCGCTAGGGCCTGTTAACGCTATCGGAGGGCTCGCGTGACTCACCAAACCGCCGCCAGCAAGGCGCAAACCGCAGCCATAGCCGCTGCTATGGCGAGGATTTGCAACGCCGCTGGCGGCGGTTTGGTGAGATCACCCGAAGGGCCGGGCGCCACAGGCCACAGGGCGTTGTTGCTCACTCGTTGCGTGCTGAAAGCACGCGGCCTCGTTCGGCCTAGCCCTGTGGCCTGTGGCGGCCCGGCGCGAGCCCTCCGATAGCGTTAACAGGCCCTAGCGCAGACCCATGGACCCGCGGCTGCTGCGCTACTACAACGAGGAACTGCGCCACCTGCGCGAGATGGGGGCCGAGTTCGCGCAGCAGTTTCCCAAGATCGCGTCGCGGCTCGGTCTCGAAGGCCTCGAAGTCTCCGACCCCTATGTCGAACGGCTGCTGGAGGGGTTTGCGTTTCTGGCCGGCCGCATCCAGCTCAAGATCGACGCCGAGTTCCCGCGCTTCACGCAGCGCCTGCTGGAGATCGTCTATCCGCAGTTCCTGGCGCCGACGCCGGCGATGCTGATCGCGCAAGTCAACCCCGACCTGGCCGACGCGGGCCTCGCCGCTGGCGTCAAGCTCGCCCGCGGCAGCGTCATGCACAGCCAGGCCGGCGCCGCTGCCGCCACCGCCTGCGAGTTCCGCACCGCGCACGAGCTGACGCTGTGGCCGCTCGAGATCACGCAGGTCGAGTACTTCACGCAGGCCGCCGACCTGCCCTTGGCCGCCATGCCGGAGTGGCGCCGCTACCGCTCGGGCCTGCGCCTGCGCGTGCGCACGACCGCCGGCGCCGACTTCTCGAAGATCGCGCTGCGCGACCTGCGGCTGCATTGCAGCGGCATCGACGACGTGGCCTACCGCCTGCACGAGCTGGTCTGCGGCCACGCGCTGGGCGTGCTGGTGATGCCGGCGCAGCGGCCGGCCACCTGGCACGAAGCGATCGACGCCGACTGCATCGAGCCGGCCGGCTTCGAAGACGATCAGGCGCTGCTGCCGCAATCGCTGGCCGGCTTCCAGGGCTTTCGCCTGCTGCAGGAGTACTTCGCCTTTCCGCAGCGTTTCCTGTTCTTCGACTTGTGCGATATCGGCCAGGCGCTGCGCGGACACGCCGGCGCACGAGGTCGACATCGTCATCCTGTTCTCACGCTTGGACAACGCGCTGCTGCAGGCCGTGGACGGGGCGAGCCTGGCGCTGAACTGCGTGCCGGCGATCAATCTGCTGGAGCGGCGCTGCGACCGAATTCATGTCAACGGCGACAGCAGCGAATTCCACGTCGTGCCCGATCGCACGCGGCCGATGGACTACGAGGTGCATTCGATCACCGAGGTCGTGGGCTACGGCACGGGCACGCACAGCGAGTGGCGTTTCCTGCCGTTCTACAACGCCTTCCACACCGAGGAGCGCTCGCACAACGCCTACTACTCGGTGAAGCGCGAGCCGCGGATCCTGTCGCAGACGCAGCAGCGCGAGGGCACGCGCACGGCCTACATCGGCACCGAGGTCTATCTGTCGGTGGTTGACTCCGAAGAGGCGCCGTATTCAGAAGATCTGCGTCAATTGGGCGTGCGGGCGCTGTGCACGAACCGCGATCTGCCCGTCCTGATGCGCCTGGGCGACACCAAGGGCGATCTCACGCTGGCGCAGACCGCGCCAGTGAAGAGCATTCGCGTCGTCAAGGGGCCGTCGCGTCCAAGCTCGGCGCTGCGCGAGGCCAACATTGCCTGGAAGCTGATCAACCAGCTGTCGCTCAACCACCTGTCGCTGACCGATGCCGACGCCGAGCAGGGGGCCGCGGCCTTGCGCTCGATCCTGCGCCTGTACGCACCGAGCGGCGACGCCGGCGCGCAGCGCCAGGTGGACGGGCTGCGCTCGGTGAAGCTGCAGCCGGTGGTGCGCCGGCTGCCGATGCCGGGCCCGATCACGTTCGGTCGCGGTGTCGAGATCAAGGTCGAGGTCGACGACCTGTCGTTCGAGGGTGCCAGCGCGTTCCTGCTCGGCTGCGTGCTGGAGCGATTCGTCGCGCGCCATGTGTCGCTCAACAGCTTCACGCAGACGCGGCTGCATTCGCCGGCGCGTGGCGACATTCTTTCGGGGAGGCCGCGATGCGGGACGCGCCCGATCCTGTGATGCCGCCGGCCGAAGGGGAGAGCGTCGGCTCGCACGACGCGCAGGCGGCGCGTGGGTCCGCGAGCAAAGCTTTTTCCGCGATGGCTGCCGAGCCTTATCGCTTCGACTTCTTCCACGCCCTGCGCTTGATCGAGGCCGGCCACCCGCACAAGCCGCGCCTGGGCACGGCGCGCCGGCCGGTCGACGAGCCCGTGCGATTGGGTCAGACAGCCGACCTCGGTTTTGCGCCCGCCAGCATTGCCAGCGTCGATCTCGCTGACCGCAGCGGCCGGCCGCGCATGCAGGTGCGCTTCTTCGGCCTCTTCGGGCCCAACGGGCCCTTGCCGCTGCACCTGACGACGTTCGCTCACGAGCGAAAGCTGCACAAGGGCGACGAAACCTTCAGCCGCTTCGCCGACCTGTTCCACCATCGCCTGCTGCTGCTGTTCTACCGCGCCTGGGCGCAGGCTCAGCCGGCGGTCAGCCTGGACCGGCCGC
>CAWFCX010000045.1:0-120103 GCA_963814385.1 uncultured beta proteobacterium
CCGATGGCGGTTTCCGCCGGTTCCAGCTGGGGGTGCCGGGGCAGGGGATCATCGTGGCCGATGGCGCGGATGATGCGTTGGTTACCCCCGGCGAAGGGGTGATCGAAGTGCAGGTGGCCGAGGACCGCTATCGCCTGCCGGTGTCGCAATAGGGCGATGACCGCATCAGCCAGATCCTCACCTCGGCACAGATGCGCGCCGCGGAAGCGGCGTTGATCGCTGGCGGGGAGACGGTCGAAAGCCTGATGGAGCGTGCCGGGCGCGGGGCGGCGGAATATGTGTTCCGCATGGCGGCAGGGCGGGCAGTGACGGTGCTGTGCGGCCCGGGCAACAATGGCGGCGATGGCTATGTCATCGCCCGGGTGCTGGCGGAACGCGGGGTGCCGGTGCAGGTGGTTGCCCCGCTGGACCCGCGCACTGGGGCGGCACAGGCGGCGCGGGCGCGCTATTGCGGCGCGGTGGTGGAACGCGGGCGCGGGGCGGTGCTGGTCGATTGCCTCTTCGGCACCGGCCTTGCCCGCCCGCTCGATCCCGCACTGCTGGCGCTGCTGGCGGCGCTGGCAGCGGCGCATGATTTGCGCATCGCGGTCGATCTGCCGAGCGGGGTGGACAGCGATTGCGGCGCACTGCGCAATG
The DNA here is from genome assembly GCA_963814385.1 of uncultured beta proteobacterium. GTDB lineage: Bacteria > Pseudomonadota > Gammaproteobacteria > Burkholderiales > Burkholderiaceae_C > CADEEN01. The sequence goes on from CAWFCX010000045.1 coordinate 637, forward strand.
CGGGCCTGCCTGACTTTCAGCTGACCATCGCGCTGGGTGCATGGAAGCGGGCGCATTGGTTGCTGCCTGCGGGCGCGCAGATGGGCGCGCGGCGGCTGGTCGATATCGGCTGCGGCGCGGTGCCCGGCGCGGCGCAGCTGGCGGGGCCGCTACGGCTGGCTGCCCCGGCGGCAGATGCCCACAAATACACCCGAGGGCTCCTCGCCGTCGTCGCGTCCGCAATGCCCGGCGCGGCGCTGCTGGCGGCGCGGGCGGCGCAGCATGGCGGGGCAGGCTATGTGAAGCTGCTGGCGGAACAATGCGCGCTGGCCCCCGCCGATCTGGTGGTCGAAACCGGAAGGCTGGACACAAGCCTCGCGGACCCGCGCCTCGCCGCCGTGCTGGTCGGCCCTGGCCTTGGCCGCGATGCGCTGGCGCAGGAGCGATTGCAGGCGGCGCTGGCGCACGGTGTGCCGCTGGTGCTGGATGCCGATGCGCTGATGCTGCTGCAACCGGCGATGCTGGCCGGGCGCAAGGCACCGCTGATCGCCACACCCCATGGCGGGGAACTGGCGGCGCTGGCCTCGTCCTTCGGGATTTCGGCAAGGGATCGTTGCGCACTGGTGCAGGCACTGGCCGATGCCATGCAGGGCACCGTGATCGCCAAGGGACCGGATACGCTGATCGCCGCCCCGGGCGAACCGCTGCTGATCTTGCCGCCAGCAACCAGCTGGCTGGCCACGGCGGGCACGGGGGATGTGCTGGCGGGGCTGGTGGCAAGCCGGCTTGCCGGGGGAAGCGACCCGGCGATTGCCGCGCAGGAAGCCTGCCTGCTGCATGCAGAGGCCGCCCGGCTGGCTGGCCCGGCTTTCAGCGCATCTGATCTGATTGGCTGTATTCCAGCTGCATATGGGGCATGCTTGTGACAATTGGGGCGCAAATCATTCGCATCGCCGCCAAGGGCGATGGGGTCACCGCTGATGGCCGGCATGTCGCCATGGCGGCACCCGGCGATCTGCTGCTGCCCGATGGCACCCTGCAACCCGGCCCCCACCGCGCCACGCCGCCCTGCCGCCACTTCGGCAAATGCGGCGGGTGCCAGTTGCAGCATGTGGACGAGGAAGGGCTGGCCACATTCGTGCGCGCCCGGGTGGAACATCAGGCCGAAGCGCAGGGCCTCGCACCCGGCATCGTCATGGCACCGCAGATGTCGCCAGTGGCGAGCCGTCGTCGCGCTTCGCTCAAGGCCATGCACGGTGGCGGGCGCGCCACTCTGGGGTTCAGCGAGGCCGGTTCGCACCGGGTGGTGGATCTACGCGAATGCCCGGTGGCGGACCCGGCCCTGTCGGCGCTGTTCGATCCCTTGCGGCGCTATTTCAGCCAGTTGCGCCGCAAATTTGCGATCAGCGTGGAACTGACCCGGATCGATCAGGGGGTGGATTGCCTGCTTTCAGGCTATGTCCCCGAAGGCCTGGCTGCGACCGAGAGCCTGCTTGATCTGTGCCGCGAGACCGGTCTCGCCCGGTTGACACTGGATGGCGGCGACGGCCCCGAAACCTTCTGGGAGCCCGAGCCGGTGACCATCAGCTTTGACCGGGTGCCGGTGGCGTTTCCGGCGGGGGCCTTCCTGCAAGCCACCCCGCAAGGCGAAGCCGCATTGCTGGCGGCAGCGCGCGAATGGCTGGCCGGTTGTGCGCGGGTGGCGGATCTGTTCGCCGGGCTGGGCACCTTCGCCGTGCCGCTGGCCCGCGGGTGCAGCGTGCTGGCTGCGGAGGGGGACCGTGCGGCGATAATGGCGCTGAAGGCGGCAGCAACCCGGGCCAGGTTGCCGGTCGAGGTGCAGCACCGCGACCTGTTCCGCAATCCGCTGCGGCCCGAGGAACTGGCCGGGTTTGATGGCGTGCTGCTCGATCCGCCGCGTGCGGGGGCGCGGGCGCAGGTGGAACAGCTGGCGGCGAGCGGAGTCGGTCGGATCGTCTATATCAGCTGCAATCCCTCCAGCTGGTCGCGCGATGCGGCGCTGCTGGTGGCGGCGGGATATCGATTGGCCGAAGTGCGCCCGGTGGGGCAGTTCCGCTGGTCAACCCATGTCGAGCTGGCCAGCCTGTTCCTCAAGAGCGGCGATGATGCTGTTGTATAGCCAATCGGAATCACCCGGGTCTGAAAAGGCGTGGTCGGCCCCCTCCCGCGTGGCGAGGCGCGGATCGTGCTTCGGCCAGGCGGCGGCGAAGGCTTGCCCGGTGCGGTCGCGCCCGGCGATCAGGAACTGCACCGGCCCGGCAAAGCGCGCGCAACCGGCCTGCATCTCGCCAAGCAGAGTTGTCGGCGGCAGGGCCGGGCGCAAGGCAGCGGCGAGGCCATGAGCCAGCTTGGCCAGGTTCACCCCGCCGGAAAGGAGGCGCCACCATTCGGATGGTCTGAGCAAGCGTTCGGCATAGCGGGCGCGGATCGCGGCGGCCGGAAGCGGGGCGGGAGTGTCATCTTCCGCTGTGTCGAAGGTCCAGGGATTGGCCAGGACCAGCGCGGCCAACCCGTCGCCGCCGCCGAGCATCAAGGCCGATGCCGCATCGCAATTGCCGTGCCCAACCACGCGGCGCAGGGCCGGGCAGGCAGCGCGGAAGGCGGCAAGGGCGGCGGCAATATCGGGGGCGCTGGCGGTGAAGCCGGCGTTCTGGCCGCTGCTGTCACCCACGCCGCGCCGGTCAAAGCGGAACACCGGATGGCCTGCCGCAGCGACCCGCGCGGCGAGGCGGGCCTGGCCGGAAAAGGCTCCGGCGCGCACTTCGTTGCCGCCGGTGACAAGCAGCAGGCCGGTGGTGCCGGGGGCCTCGTCAAGCGTGGCGGCCAGTGTCGCACCGGCGCAGGAGAAGGTGAGATGGCGGCGGCTCATGCGAGCTGCGCCGCGATGATCCCGGCGAGCCGCGCGGCCTGGGCCGGGTCATGCGCTGGTTCGGCGCGCAGCCACAAGCCGGGGCCGCCCAGCTCGCTCTGGGGCAGGTCACGGGTCTGGCTGGCAACAGGTTCGGCAGCATCGAGCCCGGCGATCATGGCGGGGCCAAGCTGGTAGCCCGCCAGCGTCAGGCCGGAGGTGCGGCCAGCGGCGAGCAGGTTTTCGCGGGTGACCTCTCGGCCAGCCTCGCGCTCGGCCAGCACCCGGGCGCGCAGCAAGCCGCGCAGGATCGCCGGGCCGCTGGCGGCGGCACAGCGCCAGCCGGGCAAGTGGCCCGGATCGAGCAGCGCCCCGGCGCGCAGGGAAAGGAGGTGTGTGGCGCGAAAGTGTATGGCAGCAGCGGCGGCCTGTTCGCGCCAGCCGGTGATGGTCTGGCATTCCAGCGGGGCGAGGCTCTCATTGGTCCCGGCCAGGTCCGGCAGCAGGCTGTCGATCCCGGCGGCATCAAGCAGGCGCATGGTGGCGATGGTGAAATGGCGCAGCTTGCTGGCTTCGTCGAACAATGCGGGCAGCACCAGCAGACGGTGGCGGCGACCGCGGTCGAAGCTCAGCGCCAGTTCCTCGCCCCCCGCTGGGCAGGGCCAGCTGGCTAGCTGCACCGCCGTTCAGCCGAGCGCGCGCTTGGCGCAGACGAAGGCCAGCAGCCCGCCGAAGGTTTCGAGCATCTCGCCATCGACATCCTCATCATCGATCAGGATCGCAAAACGGTCCTCCAGTTCGGTGAGCAAACCGGCGACGGCCATCGAATCGAGTTCGGGCAGGTGGCCGAACAGGCCGGATGCCTCCTCCAGCGCTTCGGCCCGGGCCGCCGAAAGGCCCAGCACGTCGCGCAGCACGCCGCGCAGGTTGATCGCGGCTTCGGCCAGGGGGTCAAGGGGAACCGGAAGATTGCTCGCCATGGCGCGCCCTCTAGCCATGCTGCGCGGGGGAGACAAGCTTGCGCATCATGGCCTTGCCGATGGCGGGCCAGTTGCGCGGATCGCCGGGGCGCAGGCAGGTCAGCCGCCAGCGGGTGCGCACCGCCTCCATCCAGTCGCGCTTGTAAGGATCATCGCCGGTGCCGAAATCGACGAGGGTGACATGATCGACATCGATCACATGGGCAAACAGCGCCGCCGACAGCGTGGTGCCGGGGCTGAGCGATCTGGCGCCGGTGCGGTGAGCCAGCTTGTGGATATAGGCGATGCCGTTCTCGACCGTCCAGAACTGGGCCGCCACGGCCTCGCCATCAGCTCGGGCGATGGCAAAGCGAAAGTGGCCCCTGGCGGATTGCTGCTGGGCAAAGGCGCGCAGCAGGGCCGGGTCACCTTCTCCGGGCTTCCAGCTATCGGCGTAAATGGCTTCGTAAGCGGCCCAGCGGCAGGGTCGAATCGGGTGCTGAGCGCAACCTCGACCCGCGCGGCCTTGCGTTTAGCGTGGTCCGCAGCGCGCCGGGCCGGTCAGCGAGGAAGGCGGCATAGTCGCGTCCATCAAGCGGCAGGATGTGATCGGTGTCGTATGGTTCTGGCAGAACCAGCCAGCCAGCTTGCCGAAAGGCATGCTGCAAGGCCGCGAGAGTGCCATCCTCCTCGGGCAACTTGGTCAGTTCGACCCGGTGCGTTCGGCTGGCCAGTTCGCGGGCGAGGAGATCGAGCAGTTCGGGCGGGGCAGCCGGGGTTTGCAGACCGGCCCAGCTGAAAGCATACCAATTGGTCAGCACCGCGAGCCCGCTGCCCGTTTCCACCAGCGGCAGGCACACGGCGGCATCACCTTCGCGCGCCAGCGCCAGCAGCGGGCGATGGCCGTGCTGTTCCAGCAGGGCGAACCATTGGGGAAAGCGAAGGGGCCAGGCTTCTGCCATGGGAGGCCTTGCACATCCTTAACCGTGTGGTGATAGCTGATCGCCGCCACTTGCTGCTTTCTTCAAGGATTCCGATGCCTGCTGCGCCTGATCCGATTGCCCGACCGCTCGATCATCTCGCCTGTAACGGGCGGGACGCCGATCCGGCGCTGGTCCTGCGCGGGGAGACGCTTAGCTTCAAGGATTTAAGAAGCCGTGTTGCGGCCATGGCGGGATTTCTCGCGTGGTGCGTTACGCCCGGTGCGCGGGTGGCCAGCTGGGCCGGGAAAGGGGAGCTGACCTGCCTCCTGCCGCTCGCTGTGCGCGGGCAGGGATGGTGCACGTGCCGGTCAACCCACTGCTCAAACGGGCACAGGTGGCGCATATCCTTGCCGACAGCGGCGCAAGCCTGCTGCTGGGCAATGCGGCGCGACTGGCGACGCTGGAGCCGGGCGATGTGCCGGATGGCTGTCGCGTTGAGCCTGACAGCCCGGCACATCTGGCCGCAATGCTGGCGAGCGAACCGCTGCCCCCGTCGCAGGCCGATCCTTTCGCGCTCGCCGCGATCCTCTATACCTCCGGCTCTACCGGCAGACCCAAAGGCGTGATGTTGAGCCATGCCAATATGTGGCTGGGTGCGGCGGTGTCGCGCATTACCTCGGGCTGGCGGCGGATGATGTGGTGCTTGGGGTCTTGCCGCTGAGCTTCGATTACGGTCAGAACCAGCTGCTTTCGAGCTGGTATGCGGGCGCCTGTGTGGTGCCGCTGGATTACCTCACTCCGCGCGATGTGATTCGCGCCTGTGCCCGGCACGGGATCACCACGCTGGCGGCAGTGCCGCCGCTGTGGGTGCAACTGGTGGAACAGGACTGGCCTGCCGAAGCCATCGCCCCGATGCGGCGGCTGACCAACAGCGGCGGGGCCTTGACGGTGGAGCTGGTTCGCAGCCTGCGCAGCCGGTTTCCGCAGGCCCGCCTGTTCCCGATGTATGGCCTGACCGAGGCATTCCGCTCCACCTTCCTTGATCCGGCGCTGGTTGATGCCAACCCGACCTCGATCGGCAAGGCGATTCCCTTTGCCGAAATTCTGGTGGTGGATGAGGCAGGGGAGATCGCCGTGGAAGGCGAACTGGTGCATTGCGGCCCATTGGTGGCGCAGGGCTATTGGCAGGATCCGGCGCGCACAGCAGAACGGTTTCGCCCGGCTCCAGCGGCGTCGCACTTTGGCGGTATGGCGGTATGGTCGGGCGACCGGGTGCGGCGTGACGCGGATGGGCTGCTGCATTTCGTTGGCCGGGGGGATGGCATGATCAAGAGCGCGGGTAACCGCATCAGTCCGCAGGAGATTGAGGACGCCGCGATCGCCACCGGGCTTGCGGCAGAGGCGGTGGCCTTCGGGGTTCCTGATACCCGGCTGGGGCAGGCGATCCATCTGGTCGTGCGCGGCAGGGGCGATGAAGCGGAACTGCGCGCGGCACTGAAACGCGATCTGCCCAATTTCATGCAGCCTGCGGTGATCCGCCGGGTGGCGGCGATGCCGATCAACCCCAATGGCAAGATCGACCGGGCGCTGCTGGCGAGGGAAGCAGCATGAAACCGCTTGGCCCGATCCCGCCAGACTATGCAGCGCTCGAAGGCGAGCTGGCGATTGCCGGGCACACCGGCCTGCTGCGTTCTACTGGCGCCGCGGCGTAGCCGCGCTTGTGCCGCGTGCAGCGTCAGGAGAACCGATGAAGACCTACAAGGTTTTTGCGCCCCGGAGTCAGCAGGCAGCGATCGCGGCACTGGGCACACCGGTGATGGAGTACGACGCCTTCATCGTCATGGAGCTGAACGCGCAGGGCCTGCGCCGCATCAGCGGGCACTATCCGTTCGAAGACATGAGCACGCTGTACGAGCTGCCGCTGCATGGCGGCATGGTCGATCCGCTGAAACAGCGGCAAGCGCGCAAGGCGGTCCTTGACGACGGCCAGCCTCACCACTGCCTCGTGCAATTTGTCGGCCCGGTCAAGGCGGCGTGGATGCGCGGCTTGCGCCGTGCCGGCGCCACCGTGCGCTACCCGACCGCGGGCTTCGGCGTCGTCGTGCGCGCGGATGGCAAGGCGCTGGCGCGCATCGCCAGCCTGCCTTACGTGCGCTGGCACGGCCACCTGCCGCATGCCGACCGCATCGCGCGCGGCTTGACCTCGGCCGGCCCGGTGAGCGGGCAGCCGCGCCGACGCGAGTTGCCAGGCTCGCTGCTGCTCGAAGCCTTCGACGGCAGTGACCTGCCGCGCCTGGCGCGCGCCGCCGAGGCGCTGGGCTTTGACGTCGTCTCGCGTGACAAGCGCGCGCGCCGCTTGTCGCTGCACTTCGACGGCAGCGTCGCCCAGAGGCGGCAGCGCGTGGCGGCACTGGCCACGGTGCATGGGGTGCGGCTGATCCTGCCGCGCGTCATGCCGCGCACCTGCAACCCAGTGGCCGCGCGGCTGGTGAGCCAGCCGTTTGCGCTGCGGCCTGCACCGGGTCTCGCGCTGTCGGGGCAAGGCGAGATCGTGGCCGTGTGCGACACCGGGCTGGACACCGGTGATGCCGAGTCGGTTCATCCGGATTTTGCAGGGCGCGTCGTTGCGATCCGCAGCTACCCGATCTCGCCGGCATGGCGTGCCGATGTGCTCAACGCCGGCGCCAACGACGGCGCGGCCGACACCGACTCGGGGCACGGCACGCATGTCGCCGGCTCGGTGCTCGGCAACGGCAGCGCATCGGCGGCCGGCCCGACGCGCATCACCGGCATGGCGCCGAAAGCGCAACTCGTGTTCCAGGCGGTCGAGCAGGAAGTGCGCTGGCGCGCGCATGTGCCGCGGCGCATCGCTGCCGAGCGCTTCCAGCTCGCCGGCATCCCGGACGATCTCGAGCCGCTGTTCGACTATGCGTGGCGCCAAGGAGCGCGCATTCACAGCAACTCATGGGGCGGCGGTGAACCAGGCGAGTACGACGCGCAATGCGGCCAGCTCGACCAGTTCGTGCGCCGGCGCAAGGGCATGCTCGTCGTCGTGGCCGCGGGCAACGACGGCAGCGACACCGGTGGCGCGCGCCGCAGCAGCGACGGCCGCATCAATCCGACCAGCGTGGCCTCGCCGGCCACGGCCAAGAACTGCATCACCGTCGGCGCCTGCGAAAACCGGCGGCCCGAGTTCGACGGCGAGGTGTATGGCGATTGGTGGCCCGATGACTTCCCGCGCGCGCCGTTCCGCAACGACCCGATGGCCGACGATCCGCAGCAGGTGGTGGCGTTCTCCAGCCGTGGCCCGACGATCGACGGCCGGATCAAACCCGAGCTGGTGGCGCCCGGTACCTTCATCCTGTCGGCGCGCTCGTCGCAGGTGGGCTCGAACAACTTTGCATGGGGTGCCTACGGCCCGGCCAAGCGCGACTACGTCCACATGGGCGGCACCAGCATGGCCACGCCGATCGTTGCCGGCTGCGCCGCGCTCGTGCGCGAGTACCTGCGCAAACACGCGCGCATCGCCGAGCCCGGCGCCGCGCTCGTCAAGGCGCTGCTGATCGCCGGCGCACGGCCGCTGCACGCCACGCCCGGTGCGGTGGCCGACAACGCACAGGGCTTCGGCCGCGTCGATCTGGAGCGCTCGCTGTCGAACGTGCTGTTGCTGCACGAGGCGCCTGCCGGATTGCGCACGGGCGAACGCGCCAGCCTGACCCTGCGCGTGCCGGCGTCCGCCGTGCGCCGCGGCGCCACGCTGCGTGTGGCCCTGGCCTACAACGACGTCCCGGGCCCACAACTCGTGAACAACCTGAATCTGTTCGTCGTCGACTCGCAAGACCGGCCGCGCGCCGGCAACGCGGCCGGGCAGGGGGCTGCAGCGCTGCTGCTCGACAACCACAACAACAGCGAGCTGGTGCAGATCAGACTGCGTGGCGGCGGAACCTGGCGCATCGATGTGGTCGCCGCCAATGTGCCGCAAGGGCCGCAGGACTTCGCGCTGGCCGCCGTGTTGGTGTAAGCCGCGTTGCCGCGGCCAGGCGGTACGCGCACAGTGCGGGCCATGAAACGCCTGTCCGGACTCGACGCCACCTTTCTGCACCTCGAAACGCCGGAGATGCCGATGCATGTCGGTGCGCTGCACATCTTCGAGTTGCCCAAGGCCTTCAAAGGCAAGTTCGTGACTGCGCTGCGCCGGCACATGACCGAGCGCCTGCCACTGGCGCCACCGCTGCGGCGGCGGCTGTGGATGATGCCAATGAATGTCACCAACCCGGTGTGGGTCGATGCCGAGCCGGACATGGCCAAACATGTCGTGGAGCACAAGCTGCCGGCCACGCGGGGGCGCAGCGGCCTCGCGGCGTTGGAGAAGATCGTCGCCACGCTGCATGTGGAGTTGCTCGACCGTCGCCGCCCCTTGTGGAAGTTTCATGTCATCGAAGGGTTGTCGCCAAGCGAGAGCGGCGCCAAGCGCGTGGCGATGTACACGCAGCTGCACCATGCGGCCGTGGATGGCCAGGCCGCAGTGGCGTTGGCCAATGCGATCCTCGACATGAGCGCCGAACCTGAGGCGCGCGACATCAAGACGTCGACGCGCGAGAAGCGCTTCAAGCTGTCGATGGTCGAAATGATTTCCGGCGCGATCACGAGCGAAGTGCAGCAGATCACGCACCTCATCCGTTCTCTGCCACAAACCGCGGGGTCGCTCGGCAGCGCCGCCGGTCGCATGGCGGCGCGCAGCGCGCTGATCTCCGGCCGCAAACACACCGGCAGCCTCGGTCTGGCGCCGCGCATGGCGCTCAATGCGCCGGTGACCGCGGGGCGCGCCTTCGCCGCCGTCACGCTGCCGCTGCCCGAACTCAAGGCGCTCGGCAAGGCGCATGAGGCCACGCTCAACGATGCGGTGCTCTGGCTCTGCAGCACGGCGATGCGAGAGCACTACGCCAGCAAAGGCGAGTTGCCGAAGAAGTCGATGGTGGCTGCGGTGCCGGTGTCGCTCAGAGCCAAGGGCGATACGTCGGCCGACAACCAGGCCTCGATGACGCTGCTCAGCCTGGGCACCAACGTCGCCGATCCACGCAAGCGCCTGGCACACATCAAGGCCGCCACCAAGTCGATGAAGAGCACGCTGTCGAAAGTGAAGAACGTGCTGCCGACCGACTTTCCGTCGATCGGTATGTCGTGGCTCACCGAAGCCGCGTCGGCCGTGTACCGTCGCGCCACGGAGTCCGACAAGATCCCTTCGGTGGCCAACGTCGCTATCTCCAACGTGCCCGGCCCGCCCGTGTCGCTGTACCTGGCCGGTGCGCGCATGGTGACCAACTACCCGTGCTCGATCGTCACCCATGGCATGGGTTTGAACATCACGGTGCAGAGCTACGCGCAGTCGCTCGACTTCGGCCTGATGGCCGATGCCCAGGCGATGCCGGATGTGCGCAAGCTGGCCGATGCCGTGACGCGAGCCTTCGAAGCGCTGCGGGTTTTGCCCTTGCACGACGACGACATGCCGCCAGCTCGCCCTGCCAAAAAGGCCACGAAGCGGGTTGTGCGAGGCAAAGCAGCCGCGCGAGTTGCCTGACGCAGCCGAGTCATATGTCGCAACCGCGACAGCTTCCTAGGGCGGCGGCTCCAGAGTGGCGGCGCAACCGCCCGATACATTCGAGCCTCATGACGCAGAAGTCCCGCAAGGCAAAAAAACATGCGCCGCCACCCCCTTGGTTCCACGAGGCTGACTTGCGAGCGCCCAACGCGTTGATGCTGCTGCTCGAAGGCCGCGCGCCGTGGGAGTACGCGGCGATGCTGGCCGCGCTGCCGTGGTTGAACCGCCTGCCGCGCGGTGATGGCCATCCGGTGATCGTCTTCCCCGGGCTCGGTGCGGCCGACATCACCACCGCGCCGCTGCGGAGTTTTCTGCAGGACCTCGGCTACAGCCCGTACCCGTGGAAGCAGGGCTTCAACTTCGGCCCGCGCCGCGGCGTGCTCGACGCCGTGCGCCAACAGGTGCAGCGCATCGCCGACCGCCACGGCGAGCCGGTGAGCCTGGTCGGCTGGAGCCTGGGCGGCTTGTACGCGCGCGAGATGGCCAAGGAGTTCCCCAAGCTCGCACGCTGCGTCATCACGCTCGGTGCGCCCTTTGCCGGCCACCCGCGCGCCACCAACGCCTGGCGTTTTTACGAAATGTTCAGCGGCCAGAGCGTGCACGACCCAGCGTTGATCGCGACCTTGCGCGAAGTGCCACCCGTGCCGACGACGTCGATCTACTCGCGCACCGACGGCGTCGTCGCCTGGCAATGCAGCATCAACGACGAGTCGCCGCTGGCCGAGAACATCGAAGTGCATGCCAGCCACATCGGCATGGGCATGAACCCGCTGGCGATGTTCGCCATTGCCGACCGGCTGCGCCAAGACCCGAAGCAGTGGCAGCGCTTCGACGCGCAGGGCGCGCGGCGGTGGTTCTACAAGACGACGGGCATGGCGCCGTTCGCCGCGGCGTCGTCGTCTTGAGCGTCACACCACTCAATTCACCCGTTCGGGCTGAGGTATCGAAGCCCCATCCCGTTCATCCTGAGGTATCGAAGGAAGGCCACGCGGGCCCTTCCTTCGATACCTCAGGACGGTCGGAACACCCACCTCCGGGCGAACGGTCTTGAATAGCATGCAAGTTCAAGCCAACGGCCATTCCATTGAAGTCGATGTGCAAGGCCCGCCAGAGGGTGCGCCACTTGTGCTGATCATGGGCCTGGGCATGCAACTCACCGGCTGGCCCGAGCCCTTCGTGCAGATGCTTGTGGAGCGGGGCCAGCGTGTGATCCGCCTGGACAACCGCGACGCGGGTTTGAGCCAAGGCTTCGACCACCTGGGCATGCCCAACGTGCCATGGGCCGCGCTGCGTTATGCATTTCGCTTGCCGGTGAAGAGCGCTTACTCGATCGCCGACATGGCGCGCGACACGGTCGGTGTGCTCGATGCCCTCGGCATCGAGCGCGCGCACATCGTCGGCGCGTCGATGGGCGGCATGGTGGCGCAGCACATCGCCGCGACGCAGCCCGAGCGCGTCAGCGCACTCACGCTGATCATGACGACCTCCGGCGCGCGCCGATTGCCCAAGCCGAGCGCGAAGGCGAGGGCGGCGATGCTCGACCGCCGCGGCCTCGATCCGAAGAACATGGAAGCGGTGGTCGATCGGCTCGAACGCGTGTTCACGATCATCGGCAGCCCGGCGTACCGGCCTGTCGGCGAACTGGGCCGCGAAGCATTTCGCACGCGCCTGCGCGCGTCGGTGCAGCGCGCCTACCGTCCGGCCGGCGTGGCGCGGCAGTTGATCGCGGTGGCAGCCGATGGCGACCGCTCGCCGATGCTGGCCCGCATCACCGCGCCGACGCACATCGTCCACGGTGCGATGGACCCGCTGGTGCCGGTGGCGTCGGCACACGATCTGCACTCGAAGATCAAAGGCTCCACGCTGGAAGTGATCGAGGGCATGGGGCATGACTTGCCGGAGGCGTTGTGGGCGCGGCTGGCGGCGTCGATTGCTCGCGAAGGGCCGGTATGAATCGCTGGAACATTCCCGCATGGCTCGAAGCAGAGGTCCTTGCGCGCGATCTGCTATGCGTCTACTGCGGCGTTGAGTTTGTGGTCGGCAGTTCGCCGCGGCGTCACCGCGCTTCCTGGGAGCACATCATCAACGACGCACTGATCGTCTCCCGAGAGAACATTGCACGTTGTTGCATGTCGTGCAATTCGAGCAAAGGCGCTAAAGAACTAAATATTGGCTAGCGTCCAACTACTGCAAAAGGCGCGAAATAACAGCGATGTCCGTGGCCCCGATTGTTCGCGCGGCGCTTGCCAAGAACAGCAAGTCCAGTGCCGCTGTCGTAGACCCGCTACGACACGCATCCGATCCGAGCGTCGGCCGGCACAACTAGTACGAGTTCTAGCCAAGCCAGCGCGGCGCAAGGATCAGTTACCACCCGCCGGCCAACGCCCTGTACACACCCACCAGCGCCGTCGCCGCCTGCGTCTGCCCCTGCGCCAGCAGGTCCCGCGCCTGCAGCAGTTGCCGCTCCGCATCGAGCACGACGAGGAAGTCGATCGACCCCGCATCGAGCCGCGCGCGCGCGATCTTGGCGGCGCCTTCGGCGGCTTTCGCGGCTGCAAACAGGCTCTCCGTGCGCTGCTGTGATCGCGTGTAGTTGATCAACGCACCTTCGGTTTCTTCCAGCGCCACGAGCACGGCCTGATCGAATTGCGCCAGCGCGGCGTCGCGCCTTGCATCGGCTGCCGAGACCTGCGCGCGGCGCTGGCCGTTGTCGATCAGCGCCCACAGCACATTGGCGCCGAGGCTGGCGACGAACGAGCCCGAGTCGCCGAGGTCGCCGATGCGCCCGGCGTTCAAGCCGAGGCTGCCGGAGAGCGTGAGCGACGGCCAGAGGCGGCTGCGGGCGATGCCGGTTTGCGCATCGGCGGCGCGCAGTTGCTGCTCGGCGGCCGCCACATCGGGCCTGCGCTGCAGCAGCGTCTGTGGCGAGCCGATGGCCGACAGCGGCGTGGCCGGCAGGCCGGGCAGCGGTTTCTGCTCCGCCAAGCGTGCGTTGAGTGAACTCGGCGTGGCGCCGGTCAACACCGCCAGCCGCATGCGCGTGCGAGCCAGTGCAGACTCCAGCAAGGGCAGCGACGCGGCGGTGCTTTCGACCAGCACGCGCGCGCGTTCGGTGTCGAGCGCGGTGCCACGGCCGGCCGACAGGCGTGCTTCGACGAGCTTCAAGGCCTCGCGCTGCGTGCCGGAGTCCAGCCGTGTCACGCGCAACTGTTCCTGCAAGCCGCGCAGCTCGAAATAGCTGCGCGCCACTTCGGCGGCGATGCTGACTTGCACGCCGCGGCGCTGCGCCTGCGCGGCTTCGACGTTGGCCCGTGCAAAGCGCTGCTCGGTGGCGACGCGGCCGAGCAGGTCGATCTCCCACGACGCACCGGCGCCGATGTCGAACGCATTGCGCGTGCCGGGCCGGCCGCTGTTCTCTGCCGAACGCGAGCGGCTGGCGCCGGCCGTCAGATCGAGCGTCGGTCGGCCGAGGCCGCGCGTGCCGCCTTCGATGGCCTGCGCTTCGGCCACACGCGCCGCGGCGACGCGCAGGTCGCGGTTGGCGGCCATCGCCTGCGCGATCAGCGCATCGAGCTCGCTGTCACCGAAGGCGCGCCAGAACTCGGCGACCGGTTGGGCTTCGGTGTTCGCAGCCTGGGCAAACGCCTCGGGCGCTGCGACCTTGTCGGCCAACGGCGGTGCCGGCGCGGCACAGGCAGCCAGCGTCGCCGCCGTCAGCATCGTCAAACCGAAGCGGCTCATCGCGGATCTCCCGGCGGCGGTGTGGGCGTGCCATCGACCGGATGCGCCGACGCATCGATGGCTCGGCGCAGCTCGCGCGCCTTCGCCCGCCGGCCTTCCGTGCCCTTGCGCAACAACGCGTAGAACACCGGCGTCAGGAAGATGCCGAAAGTCGTCACGCCGACCATGCCCGAGAACACCGCGATGCCCATCGCGCGCCGCATCTCGCTGCCAGCGCCGCTGCCCAGGATGAGCGGGATGACGCCGGCGCAGAACGCGATCGAGGTCATCAGGATCGGCCGCAAGCGCAGCCGGCAGGCCTCGATCACCGCGTCGAGCATCTTCTTGCCATGCTCTTCCTGCTCCTTCGCAAACTCGACGATCAGGATGGCGTTCTTGCACGCCAGACCGACGAGCACGACGAGTGCTACCTGCGTGAAGATGTTCAAGTCGCCCGGCTGCATGAACGGCGGAAAGCTCGACAGCCAGACGCCGAACAGCGCCGACAGCACGCCCATCGGCACGATGAGAATGATCGCCAGCGGCAGTGACCAACTCTCGTACTGCGCCGCGAGCACCAGGATGACGAAGATCACCGACAGCGCGAGCACCGCGGCCAGCGTCGGCGCGCGCCAGCTTGTGCCGGGCACGGCCACGTCGCGTGTCAGGCGGTCCTGGTAGCTGAGGTCGGTCCACTCGTAGGCCATGCCGCGCGGCAGCTGCGTCAGCAGCTTTTCGATTTCGCCTTCGGCCTGCGCGCTGGAGAAACCGGGGTTCGGCGCGCCGTTGATGTCGGCCGACGGAAAGCCGTTGTAGCGCGTGACGCGGGTCGGTCCGAACGTCGGATCGACCGTCATCAACGCCGACAGCGGCACCATCTCGCCCTTGCCATTGCGCGTCTTCAACTGCGTGATCGACTCGGCGTTACTGCGAAACGGCGCGTCGGCCTGCACGATCACCTGATAGGTCTTGCCGAACTGCGTGAAGTCATTGACATAGAGTGAGCCGAGGTTGATCTGCAGCGTGTCGTAGATGTCGCCCAGGGCCACGCCCATCTGCTTGGCGCGTGTGCGATCGACCTGTGCATACAACTGCGGCACGTTGATGTCGTACGTGGAAAACGGTGTGCCGATCGCCGTCTTCGGGTTGCCATAGACCTGGCCGAGCGTGCCCCACACCGCGCCGAACAGCGCTTGCTCGCCGAGGCTCGCGCGGTCCTGCACCTGGATCTTGAAGCCGCCCGCGGCGCCCAAGCCATCGACGGCCGGCGGCGGCACGACGAACATGCGTGCGCCCTGGATCTGCTGGATGGCGCCGTTGACCTGGCCGAGGATGGCGAACTTGCTTTTGTCGGGCGAGGTGCGTTTGTCGAACGACTCCAACCCGAAGAACACGATGCCTTCGTTTGGCGCGGCCGAGAAGCCGGCGATCGACAGACCCGGGAAGGCAACAGAATCGACGATGCCCGGGACCTTGAGTGCAATCGCACTCATCTCGCGGATCACGGCGTCGGTGCGGTCGAGCGATGAGCCTGCGGGCAGTTGCGCAATGCCGATCAGGTACTGCTTGTCCGGCGCCGGCACGAAGCCCGCGGGCACACGCGCAAAGAGCACGAGCGTGGCGCCGATGAGCAGCGCATAAACGACCAGCGCGATGCTCTTGCGTTGCAGGATGCTTGTCACGCCGCGGCCGTAGGCAGCGCTGCTGCGCTTGAAGACGCGGTTGAACCAGCGGAAGAAGCCGCCGAAGACCTTATCCATGCCGCGCGTCAGCGCGTCCTTGGGCGCATCGTGCGGGCGCAGCAGGATGGCAGCCAGGGCTGGCGACAGCGTCAGCGAATTGAAGGCGGAGATGACGGTGGAGATCGCGATCGTCACCGCGAACTGGCGGTAGAACTGCCCCGACAGACCGGGCACGAAGGCCAGTGGCACGAAGACGGCGCACAGCACCAGCGCGATGGCGATGATCGGCCCGCTGACCTCTCGCATGGCCTGCACGGTGGCGTCGCGCGGCGTCAGGCCGCGTTCGATGTTGCGCTCGACGTTTTCGACGACGACGATGGCGTCATCGACGACGATGCCGATGGCGAGCACCAGGCCGAACAGCGTCAGCGTGTTGATCGAAAAGCCGAGCGCGAGCAGCGCTGCAAAAGTGCCGACGATCGAGATCGGCACCGCCAGCAACGGGATGATCGACGCGCGCCAAGTCTGCAAGAAGATGATGACCACGAGCACGACCAGCAGCACGGCCTCGATCAGCGTCTCGACGACCTTCTCGATCGAGGTCTGCACGAAGCGGGTCGGGTCATAGACGATGTCGTACTTCACGCCCTGCGGGAACGACGGCGCCAGCCGCTCCATCGCGGCGCGCACGTCGTTGGACAGTGCCAGCGCATTGCTGCCCGGCGCCTGGAAGACGGCAATCGCCGCGGCTTCCTTGTTGTTGAGCAAACTGCGCAACGAGTAGGTGTTGGCGGACAGCTCGACGCGGCCGACGTCCTTGATGCGCACCAGCGCGCCGGACGCCGTGTCGCTGCGTACGATGACATCGGCAAACTCGGCTTCGTTCTGCAGCCGGCCCTGGGTGTTGATGGCGAGCTGGAACTCGACGCCCTTGGCGGCCGGCGGCGCGCCGACCACACCGGCCGCCACCTGTGCGTTCTGCTCGCGCAAAGCGCCGACCACGTCGGCCGACGTGAGCCCACGCGCGGCGAGCTTGCCCGGGTCAAGCCAGACGCGCATTGCGTAGTCGCCGGCGCCGAACATGATGACGCTGCCCATGCCGGGGATGCGCAGCAACTCATCGCGCACGTTCAACTGGCCGTAGTTGCGCAGGTAGAGCGCGTCGCGCGAGTCGTCCGGCGACACCAGGTGCACCACCATCGTCAGGTTCGATGCCTGCTTTTCGGTGACGACCCCGATCTGGCGCACGATCTCCGGCAACCTTGGCAGCGCGCGGTTGACGCGGTTCTGCACCGCTGTCTCCGCGGCCTCGGCGTTGGTGCCGACCTTGAACGTCACCGTCAGCGACATTTGGCCGTCGGCGGTGGCCTGGCTCTCGAAGTACAGCAGGTTCTCGATGCCGTTGATCTGCTCCTCGAGCGGCGTGGCCACCGTCTCGCTGATGACGCGCGGGTTGGCGCCCGGGTACTGCGCGCGCACGACCACCTGCGGCGGCGCAACCTCGGGGTACTCCGACACCGGCAATTGAAAGATCGACAGCGCACCGATCAAGAAGATGAAGATTGACAGCACCGTCGCAAAGCGCGGCCGGTCGATGAAAAAGCGCGAGATGTCCATTACTTTTTCTCTCCGCCCGCGGCGCCCGGAGGCGCCGGAGGAGGAACGATCGGCATGCCTTTGTCATCGACCTTCAGCACCGTCGGCGTCACCGGCGCGCCGGGAAAGACGCGCTGCAAGCCATCGACGACGATGAGTTCGCCGGCCTTCAAACCCGTGACGACGCGCATGCCGTCACTCAGTGCACCGAGCTTGACCTCGCGCGGCGTGACGACGTTCTTCTCGCCGACCACCATCACCACCTTGCGCGTCTGGTCGGTGCCGATCGCGCGCTCGGGCACGAGCGTCGAAGGCGCGGCCACGCCGCTGGCCAGGCGCACCCGCGCCGACAGGCCCGGCGTGAATCGGCCGTCCTTGTTGTCGAGGATGGCGCGCACGCGGATGCTGCCGGTGGCCGGGTTCAGGCGGTTGTCGACGAAGTCCACCGTGCCGGTGTGCGGGTAGCCGTCTTCGTTGGCGAGGCCCACCGCGACGGTCGGCGCCGCGCCGCCGGCACGCATCGCTTGCGAAATCTTCAGGAAACTCGATTCACTGGCATCGAACCACACTTGCACCGTGTCGCTGGCGACGATGGTCGACAGCACCGGCTCGCCGACACCCACCAGATTCCCCGGCGTGATGTTGGCGCGCGAGATGCGGCCGGCCACCGGTGCCGTGATCCGCGTGTAGCCGAGCGAGAGCTGCGCGGTGTTGGCCGCGGCACGTGCTGCCTTCTCGGCGGCCTGCGCGTTGCGCTCGGCGGCGCGCAGTTGATCGACTTCCTGCTCCGACACGGCCTGCATCGGCAACAGCTTCTCGGCGCGCGTCAGCTCGGCTTTCGACAGTTCGGCCTGCGTGCGCGTGCTCGCCAGTTGCGCCTGGGCGCGCTCGACCTCGGCCGCATAAGGCCTGGCGTCGATGGTGAACAGCAGCGCCCCCTTGGCGACGCGCTGGCCGTCCTTGAAGTGCACACGGTCGACGGTGCCAGCGACGCGCGAGCGCAGCTCGACGGTGGCCTGCGCCTCGATGCGGGCGCTGAAATCTTCGCTGCTCTGCAGTGCGCGCTGCACCGCGGGTGCGACCGACACCGGCGGTGGCCCGCCAGGTCCGCCCTGAGCATTCGACGGGTTGCAGCCTGTGAGAAGAAGGGCAGAAGCGGTCGCAAAAATAGCGGCTGCCACCAGCATCACGCGATGCGAGCAATTCGAATCCATTGGCGAACACTCCTGGCACGCGGGCACCCTGTGGTCTGGGGCCCATTGTTGTAAGTTCGATCCTAAAGGCATTCGCGCGGCCTCGCACGACCGTGCGGTGACAGCCCTGCAAGCGACAATGACACCGTCATGTCAGCAGTCCGCATAAATCAGTGGCGACTGTCGGTGGCACCGATGATGGATTGGACCGATCGTCATTGCCGCTACTTTCATCGCCAGATCACGCAGCGCACGCGCCTGTACACCGAGATGGTGACCACCGGTGCGCTGCTGCATGGTGACGTGTCGCGGCACCTGGCCTTCGATGCGGCAGAGCACCCGCTGGCCTTGCAACTCGGCGGCAGCGAGCCGGCCGATCTGGCGGCGTGCGCAAGGCTCGCACAACAGTGGGGCTACGACGAAGTCAATCTGAACTGCGGCTGTCCGAGCGAACGCGTGCAGCGGGGTGCGTTCGGCGCGTGCCTGATGGCCGAGCCCACGCTCGTGCGCGACTGCGTCCGCGCGATGGGCGATGCCGTCGATCTGCCGGTGACCGTGAAGCACCGCATCGGCATCGACCGCGGCGAGGACTACGGCTTCGTGCGCGACTTCGTCGGCACGGTGGCTGCGGGCGGCTGCAGCGTCTTCATCGTGCATGCGCGCAATGCGTGGCTGAAGGGCCTCTCGCCCAAAGAAAACCGCGAGCTGCCACCGCTGCGCTATGGCTTCGTGGCGCGACTCAAGCGCGACTTTCCGGCGCTGACCTTCGTCGTCAACGGCGGTGTCACCGCCGCCGCGCAGATCGAAGAGCAGCTGCGCAACGCCGACGGTGTGATGGTGGGCCGCGAGGCCTATCACCACCCGTGGTCGATGCTGTCGTGGGATGCACAGTTTCTCGGTGGCGCCCCTGTCGCGCTGACTCGCGAGGCCGTGGAGTCGCAGATGGTGGCCTACATGGAGCGTGAGGCCGGCGCGCACGGCACGCCCTGGCCGAGCATCGCGCGCCACATGCTGGGCTTGTACAACGGCGTGCCGGGCGCGCGCCGCTGGCGCCAGGTGTGGAGCGATCATCACTTGAAGGCGCTGCCGCCGCAGCAGGTGCAGGCGCGCGCCACGCAGGCGCGCTTGGCGGCCTTGCGCGAGAGTGAGCCGGCATGAGCGGCGCACGCACACGGCGCCACTGCCTGGCCACATTGGCGGTCGCGGCAACGTCGCTCGGCATCACGCTGGCTCGCGCCCAACGCGGGCCGCGTGACGTGATCAAGGCGCGCCTGCGCATGGGCATCAACCTGTCTGGCCCGAACTACTGGAACACCGAGCTGCCTTTTGTCGATCTGATGCGCATGTCGGGGCCGTGGAGTTTCTGGCGCCGCGACGCGCCGGGTGTGCAGGTCAAGGAGTTCGTGCCCAGTGTCGATGCGCGCGGCTGGCTGCGCTCGCTGCCCGAGGGCATGGTCGCAATGGTGCCGCTGGCCGCCCGCTCGCACTTGCCGGATTCAAGGCGCGCGCCGTGGGTGGTGCGCTACGACGGCCGCGGCGAGATCGACTTCGACGGCGCGTTGAAAGTGGTGCAGCGCCTGCCGGGCCGCATCGAGTGCGAGTTCGTGCCGCAGGCGCCGTTGCCCGACCCGTCGCTGTGGCTGCGCATCACGCGCATCGACAGTGCCGACCCGCTGCGCAACATCCGTGTTTGCAAGCCGGGCACTGAAAATCAATCGGCGAGCAATGTCTGGGATGCCTCTTTCATCGCCCGCTGGAGCGGCTGGGGTGCGCTGCGCGCGATGGACATGCAGGCCACCAATAACTCGAAGTTGGCGCGCTGGAGCGAGCGTGCGCAGCCTGATGACCGCACATTTGCGCCGCAAGGCATTGCGCTGGAGTTGCTGATCGACCTGGCCAACCGCTGCGGCGTGGGGCCGTGGCTGTGCATGCCGCACCGCGCCGACGACGACTACCTGCGCCGCGCTGCGTCGCTGGTGAGCGAGCGGCTCGACGAGCGGCTGCCGTTGTGGGTGGAGCATTCCAATGAGGTCTGGAATCCCGACTTCGAGCAGAGTGCGTACGCATCGCAACAGGGCATGGTGCACGGCCTGGCGACTGACGTCGATACCGCGCGATGGCGCTGGCACGCCAAACGTTCGCGCGAGATCTTCGCCATCTGGGCTCAGCCGTTCGTGGGCTCCAAGCGCTTGTCGCGCGTGCTGGGCACGCAGGCCGCCAACAGCTGGGGCACGCAGCAGTTGCTGCGCGACCCGGTGATCGACACCACCGATGTGCTGGCCGTGGCCGCGTACGTGGGGCTCACGCCCGGCATGGCCGGCACCGGCTCGCTGCCGTCGGCCGCAGAGGTCGCGCGCTGGCCGCTCGAGCGGGTCTTCGAGCACTTCGAAGTGGAGCTCGAACAATTGCACGAGCGGCAGAAAGAACAGCGCCGCTGGTGCGCGCGCCACGGCCTGCTGCTCGCCGCGTACGAAGGCGGGCAACACGCGGTGGGTGTCGGCGACGCGGTGCGCGATGCGGCGCTCGAACGCCTGTTGACGCAGGCCAACCGCGATGAACGCATGGGCCTGATGTACCGCCGTTTGTTCGACCGCTGGGAGGATGCCGACGGCGATCTGTTCTGCCACTACTCATCGGTGGCCGCGGCCAGCCGCTGGGGACATTGGGGCCTGCTCGAACACCACGACGACGATGCGGCGGCACGGCCGAAGTACCGGGTGACGATGGAGCGGATGAAACGGTGGCGTAGCGCTTGAGCGCGCGCGCAAGTCCTGGCGCACACTTTGCAGCGTGCGCCGTTCAACGGAGAGGCAAGCTGATGAGCACCAACGTATTCGCAGGCGTCATGCCCGCGCTGATGACACCCTGCAAGGCAGATCGCACGCCGGACTTCGATGCACTCGTGCGCAAGGGCACCGAGCTGGTCGCCGCCGGCATGGCGGGCGTGATCTATTGCGGCTCCATGGGCGACTGGCCGCTGCTGACCGACGAGCAGCGGATGACCGGGGTCGAGCGCTTGGTGAAGGCAGGGCTTCGGGTGATCGTCGGCACCGGCGCGCAAAACCCGATGCGGGCTGCGGCCCTCGCGGCCCATGCCAAGCAGACAGGCGCTGCCGGCCTGATGGTGATCCCGCGGGTCTTGTCGCGCGGGTCATCGGCCGCGGCGCAGTATGCGCACTTCGCGGGCATTCTCCAGGCGGCGGTGGACCTTCCGGCCGTGATCTACAACAGCCCGTACTACGGCTTCGAAACCAGAGCCGAGCTGTTCTTTGCGCTGCACGACAAGTTCCCGAATCTCGTCGGCTTCAAGGAATTCGGCAGCGCCGAGTCGCTGAGCTACGCGGCCGAACACATCACCGGCCGCTCGGATGCGCTGACGCTGATGGTGGGCGTCGATACCGAGGTCTTCCACGGCTACGTCAACTGCGGTGCACAAGGCGCGATCACCGGCATCGGCAATGTGCTGCCGCGCGAAGTGCTGCAACTCGCCGCGCTGTGCCGGAAGGCCGCAGGCGGCGATCCATCGGCGCGCCGCCAGGCGCAGGAGCTGGAAGCGGCGTTGAAGGTGCTCTCCACTTTTGACGAAGGTGTCGATCTGGTGCTGTTCTTCAAGTACCTGATGGTGCTCGAAGGCAACCCCGAGTACGAGCTGCACTTCAACCCGACGGATGCGCTGTCGCAGAGCCAGAAGACCTTCGCGAAAAATCAGCTGCGGCTGTTCAAGACCTGGCACGCGTCTTGGGCGAAGACGGCGAGCTGAGGAGTCTCAAGCGAAGCGCTGCGGGCGCAAGGGCGCGAGGTCGAGCGCGCTCGGGCGCTTGAACACGATGTCGGCGCAACCAGCCGCGCCGTGGCGCGCGCTGCCTGCGTCAACCCGAGGTGGCCATGGCCGAAGGCGTAGGTCACGCGCGCGTCACGCGGGGCCGCACCGATGGCCGGCAAGCTGTCGGGCAGGGACGGGCGAAAACCCATCCACTGCGTGCCGCCTGTCGTGGCCAGACCAGGCATGAAGCGCTTCGCTTTGGCCAGCAGCACGGCCGCGCGCTCGAAGTTGGGCGGCGCATCGAGGCCGGCAAACTCGACCGCACCGCCGACGCGCACACCGCAGGCCAGCGGTGTGACGACGAAGCCGTGGCCGTCGAAGGTGAGCTGGCGTTTCAAGTCAAACGCAGAAACCGGCAGCGTCGTGTTGTAGCCGCGCTCGGTTTCGAGCGGGATGCGATCACCGAGCGTGCGCGCGAGACGGTGCGACCACGCACCCGCGGCGACCACGACGTGCCGCGCAGCAACTCGTTGCGACCCCGCCAGGGGCACGACGATGCCGTCACCGGACGGTTCGAGCGCCAGTGCCTCGCCGCGACGCAAGCGACCGCCCAGCGCGCTGAAGCGGCGCGCGAGCGCTAGCGTCAACAGCAATGGATCGGCGATCGTCTTCCATGCGGGCAGGAAGGTGGCCGCGACCAGCGTCGGTGAGAGTCCGGGCTGCAGCTCGGCGATCGCCTGCGCGCCGTGCAGGTGCGCGAAGGCGATGCCATGGTCGGTGCGCGCCTGCCACCCCGGTTGCGACGCCGCGAGCTCGGCCTCGCTCTCGTACAGGTGCAGCACACCGTCGCTGCGCAGCATGTCGGTGGCGCCGGCCGCGGCCAGCATCGCTTCGGTCTCGACAATCGACAGGTCCATCAGCGCCGCCTGCGCCGCCGCGCTGGCCTTGATGCGCTCGGGGAAACTCGCGCGCCAGAAGTGGAACAGCCAGGGTGCGATGCGCGGCAGGTAGGCGGGCGCGATCGACAGCGGGCCCAGCGGGTCGAGCAGCCAGCGCGGCGCCTTGCGCAGCATGCCGGGCGAGGCCAGCGGCAGGATGTCGGTGAAGGCGAACGCGCCGGCATTGCCGCGGCTCGCTTCGGCCGCGACTCCTGTGCGATCGATCACCGTGACCTGGCGACCTTCGCGCTGCAGACGCAAGGCGATGGCCAGACCGACGATGCCGGCGCCGATCACCAGCACATCGCACGTGCACTCCGCTGCGGCGAGCGGCGGCAGCGGCATGTCATCGGCGGGGACCCCCACGGTGCGTCTTCGCGTCAGCCCAGGCCCCACGCAAAAGCATCGGCCGCATCGAACACCAGGGTCGCGTCGAGCGTGACGTGCGCGCGGCCGTGGATCAGCGGCAGTACGGCATCGGCGGGAACACCCGCGAGCGGCGCGGCGGGTCGCGTGTAGCTGGCGCTGAACACGCTGCCGATGACGCTCTCCTGGCGCCAGACCACGCCGGGCGCGAGCTTGTCGTCGGCCGCCAGGCAGGCGAGCTTCGCGCTGGTGCCGGTACCGCAGGGCGAGCGGTCGTACGCGCCGCCGGGGCAGAGCACGAAGTTGCGCGCCTGGTTGGCCGCGTCGGCAGCCGGGCCGACCAGTTCGATGTGATCGATCTCAGCGCCATCGCGCCCGGTGATGTCGTGCCGTTGCAAGGCCTCGCGCACGCGCAGTGCAAATGCGGTCAGCGCGCCGACGGCGCTCGCGGCGAGCGTCTGGCCATGGTCGTCGCAGAGAAAGAACCAGTTGCCGCCCCACGCCACGTCGCCGTGCACGACGCCGTGGCCGGCCACTTCGACGGCGACCCGCTTGGCGTGCCGATACGACGGCACGTTGGCCACGCTGGCCGAGCCGTCTGCATGCAGGGTCGCGGTGACGGTGCCGACCGGCGTTTCGATGCGATGGTCCCCGGGCGCGATGCGGCCCAGATGCGCGAGCGTGGCGATCACGCCGAGCGTGCCGTGGCCGCACATGCCGATCGTGCCGACGTTGTTGAAGAAGATCACGCCGCAGGCATTCGTGGCGTCCAGCGGAGCGCACAAGAGCGCGCCGACGATGACGTCCGAGCCGCGCGGCTCGCAGACCAGGGCCCGGCGCCACGCATCGTGCACGTCACGAAAACGCTGCCGCCGCTCGAACAGCGTGCCGCCGCCAAGATCCGGCCCGCCGCTGATGACACAACGTGTCGGCTCTCCGCCGGTGTGGGAGTCGATGACGCGGGTGGGGGTAGAGGGCATGTTGCTCATGGTGGAAGGGGATCGGCGGCGATCAGAACGCGGTCACGTAGCGGTCGAATTCCCAATCGCTGACGTGGGTGCTCGGGCCTGCGTCGCGTGCATGCGCCGAGGCCTCGTCGCGCTTCAACGCGCAGAACTCGCGCAACAGCGTCTCGCCCAGCGCACCGCCGATCACGGCGTCGGCTTCGAGCGCGTCGATTGCTTCACCCAAGGATTGCGGCAGCAATGCGATGCCGCGTGCTCGCACTTGTGCAATGGTCAGCGCGAACAAGTCGTCGTCACAATCGGCGCCAGGGTCGAGCTTGCGCTCGATGCCGTCGAGCCCGGCGGCGATCAGCCCCGCCAGCAGCAGGTACGGATTGGCCGACGCGTCGGGCGCGCGCCACTCGAAGCGGCTGGGTAGCGTGCGCACGAGTGCGGTGCGGTTGTTGAAGCCCTGCGCCACGTACGCGGGAGCCCAGGTGGTGCCGGTGATCGATTCGCCCACCGTCAGCCGCCGGTAGGAGTTGACTGTCGGCGCCGCCAATGCCGTGAGCGCCGCGGCATGCGCCAGCACGCCCGCCACGAACTGGCGTCCGGTGGGCGAGAGCAGGGTGCCGGCGTCCAGCGAGCCATCGGCTTTGTGGGCGACGAACACGTTGCGTGCGTTGTCGGCGCCGCCGCTCCACAGGCTGACGTGGCAGTGCATGCCGCTGCCCGGCTGGTTGGCGAAAGGCTTGGGCATCATCGAAAACACACGGCCATGCTGTTCGGCAATGGCGTGCGCAGCCAGCTTGAAGAGCATCACGCGGTCGGCGGTGGCCAGGGCATCGGCGTGGCCGAAGTTGACTTCGTACTGGCCGTGCGCGTCTTCGTGGTCGAGCTGCAGCACATCGAGGCCGCAGCGTTCGAGCGTGTCTTGCAGTTGCAGCAGAAACGGCAACTGGCGGGCCAGGCTTTTCAGGTCGTAGCTCGGTTTGTCGAGGCGATCACGGTCGTCGGCGGGCAACCAGCGCGCCCCCTGTGGCGTCGATTCACGTTTCAACAAAAAGAACTCGGGCTCGATGCCAACCTGCAGCGTCCAGTTCTTCTTCGCCAAGCTGGCGACTTGCCTTGCCAGTGCCTGGCGCGGACAGGCATCGAACGGTTCACCGGCAACAAAGCCTTCGCCAACGATGCGCGCCACGCCCGGCATCCACGGCAGCGCCTGCGCGGTGCTCGGCACGCCACGCGCGTAGTACTCGGAGCGTGCGCCGGTGCGCGCCAGGCCGGTGCCCCAGATCGACGGGCCTGAGAACCCGGCGCCGGTGATGATGACGTCATCCAGGTGCGCCAGCGGCACGAGCTTGCCGCGCGCGACGCCGTGGATGTCGGTGAACTGCACCAACAGGCTGTGCACGCCTTGCGACGTGAGGCGGTCGCGCAGGGCTTTCATGCGGCCAACAAGGACTCGGTGACGATGCCCATCGCTTCGTCGAAGACCGATTGTGTTGTCGCCAGCGGGAACAAAAAGCGCACGACGTTGGCATTGACGCCGCAGGTCAGCAGGATCAGCTTGCGCTTCAGTGCTTCGGCCTGCACGCGTTTGGTGAAGTCGGCATCGGGGTCACCTTGCGCCGTGTTGAACTCGACGGCCACCATCGCACCGAGGCCGCGCACGTCGGCGATTTGCTTCACGCGTGGCTTCAGGCCGTTCAACACGCTCTTGAGTTGCTCGCCGAGTTTCGCTCCGCGCTCCGGCAGTTTTTCGTCGGCCATGATGTCGATCACCGCATGCGCCGCCGCAATCGCCAGCGGGTTGCCGGCGTAGGTGCCGCCCAGGCCACCGGGCGCCGGCGCGTCCATGATTTCGGCGCGGCCGGTCACGGCCGACAGCGGCGTGCCGGCGGCGAGGCTTTTCGCGATCGTCATCAGGTCGGGCACGACAGGCGCGAAGTGCTCCATCGCGAACATCTTGCCGGTGCGGCCGAAGCCCGTTTGCACCTCGTCTGCGATCAACACGATGCCGTGTTCGTTGCAGAGCTCGCGCAACCACGTCACCGCTTCGGCCTGGATGACGTTGAATCCGCCTTCTCCTTGCACCGGCTCGAAAACGATGGCCGCGACGCGCGACGGCTCGATGTCGGCCTTGAACACCTGCTGCATCGCCTTCTTCACCTCGGCCAGCGACGCGCAATGGCAAGGGAAGGGCACGTGGTAGATCTCGGGCGGGAAGGGGCCGAAGCCGGCCTTGTAGGGCTGCACCTTGCCAGTGAGCGAAACGGCGAACATCGAGCGGCCGTGGAAGGCGCCGCCGAAGGCGATGACGCCGCTGCGCTTGGTGTACGAACGCGCGATCTTGACCGCGTTTTCGATCGCCTCGGCGCCGGTGGAGAACAGCGCCGTCTTCTTCGCATGCGTGCCCGGCGTGATCTGGTTCAGCTTCTCGGCGAGCGCAACATAACTTTCGTACGGCACAACCTGGTAGCAGGTGTGCGTGAAGCGCTTCAACTGCGCTTCGATGGCCGCGATGACCTTCGGGTGGCCATGGCCGACGTTCATCACCGCGATGCCGCCGGCAAAGTCGATGTAGCGCTGGCCCTGCACGTCCCACAGCTCGGCGCCTTGCGCGCGCTCGGCGAAGAAGGTGCCCATCACGCCGACGCCGCGTGGCGTGGCCGCGGCCTTGCGGGCCATCAGGTGTTCGTTCTTGGAGTGGTTCATGGTGGCTCCTTGTCGTCGTGGGGGCTTCGATACCTCAGCCCGAACGGCACAACACCCGTTCGGACTGAGCCTGTCGAAGTCCACGTGCGCCCATCGACAAGCTCAGGGCGAATGGATGCTACGCCGGATCGATGCGCAGCCAGGTCGTTTTCAGCTCGGTGTACTTGTCGAGCGCGTGCAGGCTCTTGTCGCGTCCGTTGCCGCTCTGTTTGTAGCCGCCGAAGGGCACGGTCATGTCGTCTTCGTCGTACTGGTTGACGTGCACCGTGCCGGCTCGCAGCGCGCGGGCGACGCGGTGGGCGCGGTTGATGTTGTCGCTCCAGACGCTGGCCTGCAGGCCGTAGTTGCTGGCGTTGGCCAGTGCGATCGCCTCGGCTTCGGTCTTGAAACGGATCACGCTCATCACCGGGCCGAAGATTTCTTCACGCGCGATGCTCATGCTGTTGTCAACGCGGTCGAACACCGTAGGCTCGACGTAGAAACCGCCGCTGGTCTCGCGCGCTCGCACGCCGCCGGTGACCGTGCGTGCGCCTTCGTTCTTGCCTGCATCGATGAAGCTCATGACGGTGCGCAACTGGCCTTCGTCGACCAGCGCGCCCATCTCGGTCTTGGCATCGAGCGGATCGGCAGCGCGGTACTTCGGCGCTTCGGCGGCAACGATCTCGACAAAGCGCTCGGCCATGCTCTCATGCACGAGCACGCGAGATGGCGCATTGCAACTCTCGCCTTGGTTGAAGAACATGCTGCCAGCAGCGGTCTTGGCAGCGCGCTCGACATTCGCGAAGTCGTCGAAGACGACGAACGCACTCTTGCCGCCGAGCTCGTTGTAGACGCGCTTCAAGTTGCTGCGGCCCGCGTACTCGAGCATCTTGCGGCCGACGCGCGTGCTGCCGGTGAAGCCGATGGCATCGACATCACCATGCAGCGCCAGTGCTTCGCCGGCTTCGCCGCCGTGACCCGGCACGACGTTGAAGACGCCCGGCGGGATGCCGGCTTCGAGGGCCAGCTCAGCCAGGCGCAGCGCGGTGTACGGCGACTTCTCGCTCGGCTTCAAGACCACGGAGTTGCCGGTGGCCAGCGCTGGCCCCAGCTTCCACGCCGCCATGATCATCGGGTAGTTCCAGGGCACGACGACACCGACCACGCCCATCGGCTCGCGCGTGATCAGCGCCAGCGCGTTCGCAGGCGTCGGCGCGATCTCGTCGTAGACCTTGTCGATCGCCTCGGCGTACCAGGCGATGGTGCGCGCCGTGGACGGCACATCGACCGCCAGCGAGTACTGGATCGGCTTGCCCATGTCGAGCGTTTCGAGCAGGGCCAGTTCCTCCTTGGCAGCCAGCACTTTCGCGGCAAAGGCTTGCAGCAACTTCTTGCGCACGGCCGGTGGCTTGCCGGCCCAGCGGCCGTCGGCAAAGGCGGCGCGTGCGCTCTTCACAGCGGCATCCACATCGGCCTCGCCACATCGCGCCACGGGCCCGAGCGTGCGGCCGTCGATGGGTGAGGTCTTGACGAAAGTTTGCCCGGCGACCGCATCGCAGCGTGCGCCGTCGATCAGCGCCCGGCCGTCGAAGCGGGCCTCGCGTGCGCGTGCCGTCCAATCGATGCCACTCACGACAGGAGCACCCATCAGAAGCTGTAGCCGATGGCCACGGTGGCCTGCGGCATCACGCGCACATGGCCGACGCCTTCGCGCAGTTCGGCGGTCTCGCGGTCGATGTCCTGCTGCGACACCTGGCCGGCGAGCGCGCCGGAAACTCGCGTGCTGACCTTGGCTCGGCCGATGGACACGCCGAGGTCGGCCGCGAAGCGAAGGCCGCGCTCCGCTTGCTGATGGCCCCAGCCAACGCCGAGGTAGGGCGTGGTGGAGGGGAACTTGACGCGCACATCGAAGCGGTCGTCGGCGGTGGTGACGTAGGTGGTGTCGCCGATGGTCAACGTGCCTCCTGAGCCGGTCGCCGAGAGATCGAGTTTGTGATCGTTGAAGGTCATGCCCACGCTGGTGCGAAAGCTGCCGCCGAACGGAAACCAGTCGGCGAACAGCCCGGTGCGCGCGATGCGCGACTTGCCACGGTAGCGGATGCCTTCTTCGGTGAAGCTGTCGTCGCGGGTGCCCAGGGTGGCCACGTCGGCACGCACCGTGAATCGCGTGTCCA
The DNA here is from genome assembly GCA_963814385.1 of uncultured beta proteobacterium. Lineage (GTDB taxonomy): Bacteria > Pseudomonadota > Gammaproteobacteria > Burkholderiales > Burkholderiaceae_C > CADEEN01. Next base: position 30,039 of record CAWFCX010000045.1, read on the forward strand.
GCGGCTGCGCAAAGCCGAGCATGACGCCCGGAAAGCCGACGCCGGCATACACCTCACCTGCCTGAGCGCCGCCTTGTGCCATCGCCAGCAGCGCAGCTGCCAAGCCGATTCGAGTGCGGTTCATCGTCACGTTCCTTGGTTCCACGCGATCAGAAGCTCACCAGCACCGACGCGCCGAAGATCTGATTGCTCTTCTTGAAACTGCCATCCTTGACCACTTCGAACACCGGCAGATTGGCGTGGTCGATGCGGTACTCGGCCTTGAACGTGGTGCTGCTGTCGAACAGGTACGCGAGGCCGAAGCTGAGCGCGCTGCGGTCAGCGCCGCGGCTGCACGCGGGCACGAGGCTCAGCAGGTCGGCCGGGTCGCAGCCCAGGTTGCCGTCGGGGCCGATGCCGTTGCGGCCGTCGCCTGCGGTGAAGCCGAGCAGGCCGCCGCCGTTCTTGCGATTGCGCACGAGGTCATAGCGCGCGATGCCCTCGAAGCGCGGCGTGAACTTGTAGGCGCCGAGAACCGACAGGCCCATCCAGCTCGCATTGCGCAGCGCGCCGGTGGTGGCGTCGGGCGTGATCGCCGCTTTCTTCTGCTGGCCGTAGCTGACCTGGCCCTGCACCGTGACGTCGCCGCGGATGAAGTAGCCGTCGAGTTCGAACAGGTCGAGGCGCGAGTCTTTGCCGTCCGGGTCGGCGAAGTTGGTGCCCTTGCCGTGCACGCCGGCAAAGCCGAAGCCCTGGTACTCGCCGCGCGAGTAGTCGACGCGATAGGCCAGCGCCGGCGTGGTGTTGCCGCTGGCCTTGCGGCTGGCGTTCATGTTATTGAGCATGCCTTTGACGATCCACTTGCCCTCGGTCACTTCCATGCCGACGCCGGTGTAGGCGGTGGGCAAGGTGAAGTCGAACAGCAGGTTGTGCGTGATCAGCTTGTTCTGCGTGGCCGGAAGGTATTCGTAGCCCGACCAGTCGGGCACCTGGCCCACCAGCAAGCGGCGCTGCAACGAGCCGAGCGGGATCGAGACGCTGGCTTCGTGCACCGGCGACTGACCGTCGAAGACGGCGCCGACGCCGCGGTTCGGCGCCAGCGTCAGGCGCCACTTGACGCCGGAGTCGGTTTCCTTCTGGAAATCGATCACCGCAGCGCCGAAGTAGGAGTTGTCGTAGTTGTAGCCGTCGTCGCCGACAGCGTTCAGGAACTGGAAGCCGGATTGGTTCTGGTTCTTGTTGTAGATGAAGGTCGGGTCCATGTAGCCGCTGATCTTCAAGCCTTTGAAGCCAGCGGCGTCGCGGCTGTCTTCCATCGCTTCGGCTTTCACCGTGACGCGGCTCAACTCACGCGCTTGCTCGGGCGTCATGCCCCACTGGCCTTCTTTGGGCTTGGCGCCTTCTGCCGCTTGCAGCTTGCGTTCGAGCTCGGCCACGCGGTCGCGCAGCGCCTTCAGCTCGTTGAGCACCTCGGTATTGCTCTGCGCGAAGGCAGGAAACGCGCCGGACAGAGCCGCAGCAAGGAGGGTGAGGCGCAGCGTGTTTTTCATGGGGACTTCCTCGAGTCGTTGGTTGATTTCAGTTGCGGAAAGCGGCGGCGAGTTCTTGTTGGCGGCGGCGCTCGGTGCGCGCGATGAGATAGCTGGCGGCCACGACGCCGATGGCCACGATGACGACGATGATCGTCGCCACCGCATTGACGCTCGGGTTCAGGCCGAGCTTGGCGCGCGAGAAGATCACCAGCGGCATCGTCGTCGCACCGGGGCCGGTGAGAAAGGCCGAGAGCACGACGTCGTCGAGCGAGATCGTGAACGTGAGCAGCCATGCCGAGGCCAGCGACTGCGCGATCATCGGCAGCGTCACCAGCCAGAACACCTGGTGTGGGCGCGCGCCGAGGTCCATCGCGGCTTCTTCGAGCTGCGGATTCAGGTCTTGCAAGCGTGCCTGGATGACGACGGTGGCATAGGCCATGCCGAGCAGCAGGTGGCCGATCCAGATCGTGAGCGCGCCTTTTTCCGGAAAGCCGAGCGCGTTCTGCACACTCACCAGCATCAGCAGCAGCGACAGGCCGACCACCACCTCAGGCATCACCAGCGGCGCATTGACCATGCCGGAGAACAACGTGCGGCCCTTGAAGCGGCGGTACTTCACCAGCGCGAAGGCGGCCAGCGTGCCAAGCACGACCGAGCCGCAGGCGGTGAAGAAGGCGATCTTCAGGCTGACCCAGAATCCCTCCAGGATTTCAGTGTCGTTGGCCAGCGCGGCATACCACTTGAGTGTGAAGCCACGCCAGATGTTGGGCAGCTGCGAGTCGTTGAACGAGAAGATGACGAGCGCAACGATCGGCAGATACAGAAAGGCATAGCCGCCGAGCAGCCAGGCTTTGCCGAACAGGCCGGTTTTCATTGGCTTGGGCCTGCTGGTTGTTGTTCCGATGGCGCTTGGCCCGAGAACGGCGCGGCGCCCGCGCTCATGCTGGAGTACCAGAAATCGCACGGTCGCCGCACCGCCCTCGGGCCTTTCGAGCCCGTTGTTCTTTGCCACCTCGAACACGAACAGCCGCCACCGGTAAGGCGGCGCGCCCGTCGCCTTGCAAGTACCACCTGTGGAGAAAGCAGACTCATCGCCTCTCCTGCGCCTCAGCCTGGTACTTGTTGAAGATGGCCAGCGGCACCAGGATCAACAGAATCATCGTCACGGCGAGCGACGACGCCAGCGGCCAATCGTTGTTGGAAAAGAACTCGCTCCAGACGACGCTGCCGGTCATCAGCGTTTCGGGGCCACCGAGCAATTCAGGAATGACGTACTCGCCGACGGTGGGGATGAAGACCAGCATCGAGCCGGCGATGATGCCGGCCTTGGACAGCGGCACCGTGATCTTCCAGAACGCGACCCAGGGCGATGCGCCGAGATCCTGGGCGGCTTCGAGCAGGCGCAGATCCATCTTCGACAGGTTGCCGAAGAGCGGCAGGATCATGAACGGCAGGTAGGTGTAGACCATGCCGAGCACAAGCGAGAACGGCGTGTTCATCAGCTTGCCGGGCACCGTGATGAGGCCGGCCCAGAGCAGCAGCTTGTCCAGGCCGAGGCCGATGATGACGTTGGCCACCCAGCCGTCGGTGCTCAGCAGCCCCTTCCACGCGTACACGCGCAGCAGGAACGAGGTCCAGAACGGCAGCATGACGAGCATCAGCAGCGCGGGCTGCACCGATGGCTTGGCGCGCGCCATGAAGTAGGCGAACGGGTAGCCGATCAGCAGGCACAACAACGTCGTCCAGAAGGCGTACTTCAGGCTCGCCAGATAGGTCTTGTAGTACAGCGCGTCCGACGCCAGGAAGACGTAGTTGGAGAACTTGAGCGACAGCGTCAGCACACCGTCCTTGATGGACGCGAGACTGTTCGGCCGCACGGTGCCCATCTCGGCGACGCTGATCTGGGCGAGCACGAGGAAAGGCACCAGAAAGAACAGGACCAGCCACAAGTAAGGCACACCGATAACGGCGGTGCGGCCGCGCAAGAGCCAGGTGATGAAGCGTTTCATGACGGCTGCATCAGTTCGCCGTTCCGCGCGAGACAGGGGAACGCCACAGCGGGCAAATCACCAAGCCGCTCATTGCGTCAACACCACTTGAGCCCACGGATCCCACGACGCCCAGGCCTCATCGCCCCAGGTCAGGCGGTCTTCCGGGTGGCGATCGACGTTGGCCTGGCTGACCTTCAACGACGCGCCGCTCGGCAGCGTGAGGTGGAAGACCGTGAAGCTGCCGAAGTACGACATCTCGCGCACCTTGGCCTTGACCGCGTTGAACTTCGTGTCGTCGGGCGACGCGCGCTGCAGCTTGATCTTCTCGGGACGGATGGCGACGCTGACCGGCATGCCTTCGTTGCCGGTGATGCCGTGGCCGATGTAGTGCTTCACATCCGCGCAGCCGATTTCGCAATGGCCTTCGGCATCGACATCGAGCGTGCCGTCCATCAGGTTGACGTTGCCGATGAAGTCGGCGACAAAACGCGTGGCCGGCGTTTCGTAGATGTCTGCCGGCGCACCGACTTGCAGGAAGCGGCCTTCGCTCATGACGGCGATTCGAGAGGCCATCGTCATCGCTTCTTCCTGGTCGTGCGTGACCATGACGCAGGTCACGCCGACCTGCTCGATGATGTTGACCAGCTCGATCTGCGTTTCTTCGCGCAGCTTCTTGTCGAGTGCACCCAGCGGCTCGTCGAGCAGCAGCATCTGCGGCTGCTTGGCCAGGCTGCGCGCCAAGGCCACGCGCTGCTGCTGGCCGCCGGAGAGCTGATGCGGCTTGCGCTTGGCGAACTTGCCCAGTTGCACGAGCTTCAACATCGCCTCGACGCGCTCGGCCACCTGGGCACCGGCCATGCCGTCGCGCTTGAGGCCGAAGGCAATGTTCTCTTCGACCGTGAGGTGAGGGAACAGCGCATAGCTCTGGAACATCATGTTCACCGGCCGCTCATACGGCGGCAGCGTGGCCATGTCTTTGCCGTCGAGCACGATGCGGCCCGAGGTCGGTGTCTCGAACCCGGCCAGCATGCGCAGCAGCGTGCTCTTGCCACAGCCCGACGAGCCGAGCAGTGCAAAGATTTCGCCCTTGGCGATGTCGAGGCTGACGTTGTTGACGGCCTTGTAGCCGTCGAAGTCTTTCGTCAGCCCCTCGATGCGCAGGTAGTCAGTCTGCGTCGTCGAGACAGGCATTACAACCCCGTCTTGAACGAGGTGTAGGTGCGTGTCATCAGGCGCCGCAAGTCATTGTTCAGCGCGTCGGGCGGCACCATCTTCGCCATGTCGGCCGCGGTCAGAAACACCGTTGGGTTGTTGGCCACTTCAGGGCGGATGTGCTTCTTCGACTCGGTCACGGCATTCGGATAGAACACCTTGTTGGTGTTCGCACCCGCGTTCTCCGGGCGCAGCATGAAGTCGATGAACTTGTGCGCGTTGCCGGGGCGGGCCGCATCAGCCGGAATGACCATCGTGTCGAAGAACAGCAGGCCGCCGTTGGCGGGGATCAGGGCCTGGATGTTCTGTCCCGTCTTGCCGTCGATGGCACGCTGGCGCGCGATGTTGTGGTCACCCGACCAGCCGAGCGACAGACAGATCGAGCCGTTGGCCATGTCGTTGATGTATCCCGACGAGGAGAACAGCGTCACGTGCGGGCGCACGGCCTTGAGCACGTTGGCGGCTGCTGTGTAGTCGCTCGGGTTCTTCGAGAAAGGCGGCTTGCCCAGGTAATGCAGCGCCGCAGGAATCACTTCAGTGGCCGAGTCGAGGAAGGACACGCCGCAGCCCTTCATCTTGCTGATGTATTCCGGGTTGAAGACCAGCTCCCACACATTGGCTGGCATCGGCGTGCTGCCGAGCGCGGCCTTGACCTTGTCGACGTTGATGCCGACGGTGGTGAAGCCCCACAGCCAGTCGACGAGGTAGTCGTTGCCCGGGTCCATCTTCGACAACTGGGCGTTGATCGCCGGGTCGACGTTCTTCAGATTCGGGAGCTTCGACTTGTCGAGCTTCTGCAGCAGGCCGCCGTCGATCTGCAGCTTGGCCCAGTTCGACGACGGCACGATGATGTCGTAGCCCGTCTTGCCGGCGACGAGCTTGGCGTGAACGATCTCGTTGTTGTCGAAGTTGTCGTAGCGCACCTTGATGCCCGACTCCGCCTCGAACTTCTTGATCAGGTCCTCGCCGATGTAGTCGGACCAGTTGTAGATGTTGAGAACTTTCTCCTCCTGGGCGAACGCAGCGGTCGATGCGAGTGCGACGGCAGCGACGATCAGTCGGGAGAGCGCTTTGATCACCATGATGCGAAGTCCTTTGAGGCAAGGGAGTGATGGAGAGGCGTCAACGAAAGAGTCTAGATTTGCAAGACGAAGAACGTATTGGGGTGAACGCCCGGTGCTGCGGCCTCAACGGTCCCAACCGTTCCTGCGAACGTCGGCCAGCGTCAGGTCGAGGCAGCGCCGGATCAGCGCCACCATCTCGTCGATCTGCGCGCGGGTGATGACCAGCGGCGGCGCGATGATCATGCGGTCACCGACGGCGCGCATGATCAAGCCTTCGCGGAAGCAATGGCCGCGGCAGACCATGCCGATCTCGCGCTCCGGCGGGAAGGCGATGCCACGGCCCGACTTGTCTTCGACCAACAGCAGTGCCGCCATCAGGCCGGTGGTCTGCGCTTCGCCGACGAGCGGGTGCTCGGCCAGTTGCGCATAGGCCTGCGCCAGGTACGGCCCGACGTCGTCGCGCACTCGCTCGACCAGGCCCAGTTCGCGCACCAGTTTGATGTTGGCCAGCGCCACGGCGCACGCCACCGGGTGGCCGGAGTAGGTGTAGCCGTGGTTGAACTCGCCGCCCTGTTCGATCAGCACCTTGGCGACGCGGTCGCCGACCATCACGCCGCCGAGCGGGATGTAGCCGCTGGTCACACCCTTGGCAAAGGTCATCAGGTCGGGTTTCGTGCCCATGGTCTCGCAGCCGAACCAGCGGCCGGTGCGGCCGAAGCCGGTGATGACCTCGTCGCTGACCAGCAGGATGCCGTACAGGTCGCAGATGCGCTGAATTTCGGGCCAATACGTCGACGGCGGAATGATCACGCCGCCGGCGCCCTGGATCGGCTCGCCGATGAAGGCCGCCACCTTGTCGGCGCCGAGTTCGATGATCTTGGCTTCGAGCTGGCGAGCGCAGGCCAGGCCGAAGTCCTCGCGCGACATCCAGGCCCCTAGGTCGCCTTCGGCGCCCGTCCCCCGAGGGGAGTCGCCCGCTTTGGAGCTGTCCTGCGTCGGGCGGCCGGTGCCGTTCTCGAACCAGTACGGCTGGTCGATGTGCACGATGCCGGGAATCGGCAGCCCGCCCTGTTCGTGCATGCCCTTCATGCCGCCGAGCGAAGCGCCCGCCATCGTGCTGCCGTGGTACCCGTTCCAGCGGCTGACGATGACGCTGCGCTGCGGCTGGCCCAGGATGTCCCAGTAGCGGCGCACCATGCGCACCACGGTGTCGTTGCCTTCCGAGCCCGAGCCGGCGAAGAACACATGCTGGAAGTGCGGCGGCGACACTTCGGCCAACAGTTCGGCCAGCTCGATCGCCGGTGGCGTCGCGGTCTGGAAGAACGCGTTGTAGAAGGGCAGGGTCTCGAGCTGCTTCGTCGCCGCATCGATCAGCGCGCGCTGGCCGTAGCCGACGTTGACGCACCACAGCCCGCTCATCGCGTCGAGGATCTTGTTGCCGTCGCTGTCCCAGAGGTAGATGTTGTCGGCGCGCGTGATGACGCGTGAGCCCTTCTTGGCCAGCGCTTGGAAGTCGGTGAACGGGTGCAGGAAGTGCTTGGCGTCGGCGGCCTGCCACTCTTGGGTGGTGCGGCTGCTGGCTTTTGGTGCATTCACTCTGGCGATAGCGGCGTTCATGGTGTTTTCCTTCAAACGTGCAGCAACAAGTGTTCCCGCTCCCAGGGCGAGATGACCTTCATGAATTCGGCGTACTCGATCTCCTTGACTTCGGTGTAGACCGTCACGAAGGAGGCGCCGAGCACGGCCGCCAGTTCTTTCTCGTTGCGCAGCAGCTCGAGCGCTTCGCCGAGGCTGCGAGGCAGCTGGAAGTCACCCAGGTAGGCGTCGCCCTTGCACTCCGGCGACGGCTCGATGCGGTTCTTGATGCCGAGGTAGCCGCAGGCCAGCGTGGCGGCCAGCGCGGCGTAGGGGTTGGCATCGGCGCCGATGACGCGGTTTTCGATGCGCCGTGCGGCAGCGGTGGCCACCGGCGAGCGGATGCCGACCGTGCGATTGTCGGTGCCCCACTGGATGTTGATCGGCGCGGCGTTGCTGCGGACCAGCCGGCGGTAGCTGTTGACGTAGGGCGCAAACAGCGCCATCGCAGCCGGCACGTACTTCTGCAGGCCGCCGATGTACCAGAAGAACTCCTTCGAGGGCGAGCCGTCTTCGTTGCTGAAGATGTTGCGGCCGGTCTCTTTGCTGACCACGCTCTGGTGGACGTGCATGGCGCTGCCCGGCTCGCCGGCAATCGGCTTGGCCATGAAGGTCGCGAACATGTCGTGACGCATCGCCGCTTCGCGCACCGTGCGCTTGAAGAAGAACACCTCATCGGCCAGGCCCAGCGGGTGGGCGTGGAAGAAGTTGATCTCCATCTGCCCGGCGCCGACTTCGTGGATGAGCGTGTCGACGTTCAGCTCCATCTTTTCGCAGTAGTCGTAAACGTCTTCGAACAACGGGTCGAACTCGTTGACGGCGTCGATGGAGTAGGCCTGGCGCGAAGTTTCCGCACGGCCGCTGCGGCCGATCGGTGGCTTCAAAGGGATGTCGGGATCGGTGTTGCGCGCGACGAGATAGAACTCCAGCTCGGGCGCAACCACCGGGTCCCAGCCTTCGGCGCCGTAGAGGTCGCAGACATGGCGCAGCACCGAGCGCGGCGCAAAGGGCACCAGCTTGCCGTTCTGGTCGAAGCAGTCGTGGATGACCTGCGCCGTCGGGTCGGTGGCCCAGGGCACGATGCGCACGGTGCGCGGGTCGGGCACGAGGTGCATGTCGCGGTCGTTGGGGCTGATGACGTCGTAGTACGGCCCTTCTTCGGGGAACTCGCCCGTCACGCCCATGGCCACCACGGCTTCGGGCAGGCGCATGCCGCGGTCTTCGGTGAACTTTTCGCGCGGCAGGATCTTGCCCCGGGCGACGCCGGTGAGGTCGGGCACGAGGCACTCGATCTCGGTGACGCGCCGTTCGTTGAGCCAGTTTTCGAGTTCAGAGAAAGTGAAGTCTTGTCGCTTGACCATGGGTCACCTTTTTCGTTGTTGTTGGTGCGCGGTACAGGCCGCGCCGAAGGCCGACAAGAGAATCATCGACACAGGGTTGCTCGCCGCCTGCCACTCCGGATGCCATTGCACGGCGAGGTTGAAGCCGGGGGCGTCGGGTTTGGAGAAGGCTTCGATCACGCCATCGGGCGCACGTGCTTCGACGCGCAGGCCATCCGCCAGCCGGTTGACGGCCTGGCCGTGCAGCGAGTTGACCTGGATGCGCTCATGCGGCAACAGCTTGGCGAGCAGACCGCCGGGCAGCACGTCGACCGGATGCACCGGCGCGTACTGCACGTCGGCCGGGTCTTCATCGCGGTCGCGGTGGTCCATGTGGCCGTCAATCTCATGCACGGCTTGGTGCAGGCTGCCGCCGAGCGCAACATTGGTTTCCTGCGTGCCGCGGCAGATGGCGAAGAAAGGGATGCCGCGATCGATGGCTTTGGGCACCAGCGGCAGCGTCCACGCGTCGCGGTCCGGGTCGAGCGGCAGCGCCGAGTTGTGCACGGGCTCGCTGAAATGACTCGGGTGCACGTTCGATGGCGAACCGGTGAGCAGCACGCCGTCGGCGATGTCGAGCAGCGCATCGAGCTCTTGCGGTGTGGCCGTGGGCACGACGAGCGGCTGGCAGTCGGCCAGGCGCACGAAGTCGATGTACTTCTTGCCGGCGATATGGAACGGGTGCTTGCCGACGACGCGGTTGCACGCTGGAACGAGGACGATCGGTTTGGGCTTCATCTTCACATCAGGTCCTTGAGTCGAGCGTAAGCCATGCCGAGCACCAGGGCCGGTGTGCGCAGCGCGGCGCCGCCCGGAAAGGGCATGTGCTTCAACTTCGCAAACACGTCGAAGCGCGTCGCGTCACCGGCAATCGCCTCGGCCACCAGCTTGCCGGCCAGGCCGGTGAGCGCCAGGCCGTGGCCAGAAAAGCCTTGCAAGTAATAGACCCGATCGCCGAAGTCCGGCAGGCGGCCGAAATCGGGCGCGCGGTTCATCGAGATGTCGACGAAGCCGCCCCAGGCGTACTCGGCCCGCACGCCACGCAGTTGCGGAAACGTCGTCTGCATGCGCTGCGCCATCGACGTGGCCAGATCCATCGGCGTGCGCGTGCTGTAGCTGACGCGGCCGCCGTAGAGCATGCGGTGGTCGGCGGTGGTGCGAAAGTAGTCGAGCACGAAGTTGTTGTCGCAGACCGCGGCGCCACAGGGAATCAGCGACGCGGCAAGAGCAGGCGATACCGGCTCGGAGCAGACGATGTAGGTGCCGACCGGCATGATGCGTGCACTCAAGGCCGGCGCGACCTTGGGCGACAGCGCCTGCAAATAGACATTGCCCGCCAGCAGCGCGTGGCGCGCACGCAGGCTTGCGCCACCGGCGACCGTCAGCCGAACGCCCGCGGGGTCTTCGGCCAGCGCCGTGACCGCGCTGCCTTCATGCAGCGACACACCCAACGACGCCGCAGCCCGGGCCAGGCCCAGCGTGTACTTGAGCGGATGCAGATGACCCGAACGCGGATCGTGCGCGGCGGCGACGTAGCGCGGACTGTCGATCCACTTCGGCAGCTCGTTCTGCGCGATCCAGGTGAGCGCATGGTCGTAGCGAGAGGCAAGCAGATCGACCTCGTCGCGCAAGGCGCGGGCTTTGCGCGCATTCATCGCCACACCGAGGTAACCGTCGCGCCAGTCGCAGTCGATGGCGAAGCGTTTGATCCGTTCACGGATCAGTTCGATCGCTTCGAGCGACATCGCGAACACCTGCTGCGCGGCGTCACGGCCAAGCTGGTCTTCGATCGTGGTGATGTCGCACGCCAGGCCGTAGATCGCCTGGCCGCCGTTGCGGCCGCTGGCGCCGTGGCCGATGGTTTGCGCTTCGAGCAGGGCGACCGCAAAGCCGCGCTGGCGCAACTCGATGGCCGCCGACAGGCCGGCCAGTCCGCCGCCGACCACCGCCACGTCGCATGAGTGCTCCCCCGCGGGCAACGGCTCAAACGCCTGCAAGCGGGGCGCGGTGGCGGCGTAGTACGAATGCCGCGTCAGCTCGCGATCGGTGTCGACGAAAGTCATGCGGTACGCGCTAGGCAGCGTCCCTAAATGACGGCCCCAAGCTCGCTGCGCTCGCACCCCCCGAGGGGCCAAGTGCCGCGGCTCCGAGCCCGCCTGCGCGGGCTTGGACGGCACGAGGAGGCGGTGCGTCTCGCAACGCCGCGGCCCGCAAGGCGCCGGGCCGCTTGGGAGCGGCCCGGCGCTGGCCCGAACGCGCGGTATGCATCAGGCGTTTTTCTTGATGGCCTTGCCAAGCACATCGACGATGCGCTCGAGATGACTTTTCTCGACGATCAGCGGTGGCGACAGCGCAACGATGTCGCCGGTGGTGCGCACCAGCACGCCTTGCTCCCAGCATTCGAGAAAGACGTTGAACGCGCGCTTGGCCGGCTCGCCCGGCAGCGGCGCCAGCTCGATACCGCCGACGAGGCCGAAGTTGCGGATGTCGATGACGTTGGGCAGGCCTTTGAGCGAATGCACCGCATCGGCAAAGGTGCCGGCCATTTCCTGCGCACGAGTCAACAGGCCTTCGTCGGCGTAGGTCTCGAGCGTCGCCAGGCCGGCCGCGCAGGCCAGCGGATGCGCCGAGTAGGTGTAGCCGTGGAAGAACTCGATCAAGTGCTCAGGGCCTTGCATGAAAGCGTCGTAGATGCCTTGCTTGGCGATCACCGCGCCCATCGGCACGGCGCCGTTGGTGATGCCCTTGGCGCAGGTGATCAGGTCCGGCGTGACGTTGAAGGTCTGCGCTGCAAAATTGTGGCCGGTGCGGCCGAAGCCGGTGATGACCTCATCGAAGATCAGCAGGATGCCGTGCTTGTCGCAGATGGCGCGCAGGCGATCGAGATAGCCCTTGGGCGGCATCAGCACACCGGTCGATCCGGCGATTGGCTCGACGATGACGGCGGCGATGGTGCTCGCGTCATGCAGCGTCACCAGGCGCTCGAGGTCGTCGGCGAGTTCCGCGCCATGTTCGGGCTGGCCGACGGAAAACGCGTTCTTCGCCAGGTCGTGCGTGTGGCGCATGTGGTCCACGCCAGCGAGCAGCGTGCCGAACATCTTGCGGTTGGAGACGATGCCTCCGACCGAGATGCCGCCGAAGTTGACACCGTGATACCCGCGCTCTCGGCCGATCAGTCGCGTGCGCGAACCTTCTCCACGCACGCGGTGGTACGCGATCGCCATCTTCAGCGCCGTCTCCACCGCCTCCGAACCCGAGTTGGTGAAGAAGACCTTGTTCATGCCGGCCGGTGCCAGCTCGGCGACTTTTTCGGCCAGCGCAAAGGCCTTCGGGTGCGCCATCTGAAACGGCGGTGCGAAGTCGAGCTCGGCCGCCTGCTCTGCGATCGCCTTGACGATTTTCGGCCGCCCGTGGCCCGCGTTGACGCACCACAAGCCGGCCACTCCGTCGAGGATCTGGCGGCCTTCGGGCGTCCAGAAGTGCATGCCGTGGCTCTTGGCCAACAGGCGAGGCGCCGCCTTGAACTGCCGGTTGGCAGTGAAGGGCATCCAGTAAGCATCCATGCGTTCAGCCATGACGAACTCCGTGCAATGCAGGTGGTGAGAAGGAGGGCAGTGTGCCGCTTTCGCCGAGCCCCAGTCTAGGCAGCGGCCGGCGCAATAGGGTGCGCTTTTCGCCCGGGGCTTACCCGGTTCGCTGCCATATCATGCCGCCAAGCCGTCAACCAACAGAATCTGATGCGAAGCAAGAGCGCTCTGGCGCAACTGGATGCGATCGATATCGCCATCCTCACCGTCCTGCAGGCCAACGGCAGATTGTCCAATCTGGAACTGGCCCAGCAGATCCATCTGTCCCCCTCGGCCTGCCTGCGCCGGGTCAAACATCTTGAAGAAGCCGGCGTGATCGCCGGCTACGTGGCGCTGCTCAATCCGAAGGCGGTGGGTGCACACGGAACCAGCTTCACCATCGTCAACCTGGAAACACTCGGCGGCAATGCGTTGGACCTGTTCGAGCAAGCCGTGCGCGCCGAGGCGCGCATCCTCGACTGCTACTACGTTGCCGGCTCCAACGACTACCTGATTCGCTTTGCTTATCAGGATGCCGAAGACTTGGAGCGCTTTCACACCGAGGTGCTGATGCGCCTGCCCGGCGTGGCGCGGTCGAACTCGATGCTGGTGCTGCGGACGGTGAAGAAGACGACGGCTCTGGCGTTGTGAGTGCATCCGGCCGATCGCCGCGCTGCGCTCACTCCAGCGTCTGCCGCCGGCTGCGGATGCCGCGCTTCTCATAAGCGCTGGCAACGTGTTTCTTCACCGTGTTCACACTCACATTCAGCCGATGGCCTATTTCGCGGTTGGTGAGGCCCTGGCGCAGCAGGCTCACCACCTCGGCCTCGCGCATCGTCAGGCGGCTGTCGGTGGCGGGTAGGGACGAGGAGAACGGCTGCGTGGACTCGCCCTCCACATGCGCGGGAGCATCGACGATCGACGCGTACAGCCACTGCATCACACGCCGCGGCAACCACACTTCGCCGGCCAGCACCGCGTCGAAGGTGCGCGCCAGTTCCTCTTCATCGGCGTCGTCCATCACGGCGCCGCGGGCGCCGGTACAGACCAGGGATTCGAGCCAGCGTGGCGAGACTTCATCCCAGCACAGGATCCAGTCCATCTGCGGCATGTGGCGGTGCAACTGCCGCAGCACGCGCGGCCCGACGATGTCGCACCACTGCACGTCGGCCACCAGAAGGCGCGGGCGGTGGTGTTGCAGCAGGCGCTCCAGGTCTTCGGTCAGCGCGGGCACCAAGCCGCTGATGCGGTAGGTCAGGCCGGCGTTGCGCAGGGAAGCCAGCGTGTTGGGGCGTCCTGGGGCCGTAAAACTCGCCATGTCGGCGTGCAGCCACAAGACATTGCCTCGATCGGTCGCCGCCTGCCACCCGGCACGGCGTGCAAGGGCGCCGAAGCCGCGCATTGCCAGCTCGACCACATCGGTCTTGCTGCTGACCTGCCACGCCTGACTGAGCCTGCCGAAGCCTGAGTCGTTGCCCACTCGCCGCCCTTTCGCAAACCTCAAGACACGGTGTGAATGTAATTTATCTGGCCGCTCGGCGGCAGGGGACGCTCACCGACGAGCGGCGGCCTGCACCGAGCGAGCGGCCGCGGCCACGCGCCCGCAAAGATAAGTCCAGACGAAGTGGGCGGCGGCGTAGCTCGTCAGCTCGGCGTGGTCATAGGGCGGTGCAACTTCGACGCAGTCCATGCCGACGCATGGGAAGTCGGCCAACCCCTCGAGCACCGAGAAGACTTGGTTGGTGCTCATTCCTCCCGGCTCGGGCGTGCCGGTGCCGGGGGCGAAAGCCGGGTCGAGGCAGTCGATGTCCAGGCTGACGTAGAGCGGCGGATTGCCGTGCGCAGCGAGGCGACGCTTCAGGTCGTCGAGCACGCAGTACAGCTGCATCGGACTCTCCAGGCCCCGCAGTTCGCGCGCGGTGTAGATCGCGCCGCCCTGGTCCTGCACGTACTCGCGCGCCGCACGCGCGCCCGCCGATCGGATGCCGAGCTGCATGAAGCACGCTTTGACGACGAGGCCTTCCTCGATCGCTTCGTAGACCCAGGTGCCGTGGCCGCTCGGCTCGCCAAAATGGTCTGTCCAGGTGTCGCAGTGGGCGTCGAAGTGCAGCACAGCGAGCGGCTGGCCGAAGTGCTCCTTGTAGGCGCGCAACAAGGGCAGGGTGATCGAGTGGTCGCCGCCGAGCCAGACCATGTGGTGTTTGTCGAGCAGCGGGGGCAGCAGCGGGGCCATCGCCTGACGCATCGCGGTCAGGCTGGTGTTGGGCAGAGCCAAGTCACCGGCATCGCCGAGCGCGTCGAGCGGGCTGACGTTGAAGTGCGGGTGAATGCCGTCGCACAGCATGTGGCTGGCGCTGCGGATGGCACGCGGGCCAAAGCGCGCGCCGGGCCGGTTGGTCGTGGCGCCGTCCCATGCCACGCCCGCAACGGCGTAAGGCTGCGTTGCCGCGGCCGCGGCCTTCAAAAAGGCGGTGTTTGATTCGAACGCAAAGCCGGGCATGGTGCTAAGTCAGGGACGGGCTGGGCTGCGGATCATACGGAGCCGCCTGCTTTTCGATCTATGCGGCATGGCATTTCGGATGGCGAAAGACCGCGGCCCAGCGCGGGGAGGGAGATTTTGTGCACAGCAACAAGATTTCATAGTGCGGATTGACTGAAGCTAACTCTTTGATTTCATGAAGAACAATTTTTTGTCTTATATAAGACATAAGTCAACTCATCGACTACGATCTCGCCATTCCGTTCTTCAACCAGGAGTGTTCCCATGAGCCAGCCGACCCGCGAACAACAAGCCACCGCCCTCGCCAAGGAGTGGGCCGACAACCCGCGTTGGAAGGGCATCCAGCGCAACTTCAGCGCGGCCGACGTGGTGCGCCTGCGCGGTTCGCTGCCGATCGAGCACACGCTGGCCAAGCGTGGCGCCGAGAAGCTGTGGAACCTGGTCAACACCGAGCCGTTCGTCAACACGCTCGGTGCGCTGACGGGCAACCAGGCGATGCAGCAGGTCAAGGCCGGGCTGAAGGCGATCTACCTCTCCGGCTGGCAGGTGGCTGCCGACGCCAACGATGGCGGCGAGATGTACCCCGACCAGAGCCTGTACTCGGTGGACTCGGTGCCCAAAGTCGTCAAGCGCATCAACAACACCTTCGCCCGCGCCGACCAGATTCAGTGGAGCGAAGGCAAGAACGACATCGACTACTTCGCGCCGATCGTGGCCGATGCCGAGGCTGGCTTCGGCGGTGTGCTCAATGCCTTCGAGCTGATGAAGGCGATGATCGAAGCGGGTGCAGCGGGCGTGCACTTCGAAGACCAGCTGGCCTCAGTGAAGAAGTGCGGCCACATGGGCGGCAAGGTCCTCGTGCCGACGCGCGAAGCTGTGGCCAAGCTCACCGCCGCGCGCCTGGCCGCCGACGTGATGGGCGTGCCGACGGTCCTGCTGGCACGCACCGATGCCGAAGCGGCTGATCTCGTGACCAGCGACGTCGACGACAACGACAAGCCCTTCCTCACCGGCGAGCGCACCGTCGAAGGCTTCTACCGCAGCAAGAACGGCCTCGAGCAATCGATCAGCCGCGGCCTGGCCTATGCCGCGGTGGCCGACATGATCTGGTGCGAAACCGGCAAACCCGACCTGGCATTCGCCAAGGCCTTCGCCGACGCGATCCACAAGAAGTACCCGGGCAAGCTGTTGGCCTACAACTGCTCGCCGAGCTTCAACTGGAAGAAGAACCTCGACGACGCAACGATCGCCAAGTTCCAGCGCGAATTGGGCGCGATGGGCTACAAGTTCCAGTTCATCACGCTGGCCGGCTTCCACAGCCTGAACTACTCGATGTTCGACTTGGCCTACGGCTACGCGCGCAACAACATGACGGCGTTCGTCGAGATGCAGGAAAAGGAATTCGCCGCCGCCGACCGCGGCTTCACCGCGGTCAAGCACCAGCGCGAAGTCGGCACGGGCTACTTCGACGCGGTGACGACGACGATCGAGCGCGAAGCCTCGACGGCGGCGCTGAAGGGCTCGACCGAAGACGAGCAGTTCTTCGACAAGAAGCACGGCTGAGCGCGAAGGCTCAGCAGCGTGACGGGGCCTTCGGGCCTCGTTTTCATTCCAACGACGATTCAAGCATCTGCCGATAGTCGCCGCGCGAGGCAATGCGCGGGTTGGTCTTGTGGCAATGGTCGGCCATCGCACCATCGATCACCCGCTCGAACAAATCGCCTGTGACGCCCATCGCTGCCAAACCACTCGGCAGGCCGAGTCGGGCGTTGAGTTCGAGGATGGCTTCAACGACGTCGGTGCCTTGGGCATCGCATGAGGGCAGACCCATCGCGTGCGCGATGCGTTGCAAGCGTTTCTCTCGCTGGATCGAGTCAGCACTGGCGTTGAAGCGAATCACCGCCGGCAGGAACACCGCATTGAGCGTGCCGTGATGCAGCTTCGGGTTCACGCCACCGAGGCTGTGCGACAGCGAATGCACGCAGCCCAAACCCTTCTGAAAGGCCATTGCGCCTTGCATGCTCGCACTCATCATCTGCCAGCGGGCCTCCATGTCGCTGCCATCGCGCGTGGCGCGCTCGATGTGCGCCCAGCCACGCTGCAAGCCATCGAGCGCGATGCCATCGGCGGGCGGGTTCACCGCCGGCGCCATGAAGGTTTCCAGGCAATGCGCGATCGCGTCCATGCCAGTGGCGGCGGTCAGCAGCGGCGGCAGACCGCGCGTCAGTTCGGGGTCGAGCAGGGCGGTCTTCGGAACGAGGTGCCAGCTGTGAAAGCCGAGCTTGCGGCCGTCGTCGACGATGACGATCGCGCCGCGCGCCACTTCGCTGCCTGTGCCCGCGGTCGTCGGCACAGCAATCAATGGCAAGACACGATCGCTGATCTTCGTACTGCCGCCTTCGATGGTGGCGTAGGTTTTCAATGCGCCGTCGTGCGTGGAAGCGATGGCCAGGCCCTTGGCCAGGTCGATGGAGGAGCCGCCGCCGACGGCAATCAAGCCGTCGCAGCGGTCGGCGTCGAAGACGCGGCAGGCCGCCCGCACCGCGGCTTCGGTCGGGTTGCTCGGCGTGCCGTCGAAGACCGCATGGGGCATGTCCCCGAGCGCCGTCAGCGCCTTGTCGAGCACGCCCGCGGCGCGCACGCCGGCATCGGTGACGACGAGCGGCTTGCGCATTCCGATGCGCTCGCATTCGCCGCGCAGCATCTTGACGACGCCGGGGTCGAGGTGGATCTGGGTGAGGTACTGGATATGGGCCATGCCCTCAGTATGCTTGTGGCCGATATGACCCCCAAGCTCGCTCACGCTCGCTGCCCCCCGAGGGGGCGCGCAGCGGCTTCGGGCGGCCGAGCGTCGCTGCGATGACCCTGCCGACCCATTTGTTGACGCCGGCCATGCGCGGTTTGCTCGACCGCATCGAACGCGCCAACCGGCCGCCGTTCCATTCAATGAAGCCCATCGAAGCGCGCGCCGCCTACGCCGCAGGCGCTGAAGTGCTGGAGCCGCCTCGCGCGGCATTGCCGCGCGTCGAAGACATCGTTGTCGCCGGCTTGCCCGCGCGCCTGTACGCGCCCTCGCGCGGCAAGCTGCCCGCGCTGCTCTACCTGCACGGCGGCGGCTTCGTCGTCGGCAGTCTGGAAACGCACGACAGCCTGTGCCGTCAGCTCGCGTTGCGCAGCAGCGGCACCGTGATTGCGCTCGACTACCGGCTGGCACCCGAGCACCGATTTCCCGCCGCGCAGGACGATGCGTGGGCTGCGCTGCGATGGCTCGCCGAGCACGGACCCACGCTCGGACTCGACACGCAGCGCCTGGCCGTCGGTGGCGACAGTGCCGGCGGCACGCTGGCCGCGGTGGCCGCGATCCAGGCCCGCAACCAGGGCCTGCCGCTGGCGTTGCAAGTGTTGATCACGCCGGGCGCGGCAGCGCTGGCGACACACGCCTCACGCCGCCTGTTCGCCAACGGCTTCCTGCTCGACACGGCAACGATCGAATGGTTCTTCGAGCAGACCCTCGATCGGTCGCAGCGCCACGACTGGCGTTTTGCGCCGCTCGAAGCCGATGATCTTTCAGGCGTTGCGCCGGCCTGCGTCATCGTCGCCGAGTGCGATCCGCTGGCCGACGAAGGCATGGCCTATGCCGACAAGCTGCGCATGGCGGGTGTGCCGGTGCACCTCGACCTGGTGCGCGGCATGACGCACGACTTCATCAAAATGGGGCGTGTTCTCAAGGAGGCCGGTGCCGCGCAGCAGTTCGCGGCCGAAGCGCTCAGACAAGCCTGGAGTGACATCAAATGACCACCACCGCGCCGCAGCGCAAGGACTTCCGCTTCGCCGAGCGCCACCGCGTGCGCTGGGTCGAGGTCGACATGCAGGCCATCGTCTTCAATGGCCACTACCTGACGTACTTCGACACCGCGGTGGCCGGCTACTGGCGTGCGCTGGCGCTGCCGTACCACGACACGATGCAATCGCTTGGCGGCGACCTCTTCGTGCGCAAGGCCACCATCGAATACGAAGCCTCGGCGCGCTACGACGAGCCACTCGAGACCGGCATCCGCTGCGCGCGCATCGGCAATTCGTCGATGTTGCTGCAGGCTGCCGTGTTCCGCGGCGCACAGCGTTTGGTTCACGGCGAGCTGGTTTATGTGTTCGCCGATCCGGCGACGCAGACGTCCAGGCCGGTGCCGCCTGCATTGCGCGAGGTGTTGCTCGGCTTCGAGTCGGGTGAATCGATGCTCGACGTTCGGGTTGGCGATTGGGCCGCGCTAGGCGCCGCCGCGGCGGCGATCCGCCACGCCGTGTTCACACAGGAGCAGGGCATCGACGCGGCGCTCGACAGCGATGGCGCCGATGCGCTCGCGGTGCATGCGCTGGCGGTCAACCGCTTCGGTGTGCCGCTCGGCACCGGAAGGCTCATTGCGCAGTCGCCCGGCGTGTCCAAGGTCGGCCGCATGGCGGTCATCGCATCGTTGCGGAGTTCGTCGGTGGGGCGGCAACTGCTCGATGCGCTGGTCCAGGTGGCGCGAACCCGCGGTGATCGCGAAGTCATGCTGCACGCTCAGGCCAGCGCCGTCGGCTTCTACCGCGCGCAGGGCTGGCTGTCGCGCGGCGCCGCGTTTGAAGAGGCCGGCATCGAACACCAGGAAATGGCGCTACTGCTCAGCTGACGGTTGGTCGGTGCCCCGGTTGCGGCCAGTGCGGGAGGGTCACCCGCCGCTGTCCGGTGCTGGCGCCGTAGCGGTCGTGCGTGCGCTCGATGACATCGAGTTGCCACCCATCATCGTGGCGCTGGCCCAGTACCACCGTGCTGCAACGCGTGCCGTAGCGACCCTCGGCGGTCGTGATGAATATGGGAGAGAGCATGCGTTCGCGCTCGAGGCCGACGCCGGTGTCGGGCAGGTCGGTGTCGGCGGCGCCGCGGCGATCGTTCAGCAGCGAAAACAGCCGGTCCACCAACGCAGCGTCGTCGCCGCGCATAGCGTCTTCCATCGCCGACGACAGGCGACGCACCTTCGGCCACGGCTCGTTCAGCGCCGCGTTGGAGAGTGCGTGCACGCCGGGGGCGAGCGGCGTGTCGACCTGGCGGTCGCCGCGCCACCACCAGAGGCCGCTGCGCAGATCGCCACCGATGAGGTTGAACGGGTTGTGCCCCAGCGTCAGGCCCTCGTCACCGTCGAGCCAGGCCGTGACGAGCGCACCGCGCGACGGTGCGTCGGGCCGATGCCGCGACGGGTCGCGCACATTGGTCAGCATGCCGATGCGGCCATGCTCGGACAGCGCCATCCACGTGCCGCCAGCCGACAGATCGCGGCCGCCGAGCAGCCAGGGTGCATCGGACGATGTGCGCCACCAATCGAGCGGCGCCGCGGGTCGGTCGAAGAACTCGTCGCGGTTGGCAGCGATGACGAGCGGGAAGCGGGGATGCGCGTCGAGCGCCAAGCCGATCAGGCACATTTCAGTCGGCGCCGGGCCGCTCCCAAGCCGACTGAGCGCCCCCTTGGGGGGCCGCGAGCGAAGCGAGCTTGGGGTCACACGATTCGAAGACCTCAACGTGGCGGGGGCCTGCCAGCCACGGTCCCAATCTTTGCGCCGCGTCGCTTTCGATGCGCCGTTGCCAGTCGGTGCCAATCCCGCTGCTGCATGTGTAGATTTCCATCAGCGTCACGGCGGGGCCTGCCTCATCGGCGCGTCGCAGCAGCTCGCATTGCAGGCCTGACATGGCCCCCGCCCATGCGCTGTGCAACTCACGCACGATGGCTGTCGCAGCCGCTTCGCTCTCTCGCTGGACGCGGAAGTAAATGAACAAGCGGCGCGAGGCCGTCACGCCGCAGCTTCGAGCGGCACGGCGTAGGGCATGTCGGCACGCGTCAGCATTGGCCCATCGGCAGCACCGAGGTGCAGCGTGCCGCCGTCGAGTGCAGCGAGCTTGACTTCGGCGAGCAGCAGGTGCTTGCCGTTGCACGACGCCGCGTTGGCGACCATGCCGGCGGGCTGCTCACGGTCGGCGCTGTGAAAAATCTCCTGCGCCGGAACGCCCGCTGCCGGCGACTCGAAAACGAAAGCGCGCCGTTTCAAGGTGCCACGGTACTGGCTGCGCGCCACGACCTCCTGGCCGGGATAACAGCCCTTCTGAAAGTTCACGCCGCCAACGACTTCAAAGTTCACCATCTGCGGCACGAACTGCTCGGCCGTCGCAGCCACGATGCGCGGCACGCCGCTGGCCACTTCGAGCCAAGACCAGGCGTTGGCATCGAGTGCGGGCAGGGCAGGGGCCGCGCCGGCGCGCAGCGCACGCGCGACGCCGCGCGCGGCCGGCAGACCGATCAAGCCATCGGCGCAGCGCCACGCGCTCGCGGTGGCCCCCGATCCGGCGATGCCGCGCAGCGCCAGCTCGGCGCTCGCGTCGCTGAGCTTGCACTTGGCGCGCAGCACGAACATCGACAAGCGCTTCAACACCGCAGGCAGCACGTCGGCGCTGCACGCCAACAGCAAGTCATCGGGAGCAGGGCGCCAGACGACGAAGCTGGCCATCAAGCGGCCCTTGGCAGAACACCAACCGGCGAGCGTGGCGCGGTGCGCGTCAAGGCCAAGCACATCCTGCGTCAACTGGCTCTGCAGAAAACTCGCGGCATCCGGCCCGGCGGCGCGGATCACGCCCCAGTCGGCCAGCGGCGTCGCGCCCTGGAAATCAACCGTCACGTTTGCATTCATGCGCTGATTATCATGACGCGTGGACAACCCCGGAGCCCTATGGTGATGCGATTGCTGCGCTGGCTGTTGCTGTTGGTCGTGCTCGCCGCGGGCGGAGTCGCGGCTGCCGGCTGGTGGTGGCTGCAGACCCCTTTGCCGTTGGCTGCAGACTCGGTGGAGATTTCAGTAGCGCCGGGCACATCGCCACGCACGGTCGCCGAGAAGTGGGTTCAAGCCGGCGTGCAGACACGGCCCGAACTGCTGTGGGCTTGGTTCCGCGCTTCGGGCAAGGCGCCGCAGATGCGCGCCGGCAACTACAGCATCGAGCGCGGCATCACGCCGCCGCAATTGCTGGAGCGCATGCTCAAGGGCGAATCGTTGATGGAGGTGGTGCGCATCACCGAGGGCTGGACGTTCAAGCAGATGCGCGACGCGCTGGCGCAAGCGCCGTCGCTCAAATCCACGACCAAGGACATGAGCGAGGCGCAGATCATGGCTGCGGTGGGGCTGCCGAACGTGCCGGCCGAAGGGCGCTTCTTCCCCGACACCTACCACTACAGCCGCGGAGCCACTGACCTGTCGGTGCTGCGCGCGGCACAGCAGATGCTGCAGAAAAAACTCGAAGCGGCCTGGGCCGAACGCGCCAAGGATGTACCGCTGAAATCGATCGACGAAGCGCTCATCATGGCCTCGATAGTCGAGAAGGAAACCGGGCTCGAAGCCGACCGCACCAAAGTATCGAGTGTGTTCAACAACCGGCTGCGCATCGGCATGCCGCTGCAGACCGACCCGACGGTGATCTACGGCTTGGGCGCATCGTTCGACGGCAACCTGCGCAAAAAGGATCTGCAGACCGACACGCCGTACAACACCTACACGAGGAAGGGCCTGCCGCCAACACCGATTGCGCTGCCCGGCGGCAATTCGATCAAGGCCGCGCTGCAGCCGGCGCAGACCAAGGCGTTGTACTTTGTGGCGCGCGGCGATGGATCGAGCGTGTTCTCTGAAAATCTCACCGACCACAACCGCGCAGTGAATCAATACCAGCGTGGGAACAGGTGAACGTGCGAGGCCGCTTCATCACTTTCGAAGGCATCGACGGCGCGGGCAAGTCGTCGCACATCGAGCCATTGGCGGCGTGGCTTCGCGGTCGCGGGCACCACGTGCTGGTGACGCGCGAGCCGGGCGGCACGCCGCTGGCCGAAACGCTGCGCGAGCTGGTGCTGCACCAGCCGATGGATGCGCTGACAGAATCGCTGCTGGTGTTTGCGGCGCGACGCGATCACTTGGGGCAGTCGATCCAGCCCGCGCTCGACGCCGGCACGACGGTGCTGTGCGATCGCTTCACCGATGCCACCTTCGCCTACCAAGGCGGCGGCCGCGGTTTCGACATGCAGATCCTGTCGCAGCTCGAAGCCATGGTGCATCCGGGTTTGCAGCCCGACCTGACGCTGTGGTTCGACTTGCCGGCCGCGCTGGCCGCGCAGCGCCGCGCAGCGGCCAGGGCAGCCGATCGCTTCGAGGCCGAGAGCCGAGCGTTCTTCGAGCGCGTCCAAGCCGGCTATGCAGCGCGTGCTGCGGCCGAACCCGGCCGCTTCAAACGCATCGACGCCGCACCGTCGCAAGCCGAGGTCTGGGCGCAGGTCAGCGTTGCGGTGCAGGCCGTGCTTCGATGAGCGGCTCGGCGTGGCCCGCGTGGCTCGACGCGCCGCTGGCGCAGGGGCTTTCCATGCGCGCCCATGCGCTGCTGCTGCATGCGCCCGGCGCGCTCGGCCAGTTCGATCTGGCGATCGGCCTGGCGCGGGCTTGGCTGTGCGAGACGCCGATCCATGCCCGGGCGTGCGGCACCTGCGCGTCCTGCCGCCTGATGGACGGCCACTCGCACCCTGACTTTCACCTGCTGCTGCCCGACGCGATGCGCCCAGGCCTGGGCTGGGCCAGCGCAGAAGCCGATGGCGGCGACGACGGCGAAGGCAAGAGCAAGGCCAAGCCGAGCCGGGAGATCAAGGTCCTTGCGCTGCGTGCCGCGATCGATTGGAGCCACCGAACGAGCGCACGCGGCGGTGCCAAGGTGCTCGTGATTCACCCGGCCGAAGCGATGAACCCAGTCACCGCCAACGCCGTGTTGAAGACCTTGGAAGAGCCGCCGGGCCGATTGCGCCTGCTGCTGACGGCCGCCGACCCTGAAGCGCTGCTGCCGACCGTGCGCAGTCGCTGCCAGCGGCTGCCGATCCACACGCCCTCCCACGCTGACGGCAGCGCGTGGCTGGCCCGGCAGGGCGTGCCCGACGCCGATGTGCTGCTGGCTGCCGCCGGCGGGCAGCCACAGGCGGCCTTGGCGCTGCACGAGGAGGGCGTGAGCGGTGCTGCCTGGTCAGCGCTGCCTGAGGCCGTGCGTCGCGGCCACTCAGCGGCACTCGCCGCGTGGCCAGTGCCGCATGTGGTCGACGCGCTGCAGAGGCTTTGCCACGACCTGCTGAGCGCGCAGGCAGGGGGCACACCGCGCTTTTACAGCGCCGCCGCACTGGCCCCGGCGGCGCGCCCAGCACTGCCGCCGCTGGCCGAGCTGGTGGCATGGCGCCAGGAGTTACTGGGCGCGGCGCGCCACGACGAACACCCGTGGCATGCACCGCTGCGTGTCGAGGCTTTGGTGGCGCAAGCGGCTGCGCTGTGGCAAACGGCACGCGCGGCGGTGCCCGGCAAGGCGGGCGCATTGGCTACACTGGCCCGGAGATGAGCACAGCAGCCAACCCTCGAACCCAGCCTGGCGCGCTCGCCGGACCCAATGCATCGCGGCCGAGCGTCATTCAGCTTGTGTTCCGCGAGAAGGGCGCGCTGTACGCTGCCTACATCCCGCTGTTCGCCGAAGGCGGGCTGTTCGTGCCGACGACGCGCGACTACCGGCTCGGCGATGACATCTACCTGCTGCTCTCGCTGCCCGACGACAACCAGCGCTACCCGGTGGCCGGCAAGGTCGGCTGGGTGACGCCGGCCAACGCCTCCGGCGGACGCACGCAGGGCGTTGGCGTGCGCTTCCCCAACGACGAGAAGACGCGGCTGCTCAAGCTGCGCATCGAAGAGATCCTCGGCACGAGCATCCAGTCGGCCAAGCCGACGCAGACGATCTAGCGTCTAGACTCATCGCGCCGCCGCGTCGAGAGCGGCTCATGCGATGTACGTCGATTCCCACTGCCACCTCACTTTTGAAGGCCTCGCCGAGCGCATTGGCGAGGTGCGCACCGCCATGCAGGCGGCCAAGGTCGATCGGGCGCTCGTCATCTGCACCACGCTCGAAGAGTTTGAAGCCGTGCATGCCCTGGCCACGGCCTACGACAATTTCTGGTGCAGCGCCGGGGTGCATCCAGACAACGAGGGCGTGCTCGAACCGACGCTGGCTGACTTGCTTGAAAGGGCGGGCAAGCCACGCGTCGTCGCCATCGGCGAAACCGGCCTCGACTACTACCGCCTGAACGGCCGCAGCGTCGCCGACATGCACTGGCAGCGCGAGCGCTTTCGCACCCACATCCGCGCCGCGCGCGCCAGCGTCAAGCCGCTGGTGATCCACACGCGCAGCGCCAGCGCCGACACGCTGGCGATCCTGCGCGAGGAGGGCACCGAAGGCCCCGGCGCCATCGCCACCGGCGTGTTCCATTGCTTTACTGAAACCGCAGAGGTCGCGCGTGCAGCCCTCGATCTAGGTTTCTACATCTCGTTCTCCGGCATCGTGACCTTCCGCAATGCCGAAGATCTGCGTGAGGTTGCGCGTTTCGTGCCGCAGGACCGCCTGCTGATCGAAACCGACAGCCCCTACCTGGCGCCGGTGCCATTTCGCGGCAAGACCAACCAGCCGGCCTATGTGGCGCATGTCGGCGCAGCCGTGGCAGCGCTGCGCGGCGTTGCGCCCGAAGCGCTGGCTGCCACCACGAGCGCCAACTTCGAACGTCTTTTCAAAGTTAAAGCTGCATGATGTTTTACTTGAGATATTTCCTCTATCTCTCTATGGCGATTGGCGTTTCTGGCGTCTATGCCGGGTCCTACGAAGATTTCTTCATCGCCATCAACCGCGACGATGGCCGCACCGTGGCGACACTGCTGGAGCGTGGCTTCGACCCCAACTCACGCGACCCGAAAGGTCAAACCGGCCTGATCCTGGCGCTTCGCGACGACTCACCGCGTGTGACAGAGGCGCTGTGGAAGAGCGCCCAACTCGATGTCAACGCCGAGAACGCCAGCGGCGAAACTGCCTTGATGATGGCCGCGTTGCGTGGCCGGTTGCCATGGATGCAACGCCTGCTAGAGCGTGGCGCACGGGTCCACAAGGACGGTTGGTCGCCGATCCACTACGCGGCCACGGGACAGGAGCCCAAGACCGTGGCCTTGTTGCTTGACCGAGGCGCGCCTGTCGAAGCAATGAGCCCCGACAACGACACGCCGCTGATGATGGCCGCGCGTTATGGCGCCGAAGGCAGCGTCGAGCTGCTGCTCGCGCGTGGGGCTTCGGCGTCGGCGAAGAACTCGCGCAACCTCGACGCGACGGATTTGGCGCGCGCGGGCGGCCGCGATTTCCTGCTTGAACGATTGCAGAAAAGCGTGAAGCGTTAGCGTGCATTTCTTCGCCAAGCGCGATGCGTTGCAGCGCGCTGTTACTGGTGGCGCGAAGCGTCGGTGCCTAGAGTGAATGCATGCCGGTTGGCATTACCACCCAAGGAACCTTTGCCATGCACGCTGTCCCGCAAATCGCCAATCCTTTTGCGCTGTTGACCGACCCGGAGGCGATCTTTCGCGCCGTTGAGGCGTCGCCGCGACTGGAAAGCCTGAATCGCCGCATTTGTCGCCCGCTGGACCGCGCGCAGCGCGATGGCAACTCCGACGCTCAGGAGTCAGGCCCGCAGGACACCTTGATGCAGCGTGATTTGAGCAGCCGCTTCCTCGCGTGAATCAGTTCGCGCTTAACTGACTACGATGTATATTATGTTAACTAGTAGCCACGCCGTAGACCAAAAAGAACCTGCGACATCGGCAGCCTGATGCCAGGCGATTTCGCGAACGTGGACGGACGTCAGGCTGAAAACGCTAGGCCGGAACGATGTGCAGGTGGACTTCACGATCCCCCGAAGACATCGTTCTGTCCAACAACACGAGGTTCGTCAGCTGAGTCGATCAGCTGCTCAACCGCCACAAACCATCGAGGAGCCGGTGACGGCCGGCGCGGCGCCTGAGCAGGCGGCGTCGGTCAGCGGAGCCCCCTGATCGGTCAGGCCTTCGCAGTGCACGTTGTGGGCCGCCGTAGGCTGGTTCTTGATGGCCAAGGCGCGAGAGCCTGTTCCTGAAAACGCCAGCCCGCTGAGCGAGATGCGGCCCACGTCACCGCCGCTGTACCGGCGCGAGATGCTGCTGCCGTTCGCCTGAGTCCCGGTCAGGGTCGAGGACACGCCGGTGCCCTCCCCGATGCGCACGCCGTTGGCCACAGTGCCCGTGACCGAATTGCGTTCGACACGCACGTCCTGCACCGCTAGCGACGACATCAAGGCTGGGTACAGGCGCTCGTCGTCGAAGGCGAACGCATGGATCTCAATGCCCGCGTGGCCGGTGCGTGTGACGATGCCGGGCCATCCCGCTGGCACGTAAGCAGGTGTCGTTGTCTGCACCTGCGAAATGGTGTTGCCCTGCACCAGCACGTTGGAGATGCCCCAGGTCAGATAGCTCGCTTCGCGTGCCAGCAGCACGCCGGCGGCCAGCGTCGTGCGGGCAATCCGGTTGTCGCGGATGGTGATGTCAGCGCCACCGACCACGCTGATGCCGCGCCCCCAATACTGACCTTCGACATCGTTCTCGGCCACCAGCACATTGCGCACCAGCTGCAGCTCGCGCTGGTCGGCGTACGTCGATGCCAGGCTCTCTGCTGTCTCCGCCTGCCAGTTGCCGCTCTTCAGGTACGACACCATGGCGATCATGTCGTCGCCGGTTTCACGCACCGTGTTGCCGAGCACGCGGCCGTTGCGCGAACCGCCGGTGACGTGGATGCCGTCCGACAGGCTGCGCCGAACTTCGTTGCCGGCGACCAGGAAGCCGTCGGCGCGAAAGACGAAGATGCCTGCCGACGAGGCGCTGTTGGCCGTTGCGGTTCCGGGCGCGCCGGCGGCGATGACCCGGTTGCCTCGGATCACGTTGCCGCGCAGATGCGTCGTGCGGTCGACGCGGTCAAACACCGCAATGCGCGACTGCCACGGCGCGTGCAAGCGTGACCCGGTGACCGCGGTCAGCGTGAACTGATAGATGCTGGCGCCGTCGGCCGCCAGCAGGACGGCCTGGTCGTGCGGGTTGGTGGCGTGAAGCGTTGCTCCTTCCGACCACAGGACCGCCCCGGGCGTGCGCACCACGAGCCGCTTGCTCTGGTGGTACGTGCCGGCAGGAAAGACCAGCCACTGGCCGGGCTGAAGGCCGTCGAGCGCGGCCTGGATGGCGGCGGCGTCGTCCAGGCCGTCATCGGGGATCGCACCGAATTTGCGAACGTCGACGGCAGTGGATGGCTTGGCGGGCAGCGACGGCAAGGTGCACTGCGCCGGTGTGGTGACTGGTGCGGGCGCAACAGGCGCTGGCGGGGCGACTGGTGACTCCGTCGGCGCGGTGGGCGCCACGCGGGGCGGGCGCGAGGGCTTCGCCGAACGTCCCATCGGGGCCTCGCTGTCGACAAGCGCCGTGCTGACCGAATCCGCCCCGCCGCAGCCCGCCAGCAACAGGCACAAGACGGCCGCAGCGCCAGGCACGTGCCGAGCCCATCGTTTGGCGCCAAGGACGGCGCGTGGGTGGTGATTCATGGGCAGCTTTGGTGCATGCAAGAGTCCTCCAGCATGGTGGAACCCCGGATTGCGGTCGTAAGGGGTTATTGGCGTGTCACAAATACGCCCAAGCCTCGGCCGCGATATCCTTGGCATTCGTCCGCCGTGTGCCTGTGTGTTTGTTCACGCGCAGCGCAGTGCCGGCAACGTGCCCTTCTGCACCCGCGAACGCGGTGTAGTGCTCATTTGTAATTCATGTTGCACTTGGACACGAGGGAGGGAAGTCCACGGCGGGCCCCTTTTTTGCTCACTCAACAACAACTGAAGAGCGGCAGCCATGCCTTCCGAATCCACCAAGCTTCTACTGGCCCGAAGCGTCATGCCGACGCGCAAGACAGCCATATCAGGCGGTTCCACGCTCGATCTGGCCTACACAGCGTTGAATCAAGTGACGGCGCTGGTGGTGATCCTGCTGCTGTCGCCTCTGCTGCTGTACATCGCCTGGCGGATCGTGCGCGCGGATGGTGCGCCAATCACGTACGGCCACTACCGCGTTGGCCGGCGAGGGCAACTCTTCCGCTGCCTGAAGTTTCGAAGCATGGTGCGCAACTCGCAGGAAGTCCTGGCCGAGTTGCTGCGCACCGACGCCTCGGCCCGGGCCGAGTGGGAACTCGACCACAAGCTGCGCAACGATCCGCGGGTCACGCCGATCGGGCGCGTTTTGCGCAAGACCAGCCTCGATGAGTTGCCGCAGCTGTTCAACATCCTGCGCGGGGAGATGCATTTTGTCGGGCCGCGGCCGGTCACGATGGAAGAGTTGGCGCGCTACGGCAAGCGTCGGCGCCACTATGTGTCGGTGCGTCCGGGCCTGACCGGCCTGTGGCAGGTCAGCGGCCGCAACAACACCAGCTACGACGAGCGCGTTGAATTCGACTCCGAGTACGTTGAACGGCGCAATCCGCTGTTCGACTCGTGGATCGTGCTTCGCACGGTCAAGGTCATGGTCACCGGTGAAGGCGCGCATTGAGGGCGGCACCAAGCCCAGCAGCCGACCCCGATCGGCCGCGCCAACGTGTGGTCTTCAATGGCCGCTTCCTGGCGCAGGTGCATACGGGTGTGCAGCGCTATGCGGCCGAGACGCTGCTGGCGCTCGACGCCTTGCTCAGCGCGCGTCCTGCGCTGCAAGAGCGGTTTCAGTTCGAACTTGCCGTTCCTGACGACGCGCGTCCGCTGGCGCTCAATGGCATTCGCCGTGTGCACGTGCCTGGCAGCGCCAGCCACCTGTGGGAACAGTGGCCGCTGCTGCGCCACTCGCATGGTGCATTTCTCGTCAACTTCAACTACTCCGGCCCGCTGCTCAAGCGGCACCAACTGATCACCATTCACGACGCCACGGTGCGCGCGATGCCGCAGGCCTTCTCGCGCGCCTATCGCTGGTTCCACAACGCCATGGTGTCGTTGCTCGGCCGCAGTGCCGAGAGTGTCATGACGGTTTCGGAGTTCTCGCGCGACGAACTCGTACGCTGGTTTGGCCTGCACCGCAAAGACATCGTGGTCGGCCGCGAGGGCGGCGAGCATGCGGTCCGGCCCGCCGACGACACCGCGGTGCTGCGCAAACACGGCCTCGAATCAGGCCGCTTTGTGCTCGGGCGTGGGCAGCGTCAAACCCAACAAGAACTTCGGCCTGGTCGGACGTGCCATGCGCCTCTTGCCCGACTATCCGTGGCCGGTGGCCATCGCTGGGGCCAAGGACATCGGCATCTTTCGCGATGCGTCGGCGGTGGCCGATGGCTTCCAGTTTCTCGGTTTCGTCACCGACGACGACCTGGCCGCGCTGTACCGGCACGCGGCTTGGTTCGTCTTGCCGTCGCTCTACGAAGGCTTCGGTCTGCCGGCCGTCGAGGCCATGGCCAACGGCTGCCCGGTGCTGGCCGCCCGCGCCGCATCCATCCCCGAAGTCTGCGGTGATGCGGCGTTGTACTTTGACCCGAACGATCCGGCCTCATTGGCCGAAGCGCTGCGACAAGCGGCGCATGAGCCGGGTTTGCGACAGCGCATGGCTGCTGCCGGCCGCGAACGCTTGGCTCGCTATCACTGGCGAGCCAATGCCCAGATTCTGCTGGATCACTTGGGGGAGAAGCTGCTCACAGACCCCGCCATGCCCGAACGCCCTGCCCTGCACCACCCTGACGCGAGCTGAGCATCACCATGGTTGTCGAAACGAACACACGCATCGTCCACGTCACCGAGTGCTTGGCCAGCGGCACGATGAACTTCCTGATGCAGGCCACGCGCGAGCTCGCCGCCGCGGGCGCCAGGCAAGTGCTGCTGTACTCGCGCCGTCCGGACACACCGGCCGACGTGCGCTCGCTGTTCGACGCCCGCGTGGCGCTGATCGAGTTGCCGGCGCTCGGCCGCGCGTACTCCGCCTACGCCAGGGCATTGCGCAAAGCCGTGCTGGCTCAGCTCTACGAAGGTGACGATGTCACCATTCACCTTCACTCGTCCAAGGCAGGCTTCATCGGACGCCTGGCCCTGATGGGCTTGAGGCGGCAGCCCAAGGTGCTCTACTCGCCGCATGGCTTGTCGTTCCTGAACCGCCGCTACTTTGCGCCCAGTGTGGCCTTTCGCGCGCTCGAGTGGCTCGCCGCGCGAGCGGTGCCATGCACGCCCGTGGGGTGCAGCCGCAGCGAGGCGGCGCTGCTCAGCCGCATCAGCCCGACACCCGCGCGCGTGCTCGAGAACGCGGTGGACGACAGCTTTTTCAATGTGGAACGCACGCCGGCCGCGCCGCCGTTGGTGGTGACGATGGGACGCGCCTGTTACCAGAAGGCGCCGGAGCGCTTTGCAGAGATGGCGGTGCGGTTCCAGATTGCGCAGGTGCCGGCACGCTTTGTCTGGATCGGCAGCGGTGATGAGGCGACCGAGGCGCGGCTGCGCGCCGCCGGCGTAGAAGTCACCGGCTGGGTGGATCAGCCGCAGCTGCAGCGCCTGTTGGGCAAGGCTTCGCTCTACGTGCAAACCTCGCGTTGGGAAGGCATGCCGCTGTCGGTGCTGCAGGCGCTGGCCGCCGGCGTGCCTTGCGTGGTCACGGATGTCGTTGGCAATCGCGATGCGGTGCGCCAGGGCATCACCGGCTTTGTGGTGGACGGTGCCGATGCGATGCTGGTCAGCGCGCGCCGGCTGCTCCAGGACGACGAGCTTCGCAACCGCATGTCGCACGCGGCGCGCCTCGACGCCCTCGAGCGTTTTGGCGGCACCACTTTCCGATCGCGTTTGTGCCGGCTTTACGGCTTGGCCGAGGGTGTCCAGACACTGACCAGCGGCGCCGGCAACCGGCTGCGCCTGGAAGTGTCGGCCCGCAGCGCCGCCAAAGCGCGACCAGAGTCCAGCGCGCGACAGCAGGCCAACGGTTGATCGCTTGCGCGGCGCCTGCTTAGGCGCCGCGCAGGCGCTTCATGTCGAAGCCGATGACCATGAGCCCGACGGCGAGCGGAACGATGCGCGTTTCGCCCAAGTAGCTGTAGCGCAGCGACTCGATCAGGAAGAGCACGCACACCGGGTAGGTCACC
This sequence comes from uncultured beta proteobacterium, assembly GCA_963814385.1. Taxonomy (GTDB): domain Bacteria; phylum Pseudomonadota; class Gammaproteobacteria; order Burkholderiales; family Burkholderiaceae_C; genus CADEEN01. The sequence goes on from CAWFCX010000045.1 coordinate 61,938, forward strand.
AGGCCAAAGATATGGCCGCGCCGAAAGCCGGCGTAAGCGCGGCCGATCACGTAGCCGATGGCCAGGAAGTACAGCACCGAGCCGAGGAAGCCGAAGTCGAGGATGACGCGGAAGTACGCCGTCGGGCTGTTGAACTCCGGACGCAGATAGGTATTCAGGAACAGGTCCGTCACATCCCGCGGATTACCGAATGCCGCCTCGAACAGTTTGGACACGCCCGGCATGATGTACAGCCAATCGACGACGAAGGCGCCGTTGTAATAGGGCCAGCCGGCGGTCTCGACCAGGATGCCGATGCCGTTGTTGACAGCGGTGGCGTAGTAGGTGATCAGCCGGTCGAGCGTGAACGCCCAGACCGAGCTGTACTGGTTGACGTAGAACTCCCATGAGCGGAAGTACTCCGAGGCGGTGAACAGCAGGTACAGCACGAACGGGCCGACCGCCGGAGCGATGCTGGCCACTCGCCGCAGTCTGGTGGGCGTCAAAGGCAGATAGGCCATGCGGGCAATCACATAGCAGACCAGGACTTCGATCACGGCCAGCCGTTCCGCCCAGGCGTAGGCGCGAAACGTGGCCAGCAAGATGACGAGCGCGAAGCCAATGCGTTCGGCCCTGCTCACCTGCTGCACGCCGGCGCCTGACTTGATGGCGTAGGCAATGGCGTAGGCCACGCCAAACTGGGTGAAGGTGGTGACGCCGGGAATGGTGGAGATGGAGTCGCGCACTTCGCGCCGCTGGCCGAGCGCGATTTCCATCAGCAGCTCGGGCCGCAGCAGCAGCGGCCCGAACCAGACGACGTATGACGCCAGCGTCGGTACCAGCAACACCATCATCGCCGCGGACGAGATCCTCGGCGGCATGAGGGCAGGTCCCGTGGCGCGATTCGCCAGCGCCCATTGCGCGCCGACCGCGATGGCCACGATCAGCAGCGCGCCGAACGCAAAGTACGAACCCGGCACGTACACGTTCTGCACGACATTCGTGAAGTCGTAGGCCAGGATGCCGAGGTAGATCGGCAGGATCGCCAGCAGCACGATCAACGACGGCTGCAGCCACCACAGGTCGGCCGCGCGCTGCGGCGCGTGCGTCGGCGCAGGCGCGGCGTACAACGCCGAACGGTGCAGAGTGATCATGGCGCGGGTTGCGCGACGCGCCGAAGGATCTCTAGGTCCCCGCGCCAGCCGCGTTCAGGTGAGGCGGGGCGCATTGAGCCGGTTGCGCTTGACGCCGTTGACCAGGATGCCCTCGAGCTTGATCCCGGCCCGCTCGAGCCGGCGCTGGGCTTCGCGCGTTTCGGTCAGCAGGCTGTGCTCGGCACGCACCACCAGTAGTGCCACGTCGGCAACGCGACCGATCGCCACCGCGTCGCCCGACGGCAGCATCGGCGCCGAGTTGACGATGATGTGGTCGTAGCGCTGGCGCAGCTCGATCATGGCATCGTCCAACACCTGCGACAGCAGCAGCGCACCGGGGTTGTCAGTGGCGGTGCCTTGCAATATGACGTCGAGATCCATCGCCACGTGCGAGCGGATCACGTCCTTGAGCGCGCGCCGCCCCACCACCATGTCGGACAGCCCTGGCGCATGCTCGTCGAGTCCGACGAACTTGTGCACGCCCGGCGTGCGCAGGTCCGACTCGATCAGCAGCACCCGCTTGCCCGTCTCCGACATCAGGGCGGCCAGGTTGGACGCGACGAAGGCCTTTCCGCTGCCCGCTGCGGGCGAGGTGATCATGACCACCTTGCAGGCCTCGGTGCGGGGCCGCATCATCAATGACAGGTACAAGGAGCGCAGGCTTTCCACGGCCGGGTCGGATGGCGCTGCACGTACCAGCAGGCGGTGCGTGCCCAGTTCCTCCAAGGCGCGATCCTTGGGTCCGCTGTCCATCAGCTGCAACTGCGCGACGCTCTCTGGAATCACGGCCAGTGTGGGCGCGCTGCCGTAGGACTCGAACTCACGCGTGTCGGACACCGTCGGCTGCAGAGCGCGCATGGCGAGCACGCAGCTCAAGGCGAGGATGAGGCCCAGGCCAGCGCCGATCGACAGCACGGCGGCCGAACGCGGGCGCACCGGCTCGACCGGCACCGCCGCTGCGTCGATCTGGCGCGCGCTGGGCAGGCCACTGGCCGTCTGCACGCGCAGTTGCTGGACGTGGGTCAGCATCGCCGTGTACAGCTGCGTGCTGATCTGCACTTCGCGTTGCAGCGGCATCAGGTCGCGCTGTTGCGCCGGGAATTGTTTGACGCTGGCTTGCACGGCGCTGAGCGCACGGCTCACGGTGGCGAGTTGTGCATTCAATGCCGCCAGGTCGGGATGCTCGGAGGTCAGCTTGCGCGCGAGGTCTTCGCGTTTGACGCGCAAGTCGGTCTGCTGGCGCTCGAGGTCGGTCCGTTGCCGCAGCACGGCCTCGGCTTCGGTATTGAACGGCGCCGCGGTGCTCTTGCTTTGCTGCTCGCGCAGCCGATCCTCGGCGCTATTGACACGGGCCTGCAATGCCGGCAACTGGTCCTCGAGGTAGGCCAGCGCCTTTTCGCTCTCGACCGTGCGCCGCTTGACTGACTGCGTCACGTAGTTGGCCGCCAGCGCGTTGAGCAACGCCGCGGCCCGCGCCGGCTGCGTGTCTTCGATGCTGATGCGCACGACGTTCGATTCGCGAGCGGGTTCGAACATTCGCAGGCGCGTCAGCACATCCTCATAGGCCTTGAGCGGCACCTCGCGGCGCAGCGTGACCCGGGTCGCCGGCATGTCCTTGGCGCCGAGCGCCAGCAGCGAAGCCTGCTCCGAGCCGATGGTGAACCGGGTGAGCACGCCCAATGCGCCCTTGGCCAGCGATTGTCCGGCCTCGTCGAACAACTCCCAACGGCCCTCGGCGACCCTCAGGTCGAAGTCGTTGCCCAGCTGGCTGTCGTGCAACTCGAATCGCCTGACCTCGATGCCGTGGCGCGCACCGACCGGCAGATAGCCATAGCGGCGCGCGCCGCCAACCGAAATATCGGCGCCGGTGGCCTTGATCACCGGGATCAAGACCTCGCGCGCGCGCAGCAGTTCCATCTCGCCCGAGACTTGCTGTGGATCGAGGCCGGCACCGCCACGGTCGGTGGCCGACAACGTCGGCAACAGCGAGCTGCGCGTCCGCGTGTCGATCTCGACCACCGTGTCGGCACGAAACACCGGCGCCGCGAGCAGTTGGTAGAGCAGCGCCGCGGCAAACGTCAATGCGAAGATGGTCAAGGCCAAGCGGCCGTGCTGCATCACGGTGTCCAGGGCTCCGCGGATGCCGAAGGCGTCTCCTGGAGGTGGCGGCGACGGCAGCCTGTTGGCGGCCCGGCGTTCGATTGGGTAGGCGTTCATCGGACGATGCGATTGTCGACCCACGCATCGCGCAGGAAAGATGCCGAGGGCAGGATGTTGCTGATCATGCGCGACCAGCGCACCACCGGCGCGGTGTCGACATAGATCACATCGCGCGCCTGCAGCGAGAACTTGTCGGCCAGCAGCAAGGCGTCGGCCGAGGCCGCATTGATGTGATAGACCTGCGCCCGGTTGTCGTCGCCATTGCGGATCACGAAGACCTGTCCGGCGCTGGCCGACAGCGGATTGACGCCGCCGGCATCGGCCAGCGCATCGGCCAGGGTCATGTCGCCGCGCGGCAGCGGCAGCGCCGTTTGTTTGCCGACTTCGCCGGTGACGAAGACACGCGCCGAGCGGCGCTCCGGGATGTTGACGACGTCACCATGCTTGAGGCGTACATTGCTGCGCATGTCGCCGCCGTAGTAGAGCGACTGCATGTCCAGGCGCAGCGTTTCGCGGCCGCGGGTCACAGTCACACCGTGCAGGTCGGCCTCGCCGGTGACGCCACCGGCACGCGCGATCACTTCCGTGAGGTCGGGCGGCACGTCGGTCACCGGCACGGCGCCGGGCGTGCGCACTTCACCGGCAACGTAGATGCGCTGGCCGCGGTACTGCAGCACCGAGACATCGACCTGCGGCGCGCGCAGCACGCGCGACAGACCCTTGACGACGCGCTCGCGGATTTCGACAACCGTCATGCCGGCGGCTGGAATCGTGCCGACATGAGGGAAGAACATCGTGCCGTCGGCATTGACGACGCGGCCGGAGAGCTCGGTCGTCGTGCCGCTCGGGTTCGTCAGTTCCGGCTGATTCCACACTGTCACCCGCAAGACGTCTTGCGGCGCCACACGGTACTCATAGCGGCCGTTGTCGCTGCGAAAGGCCGGCGGCAGCGCTGCTTTGATGTTCGTCTTGACCCGTCGCTGCTCATCCAGTTCTCGAATCAGCGTCATGTCGACGGTCTGCAGATTGACCCGTGCCTTGACTTCGCTCGACGCCGAGTCGAGATGCATGCCTGGAGCATGCGAACAGCCGGCCAGCGCGGCGCAGAGGGCAACGGCCAGCAAGGCCATGCGGGGCTGCCTGACCGCGCCGGAGGGGTTCGACTTGACTTGATTGGATTGCACGACGGATTCCCTTCGATGGACTGTTCGCGATCTGGTGTGCGCGATGTGCAGTCATTGTTCTTGTACGCATTTGCGCGCGTTACCCCTTGTCCACGTGCCGGCGCAGCAGCGCCGCCACGCTGCACGCCATGCGCCCCCTGCCTCAAGGGCCGGGCGCGGCGTGCACCGCCACGACAATACCCTGCACACACGGGGGCGCGGCGCAGCGGCCGTGTGCAATCAGGCGCTGCGTTGGCGCGTGAAGACCAGGCTGAGCCAGCCCGCGAGCAGCCCCAAGGCCAGTCCTGCGGGGCCGGCATGGGCGCCGATCGAGTCGTAGCCGAAGACGATCGCAGGCACCGCCACCACCACCGCCACCACCCACATCACGACCAGTGACATCGGCCGATCGAGCGTGGACATCGTCAACTGCACGATCTGGTTGGCGAACAGGAGCACGGCCAACGCGGAGCCGGACAGCAGATAGGGCTGGCTGTCGACGAAAGGCGCACCGAAGACCAGGCGCAACAGCGCCGGGCCGAACAGCCACGCACCGGTCAGACCGGCGAGGCCCACGGCAGCCATCAACCCGGTCGTGCCGAAGAACGCCGGCATGAAGTTGCCGGCACGAATGCGCCGGTACAGATAGGCCGTGGCCAGCGACACGCCGATCAGGGAGGCCACCTGGATCCACACATCCATCAACTGCATCGCCGTCGCGTACAGGCCGAAGGACTCTGCGGGCATGCGCTCGGCGAGCAGCAAGCGGTCGAGGCGCGTGTAGAGCACGTGCAACCACGAGCCGACGACGAACCGCGCGCCGAAGCGCAGGTAGGCCTTGCAGCGCTGCTTGCTGATGAAGGCAAGCCAAGGCCGCGCCGGCAGCGCATGGCGCAACTGCAGCGTCTGGATGAAGGCGTTGATCGCCGCTTCGAGCACCCAGGCCATGGCCAGCAGCCACCAGCCGACGCCGAGAGCGATGCCGATGGCCACGACCGCGGTGCGCGCCAGCAGGCCGCTGGCGCGCGCAATGACGTTCGGGCGGTTGTGGTTGCGGCTGTTCCAGTACATCGCGATCACGGCGAACGGCTCGATCAAAGGCACCGCCAGCAGCAGCACCATCGAGACCGTGCGGCGCTCAGGGATGTCGATGACCAGCAGGCAATAGATCGACACCGCGGCCAGCGAGGCCAGGCTGGCCGCCATGCGCACGGCGAAGACGTTGGCAATGGCGCCCGGCAGCGCCGCGTTCATGCGGCAGAACCGCGGCAACAAACCCGACGCCGAACAAACCAGACTGAGGCCGAGCGCGACCTGCAGCAGAGCCGCCGCAAACGCGAAGTGGCCTGCGCCGACGGGCCCCAGCGCGCGGCCGATCATGCCGAAGATCAGCAAGCCAAGCACCATTGCCAGGGCCTTGTCGCCGAGGATCCAGGCCATGTTGCCCAGGGCCACACGGATCGTCGCGAAGGAGAAGCTGCCGCTCGACGCTACGGTTGGCGCCTGCATGGCGCGGCGCTCCCAGTCCGACGCCAGTCGGGTGATGAGGTAGTAGGCGCACGCAATGACCAAGGGCCAGCGCACCCAGTGCGGCGCGAGCCAGGAGCCCAGCAGCGCCATAGCCAGCAACACACCATGCCAGATGAGTCGAAAGCGGTACTCGCTGTCGAAGAACCGTTTGAAGCAGGCCAGTCCATAACGCGGCTTCGATGTCGCAACGATCGTTGTCGGCAGCGGATAGAGCAGCAACAACATCGCCCAGTCAGACGCTGAGAACGCGGTGCTGGCAACGGCCCAGATTGGCAACACAAAACGCACGCTGACCAGCAGCAGGTACAGCGGGATCGTGACCAGCCCGCGCCACCAGTTGTACAGGGCAAACAGCGGCCAGATGGCCAGCCACGCCAAGAGTGTGCCGGGTGATGGCGGCTGCGAAGACCACGCCACAGTGGCCATGCACGCACCGCCCAGCACGAACCGCGCGCCAAGGGCTGTCAGCAGGCGCTGTCTGATCCACAGCCGCGCCGCACGATCGAGCCGCTGCGTCGGCAAGGCCTCGCGGTCGACCGTCGCCGTGTCGTTGACGAGATAGCCGAATTCATAGGCGGTGTAGACCGCAAACACCGCCAGCAGCGCCAGCGCCACTGTGGTCCAGGTGCGGTTGCCCAGCACCGATAGCGCCAGCACAGGCAACAAATAGCTGAACGTCCAGCCCACTTTCTGCCGGACCGTCGCGACGCGCGTCAGGAAGAAGTAGGCAAACGGCACGACCAAGGCCAACAGCAGCGTGCGCTGACCATGAGCAGGATCGGGCGGCGGTGACTCGGTCATCGATACTTGCTTTTCTTGAGCCACCGGCTCGTCGCGAGCATCGTAGCAAGTCCGCTACTGGCCTGGCCCCTGTGTCCTTTCCACGGCGAGCTTCGGGGGGGCGCCGCCTCGGACAGTTTGAGACACTGTGAGAATCATGGATGTAGAAAGTGAGAGCCGAGCTGACGCTGCCGCGCGCAGCGCGCGGCCGGACTTTTCGTGGCAGGGCATCTTGAGCTTGGCGATGCAGATGTTTTCGATTGCCGCCGGCCAATGGCGCGCCTTGTTGCCGCTGCTGCTGATGCTCTCCGCGCTCTATGTCGCGGCGACGATGGCCCTGATCGCGCTGAGTGCGGCCACGGGCACGCCGCTGGCCTTGCTGACGCGCGACGTGGCTGCGACGCTGGGCGCCAAGTTCTACATCGGCCTGTTGTCGAGCGTTGGGGCGCTGCTGTGGTGTGCAGCCGCTACGACCTGTTTTCTCGGCGCGGCCGTGCTGCGCCGCTTCCCGGGCGAGCGCCAGTGCGCCGCGTTTCTGCTCGGATCGGGCGCGCTGTTGACGGCCCTCGGCTTGGATGACTTCTTCATGCTGCACGAGGTCGTCTACCCGCGCCTGGGCTTGCAGGAAGGCGTGCTCATCGTCTTTTACGCCCTCGGCCTGCTTGCATTGACGCTGCGCTATCGCGCCGTGCTGCTGCGCAGCGACATCTTGCTTTGGATGGTTGGTTGTCTGCTTTTCATGGTCTCGGTGTTGGTCGACGGTTTCGTTTCCGATGCCACCGCCTACGAAGACATCCCGAAAGTTGCCGGCGTGTGCACGTGGCTTTGCTACTACTGGCGCCTGGCGATGGCCCGCCTGGATGCGCAAGCCCTACTTCATGACTAGTTCCGCACCGCCTCGCCGACGGTCCGCCGCCACGGTCCAGGGCGACTTGTTCGACGCCGCAAAACAGCCGGCGGCGGAGCTTCAAGCCGAGCCAACGCAGGCCGGGCGTGTCGGCGCTGCCCCCGCGGACGAACAGTGGCTGTCGATCGCCGCGCAACTCGAAGCCTGCTTCGGCGGCCGGCTCTACCTTGGCACGTCTTCCTGGCATTTCCCGGGTTGGACAGGGCTGGTCTGGGACGACCACCCCTACAGCGAATCCGATCTCTCACGCCATGGCTTGGCACCGTACTCGCGTCATCCACTGCTGCGCACCGTCAGCTTGGACCGCACCTTCTACCGCGCTATCGACGCGGCAACGTACGCCAAACTGGCTCGGCAAACCCCGGACGATTTCCGCTTTGTCGTCAAGGTGCCGAGCGAGATCACCGACGCCGTACTGCGCTCTCCGGAGAGCGGCGCGCCGCTCCAGGACAACCCGTTCTTTCTCGACCCGCGGCGCGCCCTCGCCAGCGCGGTGCAACCGGCGGTGGATGGTCTCGGCCACAAGCTCGGCGCGCTGGTGTTCCAGATTTCACCTCTCCCCGTGGCATGGCTGCGCAACAGCAACGCCCTGCTCGACCGCTTCAGCGCGTTGTGGCGCGCCGTTGTGCCTGCGATGCCGGCGACGGCGCTGACGGCCATCGAGTTGCGCGACGCCCGCATGCTGACGCCGCGCCTGATCGCGCATCTGGCAGAACATGGAGTTCGCTACTGCGTGGGCCTGCACGACCGCATGCCACCGGTGGCGCGCCAGGCGCAAGCGGCCGAGGCCAGCGCACAGGGCGACTTCATTTGTCGCTGGAACCTGCACCAGGGCCTGCGCTACAACCAGGCCAAAGCGCAGTGGGCGCCCTTCAACCGGCTGCACGCACCCGACGCCGAGAGCCGCGAAGCCCTCGCGCAGGCGGTGGTTGCGGCATTGGCCGGCGGCTATCGCGCCTTCGTCACCATCAACAACAAGGCCGAAGGCTCTGCGCCGCTGTCGGTGATCGAGCTGGCCAAGGCGATCCTGCGCGAGGCCGGCGTCGAATTGGTTTGAGCGCGCGGTCGGGATTGTTCTCTGCGCAACGTCCTGCAAGAGTCCACTCGACTCGCTGGTGCCTGGCATCAACGCCAACCTGCAGCGGCGCTGGGTGCGGCGTGACCGTTGAAAGACCGGGCCGCGTCACCTGTTGATGTTCTTGTCCATCCACTCGACGCGCTTCTTCAGCCAGTTCTTCATCCATTCGACTTCGCCCTTGTAGCTGCCGGTCACCACTTGGTTGGGCCAGACATCGGTGCTCAATATGGGCCAGCGCTTGAAGTTCTCGCGCTGCGACAGCTCCAGCATGGCGGCCTGCTTGTCGATGTACGAGGGCAAACTTTTAATCGACTCCTTGAACGGCTTCCAGCGCGCCCTGACGCGGTCCTGGAACGCCGGTGTGCGCATCAGACTGTCGAACCATGCCGTGGTGTTGCGCAAGTACCAGCCGTCGGGGTACATGGCCGACTGGTAGAAGTCGATGTTGCCGGCGGCAATGTCGAAGTCCCACAGCGGACTCATCTTCAGCAGGCCGCCGCGCTCCTTGTGCAGGTAGACGCTCGAGCCCATCGCGGCGTCCTTGTTCTTCAGCAGTTCCTGCACGAGGTAGTAGCTGACGAGCGTGTCGACGTCGATGTAGGCCGGCACGCCGGTCTGCGGGTTGAAGTCGCCGCGCACGATGGTGTCTTCCAGGCCCTGCACGTAGCTCGAGATGTAGGCCTTCTGCTCGGGCTGGACGGCGGCCTCCTTCGGGCTTTCCATCAGGAAGTTGTAGAAGCGGCTGCTGAAGTAGGTGTCGGTGGCCAAAAGCCGATCGGTGTACTCGACCTGCAGCAGGTAGCCGCCCTCGACGTTCGGCGCCGCCACGTCTGCGGTTGTCATCTTGGTGATGCCCACGCGCTGCGGGCTGACCTCGATCTTCTCGCCGAGCAGGTAGCTGCCGAGGAACTCGTTGTTCAGGTACACATCGGCATGGCGCATGCGCGGCGTCCAGGCTGCGTTGACGCGGCGGCTCAACTCGAAGCCGATGTTGTTGCGCAGCAGGGTCTTGTCGGCGTAGTTGGCGATCAGCACCCAGTCCTTGTGGGCAGGCATGTCCAGAATCGGCGCTGCCGCGCTCAGCTTGAGCCGGTAGCTCTTCTTGGGCATGTTCCACGAGGTGTTGCCACGGCCGCGGATTTCCAGCGTGCTGTGGTACAGGCCCGTGTTGTAGACCTGCTTGCTGCCGTCGGTGATGCGCATGCAGCCGGTGATGTAGGTCTCACGGTCGAGGATCGGGGTCGCATTGGTGGTCCAGATCTGCACCACCGGCAAGCCGGTGTTGACGACCGGCAGCGCCGCGTACTCTGCCGGTGCGCAGCCGCTGGTCTGGGCGTGAGCCCACGAGGCGCCGAGCAGGCCGGCAATGCTGGCCCAGCGCGCCAGCCGGCCCCAAGTTCTTGCTTGTTTGGTGTTCATCGTTCGTCCTCCGCGCCCAGTGGGCACTTGTGGTGTTGTTGGTCTGAATTGGCGGCGGTGGCTCGTTGTTCGCACGCGGACTCACGCACGCTCAAAACCAGCAAAGACCACCACCCCACCATGATCTTCGCCGCATTACTGCAAGTACACACCGCAATTGAGGGATGCGCTGCGCTTGGAAACCAATGCCACAGGGCGTACAGCGCGACGCGCAACCGCCGATACGCACAACCCTGCGGCTGAACCAAAACAAAAACGCCCGCATAAGGCGGGTGTTTGTGTTTTGGCGGAGTCGGAGGGATTCGAACCCTCGATGCAGGTTTTGCCCACATACTCCCTTAGCAGGGGAGCACCTTCGGCCACTCGGTCACGACTCCAAAGTGCGCGGATTCTAGCGCGCCGAGACGGGCCGCTTCAGACCTTGGCCGGCTCGCCGTCGAGGTCGAACGCGCGGTGCAGCGAGCGCACCGCCAGCTCCATGTACTTCTCGTCGATGACGACGCTGGTCTTGATCTCACTCGTCGAGATCATCTGGATGTTGATGCCCTCCTCGGAGAGGATGCGGAACATCGTCGCCGCCACGCCGACATGGCTCTTCATGCCGATGCCTACGATCGACACCTTGCAGATGCGCGAATCGCCGGTGACCTCGCGCGCGCCGGTGGCCGGTGCGATCTGCGTCTTCAAAAGGTCGAGCGTGCGCTGGTAGTCGTTGCGGTGCACGGTGAACGAGAAGTCTGTTTTGCCGTCGTGCGAGACGTTCTGGATGATCACATCGACGTCGATGTTGGCCTCGGCCACGGGGCCGAGGATGCGGTAGGCCACGCCCGGCTTGTCGGGCACGCCAAGGATCGTGACCTTGGCTTCGTCGCGGTTGAAGGCGATGCCCGAGACAATGGCTTGTTCCATCTTTGCGTCTTCCTCGAAAGTGATCAGGGTGCCGGAAGCGGCTTCTTCGTCGATCGGGATGTCCCAATCGGTGAACGATGACAGCACGCGCAGCTTGACGCGGTACTTGCCGGCAAATTCAACCGAGCGGATCTGTAGCACCTTGCTGCCCAGGCTCGCCATCTCGAGCATTTCCTCGAAGCTGATGGTCGCCAGCCGCCGCGCTTCGGGCACGACGCGCGGGTCAGTGGTGTAAACGCCATCGACGTCGGTGTAGATCAGGCACTCGGCCGCTTTCATCGCCGCGGCCACCGCCACCGCCGAGGTGTCGCTGCCGCCGCGGCCGAGCGTCGTGATGTTGCCGCTCTCGTCCACGCCCTGGAAGCCGGTGATGACCACCACCTTGCCGGCATCGAGATCGGCACGCACGCGCACGTCGTCGATCTGCTGGATGCGCGCCTTGGTGAACGACGAGTCGGTGGCGATCGGCAATTGCCAGCCGGCGTAGCTCACCGCTTGCAGGCCCTCGGCTTGCAGCGCGATCGACAGCAGGCCGACCGAGACCTGCTCACCGGTGGCGGCGATGGCATCCAACTCGCGCATCACGGCCGGCGTGAGTTGTTGCGGCTGCAACTCCTTGGCCAGGCCGAGCAGGCGATTGGTTTCGCCGCTCATCGCCGACGGCACGACGATCATCTGGTGCCCTGCCCGCGCCCATTTGGCGACGCGCTTGGCGACGTTGCGGATGCGCTCGGTGGAGCCCATCGAGGTGCCCCCGTACTTGTGAACGATCAAAGACATGGTGCGTGTTCTTGTGAGACGCGACGATTTTATCGGCTCGGCTCCCACGACAAGCCAACGCGCGGCTGGCCGGGTGTTTCGAGCGCGCGGGCGTCGGCGCCAAGGCCGGGGACGAACAGCAATTGGCCGTCGGCTGAAAACAGCAGCGGCGCATCGCGTGACCATGCGGGCACACCGGCCGCCTGGAACTGCTTCTTCAGGCTGCGCGGCGGCGTGGCGGGGGCACGTTGAAACTGCTGCGCGGCTTCGCGCGCGCGCCATGTTGCGTTGTGCAGCAAGGCCAGCGGGATACCGCCGCTGCGTGTTCTGCCGATGCGCAGCGATGCTGCAAAGCCCGGCACCGCGTGGATTCCAACGCGATCGACGTCCGCGGCGCAGGGCCACGCGGCTGGCGCATCGGCGCGCAACAGGTTCAGCGTGATCCGGCCGCGGTAGCGCCGCAACTCACCGCCATCGAATGGCCAGCGCGCGGGCTTCAGGCCGGGCAACTCGCGCATCAACCGATCGAGCAGTGCCTCGGGGACACCACGCTCGGCGTGCGGCGCCAGCCACGCGCGCAAGCACTCGCGCTGGCGCACCGAGGACAGCACCTGCCAGCGATCCTGCACCAGCACGCCGTGCTCGCACGCCGCAGCCACATCCGCCTCGGCCACCTCGGCAATCAGCGCGCGCGCTCGTGCGGCCTGCGTCGCGGCGGCGGCCAACGCGCTGTCGGTGTCACCAAACGCAGCTCGGAGCGCCGGCATGACTTGCAAACGCAAGCGGTTGCGCGCGAACCGCGGGTCGGCGTTGCTGGCGTCATCGACAAAGCGAATCCGGTGCGTGCGCACGTAGGTTTCGATCGCCTCCCGCGGCTGTTCGAGCCAGGGCCGCACCCAGGTGATGCCGTCGCGCACGGCACTGGCAGGCATGGACGCCAAGCCGGCAGCGCCGGCGCCGCGCAATGCTTGCAACAGAAACGTCTCCGCCTGGTCGGCGCGGTGGTGCGCCAGTGCGATCACATTGCAACCCGCCTCCCCTGCCATCGTCGCCAATGCGGCGTAGCGCCCTGCCCGGGCCCACGCCTCGACGCTTTGGCCGCGTGCCGGTTTTCCCTGGAGCCGCTGCATCGCAAAGCGCAGCGGCAGCCCTTTGCCAGCCCAGCGCTTGCAGGCGCGCTCGACAAGCGCTGCCCACTGATCCGCCTCAGCGTGCAATCCGTGGTGCACATGCAGCGCCAAGACTTCGACACCGGCGGTCTGCGCTGCACGCGCCAAGCAGTGCAGCAGCGCCATCGAATCGCGGCCGCCGCTCACGGCCACCGCGACCGAATTCACCTGACCCCCAAGGCGCTCCGCGCCGCCCCCGGAGGGGGAGCGAGCGCCTAGGGAGCGGCCCGTCGGCGCTCTCATTTTTCCTTCGTGTCGGAGAAGCGCCCGTAAGACTGCAGGCGGTCGTAGCGGCGGTCGAGCAGCTCCTTGACCTTGAGGTCCGTCACTTGCCGCAGCGCATCGCCGAGCGCGCGTTTCAGTGCAGCGCTCATCGCCTTCGAGTCGCGGTGCGCACCGCCGACGGGCTCGCTGACGATCTTGTCGATCAGGCCCAGCGCCTTCAAGCGATGCGCGGTGATGCCCAGCGCCTCGGCCGCTTCGGGCGCACGCTCGGCGGTCTTCCACAGGATGGACGCGCAGCCTTCGGGCGAAATCACCGAGTACACCGAGTACTGCAGCATCAGCACCTGGTCGCCGACCGACAACGCCAGCGCACCCCCCGAGCCGCCCTCTCCGATGATGGTGACGATGATCGGCACTTCGAGTTGCGCCATCTCGAAGATGTTGTGGCCGATGGCTTCGCTCTGGCCGCGTTCTTCGGCGCCGATGCCGGGATACGCGCCGGGCGTATCGACAAAGGTGAACAGCGGCAGCTTGAACTTCTGCGCCACGCGCATCAGGCGCAGCGCCTTGCGGTAACCCTCGGGCCGGCTCATGCCGAAGTTGCGCAACGCGCGCTCCTTGGTGTCGCGCCCTTTCTGGTGGCCGATGACCATGCAGGCCTGGCCGTTGAAGCGCGCCAAGCCGCCGATGATCGACAGGTCATCGGCAAAGGCGCGGTCGCCGTGCAGTTCGTGAAAGTCGGTGAACAGGTCGCCGATGTAGTCGAGCGTGTACGGCCTCTGCGGATGGCGCGCGATCTGCGTCACCTGCCACGGCGTCAGGCGGCTGTAGATTTCCTTCGTGAGCTGCTGGCTCTTTTCATCGAGGCGGCCGATCTCTTCTGAGATATCGACGGCGGATTCGTTCTGCACGTAGCGCAGCTCTTCGATCTTGGCGTCGAGTTCGGCGATCGGCTGTTCAAATTCGAGGAAATGTCGCTTTGACATGGTCAGTATTCCACTGGCAAAGGATCGAGGCTGCGCCAGATATACCACGTGGCGACAGAGCGGTACGGCGCCCAGGCGTCACCGACCTCGCGCGCTTCGACGCGCGTCACTGGCTCGCCACTGAAGTAGTTGACGCTGATGCCTTTGATGAGGCCCAGGTCATCGACCGGCAGCACGTTGGGACGCATCAGGTGAAAGATCAAGAACATCTCGGCGGTCCAGCGGCCGATGCCGCGAATCGCGACCAGCTCTTCGATGATGGCCTCGTCGTCCATCTGCTGCCATTGGCGCACATGGACCGTGCCTTCCGTGAAGTGTGTGGCCAGGTCGCGCAGGTATTCGACTTTGCGCGCCGACAGGCCGGCGCCGCGCATCGCATCGCTCTTCAACTTGACGACGCCGGTGGCGGCCAACTTGGTCGTGGAGCCATCGACCAACGCGGCAAACCGGTCCCACACCGATTGCGCGGCTTTCACGGAAATCTGCTGGCCAACGATCGATCGCGCCAGTGTGGTGAACGCATCGCCACGGCTTTGCAGCCTTGCTTCACCGAACTGCGGGATCAGCTTCTTCATCACACGGTCGCGGCGCGCGAGGTGCTTGCAGGCCTCGTCCCAATACGCGGGAGTCACTTCGATGGTCTTAACCATGTCAGGCCTTGACCCAGGTCGTGCCTTGCGGCCCGTCCTTGAGTTCGACACCTTGAGCGGCCAGCTCCTTGCGGATGCGGTCAGCCTCGGCATAGTTCTTGGCGGCTTTGGCGGCGTTGCGCGCGATGATCGCAGCACCGATTGCCGTCGCGTCGAGTCCGCCTTGCATGTAGGCCTGCGGCGACTGCTGCAACACACCGAGCACGCCACCGAGATGACGCAGCAGCGCGGCCGTGTCGGCCGAGCCTGTGCGGTTCAACTCGTTGGCCAGATCGAACATCACCGCCAGCGCCAGCGGCGTGTTGAAGTCCTCGTTCATCGCGGCGCGGAAAGCCACGGCCTGCGGCTGCGACCAATCGAGCGGCGCATTCGATGGCGTCACGCTGCCGAGCGCGGTGTACAGCCGACGCAACGCCGTGCGCGCATCTTCGAGATGCGCATCGCTGAAGTTGAACGGGCTGCGGTACTGCGTGCGCAGCATGAAAAAGCGCAGCGTCTCGCCGTCGAACTTGGCCAACACGTCGCGGATGGTGAAGAAGTTGCCCAGCGATTTGGACATCTTCTCGTTGTCGACATTCAGGAAGCCGTTGTGCAGCCAGTAGCGCGCGAACGTGCCGCCGCTGGCCCCCTCGCTCTGCGCGATTTCGTTCTCGTGGTGCGGGAAGATCAGGTCCATGCCGCCGCCGTGGATGTCGAACGGCTCGCCTAGAAGCGCCGCACTCATCGCCGAGCACTCGATGTGCCAGCCCGGCCGACCGGGACCGTAGTCGCTCGGGTACTTGGCGTCCTCCGGCTCGCTCGGCTTGGCCGACTTCCACATCACGAAGTCGAGCGGATCGTTCTTGCCATCGAGCACCGCCACACGCTCGCCGGCACGCAGCTCGTCGAGGCTCTTGCCGGAGAGCTTGCCGTAGCCCGCCAGCTTGCGCACGGCGAAGTTGACGTCGCCGTTGGGCGCCTGGTAGGCCAGGCCCTTGCCCTGCAGCGTGTCGATCAGGCCGACCATCTGCGGCACGTATTCCGTGGCACGCGGCTCGTGCGTGGGCTTCTGGATGCCGACCGCATCGAGGTCTTGGTGCATCGCGGCGATCATCTCGTCGGTGAGCGCGCGGATCGTGATGCCGCGCTCGAGCGCGCGCTTGATGATCTTGTCGTCGATGTCGGTGATGTTGCGCACGTAGGTCACGTCGAAGCCACTCGCGCGCAGCCAGCGCTGCACCACGTCGAAGGCCATCATCATGCGCAGATGGCCCATGTGGCACAGGTCATAGACCGTGATGCCGCACACATACAGGCCCACCTTGCCCGCACGGATCGGGCGGAACTCCTCCAGGCAGCGCGTCAGGGTGTTGTGCAGTCTCAGCGTCATCGTTCGATACAAAGAAAGCGGCCTCGTTGCCGCTGGGCGCTGCGAGGCCGCTCGATAGAATGCGCAAATTGAGTATAGCGGGCGCACCCCGAGCGCCCAGGAGCCGACAACCCATGAAAACCCGCCTTGCCGCAGTACTCGCCGGTGCACTGGCGTGTGCCTTGATCAGCGCGCCCGTCTGGGCACAACAGAAGGTGAAACTCGCCACGAGCCTTGGCGACATCGTCATCGAACTCGACGCCGCCAAGGCGCCGAAGTCGGCCGACAACTTCATTCAGTACGTCAAGGCCGGCCACTACGACGGCACGATCTTCCACCGCGTGATCGAAGACTTCATGATCCAGGGCGGCGGCATGAAGCCCGACATGAAAGAGAAGCCGGTGCGCGCGCCGATTCCGCTGGAGTCGCGCACCGGGTTGACGAACACGCGCGGCACGGTGTCGATGGCGCGCACGATGGACCCGAATTCGGCCACCGCGCAGTTTTTCATCAACGTCAAGGACAACCCCTTCCTCGACCAACCCAATTCACGCGATGGCAATGGCTACGCAGTGTTCGCCAAGGTCGTCTCCGGCATGGACGTGGTCGACAAGATCCGCGCCGTGCCGGTCGGCGACAAGGGTGGCCACCAGAATGTGCCGGCGACGCCGGTGCTGATCAAAAAAGCATCCCTGGAGAAATGAGATGACGAAGACGGTTGAAATGGTCACCAGCGCCGGCACGATGCGCATCGAACTCGACGACGCCAAAGCGCCCGCTTCCGTGGCCAACTTTCTGGCCTATGCGGCCAAGGGCCACTACGCCGACACGGTGTTCCACCGCGTCATCAAGGGCTTCATGGTGCAGGGTGGCGGCTTCGCGGTCGGCATGACGCAAAAGCCCACCGACGCGCCGATCGCCAACGAAGCCAACAACGGCGTCAAGAACGCGAAGTACACGCTGGCGATGGCGCGCACGAGCGTGCCACATTCGGCGACGGCGCAGTTCTTCATCAACACCAAGGACAACGGCTTTCTCGATTTCACGAGCGAGTCGGCCCAGGGTTGGGGCTACGCGGTCTTCGGCCGCGTGGTCAGCGGCACCGAGATCGTCGATGCGATCGAGCGTGTGCGCACCGGCCGCAAAGGCATGCACGACGATGTGCCGGTCGAAGACGTCGTGATCAAGAGCATCACGCTCGTGGACTGACAAGGTGTGAATCAACGCGGCATGGCGGCAGGACCCGGCCTGCGGCCGCTGGTCCACGTGTATGAGTGCGCCGCCGAACCCGGCTGGCGCCGGGTCGAATTCATCTCCGACCTGCACCTGAGCGAGAACACGCCGCAGACCTTCGACGCGTGGTCGAGCTACCTGCGCGACAGCGTTGCCGATGCGATCTTCATCCTCGGCGACCTGTTCGAAGTCTGGCTCGGAGACGACGCTCGCACGCCGGGCAGTTTTGCCCAGCAAGCCGCCGCCGTGCTGCAAGACGCGGCGTCGCGGCGACCCGTCAGCTTCATGGCCGGCAACCGCGATTTTCTGGTCGGCGCGGCGATGCTGCGCGACTGCGGCGTGATCGCCCTGCCTGACCCCACCGTGCTCGATGGCTGGGGCCAGCGCGTGCTGCTCACGCATGGCGACGAACTCTGTCTGGCCGACACGGCCTACCAGACCTACCGCGCCGAAGTGCGCAGCGACGCTTGGCGGCATGCGGTGCTGGCCAAGCCGCTGGCCGAGCGGCAACAGCTCGCACTCCGGATGCGTGAAGCCAGCGAAGCAGCCAAACGCGCGAACTTCGGCGGCAACCTGATGGCGGACTGCGCCGATGTCGATTTCGCCGCCGCCGTGTCCTGGCTGCACGCCGCCGGCAGCCGCACGCTGATCCATGGTCATACGCACCGGCCTGGCAGCGAGGTCTTGGCACCCGGGTACGTGCGACATGTGCTGAGCGACTGGGATTGCGACAGCACGACGCACCGGCGCGCGCAAGTGCTGCGGCTGACGCGGGACGGCATCACGCGCATTGACCTTCTGGCGGCGTGATGGCGGGTTGGCTGCAGCGACGGCGCGAAGCGCGAGCGCTGGAACGCCGAGCGATTGCCGATGACCTTTGGCGCGCTTGCTTGGCCGACCTGCCCTTCGTGGCCGCTCGCCCTGACGAGCAACAGCAGCGCTTGCGCCGTCTGGCCAGCCTGTTCCTCGATCGGAAAGAATTCGCCGGCGCACAGGGCTTCGTCGTCACCGATCGAATCGCCCTGACCGTGGCCGTGCAGGCCTGCCTGCCCGTGCTGGAACTGGGACTCGATCAGTACGACGGCTTCGTCGGCATCGTCATGCACGGCGATGCCGTGGTCGCAACGCGCGAAACGATGGACGAGCACGGTGTCGTGCACGCCTACGATGAAGAGTTGGCCGGCGAGGCGATGCAGGGCGGCCCGTTGATGCTGTCCTGGGCCGACGTGTTGCCGGGCCCTGCGCCCGACGCGCCGCCCATGGCCTACAACGTCGTCATCCACGAGTTTGCGCACGTGCTCGACCTGCGCGACGGCCAGGCTGATGGCATCCCGATGCTGGCCAGCAGCGCCGAGCGGCGCGCCTGGGGCGAGGTGCTGATGGCCGACTACGACCGCTTCTGCGAGCGTGTCGTTTGCGGCTACGAGACTGTGCTCGACCCCTACGCTGCCGAAGCGCCGGACGAATTCTTTGCAGTCAGCTCGGAGGCCTTCTTCGTCACGCCACAGGCGCTGAAAGAAGAACAGCCGGCGACGTACCGGCTGTTGGCTTCCTTCTACAAGCAGGACCCAGCTCTGTACTAAGAGGTGGCTGCCGATTCCGCCTTCGGCTTGTCGCTCTTCTTCGCCGGCTGGATGTCGAGCAGCGCTTCGCCCTTGTCGTCGATGTCCACCGTCAGGCGCCCGCCTTCGGTCAAGCGTCCGAACAGCAGCTCGTCGGCAAGTGCGCGGCGGATCGTGTCCTGGATCGCGCGCTGCATCGGCCGCGCGCCCATCAGCGGGTCGAAGCCTTTCTTCGCCAGGTGCGCGCGCAACTTGTCGGTGAAGGTGACCTCGACCTTCTTCTCGGCCAGCTGGCCCTCGAGTTCGAGCAGGAACTTGTCGACCACGCGCAGGATGATTTCCTCGTCGAGCGAGCGGAAGTTGATGATCGCGTCCAGCCGGTTGCGGAACTCCGGCGTGAACAGGCGCTTGATGTCGGCCATCTCGTCGCCTTGCTCACGCTTGGTCGCAAAGCCAATGGTGGCCTTGTTCAGCGTCTCGGCGCCGGCGTTCGTCGTCATGATGATGACGATGTTGCGGAAGTCGGCCTTGCGCCCGTTGTTGTCGGTCAGCGTGCCGTGGTCCATGACCTGCAGCAGCACGTTGAAGACATCAGGATGCGCCTTCTCGATCTCATCGAGCAGCAGCACCGCGTGAGGCTTCTTGGTCACCGCTTCGGTGAGCAGGCCGCCCTGGTCGAAGCCGACATAACCCGGCGGCGCGCCGATGAGGCGGCTGACGGCGTGGCGCTCCATGTACTCGCTCATGTCGAAGCGGATCAGCTCGATGCCCATGATGAAGGCGAGCTGCTTGGCGACTTCGGTCTTGCCGACCCCCGTCGGGCCGCTGAACAGGAAAGATCCGATCGGTTTTTCCGGCTTGCCCAGGCCCGAGCGCGCCATCTTGATCGCTGCGGCGAGCGCATCGATGGCCGCGTCCTGGCCGAAGACCACGCTCTTCAGATCGCGATCGAGCGTCTTCAACTTGCTGCGGTCGTCGGACGACACCGAGGCCGGCGGGATGCGGGCGATCTTGGAAACGATCTCCTCGACCTCGAGCCGGGTGATCGTCTTCTTCTGCTTGGCCTTGGGCAAAATGCGCTGGGCGGCACCAGCCTCGTCGATGACGTCGATCGCCTTGTCGGGCAGATGACGGTCGTTGATGAACTTGGCCGACAACTCGGCCGCGGCCTGTAGCGCCGTCAGCGCGTACTTGACCTGGTGATGCTCCTCGAAGCGCGACTTCAGGCCCTTCAGGATCTCGATCGTCTGCTCGACCGTCGGCTCGCCGATATCGACCTTCTGGAAGCGCCGCGACAGTGCCGCGTCCTTTTCGAAGATGCCGCGGTACTCGGTGAATGTGGTCGCGCCAATGCATTTGATCTGACCCGACGACAGCGCCGGTTTCAACAAATTGCTCGCGTCCAGCGTGCCGCCCGAAGCCGCGCCGGCACCGATCAGCGTGTGGATCTCGTCGATGAACAGAATCGAGCCCGGCTGGTCCTTCAGCGCCTTCAACACGCCCTTCAGGCGCTGCTCAAAGTCGCCGCGGTACTTCGTCCCGGCCAAAAGCGCGCCCATGTCGAGCGAGTAAACCGTGGCATCGGCCAATACATCGGGCACTTCGGCCTGCGTGATGCGCCACGCCAGGCCCTCGGCAATCGCTGTCTTGCCGACGCCGGCTTCGCCAACCAGCAGCGGGTTGTTCTTGCGCCGGCGGCAGAGCACCTGGATCACGCGCTCGACCTCGTTCTCGCGGCCGATCAGAGGATCGATCCGGCCTTCGCGCGCCAATTGGTTCAGGTTCTGCGTGAACTGGTCGAGCGGCGAGCCCTTGCCGTCACCGGCTTCTTCCTTCTCGCCTTCACTGCTGTTGCCGCTCTCGTTGCTCTTCGCCGGCTCCGGCGGGTCGCTCTTCTTGATGCCGTGGGCGATGAAGTTCACCACGTCCAGGCGCGTCACGCCCTGCTGGTGCAGGTAGTAGACGGCGTGCGAGTCTTTCTCGCCGAAGATCGCCACGAGCACGTTGGCGCCGGTGACTTCCTTCTTGCCGCTGCCGGTGGATTGCACATGCATGATCGCGCGCTGGATGACGCGCTGAAAACCGAGCGTCGGTTGCGTATCGACCTCTTCATCGCCGCCGACCGTCGGCGTGTTTTCCTTGATGAAGTTGACCAGGCTCTTGCGCAGGTCCTCGATGTTGGCCGCGCAGGCGCGCAGCACTTCGGCAGCGGACGGGTTGTCCAGCAGCGCGAGCAGCAGGTGCTCCACGGTGATGAACTCGTGGCGCTGCTGGCGTGCTTCGACAAACGCCATGTGCAGACTGACTTCCAACTCTTGCGCGATCATGCGGCCTCCAATGTGCATTGCAGCGGGTGACCCGCCCGCTTGGCCGCAGCCTGCACCAGTTCGACTTTGGTTGCTGCGACGTCTTTGCTATAGACCCCGCAAATGGCACGGCCTTCATGATGAATTTTCAGCATGATTTGCGTGGCGGTATCGATGTCGTGCAGAAAGTGCTCCTGCAAAACCATCACGACGAATTCCATCGGCGTGTAGTCGTCGTTGTGCATGACGACCTGATAGAGCTTCGGCGGCTCGACGCGCTGCTCTTGTTTTTCGGCAACGACGGTGCCTTCCCCATCTTCACGCCCCGGCAAGCCGGGGTTCACGGGCGATGGGGGGGGTACGGGCGTGGCCATGGTTGAATTTTATGCTGCGGCAACTTTGTACGGATGCAAGACCAGATGGCGCCTGAGCAGGGGTTCTCAATCCGGGGACTAGGTGGACATTGCATTGACAAACCATGCGTCGCCTATTGACAATGTGCCTCTCGCTCTATAGCAGTTTGTCCAGAGGTAGTCATCATGGCATTTGGTCGCGTCAAGTGGTTCAACGACGCCAAGGGTTTCGGCTTCATCGAGCCGGAGGGCGGTGGGGCCGATGTGTTTGCCCATTTTTCGGCCATCCAGATGGAAGGCTTTCGCACCCTGAAGCAAGGCGGCCGCGTGTCGTACGAAGTGCTTCAGGGGCCAAAGGGCGATCAGGCACAGAACATCCAGCCGGCTGAAGAAGCGATCATCGGCGCCAACACCTCGACCGCCACGGCTGACTGACCTGCCCCTGCCGAGACCAAGAGCCCGCAGAGCGCGGGCTCTTTGCTTTTCAGCGTCCTCTTCGCCCTCGCACGACCCACGATCCGCTACCGCCTGCGTCGCCACGGGGGTGCTCGGGGGATCGACGACGCGCGTGCTGTCATGGCGCTGTCACGCCGAGCAGGCAACGTGTCTGGTTGTTCAACACACACCGGACGCTCGCCCATGGCCAAAGACTTTTCGACGATGGAAGACAGCAACCGCTCGCCGAACCCGAGCATTCATGATTTGAGCGATCCTGCCCGGCGCACCATGCTGCGTGCAGGACTCGGCGCCACCGTGGCCGGCTTGCTGGCGCCGCTGGCCGGGTGCGCCACCGGTGGCGCCTTCTCCGGCCCGCTGATCGGCTTCAAGAGCGTGCCGATCGCCACTGCCGACAAGATCACCGTGCCCGAGGGCTACAGCTTCCAGGTGATCGCTCCCTGGGGCGAACCGGCGGGACTGTCGGGCGAGAACGCCGCCTTCAAATGGGACGCCAGCAACACGGCCGCCGAGCAGGAGACGCAGCTCGGCATGCACCACGACGGCATCCACTACTTCGCTCAGAACGGTTCGACATCCGGCCTGCTGGTGATGAACCACGAGTACACCGACGACGGCTTGTTGCACACGGACGGCATGAAGACCTGGACGCGCGACAAGGTGCGCAAGTCGCAGGCCGCACATGGCGTGTCGGTGATCGAGGTCGAACAGAAGGACGGCCGCTGGCAGATCGTGCGGCCGTCGCCGTGGGCGCGCCGCATCACCGCCAACACGCCGATGGCGCTCGGCGGCCCCGCCGCCGGCCACGCGTTGATGCGCACCGCCGCCGACACTGCCGGCCAGCGCGTGCTCGGCACGATCAACAACTGCGGCAGCGGCATCACGCCCTGGGGCACCTACCTCACCTGCGAAGAGAACTTCATCTTCTACTTCAATGGCGGCGACACCTTGTCGCCTCACGAGCAGCGCTGGGGTTTGCGCAAAGGCGGGGCCGGCGGCTACCGCTGGCATGAGCACGACGAGCGCTTCGACGCCACGAAGCATCCGAACGAGCCCAACCGCTTCGGCTGGATCGTCGAGATCGATCCGATGAACCCGAGCAGCGCGCCGGTGAAGCGCACTGCGATGGGACGTGCAGCGCATGAAGGCGCGACGACGGCGGTCACCAAGGACGGCCGCGCCGTGGTCTACATGGGCGAAGACGCGCGCTTCGAGTACATCTACAAATTCGTCAGCCGCGACCGCATCAAGCCCGGTGGCTTCGCCGCCAACGCCACGCTGCTCGATCACGGCACGCTGCACGTGGCGCGCTTCGACGCCGACGGCAAGGGCCGCTGGATCGCCCTCACCCACGGTCAGGGTGCACTCACCGCGGCCAACGGCTTTGCCGATCAAGGCGAGGTGCTGATCAAGTCACGCCAGGCCAGCGACCTGCTCGGCGCGACCAAGATGGATCGCCCCGAGTGGATCGACGTCGACAAGCAGGGCTGGGTCTATTGCACGCTGACCAACAACAGCAACCGTGCCGGCGACAAGCAGCCGGTGGTCGATGCCGCCAACCCGCGCGCCAACAACACCATGGGCAACATCATCCGCTGGAAGGACGCCGGCGATTTCGATGGCGCCACCTTCGAGTGGAATCACTTCGTGCTCGCCGGCGATCCGGCCAACGATCGCGCCGAAGCCAAGGGCAACGTCAAGGGCGATGCCTTCGCCTGCCCCGATGGCCTGTGGACCGATGCCCGCGGCGTGCTCTGGATTCAGACGGACATGAGCACCTCGGCCATGGGCAAAGGCGACCTGGCCAAGCTCGGCAACAACGTCATGCTGGCCGCCGACCCGCGCAGTGGCGAAATCCGGCGCTTTCTCACCGGCCCGGCCGGCTGCGAGATCACGGGCGCGACTGGCACGCCCGACGGCCGCACGATGTTCATCAACATCCAGCATCCGGGCGAAAGTCCGAGCGAGCGCAGCGAGCCCGAGCAGCCACGCAAAATTTCCAACTGGCCCGACAACAACCCGGCGGGCCGGCCGCGCTCGGCGACGGTGGTGATCCGCAAGAACGACGGCGGTGTGATCGGCACCTGACGCTCGGAATGTGACTGTCACGTGCTTGTAACTTCCAGCCAATTTTCGCGGCAGAGGCTTGCCGTGGTTCCGCAGTTCACGCACGATGACGGCTCGCCGCAACCATGTCGGTTGTCAAGCGGTACAGAAAGCAGTAACTCCGATGCAAACGCTCGCCCATGCCGCCTATCTGGATTCCTCGTTCGGCGCCATCAGCGAATTGCCGCACGCCGGCAGTCCGTTGGAGAATCCGTTCGTCTATGACGACGCGGCACGCGAGCTGAAGCAGCTCGCGCAGCGTGGCCTGGTAGAGATCGTCTCCGAGCGCACGCGGCAGGTTGCCGACGAAGAGCTGATCGACCACCTCAGCTTCAAGCGCCTGCGCTGAGCGCAGCTGTTGCGCGCGCGCCGCAAGTGGCGCGCATTCACGCTCTCGTCATGAGCGGCCGCCAACATGGGCAACCATGGTGCCGCACCCTGAGTTCATGGATGTCCACGACGACGATGCCGTGGCCAAGTTGCGCGTGCGCACGGTCTGGATTTCGGACCTGCACCTCGGCACACCGGGCTGCCAGGCCAAGGCGCTGCTCGGCTTCCTGCGCGACGTGCAGTGCGACACCTTGTACCTGGTCGGCGACATCATCGACGGCTGGCAGCTGCGCCGCACCTGGTACTGGCCGCAGGCCCACAACGACGTCGTGCAGAAGCTGCTGCGCAAGGCCCGCAAGGGCACGCGCGTGGTCTTCGTGCCCGGCAACCACGACGAATTCGCGCGCCGCTACGTCACGCACACCTTCGGCGGCATCGAAGTCGTCGACGATTGCATGCACGTCACCGCCGACGGCCGGCGGCTGTGGATCACGCATGGCGACCTGTTCGACGGTGTCATCCAATGTGCGAAGTGGCTGGCCTACGTCGGCGATGCGGCCTACGAGTTCACGCTCAAGGTCAACCGCTGGTTCAACCGCGCGCGGGCGCGGCTCGGGCTGCCGTACTGGAGCTTGTCGAAGTACCTGAAGCACAAGGTCAAGCGAGCGGTCAGCTACATCGATGACTTCGAGGCCGCCGTGGCCCGCGAGGCCAAGAAGCGCGGTGCCCATGGCGTTGTGTGCGGCCACATCCACCACGCCGAGATGCGCGACATCGACGGCATCCTCTACTGCAACGATGGCGACTGGGTCGAGAGCCTGACCGCCCTCGTCGAACATGACGACGGCCGGCTCGAAATCATCGATCGCAGCGCGCAGGCAGTGACAGTGACGGTGCACGAGCCGGTGATCGCCGCCGACCCGATGCCGATGCCCGAGCCTGTCATGGGCGCGGTCGAGGCCGGGCTGTGGCGCTGAGCTATGCCACCAGGCGCAGCGACGGGCGCGGTGCGAGGGTCGCTGCGCGTGCCAGCAGAGCGGACAGCACTTCGGGCACCTCGAACACGGCACGGTTGTCGATACGGACGGCGGCGGCGTGCCACCGCGGCAGGTCTTTGATCATCTCGTCAGCCGCCGCAGCCAAACGCGCCACGGAAGGCACCACGATCCCCACGCCCTGCTCCCGCACCCACTGCGCGTTGTAGCGCTCCTGTGGCATCGTCCAGGCGTTCTTGATCGTGATCACCGGCAGGCCGAGTTGCACCGCTTCGCTCAATGCCCCAGGGCCGGGTTTGCCGATGAAGAAGTCCGCCAAGCGCATGACATCGGCGGCCTCGTCGGTGAATCCCACCACGGCGTGCTTGGCAGAACGACGCAGCCGTCGGCACTGCGCGGCGAGCAGATCGTTGCGGCCACACATCAGCAGCAGCTGCACGCCATCCAACTCACGCGCAATGCGCAGCATCTGCTGCGAGCCCTGACCGCCGAACATGACGACGCCGGTGGGCCGCAGCGGATCGAGGCCAAGCGCCACGCGGCGCTGGGCGCGGTTGATGGGTGGCAGATCGTAGAACGACGGCTTGAGGACCATGCCTGATGTCAAGACGATCTGCTCGTCCGCATAGCCGGCGGCGCGCGCCTGGCGGCTTGCCAACTCTGTTCCGCAAATGAGGGTCTGCGGCAGACCGGGCTCGATCCAGAAGTGCGGCGGGTGATCGGCCATGTCGGTCATCACGGTGACGAAGGGCACGCCGGGCAAGGTGCTCGCCAGCGACTCGCAGAGAACGCGATTGAAGTTCGGCACCAGCGAGACCACGAGATCCGGCTCGGTCTGCGCCCAGTGGCGCTGCAACACACGCAGCAGCGACGCATGGCCAAGACGGACGGCCCCTTGCAGCAGCTTCAGCTCCTGCGCCAGACCGAGCGTCCAGCCGCGCTGCAGGCGCTTGTTGTAGAAGTCCTGTGGATCGAAGCCCATGACCCGGCGAAAACTCGATTGCGGGTCGAGTACACGCGCCAGGTCGATCAAGCGCACACGCCATGGGCGCTGCTGTTGTTCGATCACAGCTTGCAATGCCAACGCCGCCGCGCGGTGGCCGCCACCGGCATTGAAGTACACGAAGTCGATGGTCTTCATGAGGGGAAGATCATCCAGTCAGAGAGTGACGCGGCCATGACGGCACGCGCATCAGCGCCTGACCCATGCGCAGTCGCGAGCCGGGCGCGAGCCCCTCGCACAGCGTGAAACCGGAGGGCGCAAAGACGATGATCGTTGAGCCGTGCTCGAACCAGCCCATCTCTTGCCCTTTGGCCAGCAGCGCGTGGCACGGGGTTTCATGAGCGCCGCGCTGGCGCAGCGTGCGGAGCACGTCGAGGAAGTGGAATCGCATGCTGGCCACCAGCACCGCCGCCACCGGCACCAGCGCGATCGGCTGGCCACTGTCGTTCAAGCGCAGCCGCACCAGCGCGCGCTCATTGCGGCAGAACAGGCGCTCGACACGCGCCAACGCAATCGGGTTGACGTTCCAGGTGTCGCCGCTGATGTAGGTGACATGCAGGGCCGTGCAGTCGTGCGGGGCGTGGAATCGGTGGTACATCGCTGAGGTGAGGCGCAGCGTGACGTAGCGGCCGCCCTCGAAAACAGTGCTGTCCTGCGACGGCCCGAACAGATCGGCCAGCGCATACGGCATGCCCTTGGCCTGCAACACCTGCCCACGCTCGACGGTGCCGCAGGCGCCGACGATGGCGTCACACGGGCTCGTCAGCACCTCGTGCCTCGGGTCGATGTCGCGTGCACCGTCGCGCAGCTCGCGCGTGAAGCAATCGTGGATCGAGTCGAAGCGCTGCCGCCTGGCCTCGCTCAGATCGAGGTCGGTGAACAAGCGCCACACCGCGATCGCGAGGCGTGTGAACCATGGGCTGCGG
Source organism: uncultured beta proteobacterium (assembly GCA_963814385.1). Taxonomy (GTDB): domain Bacteria; phylum Pseudomonadota; class Gammaproteobacteria; order Burkholderiales; family Burkholderiaceae_C; genus CADEEN01. The sequence continues at coordinate 89,424 of CAWFCX010000045.1, forward strand.
ATGCGGCTGATGCGGCCCATCAGCCGCGTCAATGCAATGCGTGGCACGCGGTTGGTGAGCAGGAAGTTCAGATCCTCCTGCGCAAACACACGGCCGAGCAGCCCCACTTTGGCAAAACCATCGGTTTTCACAACACTGTCAACAGCCTCTGTCATATCTATGCCTCATGGATGAAACCTTTGCCTCTGCCGCCCTGGCGCTCGGTGCGCTGGCCCTGTTGCCGGCCGCCAAACGCCGCCTCGAACTCTCTCGCGCCAAGCACCGTTCGCTCGCCGGCCACTCGCGCTGGGCCAAGCGCCTGGCGGCGCTGATCCCCGGCTACGCCTATGACGAGAGACGCTTCTTCGACAGCGACGGTGCGCCGGAGAGCGTTGCGCAGCAACGGCGCGTGGCCTTCGAACGCCTGGCTGCCGTCTTCGATCAGCGCTTCCCCGTGAGTGCCGCCACCACCGCACGCGCACGCGAAGCGATCTCGGATCTGCAGTTCACTGGCCGCTACCGCGTGCCCTTCCAGTACGCGCCGCTGGTGCGCGAGCGCCTGCGCATCGGCGCTTTCGCCCAGGCCGCCGACGGTGTGATGGTCGAAGACCTCGATGGCAACCGCTTCTTCGACCTCACTGGCTCGTACGGCGTCAACGTCTTCGGCACCGACTTCTACCGAGCCTGCATCGACGAAGGCGCCGAGCGCGCACGCACCCTCGGCCCGGTGCTCGGCAACCTGCACCCGATGACGCTGGCCAACGCCGAGCGGCTGAAGGCCATCTCCGGGCTCGACGAAGTCTCGTTCCACATGTCCGGCACCGAAGCCGTGATGCAGGCCGTGCGCCTGGCGAGGTACCACACGCGGCGCAAATACCTGGTGCGCTTTTGCGGCGCGTACCACGGCTGGTGGGAAGACGTGCAACCGGGTCCGGGCAACCCGCTGCCACCGCGCGAAACCTACACGCTGCGCGACATGGACGAGCGCTCGCTCAAGGTGCTGCGCACCCGGCGCGACATCGCCTGCGTGCTTGTCAACCCGTTGCAGGCGCTGCACCCGAACGCCAATGCGCCGGGCGATGCGCAGTTGATCGACGGCTCGCGCCGCGCCGCCTTTGACCGTGAGGCCTACTCGGACTGGTTGAAGCGGCTGCGCGAGGTCTGCAGCGAACGCGGCATCGTGCTGATCTTCGACGAGGTCTTCGTGGGCTTTCGCCTCGCGCCCGGCGGCGCACAGGAGTACTTCGGCGTGCGCGCCGACATGGTGACCTACGGCAAGACGCTCGGCGGCGGCTTGCCGGTGGGCGTGGTCTGCGGCAAGCGCGAGCTGATGAAGCGCTTTCGCGAAGAACGGCCGGCCGACATCTGCTTCGCGCGCGGCACCTTCAACTCGCATCCCTATGTGATGGGCGCCATGGCGGCGTTTCTCGACCGCCTTCAAACGCCCGAGGTGGCAGCGATCTACGACGGTCTCGATGCGCGCTGGAATGCCCGCGCCGAACATCTGAACTGGCGTCTGCGTGAAGCCGGCGTGCCGGTGCAGGTGGCCAACCTGTCGAGCATCTGGACCGTGCTCTACACCCAACCCGGCCGCTACCACTGGATGCTGCAGTTCTACCTGCGCGCGATGGGCCTGGCGCTGTCGTGGGTTGGCACCGGCCGATTGATCTTCAGCCTGAACTACAGCGACGCCGATTTCGACGCCGTGGCCGAGCGCTTCGTCGAGGCCTGTGTGCAGATGCAGGCCGACGGCTGGTGGTGGGGCGCGCCATCGCTGACTGCCAAGGCCATCAAGCGCAGCATCCTGGGCGAGATGCTGCGCTTGAAGTTCTGAATGCATTCAGTCGTGCCGCACGTGCGTCATCGGGTCAATGAGCTCGCCGCGCAACAGGTACAGCGGCGCCCTGTGATACAGCCAGATGTCGTGGAACGGATCGGTGAGGATCTTGGTCAGCCACACCAGGCCTGTGGCGAGGTCTTGCTGCAGCCACAACTGGCCGACGCGGAAGACGAGGCCCGCCACGCCGAGCGCGAGCCAGGCGATGCCGACATCGTGCAGGTAGCCGTTGAAATCCGTCGCGGGCTCGATGGTTCCGAACAGCGACGGCGCAGATTGCAGTACCAGCGGAATCGCTATCCACACCGCCATCAAGACGATCTTGCGCCGGATGTTGTAGCCGACCTTGATGTCTTCCTTGAACGCATCGCTGGCGTGGTTCACGTGGTCGTACCCGCGCGGCTCGAAGAAGAAGTGCCCCGCCTGCCGCGTCGTCATCGCTATGCACCAAGCCAGGATCGCGGCCATCGCCGGATCGACGAACAGCAGGCCGTAGGCGATGACGAAGCTGATCGCGCTGACCAGATGAAGGCTCTGGTTGATGCGGCTGTGATGGTAGTAGCGGTGGTCGTCCCAGCGCTGCGTGCGCAACTCTTGCAGGAAGGATGGCTTCATGACGCTCCTGTGAAACAGCGCCAACCCAGCGCCGCATGAAGGCATGGTGAACAAATTGCGTGAAAACACCGTGACGGTCTGCGCTGTCATTGAACGGTTATGTGCACTCGTCACCATGCAGGCATGCGACGCGACGCCATCGACCATCTGCTGATCGACAGTCTGACGGCGTCACCACGCTCGCGACGTGTGGCCATGGTCACGGAGACGTATCCACCGGAAGTCAACGGCGTGGCGATGTCGATGGCGCGCATGGTGGAGGGCCTTCATGAGCGCCACCACGATGTGCAACTGGTGCGCCCGCATCAGCGGCTCGCACCCGGCCGCCACCCCGAAGCGCCCTACGACGAGGTACTGACGGGCGGCTGCGCGATTCCGCGCTATCCCCACCTGCGCATGGGCCTGCCCTGCAAGCGCACACTCTTGCGCCTGTGGTCGAAGCGGCGGCCGGACGTGGTGCACATTGCCACCGAAGGACCGCTCGGCTGGGCGGCGCTACAGGCTGCGCGCCAACTCAAGCTGCCGGTCACCTCCGACTTTCGCACCAACTTTCACGCCTACGGGCAGTACTACGGCATCGGTTGGCTGACGCAGCCGATCCTGGCCTATCTGCGCAGCTTCCACAACAAGGCGCATTGCACGATGGTGCCCACCGACGCGCTGCGCCATGATCTGGCCGCACGCGGCTTCGAGCGCCTGCATGTCGTCGGCCGCGGGGTCGACACGCGCCTGTTCGATCCGGCCAAGCGCAACGCGCCGCTGCGCGCGCAATGGGGCGCCAATGAGAGCACCCTGGTGCTCGCCTACGTCGGCCGGCTGGCTGCCGAGAAGAATCTCGAGGCGGTGCTTGCCGCCCACGACGCCATGCGCGCAACGCATGCCGACACGCAGCTGCTGTTCGTCGGCGACGGCCCGATGCGGGACGCACTGCATGCCCGTTGCCCGCACGCCATCTTCGCCGGCCACCGCGGCGGTGAGGATCTGGCCGCGCACTACGCGTCTGCCGACCTGTTCCTCTTCCCGAGCCAGACCGAGACTTTTGGCAACGTCACCACCGAAGCCATGGCCAGTGGCCTGCCGGTGGTGGCCTTCAACAGCGCCGCCGCAGGGCAGTTGATCCAGCACGGCCGCAATGGCATGCTGGCAGCGGGCCTCGACGTGCCCGCCTTCGTGCGCGCAGCCCTGCCACTGGCCGGCGACGCAACGCTTCGCCTGTCGTTGGGCACGGCCGCGCGAGAGACAGCCTGTCGCATCGATTGGCGTAGCGTGGTGTCGCGCTTCGAGAACGTGCTGTCTCAGGTCATCGACAGCGGTAGTCCTGGAGTGACGCTCAGCCCGGTGCATGCGCGCGCTTGACGCGCGTAGAGATGCGGCAACTCAGAACATCACCTTGACCCAGGGCGCGCTTCGCTTGGTCTCGCCATGGAAGACGGCCTCGATGTTGTTGCCATCCGGATCCAGCACAAAGGCGGCGTAGTAGCCAGAGTGGTTTGGCAGTGATGTCGATTCGGATGTTGGGCATCCGTCCACGAGCGGGAAAATCTGTGAGCCGTCGATGCGGCTCTATCGACGCCCAAAGCCGGAGCGCCTGCGACCCCAGAATTGGCCGACGAGCCCGTGCTGAACCGGCCACGCCGTGAATCCTGCGCGATACACGCCTCGAGGCGGCGCATTGACTTCGTGATGGACGCTAGTCTTTGCCACGACCAACACACAGGCAACGCAGTCCCATGAGCCAAAGTGATCCTGCCGCAAGTCAGTTCCTGATTGTTCATCCCCAATACGGCGTCTATCTGGGAAGCCACCAGGGCAGGGGCTATTGGTCCAAGGTCCACGCCGCCGGTCAGCCGGCCGCCGTAACGTTTGCGTCTAGAAATGCCGCCATCGAGTACATGGCCACTTGGCCGGTCGCCCCTCCCCATGGCGTCGATCTGTTGCCTGTGGTCAGCGACGGTCCGGGCTACGCGACCATCGCTGCCTGCGTGAGAGCGGGCGCACCGCCCTGGCTCGACATGTTCACGCCGACGATGAACGGGCGAGCCAGAGCGATTTGAAGCAACTCAGAGATACGGCACGCCGTAGTAGTCGTTGACGCGCCGGCCATAGTCTTCGTCGTAGTCGGGACGCGATTCCTGCGAATAGCGCGGCGCATTCTCCAGCCGATCCTTGTCGAGCGGGACCACATAGCCGTCTTTTGACGTGTCGTACTTCAGCATGTCCCAGGGCAGCGGATAGCGGTCCGTGCCCATGCCCAGGAAGCCGCCGAATTCCATCACCGCATACCGAACTTGACCCGATCGCTTGTCGATCATCAGGTCATCGATCGAGCCCAGTTTGTCGCCGGCCGAATTGAAGACGTTGGTCCCTTCAACACGGTCTGAAGAGATGACGTCTCCTGCCACGATATCCTTGTCCATCACAGTGCTCCTTGAGTTTTCCGCACGCGAGATTGCAATGCGCAGTGACTAGACCACTTGCGCATCTCCGCCAAAGTGGGATGACGCGTAGGCGTCATGTAGGACGATGCCGACCCGTTCACGTGAGCACCCTTGCGAGGCGAATTGCGCCCCGATCAGCAGGCCAAAGCGCGGCGGCGCGTGCTATTTGGCTCTCTCCACCACCGTGCACGCCAAGTTCATGCGCAGGACACGGCGCTGTCACGCTCGGAGCAGACCATTGCTCACATCCCGACATCTGTAGAGGCCCCGCAATGAAAACCACCCGCAACCCGAGCATGGACATCGTGCAGCAGATCGAAGAGCTGTTTCATGCCCATGGCGCCAGCTTCTACGAAGGCGACCGCGCGGAGCCCGTAACGGCGCGCGCCCACGCCTTGCAGTGCGCACAGCTTGCCGAGTGGGCCGATGCATCAGCGTCATTGGTGGCGGCGGCGCTGCTGCACGACATTGGCCACTTCATCGCACCCGACACCTCTTTGCAGCCGCTGGACGATGTGCACGAGTTGCGTGCCCTCGGCTTCCTGGTCTCGAGCTTTGGCACAGAGGTGGTCGAGCCGATTCGCCTGCACGTGCAGGCCAAGCGTTACCTGGTGGCGGTCGATCCCGGCTATGCGGGCACCTTGTCGGCCGCATCGAAGCACACGCTGCGGCTTCAGGGTGGGCCGATGTCGCCCGACGAGCTCCACCTGTTCGACACCCTGCCCCACAGTGCCGAGGCCCTGGCGTTGCGGCGCTGGGACGATCTGGCCAAACAGCCCGGGCGCCAGACACCGCCGCTGGACTACTACCTGATGCTGCTCGAGTCGGTGCGCCTGCAGCCGCAGCAAGCGCCGCTCATGGTGATCGGGACGCAGTGAGTCGCACTCAGTACACCTCCGGCACGAACATCTCTGCGGGCACCGGCCGTCGAAGGTAGTCGGCGTGGCGCACGCGCTCGGGCAATTCGATCGTCGGCTTCACCACCGCCTCGTACGGCATCAGCGACAGCAGGTGCGCAATGCAGTTCAGCCGCGCCTTCTTTTTGTCCACCGCCTGCACCACCCACCACGGCGCCTCGCCGATGTGGGTGTGCTCCAACATGGATTCCTTGGCCTTGGTGTATTCCTCCCAACGGCTGCGGCTCTCCAGATCCATCGGCGAGAACTTCCACTGCTTGAGCGGGTCGTGCAGCCGGCCGAGGAAGCGCAGGTGTTGCTCCTCGTCGGTGATCGAAAACCAGTACTTGACGAGGCGGATGCCACTTCGCACCAGCATGCGTTCGAACTCGGGCGCCGAACGAAAGAACTCTTCGACCTCGTCTTCGCCGCAAAAGCCCATCACGCGTTCGACACCAGCGCGGTTGTACCAACTGCGGTCGAAGAGCACGATCTCGCCGCCTGCCGGCAGGTGAGCGATGTAGCGCTGGAAGTACCACTGCGTGCGTTCGCGGTCGTTCGGCGCCGGCAGCGCGACGACGCGGCAGACGCGCGGATTCAGGCGCTGTGTGATGCGCTTGATGGCACCACCCTTGCCGGCCGAATCACGGCCCTCGAAGATCACGACGACGCGCTGTTTCGTATGCGACACCCAGTCCTGTAGCTTGACCAGTTCCCCCTGCAGGCGAAACAGCTCGCGAAAGTAGGCCTTGCGTTCGGCATGGCGCTCGGCGGTTTCTGCCTGCGACGGCGCTCCGAAGGGTTGGTCTTCGAGTTCGAGTTCGAACGCCTCGTCGGCACTGTCCTGCCAGTCGTCAGCGAGGCGACGCATCAACTCGTGTTGTTCAGTGGCGTTTGGGTTGGCAGTCATGGTCGTCAAGCAGAGGGTGGAGGCTTGCAACAGTGGCACGCGTGCATGACGCCTTGATGACCTTTTATGACCATAGGCCATCACTGAACAACACACAAAGACAGGCGTTGAGACGATGCACTGAAGCCTGCGTGTCCCCCTCTGCGGTCAAATTGCCAGGCCGCGTTGCGTGCGCTTGCGCGCCATCCTGAGAACGGTATAAACTATTTATACTGTTAATCCGGAAAAGCACCGCCATGCCGACCAAGAAGTCCGCGACGCCCTCCAGGGCCACGCCGCCGCGCCGCGTGCCGGCCAAGAAGGCGCCTGTCGCTGCCGCGCGCAAAAAACCCGCAGGCCCCGCCAAGAGCGTGCCAGTTGCAGCCGCCAAGGATTCCGACAAGAAACCGTCCAAGCTGCGCGCACGCCTGGTTCGCGACAGCTTCACGATGCCCGAGTCGGACTTCGCGCTGATCGCGGCACTGAAGTCGCGCGCACTCGCAGCCAAACGCGAGGCCAAGAAGAGCGAACTGCTGCGTGCCGGCCTGCACGTGCTGATGGCGCTGGACAGCGACACGCTGCTCGGTGCGCTGGGCCGCCTGCAGCCGCTGAAGGTCGGACGCCCGAAAAAGGGGCACTGAGGCCGCTCCGATGTTCTCCAGCACCGAAGCATGGTGGGACGCGCTGCGCGCTGTCAGCGCACTGAACGTTGTCGCCTGGGTAGCAGCAGCGCTGTGGACGGTGCGGCTTCGCTCCACTTTGCACGCCGCCGATTGGGCCTCCCGCCGGCTGCAACTCCTGCTTTGCGCGGGCTATGTGTTCGGCTGTGCCTGGCGCTCTGTGCTGCCCGTGTTCGACGTGCAGCGCGTGGTGCTCGTCGACTCGTGGTGGTCGAGTGTCATTGTCGGCCGCTCGGTGGCCACGCTGGCAGAGCTGTGCTTCGTGGCGCAATGGGCGCTTTTGCTGCGCGACACCGCACGCAGCATCGGCAGCGCCGTTGCCGGCGCCTTGGCGCGTGCGTTGGTGCCCCTGATCGTGGTCGCCGAGCTGTGTTCATGGCATGCGGTGCTGACGACATCGAATCTGGGCCATGCGATTGAAGAGTCGTTGTGGGGCCTCTGCGCGGCGTTGATCGCGCTGTGCCTGTTGGCGATCTGGCCGCGGGTCGAGTCGTCGCGGCGGCCTCTGCTCGCGTTCTGGTGCGCTGCCGCGGCGGTCTACGTGGCCTACATGTTCGCGGTCGACGTGCCGATGTACTGGGCGCGCTGGGTGGCCGACGAAGCTCAGGGTCGGGTCTACCTGAGCCTGCTGCAAGGCGCGATCGATGCGTCGTCTCGCTGGACCGTGACACACAGCTGGGAGGTCTGGAAGACCGAGGTCACCTGGATGACGCTGTACTTCAGCCTGGCTGTGTGGCTGAGCATCGCACTGGTGCACCTGCCACGTCTGCGCGTGGCGCCGCAGCAAACGCCCTCACGGCACGCCGAGTTGGCGCGCTGATCTCGAGCCCCAGACGATGGCCCAGACAACCGTCCCAGCCGACATCCGGGCTCTGGTGCACGCCAAGCCAGGCACCCGCCTGGTCTGGTCAGCGATGTCGGACGGCACGATCATCGTTCGGACCAAGACAAAGTCCATCCTCGACATGGCCGGCATGCTCAAGGCGCCCAAGGGAAAGCGCGTCAGTGTCGACGACATGAACCCCTGGCGCGAAGGCTTGCCGGCACTCGACACAACCCAGACATCGCCTAGAACATCGGTGTACTTCGAAGTCGCTGTGTGTCTATCGCAGCTCATACCAAGCCCCCCGCCCTGCACCGTGGGGGCTGAGTTGCCCGCGTTCCACCAAGGCGCGAAAGTGCTGCTTCAGCGTATTGCGACTACTGCCAGTGAGCCGGATGGCATCGGCCATGGTGACGCGGCCATGCTCACGCGCGAACTCGACGATCTGTAGCGACAACTCTGGCAGTGCCGCCAGCACCAACTTCTCGCGCTCGATCTTCCGGTTCAGGCGCCTGACCTGCTCAGCCAGTGACCGCAGGAAGAACAGCAACCACGGCTGCCAGTTCGGCGCCTCACTGCGGATGGTGCCCTGAGTCTGCCGCAGCGCCAGGTAGTAGGCCTCCTTGCTCTGCTCCACCACGCTCTCCAAAGAGCTGTAGGGCACGTAGGCGTAGCCGGATTGCAGCAGCAGCAAGGTGGTCAGCACCCGGCTCAGGCGCCCGTTGCCATCTTGGAACGGGTGGATCTCCAGGAACACCACCACCCACAGGCCGATCAGCAGCAACGGATGCACACGCCCAGCGCTTCGCTCTTCGACGAACCAGCTCACCAGTTCCGTCATCAGCCGCGGCGTGTCGAACGGCGTAGCCGTTTCGAAGACAACGGCGAGCTGCTTGCCATCCTCGTCGAACGCCACCACGCTGTTGGTGGATGTCTTGTAGTGGCCGCGATGCCATGCGTCCTTCTCGCTGTGGACCAGCAGGTCGCGGTGCAACTGCTTGATGTGGTTCTCGGTCAGGGCAATGTCTTGCCATGACGTGAACACCATCTCCATGACTTTGGCGTAGCCCGCCACCTCCTGCTCGTCACGGGTGCTGAACTTCTGGATCTGTAGTTTGGACAGCAGGCGCTCGACGTCGCGGTCGGACAGCTTGCTGCCTTCGATTCGGGTGGATGAACCGATACTCTCGATGGTGGCCACCCGCAGCAGTGCGGACAGCCGATCCGGCGCCAGTGTGCCCAGCGCTCTCCAGGCGCCTTTGAACTCGTCGATGCTGGCAACGAGGGCGAGAATCTCAGACGTGATCTGGATGGTGGCCGACTGGATCATTGTGCGGCATGGTAGTCCATTTCGACACCCATTTGCACCCATTCCGCGCAGCCATCGAATCGATGCTGGGTCGATGTGATCTCAGGAGACTCGCCGAAGAAACCCCAGTCGAATCAACGATCTGGAGCACCTTGTGAAACCAGTTTGGACGTCCTGGGACGCCCTGAAATCCTGTTACATATGCGTCGATCATCACTTCCCAATCGGGCTGAGAGCCGCATGGACGCTGCACATCGGCTGACAAGCCGGTGCGACATGGCCCGGTCCTTGGCCCCGGTTTGAGCGCCTTGAAGCGGGGCCATGCAGGCCCCAAACCGCGGCGTTGGTACGCTCGCGCGAGCAGTGCTTGGAGGCTCTCCCATGTCCATCCTGATGATTCGCTTGCCCGACGACAAGCACGAGCGCCTGAAGGCTCTCGCCAAGGCGAACTCCATCAGCGTCAACCGGTTGATGGACGAGTTGGCGACGGTGGCACTGGCCAACTACGACGCCCGTGTGCACTTCGAGACACGCACCGCGCGAGGCAACTGCGAGCGCGCGGGGTCCCCTTCTCGACAAGCTCGATCAGGCTGGCTGAGTGCCGCCGCTCGCCTTGAGGCTGACCTCGTACCATCTGCGACGCAGGAGCTGTACTTGCGACTGGCTCATGTGAGCGGTCGGGGGTATGGCGATCTCATCGCAGCTGGTCAGGGTTCGGCGCGCGCCACACCGACGGCTGCCATGGCCTTCAAGAGCGCCGCGTCATTGGTTGCCAGAGGCAAGGCCCTGCGCAGGGCCAGTTCGAGGTAGGCGGCGTCGTAGGCACTCAAGGCGTGGCGCGCCGCCAGGTCGTCCAGCGTCGTCATCGCCACCGGCTCACGATCGATGTCCATCCGCAAGGCCTGGGCGTGGGCCACCAGTTCGCGCCGCTTGGCATCGGTGATGCGGCGCCGCCGCTGCGCGCTGAGCAGCAGGTTTCCAACTTCCAGCAACCAGAGCGCGGGAACGTGGACTCGACGATCCGCCGTGGCTTGCAGCGCGGCCTCGGTATAGGGCGTGGCCTCGTCGGGCAGGAACCACGCGGCGCTGATCGAGGCGTCCACCACCAGGTTGGTGGCGGGCGGAGTTGGCGGGGTCAACGCCGGCCCTCGGCGATGAGGTCACGAACCTTCAGGCGGCCCAGGCTGACGCCCTTGCGTGCCGCCCGCAAGGCGGTCACGGCATCCACGGCGCTGCCGCGGCTGTCGTGCGCGCCGGGCAGGCCCAACTGGGCGACGACCTTTCCGCGCCGCGTGATGGCAATGACCTCGCCGCGCTGCACCCGGTCGATCAACTCGGACAGGCGGTTCTTGGCTTCGAACAGGGCGACTTCGGTCATGGTCTTGCTCCGCAAGCGGGCGCGCCCGGGTGGATGCGCCAAAGCTTTATTATGGCTAGATAGCTAGCCATATTCAAGTCACGCGAAGCGACCCTGCTTCAGCAATTGCGGCGCTCCGGACCTGGGTCACGCGGACCCGGCGAGCTTGCGTTCCTGCTCCACGAGTCGCTGCGGCAAACACGTCGCACGTTCCCATCGGTAGCTGCTGCTGGCGCTAAACAGCTGCCATGCCGGACGTATGCGAAACCGGGCGCGTTGTGCTTGCTTTTGCGTACGCAACCGCGCCGACGCAGAGATTTCATGCGCTGGATGTTGATTTCCGCGCAATCCTGACCCGGTATTTCCATCGAATTCTGATCCACCCGTATTTCAGTTTTGAGGGTTCACGGTGTGGATAACTTTTTGGCCTTGGCCTCCTTCTTGGTCGTGGGCACTTGCGTGGAGCTGTGCTTGAAGCGGTAGCTGTCGTTGCCGGTCTCCAGGATATGGCAATGGTGCGTCAGCCGGTCCAACAGAGCTGTGGTCATCTTCGCGTCGCCGAACACCGAGGCCCATTCGCTGAAGCTCAAGTTGGTCGTGATCACCACGCTCGTGCGCTCATACAGCTTGGACAGCAAGTGGAACAGCAGCGCCCCGCCCGATGCACTGAACGGCAGGTAGCCCAGCTCGTCGAGGATCACCACATCGGCATAGATCAGCCGCCCGGCGATCTGCCCGGCGTGGCCGCTGGCCTTCTCAATCTCCAGCGCATTGACCAACTCCACCGTGGAGAAGAACCTGACCCGTCGGTGATGGTGCTCGATGGCCTGCACGCCGAGTGCCGTGGCCAGATGCGTCTTGCCTGTGCCAGGGCCACCGACCAGTACCACGTTGTGCGCTTGCTCCAGGAACTCGCAGCGGTGCAGCTGCCGCACCAGGGATTCGTTGACCTCGCTGTGCGCGAAGTCGAAGCCCGCCAGGTCGCGGTAACTCGGGAAGCGCGCCACCTTCATCTGGTAGCCCACCGAACGCACTTCTCGCTCGGCCGTCTCTGCCTTCAACAGCTTGGCCAGGATCGGCTGCGCGGCGTCGAAGGCCGGCGCGCCTTGCTCGGCCAACTCCGACACGGCTTGCGCCATGCCCCACAGCTTGAGCGACTTCAGCGTGGCCACCATCGGCGCTACCGGTGAGTTCAATGCGGCGCCTTCACTGCGCATGGCATACCTCCCGACCCGAGGCTTGGGCCTTCCTGGCCGTGCGCAGTGCGTCGTAGCGCAGCACGTCGGCGCGCGGCTCGGTTGCCAGGCGCAACGCCTGCGGCGCATTCACCGGTGTCGCGCCAGGTGTGCCGTCCAACAGCCGGTGCAGCACGTTGAGCACATGGGTCTTGGTCGCAACGCCGGCCTCCAGCGCCAGCTCCACCGCGGCAAGCACGGCTTGTTCGTCGTGATGCAGCACCAGGGCCAGGATCTCCACCATCTCGCGATCGCCACCGGCTTGCCTGAGCAGCGAGCTCTGCAGCCGCTTGAAGCCTTCGGGCAGTTCCGTGAACGGCGCGCCGTTGCGCAAGGCACCGGGCTTCCTCTGCAACACGGCCAGGTAGTGGCGCCAGTCGTACACCGTTTGGCCCAGCGCGTCGTGGCGGCGATGGATGATGCGGGCGTGCTCGCACAGCACCTGGCCTTCGGCCACCACGACGAGTCGAGCGGCGTACACGCGCAGGCTCACCGGCCGGTTCGCATACGACGCCGGCACGCTGTAGCGGTTGCGCTCGAAGTGCACGAGGCAGGTCGGCGAGACGCGCTTGGTGTGCTCGACGAAGCCGTCGAACAGGCGCGGCAAGTCCATCAAGGCCGCTCGCTCAGTGGCCCACACATCGGCCACGCTGCCGGGCAGCTTGTTGTGCGCGATCTGGCCCCACAACGCCTTGCAGCGCGCTTCGAGCCAGTCGTTCAAGGCCTCCAGGTTGTCGAACGCCGGTGCCTGTTGCCACAGCCGATGCCTGGCATCGCGCACGTTCTTCTCGACCTGGCCCTTCTCCCAGCCCGAGGCCGGGTTGCAGAACTCGGGCTCGAACAGGTAGTGGCTGGGCCATGGCCGCAAAGCGCTGGTTGATGTCGCGCGCCTTGCCTGGGCGCACCTTGTCCACGGCCGTCTCTCATGTTGTCGTAGATGCCGCGCCGGGGCACACCACCGAATGCCGCGAAGGCGTGGTTGTGGGCGTCGAACAGCATCTCGTGCGTTTGCAGCGGGTAGGCGCGCAGCACGAACGCGCGGCTGTGGCTGAGCTTGAAGTGCGCAACCTGCAGCTTCATGCGTTCGCCGGCGACGGTGGCCCAGTCTTCGCTCCAATCGAACTGGAAGGCTTCGCCGGGAGCGAAGCTCAGGGGCACGAAGCTGCCGCGGCCGGTGGTTTGCTCGGCTTCGTGCCGGCGTGCATGCCATGTTCGCGCGAAGGCAGCCACGCGGCCGTACGAACCGTCAAAGCCCAGCGCGACGAGGTCGGCATGCATCTGCTTGATCGTGCGCCGTTGCTTGCGCGACTTCGTCGCTCTCGTCGGCCGAGCCAGCCGGCGAGCTTGTCGGCAAAGGCGTCGAGCTTGCTCGGACTGGTGCGCTTGGCGTATCGCGGCTCGACCACGCCAGCGGCCAGGTACTTCTTGATGGTGTTGCGAGACAGGCCCGTGCGCCGGGCAATCTCGCGGATGGACAGCCGCTCGCGCAGGGCCCACCTCCTGATGACACTCAGTGTCGCCACGTCAATCACTCCTTCTGCTCCCTGCCGCATAAAGCAGCAGGTTAGGGTTCTTGCGTGGATCAGATTTGGATGGAAATCACCGGGCCTGGTGGATCACTTCTGGGTGGAAATCAACACGCGAGGCCGGTCTGGACATGCACCGCAAGTCGGTTGTGCTGCTGCAGAACAGGGACCGTGCGCTGCCGGTGGCGCCGGGCGCGAAGATCTACACGATGGGCCTGGACACTACTGATGCGAGCCAGGTCTTCGCCCAGGTCACCAATGGAGAAGGCGGTGCCGACGGAAAGCCGCTCGCGCGCGACGCCGCCGGCAACGTCACCAGTCGCCCGTCGGCGGCGGGCTTTGATCGCGCGATCATCCGCGTCGAAATCGGCAACACCGGCACCGGCGTCTATCGCACCAAGGATCCAGCGTTCGGCGCCAACCCGGCTTTCCTCAACCCGCTGACCGGCAAGGTCTGGGGGGCCACCGACCCCTGCTTCACGCACCCGGCTGCGAACCCGCGGTGTGTTGATGACGGCAACCTCGGCGGCCCGCAACCGCTGGGCCTGGTCTTTGGCGGCGCCTTCCCGTGGGAGGCCAACAACCTGTCGTTTACGACGATGGCGGCGTCGAAGTCTTGGCGCATCTCTCCATCGCTGGCCGACATCCAGGCCGTGATGAAGGAGATCGGGCCGGAGAAGGTGGTGCTCAGCATCAATTTCCGCCAGCCGTATGTGATCGACGAGGCCAGCGGCTTCAGGGGTGCGGGCGCGATCGTCGCGGGCTTCGGTGTCGGCAACACCGCGCTGCTCGACGTGCTCTCCGGCAAGGCCAAGCCGCAAGGCAAGCTGCCGTTTGCACTGGCGAACAACCTGCAGGCGGTGATCGACAACCAGCCCGACGCGCCTGGCTACCCGGCCAAGGACACCCTGTTTCCGTTCGGGTTCGGGTTGAGCTACTAGAGCCGAAGGGGCAGCTGAGCACGGCTGCCTGGTACAAGGCATTGAAACGGGCAGGCATCGAGAGCTTCCGATCGAGATCGCTGCGAAGCGCCAATCGCCATAGCGACCCGGCTGTCGACACCCACCGTCGCGTGCGCCGCGGTTTCCTCCCTCGAGGCTTGTCCGACACCTGCCCTTAGGCCGTATTGATCGCCGCCTTGCCGCGTGCACGGGCAGGAGTCCGACAACCCCAAAACAAACGGGAGCAACCGGCGAATGTCTGCTTACGCCGCTCGTAACGGCACAACGGAAGTGCTGGCGGCCAGCACATCGACACGATCCGCCAAGAACTGCAACGCCCTCTTCCGCTCCGCCGCCAGCTCGATGTGGCTGTAGGCCGCCACCGTCGCATTCTTCTCGCTGTGCGCGAGCAGCAGCTCGACGACATCGCGCCCGAACCCATGCTCGCGCAGCAGCGTCGCCGCCGTGCCCCGCAGCCCGTGCGGGCTGAAGTCGGGCACGCCGAAGTCGATGCGCTTGAAGAAGTGGTTCAGCGTCACGTCGCCCATCGGCACGCTGCCGCGGAAGATCGACGGCAGCACGTACTCGCCGTGCCCGCTGATCTCGTGCACCTGGCGCAGCAGTTCGACCGCCTGGCGCGAGAGGAAGACGCGGTGCGCCTTGCCCATCTTCATGCGCTCGGCAGGGATATCCCACTGCGCTGCGTCGAGGTCGAACTCGTGCCACTTCGAGCGCAACAGTTCGCTCTTGCGCGTCATCGTGTAGAGCAGCAGCCGCGTCGCCGCGATCGTCGTGATGTGCGCGCCCTGGTCGTCGAGCTTGCGCCAGAAGGCGCCGAGCTGCTTCTCGTTCAGGTGCTTGTGATGCTGCACCGGCGGGCGGGCGATGGCGCCGCGCAGCGGCTGCGCCGGGTTCGTCGTCACCAGCAGGTTGCGGATCGCATGGTTGTAGACCTGCTGGATGATCACGCGGATGCGCTCGGCGGTGCCGGCCGTATGCACCCTGCCCTTGATGATCGCGAGCACGTCGCCGGGCTGCACGTCGCCCATCGCCATGTCGCCGATGGCCGGGTTCACGTAGGCGTCGAGCCAGCGCACGATCTGCGCGACATAGCCGGCTGAGCGGTAGAACAGCGTCTCCTCGATCCACCGCTGCGCGAAGGCGCGGAAGGTGACGCGGCGCTCGTCGGCGAGCTTTCGCTCCCCACGCGGCTTGCTTCGACTTCGCCGGGCTCTCGCCCCGCTCGACCAGCGCCGCAGCTCTTCGTGCCGGTCGCGCGCCTGCTTGATGGTGAACGCCGGGTAGGAGCCGATCGTCACCTTCTCGCGCTTGCCGTTCAGGTGGTACTTGAAGCGCCAGGTCTTGGTCCGGACGGCAAGACCTCGAGCAGCAGGCCGCCGCCGTCGGTCAGCGCATAGGCCTTCTCGCGCGGCTTGGCGTTGTCGATCGTGAGCGGGCGAAGGGTGTAGTTGACGTGCCGCATTCCTGTGACTTGGCCGAATGTCATGGCCCCATTTGGCCCCAAACTATGGCCCCGTTCGGATCGGCAGTCAAGAAACGGCGTTGGACGTCATGAAACAAAAACCCCAGTCGAATCAACGATCTGGGGCACTTTGTGAAACCAGTTTGGACGTCCTGGGACGCCCTGAAATCCTAGTTCATCGCGTCGATCATCACTTGCCCGAATCCCGAGCAAGACACCTGCGTCGCTCCTTCCATCAAGCGCGCAAAGTCATACGTCACCTTCTTGCTGGCGATCGACTTTTCCATCGACGAGATGATCAGGTCGGCCGCTTCGGTCCAGCCCATGTGGCGCAGCATCATCTCGGCCGAAAGGATTTCCGAGCCCGGGTTGACGTAGTCCTTGCCGGCGTACTTCGGCGCCGTGCCGTGCGTGGCTTCGAACATCGCGATCGAATCCGACAGGTTCGCGCCCGGCGCGATGCCGATGCCGCCGACCTGCGCCGCGAGCGCGTCGGACACGTAGTCACCGTTCAGGTTGAGCGTGGCGATCACGGAGTATTCGGCCGGGCGCAGCAGGATCTGCTGCAGGAAGGCATCCGCGATCACGTCTTTGACGACGATGTCCTTGCCCGTCTTCGGGTTCTTGAACTTGCACCACGGTCCGCCGTCGATCGGCATCGCGCCAAACTCTTTTTGCGCCAGCGCGTAACCCCAATCACGGAAGCCGCCTTCGGTGAACTTCATGATGTTGCCCTTGTGGACCAGCGTCATGTTGGGCTTGTCGTTGTCGATCGCGTACTGGAGCGCCTTGCGCACCAGGCGCTCGGTGCCTTCGCGGCTGACCGGCTTGATGCCGATGCCGGACGTGTTGGGGAAACGGATCTTGGTGACACCCATTTCCTCGATCAGGAACTTGATCAGCTTCTTGGCCTTGTCGCTCTCGGCCTGGTACTCGATGCCGGCGTAGATGTCTTCCGAGTTCTCGCGGAAGATGACCATGTTGGTCTTCTCGGGCTCTTTCACCGGCGAGGGCACGCCCTTGAAGTACTGGATCGGGCGCAAGCAAACGTAAAGGTCCAACTCCTGGCGCAACGCCACGTTGAGCGAGCGAATGCCGCCGCCCACCGGCGTCGTCAGCGGGCCTTTGATCGAGACCACGTACTCCTTGACGACGGCCAGCGTTTCTTCCGGCAGCCAGACGTCGGGGCCGTAAATCTTGGTCGATTTCTCGCCGGCATAGACCTCCATCCAATGGATCTTCTTCTTGCCACCGTAGGCCTTGGCCACGGCGGCATCGACCACCTTGAGCATCACCGGCGTGATGTCCAGCCCCGTGCCGTCGCCCTCGATGTACGGAATGATCGGCTGGTCGGGGACGTTGAGCGAGTAGTCCTTGTTGACCGTGATCTTCTGCCCGCCTGGCGGGACCTTGATGTGCTGGTACATGGTGAGCCTGTCGGTTGGGAGCGAGGGTTCGAGAGCCCGAAATTCTAGGGCCTGTCAACCGTCGCAGAAGCGTTGGCGTTGGCGGCCTGCCCTGCTGATCCTCCCGTTGGGACTCAGGCCTCCTCAAACTTTCGAAAGGTATTCACATGAACAAGCTCCTGGCTGCCCTGATCGCCGCTGCATTCGCCACCTCCGGCTTCGCTGCTTCGCACGCTGCGAAGGAAATGAAGAAGGAAGAAGCCAAGCCGGCCGCTGCCGCCGCTTCGGCTGCCGCTGCGCCGGCCGCGAAGAAAGAAGAAATGAAGAAGGACGCCAAGCCGGCTGCCGCCGCCGCTTCCGCTGCCCCGGCCATGAAAGACGCGCCGAAGAAGTGATCGGCGCTCCTGATGCAGATCAGGAACTCGAACTCGATCAGCGCCCGGCACCCGCCGGGCGCTTTTCTTTGGTCTTGCGCTGGCCTTTGTAGCGCAGGCGGCGGGCCTCCTTCGGATCGACCGTCAGCGAGCGGTACAACTCCACGCGGTCACCGTCGCGCAACACCTGGGACATCGGGCAACGCCGCCCCCAGACGCCGCACTGCACGGCGCCCAGGACCAAGCCGTGGCGTTCGAGCAGGCCGCTGGCCTCAAGCGCATCGCCGACCGTGCTCGCGGCGGGCAAGTCGAGTGCCACCACCTCCACCTGTCGCGCCGTCGCGCTGTAGGCCAGCTCAACGTGGACCATGCACCTGCTCCGCGCGCTGGACGAAGGAATCGACCAGCGTATTGGCGATGCGATCGAACACCGGGCTGATGAGGGTTTCCAGTGCGGCATTGGCGAAGGCGTACCGCAGATCGAATTCGATGCGGCACGCCGAGGTGTCGGCATCGCGGGCGACGCCACCCCGAGCCACCGGAAGAAACTCCCACGTGCCTTCGAGCTCGGAGAACGGACCATCGATCAGCGTCACGCGCACTGCCTGCCCGCTGCGGTGATGGTTGCGTGTCGTGAACGCATGGCGCAGGCCGCCTTTGGCCAGCGTCAGACGCGCCGTCATGCCGTCATCGTGGTGCTCGATGACTTCAGCCTGCGCGCACCATGGAAGAAACACCGGGTAGTCCTCGATCGCGGTGACGAGCTCGTACATCTCGCGCGGCGAGTACCACAGCAGGACGGAGCGCTTGACGTGCTTCATATACTGACCGGAATTATGTCCATCGCCGAAAACCGCCGTGCTCGCCACGAGTACCACATCGAGGAGACCTACGAAGCCGGCGTCGTGCTCACGGGTTGGGAGATCAAGGCCATCCGTGCCGGCCAGATTCAGCTGACCGATGGCTATGTGGTGATCCGCGACGGCGAGCTGCACCTGATCGGCTGCCGCATCAACCCGCTGCGCTCAGCCTCGACGCACGTGCTGCCCGAGCCCGACCGCACGAAGAAGCTGCTGATGCACAAGGAAGAGATCAAGCGCCTGATCGGCAAGGTCGAGCAGAAAGGCTTCACGCTCGTGCCGCTCGATCTGCACTTCAAGGGCGGCCATGTGAAGGCACAGATCGCGCTGGCCAAGGGCAAGGCTCAGCACGACAAGCGCGACACCGAGAAACAGAAGGACTGGGAGCGCGAGAAGGGCCGCTTGATGCGGCACAAGGTCTCAGGCGGCAAGAACGGCTAGCGCGCGGTTCACGTCGGCGATCAGGTCTTCGACGGATTCGAGCCCGATGCAAAAACGCACCAAGGTGCCACGGTACGGCGCGTTTTTGTCGCGGATCGTCTTCGGGTCATAGGGCACGACGAGGCTGACCGGCCCGGCCCAGCTGTAGCCGATGCGAAACAACTTCAGCGCGTCGACGAAGGCATCGGTCTGTGTGCTGGTGAATCGAGGGTCGATTTCCACCGTCACCAACCCGGCCGCTGCCGTGCAATGCGAGGCCCAATGCTCGTGGCCGGGCGAGCCTGGCAAGGCCGGATGCAGCACGCGAACGAATTCCGCGCGCGTCTGACACCAGGCGGCGAAAGCTCGGCCGGCAGCGTCCTGCGCCGCGTAGCGCAACGCCAGCGACGGCAGCGAACGCAACACGAGCTCAACGTCGTTGATGCCGACACCATGGCCGACGCGGCTGCGCGACAGCGCCAGCGTGCGGTACAGCGCCTCATCGCAGCAGGTCACCGAGCCCATCAGCACGTCACCGCCGCCGGAGGGGTATTTGGTCAGAGCGTGGACGGTGACGTCCACCCCCACACCGTCTGCGAGCGCGAAGGCATCGAACGCGATGCCCGCGCCCCAGGTGTTGTCGAGCGCGATCACGGCCTGCGGGGCGTGCTCGCGCACGACACGGATCAGCGAGCGCAGGTCGGGGAACTCCAGCGTCACCGAGCCGGCCGCTTCGAGCCAGACCAACTTTGTGGCCGGCGTGATCGCCGCGGCAAGCGACGCCGAGTCCATCGCGTCATAGACCGCATGGCCAATGCCCCAGGCGGCCAACTCGATGCGCGTGAAATTCTTGTTCGGCGCGTAGATGTTGTTCGGCAGCAGCACCTGGTCGCCCGACTTCAGCAGCGCGATGTCGACCATCGTCACCGCCGCCAGGCCGCTGGAGACCAGCATCGTATGGGCGCCGCCTTCGAGCGTGGCGATATGTTCTTCGAGCGTGAAGCTCGTCGGCGTGCCGTGCAGGCCGTACGTGTAGCCGCTGCGGTCGAGCCAGGTGCGAGAGCGCATCTGGGCCACGTCATTGAAAAAGACTGTCGATCCCTTGTGCACCGCGACGGCCGGTGACGCGAATCCCGCGGGCGGCGTGTACGGGTGGTGGATGAGCTGCGTCTTCTTGGCGGTCATAGAACAACACCCACCAGGTCATGCCCTTCGGCAGCGACGATCCGCGCGCGCGCGAACTCGCCGACCCTCAACTGCTTGCTCGCCTTCTCCGGTGGCAGCAGGCGCACCGTGCCGTCGATCTCCGGCGCGTCGGCATAACTGCGCCCCACCCCGCCTTTGCGGCCAAGGGCCGGCGCGCTGTCGATCAGCACCTGCATCGTCGCGCCGACGCGGCGCTGCAAGCGGGCCGTCGACGCGGCTTCGGCCGCTGCCATGAAGCGCGCACGGCGCTCCTCACGCACTTCGGTCGGCAGCATGCCGGGCAGCTCGTTGGCCGCCGCGCCCTTGACCGGTGAATAGGCAAAGCAGCCCGCGCGATCGATGCCCGCTTCTCCGACGAACTGCAGCAAGTGCTCGAACTCGGCCTCGGTCTCGCCGGGAAAGCCAGCGATGAAGGTGCTGCGCACGACGAGTTCCGGACACTGCTCGCGCCAGCGCGCCAGGCGTTCGAGGTTCTTCTCGCCACTGGCCGGGCGCTTCATGCGCTTGAGCACATCGGGGTGCGAATGCTGGAACGGCACGTCGAGGTAGGGCAGCACACGGCCCGAGGCCATCAGCGGCAGCACCTCATCGACATGCGGGTACGGATAGACGTAGTGCAGCCGCACCCACGCGCCATGCGCGTCGGCGATCTCACCGAGCTTCTCGCAAAGATCGAGCATGCGCGTCTTCACCGGCGCGCCGTTCCAGAATCCGGTGCGGTACTTCAGATCGACACCGTAGGCGCTCGTGTCCTGGCTGACGACGAGCAACTCCTTGACGCCCGCTTCGAACAAGCGCTGCGCTTCGTTCAGCACATCGCCGATCGGCCGCGACACCAGGTCGCCGCGCATCGACGGGATGATGCAAAAGGTGCAGCGGTGGTTGCAGCCTTCGCTGATCTTCAAATACGCGTAGTGCTTCGGCGTCAGCTTGATGCCTTGTGCCGGCACGAGATCGGTGAACGGGTCGTGCGGCTTGGGCAAATGCACATGCACCGCGTCCATCACCTCCTGCGTCGCGTGCGGCCCCGTCACGGCGAGCACCTTCGGGTGCACAGATCGCACCAAATTGCCGCCATCGTCTCCCGCTTTGGCGCCGAGGCAGCCGGTGACGATGACCTTGCCGTTGGCCGCCAGCGCCTCGCCGATCGCGTCGAGGCTTTCCTTCACCGCGTCGTCGATGAAGCCGCAGGTGTTGACGATGACGAGGTCGGCGCCGGCGTAGCTCTTGCTCGTCGTGTAGCCCTCGGCCGAGAGCTGGGTGAGGATGAGTTCGGAGTCGGTCAGCGCCTTGGGGCAGCCGAGTGAGACGAAGCCGACCTTGGGTGCGGTGGCAGCGATGGAATCAGTCATGCGCGGGATTGTCCCGCATGGCCCCGCCCTGCTACTTCTTTGGCGGCACGAAGCCCGGGAACAGCGCGCCGGCCGGTCCCATTTGCTGTTGCATCTTCTCGAAGTAGGTCCTCGATTGTTCGAGGTAGTTGCCCATCAAGCCCTGCATCGATGTCACCGGGCTGCCGAGCGCCTGCTGCGCCAATTGGGCCTGCATCTTCGCGGCGGCCTTCAAGTTCTGTTCCAGCACTGCGCCCATCGCACCCTGCATCGCGTGGCCGTAAAAACGGATGATCTGCGACAGCATTTCGGTGGAGAACATCGGCACGCCGCCGCTCTCCTCTTCCAAGATGATCTGCAGCAGGATGCTGCGCGTCAGATCGGCGCTGTCCTTCGCGTCACGCACCTCGAACGCTTCGCCGCCGAGCACCATCTTCTTGACATCGGCCAGCGTGATGTAGCTGCTCGACTGCGTGTCGTAAAGGCGCCGGTTCGGGTACTTCTTGAGCACGCGCACGTTGCTGGCCGCGGCATTGCTGGCAGGCTGCTTGGTGCTGGTGCGACGGGTCGAGGGCATGAAAAACCATTCTAGGAGCGACGGTGCACGCTGATTGTGCGTGGTTTACCCGCTCAAAGGCGCTCGGTGATCACAGGGTTCGGTGAATCCGCCCGAGGCGCGATGCGAACTGCTTGCAGGATGCGCGCCATGGCGGCGTTCGCAGCGTCGCGGCTGGCTGCATGCACCTGCATCAGCGGCTGGCCGACGGCGACGCGCGTGCCCAGGGGCTGGATGTGCGACAAGCCGACACGCGCGTCAATCTCATCGCTGGCGATGCGTCGGCCACCCCCTAGCGAAACGACAGCCAGGCCAATCTCGCGCGTGTCCATGGTGGCGATCACGCCGTCGGTTGGCGCTGGCAATGGCAGCACGCAGCGCGCTTTGCGCAGGCCAGCGAAGCGCGCCGAAACCACGTTGCGCGGTCCACCGAGTGCCGCCACCATGCGCGCGAATCGCTCGGCGGCATCACCGCTGACGAGCGCGCGCTGGGCCATCGACTGCCCTGCCTTGGCATCGGCGCACAGCCCGGACAGGGCGAGCATCTCGCCGCACAAGGCCAGCGTCACCGCTTCGAGCCGCGGCTCGCGCTGCCCCCGGCCGGCGAGAAAGTCGATCGCCTCCTGCACTTCGAGCGCGTTGCCTGCCGTGCGGCCGAGAACTTGGTTCATGTCGGTGATCAACGCGCGCGTCGGCAAGCCGGCGCCGGCCGCCACTTCGACAATGCTGTGGGCCAGTTCACGCGCTGCATCGGTCGTGGCGCAGAACGCGCCGTTGCCGGCCTTCACGTCCATGACCAGGAACTGCAAGCCCGCGGCAAGCTTCTTCGACAGGATGCTGGCGGTGATCAGCGGCACAGATTCCACCGTGGCCGTGACATCGCGGATCGCATACAGGCGCCGGTCGGCCGGCGCCACGCGCGCACTCGCGCCGACGATCGCACAGCCCGCTTCACGCAGCGCGCGCGTCAGCAGCGCGCGCGACGGCATCACGTTGTAGCCGGCCAGGCTTTGCATCTTGTCGAGCGTGCCGCCGGTGTGGCCGAGGCCGCGGCCGCTGATCATCGGCACGACACCGCCGCACGCGGCGACGAGCGGCGCCAGCATCAGGCTGACCTTGTCGCCGACGCCGCCGGTGGAGTGCTTGTCGAGGATCGGCCCGTCGAGCTTCGCGCCGGACCAGTCGAGCACCGTGCCCGAGTGCGTCATCGCGCGCGTCAGCAGCGCGGTTTCGGCGTGCGTCATGCCCTTGAGCAGAATCGCCATCGCCAGCGCCGCCACCTGGCCTTCACTCCACGATCGGTCGACGAGGCCGCGCACGAAGGCGTCGATCTGCGCGTCGCCGAGCACGTGGCCGTCACGCTTGGCGCGGATGATCTCTGCGGGCGCCACCGTTCAGTACGACGAAGGCGACGACATGCCCGGTGCACTGCCATCCGACAACACGCGCTCGATGTCGCCGAGCAACCCACTGGCGCCGAACCGCAAGCGCGCGGGCTTGGCCGCGCCGGGCCCGAGGATCTGCCGCGCCAGCAGGATGTAGCCCGCCGCATCGGCCACGGTGCGGATGCCGCCAGCGGCCTTGAAGCCGGCCGCTGCGCCGCGCCGGTGCGCGGCGATAGCACTCATCATCTGCCGCGCCGCGGGCAACGATGCACCGTGCGCCGCCTTGCCAGTGCTGGTCTTCAGATAATCGACGCCGTTGTCGAGGCCGATCGCACAGGCTTGGCCGATCGCGTGCGCCGACGGCAGCTCACCCGACTCGATGATCAACTTCAAGCGCTTGCCGACGCAGGCCTTGCGCACCTGGGCCACCAACGCGGCCGCCTCGGCATGGTGGCCGTCCTGCATCGCACGCCAGGGCAAAACGAGATCGATCTCGTCGCCGCCTGCATCGACGATGGCCTGCGTGTCGGCCAGCGCGGTGTGCAAGTCGAGCGCACCGTCGGGAAAATTCGCCACCGCAGCCACTGCGATCTCTCGCGGCAGCGCCGCCCTGGCCTGAGCGACGAAGCGCGGCCAGACGCACACCGCGGCCACGTTGCCGAAGCGCGAGGCCGCTTTGGCGCACAGCAAGTCGATCCCGCGCGCGTCGTCATCCTCGTTCAGGCTCGTCAGGTCGAGACAGGCCAGCGCCACGCGAGCATCAGCGCGCTCGTGTTCGTTGCGGCCGTCTTCGCTCATCGGCGCACCACATCGCCGGGCGGCGGCGTGAAGTCAGCCGCCTTGAGCGGGCTGCCGGCGGAGATGAAGGCGCGCATCACGTCGGCATCGACCAGGCCGGTGTTGACATGCCCCGGATGGTCCGACAACTTCGGATAGCCGTCGCCACCGCCGGCCGTGAAGTTGTTGAGCGCCAAGCGGTACTCGCGCTGCGGCTCGATCGGCCGGCCCTGCACCTTGGCTTCCTTCAACACGCCGCCTTCGATCAGCATCTGCACACCGACGGTCTGCGGAAACGCGCCCGAACCCGGCGTCATCCTGGCCACGGCTTCGAGGTACTTCAGCAACTCCGCGCCGGTCAGGCGGATCATCGAAATCTGGTTGCCGAAGGGCTGCACCTTCAGCACATCGCGGTAAGTGACTTTGCCCTCGGGGAGCGAATCGCGCACGCCGCCGGCGTTCATGATGGCGAGGTCGGCGCCGGTGCGGCTCATCATCGAGCGAGCGATCATCACACCGAGGTTGGTCGGCTGCGCGCGCACACGAGCCCGGTCGCCGTCGAAAACCCCGACCGTGTCGCCAACGGGCAAGGTCAGCCGCGCCGCGCCGTTGTCCTGAAACGGCTTGAGGAACTCGCGCACGGAAACGTCTTCGGAGATCGCCTCAGCGTAGAGCCTGGGCGGTGCGCCGGTGACGCGCTGCTTCAGGTTCACCGGCAGCAGCTGGTACTTGACCAGCTCCACCTTGCCAGCACCGACCACGAAATCGGCGCGGCCGACGTACTTGCCCCACTCGTGGGCCTGCACGATCCAGGCGCCATTCTGGCGATCGGGCGCGCAGGGCTGACCGGGCACATAGGCCTCGTTGCGCTTGTTCTCGGCGCTCATGCACACCGGGTTCTGGCTGTGGCCGCCGACGATCAGATCGAGTCCCTTCACCGCGCGCGCCATCTCCACGTCGCCCGGCGCGTTGACGCCGCTCTTGCCGTCGGTGTAGTGGCCCATGTGCGTGGCCGCAATCACCATGTCGGCCTGCTTGCGCAATTCGGGCACGAGCTTGGCGGCTTCGTCGGCGGGCTTGCGGAACTCGACGTTGACGACGTTCGACTGCACGACCATCTTGCTCGTGTCGTCGGTTGTCAGGCCCATCACCGCGATCTTGTAGCCGCCGCGCTCGAACACACGGTACGGCTCGAACATGCGCGCGCCCGTCGTCTTGTTGTAGATGTTGGCCGCGAGCAGCGGGAACTTCGACCACTTGATCTGCTTGTCGAGCACCGCCAGCGGCTTGTCGAACTCGTGGTTGCCGATGGCCGCGGCGTCGTAGCCGAGCAGGTTCATGCCCTTGAAGTCGGGCTCGGCGTCCTGCAGGTCGCTCTCCGGCACGCCGGTGTTGACGTCACCGCCGTCGAGCAGCAGCAGCTCACCGCCGGCGGCCTTGACCTCGGCGCGGATGCGGTCGATCAGCGTCTTGCGCGCCGCCAGGCCGTACTCGCCGTCGCTGTTGGGCCAGAAGCGGCCGTGGTGGTCGTTGGTGTGCAGCACCGTGAGCTTGAGCGGTGCGCGCTGGGCGGGCGTCATCGCGCAACCTGAAAGGATCACTGCAAGCGCAGCCAGGGTGAGGTGTCTGGGATTCATCGAAACATTCTCCAATCGAACATCATCATCATGCCAAGGCCGACACCACCGCTTCGAGCACACGCACCGCGCGGTCGCCCGCGGCTTGCGCCGCGGCCAGCGTCTGGGCGTGGCTCAAAGGTTCAGCGTCGAGCCCGGCCGCCAGATTCGTGATCATCGACAGCGCCAGCACCTTCATGCCTGCATGACGCGCAATGATCGTCTCGGGCACGGTGCTCATGCCGACAGCGTCGGCGCCCAACATGCGCAGCATGCGAATCTCGGCCGGCGTCTCGAACTGCGGACCGAGCTGCCACGCGTACACGCCTTCGTGCAGCGTCTGTCCCATCTTCTTTGCCGCCCCATGCGCGAGCTGTCGCAGCGCCGGATCGTAGGCATCGCGCATGTCGACGAAACGCGACGAACCCGGCTCGCCGTGCAGCGGCGTGCGTTGCGGCAGGTTCAGGTGGTCGCACAGCAGCATCAGCGAGCCGGTGGCCATCGTGGGGTCCAGGCTGCCCGCCGCATTGGTCAGCACAAGCGTCTTCACGTCGATGGCCGCCAGCGTGCGCAGCGCGCCCTTCATCGCATCGGCGTGGCCGTC
Organism: uncultured beta proteobacterium; assembly: GCA_963814385.1. Taxonomy (GTDB): domain Bacteria; phylum Pseudomonadota; class Gammaproteobacteria; order Burkholderiales; family Burkholderiaceae_C; genus CADEEN01. Next base: position 115,967 of record CAWFCX010000045.1, read on the forward strand.
TTCGTAGGTGTGCTGGCGTCCGGCGAGCACCGCCACCTCCACGCCACCGAGCCGGCCCAGGATCAACTGCCCCGCGTGCCCGGCGACGCCGACAACAGGAAACGCCGGCAAGTCTGTGTACGCAATCGCGCTAGCGTCATCGACATGGTCGACGACGCCCTGCCAGCCGGAGCCCAGCACGATGCCGACACGCGGCGTGCGCTGCGGCGCGTGTGTGCGGATCGCCGCGGCGCTGCGCTGGATGTCGTCACGCAAAGTCAAGTCAAATGCTCCGGCCCGAAACTGTGCGGCAGCAACTCGCCGAGCGTGAAGCGGCCTCGCACCTGATGCGCATCGGCCACGACCACCGGCGTGTCGTCACGCGCAAATTCGCGCAGCTTCTGTCGGCACCCGCCGCAAGGCATGCAGGGTTGGACTCCCTCCCCGACGACGACAGCCACCACGATGCGCGTGCCCCCGCCAGCGACCATGGCCGCAATCGCACCCGCTTCGGCACACAGACCCTGCGGGTAGGCCGAGTTCTCGACATTGCAGCCGCTGTGCACGCGGCCCTGCTCATCGAGCAGCGCGGCACCGACCTTGAAGCGCGAGTAAGGCGCATGCGCCCGATGCTGCACAGCGCGCGCTGCCGCAAGCAATGCTTCGAGCGAATCCATCAGCGTTCCTTCACGTACGGAATGCCCAGCGCCTTCGGCGCATAGGCTCTGCCGATGAAACCGGCGAGCAACACGACCGTCAACACATACGGCAGCGCCTGGATGGCCTGCACCGGCACCGACACGCCGCCGATGGTGGCACCTTGCAACCGGATCGACAACGCATCGAGAAAGCCGAACAGCAGGCAAGCCATGAAGGCGCCGATGGGATGCCACTTGCCGAAGATCATCGCCGCCAGCGCCATGTAGCCGCGTCCCGCCGTCATGTTGGGGATGAACTGCGGGTTCAGCGCGAGCACGAGGTAGCAGCCGGCGAGCGCGCTGAGCACGCCGTTGCCGGCCAGCGCCAGGTAGCGCAGGCCAACGACGGAGACGCCGGCGGCATCGACCATCGCCGGGTTCTCGCCGGCGGCGCGCAGGCGCAAGCCCAGGCGCGTGCGGTAGAGCAACCACCAGACGACAAACACGAGCGCGAAGGCGATGTACACCAGCGGCGCGTGGCCGAACAGCCCGGCAAGCACGGGCCCGATCAGCGGCAGTTTTGCGATGGCCGCACCGGCGCCCGCAAACCACGGCGCGAGGCGCACGGCGTCGGGGATCGGCAGCGTCTGCCCGCCCTGCTTGAACCAGGCGATGCCGAGCACGACCGTCAGGCCCGCGGCGGTCATCGTGATCGCCATGCCCATCACCACCTGGTCACCGCGGTGGCTGACGCAGCCGTAGCCGTGCAGCATCGACAGTGCCACGCCGACCGCGATGGCGGCCAGCACGGCCAGCGGCAGCGAACCCGTCATCACACCGGCGCTGGCGGCCGCAAAGGCGGTGGCCAGCATCTTGCCCTCGAGGCCGAGGTCGATCACACCGGCACGCTCGCTCAAAGTCCCGGCCAGCGCACACAGGATCAGCGGCGTCGCCATGCGCAGCGATGAGGCCAGCACAGTGCCCACCATGAGCGCAAAGTCGGCCAGCGCGACGTCATCCATGCGCCGGCTCCGCGATGGCTCGTGGCGTGGGACGCACGGCAAACCAAGCCCGCGCCAGCCACGGCGCTGCAACCTGCGCCATCGCGCCGGCGAAGAGCACGATCAAGCCTTGCAGCGTGAACACCATGTCGCGCGAGAAACCCTGGATCTCAAACGCGAGTTCGGCGCCCCCCTGATAGAGCGCGCCGAACAGCAGCGCCGCCAGCGCGATGCCGACCGGGTGGTTGCGTCCGATCAGTGACACCGCGATGCCCGCGAAACCCGCACCGGCGACGAAGTCGGCAATCAGGCGGTTGTGCACGCCGCCGATTTCATTGATCCCGACCAACGCCGCCAGCGCGCCGGAGATCGCCATCGCCACGACGATCAGTGATTTCGGCTCGATGCCAGCGTACAGCGCCGCGTGCGGCGCGTTGCCGACCGCCCGCAACGCGTAGCCGAGCTGCGTGCGCCAGAGCAGCACCTTGACGCCGATCAGCGCGGCCACAGCCAGCAGCAGGCTCGCATTGAGTGGTGTGCGCGGCCACGCGATCCCGAGACCGGCCAGCACCGTGTGCATGCCCGGCATTTGCGCTGCGGCACCGAAGGCACGCGTCTCCGGCGACATGTTGCCCGGCTCCTTCAACACGCCGACAAGCAGGTAAATCAGCAGCGACGAGGCGATGAAGTTGAACATGATCGTCGTGATGACGATGTGGCTGCCGCGCCAGGCCTGCAGCGCGCCAGGGATCGCCGCCCAGAGCACGCCGAGCGCCATCGCGGCGAGCACCATCGCCGGCAGAACGACCCATGCGCCGGCGGTTGGACCGAGCGCCAGCGCCGCCAATCCAGCACCGAGCCCACCCATCATCGCCTGCCCTTCGCCGCCGATGTTGAACAGCCCGCAGTGGTAGGCCACCGCGACGGCCAGCGCCGTGAAGACGAAGGTCGTGGCGTAGTAGAGCGTGTAGCTGACACCGGCGGCGCTGCCGAACGCGCCCTTCACCAGCAGCGTCAGCACCTGCCACGGGCTCTGGCCAATCGCTACCAGCACGATGGCCGAGACCGCGAACGCCAGCGCGAGGTTGAACAGCGGCAGAACGATCAGATCGATCCAACGCGGGATCTCGATGGGCTGCTGCGAAGTCATCGGTCCAAATCTCCTTCACCGCCGAGGCGCAGAGAACGCAGAGGTGCGCAGAGGAAATCAATGCTGTTCACCTCCGCGTTTCCTCCGCGTTCTCTGCGCCTCGGCGGTGAATGAAACTGGAAATTCACGCCGCAACTTTCGCAGCCGCGGCGCCACCCATCAGCCGCCCCAGCTCGGCCTCGCTGCACAGCTCGATGGGCAGCTCGCCGACGATGCGGCCGCGGTCCATGACGAGCACGCGGTCGGCCAGCGCCAGCACCTCGTCAAGTTCGGACGAGACGAGCAATACGGTGCCACCGCCATCGCGCATCGCGCGCAGGCGGCCGTGGATGAACTCGATGGCGCCGATGTCCACCCCGCGCGTCGGCTGGCCCACCAGCAGCACGCGCGGCTGGGGCGCCGCTTCGCGCGCCAGCACAAGCTTTTGCTGGTTGCCGCCGGAGAATTTGGACGATCGGAGGTCGCAGGCGCGCGGCCGCACGTCGTACTGTTCCATCATCTGCGCGCAATCGTCGCGCATGGTTTTCGATTTCAGCCAGCCGCCGGTGCTGCTGTAGCGCGGGCGTTCCTGATAGCCGAGCACCGAGGATTCCCAAGCGTCGAAGGACATGACGAGGCCGCGCTTCTGACGGTCTTCCGGCACGTGCGCGATGCGCAACTCGCGCGCGTGCGAGGGCGTCAACCAGTGGGAGGGTGTGAAGGCTTCCGTACCGATCTGCAGGCTGCCCGACTGCGGCACCAGCAAGCCTGCCAAGGCATCGAGCAGCTCGCTTTGGCCGTTGCCCGAGACACCGGCAATGCCGACGATCTCGCCGGCGCGCAAATCGACCGAGACGCTGTCCAGCCGCGGCACGCCCAGCGCATCGCGCCAGGCCAGCGCGTTGGCGCGCAACAGCACCTCACCCGCTGGCGTGCGCTTGGCGCCGGCAATCCGCCCGAGGTTGACGTGGCGGCCGACCATCGCTTCGGCAAGCGCGTCGATCGAGGTCTTGGCGATCGGCGTGTCGAGCACCACCGCACCCTGGCGCATCACGGTGACCTCGTCGCACAGCGCCATGATCTCCTTCAGCTTGTGCGTGATCAGCAGGATCGTCGTGCCGCGCGCTCTCAACGCCCGCAGAACGGCGAAGAGTTGCTCCGTCTCCTGCGGCGTCAGCACCGCGGTCGGTTCGTCAAGGATGAGGATGCGTGCGCCGCGGTACAGCGCCTTCAAGATTTCCAGCCGCTGCCGCTCACCGACCGGCAGCTCGGCCACCTCGCTATCGAGGTTGACGATCAGACCCGTGTCGCGCATCAGCGCATCGAGCTTGGCACGCACCTCGCTGCGCGCCGCAGTAAGGCGCCACGACGGTTCGGCGCCGAGCATGAT
>CAWFCX010000046.1:0-147783 GCA_963814385.1 uncultured beta proteobacterium
TGCCAACGATCCGCGCCACACCGACGTGGAACTGCTGGCCTACGACGAGATCAGCGAGCGCCGTTTTGCCGGCTGGTCGATGGGCCAAGTCAACATGGCGCGCCTGAACCCGGCGCTGCTGTTGAAGTATTCGGAGTGCGCCAAGCTCGATCCCTACGCTGTGAGCGGCAAAGTGTCGGTCGCGCTTTTCGACGAGCTGGTGGCCACAGCGGCCGTCATGGGGCAGGGTTAGTTGCGGTGCAGGCGGCGCTGTCGATCAGCAACTCGAACGAGTAGCTCGCATACGGTGTGCCGCCGACATGCCGCAGGGGGACCCACCACAGCCACCAGTCGCTGCTGCGGCGCACGCGCACCGGTACCTTGTCGATGACGCAAGCGCGAGTGCGGACGCTCGCGCTGGCCACGTCGCCCGCCCATGTCGCCTGCCAGCGCGATTTTCCTTCGTAGCAGCTTTGCCAACCCGCGCGCGCAGCGGCGTCGAAGGGCGCCTGGCGCTCGAAGCGCGCGCAATCGCCCGCGGCGGCATCGCTGAACTCGACGATGCCGAGCGGCGCCGTGACGTGGCCATGTGCCAGTGCGCGCCCCGCAGCGTCACGCAGTGCGAGTTCACCCGATTGCAGTGGTGCCCATAGCAGCTGCGGCGTTTTCAGCGCCACATCGTTGATGCCGACATGCACATGGGCGTGTGTATGTGCGTGCCAAGCGCCCCAGGCCAGCGCAGCGGCAACGAATACCGCCGCGCCGAAAGTCAAACGAGCGTATCGGCCCAAATCGTGCGCGCCCAGTTCCAGGCGTACAGACCTTCCTGCTCGTTCGGTGCGATGCTGACGCCGCCCGAGCCTGCCACCGTCTTGAAGGTCTTCTCCGCCACCACGTACTCGTGCACGCTGGCGACGTGGATGACGCTCTTGGCGTCGGTGAAGCTGTAGCAGGTGTTGGTCAGCATCGGCGCGGCGTTGATCTCCCAGCCCGCGAGTTCGGCCACGATGGCCGCTGCCGCCACCTTGGCGTGGCTGTTGGCCATGTGGCCGCTCTTGGGCATGGCCGGGGCGATCTGGATCGAGTCGCCGAGGACGTGGATGTCCTTCGCGGCCGTGCTCTCGAAATTGAGGTAGTTGACGTTGCACCAGCGCGCGTTCGAGTTCGCCAGGCCGGTCTGCACGGCGATGGCGCCAGCGCGCATGGCGGGCAGCACGTTGAGCACGTCGGCCTTGACGTCGTCCTGCACGTCGAATTTGACGGTGTTGGTGCGCGCATCGACAGCGGTGGCGTTGTGCTGGCCTCGGTACTCGACCATGCCGGCGTACTGCTCGGCCCAGACCTTCTTGAACAGCGGCCCCTTGCTCGTCACATCGGGGTTGGCATCGAGGATCAGCACCTTGCTCTTCGGCTTGGCGGCTTTGAAGTAGCTCGCCACCTGGCAGGCGCGCTCGTACGGGCCCGGTGGGCAGCGGTAGGGCGCGAGCGGGATCGTGATCGCATAGGTGCCGCCGTCGGGCATGGCTTCGAGCTGCTTGCGCAGTGCCACCGTTTCTGGCCCCGCCTTCCAGGCTTGGAGGATGCGGCCTTCGCCTTGTGCGGCGCGCAGGCCCTGCACGCTGTCGAACATCAAGTCGACGCCGGGCGAGAGCACGAGCTTGTCGTAGGCGATGGTCGGGCCTGACGCGAGCACGGCAACTTTCTTCACCGGGTCGATCGACACCACCATGTCCTTGACCACACGCACGCCGTGTTTACTGGCCAGAGTGTCGTAGCGCGCCGTCACGTCGGCGATCGTCTTGCTGCCACCGATGACGAGGTTGCTGATCGGGCATGAGACGAAGGCGTCGCCCGGCTCGATCAGCACCACATCGATCTTCTGCTGCGAGAACAGGCGCACGTATTTGGCTGCCGTGGCACCGCCGTAGCCGCCACCGACGACGAGCACGCGCGCCTTGGCCGGCACTCGGCCGCCCGCGGTGGAGCTGAGTGCGGCGCCGGTGTCGCTGGCGCAGCCGGTGAGCGAAGTCAGTCCCAGCGCGCCCGCGCCGAGCAGCCATTCACGTCGATGCAATGTCATGGCCGGCTCCTTCACTTCTTCTGCGCCGCGAAGTACGCGGCAATGGATTCGATCTGCGCGTCGCTGAAGCCCTTGGCCAGCTGGTGCATCACCGTCGCCGGTCGCGTGCCGGCCTTGAAGGCCTTCATCTGCTCGACCACATAGGTCGCCGGCAAGCCGGCCAAGCCGGGCACATTGGCATTGGGCACGGCCACGCCTTGCGTGCCGTGGCAGTTGGCGCAGGTGGCGGCCAGCGCCGTCACGTGCAATGCCTTGGCATCTTGGGCTTGCGCCGACGATAGGCCGGCGCCGGCCAGCAGGCCCACCATCAGCGCGGCCCGCAGCGGGCGCATGAACAGGGTTCGCATGAGGGGTCTCCTAGTACGGGCTCGGCCCATTTATTGATCTACAGCAATATACTGATCCGCCAATTCCGGCGGTATGGGGGAGTCCAGCAGCACGCAGGACAAACGCAACGCATCGGCGGCGTCGGAATGCAACATCGGCCCGTCGGTGAGCGCACGCGCGCCGTCGAACCAGCTGCGCACCAGCACCGGCCGCAGCAGCCAAGGCATGGCTTGCAGCTCGCGCAGCGCACGCAACGCGGCATCGATGTCGTAGCCTTGGCGCGCGGGCACATCGGCATGGTCGATCCAGGGCGCGGTGACGCTGTCGTACCAGCTCTGGCTGACCGAGCCGTAGCCGGTGGGGTCGAAATTGATCTCGGGTGTGGGCACCAGCATCGACAGGAAACCGCAAAAAACGCAGATGGCGTGCACCTGCTGCCGGTCGAGCGTTTCGAACTCGTTGTGCGCGGCGGCCGGCGGCGCCACCGCGCTGCCGGCCAGCAGGTGGCGCAGCGCGATCCAGCGCAACTGGTCCATCGACGTCACCACGCCATCGGCGGTGAGCAGGCGGCGCGCGGCGCCGATCAATTCGTGGCGCTGCGCCACCGCACCCGGCGCGAGCCGCCGCGCAAAATGCTCGAACCACGGCAGGCGTTGCGAGACCCAGAGCTGCGAGATGTCGTCGAACAGGATTCTGGCCTCTCGTTGGGGCGGCAGCTGAGTGGTCACCAGACCGAGCCAGGCCTCGCGCTCGAGGGCGCTGCTAGGCGTGACCATCAGCGCCAGCACGGCGGCGCGCCAGGACAGTGGATCGTCCAGGGCCCGCAGCCGCATCAGCACCTCACGCTCCCGCGGATCGCCACGAGCGCGATCCGGCAAGCGCACATGCACCAGATTGACCGCCTGCGGCAACGTCGGGGGCGTCAGCAACGACATGCCCCATTGCAGCACAAGCGCAGCGTCTGGGCTATCGCGATTGGCGCCACTGCGCATGCCCGCGCGCGCGCAGCAGGCAGGCCGGGCATTGGCCGCAGCCATGGCCCCAGGCATGGCGTGTGCCGCGCTCGCCGAGGTAGCAGGTGTGGCTGTGCTCTTCGATCAAGGTCACCAAGGTGTCGCCGCCGAGCGACTGCGCCAGTGCCCACGTGGCCGCCTTGTCGAGAAACATCAGCGGCGTCTCGATTGCCAGCGGCACGTCGAGGCCGAGCGACAGCGCCTGCTGCATCGCCCGGATCGTGGTGTCGCGGCAGTCGGGGTAGCCGGAGTAGTCGGTCTGGCACATGCCGCCGACAAGCGTTTTCGCGCCGCCGCGGTAGGCCAGCGCCGCGGCGGCGGTGAGGAACAGCAGGTTGCGCGCCGGCACGAAGGTGTTGGGCAGGCCACCGGCTTGCAGCTCGATGGCGCGCTCGGTGGTCAGTGCCGAATCGCCGAGCGACTTCAGCACCGACAGGTCGATCAGGTGGTCTTGGCCCAGGCGCTGCGCCCACGCCGGAAACGCTTCGCGCAGTTCTTGCAACACGTTCAAGCGGCAATCGAGCTCGATGCGATGCCGCTGGCCGTAGTCGAAGGCGACGGTGTCGACACGCTCGTAGCGTTCGAGCTGTGAAAGCGCCCAGGCCAGGCAGGTCGTCGAATCCTGTCCGCCTGAAAACAGAACGAGCGCCTGGCGCCCGTTCATTTTTTGGGCTTGATGGAGGGCAGCGCGTACTGCGGCGCTTTGGTGTGCGAGGCCTCGCCGCCGTAGAACTTGCACTCGGGGTAGTACTCGGCGGCCATCTGTACTTTGCTCGCCGTGACCGGGCCGCTGACATGCTCGATGTAGGCCAGTGCCATGTCGGTGCCGGCCGAAACGCCGGCCGATGTCCACACCGGGCCATCGACGACGTAGCGCTCTTCGACCACCTTCACGTCACCCAGATCGCGCAGCCGGTTCAGCGACGCCCAGTGGGTGGTGGCGCGGCGGCCGAGCAACAGGCCGGCGCGGTGAAGGATGAAGGCGCCGGTGCAGACCGACATCACGCACTGCGTGTGCTGCTCGACCTGGTGTTTGACAAACGTCAGCAGCGACTGGTTGTCAACCTGCTCGCGCGTGCCCTGCCCGCCCGGCACCACGAGCACATCGAGTGGCGGGCAGTCTTCGAAGCTGTACTCGGGCACGACCGTCAGCCCCTTGGCGCAACGCAGCGGTTGGGTGCTCTGGCCGACGAGATGCGTGCGCACGTTGCTGCCGATCAGGCCCCACATGCCGAACATTTCCCAAGGGCCGATGAAGTCGAGTTCTTCGACGGCGGGGAAGACGAGGACGCCGATTTTCATGCTTGGGCCAGCGCAGGGCCGCTCGCAAGCGTCGGCCCGAGCCTACAAGGGCCACGAAGTGGCCCCTGACGGGTCCGGGGGATGTGTGAGCGCAGCGCGCGAGGGGCTGTCATGTTCTGACTTCGCCTTGGCCAAGCACAACCCACTTGAGTGACGTGAGCCCTTCGAGTCCGACCGGCCCGCGCGCATGGAACTTGTCGGTCGAGATGCCAATCTCGGCACCGAGGCCGTACTCGAAGCCGTCGGCAAAACGCGTGCTGGCGTTGACCATGACGCTGGCCGAATCGACTTCGCGCACGAAGCGCATCGCGTTGGCGTGGTTCGACGTGAGGATGGCGTCGGTATGGTGCGAGCCGTAACGGTGAATGTGGTCCATGGCCTCGTCCTGCGACACAACGACCTTGATGCTGATGATCGGCGCCAGGTACTCTTCGGACCAATCGGCTTCGGTGGCATCGACCAGCTTGGCGTGGGCGACAGTCGACAGCAGCGCCTTGGCCTCGGCGTCGCAGCGCATCTCGACCCCCTTGGCGGCAAAGATCGCGCCGATCTTCGGCAGAAACGCCGCCGCCTGCGCCCGGTGCACGAGCAGCGACTCGGCCGCATTGCACGGGCTGTACTTCTGCGTCTTCGCGTTGTCGGTGACACGCAGCGCCATCTCGAGATCGACCTCGGCATCGATATAAATATGGCAGTTGCCGTCGAGGTGCTTGATCACCGGCACCTTGGCTTCGCGGCTGATGCGCTCGATGAGGCCCTTGCCGCCACGCGGGATGATCACGTCCACGTATTCGGGCATCGCGATCAACTTGCCGACGGCTTCGCGGTCTGTCGTCTCGACGAGCTGCACGCCTTCGGCCGGCAATCCGGCTTCCAGCAAGGCCTCCTGCACCTCGCGCGCCAGAGCGAGGTTCGACTGCAGCGCCTCCGACCCACCGCGCAGGACCACGGCGTTGCCGCTCTTGATGGCCAGCGACGCCGCTTCGATCGTCACGTTCGGCCGGCTCTCGTAGATCATGCCGAAGACGCCCAGCGGCACGCGCATGCGGCCGACGTGGATGCCGCTCGGGCGGCGCTTCATCTCGGTGATCTCACCAACGGGGTCGGGCATCGCGGCCAGTTGCTCGCAACCGAGGGCGACCGTCTCAAGCGTCTGCGGCGAAAGCTTCAGCCGATCGACCATCGGCGTCGCCAAACCCGCTGTCTGCGCCGCCGCCACGTCTTTTGCGTTGGCCGCCTGTAGCGCAGCGCCGTTCGCGCGCAGACGGCGCGCCAGCCCCAGCAGCGCCGCATCCTTGGCCGCCGTCGGCGCCGCCGCCATCGCGCGCGACGCCGCCCGCGCGGCCACGCCGACGTGGGCCATGTAGGCGGCAATGTCGCTGGGATTCATCCGAGCATTTTCACTCACGGAAACAAGGCCAGCACGGCCAGCCACAAAGCCGCGGTTGCGACAAAGGCCACGGTCGAGGCGACGATGGCGGCCGTGGCCTCGGCTTCGAGCGTGCCGTAGCGCTGCGCGAACAGCAGCGCGTTGCTGCCCACGGGCAGCGCCGCGGCCATCACCAGCACGGCCAGCGGCACGCCCGACAGGCCGAAGCCCCAGTGCGCCACGACCAGCACCGCAATGGGCAAGACAAACAGCTTGCCGATGGTGGCCGCCAGCGCGCCGCGCAGATGGCCCTTGACGCCGTACTGCGACAGCGACACGCCGATCAGCACCAGACACAGCGGCACCACGGCGGTGCCGAGCGTGGCCAGCAATTCATCGAGCACCGCCGGCAGGCGCAGGCCAGTGAAGTTCCAGACCAGACCGGCCAGCACCGGCAGCACCACCGGGTGGATCAGCGTGTTGCGCGCCGTCGTCGCCAGCGTCTGGCCGAGCGACGGCCGTGTGCCGCCGCGGCCGGCCTCGCGCGCCAGGTCCAGCTCGACCAAGACCGTCAGCAACGTCAGGATGATCAGCGCGTGCAGGCTGATCAGCGGGATGTGGATCGCCAGGCCCGCCTCGCCGAACAAAGCCGCCGAAAACGGAATGCCCAACTGCACGGTGTTGCCGAAGGCGACCGCGATCGCGCGCACCGTCGGTACGGCCGGTGCGGCCGGGCCGCGTGCGCGCTGCCACACATACACCGCGAGCATCACCGCCACCACCGGCACGAAGAACGCCGCGATCGTGCGCCAGGGCATCGTCGCAAAGTCCAGCCGCGCCGTGGTGCGAAACAGCAACGCCGGGATGAAGACGTAGAACGCAACGTTGGACAGTACGCGTGCGGCGTCGCTGCCAGGTGCACCGATGGTGAGCCAGCGCATGCGGCCGGCAAGGTAGCCGATCGCGGCCGTCACCAGCACCGCGAGCAGCTTGATCGCGATCGCCGCGGTCACGCGTCTTTCTTCGTCGCCTTCTTTGCAGCGGTTTTCTTGACCACTGATTTCTTGACCGGCGCCTTCTTCGCCGGAGCCTTCTCGGCCGCCGGCGCAGCCTCCGGCGCGGACTTGTCGGCCGCCTTCGCCGCCCCCTTCGGCGGGAACTTCGAGGCCCGAGGCTCGAACTCGAAACTCACCTTGCCTTCCTTCTTGTCGTAGGCCAGGTAAGCCTTGAACTTGCGCCGCGTCTTGTTGGAGACAAAGTTTTCCAGCAGCGAGGTCTTGCCGGTCTCGAGCAGCTTGCTCGCCTCCTCGCGCGCCACCGGCTGCTGCAGGATGATCTTGCCGGTCTTGAAGTCGCAGGTGATGTGCGCGCCGACCGAGTGCTCGCAGACATAGCTCGTGCCGTGCTCATAGACATGGCCCTTGCACTTCGGGCAGGCGCCGAGCGAGGTCTGCTCGGAGAAGTCCACCGGCGTACCGTCGGCCTTGTCCTTGTCGGCATCGCCGAAATCGAACTCCAACTTCCAGTTCTTGATCTCGTCGTCGTAGGCGAGCTTCAACTCCGCGGTGAACGGCCACCCGGCCTTGGAGCGGAACCCTTCGAGTGGGCCGACCTTCTTGTCGCGGATGAAGGCTTCCACTTCGGCGATCTCGAAGGCGCGTCCAGCGGGGATCTTCGTGATCGAAAATTCACACTTCTCGCACGCGTAGCGGCGGTAGTTCTCTTTCACCGTGCCGCCGCAATTCGGGCACGGCACGGTGAGCGTCGCGTAGTCGCCGGGGATCGTGTCGCGGTCGTACTCCTTGGCCTTCTTGACGATGCGCTCGGCCATCTTCGCGATCTCGGCCATGAAGGTGTCGCGCTTCAGGCGACCATGCTCCATCTCGGCCAACTGGTACTCCCAGTTGCCGGTGAGTTCGGGCTTGGTCAGGTCTTCGATGTCCAGGCCGCGCAGCAGCGTCATCAACTGGAATGCCTTGGCCGTCGGGATCAGGTCGCGGCCTTCGCGCAGCATGTACTTCTCGTTGATCAATCCTTCGATGGTCTGCGCGCGCGTGGCCGGCGTGCCGAGGCCTTTTTCGCGCATCGCTTCGCGCAGCTCGTCTTCGTCGATCAGCTTGCCCGCGCCTTCCATCGCCGAGAGCAGCGTCGCTTCGGTGTAGCGCGCGGGCGGCCGGGTCTTCAGCGCGAGCACATCGACGTCGGCGGCCTTGACCGTCTCGCCCTGCGCCACGGCGACCAAGTTCGCGTCGTCCTCCTGCGCCTCCTTGCCGTACACCGCCAGCCAGCCCGGGTTGACGAGCACCTTGCCGTTGGTCTGGAAGTTGTAGTCCGTGCCGGCAGCCTTCACCGTCGAGATGCGCGTCGTCACCATGAACTCGGCGCTCGGGTAGAACACCGCGATGAAGCGCTTGACCACCATGTCGTAGAGCTTGGCTTCGATCTCGGTCAGTGCCTTCGGCGCTTGCAACGTCGGGATGATCGCGAAGTGGTCGGAGACTTTCGAGTTGTCGAAGATCCGCTTGGCCGGCTTGACATAGCCTTCCTTGACCGCCTTCTTCGCGTGCGCCGACAGCACCCGCAGGGGGCCCGGCAGGTCTTCCGTGGACAGCATCTTCATCGTGTCCTTGGCGACTTGCAGGTAGTCCTCCGGCAGCGCGCGCGAGTCGGTGCGCGGGTAGGTCAGCACCTTGTGCTTTTCGTACAGCGCCTGCGCCAGTTGCAGCGTCGTCTTCGCGGAAAAGCCGAAGCGCGAGTTGGCTTCGCGCTGCAACGTCGTCAGGTCGTACAGCAGCGCACTGGCCTGCGTGCTCGGCTTGGCTTCATCGACCACCGACGCCGGCTGGCCGAGGCACGCGGCTTGGATGGCCTCGGCGGTCTTCGCATCCCACAGCCGGTCGGCGCGCGTGTCCGCATCGTCGCCCTTCTTGTACTTCGGATCGAACCACTTGCCGTCGTAGCTGCCGGCCTGTGCGACGAACGTGCCCTTGACTTCCCAGTACGGGCGCGACACGTGCTTGCGAATCTTCTCTTCGCGCTCGACGACGATCGACAGCGTCGGTGTCTGCACGCGGCCGACGGTGGTGAGAAAAAAGCCGCCGTCACGCGAGTTGAACGCCGTCATCGCGCGCGTGCCGTTGATGCCGACCAGCCAGTCGGCTTCCGAGCGGCTGCGCGCTGCATCGGCCAAGCCGAGCATCTGCTTGTCGCCGCGCAATTGATCAAAGCCGTCGCGGATGGCCTGCGGCGTCATGCTTTGCAGCCACAGGCGCTGGATCGGTTTGTCGAGTTTGGTTTTGCCGGTATCGGCGTACTGCACGATCAGCCGAAAGATCAGCTCGCCCTCGCGGCCCGCGTCGCAGGCGTTGATCAAGTGGCTCACGTCCTTCCTCTTGACGAGCTTGACGACGGCGTTCAGCCGCGTCTTGCCGCGCTCGATCGGCGCCAGGTCGAAGTGCGGCGGCACCACGGGCAAGTGCGCAAAGCTCCACTTGCCGCGCTTCACGTCGTACTCCTCCGGCGCCTGGATTTCGACCAGGTGGCCAACCGCCGAGGTGACGACGTAGCGCTCGTTCTCGAAGTGGTCGGCATGCTTGTCGAACTTGCCCGCCGTGGGCGTCAGCGCGCGCACGATGTCCTGCGCCACGCTGGGCTTCTCGGCAATGATCAGTGTTTTTTCAGTCATATCTACAATCCGCTCCTTCGCGCGCACGCACACACGCGCGCGCCCACATGAATTCAATGTACCGAATGAAGACGCACAAGCAAGCAGCAAGCAAAAGCAACGGGAAAAAATCCAATGGCGCCGGCAAGCGCATCCAGGTCCGCCGGTCGGGCGTGCACGGCAAGGGTGTCTATGCGCTGCAGAAGCTGCGCAAGGGTGAGACGCTCATCGAGTACATCGGCGAACGCATCACCTGGAAGCAGGCCCTGAAGCGCCACCCCAGCAACCCGGACGATCCGAACCACACCTTCTTCTTCCACCTCGACGACAAGAATGTCATCGATGCCGGCGTCGGCGGCAACGCGGCACGCTGGATCAACCACGCCTGCAAACCGAACTGCGAGGCGGACGAGGAAGACGGCCGCATCTTCATCAAGGCCTTGCGCAAGATCGAGCCGGGCGAAGAGCTGTTCTACGACTACGGCCTGTCGATCGACGAGAAGTACACCAAGAAGCTGAAGGCCGAGTACGCTTGCCGCTGCGGCGCCAAACGCTGCCGGGGAACGATGCTGGCCCCCAAGCGCTGAGGCAGCAGCGAACGCGCCGAAAGTGATGCTCATGCCCTCCCACGACCTGGCCACGACGCCGCTGCATTGGCAAGCCGATGCGCTGTGGCAGCAACTCGAACCCTATCTGCCGGGCCTGTCGGTCGAGGTGCTGGCGCGCGCCGAATCGACCAACAGCCTGTTGCTCGACCGCGCGCGGCTGGGCGGCGGGCGCCACGATGCGCCGGTGACGACCCCGGGCGAGCTGGAGGCCATCCGCCGCCGCGGCCAGGCCACCGAAGGCGCCGCGGGGCCTTCAAGCGGGCCTTATGGCCGCCGCACCGACGACACACAGCCCTGCCTGCTGGTGGCAGAGCACCAGACGTTCGGCCGCGGCCGCCAGGGCCGCGCGTGGCATGCCGCCGCGGGGGCCTCGCTGACCTTCTCGATCGGCCTGCCGCTGGCGCCGCGCGACTGGTGCGGTCTGTCGCTGGCCATCGGCGTGGCCCTGGCCGACGCGCTCGATCCCCCAGAGCCCGGTGGCAGAACCCCTCGCCTCGCCCTCAAGTGGCCGAACGATCTGTGGCTGCAAGAAGGCCCGGGCCGCGGCCGCAAGCTGGGTGGCGTGCTGATCGAAACCGTTGCGGTGGGCCGGCGGCGCATGGTCGTGGTCGGGATCGGCCTGAACATCGAGCCTCTGGACGGTCAAGCCGCCGGGCCGGCAGCGCGCGAGATGGCCAGCGGTTTTGCCAGCCTGAGCGAGATCGATGCGCAGGCGAGTGCGCCGTCGGTGCTGCACCGCATCGCCCTGCCGCTGGTGCGCGCACTGCTGCAGTTCGAGCGCGAAGGTTTCACTGGGTTTGCCAGCGCCTACGAGCGGCGCGATCTGCTGCGCGGCCACTCCGTGCGCGTGCTAGGCCCGCGCGGCGAACAGGTCCTCGAAGGCGTGGCCGAGACGATCGCCCCCAATGGCGCGCTGCGCGTGCGCGATGGCGCTGGCGCGGCGCACGACATTTCCAGCGGCGAAGTCAGCGTGCGTCTGCCCGGGTCCGCGCCCGCGGCCTGATGCGCGACCCGAGCCCCGTGCGCAGCGCCGAGCCGCTCCGATGAGGCTGCTGCGCTGGTTCGTCATCGCTCGCGATGCTGGCCAATCTGGGTTACGCGGCGTGGCGCTGGGCGCGCTGCGCGGGGTCGGCCTGGCACCGGCCACCGAAAGCGATCCGGGCCGGCTGGAGCAGCAAATCCGCCCGACGGCGGTGCGCATCCTGACGCCACAAGCCGCTGCCGCGGTGATCGCCGCGTCGGCGAGCGCGCCCGCGATCGGGCCGCCGCCGCCCCTGCCCGCGGTTGCCCCCGCCAGCGCGGCCGATGCGGCCGCTTCGGCACCGCCGGCCGCCGCCTCGTCGGCAGCAATCACCACGGCCGCCGCGAGCGGGCCGCTGGCCTGCCTGGAGATCGGCCCGCTGGACAACGCCGCCGCCGTCGACGCCGCCGAGCGCGCGCTCACCGCCGCGCTCACGGATCGGGGCGAGCGTGGCGAGCGCGCCTGGGTGCGCGAGCAGCGCCCGGCCGACGCGCAGTACGCCGTTTTTGTCGGCCCGGTGCTGAGCCGCGAGGCCGCCCGTCAACGGCGCGAGGAACTGGTCAAGCTGAAGATGAGCTTTGAAGGCGTCGAGCTGCCGGGCGGCAAACAGGGTGGCTACTCGCTCGGCCGCCACGACAGCGAAGCGGCCGCGCAAGCCGCGCTCGCCGCCTTCCGCGAGCGTGGGCTGCGCAATGCGAGCGTGGTGTTGTTGCGCGAGAGCGGCTCGCCGCGCACATGGCTGCGCCTCGACAATCTGCGCCTGGTGGCAGCCGACACGGTGCGCGCGCTGCCTGCGACCCAGCTTGGCGGCCAGGCCGCGTCGCCTTGCGTCTTCGGCAGCGTGATGTCGGTGACGCGACCTCAGCGCTGATTGACTCTCCCCCGGAGCGGCTGCCGCCGCTCCCCATCATGGGGGCCGAGCCCCGGACACAAACGGTCCACAGGACCGTTTGTGTCCGGCGAGGGGCGCGAGCGCCGCCAGCGCGCGCCGTGCAAGGCGCGCCAGCGGCCTGGCAGAGCCAGCTCCGCAACGGCCGCTTGGCGCACTCCGCAGGTCAATGCGCCGCACTGCGGCGGCGCAGCGCCAGTACCGCAGCGCCGAGCAGCAGCAGCCACAGGCCACTCATCGAGCCGCCACCACCGCTGTCGCTGCTGCTGCCGCCGCCGCCTCCAGAGGTTGGGTTGGCGGGGCGGTCGGGGCCGGTAGCTGCGGCTTCGCGCAATGCCGGCGTGTCGATCACCGCGGCGCCGACATTGGGCGCGACGTACCCCTGCGGATTGGCTGCATAGCGCAGCGCCTGCTCGACATCGAGGATGCCCGCGCCGCAGGTGGCCGTGGTGCACAGGCAGCGACCTGGGTTGGCGTTGCTGCACGCAGCCACGCCGGGCAGCGCCGATTGCGCGTGCGGCCGGGCCGAAACGCGCAGGCCCTGCTCGATCTGCGGCACCGTCAGTGCCGGGTTCACGGCCAGCATCAGGCTGATCGCACCGGCGACGATCGGCGTCGAGAAGCTGGTGCCGAAGTAGTTGGCGTAGGTCGGCGTGCCTGGGGTGGTGGTGCCGTCGTTGCCGATGCTGAGCACACCGGTGTCTGCGACGCGGCTGCCCCAGGCGCCGTCGGGGTCGTCGCCGCCAACCGTCGCCACCGTCAGAGTCGAGCCGAAGTTGGAGTACGTGCTCTTGAACCCGTCTCGGTTGAGCGCCGCCACGCCAATCACGCCGGGGCACTTTGCCGGCCGCGTTGGCGTGGCCGCATGCTCGTTGCCGGCAGCCGCCACGACGACGGCGCCACGGCCACGCAACGCATCGATCGTCGGCTGATAAGCGTCGCAGGTTCCGCTGCCGCCGAAGCTGATGTTGATGATCCGCGCCACGTTCGGGTTGGGCGCAAAGAACTCCAGGCACGTGCCGGCCGCGTCGCTGCGCCGGCAGACGTCATCGAAGCCTGCGGCCCAACGCATGCCATCGACGATGTCGGCCACGTCGGCGCCGCACTTCGTGGCCACGCGCACTGCGAGCACCTTGCCCGGCCAGTTCAGGGACGCACCGCCTTGGCCGTTATTGGCCTGCGCCGCCACAATGCCGGCGATCGCCGTGCCGTGCCATGAACTGATCGCCGGCAGGTTGTCCGGCGAGCAGCCGGCGTACTCGGGACGTGCCAAGTCGGCGCTGTCGAGCCAATCACCGGGATCAGTCGGGTCCGTGTCGCGGCCATCGCCGTCGTTCGAAAACGTGGTGTCCTCGACGAGGTCGACGCCGAGGATCACTTTGCCGGCCAGGTCGGGGTGATCGACGATCCCGTTGTCGAGCACCGCCACCAGCGAGTCGGTGCTGCCGGTGGTGATCTGCGTCCAAGCGCGCAGGGCGTTCGATGCACCGTTGTTGCCGGCGCCAGCCGCTTGCAGCCACCACTGTTGGCCATACAGCGGATCGCTCGGCGCATTGGCCGGGCCGGTCGCTTGCAAGCGCCGCTCGCGCGTGTTCGGCACCACCCAGGCCACGTCCGGGCGCTGCGCGAGTTGCGCCGCCACCGCCTGTGCTTGCGCGGCCGTCATCGGCCGCTCGAAACGCACCAACTGAGCCGACTCGCCGACCGCGCGGCGCTCGGTCACGCGCCCGGCCGAGTGCGCCGGCATCGCGGCCACCACGTCGCGCCAGCGTCCGTGCTCGCGCCCTTTGAGTGGCCCGGCAGCGCCGGCCGATGCGGCCTGCGCGTGCTCGCGCGCCAGCACGGCGTGCGTGGGCGCATCGCGCAACTGCACGATCAGGCCATGCACCGCGTCGCGGGCGGCCTGCGCGGGTGTCGGCGCCACAGCGCCCAAGGTCGCGACCAGCAGCGCCAAGGCCGTGCCCGAGCTTTTGCCCCGCCACAGCAACCCGGCCGCCGCCACCAACGCCAGCAACCAGGCCCAGGACATGGCGCCGCCACCTCCGCCACTGTCACCGTTGCTGCTACCGCCGCCACCACCACTGCCGACCGCCAGCGCCGCAGCCACGGCGCCATTCGCATCGAGCAGGCCGGCGCCGCAGGTGGTCTTGGTGCAATAGCACTCCAGCTGATCGACATTGCCCGGGGCCTGGCAAGCCTGCACGCCCGGTTGGCCGCTCGACGGGAAGGCCCGCGCGCTCGACTGCAGCGCCGATTTCACCTGGGCCGGCGTCAGCCCCGGACGCGCCGACAGCATGAGTGCGACCGTGCCGGCCACCAGCGGCGACGAAAAACTCGTGCCGACGCTGATGTTGTTGAGGCCATCGCTGTAAGTCGGCCCCACAGGCGACTGGGTGCCGGTGTCGAGCGTGGTCAAGATCGGGTACAGGCAGGCGCCCACCTCGTTGACGCAGTTGCCGCCCGGCGCCGCGATCGAGAGTTGGGAGCCGACGTCGGAGAAGCCGACCTTGGTGCCCACATGCCGCACCGCCGCCACGCCGATCACGCCCGGGCAGTTGGCTGGTGCGCTGGCGGCGCGGCCAGCGCTGTTGCCGGCGGCGGCCACAACGACGACACCCTGGCCGATGACGGCATTGATCGCGCTGGTCCAGTCGCTGTTGCAGGTTGCGGTACCGCCGAGGCTCAGGTTGATGACTTGCGCCGGGTTGGGGTTGACCGGCGCGCCCGGCACCGTCAGACCCGCCGCCCACCGCATCGCGGCTTGGATGTCGCTCGTGTAGCCGAAGCACTTGCCGAGCACGCGCACTGGCATCACGCGCACGTTCCAGCCGGTGCCCGCCATGCCGCTGCCGTTGTTCGTGGCCGCGCCGATGATGCCGGCCACCTGGGTGCCGTGCCAGGAGCTGTCGGAGGCCTGGCAGTCGCCCCAGAACGCCGGGTCGGCATTGATCTCCGACTGCGTCAACCAATCGCCGGAGTCGCTCGGGTCGCTGTCGGGGCCGGTACCGTCGTTGCTGATCGGCGGCTCGCCGCTCTCGTTGCTGACGAAGTCGTAGCCGGGCACCAGCTTGCCGTCCAGGTCCGGGTGCGGGCGAACGCCGGTGTCGAGCACCGCCACGATGACGTTGCTGCTGCCCTGCGTCGTGTCCCAGGCGCGCACGGCGTCGATCGACGCCGGTTCCGCGGCCGTCGGCGTGCGCAGGTACCACTGCCCCGATGCCGGACCTTGCGCCCCGCCGGCCACGAACAGCGTGTCGTTGGGCTGCGCCAGGCGGCGCATGCGGCGGTCGGGCACGGCCCAGGCCACGTCGGGGTCGGCCGCGAGGCGCTCGGCCAGCGCCGCCGACGACATGCCCGCCGGTCCGTGCAGCACCTGCTCGTTTTCGCTCAAGGCCGCGCCGCTGCGCAAGGCCATGCCGTGACGCACGCCCAGCGCCTGGGCCCGCCCCATCAGCGCGCCCTGCCGCGCCGGCGCAGAGTCGGCGGTCGACAGCGCATGAGCCCGCAGCACGGCCGCGCCCTCCTTGAACTGCACGATGACACGCGCCGGGCCGCCGGCATCAGACACTGTTGCCTGCCTTGGCGGCGCGCGCTCGGCCAGGGTGCTGAACGAAGCGGCCACGAGCAGGGTGGCAATGATGAAAGAAATTCGCATGGATACAGTCTAGAGGCCCGCTGGCAGGGCGTGTTGCCGGGTGTGAAGGCCTGTTCGAAGGGCCCGAACCAATGAAAAGGCCGCCCTGGGCGGCCTTCGAAACAATCAGTGACGGGGCGTCTCAACGACCGGCGACGCGAACCATCTCCAGCACCTTGTTCGAGTAGCCCCACTCGTTGTCGTACCAGGCCACTACCTTGACGAAGGTGCTGTCGAGCATGATGCCGGCCTCGGCGTCGAAGACAGACGTCATGGCCTCTCCGCGGAAGTCGGTGGAGACGACCTTGTCCTCGGTGTAGCCGAGCACACCCTTCATCGCGCCTTGCGACGCGGCCTTCATCGCGGCGCAAATCTGCTCGTAGCTCGTTTCCTTCACCAGCTCGACCGTCAGGTCGATCACCGACACGTCCGAGGTCGGCACGCGGAACGACATGCCCGTGAGCTTCTTGTTCAGCTCGGGAATCACCTTGCCGACCGCCTTGGCCGCGCCGGTGCTGCTCGGGATGATGTTTTCCAGGATGCCGCGGCCACCGCGCCAATCCTTGTTGCTCGGTCCGTCGACCGTTTTCTGCGTGGCCGTCGTGGCGTGCACCGTGGTCATCAGGCCGCGCTTGATACCGAAACTGTCGTTCAGCACCTTGGCCACGGGCGCCAGGCAGTTGGTGGTGCACGACGCGTTGCTGATGATCTTCTCGCCCGCGTACTTGGTGTGGTTCACGCCATAGACGAACATCGGCGTGTCGTCTTTCGACGGCGCGCTCTGGATGACCTTCTTCGCGCCGGCATCGAGATGCTTCTGGCAGGTGTCGAGCGTGAGAAACAGCCCCGTGCTCTCGACCACCACGTCGGCGCCGACCTCGCCCCACTTCAGCGCCGCCGGATCCCTCTCGGCCGTGAGGCGGATCTTCTTGCCGTTGACGATCAGCGTGCCGCCTTCGACCGAGATGTCGCCCTTGAAGCGGCCGTGCACGCTGTCGTACTGCAGCATGTAGGCCAGGTAGTCGGGCTCGAGCAGGTCGTTGATCGCAACGATCTCGATGTCCTTGCTGAAGTTCTGCACCGCGGCGCGAAACACCATGCGCCCGATGCGGCCGAAACCGTTGATGCCAACTTTGATCGTCATGTCAGAAGACTCCGTATCGTGAGTGAAAAATCTGCAGGCCAGCGCCGGGCCGCTCCCAAGCGGCCTGCGCTCCCCTCGGGGGGCGCGAGCGCAGCGAGCTTGGGGCTGTCATGTCATGGCCTGCAGCCGAGTTGGCCTTTCGCCTTGTTCTCGAAGTAGCCGAGCGTGCCTGCGCATGAGAGCTTGGCCGAGGGCAACTCGGTGCCGGCCTTGGCGCCGCAGGTGTAGGCGCCGGATTTTTTGTTGACGCTCTTGGCGTCGAGCTTCCAACCCGCGGGGCAACTCGGGCCGGTCGCGGCCATCGGCGCGGGCGCGGCCACCTTGACCACCGCCGAGCGCGTGACGCCGCTGCACTTGAGCAATGGCAGTGCGGTCTTGCCCTCGGCCTTGACGGTGAAGTCACCGGCTTTTTTGTAGGTGTGCGTCACGACCTTGGGCACATCCTTGTCCTGGTTGATCTTCTGGTCGGATTGGCCACCGTCGCCGAAATACACGCGCACGTTGCAGCCGATGGCATCGGCCTTGTCGAAATTCACGGTGATCTTCACCGGCTCGCCGACCTTGGCCGCGGCCGGGTCGATGGTGACGTTGGCGATGGTCTGGGCGGCGGCGGGCATCGCCAATGCGGCGAACAAAAAAGCGCAAACGAGCGGAGCGTTTCATGGAGTCACCGTTGGTGTGACGTGTGGGAACAGCGTGCATTGTGACGCGCCGCCGCCAGCCTGATTGCCCAGACTGAGGATCGTGCAAGGCACGGCGATTGTCATCTTCTGCGACACCAACGCCCTAAGCATCTTTGTGTCCACGTTCAGCTCGCGGCGGCGCAGCCAGTCGATGAAGAAGCGTCGCTCGGGGTTGGCTGCGCCGAGTTCGCCCACCAGATTGGCGCTGAATGGTTGGAACAACGTGAGCCGGACTTCGAATGGGCAGCCCATGGTGTTGAAGTCAAAGTACACATTGGTTTGCTCGATGTCCTTGACGTTGCGCAGAAAGCCAATCAAGGGCATGTCTTTGAGAACGGCCCGCGCGTCGCCTTCGAATTTGTAGGTATAGAACTGGACAAACTCCACTGGCGCGCCTGTATGGCATGGCATGCGGTACCCCTCCGCATGGGCTGCCGCTGCGACGGTCAAACTGGCGCTATCGGCGTTGTCGAGCACCGACATGGCGGGCGGACTCGTCGCGTCGGAGAAAGTCAGCTTGATGATGACCGTGCCATGCTCGCCTTGACGGAGGGCGTCGACGGGATAGCTGATACGCGCGTCGGGAGTTTGGTGCGCGATGCACTGCTGAAGGCGAGTCTGCCGGCGCGTGTCGGCATCGATCGGCCAGGTGAAATAGGCACGGCGTCCATCCGTGGGGTTGAACACGAACTCCTGGCGCAGCGTGGCGCTCTGGCCGCCTTCGAGGCATGGCACGCGGTAGGTATCGACGAACGCACGAACGCTTTCAACAAACGGCCGGCCGCCCTTTTCCTCGATCACCTGCAAGCGTGGGGGCATGTCGGGGCGCTGAAACGTCAAGTCGACCACCACCCGGCCGGCATCACGCCGTTCGTAAGCCTCCTGCGGATACACCGGAGAGCCCAAGGTCAGGTCGCCGCGCGTCAGGCAACGCTGAGCCGCGCTGGGCGAAACGGCGATCGCCTGTGCGGCGGCTGTCTGCATCAGCGCGAGCGAGCTGAGTGCCAGCAACGCGGCACGATGGCTCACGCCTGCAAGCACCTTGCGCACCACCGCCGCCACGTTCTCCGCGGTGATGTTGAAGTGCTTGAACAGCGCACCGGCCGGTGCGCTCTCCCCGTATCGGTCGAGGCCGACCACCGCCGCGCAGCCGTATTTCCACCAGCCGTCCGTGACACCGGCTTCGACGGCGATGCGCGGCAGCTTCGCTGGCAGCACGCTCGATTTGTACTCGACGCTCTGGCGGTCGAAGACCGTCGTGCTCGGCACCGAGACCACGCGCACGGCCACGCCTTCCTTGGCCAATGCGGCTTGCGCGTGCAGCGCCAGCTGCACTTCGCTGCCACTGGCCAGGATCACGGCCTGGGCTTTTTTCGCGAGGCCGACTTCGGCCGGCTCGGCGAGCACATAGGCGCCGCGGCTGATGAGGTCGAGGCTGGCCTTGGGCGCATACGGCAGGTTCTGCCGCGACAGCAGCAGCGCGCTCGGGCGGCTTCGGTGTTCGATCGCACAGGCCCAGGCGGCCGCGGTTTCGGCGCTGTCGCCCGGACGCCAGACATCGAGGCCGGGGATCAGGCGCAGCGACGCTGCATGCTCGACGCTCTGGTGCGTCGGCCCGTCTTCTCCGAGGCCGATGCTGTCGTGCGTGAAGACGTGGATGACGCGGATGCCCATCAGCGCGGCCATGCGAATGGCGTTGCGGCTGTAGTCTGAGAAGGTGAGGAAGGTGCCGCCGTAGGCGATGAAGCCGCCGTGCAACGACACGCCGTTCATGACCGCGGCCATGCCGAACTCGCGCACGCCGTAGTTGATGTGGCGCCCGCCGTTGGGCGAACCGTCGTCGCCGATGCGCAGTGGCGGTGTGCTCGCGGTGTTGGTCAGGTTCGAGCCGGTCAGGTCGGCCGAGCCGCCGAGCATCTCGGGCAGCGCCTGGGTGAAGGCTTCGAGCGCGATCTGGCTGGCTTTGCGCGACGCCACATTCTCGGCCTTGGTGTGGGCGGCGACGATGGCATCGACCGCGGTCTGTGCAAAGCCTTTCGGCAGCTCGCCCTTCAGGCGCCGCGCCAGCTCGGCGGCGAGCGCGGGGTGCGCCGCCTTGTACGACGCGAAGCGCGCGCTCCACGCCGCTTCGGCTTCGGCGCCTTTGCGTTTGCCATCCCAGGCGCTGTAGGCCGCCTCGGGAATGACGAAGGGCTCGTGTGGCCAGCCGAGAGCGGCGCGGGTGAGCTTGATCTCGTCGGCGCCGAGCGCTTCGCCGTGCGCCTTGGCGGTGCCGCTGCGGTTCGGCGAACCGCGGCCGATGCTCGTGCGGGCGACGATCAGCGTCGGCTTGGTGGCGCTCCTCTTGCCCTGCGCAATGGCGGCGTCGAGCGCGGCCACGTCGTGCCCATCGACCGGGCCGATGACCTGCCAGCCATAAGCCTCGAAGCGCTTGGCGGTGTCGTCGATGAACCAGGGCTCGACGCGGCCGTCGATGCTGATGCCGTTGTGGTCGTAGATCGCCACCAGCTTGTTCAACTTCCATGCGCCGGCCAGCGCGCAGGCCTCGTGGCTGATGCCTTCCATCAGGCAGCCGTCGCCAAGAAAGACGTAGGTCTGGTGGTCCACCACCGCATGGCCAGGCCGGTTGAACTCGTGCGCAAGCAGTTTTTCCGCCAGAGCCATGCCGACCGCGTTGGCCAGGCCCTGACCGAGCGGGCCGGTGGTCGTCTCCACACCCGGCGTGATGCCCACTTCGGGGTGGCCTGGCGTCTTGCTGTGCAACTGGCGGAAGTTGCGCAGCTCGCTCATCGGCAGCTCGTAGCCGGTCAGGTGCAGCAGCGCGTACTGCAGCATCGAGGCGTGGCCGTTGGAGAGCACGAAGCGGTCGCGGTCCGGCCAATGCGGGTGCGTGGGGTTGTGCTTGAGGTGCCGGCCCCAAAGCGCGACCGCGATCTCGGCCATGCCCATCGGCGCGCCGGGGTGGCCGCTGTTGGCCTGCTGCACCGCGTCCATCGCCAAGGCGCGGATGGCGTTGGCCATCAGCGCCTCGCGGCTGGATGGGGTGAGCGCTGCGGGGGCACTGGTGTCGGGAACACGCGCTGAATCGAGGCTGGACATGCTGCTACTGCCTGTGAATGCCGGTGGGGGGCGTCGATCGGAGTGCGCCGCGTTGCACGGCGCGCGAGCGGCGGAGTTTATTCGCGTGGCCGACCTACACTGACGTTTCATGTTCACCCCGCGCGCGCTCATCCTGGCTGCCGGCCGCGGCGAACGCATGCGCCCGCTGACGGACACCTGCCCCAAACCGCTGCTGCCGGTGGGCGGCAAGCCGCTGATCGCCTGGCACCTCGAAGCGCTGGCGGCGGCCGGTGTGAAGGACGTGGTCATCAACACGGCATGGCTCGAAGACCAGTTTGCGGCGGCGCTCGGCGATGGTTCGCGTTGGGGCTTGCGGATTCGCTATTCGATGGAGCAGCGCGACCATGGCGGCGCGCTCGAAACGGCCGGCGGCATTGCGAAAGCGCTGCCCTGGCTGGTGCCGCCGGGTCACGACAGCTTCTGGGTTGTCTCGGGCGATGTCTTCGTGCCGACATTCAAGTTCAGCACGGCCGATGCGCAAACGTTTGCCGCGAAGACGACGCAGGCCCATCTGTGGTTGGTGCCGAACGCGCCGCACCATCCCGACGGCGACTTCGGCATCGACGCGCAAAGCGGTCTGGCGACGATCGCGCCGCCACGCTACACCTGGGCCAGCATTGGCCTGTTCCGCACCTCGATGTTCGACGGCGTGGCCCCAGACCGGCCGCTGAAACTGCGTCCCTTGCTCGACGCCGCCATTGCCGCCCAGCGGCTGGGCGCGCAACTCTGGCCCGGCCGCTGGATCGACGTCGGCACCCTCGACCGATTGCGCCAGGCCGAAGCGGCGGCGTCATGACGCGCAGTGCGCGCGTGGTCGCCGTGGCCAGCGTGGTCTGGCTCGGCGTCGCAGCGTGGTCCATGGCCACCGACTCGCGCCGCGGCGAGATGGCCGCGCTGCTGGTCGGCATGCTGCTGCTGGCCGCGGTCTGGTGGCTGCTGCGCTCCACCGAACGCGAGCGTCAGCGCTGGCAGCACACGCTCGACGCCATGCACGCCGGCATTGTTCTCTACGACGCCGACGACCGCCTGGTGCTGAGCAACGCCGAGTTCCGCCGCCTCTACCAGCTCGACGACAGCCTGACGCACACGCGGCATGCCGTTCGAAGAATTGCTGCGCACGCGCGTGCTGCGCGGCCTGGTGCCCGAGGCCCTCGGCCACGAAGAGGCGTGGATCGAAGAGCGGCTGATGCAACACCGTAGCGGCGAAGGACGATCTTTCCTGCGCGAAATGGCAGACAGCCGCTGGCGCCGCATCACCGAGCAGCGCCTGCCCGACGGCAGCCGTCTGGGCTTTTCGATCGACATCACCGAATTGGTCGAGAACCAACGCGCGCTCGACGCCGCGCGCCACGACGCCGAGCGCGCGCACCAGGTGATGCGTGACGCGGTCGAGGCCATGCCCGCTGCGGTGGAGATCTACGACCGCAGCGACCGGCTCGTGCTGTTCAACCAGCGCCTGCTGCGAGCTCTACCCGCACTTGCAGGGCAAGACCCTGCTCGGTGAAACCTTCGAGACCCTGCTGCGCAGCGCCGTCGCCCAGGGCCACGTGCCGGCAGCGCGCGGCAACGAAGATCAGTGGTTGGCCGAACGCCTGGAGAGCCGCGGCCACTCGACCGCGCCGCGCCTGCAGCTGGCACCCAGCGGCGCCTGGCTGCAGATCTACGAAACGCCGATGCCGCACGGCGGCCTGGTCGCCGTGCGCCTGAATGCCAGCGAAGCCATGCAGCAGCGCGAGGCGCTGCGCGCCGCGCACGAGCGCGCGGCGCACGAACATGCGCTGCTCGACGACGCCATCGAGTCGCTGTCCGACGGCTTCGCGCTCTACGACAGCGACGACCGGCTGCTGCTGTGCAACCAGCCCTACCGCGAGATCTACCGCGACAGCGCGCCGGCCATCGTGATCGGCGCGACGTTTGAATCGATCGTGCGCTACGGCCTCGAGCGCGGCCAGTATCCGCAAGCCGAGCCGGACCGCGAAGCCTGGCTGGCCACGCGCCTGCAGCGCCATCGCCACCCGGACGGCGTGCCGTTGCTGCAAGAGCTGCGTGGCAACTGCTGGGTTCGCATTGACGAGCGGCGCACCCGCGGCGGTGGCGTGGCCGGCGTGCGCACCGACGTGACGGAGATGGTGCGCACGCGGCAGGACCTTGAGTCCTTGAACGTCAGCGCGCAGGCCTCCGCCGCCGCGCTGCTGCAGGCCAACCTGCAGCTCGAAGCGCTCTCTTCCACCGATGCCCTGACCGGCCTGGCCAATCGCCGCCGCTTCGATACCCGCCTGGCCGAAGAGGTGCAGCGCTCGCAGCGCCACGGCACGGCGCTGGCGCTGCTGATGATCGACATCGATCACTTCAAGCGCTACAACGACCTGCTCGGCCATCCGCAAGGCGACAAGGCGTTGCAGGCCGTGGCCGCGGTGCTGGCGCAGCAGGCGCGCCGCCCGGGTGAGTTGGCGGCGCGCCACGGCGGGGAGGAGTTCGCACTGCTGTTGCCACACGCCAGCGTGGCCGCCGCACGCACTCTGGCCGAGCGCTGCGAGAGCGCGATGGCCACGCTCGCACTGCCGCACGGCGCCTCGCCGACCTCGGCCCATGTCACGCTGTCGATCGGCGTGGCGGTGCTCGACGCCGGCAAGCGAGAAGACAGCGCGGCCCTGGTGCGCCGGGCCGACGCCGCGCTTTACGCTGCCAAGGCCGCCGGCCGCGCGCGCTGTGTGATTGCCGAAACATGACCCCCCGAAGCGGCTTCGCCGCCTCCCCCCAGGGGGCCGAGCCCGGACACAAACAGTCCAGTGGACTGTTTGTGCCTGGCGAGGGGCGCGAGCACTGCGAGCGCGCGGCCTGCAAGGCACGCCAGCGGCCGGGCAAAGCCCGATCCGCGGCGTTCGCTTGAACATGCTCCGCGTTGCACGCGTTGCGCATGTCTCGAACAGCAATAGACCGCTGACCATCAAGGGGCTGCCATGAAGCCGATCGTCTTTTGGTTCGATCCGATCTCGCCGTTCGCTTACCTCGCCTTCGAGCGTCTGCCGCAGGCGCTCGAGGGCTGTACCTACAGTGTCGAATACCGGCCGCTGTTGTTCGCAGCCTTGCTCAACCATTGGGGGCAGAAAGGGCCAGCCGAGATCGAACCCAAGCGCGCCTGGACCCTCCGCCACATCGCGTGGTTGGCGCACCAGCACGGCGTGCCGCTACAGACGCCAGCGCTGCACCCCTTCAACCCGCTGCCGCTGCTGCGGCTGTGCATCGCGGCCGGACCGAACCGGCGTGTCGTCGAAGCGGTGATGCGCCATGTCTGGCGCGGCGGTGGCGATGCCGGCGACGCGGCGCGCCTCGACGCGCTGACGCGCGAACTGGCGCCGGCGCGCGACGTGTCATCCAACGAGGTCAAAGCCGAGCTGCGGGCCAACACCGACACCGCGATCGCCCACGGCGTGTTCGGCGTGCCGACCTTCGAACTCGACGGCCGGCTGTTCTGGGGCCTGGAGGCATTGCCGATGCTGCGCGCCGCGCTGCAAGGCGATCCGTGGTTCGACGGCCCGACCTGGGACGAAGCCGGCAGAGCGCGCCCGGGCGTTCATCGCCTTGGCACGCCATGACATGCGCCAGCGTCCAGTTTCCTTCACCGCAGAGGAACGGAGGACGCAGAGGTCCGCAGAGGAACACCCTTTGCGTCTTCCTCTGCGGACCTCTGCGCTCTCTGCGCCTCTGCGGTGAAGGAAACTGGCGTCCGGTCAGGCGAGCGCTGAAGCCAACGCGGGCTCGGCGCCGCGATCGTGCTGCGCCAGCGCCATCGAGCGCGCGAACTCGGCGGCGCCGACGGGGTGCCCGAACAGGAAGCCCTGGAACTCGTCGCAGCCATGCGCCTTCAGGAATGCGCGCTGGGCTTCGGTCTCGACGCCTTCGGCAACGACGCGCAGGTTCAGGCTGTGCGCCATGGCGATGATGGCGGTGATGATCGCCGCGTCGTCCGGGTCGGTGGCGATGTCGCGCACGAAAGACTGGTCGATCTTCAGCGAAGCAATCGGCAACCGCTTCAGGTAGGAGAGCGATGAGTAGCCGGTGCCGAAATCGTCGATCGACAGCTTGACGCCGAACTCGGCCAGGCGCCGCGCGTTGGCCAGCGACAGCTCGGGGTCGTGCATCAGGATCGACTCGGTGACTTCGATCTCGAGCACCGACGACGGCAGTGAATGCTCGCGCAACACGCGCTCCACCAGCTCGGGCAGCGCGCGTTCGCGCAGGTGAGGCGCGGCCAGGTTCACTGCCACTGGGATCGGCCGCAGCCCTGCGGCCTGCCAAGCGGCGACCTGCTTGCACACCGCGCCGATCACCCACTCGGCGATTGGGATCACGAGGTGCGCGTCTTCGGCCAACGGAATGAACTCTTTCGGCGGCAACAGGCCGCGCTCCGGGTGCTGCCAGCGGATCAGCGCTTCGGCGCCGACGATGCAGCCGCTGTCGAGATCGACCCGTGGCTGGTAGTGCAGCACGAACTCGTCGCGGTCGATGGCGTGGCGCAGCAGCGTTTCCATCTGCAGGCGCTCGCGCGCACGGGCATTCATCGAGCGGTCGTAGAACTGGAAGCCGCCGCGGCCCGCTTCCTTGGCGCGGTACATCGCCGTGTCGGCATTCATCAGCAGCGTTTCGATGTCGTTGCCGTCACCGGGGAAAGTGGCAACGCCGACGCTGCAACTGACGTACAGCTCGGTGCCGAGCACCGTCACCGGTTCGGCCAGCGCGCTGACCAGGCGGCGCGCCACCGAGCCCGCAACATGCTGCTGCACGTTGTTCAGCAGCACGATGAACTCGTCGCCGCCGAGGCGCGCGATGGTGTTGCCGTCTTCTTCGAACCCGCCGTGCGTGACCGAGTCGAGGCCGCGGATCGAGCCGGCCAGGCGCTCGCCGATCTGCCGCAGCAGATCGTCGCCGGCGCCGTGGCCGAGCGTGTCGTTGACGCGCTTGAAGTCGTCGAGGTCGATGAACATGATCGCCAGTTGCTGGCCATGGCGCTCGGCGTGGGCCACCGCCTTGATCAGCTGCTCCGTGAAGAGCAGGCGGTTCGGCAAGCCGGTCAGCGTGTCGAAGTAGGCCAGGCGGCGCACCTGCTCTTCGGCGTCCTTGCGCCGCGTGATGTCGTGCACTGCGCCGGCCAGGCGCACCGCGCGACCCTGTTCGTCCTGCTCGATGACCTCGACCTGCTGATGCACATGGCGCATCACACCGCCGCGCTGGATGACGCGGTGTTCGATGGCGAAGTCGTCGCCGTTGGCGATCGCGCGCTCGCAGGCCAGGCGCACGCGCTCCATGTCTTCTTCGTGCACCGTCGTCAGGAACTGGTCGTCTTCGAGCGCGCCCAGGCCGCTCTCTCGGCCGAAGATGCGCCACGCCTGCTCGGAGGCGCTGACGCGGCCTTGGCGCACGTCCCACTCCCAGTCGCCCATCTCGCCGATGCGTTGCGCGTTCGACAGGCGGCGCTGGTTCTGCTTCAGGTCGTTGATCGCCGCGCTGGCGCGCAGCATGTAGCGCACGCGGTGCGACAGGATAGGCCAGTTGATCGGCTTGGTGATGAAGTCGGTGGCACCGACTTCGAAGGCGCGCTCGATCGATTGCACGTCGTCCAGGCCGGTCATCATCACCACCGGCACGCGCTGGCCGCCGGGCAGCTTGCGCAGCTCGGCACAGCAGGTGAAGCCGTCCATCACCGGCATGCTCACATCCATCAACACCAGATCGGGCAGCAGCTCGCGCATGGCCTCAAGCGCCTCGGCACCGTCGGCCGCCTCGCTGGTTTCGAAGCCGGCGCGCACCAGCGTGGCCCGCGTCAGGCGGCGGCCTCCAGCATCGTCATCGACGATCAAAACGCGGTGTCGGTCGGTGTTCATGCGGGGGTCCCCATTTCAGCCTTCAGCAACGGCCGTACCGCTTCAACTTGCTGCTCGATCTCGCGCAACAGCGGCGGTACATCGGCCAGCTCGCCGCTGCGGCCAACACGCTCGAGCTCTTTGCACAGCTTGACGACGCTCGTCGCGCCGACATTGCCGCTGGCCGACTTGAAAGCGTGCGCCACCCGCGCCAACTCGCGCGCGTCCTTGGCGCTGAAAGCGTTGCGCAGGCCCTCCAGGTGGCGCGGCGTCTCGTCGAAAAAGATGGCGATGACCTCGGCCAGGATCGCGCCCTCGCCGTCGTCGAGCTCACGGATGTTGGCCAGCGCTTTGGCGTCGAGCGCTGGAGCGACCACCGCCGTCAGCGCGGCCGGCTCGGTGTTCGGGGTCAGCGGCGCCGGCAATGTGCGCGGCGCGTCGACCGAGCCTTCGACCAAGTGCGGCGGCAGCCAGCGCGCCATCAAGGCGCCGAGTTGGTTGCGTGTGTACGGCTTGGCCAGGTGTTCGTCCATGCCGGCTTCGATGCAGACGTCGGCGTCGCCGACCAACGCATTGGCGGTCAGCGCGACGATCGGCAGGCGATGCTTCTGCCCACTGGCCTGTTCCCAAAGCCGGATCTGCCGCGTCGCTTCGTAACCGTCCATCACCGGCATCTGGCAGTCCATCAGCACGATGTCGTAGCCGCCGCGCTGCGCCGCGGCCAGGCCTTCCTGGCCGTTGGGCACGATGTCGAACTCGCAGCCAAGCGACTTCAGCATGTTGCGCGCGACGAACTGGTTGACGCCGTTGTCTTCGGCCATCAGCACGCGGCAGTTCAAGCGCAGCGCCACGCCGGGCGAGCTGACCGAAGCCTGCTCGGTGGCAACACCGCCGACGGCCTGCGCCAGCGCGCGGTAAAGCTCGTGGCGGCGCACCGGCTTGGACAGGTAGGCACTGATGCCGGCTTCACGCGCGCGCGCCAGCTCGTCGGTCGAGTGCAGGGAGGTCACGAGCACGACGCGCAGCGCCGCCAACGCCGGATCGGCGCGCACCGCGGCGGCCAGGGCCAGGCCATCCATGCGCGGCATTTTCATGTCGATGATCGCGAGCTCGAACGGGTTGCCCTCGCGCGCAGCCTGGCGCAGCGCCTCCAGCCCGGCCAGGCCGTCGGCGGCGGTGGCGCAGCGCATGCCCACCGCCTGCGTGTGGTAGTCGAGGATCTCGGCGTTGGTGGCG
Source organism: uncultured beta proteobacterium (assembly GCA_963814385.1). Taxonomy (GTDB): domain Bacteria; phylum Pseudomonadota; class Gammaproteobacteria; order Burkholderiales; family Burkholderiaceae_C; genus CADEEN01. The sequence continues at coordinate 27,931 of CAWFCX010000046.1, forward strand.
TTGTCGTCGACCACCAGCACACGCCGGCCTGCCAGCTCGCCCGGGTAAGGCACGGCCGGCAGGCTCTGCGCCTGTTCGAGCGGTAGCGTGAACCAGAACGTCGAGCCGACGCCTTCGGTGCTCTCGACACCGATCTCGCCGTGCATCAGGCCCACCAGGTGGCGGCTGATCGCCAGGCCCAGGCCGGTGCCGCCGAAGCGGCGTGTCGTCGAGCCGTCGGCCTGCGCAAACGGCGCGAACAGGCGCTGCCGGGCTTCGTTGGAGATGCCGATGCCGGTGTCGCGCACGCTGATGTGCAGGCGCCCGACATCGTTCAGACCCACGCTGACCACGACCTCGCCACTTTCGGTGAACTTGACGGCATTGGCCAGCAGATTGCTGAGCACCTGGCGCAGGCGGTAAGGATCGCCACGCGCCGCGGTGGGCAGGTGATCATCGATGCGGCAGGCCAGCTCGAGCTGTTTGGCATGGGCGCGCGGCGCCATCAGTTGCACAACGTCTTCGACTGCCTGGTAGAGATCGAAGTCGAGCGTCTCGATTTCGAGCTTGCCGGCTTCGATCTTCGAGAAGTCGAGGATGTCGTTGATGATCGATAGCAGCGTCTCGCCCGAGCTGCGCACGGTTTCGAGGAACGGACGCTGCTGCGCATTGAGCGGGGTGTCGAGCAGCAGTTCGGTCAGGCCGAGCACGCCGTTCATCGGCGTGCGGATCTCGTGGCTCATGTTGGCCAGGAACTCACTCTTGGCCTTGCTCGCATGTTCGGCGGCCGCCTTGGCCGTGCGCAGCTCCTGCTCACTGTGGCGCAGTGCCTGCTCGGCCAGCGCACGCTGCGTGGTGTCGAAGAACACCGTGTACACGCCGACCACCTCGCCCGCATCGTTGACATCGGGCACATGGCGGCCCGAGTGCCACACCGGGTTGCCGGCGCGATCGACGCGCTGGCGCTCCAGCGGGATCGACTGGCCGGCCAGCGCGGCGTTGAGGTGCGGCTCGATGTTGGCCCACAGCTCAGGGCCAACGACATCGCGCACATGCTTGTCGATCACTTCGTCTTCGCTCTTGGCCAGCCAGACTTCCTGAGCGTGGTTGATGTAGCGGTAGTGGCCCTGGGCGTCGATGTACGAGACCGTCACCGGGATCTGATTCATGATCGAGCGCATGCGGCGCTCGGAGCGCCGCGCGCCGTCGAGGGCACGCTGCTCCTGCGTCACGTCCATCGCCAGCAGGCGCAGGCCGTCGACCATGCCCGGCGCGCCGACCTCGGGCCGAAATTCGATCTGCAGCGTCTGCCGCTCGCGAGGACCCAGCTGCAACTCGCAGCGCACCTGCGACGGCTTGCCCGAACGCGCAGCGGCCATCGCCGCGTCCACCGAGGACGTGAGCGCGGCGCCGAAAGCTTCGGTGATCGGCAGACCGGCGAGACTGTCGGGCGCCACGCCCAAGGCATCGGCCAGCTCGGCGCTGATCGCGACACAGCGACCCTGCGCGTCGATGATCGCGCCCAAGCCGTCGATCGTGCGGCGCTCACCCTCATCGGAGGCGGGTGCCTCGACAGCGCCGACGAGAGCCACGGCGTTCTGCCTCTGCGGACGACCACGCAAATAAACCAGCAGCATCGCCAAAGCGCATGCCGATGCTGGCCAGCCCGAGGGCAGGCCAGGCACGACGCGGGCGCCGAAGTCCATCAGTACTGCGGTCGCGGCCAGCAGCAACATCAGCGCCCTCATGTGGCGCACTCCAAAACGTCGAGTTGCGCCAGATCGCAGAGGTCGAACAAGGCGATGTCGGCGTTATCCAGCGGCGCCTTCGAACCCGCGCCACACAGTTCGCCGAGCACGCGCGCCACGCCCTTGCTGGCCACAAGCAGAGGGCGTTGAGGTAGGCGTGGCACCAGCGAATTGACCACCGCGGTGCGGATGCGTTGCGTGAACTCGACGTTGCTTTCACCGCCGGGCGGGGTGATGCCAGCAGCGAGGTCGGCCTGCGTGTCGGCAATCGGCCGCCGGTTCCACTCGCCGAGACGGCGTTCGTTGAAGGCCGGCTCGATGATCATCTCGATGCCGCGCAGCGTGCGTGCCACGATCTCGGCCGTCTGCCGAGTTCGCTCCAGTCCGCTGACGACGATCACGCCGATGCGCGGGCGCATCGCGGCCAGGCGCTCCGCGGCCTGCGCAGCTTGGCGGTGGCCAACATCGATCAGCGGCAGGTCGACATCGCCGCCGCAACGCAAACCGGCCACGTTGAGCGCGGTCGCGCCATGGCGCATGAACAACAGCGAGGAAGCCGCAGCCAGCGAGTTCATTTGAGTTCTTTCAACGGCGCAAAACTGAGCGGCGTCTCGGCATGGCGGTCGCGCGCCGGCGCATGCAGCACGCTCCACTCGCCGACAGTGTTGTGCGGCTCGCACAACCACTGGCGGATGAAGTGGATCTGGTTGCGGTCGGCGAGCAGCGGCGCATGGCCGGTGTCGGGCAGGTGCATCAGCGCAACCTGTTTGCCGCGCGACATGCGGCGGATCGTGGCCTCGAACAGGCAGTCGGACTGCAAGCCGTGCACGAGCAGGATCGGGCAGCGCACGTTGCGCCACTGCTTCCACTGCAAGAGGCTGTGCTGGGCGTCGCGGCGATAGGCTTGCAGCGCGCGCACGTCGTGGCGGTAGATGCGGCCGTTCTCTTCGTCGGACCAGCGCGTCTGGTGGAAGGTCAGGTTGAAGCGGATGTCGTCGGCGACCGGGCCGTCGTTCTTCTGCGATGCGCCGATGCGGCGCAGCATGTCCGACGGCTCGCGGAAGACGTAGTGGCGCGCCAGCGTGTCGGCGCGGCGGCGGCGGCGGCGCGCCGGGATGTGCGGGCCGACGTCGTTCAAGATCAGGCGCTCGATCAGCTTGGGATGTTTGGCCGCGAGCTCGATCGTGGCGCTGCCGCCGAGCGACGAACCGATCACCGTCACCGGCTTGCCGCCCAGGTGAACGATCAACTGGCGCAGTTGTTCGGCATACGTGGCCAGCGAGTAGTCGCCCTCGGCCGCCAGCCAACCCGAGCGTCCGCGGCCAACCCAGTCGACGCAGATCAGGCGGAACTTGTCGGCCAGGTCGGACGCGAGGTAGTTGAAGCGCATTGCCACGTTGGCCACGCCGCCGCAGCAGATGACGATCGGCGCGTCGGCGGGGCCCCAGTCGGCATAAGCGACGCTGACATGGTACGGACGCTTCAGCCGGCGTGCGGTGCCGGGCTGCAAGCGTGTCGGATGCACGTAATCGAAGTGGCCGAGCTTGTACTGGCCGCGAAAACGTCCCACCACCTGGCTGGCCACGGCGAGGTACTCGTTCCAACTGCTCAGCACCCGGCGCCGGCCTTGCACGGGCGGCTCCCACGCCGGGTCGAACAAGGGCGCAGGCACGGTGTCGCCGACGACGTCGTCGCGGGCGAACTTGCGGATGTTCGTGACGGCGTTCACACCCGTCCTCCGACGTTCGCCCACGCTTGGATTGAAATCATTGTTGTTGGTCAACGAAAAATGACCAGACGAGTATGGGCGGAACCAATTTCGGCTTCAGTTCATTTGTTCACGCCCGCGGTGCCATCGTGCAAGCACGCTGCAAAGCGCTCGCTAAAGTTCTCATCCAGTACTCAAGAATCAATTGCGCTCCGCGCTGCACCCCGTGTGCGGCGCACGACATATGACCATGGCCAGAACAAAACCTCAGTTGATCATCGTCGCCGTGCTGGTGTGCCTGTTTGCCGTGGGCATGGCGGGCTTCTTGAACTTCTTCAAGTACCGCAGCAACGCCGAGCGCATCATCAAGGAGCGTTTGGTGGTCACCGGCACGTCGATCGAGAACAGCATCCAGTCTTCGCTCGCGCTGGGCCTGCAGTTCGCCGACCTGGGGACACTGCCGGACATGCTCGAACGCGAGCGCGCCACCGATGACCTGATCCTCTCGATCGAAGTCTTCGACACCGACGGCAAGCCGCTGTACAGCACCGATCGCCTGCGTGCCACGCGCGACGTGCCGACGCCGTGGATTGCCGCCGCGCGCCAGGCGGCTGGCAACGATTGGTTCGTCAAGAGCGGCAACGAATCGGCAGCGGGCATTGCGATCCAGAACAGCTTCGGCCTGGTGATCGGTTACCTCGCGCTGCGCTACTCGGAAGAGCAGGTCAGCAATTCAACCAAGGCGGTGGCACAGCAGCTCGCGCTGTCGGCGCTGGCTGTGTTTGTGCTGGCCGCGACGCTGGCGTCGTTGGCGCTGGTGACTGTGATGGGGCGCCTGACGCGCGACTTCGATGCCGTCGAGGCGGCGCTGCGCGCGCGTGACGGTGGGCACTTGTCGCCGGCCGTGAAGAAAGGGCCTTTCGGCCGCGCGCTGCGCAGCTTCTTCGAAACGGTGCGCCGCGCCGAAGCCGACATCGCTCAACTGCGAGGCGAGCTCGATCGTGGGGCGGCGGTGAGCGCCACGCCGGGCCGCCCGAAGCAAACGATCCTTTCGGGGGATCGCTCGCAGTACGCCACGAGTGAGGGGCAGACATGAGCCAGTCGTACCTGCGCAGCATCTACTTGCGCCTGGCCGGCGTGGTGATGCTGGTCGTGGTGCTGGCACTGGCGGCCAGCGCCTACTTGTCGCACCGCGCATTCGAAGCGGCGCTGGCGCCGGAGATGGCAAAGAAGGTCGCCAGCGGCGGCGCTTCGGCGCGCTCGCTGGTGTTAAAGGCGATGGAACACCAGATCGCGTTTCGCGAGATCTACGGCATCGAGCAGACTTTCGACGAGTTGAAGCGCTCGATTCCCGATATCGCTTACGTCGCCGTCACCGACCCCCAGGGCACTGTGCTGTACCAGCGCTTCACGGCGCCGACGGGGGCTGAGGCCCATTTCCGCAACCCATCCGTGATCGCGGCATTGGCCACGCCCAATGTCTTGCCGCCGTCTGTCCGCGTGGGCAACCAATATGTGGTTTCGATGCCGATCGTCACGCCGCAGCAGCCGGTGGGCATGATGCACATCGGCGTCTCGGTGGACTTCGTCGACCGAATCATCCTCGACATGCTGTTCGACGTGCTGGTGGTGTTGGTGGTGGCGCTGTTCTTCACGCTCGAGCTGCTCAATTTCATGGCCGGCAGCAAGCTCGAAGCCGCGCTCAGATCGCTCGGCGAAACGATCGAGCGCGGTGCCGAGGGCGACTTCACGCCGATGCGCTTGCGCGGCTCCGCCGCGCCGTTCGCCGGCGTGCTCAGGCTGCTCGAAGAAGTGCGCGAGCGTGTCAACGCGGGCTATACGATGCTGGCACGCGACATCGAGCAGGCGCGCCGTGTGCCCGCCCACGAGCGACCGCCCGGCTTGGCCGCAGCGCTCAACGGCCTGCCGGCGCTGTCACAGCGATATCGCTTCGGCGCCGAAGACGTTTCCACACGCAGCGATGACGGCCAACTGGCCAAGATTCGTGCACCGCTGTTCGTCTTCATACTGGCCGAAGAGCTGACGCGGCCATTCCTGCCGGGCTACATCAAGAGCTTGCTGGTGCCGGTTCCAGGACTGCCCTGGCTGGCGCCCGAAGTCGTGGTCGGCATGCCAATCGCGCTGTTCATGCTGATCGTCGCCTTGGGCCAACCCTTCCTCGGTGCGTATGCGCAGCGCGTCGGCAATCGCCACGCCATGACCGTCGGCGCCTGCATCGCCGCGGCTGGTTTTGTCGCCAGCGCCTTCGCCGGAAGCGTGCTCGACCTGCTGCTCTGGCGATCGCTGTGCGCGCTCGGCTACGGCCTGGTTTTCGTCGCTGCGCAGGGCCATGTTCTCGAACACACCAACAACACCAACCGGGCGAAGAGTTTTGCCTTGTTCATCGGCGCCATCATGGTGGCCACGGTCTGCGGGCCGTCGATCGGCGGCATCCTGGCCGACAACATCGGCGAGCGCTGGACCATGGCCGTCGCCGCGATGCTGGCCATCGGTTCGATGGGCGCGATCCGCCTGCTGCCGGAGCAGGATGCAGAGACTGCTGCGGCCCAAAGCGCCGTCAAGCCGCCAAGCCTGCGCGAGATCGGCTCGTTGATGGTCAACAAGCGCTTCATGACGGTGACCGGCCTGGCCGCCATTCCGGCCAAGATCTTGCTGACCGGCGTCTGCTTCTATCTGGTGCCGCTGTATGTGTTGTCGCTGGGCAGCACGCAGTCGGTGGTCGGCCGCATCTTGATGCTCTATGGCGTAGTCATGGTGGTGGTGATGCCGCTCGCCGCTTCGTATGCCACGACGCGCGAGCGCATGGAATGGCTGGTCGGCTCGGGGCTGCTGCTGTCGGGGATCGGCACCCTGCTGATGATGGCGGGCGACCACGTGGGGTGGGTCTTCACCGCCGTGATCCTGATCGGCCTGGGACAGTCACTATCGATCGCCGCGCAAAGCGCGCTGGTGCGCGAGCACTGCGACAACGAAGTCATCACCATGGGCGAGCCCGCCGTGTATGGCGTCTACCGCCTGCTCGAACGCCTGGGCAACGCGCTCGGGCCGCTGTTCGCGGCCGTGCTGCTGATGGCCTTCGGTTACCGCACTGGTTTTGTCGCCACCGGCGCTGCTGTCGCGCTGTGTGGTCTCGTTTTCATCCTGGCCACGCGGCGTTCTCCCGCACGCGCGGCACTTGCTTCTGCCTAGTAGAGAAAGACCTTCGATCATGGACAAGCTCACCTCCCGCCGCCACCTCATGGCAGCCGCCATCGCCGCCGGACTGTCGCCGGCCGTGCTGGCACAGGCCTTGGCGCCGACCCCGGCCAGACGCCCGGCCGGCGCAACGCGACCGTTGCGCATCTACGCCATCACGTTCCGCGGCATGACCGATGTCGAGAAGGGGTTCGAAGAGTTTTTTGCCTCGCGCAAGATCCCGGTGCAGATCACTTACCGCGACCTGAACCGTGACGCGAACCGCATGCCGGCCTTCCTCGACGAGATCCGCGCCACCAAGCCCGACGTCATCTACACCTGGGGCACCTCGGTGACGCTGGGCGTGCTGGGGCCCTACGACGCGATCGATCCGGCCAAGCACATCACCGACATCCCGGTGGTGTTCACGCTGGTGGCCTCGCCGACGCTGGCGAAGATCATTCCGGAAAAGGGCGGCACGCGAAAGAACGTCACCGGCGTGATCCACGTTGCTCCGGTGGCGGCGCAGATTCAGGCGATGGCCGCCTACCGGCCGTACCAGAAGCTGGGCGTGCTGTACACGCCGACCGAGCAGAACTCGGTCGTGGTGCTGGATGAGCTCCGCAAGCTCGGCCGCGAGCGCAACTTCGACACCATCACGCGCACGTTCCGATTGGATGCGCAGCGCAAGGTCACCGCGGAGGGCGCAGCAGAGCTGGTACGCGAGCTCAAGGAGGCGGGCTCGCAGTGGTTGTACCTGCCGCCGGACAGCTTTCTGGGCACGCTCGCGCAGGACGTGATCATCCCCACGGCGATGGAAGTCGGTCTGCCGACGTTCGCATCGACCGAGCAGCTGATGCAGGCCGGTGCGCTGTCGGGTCTGGTCAGCCGCTATCACAGCGTCGGCCAATTCACCGCGCACAAGGTCGAGCAAATCCTGATCGGAAAAGTGGCGGCCGAGACGGTGCCGATCGAGACACTGAAGCGCTTCTCGTACCAGATCCGCATCAGCGTGGCCGAAAAGCTGAAGCTGCCGCCGCCGCTGCCAATGTTCAACTACGCTGAAATCCTGAACGACGCTCCGGTAGCGCAGTAACTGACGGCCCCAAGCTCGCTGCGCTCGCGCCCCCCGAGGGGAGCGCAGGCCGCTCGGGAGCGGCCCAGCGCTGGCCTGCCGGCATGGCTCAGCGCTGCACTGCTGCTGCATCCGCCACCGCCAACGCCGTCATGTTGACGATTCGCCGCACCGTCGATGACGGCGTCAGGATGTGCACCGGCCGCGCCGCGCCGAGCAGCACCGGGCCGACGGTCACGCCGTGGCCGCCCGTCACCTTGAGCACGTTGAACAGAATATTCGCGGCGTCGATGTTGGGCAGCAACAGCAGGTTGGCCTCGCCTTCGAGCGTGCTGTCGGGCAGGAAGCTCTTGCGAATGTCCTGCGACAGAGCGGCGTCGCCGTGCATCTCGCCGTCGCACGAGGTCCCCGGCTGCAAGGCCTTGAACAGTTCCGACGCAGCGCGCATGCGTTGGGCCGACGGCCGCGTCGACGAGCCGAACATCGAGTGAGAGACAAAGGCCACACGCGGCGTCAGGCCGAAGCGGCGCAGCTCATCGCAGGCCATCGCCGCGATCTCGGCGAGTTGTCCCGCACTCGGCTCATCGTTGACGAAGGTGTCGGCCAGGAACAGCGTGCGCTCGTCGAGCAGCAGTGCGTTCATCGCAGCAAATGTCGTCGCGCCAGGTCTCAGGCCGATCGTGTCGCGCACCTGCTCGAGGTGCGCGTCGTAGCGGCCGACCAGGCCGCACAACATGGCGTCGGCATCGCCGCGGCGCAGCAGCATCGCCGAGATCAGCGTGTTCGAGCGCCGCAGCGCGGCCTTGGCCATCGACGGCGTCACGCCCTGACGGCCCAGCAGCTGCTGGTAGTCCTCCCAGCACTCGCGGTAGCGCGGATCGTCCTCGGGGTTGACGATCTCGATGTCACGGCCGGGTTTGATGCGCAACCCGGCGCGCGCGATGCGTGACTCGATCACCGCCGGCCGGCCGACGAGCACCGGCTCGGCCAGCCGCTCGTCGATCACCACCTGGACCGCGCGCAGCGCGCGCTCGTCTTCGCCTTCGGCATAGACCACGCGCGCCGGCTTGGCCTTGGCCGCGGCAAAGACCGGGCGCATCACCAGGCCGGTCTGATAGACGAAGCGCGTGAGTGATTGGCGGTAGGCGTCCATGTCGGCGATGGGCCGCGTTGCCACACCGCTTTCAGCGGCGGCCTTGGCCACCGCCGGCGCGATGCGCAGGATCAATCGTGAATCGAAGGGCTTGGGGATGATGTACTCAGACCCGAACGCGAGCTCCTGGCCCGTGTACGCAGCGGCCACCTCGTCGCTGATCTCGGCTTTGGCCAGCGCCGCAATCTCGCGCACGCAGGCCAGTTTCATGGCTTCGGTGATGCGCGTCGCGCCGCAATCGAGCGCGCCGCGAAAGATGTAGGGGAAACAGAGGACGTTGTTGACCTGGTTCGGATAGTCCGAGCGGCCGGTCGCAACGATGCAGTCCGGCCGCGCGGCCTTGGCCAGCTCGGGCCGGATCTCGGGCTCGGGGTTGGCCAGCGCCAGGATGATCGGCTGCAGCGCCATCGTCTTGACCATCTCGGAAGTCAGCACGCCGGCGGTGGAGCAGCCGAGGAAAACGTCGCAGTCCTTCATGACGTCGGCCAGCGTGCGCGCCGAAGTCTTCTGGCAGTAGCGCTGCTTGCTCTCGTCCAGCTTGCCGGTGCGCGCGTCCTCACGCTCGTGCTGGATCACGCCGCGCGAATCGACGACGAAGATGTGCTCCTGCTTGACGCCAAGACCCACCATCACGTCCAGACAGGCGATCGCGGCCGCACCGGCACCCGAGGACACAAGCTTGATCTTTCCCAGCTCCTTGCCCACCAGCTCGAGCCCGTTCAACAGGGCGGCGCCGGAGATGATCGCGGTGCCATGCTGGTCGTCGTGAAAGACCGGAATGTTCATCCGTTCCTTCAACTTCTTCTCGATGTAGAAACACTCGGGCGCCTTGATGTCTTCCAGGTTGATGCCGCCCAGCGTTGGCTCGAGCGCAACCACGTGTTCGATCAGCTTGTCGGGGTCGTTCTCGGCGAGTTCGATGTCGAAGACATCGATGCCGGCAAACTTCTTGAACAGGCAGCCCTTGCCTTCCATCACAGGCTTGGCGGCCAGCGGCCCGATGTTGCCCAGGCCGAGCACCGCCGTGCCGTTCGTGATGACGCCCACCAGATTGCCGCGCGAGGTGTACTCCGCGGCCATCTTCGGGTCAGCCTGGATCGCCAGACACGGGTAGGCCACACCAGGCGAATACGCAAGCGACAAGTCGCGCTGGTTGGCCAGCGGCTTGGTAGCCGAGACGGTGATCTTGCCGCGCGTGGGTGAGCGGTGGTATTCGAAAGCGGCGTCGGCGAGAGCTTGCTCCGCGGTCGTCAGCGGCTTGTGTTCCATGCCTGGCTCCTCATTCTTGGAGGGCCAAAGCCTACGCCCGATTTACCCGTTTGCGCGCTGGGTCAGGATCTCGAAAGCAGGCAGTGTTTTCCCTTCCAGTACTTCGAGAAACGCGCCGCCGCCGGTGGAGATGTAGCCGATGTCCTTTTCGATGCCGTACTTGGCGATGGCGGCCAGCGTGTCGCCGCCACCAGCAATCGAGAAGGCGTCGCTGTCGGCAATCGCACGTGCGATCGTCTCTGTGCCTTTGGCGAAGGCGTCAAACTCGAACACACCGACCGGGCCGTTCCAGACGATGGTGCCGGCGGCCTTCAACTGCGCGGCGATAACTGCAGCGGTTTGTGGGCCGATGTCGAGGATCAGGTCGTCGGGCGCCACGTCCTTCGCCGCCTTCACCGTCGCCACGGCGTCGGCAGCGAAGGACTTCGCGCAGACCACGTCGGTCGGGATCGGCACCGCCGCGCCGCGCGCCTTCATCGCGTCGATCACGGCCTTGGCGTCTCCCACCAGATCGGCTTCGGCCAGGCTCTTGCCGATCGGCAACCCTGCGGCGAGCATGAAGGTGTTGGCGATACCGCCACCGACGACGAGGCCATCGACCTTGCTGGCCAGGCTCTGCAGGATCGTCAGCTTGGTGCTGACCTTGCTGCCGGCCACGATCGCCACCAGCGGCCGCTTCGGCTGCGCCAGCGCTTTGGTGATGGCATCGATCTCGGCGGAGAGCAGCGGCCCGGCGCAGGCGACCTTCGCGAACTGCGCGATGCCGTAGGTCGACGCCTCGGCGCGGTGCGCGGTGCCGAAGGCGTCGTGCACGAAGATGTCGCACAGCGCGGCCATCTTCTTCGCCAGCGCCTCGCTGTTTTTCTTCTCGCCCTTGTTGACGCGGCAGTTTTCGAGCAGCACCACGTCGCCGGGTTTGACATCGACGCCATCGACCCAGTTCGCCTTGAGCGGCACGCTGCGGCCGAGCAATTCACCGAGCCGCAAGGCCACCGGCGCCAGCGAATCCGCAGGTTTGAATTCACCTTCGGTGGGGCGGCCAAGGTGCGAGGTCACCATCACCGCGGCGCCGGCATCGAGCGCCATCTGGATGCAGGGCACGGAGGCGCGGATGCGCGTGTCTTCGGTGATCTTGCCGCTGTCGTCTTGCGGCACGTTCAGGTCGGCGCGGATGAAGACGCGCTGGCCGCGGACGCGGCCCTGCGCAACGAGGTCGGAGAAGCGAAGGATGTTCATGGGTGCATTCTAGGAACGCCCCGGACCTCCTGTCGGGGGAGTGTCCGCGCAGCGGCCGCGGGGCTCACCATCACCAAGCGAAGACCAACTTGAGCACCAGCAACACCGCCGTGCCCGACAGGATCGTGCCCAGGATGTCGCGCCGCCAGAAGAAGTAGGCCGTGGCCACGGCGGCAGCCGGCAGGCGCGCGTCCATCCACGTCGTGATCAGGTGGCCTTGCGTCATCACCACCTCGGGCACGACGATGGCGGCCATCGTGGCCAGCGGTGCGTAGCGCAAGCCGAGCTTGAACCAGACCGGCAGTGGCACTTCACGCTCGGGAAGAAGGAAGAAGCCGCGCGTCAGCAGGGTGATCAGCGCCATGCCGATCACGGTGACGAGACCTTCCAGCGATGTCATGAACGTCGCTCGCGACGGTCCATGACAAGACCGATCGCGACCGCCGCCGCGATCGCCACCAGCAGGTTCAGCTTGAGCGGCAGCGCAAACGTGGCCACCGCGGCGCAGCCGGCCACGCCAGCGGCGATCCACGACGCGCGGCCCTGCATCAGGGAGTAGGTAATGCCGAGCAGCGCCAGCGTGCCCGCAAAGCCCAGGCCCCAGTTCGTCGGCACGCGGTCGGCCAGCAGGATGCCGGCCAACGCCGGTATCTGCCACGCCGGCCAGTTGCTGGCCACACCGCCCCAGAAGTACGGCACCTGCGCGGCGTCGGGCCGCGGCTCGGGAAAGCGCTTCATGAACTGCACATAGTTCAAGTCGGCCGCGAAGTACGCCATGCGCAGGCGCTGCGCGCGCGGCAGCGGTGCGAAGTAGGCGCGCCAGCCGGCGCTCAAAACGACGAAGCGCAGGTTGACGCACAACACCGCCGCCCACACCAGCCACACCGGGGCGCCGCTGGTGATGAGCGGCAGCGCCGCAAGCTGCGCACTGCCGGCAAAGACGATGACCGACATCAGCAGCGCCATCGGCAGCGGCAAACCGCTCTTGGCCATGGCCACGCCGGTCAGCAGACCCCAGGCCGCGATGCCAAGCGAGACACTGTTCATGTCCCGAAATCCACGCACGAATTCGGGGTGGCGCCACAGCGGCGCGGACACCACGTCGGTTGAACTCATGCGAGGATTGTCCCCGCATGGGTAAAACCGATCAGTCCGCGAGGACGAAGGTCACCTTCAGGTTGACTTTGTAGCCCGTGACCTTGCCCTTGTCGACCATGACTTCCTGGTTCTTGATCCAGGCGCCTTTGACGTTCTTCAGGGTTTTATTGGCGCGCGAAACGCCGACAGCGACGGCGTCGTCGAAGCTCTTCTTGCTGATGGCGGTGATCTCGGTGATGCGGGCGACGGTCATGTCCGGGCACTCCTGTGCTTGTTGTGGGGGCGCCAGTGTGCCGTTGCGTCCAGCCACACTCAAGGACTATTTACTGCCGCCGATGAACCCGGCCGCTGCCGGCGTGGCGGCGCTGGGGCCACGCTGTTGAGGGGTGCGCGGCGAGAACAGCGCCATGGTTCACGCGCAGGGACGCTTCGCCACGTGGGCGGGGGATGGGCCGGGAGGTGCTGAAACCGGAACAATCGATGCATTCCATTCGAAGACTGCCTCGCGAGCTCCCCGCGCGTTGCGGAGCAAGGTCCAAACTAATGCGCGTCACCGTCGTCGTCCTCAATTACAACTACGCCGGGTTTGTCGCGCAGGCCATCGAGTCTGCACTGGCACAAGACCACGACGACACCGAGATCGTGGTCGTCGACAACGGCTCGACAGATACGTCCGCCCAGGTGATTGCGGCTTACGCGAACCGTGTGCGCATCGTGCGCCAGCCGAAGAATATCGGCCAGGGCCAGGGCTACAACCTCGGCATCGAGGCGGCTACCGGCGAGTGGATCGTCTGGCTCGATGCCGATGATGTGCTGGACGCGGACGCGATCTCAAGCTGCATGGCGCTGGCCGAGGATGACACCGCGAAGGTTCAATTTCCGTTGCGGCTGATCGACAGCCAGCTCGACCCTTGGTCGGGATGGTGCCGTACCTGAGGCACCAAGGCGATGTCGTGCCCCTCATCCGGCAATTCGGTCACTATGGCGGCCCCCCCGGCAGCGGCAACCTGTATCGTCGCGCGGCCGTTGCGCCGTACTTTCCGGTCACGCCATCCGACTGGCCCATCTGTAGACACGGTTCCGTTCGTGACGGCCCCGTTCCATGGAAAGGTGGTCGACACCGGGCGGCCCCTGGGTTCGTACCGGCTGCACCGCAAGCTGCCGAGCGCCGTCCCCGGCTATCGCGGCAACTTCAGCGCCAGCATCGGTGACGAGGTCAGGCTGAACTACGCCAGCCGCGACAAGACGCTGGCCATGCTGCGCACCCGCTCGGGCATCGACGTGCCGGGACCCTTCCTGACCTTGCCCCCCCATGTGCGCCACCGCATCATCTCGTGGCGCTGGGCGCCCGAGTCGCACCCCTTCCCGACGGACACGGCGCGCAGCCTGCGCCGCCTGATGAGTGACTCGGTCAGCGCGTGCCCAGGCTACACGGCGTTCGAGCGCCTCGCCATGAGAGCATGGGCCGTCGGCGTTCTGAGGTTGCCCGAGCGCATGGCCGGAGCGCTGATGGCGACCAACCGCTCGGCGCCAGTCTGGGACTGGCTGCTGCGGTGGTCCAACCGCCTGAGCACCTGAGCGTTCAGTCTCGAAACCCGCCCGCGGCGCTCAGGAGTCGGTCTTCTTCGGCTTGGCTGGCTTGGATTTCGCAGGCGCTTCGGCCGCCGCCGGAGTTTCCGTCCTGGCCGAGGTCTCGGCCAGCGCAGGCCCAGCTTGCGGCGCGACGGCTTCGACCTTGTTGTCGCGCATGTAGTCGTTCATCTCGCGCCACCCGGCAAACACTGCGGCCTTGTCGGCGCGTTTGTTGAGCGCGAAGCAGTCTTCGATGGCACGACCGGCGTGGCGGCAGGCGCCACCGACGGCCTTGCCTTCGGCCTCTTTGCGCGCGCCCAGCGCCTCGGCGGACTCGCCACCGAGCAATTCGCAACCGGCCAAGGGCAGGGCCAACAGGGTGAGGAGGAGGACGCGGTGCAACATGGTAGGGATATCGGCCACTGCGGCGCCGGCTTTAGCCGCGCCGCGCCGCCAGAAATGTCGCTACAGGCTGGCGACGGCCGCCGGGGCGCTGCACTTCGAGCAGTTCGAGGGCGGCGCCGTCGCCGCAGCCCATCAGAAAGCGCTCCGCGTCAAGCCGCGCCGCGCCGGCTTCGCCGCCGAAGCCGAAGGCCACACGCGCGCGCCACACCTTGAGCGGCTCGCCTTCAAACTCGAAGTGGCAGCCGGGCTGCGGATCGAACGCGCGGACGCGGCGCTCGATCGTCGCCGCAGGCTGTTGCCAATCGATGCGCGCTTCGGCCTTGTCTATCTTGTGGGCGTAGGTGACGCCGGCCTCAGACTGCGCGTGCGCGACGAGACCGCCGCGGGCCGCTGCCGTGAGCGCTTGCACGATCAGCCGGGCGCCGAGCGCGGCCAGCCGGTCATGCAGCGTGGCCGTGCTGTCGTCGGCAGCGATTGGCAGCGCTTCGGCCAGCAGCATGTCGCCGGTGTCCAGGCCGGCGTCCATCTGCATGATCGTGATGCCGGTCTGGGTGTCGCCAGCTTCGATCGCCCGGTGGATCGGCGCGGCGCCGCGCCAGCGCGGCAGCAGCGAGGCGTGGATGTTGAGGCAGCCCAGGCGCGGCAAGGCCAACACTTGCGGCGGCAGGATGAGGCCGTAGGCCGCGACCACCAGCGCATCGGGCCGCGCTGCGTCAAGCACAGCCCGCGCCGCCGCAGCGTCCTCGGGATACTTGCCGTCGAGTCGCAGGCTGCGTGCCTGCACCACCGGAATGGCGTGCTGTAGCGCGAGTTGTTTGACCGAAGAGGCGTGCAGCTTCAGGCCGCGGCCGGCAGGACGATCGGGCTGCGTCAGCACCAGCGGCACGTCGAACCGCGCTGCGATCACAGCCTGCAACGCCGCCGCCGCAAACTGCGGCGTGCCGGCAAACGCCACGCGCAACGTCACAACGGCCGGCCATGCGCTGACGGCGGCCCTTGTTCCTCACGCGTCTTCTTCAGCATCTTGGTCTTGATGCGGTCGCGCTTCAATGCGCTCAGGTATTCGACGAACACCTTGCCCATGAGGTGGTCCATCTCGTGCTGCACGCAGACCGCCTCCAGGCCTTCAGCGTCAAACGTCTGAACCAGTCCGTCGCGGCCGAGCGCGCGCACCGAGATGCGGGCATGGCGCGGCACTTTGTCGTAGATCTGCGGCACTGACAAACAACCTTCTTCGCCGAGCATCATCTCCTCGCTGCGCGCGGTCAGTTCAGGGTTGATCAGCACGCGCGGCGCATCGCGCGTCTCCGACGTGTCGATCACGAGCACACGCTCATGCACATTGACCTGCGTCGCCGCCAGGCCGACGCCGTCGTTGGCGTACATCGTCTCAAGCATGTCATCGACGAGACAGCGGACCCGTTCATCGACCGCGGCTACGGGCTTGGCAACGGTGTGCAGACGGGGGTCGGGATAGCGCAGGATCGGCAGCAGCGACATGATTCGTGAAAGGTGACACAGAGGCGCCGCGCAGGACCGGCCCGCAGGGCAGTTTCATTGCGGCATCAAGGGTTTAGAGGCAGAATCTGCCAAACCAAGTGAGCATTGTGCCGACCGGGTGATGAGCCGTCGGCCGATGGCTCGAAGACTCTGAAAAACGCGGCCTGATTGTCTCAAATGCCAACGCTGCGGACCCCGGGAGCCCCTGTGATCATGATTCGACGCCACGTTCAGCGCCACGCCACTTCGTTGATCGCCAGCGCGCTGGCCCTGGTGTGCGGCAGCGCCGTCGCACAGACCTACCCGGTGACGCCGCAGCAGCGCAGCACCGCGCAGCAAACAGCGCAAGCCGGCGTGCCGATCGAAGACCTCTCGCCCAACGCGCCCGACAGCCACACCGTCAAGCGCGGCGACACGCTGTGGGACATTTCCAAGCTGTTCCTGAAAAGCCCGTGGCGCTGGCCGCAACTGTGGGGCATGAACCTCGAACAGATCCGCAATCCGCACTTGATCTACCCGGGCCAGGTGCTGGTGCTGGACCGCTCGGGTGGCCGGGCGCGCCTGCGCGTGGCCGACGGCAGCCTACCCGACGGCACGGTCAAGCTATCACCACGGGCCCGCGGTGAGGCGACCGGCGACAGCGCGATCCCGACGATTCCGCTGAACCTGATCGCGCCCTTCCTCAATGAGGCCGTGGTCCTGAACGACAACGAATTGGCCAATGCGCCGCGCATCGTCGCCGCGCCCGAAAGCCGTGTCCTGATGGGCCGAGGTGACCGCGCCTACGTGCGCGGCGAGCTCGGCGGCATCACCGATTGGCGCCTGTTCCGCCAGGCCACCCCGCTGCTGGACCCGACCACTAAGGAAGTCCTCGGCTACGAAGCTCGCTTCGTCGGCACCGCGGCATACGTGCGTGAAGGCAGCAGCGCCGTGGTCGCTGACGCCAAGGGCATCGAAACGGTTTTCGGACCGAGCACGACGCGCGTGGCCGTACCGGCGACCTTCGAGATCCTGAGCGTGAAGGAAGAGGTCGGCGTCGGCGACCGCTTGGCTTCGGTGTCGCAGCGCGACTTCTCGAGCTTTTCCCCACGCGCGCCGTCGCAACCGATGAGCGGACAAATTGTGCAGGTCTACGGCGACGCCTTGAACGCCGGCCAGAACCAGGTGGTGGCCATCAACCGTGGCACGCGTGATGGCCTCGAGCGTGGCCACGTGCTGGCTGTGCTGCGCGACGGCGAGCGCGCAGTCGATCGCACCAACGAGCGTCCCGAGGCCATCAAGCTGCCCGACGAGCGCCATGGTCTGATGTTTGTCTTCCGCACCTTCGAGCGCGTGTCCTACGCGTTGCTGCTGCAAGTCCAGCAGCCGGTGCGCGCAGGCGACCGCTTCACGCAGCCCTGAGCGTTCGCGGTCTGCGGTTGACCGCGCCTGAAGACCTGGACGCCTGGCTGCGCTTGCTGCGCACACCGGGCATTGGCCGCTCCACAGCCCGCCGTTTGCTCGCTGCCTGCGGCGCGCCGCAAGCCGTGTTCGATGCCGGTCCTGCGACGCTGAGTGAGCTTCTTGGCTGCGCCGCCGCAGCAGCGCTGAAAGAGCCTCCACCGCGGCACGAGGAACAAGTCGCCGCCACACGCAGCTGGCTTGAAGGCGATGCTTCACGCCACGTCATTGCACTCGGCGACGCAGCCTATCCGTCATCGCTGCTCGAAACCGCCGACCCGCCGCTCCTTTTGTATGCGCAGGGTCACGTCGAGTGGCTGCAAGCCGTCTCGATCGCCATTGTCGGCAGCCGCAATCCGACAGCGCAGGGTGTCGACAATGCGCGCGCTTTTGCCAAACACCTGTCGCAAGCCGGCCTCGCGGTCGTCTCCGGCATGGCGCTGGGCATCGATGGCGCAGCGCATGAAGGCGCGTTGTCCGGGCCGGGCGGCACGATCGCCGTCATGGGCACCGGGCCTGACCGCATCTACCCTGCGCGCCATCGCGCACTCGCACACCGCATTGCAGCCGAGGGCTTGCTGCTGACGGAGTTCGAGATCGGCGTGCCGCCGTTGGCGGAAAACTTTCCGCAGCGCAACCGCATCATCGCCGGCCTGGCGCGCGGCACGCTGGTGGTCGAGGCGGCGTTGCCTTCCGGCTCGCTGTCGACCGCGCGCGCCGCGCTCGAAGCCGGGCGCGAGGTCTTTGCGATTCCCGGATCGATCCACTCGCCGCAATCGCGCGGCTGCCACGCGCTGATCAAACAAGGCGCCAAGCTCGTCGAGTCGGCCGACGACATCACGAGTGAACTGCAGTGGAAGGTCGGCGAGCCGATAGGCGCACGCGCCGACGCGCCCCCCGGGGATTCGCCCTTGCTGCAGGCCCTCGGCCACGAACCGGCCACCCTCGACGCGCTCGGCGCGCGCACCGGCATGAGCACGGCCGAGCTCAACGCGCAGTTGCTCGAGCTCGAGCTCGATGGCCGCGTTGCGCGCCTGCCTGGCGGCCTGTTTCAGCGCCGCAGCGCGGCGTAGGAAAACGCACCGACCCTGCCAATGGTTGCTGCGATATAGTGAATCGCATCATGTTCGACGTGCTGGTCTATCTCTACGAAACCTACTGGCGCCCGGACGCCTGCCCCGACCATGCACAGCTCACACGCAAGCTCTCGGCGGCCGGCTTCGAGAGCGACGAAATCCAGGAGGCGCTGGTCTGGCTCGACGGTCTGGCCGGTGCAGCCGAGAGCTACAGCGGACAGCAAAGCGCGACCGCCCTGCGCGTGTACTCACCTGCCGAGCAGGAGCGTCTCGGTGAAGAGTCGATCGGCTTCATCAGCTTTCTCGAGTCTGCCGGCGTGCTGCCGCCGCCGATGCGTGAGATGGTCGTCGACCGTGCGATGGCCGTCGGCGCCAACCCGGTCGACCTCGAAGACCTCAAGGTCATCGTACTGATGGTTTTCTGGAGCCTGGGCGAAGAGCCGGATGCGCTGATCCTCGACGAACTTTTCGTCGCGCCCGAAGAGCGGGTAGTGCACTAAGCGCCGAAGGCGCACCACCCAGCACGGCCTTCAGGCCGTGTTTTCAGTTCAATAGTCTCGCGGGGTCGGCATCGATCTTCGCCAACGCCGTGCGCGTCGCCCGCACCGTCAACGCTTCTTCCTGCGCCGGCAACAGCAGCCCCGCCTGCAGATAAGACGCCAGCCGGTTCTGCTCAAACAGCAAGCAGCGGCCGGTGGCAGTGACGAATAACGTCAGATGTCGGCGCGCGCCCTGCCAGGCCAGCTGCACCGCCATCGTCTTTTCCTGGTACTCGAGCATGTACCAGCTGCCAACCTGCAGCTCCTTGGCCCACGACAGCATGGCCGGCGTCGGCATCGAGCCGCCCTCGCCGACGACTTCCATGGCGTTGCTGTCATCGCCGGAGAGGTCCAGCATCAGCGTCTCGTCCAACTGCACGTCGCCCGCCTCGGGCAGCATCTCTTCGAGCGCTTCGAGGCGTTCGCGCAGCTCTTCGAAGCGCTCCGGCGGTATGGCCGCAGCCTTGGCATTGAAGGCAGCGGCCAATGATTCGTTCAACGCGCGGATGTGCTCGTCGCGCTTGCTATCCGGCACGCCGGCCGACTCCATGCCGTCGCGTAGCTTCTTCAGCAGCGGCGGCAACTTGCGGATGACCTCGGCGCGTTCTTCACGCGTGACCTTGGCGCCAGCGGACCAAACCAGATCGACCGCAGCGGCGCGCGTGCCCTTGGTGGTTTCGCTGTGCGCGCCGTTGCGCAGCGCGGTGATCGCCATCACGTCGGCCCAGACCTGGAACAAGAACTGGCGCACGCCCTCTTGCACCGGCACTTCGTTGAGCAGCTTGCGCAGCTCGATCGTGTACTGGATGGCCAGAGTCTCGCGCTGCTCCACCTGCTGCGCCAGCGACACGCCCTTCTTGGTGGCCTCGTTTTCACTCTTGAAGTAGTTCTCGAGGAAGCGCTCGAACTCGGTGAGCACGGTCTGGAAAACACGTCGGCCAGTGTCGGGGTAGGCCTCGACGACCTGCACCACGCGTTTGATCTCGCCTTCGAGCGCACCGGCAATCGCCGCGGCCGAACTCTCGAAGCCCATCACGCAAGCGCCCATGCGGTCGATCAGGCGCCGCGCCGGGTGGTCAATGGTGGCGAAGAAGTCGGGCTCGCCGACCGCCACACGCAACACCGGCATCTGCAGTCTTGCAAACCAGACGCGCAGTGCCGGCGGGATGCGTTCTTCGGTCAGGATAGCCTGGAACAGCAGTGCCACGATCTCGATCGTCGCCCGCTCGGCCGGCGTTTCGGCGGCGCGCTTGAGCGCCTGCTTGCGCGCCTGCAGCTCTTCGAGCAGGGCCGGTGACACCGTCGGCGCATTCGCATCCTTGCCTTCGGCGGCTTGCAACCGCCGCTGCACGCCCTGCTGCGCATGGCCGATGGCCTGCGTCAGGCCCGGCGACACCGTTCGCGTGCCGACATTGGTGGTCTCGGCAAAGGCCGGCACTTGGCGCTCGAGCATGCGGTTCAGCCGCTGCATCACGTCTGTCGCGTTGTCGGTCGCCGCGCTGGCCGGTGCCACGGCCGCAGCACCGCTGCGTGTCATCAGCCGCGTTTCTTCGCTGACGACGCCGGAGTAGCCGCTGGCCGCCGCGCCGCCGCGCGTGCGCCGGATCAGCGGGCGCAGATCGATCTCGGCAAGGACGCGGTTCTCGACCAGCATGCTGTTGGCCTCGTGGTAGCCCTCCTGGGCCAGCGTTGACAGCTCGTCGTTCAAGACCGGCTGCACGTCGCGCAGCGTCGCGTCCGGCAAACCGGCTTCGATCCAGGCATCGACCACGATCCGCGCCAGCACGTGGGCGCGCAGCAGGTCGTTGGCATCGAGCTCCTCGCGCCGCTCCAGCAACGCGACGCGGGCGCGTAGATCATTGAACTCGGAGCCGGCGCGGTCCATCACGGCCAGCGCCAGGCGCGATGCCGTGATCTCACGCTCGATGGTCACGTCTTCGACCAGCGAGAGCTTCACCTTGGCCCCGGACTTGGTGTTGCCGCTGCCCGCACCGGATGCCGCCCCGCCCCCGTGCAGCGCATCCTGCAAGGCCGCCACCATGCTCTGATGCCAGGCCGCGCCACGCTGGCGCATGTCGGGCACCAGATCACGGATGCGCTGCAGCTGCCAGGCATCGGCCGTCGTCGTCGTGGTCCGCTCGGGCGACGCCGCCCAGTTGGCGACGAAGTTGATCAGCGTCGGCAGGCCCTTGACCAGCTCTTCGGTGTACACGCGCCGCGCCTGATAGGCCAAGCTGGCTGCATCGCCGACAGTCGCCATGGGTGCGTGTTTGAAGGGGGAAAGAGGGGCTCGGGTGTTACAGAGACTCTACACCAGCACCCCGTTTTTCAGACGACGGCGCCGGCGTTCGGGTCATTCGGATCGCCGCCCTTTGCGGAAGCCTTCACGAGGTCTTCGCGTTTGACGCGCAGCCACATGACGATGGCCGCGGCCACGAAGACCGAGGAGTAGATGCCAAACAGGATGCCGATGGTCAGCGCCAACGCAAAGTGGTGCAGCGTCGGCCCGCCGAAGACCAGCATCGACATCACCATCATCAGTGTGCAGCCATGGGTGATGATGGTGCGGCTGATCGTGCTCGTGATCGCATGGTCGATGACCTGGTGCGTGTCAAGCTTGCGCCAGCGGCGAAAGGTTTCGCGGATGCGGTCGAAGATCACCACCGACTCGTTGACCGAATAGCCCAGCACCGCCAGGATCGCCGCCAGCACCGGCAGCGAGAACTCCCATTGGAAAAAGGCGAAGAAGCCGAGGATGATGACCACGTCGTGCAGGTTGGCGATGATGCCGGCCACCGAGAACTTCCACTCGAAGCGGAAGGCAAGGTAGATCATGATGCCGATGACGGTGACGGCCAGCGCCAACGCCCCGTCGAGCGCGAGTTCCTCGCCGACCGTGGGGCCGACGAACTCGGTACGCGAGAGGCGAATCGGCTCCGCCGTGCCGGCGTTGCAGGCCTTGCGCTGCACCTGCTCGCCCTGCGGCGTGGTGTAGCTCTTGTCGGCCACCGTGCCGGACTCCGCCTTGCACAGTTCGCCGAAAACACGTGCAGCGACTTCGTCTTGCTTGGCACCGCCACCGTCCTTCGTCTTCAAGGGCAGGCGGATCAGCACATCGCGCGAGGTGCCAAAGTTCTGCACCTGCACTTCGCCGAAACCCAGCGTCTCGACGGTGGCGCGCGTCTTGGCGACATCGGCCGTCTGCGCGTAGGAGACCTCCATCACGGTGCCGCCGGTGAACTCGATCGACGGGTTCAAGCCGCGCGTGACGAGAAAGAAGACTGCTGCGAGAAAGGTGATGAAGGAAATCGCGTTCAGCACCAGCGCGTGGCGCATGAACGGAATGTCTTTGGAGATGCGGAAGAACTCCATGGCCTATCCCTCCGCCTCAGGCGTGACCGCTGTTCCGGCGGTTGCCGCCGGCTTCCACAGCTGCCCGATCGAAACGCTCTTCAACTTCTTCTGCCGCCCGTACCAGAGATTCACCAGCGCGCGCGAAAACACGACGGCCGAGAACATCGACGTCATGATGCCCAGGCAGTGCACAACGGCAAACCCCTTCACCGGCCCCGAGCCAAAGGCGAACAGCGCCAGGCCGGCAATCAGCGTCGTGATGTTGGAGTCGAGGATGGTGCCCCAGGCGCGCTCGTAGCCGGTCTGGATCGCCATCTGCGCGCTCACGCCCGATCTGAGTTCCTCGCGCACGCGTTCGTTGATCAGCACGTTGGCATCGATCGCCATCCCGAGCGTGAGCGCAATGGCGGCGATGCCGGGCAACGTGAGTGTGGCCTGCAACATCGACAGCAGCGCCACCAGCAGCACGAGATTGAAAGCCAGGGCGACCGTCGAGAAGACGCCGAACAGCAGGTAGTAAGCGCACATGAAAACGGCGATCGCGGTGAAGCCGTAGGTCACGCTCTTGAAGCCCTTGTCGATGTTCTCGGCGCCTAGGCTCGGCCCGATGGTGCGCTCTTCGATGATCTCCATCGGCGCGGCCAGCGAGCCGGCGCGCAGCAAGAGCGCGGTGTCGTTGGCCTCCTGCGTCGTCATGCTGCCGGAAATCTGGAAGCGCGCGCCGAGCTCGCTGCGGATCACCGGCGCGGTCACAACCTCGCCCTTGCCCTTTTCGATCAGCAGGATCGCCATGCGCTTGCCGACGTTTTCGCGGCTCACGTCGCGCATGATGCGCGCGCCCTTGGCATCGACCGTGAGATCGACCTTGGGCTGCTGGTCCTGGCTGTCGATGCCGGCCTGGGCGTCGGTGAGGTTCTCGCCGGTGAGGATCACCTGGCGCTTCAAGATCAGCGGTGCGCCGCCGCGCTCGACATAGCGCTCAGCGCCGAACGGCACTGGGCCGCTGCCGACCGCGGCGGAGGCCGCTTCGGCGCTGTCATCGACCAAGCGCATTTCGAGCGTCGCCGTGCGGCCGATGATGTCCTTGGCCTTGGCGGTGTCCTGCACGCCCGGCAATTGCACGACCACGCGGTCGGCGCCCTGCTGCTGGATCACCGGCTCGGCGACACCGAGTTCGTTGACGCGGTTGTGCAGCGTCGTGATGTTCTGCTTGACCGCCTGGTCCTGAATGCGGCGGCCCGCGTCGGGCTTGAGCGTGCCGACGAGCTTGAAGCCGTCGCCGTCGGCAGTCTCGACCCAGGCAAGGTCGGCCAGGTTGTCTTTCATCTGGTTGTTCGCCGCGTCGGCAGCCGCCCGGTCGCGCACGCGCACTTCGACGTTGTTGCCGTCGCGCGTGACCGCGGCACGGATGCTCTTGTCGCGCAGCAGCGCACGTGCATCGCCAGCGAGGGCCTCGGCCTTCTTTGTCAACGCAGCCTTCATGTCGACCTGCATCAAAAAGTGCACGCCGCCGCGCAAGTCGAGGCCGAGATACATCGGCAGCGCGCGCAGGCTGGCCATCCACTTTGGCGAGCGCGACACCAGGTTGAGCGCCACGATGTACGGCGCGTCATTGGGATCGGCGATCAGCGCCTTGGCAATCGCGTCACGCGCCTTCAGTTGCGTGTCGGTATCGGTAAAACGCGCCCGCACCGAGGTGCCTTCGAGGGCGACGAAATCGGCGTTGACCGTCGCCGCCTTCAACGCGTCTTGCACGCGGCCGACCAGCGCCTGGTCCACCTTGACTGTCGGCTTGGCAGACGACACCTGCACCGCCGGAGACTCGCCGAAAAAATTGGGCGCCGTGTAGAGCGCGCCGACGACGAGCGCGACCAGGATGATCGCGTACTTCCACCAGGGATAGCGGTTCACGGAACGCGCCGATTACTTGATCGTGCCCTTGGGCAGCACCTGCACGATCGACGAGCGTTGCACCAACAGTTCGCCGCTGCCGGCTTCGATGGACACGTATTGCTCACCGAGCTTGCTGACTTTGCCCAGCAGGCCACCCGCGGTGACAACCTCGTCGCCCTTGGCCAGCGCTTCGATCATCGCCTTGTGCTCCTTCTGGCGCTTCATCTGCGGGCGGATCATGATGAAGTACAGCACGACGAACATCAGCACCAACGGCGCCAGCGTGATGAGGGTGGATTCGGTACCGCCCGCGGCAGCAGCGGGCGCGGTTTGGGCATAGGCAGTGGAGATGAACACGGTTCGATCCTTGTGAGTCAGCGTGTGATGCGGCAATTGCGACCGCGACGGCACATTTGCAAGGGCAGCCTCGACGGGGCTTGCCCATGGGGCGGCTGGGCCGAAAAGAGCGCGCGATTCTAGTGCATGGCCTCGTGCGGATAGGATGGCCTCGTCCATGAAGACCTTGCGCATTGCCGTGATTGGCGCCGGCCCGGTGGGCCTGGCGCTGGCGCTGCTCGCCGCGCGCCAGTTGCCCGGCGCTCAGGTCACGCTGTTCGACGCGCGGCCGTCCGATCGCGACGTCTCGGCCGATCCGCGCACATTGGCGCTGTCCATCGGCAGCATCCAACTGCTGGAGCGCCTGCAAGCCTGGGACGGCGCGCAAGCCGAGCCGATCCGCGAGGTCTGGGTGTCGCAGCAGTCGCCGGTGCTCGCGGTGCCGGGCTGGCTCGGCGAGCCGCGGGTGCGGCTGTCCGCCAGCGACATGGCCGTGCCGATGCTCGGCGCCGTGCTCAGCTACGGCGCGCTCGTGGCGCCGATGCAGCGTGCATGGGAGGCCGTGGCCGCGCGGCGAGCCGACGCGATTGGCGAGCCGCTTCGGCACGCCGGTCACTGCCCTCAAAAATCTCGTCGATGGCGTCGAGGTTGACGCCGACGTGGCCGAAGCTTTCGACCTTGCCGTGATCGCCGAAGGCGGTGTCTTCGGCGAGAAAAAAGCGCTCGCCGATTTGAGCAGCGACTACCAGCAGGACGCCTGGGTCGGCCGTGTCACGCTCGAAGGCGGCCGCCCCGGCTTGGCGGTGGAGCGCTTCACGCGGCATGGCCCGGCGGCGCTGCTGCCCTTGAAGGGTGGGCAGATGTCGGCGCTCGTCTGGTGCGTGCCGCGCAGCCAGGACCCGGTACGCGAGCTCGACGATGCGCAACGCATCGCCGTACTCAACAGCGTTTTCGAGCCCGGGGTCGGCCGCATCGCCGCCGTCTCGCCGTTGAAATGTTTTCCGCTCGGGCTGTCGGCGCAGCGCAGCCTGGTGCGCGGCCGGCAGGTGCGCATCGGCAATGCCGCACAAACGCTGCACCCGGTTGCCGGGCAGGGCTTGAACCTCGGCCTGCGCGACGCGTTCGCGCTGGCGACCGCGCTACGCGACGCCAGCGCCCGCAGCCGATCGTCGCCGACGCTCGACGCCGCCCTGTCACGTGTGGCCTGGCAACGTGCACCCGACCGCTGGGCGCTGATCGCCACCACCGACTTCCTGGCGCGCAGCTTCACCTGGAAAACGCCGGGCATCGACACGCTGCGCGGCGTCGGCCTGGCGGTGCTCGACAAGCTGCCGTTCGTCAAGGACGCCTTGGCGCGCCAGATGATGTTCGGGAATCGGTGACCACCCCCGGAGCGGCTGCGCCGCTCTCCCTCGCGGGGGCAACGCCAGCGGACCGGCAAAGCCGGATCCGCGGCGTTCGCTGGGTCTACAGCCGGCGGTGTTCGAGCGCTGGCAATTGTTTGCGCACCGCTGCCATCCGCTTCTCATCGATCTCGGCGATGACCACACCCTCGCCTTCGGCGCGCACCGCGAGCACCTCGCCCCAAGGATCGACCACCATGCTGTGGCCCCAGGTGCGGCGACCGTTTTCGTGCGTGCCGCCTTGCGCGGCAGCGAGCACGTAGCACTGATTCTCGACGGCGCGCGCGCGCAGCAGCAGCTCCCAGTGCGCGCGTCCGGTTGTGTAGGTGAAAGCGGCGGGCACGCTCAGCACATCGCACGGCGGCGCGCACAACGCGCGGTACAGCTCGGGGAAGCGCAGGTCGTAGCAGACCGACAAGCCGACACGCAGCGCACCGGCCTGTAGCGCCACCGGCTCGGCGCCGGCTTCGAGCACACGCGCTTCGTCGTAGCTTTCGCGCTCGGTCTCGAAGCGGAACAAGTGGATCTTGTCGTAGCGCGCTGCCAGCGTGCCGTCGGGTCCATAGACACAGCAGGCGTTGCGCGCCCGATCTGGCGCGCCCGCGCGCAGAGGCAGCGTGCCGCCGATCAGCCACAGGCCGTGTTGCCTGGCCTGCTGCGACGAGGAACGACTGGATCGGCCCCGACCCGGGCGCCTCTGCATGGTCAAGCTTGTCGGTGTCGCGCTGCCCCATGAGACAGAAGTACTCGGGCAGCGAAACGAGCTCGGCGCCTTGTTGCGCCGCTTCGGCGATCAGCCGGGCCGCAGCCGTCGAGGTTGCGGCCGACGTCGGGCGTGGAGACAGTCTGCAATGCGGCGATCTTCATCGCGGCCCTTTCACGACGGCGGCTTGGGGGACGAGGCGGCTGCCCCTGGCGTCGAAGCCGCCGGCGGCGTGTCGAAATCCGGCATCGGCGCATCGGATTTGCGCTCGACGCGCTCGACCTTCGGCTCGCTCCACGGGCCTTGCACCGTGAACTCGCGCGTGCTCGCCGCCATCAGCGGCCTGCGCAGGAAGAGTTGGGCGAGGAAGCTGCCCAATCCGACCGCGGGGTTGATCACGGCGTACGCCAGCGAGGCGGTGCCGGCGTTGATTTCGGGGACGACGATGACGCGCAGGTCCTGCGTTTCGCGCTGCAGGTCGGCGCTGCCTTCCATCAACACAGCGGCCTGCACGCCTCGCAGGCGCAGGTTGCGCGTCGCGGCCACGCCGTCGTCGATGGTGACGTCGCCATTGACGTTGTCGAACGCAAACCCTTCCTGGAAGACATCGCGGAAGTCCAGGGCCAGGCGGCGCGGCAGCGATTGCAGGCTGAGCACGGAGAGCAGCCGCGCGGCGCCCGGCCCGGCCTTGAGGAACTGGCCGTCGTCCAGGGCGATGCTGAATTTGCCGTCCAGGCTGGGCACATGAAATGCCAGCGGCGAACCGGCCCACGACACCTGGCCCGCCATGCGCCCCTTGCCGTCGCGCAGCATGCCGTCGAACCCCAGGCGCTCCATCAGCGCGCCGCTGTCGGCCAGATCGAGTTTGAAATCCATCACCATGCGCGGCGACGCGCCGGCTTGCCATTGACCGCTGCCACTGAGTTGCGCTTGCGGGTTGGTCAGCACCAGTTTGTTGAGTCGCCACTCGCGCGCACCGCGGTTGACGGCTTCGATCTCGATGCGGCCGAGCTTCTTGCCGCGCAGCTCGAAGTTGTCGATCACGATATCGAGCGCCGGCACGGTGGTCGGCGCTTGGGCGAGCAGGTTCTCCACCGTGTTGGCCTCGGCCGGCGGCAGCGCCAGGCGTGCCAGGCGCGCATAGACGCGGCCCGGCTGCGCGGGGCCGCGGCTGGCGCGGTATTCGACGTAGCCACCGAGCTGCTCGGCGTCAATGTTGCCGCGCCAGTGGCCGTCAGCGCCATCCTGGCTGACGCCGAGCACGAGGTTGTTCAGACGCCGGCCGCCGGAGACGATGGACTGGGCACGCAGTGCGACGACGTGCGGCACGTAGCCCCCTGCCTCGTCGGCCACGGCGCCGGCTGGCGCTGCGGCAGCGTCCCCGGGCGCGCGTGCGGCGCGCGCGCGATCGAGCGCGGCTTCCCAGGCGTCGCCATCGACGGCCGGCAACGCCAGCACCGCGTGCACGCCGCGCTCAGGCAGCGAGGGCGCGGATTCGAGTACGCCGATCGCACCGCGCATGACGACCGGCACGCCGTCGTCGTGCGACAGATCGCGCTGGTAATGCGCCGACAGCAGATTGGTTTGCAACGGGCCCCTCACGTCACTCAGCTCGACGCGCAAGCTGTCGCGCAGGGGCCCGTCGGGAGCGATTCGCGTTTCCACGCGCAGCGGCCACGCGGCATCGGCCGGTTTGGTCAACGGCGCCGGCAGGTTCAGCGCCAGGCCTGTGAGCGGGCTGGTCAGCGTGAACTCGCTGCGGCCACGCACGAAGCCCAGAGCCAGACGGTAAGGGGTCTGGCCGGTCGCCGACGCTGCCAGGCGAGCCACCGTGCCGAGCTCGGGCGCCGCGCGCAACGCTTCGGCGGTGGCGACGCCCTGACCGTTGAAGCGCAGGCCGCCGTCTTGCTGCGTGCCGCCGTCGAAGGTGGCGTCACCGCCCATCACGCGCGCGCTTGCGGCGGTGACGTTGAAGCCGTTGCGGGTGAATGCCACGCGCGCCTTGGCCCCGGCCAAGACCGGCGTCTCGCGTGTCAGACGCACGTCGTTGTCATGCAGCAGCAGCGTGCCTTGCACGCTGCTGCGCTCGAGCTCGCCGATCGGCAGCTCGAGCGCCAGCTTGAGTTCGGCAGCGCCGCTGGCCGTCGCATCGCGCAATGCATGGCTGGTCCAGCCGGCCACCGGCGACTGGTTGACGTAGCGCAGAAAGTCTGCCGCCGGGCCGCGCGCTTCGCCCTCGAGCCTCAGCACCGGCTTGTTGAGTTCGCGCATGCCGCCGTTGACCTTGGACAACTCGACGCCCCACAGGCGCGCCTGCGCGTTGCGGATCTCCATGGTGTTGCGATCGAAGACCACTTCGCCAGCACCCCGTGACATCGCGGGCCACAGTGAGGGCGCCCCGTCTTGGCCCGGAACATAGGCCAATTCGACATCTTCGAAGCGTGCCGTGACGCGAAACTCTCCCTTCGGCGCCACCTGCTGGCGCTGCCCTGGCGGCGTGTGGGGAAAAAACGGAAAGTCGAAAAGGTCGCCCCTGACGGTGATCGCCGTCTGCGCCACGCGACCATCACGCACTGCCCGTTCGACATAGCGCCGCGCACCTTCAGGAATGCCCAGTGGCAGGTAGCGCGCCACGGCCGCTGCCCGGCCACGCACCAGTTGGGCCGACAGGTCGAGCTGTCCGGGAAATCGCCCTGCGCGCGCCAGGCCGCTTCCGGGGCCGGTGCGCCAGACGGCTTTGGCGAGTTGGCCCTGCGCGTCGGCATTGGCAAACTGGGTCTCGGTGAGGGTGACTTCGAGCGCCGGGAGCGCAGCGCCGGCTTGCGGCGTGATGCGCCAGGCCAGCTTGGTGGCGAAAGTGTCAAAGGCGACCTCGGGCTGCTCGAACACGCCGGGGAACGTCAGCGCGCCTTTGTTCAAGGCGAGCTGAGCGCGGCCGCCGCTTTCGCTGGCGTCGATGTCGAGCGTGGCGTTGCGCCACCCGGGGCGGCCGAGGCGTTCGCCCTGCGCCGCCGGCTTGGCGGCGATCGACAACCCCTGCGCCTGCGCTTTGAACTGGTAGGTGCGCGGCGCATCGAGCGGGCCGTCCCAGCGTGCGCCCAGGCCGCGGATCTGGCCACTCGGTGCCAACTCGGCGAGCAGCTTGTTGACGGCCTCGCCAAGCGGCAGTTGCGCTGCCAGCGTGACCAGCGCGCCGACGTCGAGGCGGTCGGCGCTGAACTCGCCGCCGTCGTATTCGGCCGTTAGCGCAGTGCCTGCGATGCTGGCCGACGCGGCCGGCGCCGCAGCACCTGCACGCTCGCGCAGCACCAGGTTCCAGCGCGTCGCGGGCCAGTCGATGTTGCCACTGGCAAAAGACAGCTGCTCGGCCGTGAAGCGCACGGCGCGCCCCTGGCGCTCGGCGCTGAGGCGGCCCTGCAAACGCTGCAGCTGCAAGGCCTGCGTCGTTCGGCCGGGGAAGCTCAGCATGACGTCGCGCAGCGCCAGGTCGGCCTGCGCCGATTGCAACTCGCCGTGAGCCACCTCGACCCAGGCCCGCAGCGCCCCTTCGCCTTGCGGCACGTCCACCGGCAAGGCCGGCAGCCAGGCTTGCAGCGCCGCCGCGTCGGCGTGCGGCAGCTCGGCAAACGCGGTGCCGCTCCAACGCCGCCAATCGCTGCGCTGGGCCAGCAGCGGTTGCGCGAACTCGCCGCGCACCGTGAAGCGCTGACCGACCGACGCCGGCGGTGTCGCGTCGAGCCGCATCTCATGGCGGCCCAGGCTGTTGCGCAACACCAGGTCGACGGCGGCAAGCTCCAACGGTGGCGCCGCGCGCTGCTCGTCGATCCAGCGCACGCGGCCGTTGCGCACTGCAATCTCGCGCTGCGCCAGCAGCCAATCGGCGCCGGCGCTATCGCCTTCATCCGCCGACGGACCGGCGCGGACCTCGATGCCGGCGACGAACAAACGCCCCTGACTGTCGCGCCGCACTTCGAGCGCCGCACCATCGACATGCAACTGCTCGAAGCGAAGCTGCCAGCCCAGCAGCGAGCGCGCCGACAACGTGGCACTGACCCGCGGCAGGCGCAGCGCGCCACTGCCCGGGTCGGGCAGTGGCAAGGCCTCGCCGCCGGTCGCCGCAGCCCCGCTGTTGGACGCAGCCTTGCGCGGCGCCAGCACCACGTCGTCGAGTTCGATCAGCGGCATCCAGCCGCTCGATTGCACGCGGATCGCGCCGATGGTCACAGGAACGCCGAGTGCCGCGCTGGCGCGCTGCTCGATCTGCGGTTTCCACTGGCCGACGCGCGGCACAATGCCCCACTGCAGGGTCAGCCATGCCAGCAGCAATAAGCTCCATGCTGCGAACAAGGTTGCGAAGGCCACGCGCCACGCCAGACGCCAGCCGCCGTAGCGGCGGCGCTCGGTGCGCGGCGCCGAGGCGTCGGGGACGTGGCGGGTGGAGGACACGAAGATGAAGCAGCAGGCGGTGAGAAAGGTGGCGGCGCGCACAGCGCGCGCAGTCCAATCAACTCTTGCAACGCCTGGCCGTCCCCCTGCGAGGACAAGCTCCGGGCAATCTAGCACAGGCTTACAGCGTGATGCGGATAGGCCCAGGGCGTAGCAGAACGTGACGATCGAACCCACCACAGACTCGCCTGCATCGGCACTCGCGCAGCACAGCCGCTTTGTGCAGCGCGTGCGTCGGCGCTACGCCGAGTTGCTGCCGCTGCTCGCACCCGGCGCGCCGGATGCGGCGTCGATCGGCGCGCTGATCGCCACGCTGTCGAGTCGAGGGCACGCCCTGCCGGCCGCGCTGCGCATCGCGCGCCACCTCGTCATCGAACGCCTGGCGGTGGTCGATGTCGAACAAGACGCGCCGCTGGCGGCGGTCACGTCGGCCATGACCTGGTTGGCCGAAGCCACGCTCGAGGCTGCACTCGCCGACGCGCTGCAAGACACGGCCGAGCGCCACGGCACGCCGTCGCACCGCAGCCGGCGCGCCGATCGATTTCTGGATCGTCGGCATGGGCAAACTCGGTGCACGCGAGTTGAACGTGTCGTCGGACATCGATCTGGTGTACGTCTATGAAGACGATGGGCAGACCGACGGCCTGGCGCCCGCGAGCGGCGGCGCCGGGCCGCCCCAAGCCGCAGCGAGAACCCCCTCGGGGGGCGCGGCGATGCAATCGCCGGGGGGCTCCATCTCGGCGCATGAGTTCTTTTCCAAGGTCGCGCGAAAGTTGTACGCGCTGATCGGCGACGTCACCGACGACGGCATCGTCTTTCGCGTCGACCTGGCGCTGCGGCCGAACGGCAACTCGGGCCCGCCGGTGGTCAGCCTGACGATGCTCGAAGAGTATTTGCAGACGCAGGGCCGCGAGTGGGAGCGCTTTGCGTGGCTGAAGAGCCGCATCGTTGCGCCGCGCGCGGCGGTGACGAGCGGGCGCGCGCTGGCGCTGCGGTCGCTGATCACGCCGTTTGTCTATCGGCGCTACCTCGACTACGGCGTCTTCGAAGGGCTGCGCCAGCTTCACGGCAAGATCCGCGAAGAAGCGCAGCGCCGCGCCGCCGGCCGGCCGGAGCGCAGCAACGACGTCAAGCTGTCGCGCGGCGGCATCCGCGAGATCGAGTTCATCGTGCAGTTGCTGCTCGTCGTGCGCGGCGGCCAGTTCCCCGAAATCCGCACGCGCTCGACGCTGAAGGCCTTGCAGCGCCTGGCCGCGCGCGGCCTGATGAAGCCGGCCACGGCCGAGCGCTTGGGCGAGGCCTACACCTTATTGCGCCGCGTCGAGCACCGCATCCAGTACCTCGACGATCAGCAGACGCATCTGCTTGCCCGCGGCCGATGAAGACCTGGGCTGGATCGCGCGTTCGCTCGGCCTCTTGTGCAACGCCGATGCCTGCGAGCTGCTCGACCGCCTGGGCACGGTGCGTGAGCTGGTGGCCGGCGAATTCGACGCCCTGCTGCACGAAGGGCGCGGCGTGGCGGCCACCGCCGACAGCCGGCGGCTGCAAGACCTGCGGGCCGGGGCCGCAGGCGATCGACAGCGACGACTTTCTCGACCAATTGCCGCCCGCGCTGGCCACGCGCACGCGCAGCTGGGCCGCGAGCCCGCGCGTGCAGTCGCTGCGCGATGCGAGCAAGCAGCGCCTGGCGCGCCTCGTGCAACGCGCGGCGGAGAGCGTCACGCAGGGCCATTGCAGTGAAGATGCGGCGCTGCGCTTCATCGACTGGATCGAGCCCCTGTTGCGCCGAGAGAGCTACCTTGCGCTGCTGGTCGAACGGCCCGAAGTGCAGCAGCGCCTGCTGCAACTGCTCGGCCTGGCGCGCTGGCCGATGCGCTACCTGATGCAGCACCCGGGCGTGATCGACGAGCTGGCCGATTCGCGCATGGTGGCCGGGCGCTTCGACCGCGCCGAGCTCGCCGCCGAACTCGACGATCGCCATGCGGCCTGGGAGCGCTCCGGCGAGGCCGGCGAAGAAGCCCTGCTCGACACGCTGCGCCGCGCCCACCACGCCGAGGTTTTTCGCACGCTGGTGCGCGACGTCGAAGGCCGCTTGACGGTCGAGCAGGTGGCCGACGATCTCTCGGCGCTGGCCGATGCGGTGCTCGAGTGCTCGCTGCGCTGGGCCTGGTCGCAGTTGAAGCAGCGCCACCGCGACGCGCCGCAGTTTGCAGTCGTCGCCTACGGCAAGCTCGGCGGCAAAGAACTCGGCTACGGCAGCGACCTCGATGTCGTCTTCGTCTTCGACGACCACGACGAGCCCGACACCGACCGCGCGTTCGAGGTCTATGCCGCCTTCGTGCGCCGGCTGATCACCTGGCTGACCGTGCGCACGGCCGCCGGCGAGCTGTTCGACATCGACACCGCGCTGCGGCCCAACGGCAACTCGGGCCTGCTCGTCACGTCGATCACGTCGTTCGAGCAGTACCAGCGCGGACGCGGCAGCAACACGGCGTGGACCTGGGAGCACCAGGCGCTGACGCGCGCGCGCTGCTGCGCCGGACCGCCGGCGCTTGGCGGCGCGCATCGAGGCCGTGCGCAAGGAGGTGTTGGCCGCGCCGCGCGATGCGGACTCGCTGCGGGCCGAGGTGCTGGCAATGCGCGACAAGGTGCGTGCGGCGCGGCCGGTGAAGGCCGGCCTGTTCGATGTCAAGCACAGCGCCGGCGGCATGATGGACGCCGAGTTCGCGGTGCAGTTTCTGGTGCTGGCGCATTCGGCCGCGAACTCCGCAACTGCTGGACAACGTCGGCAACATCGCCCTGCTGCAACGTGCCGAAGCGGCCGCGCTGCTGCCGCTCGGCGTCGGCACAGCTGCCGCCGATGCCTACCGCGATCTGCGCCGAGCCCAGCACCGCGCGCGCCTCGATGAGCAGCCGACGCAGTTCCCCACCGACACGCTGGCCGCGCAGCGCGACGCCGTGCTCGCGCTGTGGGCGGCGGTGTTCGGAGCGCCGTCTGCGTGACGCGGGGCGCGTGGTCGTGGATGGTCGCGTCGGTATTGATTGCTGCCGCGGCCTCGGCGCTGTGGTTCGCGCCGCGCGAGCTGCTGGCGTGGCAACCAGCGCGCGCGCTGGAACAACCGTGGCGCACGTGGAGCGCCGCCTTCGTCCACTGGACACCGTGGCACCTGACGGCCAACCTGCTCGGCTGCGCGGTCGTGGCCGCGTTTGGCATCGCGGTGCGCGTGCCGGTACGTTGCACGCTGGCCTGGCTCGCTGCATGGCCGCTGTCGCACGCCGCGCTGACGCTGCAACCGGCGCTCGCGACTTACGGCGGGCTGTCCGGCGTGCTGCATGCGGGCGTGGCAATTGCCGCCTGGCATTTGCTGCGCCATGACCGTGGCCGGCGTCGCGCGATCGGCATGGCGGTGATGGCGGGGCTGGCCGTCAAGCTGCTGCTGGAAAAGCCGTGGGGCGCGCCGACGCAGTCCGTGGCGGGCTGGGACTTTGCCGTCGCGCCGCTGGCGCACACCACTGGCGCCATCGCCGGCATCGCCTGCGCAGCGCTGGCCGATGCCGTGAGCCGTCGGCGATGAGCGTCACGCCGCTGCGTCGCGAGCGACTCGATGCACTGGCCATCGGCCTGTTAATCACCTGCTGTGCGCTGTGGGGCCTGAACCAGGTGGCCGCCAAAGCGGCCCTGGCCGATGTGCCGCCGCTGACGCAGGCCGCGTTGCGTTCCGCAGGCGCCGCGCTGCTGGTCTTGGGCTGGGCCAAGGCGCGCGGCATCGCCGTGTTCGAACGCGATGCAACACTGCGCGGCGGTCTGCTGGCCGGGGCGCTGTTCGCCGCCGAGTTCGCCTGCATCTTTGTCGGCCTGCAGTTCACCAGCGCGTCGCGCATGGTGGTCTTCATCTACCTGGCGCCTTTCATCGTTGCGCTCGGCATGCCGCTGGTGTCACGCGGTGAGCGCTTGAGCACCTTGCAGTGGATCGGCCTGGCGACCGCGTTTGCCGGTGTGGCCTGGGCCTTTGCCGAAGCGTTTTCGCAAACCGTGGCGGCGCCCGCGCGGCAATGGCTTGGCGATGCGCTCGGTGTCGCCGCGGCGTTGTTCTGGGGCGCGACCACGCTCGCCATCCGCGCCACACCCCTGAGCAGCGCGAGCGCAGAGAAGACCCTGCTCTACCAACTCGCCGTGTCGGGCCTGTTGCTGGCACTGGCCGCGCCACTGGCGGGCGAATCCTGGCCGGTGCGCTGGAGTGCGCTGTCGATCGGCTCGCTCGCTTTCCAGACCGTGATCGTCACGTTTGCCAGCTACCTGACCTGGTTCTGGCTGATGCGCCACTACCCGGCCACGCGCATCTCGGCCTTCGCGCTGCTGACGCCAGTGTTCGGCCTGGCCGCGGGTGTGGGGCTGCTCGGCGAGCCGCTGACATTGCGACTGGTCGTGGCGCTGATCGCCGTCGTCATTGGTTTGTTGCTCGTCAACCGGCGCTAAGCTGGCGCTTTCAAGGAGACAACATGACGATCACGCTGTGCGGCTTTGCGCTGTCGAACTATTACAACAAGGTCAAGTTGGTGCTGCTCGAAAAGGGGTTGCCCTTCGAGGAGGAGGTGCTCAACTTCGAACTGCTGAAGGGCGACGCGGCGCGCGCGGCGTCGCCGATCGGCAAGGTGCCGTTCCTGAAAACGCCGCAAGGCGCGCTGTGCGAGAGCGCGGTCATCGCCGAGTACCTCGAACAACTGGCGCCGACGCCTGCGCTGATGCCCTCCGATCCCTGGGCTGCGGCCAAGGTACGCGAGATGACGCAGTTTCTGGAACTGCACCTCGAGCTGGTGGCGCGCGAGATCTACGGCGAGGCGTTCTTCGGCGCGCCGCCGTCGAGCGATGCGCACAAGGGCCGTGTGCGCAAGCTGCTGGACCGCAACATCCCCGCGTACAAACAACTCGCGCGCTTCGCGCCCTATGCAGCGGGAGAGCAGTTCACGCTCGCCGACTGCGCTGCCTACGTGCACCTGCCGGTGGTGGCCATGGCGACGAAGGCCATCTACGGCGAGGACCTCGTCGCCGCGCACGGCATCGACTGGAAACCCTACGTCAAGCGGATCGCCGCCGAGCGGCCGTCGGCGCAGCGTGTCGATGCCGACCGCAAGGCCGACCAGGTGCGCACGCTGGCCGCGGCGCAGGCCAGCGGCTACAAGGCCTGAGGCAGGCTCAGGCCGCGGCCGTCCCTGGCGCCGCTTTCGGCGCCAGCGCCGCGACCAACTCGCGGCGATAGCGGTTCAACTCCTGCACGCTGGCGAAAGCTGCGTTCGAACAGCAGCGACAGGTTGTGCAGGATGCGCTCGACGACCTTGGTCTCCCAGACCGCATCGAACTGGATCTGCTTGTCGAGCCAGTGTTCCAACCACTCCGGATTCGGCATGCGGCTTTGCACGGTGTCGCGAGGGAACAGCTTCTGGTTGACGTGCAGGTTGGTCGGGTGCAGGGCCTGCGCAGTGCGGCGCGCGCTGGCCATCAGCACGCCGACCTTGGCAAACGCGGCACGCGCTTCGTCGCCGAAACGGCCCATGGCGCGCTTCATGTAGCGCAGGTAAGCGCCGCCGTGGCGTGCTTCGTCGCGGGCCAGGGTTTCATAAATGGTCTTGATCACCGGCTCGGTGTGCCACTCGGCGGCGCGGCGGTACCAGTGGTTCAAGCGAATTTCGCCGCAGAAGTGCAGCATCAGCGTTTCGAGCGCCGGCGCCGGGTCGAACTCGAAGCGCACCTCGTGCAGCTCGGCCTCGGTCGGCACGAGGTCGGGGCGAAAGCGCCGCAGGTACTCCATCAACACCAGCGAGTGCTTCTGCTCCTCGAAGAACCAAACGCTCATGAAGGCCGAGAAGTCGCTGTCCTCGCGGTTGTCGCGCAGGAACATCTCGGTGGCCGGCAGGGCCGCCCACTCCGTGATGGCGTTCATCTTCACCGTCTGCGCCTGCTCTTCGCTGAGCAGGCTGGCGTCGAAACCGGCCCACGGAATGTCGCTCTCCATGTTCCAGCGCACGGATTCGAGTTGTCTGAAGAGTTCGGGATAAAGCATGGCGCTTCCTCTCTCGTGAGAGGCGGATTCTAGGCAGGGCCGGTAGTCCCCGGGCGTTGCGGCGCTTTCTATGCTTCGGGGTGACGCTGGCGCCATTCAGCCAGCGCCACGACCACCTGTTGCAGCAATGGAATCGCGCGCACGCCGTCCAGAGCTCGCCGTTGCAGCACCGGTGCGCTGCCGCCTGCCCACAAATCGACCGACGGCGCCAGTTTGGAGCGCAGTTCGGCCAGGCCATCGATAACGCTGTTGGGATTGGTGCAGCCGGTGTAACTCAGCGCCACCACATCGACGCCGAGCGCCATGGCGGCGCGCACGATGTCCCACACCGGTGTTTGCACACCCAGCGAGAAGCAGCGGCAGCCCTCTTGCGCCAGCACCGCTTCGGCCATCAACAAGCCCAGGCCATGCGGCTCGCCCGTCACAGTGGCCAGCAGCACGCGCGGGCTT
Organism: uncultured beta proteobacterium; assembly: GCA_963814385.1. Taxonomy (GTDB): domain Bacteria; phylum Pseudomonadota; class Gammaproteobacteria; order Burkholderiales; family Burkholderiaceae_C; genus CADEEN01. The sequence goes on from CAWFCX010000046.1 coordinate 65,568, forward strand.
CCAGCACCGGCCTGCGGCAGGTGGTGCAAGGCATTGCGCAACACCACCTGAACCGACTCGGTGTAGAGATGTTCCTGAAACACCTCGATTCGTCCCTGCATCCAGGTTTCGCCAACCTGCACGTTCAAGGGCGCGACCACGTCGAGCACGAAATGGCCCAGGCCCAGGCGCGACAGGGTTCTCGCGAGCAGACGACGCAGTCCTTCGACGTCATTGCCGCTAATGGCTTGCATGAACACGCCGAGGTCGGTCGGCGCCTGCGTTGACGCTGCCGCCTCCCGCGGCACCGCAGGCAGGCCCACGGTCGAAGCCAGCCGCTCCACGTCTTCCGGCGCCATCGGCACCACGCGGCCGGGGCGGTGGCCAGCGTCGAGCAGGCGCTTGATGGTGCGCAGCCGCTCGACCTGGGTGAACGGATAGCTGCGCTCGCCCAATGTGTCGCGCTCGGGCATTGGGAAGCCGTAGCGGCGCTCCCAAACGCGCAAGGTGTCTTTCGACAGCCCCGTGTCGCGCTCTACGGCCGCGATCGACAGGGTGACTGGCTTGGCGGAGTACGGCGTTTGCATGACGAGCACTGCGGATTGACCATCAGTTGTACTGGACATAATATAGATGAATTACGATGATTTGACTTGGACAAATCGCCGGCAACCGGTTCTCATCGGCAGCCCGACCGGGCAGTCACGCGTCACGAAACGCGTGACTGCATCAGTACTTATTGGTAATATTTTGAACTCAATAGTTCACACCGAGTCCACTTTTCATGCCTTCGACACACGCCGTTGCAACCTCGCTGGGGAACTCTCCCACTGCCAAGCCGGTCCATGCGAAGGTAACGTTTTCCATGCTGCGCAGCCTTCCAGTTCGTCTGGCTGCAATCCCAGAGCGCTTCTCCTCCTCCTCCCTCCCTCCCTCCTTCGCTCCGGGGCGCCGCGCAGCAATCTTTACAACCAGGGCCACCGCCATCACAGGCGGTGGCCCTTTGTTTTTGGCGAGGGTCTGACCGATGCCGGGCCTTGGTCGACGACGTGTGGCGGTGGTCGGGTCGGGTATCTCTGGCTTGGCAGCGGCCCATGCGCTGGGGAGCGCCGCGCGCGTCACCCTGTTCGAGGCAGACGACTGGTTCGGCGGCCATGCCCATACCGTCGACGTGCGGCTCCAGGGCACGCGCCACGGCGTGGACACCGGCTTCCTGGTGTTCAACGAGCGGACCTATCCGAACCTGATTCAGCTCTTCGCGCAGCTCGGCGTCGAGACCGCGCCGTCGGAGATGTCGTTCTCAGTGCAGTCGCGCGCCACCGGCTGGGAGTGGTGCGGCAGTGACTTGAACGGCGTCTTCGCACAGCGCGGCAACGTGGTGTCGCCGCGCTTCTGGTCGATGTTGGCCGACATCGTCCGCTTCAACCGGCTCACCACGGCACTGGCGCAGCGGAGCGAAGAAGTGGATGAGCCGATCGGCGAGTTTCTGGATCGCCACCACTTCGGCGACACGTTCCGCAACGGCTACTTCCTGCCGATGATGGGCTGCATCTGGTCCTGCCCGACCGATCAAATGCTGCGCTTTCCGGTCGGCACGATGGTGCGCTTCTGCCACAACCATGGGCTGATCCAGCTGACGAACCGGCCGCAGTGGCGCACGGTGCGCGGGGGCTCGAAGCAGTACGTGAACAAGATGCTGGCGTCGATCCCGGACAAACGGCTGGCCTGCCCCGTGCGCGCGGTGCGTCGCTTGCCGCCCGGCGATGGCGCGGCCGGTGTGATGGTCCGCACCGATGCCGGCGAGGAGCGCTTCGACGACGTCGTGCTGGCAGCGCACACCGACCAATCGCTGGCCTTGCTCGCCGATGCCAGCAACGAAGAGAAGCAGGTGCTCGGCGCGATTCGCTACCAAGCCAACCGCGTCGTGCTGCACACCGATGCCTCAGTGCTGCCGCAGCGCAATCGCGCCTGGGCGGCCTGGAATTACGAGCGGGCAGCCGAGCGCTCGCGCGAAGAAGTTGGCGTGTGCCTGCACTACCTGATCAACCGCCTGCAACCGTTGCCATGGTCGACACCGGTGGTCGTGTCGATGAATCCGCTGCGGCCGATCCGCGACGGTTCGGTGCTCGGTGAGTGGACCTATGCGCACCCAGCGTTCGATCGCGCCGCCGTGCAGGCACAACGCGAACTGCAGATCATTCAGGGCCGTTCGCGGGTGTGGTTCTGCGGCGCCTGGACACGCTACGGCTTCCACGAAGATGGCCTGATGTCGGGGCTCGCAGTCGCCGAGGCACTGCGTGCGCGTTGGGCGGCGCAAGACCGCGTGCAGGCCGCGGCGTGATGACCGCATCGACGCTGCTCGCCACCGGCACCGTGCGCCATTTGCGATTGCGGCCAGTGTCGCACGGCTTCGACTACCGCACCTACTTCTTGCTGCTGCCGCTGCGCCGCCTGCGCGAGCAGCCCGATGCGGCGCTGGCGCGCAATCGCTTCGGCCTGATCGGGTTTCATGACCGCGATCATGGCGACGGGCGCACTGATTGCCTGTCCTGGCTCGACGAGCAACTCGCCGCTGCCGGCATCCACGATGCCGAAGGCGAAGTTTGGCTACAGACGTACCCGCGCGTGCTCGGCTATGTCTTCAAGCCGGTGAGCTTCTGGTACTGCCACCGCCGCGACGACTCGCTCGCGGCCATCATCGCCGAAGTCAACAACACCTTCGGCGAGCGTCACTGCTATCTGCTCAGCGGCGACGTCGGCTTCGGGCGCGAGCTGCGCGCACGCAAGGCCATGCACGTCTCGCCGTTTTGCCATGTCGAAGGCCAATACCGCTTTCGCTTTGCGCGCACGGACACGCGCATCGTGGCCCGCGTCGAGCATGACGATGCGCAAGGACCACTGCTGCTGACCAGCGTCAGCGGTGAACTCGCACCCGCCACCGCCGCGCGCCAATGGCGTGCGTTCTTCGGCCAACCGCTGATGACCCTGTTCGTCGTTGCACGCATCCACTGGCAGGCGCTGCGCTTGTTCGCCAAGCGTGTGCCCTTCGTCAACAAACCGCGGGCGCCGGCCCAAGCGCTGACGCGCAGCGTCGAGGGCGCTGCCGCCTCCAACCCCACCGTCGCTCGATGATCGCCCAGACCTCCACCTTCACCGGCGGCTTTTCGTTGCCCGCCACCGCACCGTCCGCCGCGCGCGGCGTGTTCCGCGTGCTCGCCAAGTTGTCGATCGGCGGCCTCAACGTGCAACTGCCCGACGGCTCGTCGGCGCACTTTGGTGCGCACGACAGCAGCGGGCCGCACGCCGCGATCCGCCTCGTCAACTGGAACGTCTGCGGCGCCGCACTGAAGTCGGGAGACATCGGTTTCGCCGAGAGCTACATCGCCGGCGATTGGCAGACACCGGACCTGGCCGCACTGCTGCACCTGCTCATCGCCAACCGCGAAGCCATCGAGTCGGTCGTCTACGGCTCGTGGTGGGGCTCGCTGCTCTATCGCGCCAAGCACCTACTGCACCGCAACTCGCGCCGTGGCAGCAAGAAAAATATCCACGCGCACTACGACCTCGGCAACCCGTTCTACCGCCTCTGGCTCGACCAGACGATGAACTACTCAAGCGCTTGGTTCAACGGCGACCGAACGCAGAGTCTGCCCGCAGCGCAGCAAGCCAAGGTGCTGCGCGCGCTCGACGAGTGCGGCCTGCAACCGGGCCAGCGATTGCTCGAGATCGGCTGCGGCTGGGGCGCGCTCGCGGAAGCTGCGGCCACCACACGCGGCGCACAAGTGGTCGGCGTCACCTTGTCGTCCGAACAGTTGGCGTGGGCACACAGCCGCATGGCGGCGGCTGGCGCCACCGAGCACGTCGACCTGCGCTTGCAGGACTGGCGCGACATCGCCGACGAACCGTTCGACGCCATCGCCTCGATCGAGATGTTCGAAGCCGTCGGCCGTGAGTACTGGCCAACCTTCCTGGCAACGCTGCACGACAAGCTGAAGCCCGGCGGCCGCGCCTGCCTACAGTCGATCACGATCCGCGACGACCTGTTCGAGCGCTACGTTCACGGCACCGACTTCATCCAGCAGTACATCTTCCCTGGCGGCCTGCTGCCGAGCCCAAGCGAATTCCGCAAGGCGGCGCGTGCGGCCGGCCTCGAAGTGATCAATGAACTCGCCTTTGGCCACGACTACGCGGAGACGCTGCGCCGCTGGCGCGAGCGCTTCCTGGCCGAAGAGCGGCGCGTGCGCACGATCGGCTTCGACACGCGCTTCATGCGCACCTGGGAGTTCTATCTCGCCTATTGCGAGGCCGCGTTCGCCTGCGGCAACACCGATGTCATGCAATTCACGCTGCGCCGTGTCTGATCCCCTGTCGCGCCGCGCGATGCTGGCTGCCGCCGTTGCAGCGGGCCCGGCGATCGTGTGGGCGACCGCCGCATCGACGCCACCGGCTGAAGTCAGCGCGGCTTTGCCCGGTGCATTGCTGCAAGGCCAAGGGCGCTTGCGCTACTTCGGCGTGCACATCTACGACGCGGTGTTGTGGTCACCGACGCGCGTGTCATCCAGCAATGCGGCAAACAGCCTTTTGGCGCTTGAGATGCGCTACGCCCGGGCTCTGAGTGGCGAGCTGATTGCAGAGCGCTCGCTGCGCGAGATGCAGCAGGTGGGCGATGTCGCGGCAGCCGACGGTCAGCGTTGGCTCGAAGCGATGAAGGGCATCTTCCCCGACGTGAAATCCGGCGACCGCATCACCGGGTTGCATCGACCGGGCCAGGGCGCGGCATTTTTCGTCAACGGCCGTGCCGCGGGCGACGTGCGCGACGCCTTGTTCGCAGAATTGTTCTTCGGCGTCTGGCTGTCGCCACGCACCTCGCAGCCGGCTTTGCGTGCGGCGCTGATGGGCGCGCAGCCGTGACCGTCACGCTGGCCGCCGCGCCGCGCCGCGACGACGCCGCCAACGATCCCGCTGGCAACGGCCCTGCGCGTTCGACGCCACCCGCCGAGGCCGTGATCGGCGCACGCGGCGGCCTGGCCTACGGCGCGCTCGGCTTGCCACTGGCCTTCGTCGCACTGCCGTTGTACGTGGTGCTGCCCAATCACTACGCCTCGGCCTTCGGCGTGCCGCTGGCCGCATTGGGTGCGCTGCTGCTCGGCGCGCGACTGTTCGACGCGGTGGCCGACCCGCTCATCGGCCGCTGGGCGGACCGCTGGTTCGCACACTCGCTGCGCCGCGTGCTGGTCGTGGCGGTCTTCGCCGCACTGGTCGCTGCGCTCGGCTTTCACGCGCTGTTCTTCCCGGCTGTGCGCGGCAACGCTGCGTTGCTTGCATGGTGCGGCGCGTTTCTCGCCGTGACGTACCTTGCCTACAGCGTGCTCAGCGTCGTCCATCAATCGTGGGGTGCGCGCCTCGGCGGCGACGCGACGCAGCGCACGCGCGTGGTGGCGTGGCGTGAGGGGCTCGCGCTCTTCGGTGTGCTCGCGGCCAGCGTACTGCCGTCGGTGGCGGGGCTGGGCGCGACGAGCGCGCTGTTTGCGTTGACGCTGGCAGTCGGGTTGGTGTGGCTTGTGGACGCACCTCAGCCGCGGCGCGAAAGCGGCCAGGAGTTGTCGCAGCCGACGATCTCACCATGGGCCAGCGCCGGATTTCGGCGCCTGATCGCGATCTTCGTCGTCAACGGCATCGCCAGCGCCGTGCCGGCCACACTCGTGCTGTTCTTCATCCGCGACAAGCTGGCACTCGGCGCGTACGAGCCGCTGCTCCTGTTCAGCTACTTCGCGGCCGGCGCGTTGTCGATGCCGTTGTGGGTGCGTGCCGTGCCACGCTTCGGCTTGGCGCGGCTGTGGCTGGCCGGCATGCTGCTGGCCGTCGTGGCCTTCGTCTGGGCCGCCACGCTGTCGAGCGGCAGCCTCGTCGGCTACCTTGCGGTCTGCATGGCCAGCGGCCTGGCGCTCGGCGCCGATCTGGCGCTGCCGAGCGCCATGCTGGCGGGTGTGATCCAGCGCGCCGGCCACAGCGGCCGCAGCGACGGCGCCTACTTCGGTTGGTGGAACTTCGCCATCAAATTGAACCTCGCCATCGCTGCAGGCGTGGCGCTGCCGCTGCTCGCCGCGTTCGGCTACTCGCCCGGCGCGCGCGACGACGCTGCGCTGTCAGCGTTGACCTTGGCCTATTGTTTGTTGCCGTGCGCGCTGAAGCTGCTCGCCGCGGCGCTGTTGTGGCGGCTGTGGATGCGCTCGCCGCACGCTGAACCTGGATCGACCTCATGACCCCGATGACCTCTCGCCGCCATGCGCTGGCCACTTCAGTCGCCGCACTCGCCCTCGGCGCGTGCGCCAGCGCACCGACTCCTGCCGACTACGCCAGCGAAACCCCAAAGCTCGATCTTCGCCGCTACTTCAATGGCCCGCTCACAGCGTATGGCGTCTTCACCGACCGCTCGGGCAAGGTCGTCCGCCGCTTCACGGTGAAGATGACGTGCGCCTGGACCGGCAACCAAGGCGTGCTCGACGAAGACTTCACCTACAGCGACGGCAAGAAGGACAAGCGCGTCTGGCGACTCGTCGATCTCGGCAACGGCCGCTACACCGGCCGCGCGGATGACGTGATCGGAGAAGCGGTCGGCAGTGCCGCAGGCAACGCATTGAATTGGCGCTACACACTGGCGTTGAAGGTCGACGAGCGCGTGATCAACGTGCAGTTCGACGATTGGATGTACCTCATCGACGAGCGCGTCATGGTCAACAAGGCGGCGATGAGCAAGTTCGGCTTCTACCTCGGCGAAGTCACGCTCGCGTTCACGAAACCTTGAGAGTTGTCATGCCATTGAACCCGCGCCTCACCGACTGGAAGGGCCAGGTCTGCTGGATCGTCGGCGCCTCCACCGGCATCGGCCGCGCCACCGCCGCGCAGCTGCACGCCGCCGGGGCCACGGTGATCGTTTCAGCGCGCAACGCTGCCGCGTTGCAGGCGTTCTCGCAGACGCACGCCGGCAGCGAGGCGTTGCCGATGGACGCCACCGACCGCGACGGCGTGCACGCGGCGGCGCGCCACATCATCGACAAACATGGCCGCATCGATCTGGTGATGTACTGCGCCGGCCACTACAAGGCGCAGCGCGCCACCGCGTACGACCTGGGCGAGATGCTCAAGCACCAGCAGGTCAATCTCACCGGCGCCTACTTGCTGCTCGATGCCGTGTTGCCGCAACTGCTGCGACAGGCTGCGGCGAAACAGCCTGCGCACGTCAGCCTGGTGGGCAGTGTGGCCGGCTACCGTGGGCTACCGAACGCGCTGGCCTACGGGCCGACGAAAGCCGCGCTGATCAACCTCGGCGAGGTCATGTACCTCGACCTGCAGCCCAAAGGCATCGGCGTGTCCGTGATCAACCCGGGTTTTGTCGAGACGCCGCTAACTGCGGGCAATGCGTTCGACATGCCGGCGCTGATCACACCGGAACAAGCGGCACAGCAGATCATCCGGGGTTGGGCCTCGGGCGACTTCGAGATTCATTTTCCAAAGCGCTTCACGCTGTGGCTCAAGGCCATGCGGTTCCTGACCGATGGCCTGTACTTTGCCGCGATCCGGCGCTCCACGGGTTTGTGATGCGACACCCGGACTCGCGCGTCGCGCGCGTCGTGACCTTCTTCGAAGCGCTGACCGCCGCCGATGTGAAACGCGTCGGCGAGTTCTACTGCAGCGATGCGCGCTTCAAGGATCCTTTCAACGAGGTGCAGGGCCACGCCGCGATCGCGCGCGTGTTCGAGCACATGTACGTGGCGCTGCACGAACCGCGCTTCGTCGTTCGGGACATCGTTGCCGAAGGCGACCAGTGCTTCCTGACCTGGGACTTCCTGTTCCGCTTCAAGCGCTTCTCGCCGACCCTGGAGCACTGCGTGCGCGGCGGGTCGCACCTCGTCTTCGGCAGCGATGGGCGCATCGCGTTGCATCGCGACTATTGGGACGCCGCTGAGGAACTTTACGAAAAGCTGCCCGCCGTGGGTGCACTGATGCGTTGGTTGAAACGCCGCGCCAACAGCTGAAACGACAAAGGCCCGCGGCGCGGGCCTTTGCCTTCAGTGCGTTCAGCGGGCGATCAGCGCTGACCCTCGGTCAGCGTGTCGAGCTGGAACTTGCCCGTCTTGTGAACCAGCCAGATGTCGGAGTACGTCACCGAACCCAGCTTTGCCGGCGCGGGGAACGGCGCCGCGGCCTTGATCATGTCCACAGCCCAGGGCGTGACCTCGGCGGCGGCCGGCTGGCGCACGACGCGCACATCCTGCACCTCTCCCTGCGGCCCGATCGTGGTTTCGATGATCGCAATGCCGTACAGCAGCGGCGGCATCTTGCCCTTGTGGATCTGCTTGGCGTACGCGGCGTAGAGGTGCTTCGCGCCGTCCTTCTTGTAGTCCCTGGCGGTGGCGGCAGCCGAGGCCGCATGCGCTTTCGGTTTTTGCGCAGCGGGCGCCGACGCGAACTGCGCAAAGGCCGCTGGGGCGACGAACACACCGGCCAAGGCCAGCGCGGCAACGAGGGGGAAACGGGTGGGTTTGTTCATGCGTCGCAGTCTAGAAATCGGCCTCGGCGCCGTGGCGTGCGTTGTGCACGAGCACGCGCTCAGCAGCGATTGGTTACTGCGACGGATTGCTCAGCTCATCTCAACCAGCCTTTGCGGCGGAAGTAGATGAACGGGGCGGCCACCGACGCTAGCATCAGCAGCAGTGCGAACGGGTAGCCCAGCGACCAATCCAGCTCCGGCATGGCTTTGAAGTTCATGCCATAGATGCTGGCGATCAGGGTCGGCGGCAGCAGGCCGACGCTGGCCACCGAGAAGATCTTGATGATCTTGTTCTGGTTGATGTTGACGAAGCCGACCGTGGCAGCCAACAAGAAGTTGATCTTGTCGAACAGGAACGCGGTGTGCGAGTCGAGCGAGTCAATGTCGCGCAGGATCTGGCGCGCTTCTTCGAATTGCTCCGCGTTCAACATGCGGCTACGCATCATGAAGCTGACCGCGCGACGTGTGTCCATGACGTTGCGGCGGATGCGGCCGTTCAGGTCTTCCTGGCGCGCGATCGCCGTCAGCGCAGCGCCGGCAGACTTGTCATCGACGTCCTGCTTCAACACTCCAGCGCTGACTTTTTCGAGGTGGTCGTAGATGCCTTCGAGCGCATCGGCGCTGTACTCGGCGTCGGCATCGTAGAGCTTGAGCAGCACGTCCTTGGCGTCGTCGATCAGCGCCGGGATGCGCCGCGCGCGCAGGCGCAGCAAGCGAAACACCGGCAAGTCTTCGGTATGCACCGAGAACAGCACCTGCTGGTGCAGGATGAAGGCCACGCGCACGTTGCGCGGCGCCTGGTCGTCGTCGATGAGGAAGTCTGAGCGGATGTGCAGCTCGCCGTTGTCTTCTTCGTAAAAGCGTGCCGACTCTTCCAGATCGTCGTCAATGATGTCGTCGGGCAGCGTGACGCCGAAGCGACCGCGCAGCCAGCCCTTCTCTTCAGGTGTCGGCGCTTCCAGGTCGACCCACACCGGACGCAGACCGGCCAGCGCATCGGCACTGGCAATCTCTTGCTGAACCAGCCGGCCATTGACCAGCGTGAAGACATTGAGCATGGGACTCGGCGCGATCACCGTGTTCAGGCACGGCGCGAGGCGCGCAAGGCAAGGTGGCAGGAGAGTCGGCGGTCCGTCTCACCCCGGCCACAGGCTCGCGGCGGCTGGAGCGGACGGTCACCGAGGGTGACTGGGGTCCAACACGGGTCTCCGTACAAAGACAAAAGATTATGTCACCGCCACTTGCATGCGAAGCTGCCAATATGGGCTCGCCGCAGGCCGGAAGGCTTGCGCCGCAGGCCGGTCATCGGCACACTGGACCGCAACCCGCTACCCCTGTCTTCTTCCCGCAGTTCCCCTCCACCGTGTTCTCCCGCAGCCCTCATGCTGCATTGCCTGCGTCACCCTGTTTCGAAAGGAAAACCTGATGAACTTGACGATCAGCGGACACCACCTCGAAGTCACGCCTGCTTTGCGTGAGTACGTCATCAACAAGCTGGACCGCGTGACGCGGCATTTCGATCAAGTGGTGGACATCACGGTGTTGCTGACCGTCGAGAAGCAGAAGGAAAAGGAGCGACGGCAGAAGGCCGAAGTGAACCTGCACGTTAAAGGGCGCGACATCCACGTCGAGCATGCCAACGAAGACCTTTATGCCGCGATCGACCAGCTCGTCGACAAACTCGACCGCCAGGTGTGCCGCCACAAGGACCGCCTTCAGGATCACCAGCACGCCACCGCCAAACGGATCGAAGCAAGCACCTGAAATGAGAATCAGGTAAGTTTGTACAAACTTAAGAGCGGCCTGCGGGCCGCTTTTTGGTGTTCGACGGAATCCCTGTTACTGCACCGCAGCAAAAGAGCAACAGCACCCCCGTGAAGAGGGCAAGGCCTCTATCAGTGCGGAAGGCGCGCTCCCATAATCGTTGTCCTCGTATCGACACGTTTCCGCGTCAGCCGTGCAATCGATTGTGCGTTGAAGGAGCGGAAAGGCCAGATTTCAGTATGAACCGTCTTGCTGCCATCCTCCCCGCCTCAAACGTGTTGCTTGAGGTCGACGCCACGAGCAAAAAGCGCGCGTTCGAGCATGCCGGCGTGCTGTTCGAGAACCAGCACTCAATCGCGCGAGCCATCGTCACCGACAACTTGTTCGCGCGTGAGCGCCTGGGCTCCACCGGATTGGGTCATGCGGTGGCGATTCCACATGGCCGCATCAAGGGCCTGAAAAACCCGCTGGCGGCGGTGTTGCGCGCACAGCAACCCATTGCCTTCGACGCGCCCGACGACGAACCTGTGTCGCTGCTGATCTTCCTGTTGGTGCCGGAAGCGGCTACGCAGCGCCATCTCGAAATCCTGTCAGAAATCGCTGAGATGTTGTCCGACCGCGATTTGCGCGAGCGCATGAAGGCGGCGCCGGACGCAGCGGCGCTGCACAAGCTGATTGCCGACTGGGAACCGCTCAAATCCGTGGCATGACGGCCCCTCGCTCGCTGCGCTCGCACTCCCCCGAGGGGAGGCTCACGCCGACGCTTGGGAGCGGCCCGGCGCTGGTGACGTGACAGCCCCTCGCTCGCTGCGCTCGCACTCCCCCGAGGGGAGGCTCACGCCGACGCTTGGGAGCGGCCCGGCGCTGGTGACGTGACAGCCCCTCGCTCGCTGCGCTCGCACTCCCCCGAGGGGAGGCTCACGCCGACGCTTGGGAGCGGCCCGGCGCTGGCGTGAGCGGCGCTGGCGAGCTTCTGCTTCTCTCGGCATGAAACCCACCTCCATCAGCGCCGAAGCGCTGTTCGAAGAGCACCGCGCTGCGTTGCATTGGGAGTGGGTGGCCGGCCACGGCCATCCAGAGCGGCGCTTCGACGACGCGGCGATCCGCGATGCCCGCTCGGCAGCCGATCTGATCGGCTACCTCAACTACATCCACCCCTATCGGGTGCAAATCGTCGGCCGCAGGGAAGTGGCTTACCTCAGCCAGGCCGAACCCGAGGTCGTCGACAGCCGCATCTCGCGCATCGTCACCCTCGAGCCGCCACTGCTGATCGTTGCCGACGGCCAAGTGCCGCCGGACCGCCTTGTGGCGATGTGCGACCGCGCCGAGATTCCGCTGTTCGTCACGGCCGAGTCGGCCGGGCAGGTAATTGACGTGTTGCGGGCCTACCTCGGCCAGCGTTTTGCCGAACGGACGACGCGGCATGGCGTGTTCATGGACATCCTCGGTCTGGGCGTGCTGCTGACCGGCGAGTCCGGGCTGGGCAAGAGTGAGCTCGGTCTGGAACTGATTTCACGCGGCCACGGCCTGGTGGCCGACGACGCGGTCGACATCTACCGCACCTCGCAGACCGCGCTCGAAGGCCGCTGCCCGCCGCTGCTGGCCAACCTGCTCGAGGTGCGCGGCATCGGCCTGTTGGACATCAAGGCCATCTTCGGCGAAACCGCCGTGCGGCGAAAGATGCGTGTGCAGTTGCTGGTTCATCTGGTGCGCAAGGAAACGATGGAACGCGAGTTTGAGCGCCTGCCCTACGAGCCGCTGCACGAAGACATCCTCGGCGTGGCGGTGCGCAAAGTTGTAATCGCGGTCGATGCCGGGCGCAACCTGGCGGTGCTGGTCGAAGCCGCTGTGCGCAACAGCATCCTCCAACTGCGCGGCATCGACACCTACAGCGAGTTCGTGCGCCGGCACCAGCAGGCGATGGACGAACCGCCGGAGACGTGAGCGGCCCGACGCCGATGCAGGCCAGCGCCGGGCTGCTCCCAAGCGGCCTGCGCTCCCCTCGGGGGGCGCGAGCGCAGCGAGCTTGGGCTTGTCATTTGGGCTTGAAGGCGCAGCCCTTCTTCGTGCACACGGCGTACAGGGCTAACGCGTGGTCTTGCAATTCAAAACCGCGCAACTCTGCCACCGCGCGCTGGCGCGTCTCGATCTCGGCGTCGTAAAACTCTTCGACGCGACCGCAGGTGATGCAGACCAGGTGATCGTGATGCTGGCCTTCGTTCAACTCGAAGACCGACTTGCCGCTCTCGAAGTGGCTGCGCGACAGCAGCCCCGCCTGCTCGAACTGCAGCAGCACGCGGTACACCGTGGCCAGGCCGATATCGGCGTCTTCGGCCAGCAGCAGCTTGTACACGTCTTCGGCGGTCATGTGGCGTTGCGTCGAGCGCTGGAAGACCTCAAGGATCTTCAACCGCGGGACCGTGGCCTTCAGGCCGCTGCTCTTGAGTTCGTCGGCGTGGGTCATATCGACATCTAGAATCGGCCGCATCATAGCCAGCGCCGCAACCCGGCGGCCTGAGATGTTCATGCGACACACCCTGCTCTTGCTCGCCGCCGCGGCGCTCGCCGGCTGCACTTCCGTACAACCCACGGCCGACAAGTGGCTGGGCGTCATCACGCCCTACCGCATCGACATCATGCAAGGCAATGTCGTCACCAAAGAGCAAGCCGCGCAGGTCAAGCCGGGCATGTCGCGCGAGCAGGTCCGTGACCTGCTCGGCTCGCCGCTGCTCACCAGCGCCTTCCACGCGGAGCGTTGGGACTATGTGTTCACGCTGCGCCGGCAAGGCGTGGACCCGCAGCGACGCAACATCGTTGCGACCTTCAAGGACAACAAACTCGACAAGCTCGAGGCCCCGGATCTGCCTTCCGAGCAAGAGTTCGTGACCTCCGTGCGCCCGCAACGCAGGAGTGGCACGGAGCCGGTGCTGGCGTTGACCGATGAGCAGAAGAAGGCGCTGCCGCCGCCGGTGAAGACGGAGACGCCGGCCACCGTGACGCCACAAGGCGCTATTCGGCCGTACCCGCCGCTCGAGCCGACATGAGCCGCGCAACGCCGGGCCGCCCCAAGCGAGCGGGTGCGAGCCGCGAGACGCGGCTCGCGCTCGTGGCGTCCAAGCCGGCACAGGCCGGCTTGGAGCCGCGCCACTCTCTCCCTCGGGGGACCGTCCGGTGTATTCATCGGACGAGGGGCTCCAGTGATTCGGGTGGCGATCGCCGGCGCTTCCGGGCGCATGGGACGAATGCTGATAGAGGCTGTGGAAGCGGACCCCGATTTCACGCTGGCAGGCACCTTGGACATCGGCCGCGACATCGCAGCGAACCTCGCGGATGCGCAGGTGTTGATCGACTTCACGCGCCCCGAGGGCACGATGGAGCACTTGAGTGCCTGTCGTGAGCGCGGGGTGAAGATGGTGATCGGCACCACGGGTTTCACGGACGCACAGAAAACCGAAATCGCGGCGCATGCCCAGCACATCGCGCTGATGGCCTCGCCAAACATGAGTGTCGGCGTCAACGTTGTGTTGCGCCTGCTCGACACCGCCGCCCGCGCGCTCGCCGCGGGCTACGACATCGAGATCGTCGAAGCCCACCACCGCCACAAGGTCGATGCGCCAAGCGGCACAGCGCTGAAGATGGGCGAGGTGATTGCCTCAGCACTCGGCCGCGACCTGAAGCAGTGCGCGGTCTATGGCCGCGAAGGCGTGACCGGCGAGCGCGATCCAAGCACGATCGGCTTTGCCACGGTGCGCGGCGGCGACATCGTCGGTGACCACACGGTGATGTTCTGCGGCACCGGCGAGCGCATCGAGATCGCGCACAAGAGCGCGAGCCGCGCCACCTATGCGCAAGGCGCACTGCGGGCTGCACGGTTCCTCGCCGACAAACCCAACGGGCTGTTCGATATGAACGACGTGCTGGGGTTGAAACCATGACGGCCTCCATCTCACTTCGTTCGCGTCCCACCAGGGGAGCCCGCTGCTTGGGGCGGTCCTGCGCAGCCTGATGGACGGCTTCAATACCTTCTGGAACGCCAGCGACGCCATCGGCCGAGCGGTCACGCTGCTGCTGCTCGCCATGTCGGTCGCCAGCTGGGTGACGATCCTGTGGAAGTTATGGGTGTTGAAGCGCGCGCGCAAGGACATCGAACGCGCGGTGCCGGCGTTCTGGGCCGCACCGACGGTCGATGACGGCCGCAACCGCCTGGCCGCACTCGACCGCGAACAGGTGCTCGTGCCGCTGATCGAAGCGGCCACCGCCAAGGCTACGGCCGGCACGCTCGAAGCCGGCGCGCACCTCGACTCGCAGCTCACACGCCGCTTGCGCGATGCCCTGCACCGCGGCCTGGCCCACATGCAGTTCGGCCAGGTGCTGCTGGCGTCGATCGGCAGCACGGCGCCCTTCATCGGCCTGTTCGGCACGGTCTGGGGCATCTACCACGCGCTGGCAGCGATCGCCACGGCGGGCTCGATCACGATCGACAAGGTGGCTGGCCCGGTGGGCGAGGCGCTGATCATGACGGCCGCCGGCTTGGCCGTGGCGATCCCCGCGGTGCTGGCCTACAACCTGTTCGGCAAATGGGTCGGCGCTGCGGAGGCCGAACTCGAAGGCTTCGCGCACGACTTGCGCGAGATGCTGCTCGACCAAAAGAGAAGCTGAAATGGCATTCGGCCGCCTCGAACGCACCACCGGCCCATCGCCGATGAGCGACATCAACATGACGCCGCTGATCGACGTCATGCTCGTATTGCTGGTGATCTTCATCATCACCGCGCCGCTGATGACGTCGAGCCTGAAGCTCGATCTGCCGAAGACCGACGCGGCCACGCCGACCGCGGCGCCGACCTTCATCGCCGTATCGATCGACGGCAGCGGCCAGCTCTTTTTCGGCGACGAGAAGCTCACGCGCGAGCAACTCGAACAACGCATCGGCACGGCCGCCAAAGGCAACCCGCAACTCGAAGTGCAGTTGCGCGCCGATCAGAAAGTGCCGTACGGGCAAGTGGCCGATCTGATCGGGCTGGTGCAGAAGGCAGGGCCTGACGCGCATCGGCTTCGTCACCGAGGCGCCTGCCAAGTAGCGGCCACGTAGCGGCCTCCTAGAATTGGGCGGATGAACGAGAAATACGTCCCCGCCGAAGTCGAGGCCGCCGCGCAGGCCGCATGGCAATCGGCCGACGCCTACCGCGTCACCGAAGACAAGAGCAAGAAAAAGTTCTACGCCTGCTCGATGCTGCCGTACCCGAGCGGCAAGCTGCACATGGGCCATGTGCGCAACTACACCATCAACGACATGCTCGCGCGCTACAAGCGCATGCAGGGCTTCAACGTGCTGATGCCGATGGGCTGGGACGCCTTCGGCCTGCCGGCCGAAAACGCGGCAATGAAAAACAAGGTGCCACCGGCACAGTGGACCTACGAGAACATCGCCTCGATGAAGGCGCAGTGCCAAGCCCTCGGCCTGGCGATCGACTGGTCGCGCGAGCTCTCGACCTGCGACCCCGAGTACTACAAGTGGAACCAGTGGTTCTTCCTGAAGATGCTCGAACAGGGCATCGCCTACCGCAAGACGCAGGTCGTCAACTGGGACCCGGTCGATCAAACCGTGCTCGCCAATGAGCAGGTGATCGACGGCCACGGCTGGCGCAGCGGCGCGCCGGTGGAAAAGCGCGAAATCCCCGGCTACTACTTCAACATCACCCGGTACGCCGAGGAGCTGCTCGACTTCACGCTGCACAAGCTGCCCGGCTGGAGCGAGCGCCTGCGCCTGATCCAGGAGAACTGGATCGGCAAGAGCACCGGCGTCAACTTCGGCTTTGCGTACTCGATCGACGGCAAGAGCGAGTTGCTGCGCGTGTACACGACGCGTGCCGACACGATCATGGGCGTGACCTTCGTGGCGATTGCCGCCGAGCACCCGTTGGCCGCGCGGCTGGCGCAGAACAAGCCCGAACTGCAACCCTTCATCGAGAAGTGCAAGCAGGGCTCGGTGATGGAGGCCGACATGGCGACGATGGAGAAGGAGGGCATGCCCACCAGCTTCTTCGTCACCCACCCGCTGACCGACGCCCAGGTCGAAGTCTGGATCGGCAACTACGTGCTGATGGGCTACGGCGAAGGCGCAGTGATGGGCGTGCCGGCGCATGACGAGCGCGACTTCGCGTTTGCGAAGAAGTACAAGCTGCCCATTCCGCAGGTCATCGCCATTGCCGGCAAGGCCTTCTCCACCGACGCATGGCAAGAGTGGTACGCCGACAAGCAACATGGCGTGTGCGTCAACTCCGGCCCCTACGACGGTCTGGCCTACCAAGCCGCCAGCGATGCGATCGCCGCGGACCTGAAATCCAAGCAGCTCGGCGACAAGCAGGTGCAGTACCGCCTTCGCGATTGGGGCATCAGCCGCCAGCGCTACTGGGGCACGCCGATCCCGATCATCCACTGCGATGCGTGTGGCGTCGTGCCGGTGCCGGAGAAGGACCTGCCGGTGGTGCTGCCCGAAGACCTGGTGCCCGACGGCAGCGGCAACCCGCTGAACAAGTGCGAGTCGTTCCTGAAGTGCGCCTGCCCGAAATGTGGCAAGCCCGCGCGGCGCGAGACTGACACGATGGACACCTTCGTCGACAGCGCCTGGTACTACATGCGCTACGCGTCGCCGGGTGCGCCGACGATGGTCGATGCGCGCAACGACTACTGGATGCCGATGGACCAGTACATCGGCGGCATCGAGCATGCCGTGCTGCACCTGCTCTATGCGCGCTTCTGGACCAAGGTCATGCGCGACATGGGCCTGCTGCATTTCGACGAGCCGTTCTCGAAGTTGATGAACCACGGCATGCTGCTCAACCACATCTACTACACGCGCAATGAAAAGGGCGGCAAGGACTACGTGCCGCCGCTGGAGGTGAAGCCCGCGCTCGACGCGCACGGCCACATCGTCGGCGGTGCGGCGGCCGACGGCACGCCGGTCGAATACGGCGGCGTCGGCAAGATGGGCAAGACCGAGCGCAACGGCGTCGATCCGCAAGACCTGATCGACAAGTACGGCGCCGACACGGCGCGCCTGTTCGTGATGTTCGTCGGCGGTCCCGAGGATGCGTCGGTGTGGAGCGACACGGGTGTCGAGGGCTCGTCGCGGTTCCTGCGCCGGGTGTGGCAGTTTGCGGCGCGTCACGCCCAGACGCTGCTCGGTGCGCGCGACAACGTCGCCGAACTCGGCGCCAACGCCAAGACCTTGCGCCGCGAGGTCCACAGCGTGCTCAAGCAGGTCGGCTACGACTACGAGCGCATGCAATACAACACCATCGTCTCGGGCTCGATGAAGCTGTTGAACGCGCTCGAGGACTTCAAGCCCGATGGTTCTGCAGGCGATGCCGCCGTGCTGCGCGAAGGCGTTTCGGTGTTGCTGCGCGCGCTGTACCCGGCGTGCCCGCACATCACGCAGGTGTTGTGGCGGGAACTCGGCTTCGAGCGGGCCACCGGCACACTGCTCGACGCGCGCATGCCGGCCGTCGATGAATCGGCGCTGGTGCAGGACGAGATCGAACTCGTGCTGCAGGTCAACGGCAAGACGCGTGGCGCGATCCGCGTCGCGGCTTCGGCCGACAAGAGCGCGATCGAAACCGCAGCAAGCGCGTCAGCCGAAGTCGCCAAGTTCAGCGGCGGCAAGCCCGTGCGCAAGATCGTGATCGTGCCGGGTCGACTGGTCAACGTCGTCTGCGCCTGATGCGTCGCCGCGCCGCGCTGCTCGCCACCGTTGCTCTCGCAGGCTGCGGCTTCCAGCTGCGCCAGACGCCGCCGCTGCCGATGCGCTCGATCGCGCTTGTCGGCTTCTCGAAGACTTCGCATGTGGCCTCGGCGTTGAAAAAGGAGTTGGAGCGCGCCGGTGTCGTACTGCGCGACAACCCGGCGCTGGCCGAGGTGGTGCTCGACATGCTCACGGATGCGCGCGAAAAGACGGTGGCCGCGTCCACTGCCGCGGGCCAGGTGCGCGAAGTGCAGTTGCGCGTGCGCCTGCGCTTTCGTGTGGCCTCGCCCGCGGGGCAGTTGCTGCTGCCGGCGTCGGACCTCTTTCTGACGCGCGACATGAGCTACAACGAAGCGGCGGCCCTGGCCAAGCAGCAGGAGGAGCTGTTGCTCTACCGTGCGATGGAGGACGACATCGTGGCGCAGGTGCTGCGGCGGCTGGCCTCGGTGAAACTCGGATGATGTTCGCCCCCAAGCTCACTGCGTCGCTGCCGCCCCGAGGGATGCGCTCAGCTCGCTTCGGGCGGCCGGGCGCTCGCTGAGATGAATCTGAGACCCGATCAACTCGCCGCGCACCTCGCCAAAGGTGTGAAGCCGCTGTACACGATCCACGGCGAGGAACCACTGCTGGCGCAGGAAGCCGGCGACACGATCCGTGCGGCGGCGCGCACCGCGGGCTACAACGAGCGCAAGGTCTTCACCGTCGGCAACGCCGCGCATTTCGATTGGGCCGGGTTCATCGGAGCGTCGCAGGCGATGAGCCTGTTCGCCGAGCGCCAGTTGATCGAGCTGCGCATGCCCAACGGAAAACCAGGCAAGGACGGCTCGGAGGCGCTGCAGCGCTACTGCGAAGGCGTGAACGACGACATCGTGACGCTGGTCCATTTGCCCAAGCTCGACTGGCAGCAGGTGAAGAGCGGCTGGTTCACGGCGCTCGACGCGGCCGGCATGATGATCAAAGTCGATGCCGTCGCGCGCAACGAGCTGCCGGCGTGGATCGCGCGCCGGCTCGCGGGGCAGGGTCAGCGCGTCGCCGACGGCGACGAGGGCCAGCGCACGTTGGCGTTTTTCGCCGATCGCGTCGAAGGCAACTTGCTCGCCGCGCACCAGGAACTGCAGAAGCTAGCGCTGCTGCACCCGCCAGCACTCGGCGGCTCACCGCTCATTCTCTCGTACGACCAGATCGAAGCCGCAGTACTCAATGTTGCGCGCTACGACGTCTTCAAGCTCGGCGAAGCGGTGCTGGCCAGCCAGGTCAGCCGCGCGCTGCGCATGCTCGAAGGCCTGGAAGCCGAAGGCGAAGCCGCCGTGCTCGTGCACTGGACGCTGGCCGAGGACATCAGGTCGTTGAAGCGCATCAAGGACGCGATGGCCGACGGCAAGCCGCTGCCGATGGCGCTCAAGGAAGCGCGCGTCTGGGGCGTCAAGGAGCGCCTGTACGAGCGCGTGCTGCCGGCCCTGGCCGACCACCAGCTCGCGCACCTCGTGCAAGCCGCCAGCGTCTGCGACGGCGTGATCAAGGGCCTGAAGCATCCCGATTGGCCGCTCGACCCCTGGAGCGCGCTGAAGCGCCTGATGCTGCTGGTGATGCAGCAGGTGGTGTCGGCGCCCGCGCCGGGGCAGCGCAACGCGGCGCTCGCGACGCGGCTGCAACTCGCGCTGCCGGCCTGAGGCCGACGCGGCGCGCTCAGGCGCCGATCACCTGGCAGTCACCGCCGCCCAACACCTGACGCACCTGCTGCGCCATCGAACCGAGCACCTTGCTGGCCAGTCCGGGGCCAGCGTCCTCGCGGCCGAGCACGATGCGATCACAACCGAGTTCGCGCGCCGTCCGCGCGATCGTCTCGGCACGACGGCCGATGCGCACGCTGCTCGACCACGGCACGCTGCTGGCTCGCAGCAGCGCTTCAGCGCTGGCGAGGCTTTCGACACCGGCGGCCTGCTGCAGCTCATGCAACTCGCGGTTGTCGAAGAACATGGCAACGTGTCCGCTGACCGGCGGCTGAACGTTCAGAAGGTGCACGTCGACCGGCCCTTGGGCATAGATGCGCACGGCCTCCGCCACCGCCGCGCGCGTTCCGGCGGAATCGGTGGCATCCACAGCGACCAGAATCTTTCTCATCGCAACCTCCTGTCAATCAACGAGCCGTCTGTTCGGCAGCCGCGACCATCGCCGTCTGCCCGGAAGCGCGGCGCATCAACCACGTGCCGACCAGCACCACCATCAGCGCACCGGCCGCTGGGGCCAGCATGTGCACCGTTCCGTGGCCCGCCATCCAGCCCGTCAGCGCCGGATCGGACACGGCCATTTCGCCTGCCACCCAGCCCAGCAGCGCGGCGCCGATCGTGATGATCGCGGGGAAGCGCGTCATCAGCTTCAAGATGATCGCGCTGCCGAAGATGATCAGCGGGATGCTGATCACCAGGCCGATCACCAGCAACGGGACGTTGCCCTTGGCTGCGGCGGCGACGCCGATCACGTTGTCCAGGCTCATCACCAGGTCGGCAATGATGATGGTCTTGATGGCCGCGGCGAGGTTGGAGTGGGCTTGCAGGTCGCCCTCTTCGTCGCCGCCCTTGAGCAGGCCGACGCCGATCCACAAGAGCAGTGCCGCGCCCACCAGCTTCAGGTAGGGCTGGGAGAGCAGCATCACGGCAAAGAAGGTCAGCACCAGGCGCATCACGATCGCGCCGACGCTGCCGAAGAGGATGGCCTTTTTCTGCTGCGCAGGCGGCAGCGAGCGGCTGGCCAGCGCGATGACCACCGCGTTGTCGCCGCTGAGGACG
Source organism: uncultured beta proteobacterium (assembly GCA_963814385.1). Taxonomy (GTDB): domain Bacteria; phylum Pseudomonadota; class Gammaproteobacteria; order Burkholderiales; family Burkholderiaceae_C; genus CADEEN01. The sequence continues at coordinate 86,392 of CAWFCX010000046.1, forward strand.
ATGTTGATCATGATGATCTGGAGCAGCGCGATCCAGAACTCGGTGTTGGCGACGGACATCGTGACTCCTGAAGTCGACCGGGAACCGACCACCGGCTCCGCTGCGATCGAGCTTAGGAATGCCCGCTGACGCCTTCCTACCGCTTGCCTGTCAGCCAGTTGTCGCCAAGCTGTCTGCAAGCTGACACGCGCGCTGTCACCCGCTGGCGCCCGGGCTGCCGTCGCTGGCCGGAAAGTTCACGCTGAACGTGTTGCCCACGCCATCGATGTCTTCTTCCAGTGTGATGCTGGCGCCGTGCAGCTTGGCGATCTCGCTGACGATCGCCAGACCCAGCCCGCTGCCATCGGTGTGGGTGCCCAACAAGCGATGGAAGCGCTCGAAGACCCGGCTGCGTTCTTCGACCGGGATGGCCGGGCCGTCGTCGCTGATCGACAGCCGCCCCGCTGCCTGCTCCGTTGCCACGACCGCGACCGTGACGCGCCCGCCCTGCTGGCTGTAGCGCACCGCGTTGTCGATCAGGTTGTTCATCAGTTCGCGCAGCCGATCCGGTTCGGCGTCGATCAGCACCGGGCGCCCCGCGCCCTCGAAGCCCAGGTCGACACCCTGCTTGATGGCCAGCGGCACCCATTCCATGCTGATCTCGAGTGCGAACGCCTCCAAGTCGATCGCCTTCAGGTGCACGGCTTCGGTCGCACCCGCCTCGCTGCGGGCCAGGGACAGCAGCTGCTGAACCAGGCGCGACATGCGGTCCACACCCACGTACAACTGCGCCAGCGAGTGATGTACACGCTGCGCATCGGGCTCGCGCAGCGCCAGTTCGATCTGCGCCTTGAGCCCCGCCACCGGCGTCTTCAGCTGGTGCGCGGCGTCCGCCATGAAGCGGCTCTGGAAGTCCAGCGTTTTGCCCAGCCGCTGCATCAGCTCGTTGACCTCCGCCACCAGCGGCCGCAACTCGCCCGGCACGCTGCTCAGCTCGAGCGGCGTCAGGTCGCGATGCGAGCGGTCCGAGACGGCACGCCGGACCTTCTGCAAAGGCCCCAAGCCGCGCGAGACACCGAACCAGACCGCCGTCGTGGCCATCAGGATCAGCAGCAGCTGCGGCACCACCACGCTGGCCAGGATCTCCCACGCCAGGCGGTTGCGCTTGTTCATGGTCTCGGCGACCTGCACCAGCACGTTGCCGGGCAATCGCTCGCTGGCACCCGTGGGCACCCAGGCGGCGGTCATGCGTACCGGCACGCCGTGATGGACAGCGCCGTAGAACACCGGGTCGGCCCCCTTGCGCGGCGCCGCCGCGGGCCGCGCGATCTGTGCATCACCACCGATCAAGGTACCGTCCTCGGCCGACACGCGGTATGCCAGGCGATCGTCTTCGTCGATCAGCAGCACGCGTTCGGCCGCCGGCGGAATGTCCAGGTGCTGGCCGATGCCGTCACCTCTGACGTGCAGGCCCACCTCGCGCGCAATCTCGAGCAGCGAGCGATCGTGGGCCCGGTTCGAGAAGTTCAACGCGGTCCAGTAGGTGAGCGCCGTGTCGAGCACCAGCAGGGCGAGCAACGGGCCGAGCAACCAGACCAGCAGCTTCGATTGCAGCCGAGGTTCAGGCCGGCCCATCGAGGCGCTCCATCAGGTATCCCATGCCCCTCACAGTGCGGATCTCGCAGCCCAGCGGCTCCAGCTTGCGCCGGATGCGATAGACATAGACCTCGATCGCGTTGGCCCCGACTTCGTCGCCCCAGCCGTAGAGGTGGTTGACCATCTGCTCCTTGGTGACCACGCGGCCTTCGCGCATCAGCAGCAGCTCGAGTACGGCCAGTTCGCGCACCGACAGCTCGACCGGCTGGTCGTCGTGGAAGACGCGCCGGCCGACGGTATCGAAGCGCAGCCGGCCATGCTGCAGGACGGGCGTCGAGTTGTTGACGCCGCGGCGCAGCAGCGCACGCACACGCGCCTCAAGTTCCGGCAGGTCGAACGGTTTGGACAGGTAGTCGTCAGCGCCGAGGTCCAAGCCGCGCACTCGGTCGGCCAGCGTGTCTTGCGCGGTCAGCAGCAGCACCGGCACGTTCGAGCGCCGGTTGCGCAACCGGCGCAGCACGTCGAGGCCGCTCAGGTCGGGCAGGCCGATGTCGAGGATCACCAAGTCGTAGGCTTGCGTCGCCAGCGCGCTGTCGGCCTGCTCGCCGGTGGCCGCCGTGTCGACCGCGTGGGCGGACTGCACCAGCGCGCGGCTCAGCGCATCGGCCAACATCTCGTCGTCTTCGACGAGCAGAATTCGCACAGGGTGCCTCGGTGCAGGAGTCGGAGGGCGCCGATCCTACGGCAAGCGCGGCGGCAGGCACCGCAGCCACGATGGCTAGTACCCGCGAACGCGGTCGACAAGATGCGCCAGCGGCGCACCGCAAGCCAGTGCGTGCAGGTTGGCCGCGACCACGGCCGCCGCGCTGCGCTCGTCGGTCAGGGCCGCCACATGCGGCAGCACCGTCACCTGCGGGTGACGCCAGAACGCGTGCTCGGCCGGCAGGGGCTCACCGTGAAACACGTCGAGCACCGCGCGGTGCAGATGTCCGCTGTCGAGCGCGACCAGCAGATCGGCATCGACAACATGCGCACCGCGCGCCAGATTGACGACGCTGGCGCCGCGCGGCAGCGCAGCGAGCAGGCGAGCATCGAGCAGGCCGCGCGTGAACGGCGTCAGCGGCAACAGGTTGATCACGATCTCGGCGCTGGTGAGCGCCGCCGCGAGCGGCACTGCATCGCGCGCACGCCAGGTGCTCACGCGGTAGCCCTGCTCTGCCAGGCGCGTCGCCACCGCGCCGCCCATCTGCCCCGCGCCGAGCACGAGCACGCGACGTCGTCGGCGCGACGTTGCGCATGAGGCTGCCACAACGCGCTGGCCTGTTGAGCCGCGTAGTCGAAAAAGCGCCGGTGCAGCCCGAGCACGGCCCAAAGCGCGGTCTCGGCCATCGCAGCGTTCATGGCGGGGTCGACCATGCGCGCCAGTGGCACGTGGCCGGGCAGCGTGGCGTCGTCGAGCAGCTTGTCCACCCCCGCCCAGAGTGACTGGATCAGTCGCAGGTTCGTCAGACTCGCCAACACACCGGGCTCGGGGTTGGCCACGACTGCGGCGTCGACCGACGCGCGGTCGAAGGGTTGATCGTCGCGGTGCCAGTCGCACTGCGGTGCAGCGGCGAGCAATGCCTGCCACCAGGCTTCACGCTCGGCAGCATCGAAGCGTCCGGCGAGCAGCACGCGCAGCGTGGCGCTGATCATGTTGCGAGGGTTCCGCCAAACGCCTGCCGGCCCGCGCCGGCAGGCGCCATCTGCACATGCACGCGCTGCGGATCGCAGCCGAGCACGGCCGCCAATGCGTTCGTCAGCGCCGCCACCTGTGCGATCAACTCGTCGCCCGCCGGCGGATGCGCATGCATCACGGTCACGAACACCGGCAGCGAGTTCTCGCCGGGCACGGCATCGTTCTCCGCATACGCCGTGGGCGGCAACGTGCGCAGGCGCACCCAGGTGCGGCCCGGCGCGCTGCCGAAGACGCGGCCCGCCGCATCAGCGAGCGCTTGCGCCAAGCCGCGCGGCGCGGCCTCGGCGCCGTCGGCCATCACACGTTCGATGTCGATGATCGGCATGGACTCAACCTGCCGCGGCCACACCGGCCACGCGCCGCAGCGCAATCTCGACCGTCGCCGCTCGCACCGCTGCTCGGTCGCCGCCCAATTGCAGGCGCTCGGCGTGCGTCGCCACGCCGCGTTGCGCGATCGCCAGCCAGACCAGTCCCACCGGCTTGTCCGTCGTGGCGCCGCTCGGGCCGGCGATGCCGGTGACGGCCACGGCGATCTGCGCCATGCTGTGCGCCAGCGCGCCTTCGGCCATGGCGCACACGACCGGCTCGCTCACCGCGCCGTACTGCGCGATCAATACCGCATCGACACCGAGCTGCTCGGTCTTGGCCGCATTGCTGTAGGTGACAAAGCCGCGCTCGAACCAGTCGGAAGAACCGGCGAGCGCGGTGCAGGCTGCGGCGATCAGGCCGCCGGTGCAGCTTTCGGCCGTGGCAATGCGCCAGCTGCGCGCGCGCAAGGCATCGGCCAACGGCGCGACCCAGCGCGTAGCGAGTTCGGTGTCGAGCAAGCTGTTCATTTGAGCCCCCAACGCGCTTCGCGCGGTCCCCCCGAGGGGGAGCATTCGCGCTTGGGGCGGCCCGGCTCGCTCATGGAAACGTGAACCGCCACAGCGCGATCACGAGCAGCGTGCACAGTGCGGCGACAAGGTCATCGGCGATGATGCCCGCGCCCTGCATCCAGCCGCGTGCGTGTTTGAAGCGCCGGTCTGTCCAGCCGATGGGGCCGGGCTTGACGGCGTCGAAGAAGCGGAACAGCGCGAATGCGATGGCTTGCGCGACGAAGCCCGCCGGCATGATCAGCCAGAGCACGATCCAGAACGCGACGACCTCGTCCCAGACGATGGCGCCGGGGTCGGACATCGCGAGGTCTTGCGCGGTACGCGTGCAGGCCCAGACGCCAACCACGAGCGATGCGCCGATCACCGCGCCCCAACTCGCCGCATCCAGCCACTGGTTGAACACGAGGAACGCCACCCACGCCCACAGCGTGCCCACCGTGCCGGGCGCCCACGGCGACAGGCCGCTGCCGAAACCGAGTGCGATCCACCGCGAGGGATGGCGACGCATGAAGGCGCCGTTCGCGCGCTGCGGGGCACTGCGCTCGACTGGCGTGGCGTCGGTCATGTTGTCGGCGGCCATGCGCGTCAGGGCTTGAAATGGTCGAAGCTGGTGAACGCGGTGGTGATGGCCTGGCCATCGTGATCGAAGATGCGCAAACCAGACGCCGTGTCGATGCGGCCGATACACGTCACCGCCACATCGGCCGATGCCGCCGCCGTGTGCACGCGATCTGCCTGCGTCGCCGGCGCGGTAAACAGCAGCTCGTAGTCGTCGCCACCGGCGAGCGCGCATTCGCGCCGGAGTTCGAGCGGCTGCGCAGCGAGCACGGCGCTCGCCGGCAGCGCATCGGCGTCGAGCGTGGCGCCGACCCCGGAGCGCCGCAGCACGTGGCGCAAATCACCGAGCAGGCCGTCGCTGATGTCGATGGCACTCGTCGCCACGCCGCGCAGCGCGATGCCCAGCGCCACGCGCGGCGTCGGCAGCTCCATGCGCGCACGCACCGCTTCGAATGCACCGGCATCGAGCGCAACCGTGCCGCGAAACACTTCGAGCGCCAGGCGCGCATCGCCCAGGGTGCCACTGACCCACAGCTCGTCACCGGCGCGCGCGCCCGAGCGCAACAGCGCCTGCCCGACCGGCACCTCACCGAAAACGCCGATGCAGATGTTGAGCGGCCCGGCCGTCGTGTCGCCGCCGATCACTTCGATGCCATGTGCATCGGCCAGCGCGAACAGTCCGCGCGCAAAGCCATCGAGAAAGGCTTCATCGACGCGCGGCATCGACAACGCCAGCGTGAACGCCAGCGGCGAGGCTCCGCAGGCCGCCAGGTCCGACAGGTTCACCGCCAGCGCCTTGTGGCCGAGCCGGTCGGGCGCCACCGTTGACAGAAAGTGCCGCCCTTCGACCAGCATGTCGGTCGAGACGGCAAGCTGCATGCCGGGCGCGGGCTGCAGCAACGCGCAGTCGTCGCCGGCGCCGAGCGCGGCTCGCCGAGCGGGCCGCGCAAACCAGCGCTGGATGAGATCGAACTCGCCAATGGACATCGAACTACTTCGCTCCACCGATATTGATCAGCGGCGCCGTTTGCATGTTGGCTGGAATCACCACCGTGGCCGTGCCGCCCTTTTCGGCGAACTTCATCAGCGCCAGGTTCGACTCGTGCTGCAGGTACTCGCGCGTCAGGCTCTGGTTGATGATCTGGTTGGCCTTGGCAATGCCTTCGGCCTTCTTCACTTCCACCTGAGCCTCGGCCTCGGCGATCTGGATGCGCTGGCGCGTGGTTTCGAGCTGCTTCTGCGCCGCCACCGAATCCTGGATCGACTTTTCGATCGCCGGGTCGGTGGTCAGCGCGCGCACCACCACGCGCGTGATCGTGAACACGGTCTTGTCGTTGGCGTCGAGCTCGACCTGGATGCCGCGCTTGACGGCTGCCGCCATCTCGTCGCGCTTGGTGTGCATCAACAGGCTGTCGAGCTTGGAGGTCTCCTCGTAGATGACGTTGCGCGCGATCCCCTGCACCAGCTGATACGCCGGCAGATAGTCGCGCGAGCCATCGGCCTTGGCGTGCCGGGCTGCGTACTTCACGTACAGGTCGGCCACCGCGCTCGCCGCCACCTTGTAGTACACGGTCACGTCGAGGTCGCGCAGCGAGAGGTTGTCGCGCGCCTTGGGCGTGAGGTCGTTCAGATCGACGGCGATCTCCTTGGCCGAGAAAGGCTGCACGCTGCTGATGCCGGGCACGCCCAGGTAGATGCCGGGCTCGACCTCTTCCAGGTTGACCTTGCCCAGCGTCGTGCGGACGCCGACATTGCCAGTTTCGATGGTGCCGCAACTGGTCACGGCCACCAGTCCAACCAAGAGCAATAAAACGCCGCCGCCGATACGAAGCCACATGACCAAGATCTCCTAGGATGCAGGCTGAAGTCTAGAGCCGCGCGCGGGCGGGTTTGCCCGCAGGCCGCTGACGGACTAGGCTACTGCCTTGCGTCTCGAAGGAGTGCCCCATGCGACTGACCCAAGACCAACTCGACGCCTTCGACCGCGACGGCTACTTGTTCTTCCCCGGCCTGTTCAAGCCGGACGAAGTGAAGACGCTGACCGACGAAGTGCCGGCGATCTACGCGCGGCGCGAAGCCTTCAACGTGCGCGAGAAAGGCAGCGATGCGGTGCGCACCAACTTCGCCGCACACCTCTACAGCGAACCCTTCGCCCGCCTGGCACGGCACCCGCGCATGATCGAGCCGGTGCAGCAGCTCTTCGGCGACGAGGCGCTGTACATGCACCAGTTCAAGGTCAACGGCAAGATGGCCTTCGAGGGCGATGTCTGGCAATGGCACCAGGACTACGGCACCTGGAAGAACGACGACTGGATGCCGACCGAGCGGGCGATGAACATCGCCATCTTTCTCGATGACGTCAACGAGTTCAACGGCCCGCTGATGTTCATCCCGGGCAGCCACAGACGAGGCGTCATCGACGCCAAGCACGATCTGACGACGACGAGCTACCCGCTGTGGACGGTCGACAATCAACTGATCGCTTCACTCGTCGAACGCGCCGGTGGCAAACAAGGCGGCATCGTCTCGCCGAAGGGCCCAGCCGGGTCGATGATCCTGTTCCACTCCTGCCTCGTGCACGCCTCGACGAGCAACCTGAGCCCGTGGAACCGCGTCAGCGTCTATCTCAGCCTGTGTGCGATCGGCAATCACGTGCGTCGCTTCAAGCGCCCCGAGTACATCGCGCACCGCGACTTCACGCCGATCGACTGTTTGCCGGACGACTGTCTGGTGAAACGCTATCCGGTCGATCTGCCGTGGAAAGACGGCATGCCTGCGAGTGCGTTGGTCACCTCGACCGACACCATCAAGGAAGCCGCATGAGTCTTCACAAACAACTGCTGCAGCGCGCGGCCGAAAAGAAGCCGATCCGCGTCGGCCTGATCGGTGCCGGCAAGTTTGGCTCGATGTACCTGGCGCAGGTGGTGCGAACGCCGGGCGTTCACCTCGTCGCGATTGCCGACTTGAATCCGGCGGGCGCGAAGAAGAACCTGGCGCGCGTCGGCTGGACGCCGCAGCAGTCGGCGGCAATGTCTTCACAAGCGGCACTGCGCGACGGCAACACCTGGATCACCGACGACTGGCAGGCGCTGGTCCAGCTGCCCGAGATCGAGATCGTCGTCGAGTGCACGGGTTCGCCGGTGCATGCGGTCGATCACATCCTGGCCGCGATCGCCGAGCGCAAGCATGTGATCAACGTCACCGTCGAGGCCGATGCGTTCTGTGGGCCGCTGTTGGCAAGGCGCGCTGCCGAAGGCGGTGTGATCTACAGCCTGGCCTACGGCGACCAGCCGGCCATGATCTGCGACCTGGTCGATTGGGCACGCACCTGCGGCTTCCCGGTCGTCGCTGCAGGGCGGGGCCACAAGTGGCTGCCGCACTTTGCGAAATCGACGCCGGAGACGGTGTGGGGCTACTACGGCCTGACGCCGGAACAGGCCGATCGCGGTGGGTTGAACCCGAAGATGTTCAACAGCTTTCTCGATGGCAGCAAGCCGAGCATCGAATCGACCGCCGTCTCCAACGCCACCGGCCTCGCCGTGCCGAGCAACGGCTTGCTCTATCCGCCAGCCAGCGTCGAAGACATTCCTGTCGTCACGCGGCCGGTGAGCGAAGGCGGTGTGCTCGAAAAGAAGGGCATGGTCGAGGTGATTTCGTCGCTGGAGCGCGACGGCCGCGTGATCCCGTACGACATCCGCATGGGCGTCTGGGTCACGGTCGAAGCCGAGACCGAGTACGTGAAGAACTGCTTCGAGGAATACAACGCGCACACCGATCCGAGCGGTCGCTACTTCACGCTCTACAAGCGCTGGCACCTGATCGGCCTCGAAGTCGGCATGAGCGTGGCCAGTGTCGCGCTGCGGCGCGAGGCCACCGGTGTCGCGCAAGGCTGGAATGCCGATGTGGTGGCCACCGCCAAGCGTGCCTTGAAGCCGGGCGAGATGCTCGACGGCGAAGGTGGCTACACGGTGTGGGGCAAGCTGCTGCCGGCAGAGAAGTCGCGCGCGATCGGAGGGCTGCCGCTCGGGCTGGCGCATGCCGTGAAGGTGATCCGTCCGGTGGCCGAGGGGCAGAGCCTGTCCTGGGCCGATGTCGAGATGCCGCCGTCGCGGGCGTACGAATTGCGGCGCGAAATGGAGCGATTGTTCGCATGAACGACTTGCTCTTTCGCAACGCGTTGGTGTTCGACGGCAGCGGCGCAGAGCCGCAAGTGCAGGACGTGGCCGTGCGCGACGGCCGCATTGCGCCGGTCACCGGCGACGCCAAGCAAACCATCGACGCCGACGGCCTCGCGTTGATGCCCGGCATCATTGACAGCCACACGCACTTCGACGCCCAGATCACCTGGGACCCGGCGCTGCGGCCGTCGCCGGCCCTGGGCGTGACGACGGCGGTGATCGGCAACTGCGGCTTCACGATCTCGCCGTGCAAGCCCGAGCACCGCGAGATGACGATGCGCAACCTGACGCAGGTCGAGGGTATGTCGCTCGACGTGTTGAAGCGTGGCATCCGCTGGGAGTTCGAAACCTTTCCCGAGTACCTCGACGCAGTTGAAGAACAACCCGTCGGTGCTGAACGTCGCCGCGTACGTCGGCCACTCGTCGATCCGCACCTGGGTGATGGGCGAGGCCGCCACCGAGCGCGCGGCACGCGCCGACGAAGTGGCGGCGATGGCAGCGCTCGTGCGCGAGGCGATGCAAGCCGGTGCAGTCGGCCTGGCCAGCTCCACCAGCCCGGCGCACAACGGCGAAGGCGGCAAACCGATGCCGTCGCGCCTGGCCGACGATGACGAGCATCTTGACCTCGTGCGTGCGATGGGTGAAGGCGGCCGCGGCGTCTACATGGTGACCAAGGGCGGGCAGATGCCGGTGTCGCTGCTCGAACAGATGAGTGCTGCATCGGGTCGGCCGGTGATGATCGCCGCGCTGCTGCACAACAACACCAACCCGCGCGGCGTGTTCGACGATCTCGACGCCATCGCTGCGGCCAACACGCGCGGCCGCAAGCTGATCGGTCAGGTCAGCTGCTGTCCGCTGTCGATGGACTTCACGCTGGCCTCGGCGTATCCGGTCGAGGGACTGGCCGCGTGGAAGCCAGCGCTCGGGCTGCAAGGCGAAGCGCTGAAGGCCGTGCTGCGCAACCGCTCGTTTCGCGATGCCGTGCGCGCCGAGTTGGCAGCGCCGGCCGTGTTCCGCCTCTTCAACAGCGAGTGGAACGCGCTGCAAGTCACCGAGGCGGCGACCGAGCCCTACCGCGCCCTCGAACAGCGCCCGCTCGGCCAGGTGGCCCGCGAGCGCGGCGTCGATCCGCTCGACCTGATGCTCGACATCGCGCTCGACGAAGACTTGTCAACCGTCTTCACTGCGATGCTGCTCAACAGCGACGAAGCCGCGGTCGGCCGCTTGCTGACGCACCCACACAGCATCGTCTCGCTGTCCGACGCCGGTGCGCACCTGACCTTCTTCAACGACGCCGGCTTCGGCCTGCACCTGATGGGCCATTGGGCACGCGACCGCGGTGTGATGCCGCTGGCCGAAGCGGTGCGGCGGCTGACCACCGCGCCGGCCGCCGTCTTCGGCTTCACCGACCGCGGCGCGATCCGCGAGGGCCTGGCCGCCGACCTGCTGCTGTTCGATCCGAAAACCGTCGCGCGCGGCCCCAAGCAGCGCGTGTTCGACCTGCCCGGCGGCGCGCCACGCCTGCACACCGACGGTATCGGCGTGCACGGCGTGTGGGTCAACGGCGCACTGGTGGCCGATGCGAACGGCCTGCGCGCCGACGCACCCCGCGGGGGCCGGCTACTGCGCTGATGAGCGCACCGCGGCCATGAAGGCGGCGAGCTTGCCCGCATCGAGCCGGCCGTTGTTGCGCACGCTGCTGCACAGATCGATGCCATCAGGCCGCACCGCGTCGATCGCTGCGCCCACGTTGCCGACGTTCAAGCCACCGGCCAGCCACACCGGCACCGGCGACCGATCGACGATGGCACGGCTGTGCGTCCAATCGTGCGTGCGGCCCGTGCCGCCGAGTTGTTTGATCGCGAGTTGCGGGTTGCCCGAGTCGAGCAACAGCGCATCGACCAGCGGCGCCGCCGCCAAGGCTTCGTCCACCGCCGCCGGCCCGGTGACGTGAATCACCTGCACCAGCTTGATGTCCGGCAATTCGGCGCGCAACTGCTTCAAATCTTCGTCGGCGACCGCATCGACCAACTGCAGCACCGACGTTCGGCAGCGCCGGTGCTGCCGAACGATCGCCTCGGCGGATTGCTGCGACGTGAGCAGAAAGGTCTCGGTCGGCGGCGGCACGGCCGCGGCGATCTGTGCGATCAGCGCTTCATCGATCGGCCCCGGACCGCTCGGCATCGCCGACACCAGGCCGAGCGCCGCAGCGCCCGCGTCGATCGCGATGCGCGCTTCTTCGATGCTGGCGATGCAGCAGATCTTCACCCTCACCGCTTGTCGTCCCAATGGAAGTGATGCAGCACGCGGTGCAGCACCGGCGACAGCACCAGGGCGGTGATGGCGATGAACAGCAGGCCTGCATAAAGCGCGTAACAACCGGCGAAGAACTTGCCGCCTGCCGTCTTTGGAAGGTCGACCGGCCCCATGCCGCCGAGCAGCATCGCCGCGTTGAGAAACGCGTCGAGCGGCGACAGGCCTTCGAGCGTCATGTAGCCGAGCATGCCGCCACCGAGCGAGAGCAGCAGCAGCGCGACCGCGCCACCACCATGCCACGCCAAGCGCCGCGTGAACTGAGCGCGCGACACCGGCGGCTGGTGTTTGCGCTCGTAGATCAAGATGCGCTTCAGCCTTGCCTTGCTTCGAACAACTCGACGGGATTGCCCGATGGGTCGTCGACCAGCACCTGGCGCCCACCCGGCCCTTTGATCGGTTTGCCGCGCGGCCTGCCGCCGGCGGCGACCGCTTTGGCCAGCGTCACATCGAGGTCGGTGGCCTCAACGACGATGCGGTTCCATCCGCCCGTCTGCGGCAACGAGCCATCGGCCAGCTTCTTGCGCGCCGACGTGCCCGGCCCGGCGAGCCACAGCGTCAGGCCCTTTCCCTTCATCACCGCAAACGGCGGACCCCAGCGATCGGTCAGGCGAAAACCGAGCGCGCGGTAGAAGGGCAGTACGGCATCGACGTCGTTGACGAGGTAGCGCACGGTCATGGGCCTCTCCTACTTGAGCCGCGTCTGGTGCGCAGCGATCTGTTCGCGCACGCGCTCCGGCGCGGTGCCGCCGACAACTTTGCGTGCCTCAAGCGACGCCTTCAAGGTCAGCGCCGATTCGTAGACGTCGTCGCCGATCGAGGCGTGGAACGTGCGCAGCGTGTCGAGCGGCAAGTCACTCAAATCTTTGCCCTGCTGCAAACCAAACTTCACCGCGGCAGCGACGACCTCGTGCGCGTCGCGGAACGGCACGCCCTTCTTCGTCAGGTAGTCGGCCAAGTCAGTCGCCGTCGCAAATCCGCGCTGCGCTGCGCGCTGCATCGCTTCGGGTTTGACGACGATGCCCTGCACCATCTCGGCCATGATGCGCAGCGTCGCCGCCAGCGTGTCCACGGTGTCGAACAGCGGCTCCTTGTCTTCCTGATTGTCCTTGTTGTAGGTCAGCGGCTGGCCCTTCATCAGCGTCAGCATCGCCGTCAGGTGGCCGTAGACCCGCCCCGTCTTGCCACGCGCGAGTTCGGCCACGTCCGGGTTGCGCTTCTGCGGCATGATCGATGAGCCGGTGCAATAGCGGTCGGCCAGATCAATGAAGCCGTAGTTCTGCGTCATCCAGAGCACGATCTCCTCAGCCAGGCGCGAGACATGCATCATCGTGATCGCGGCCCACGAGCAGAACTCGATCGCGAAGTCGCGGTCGCTGACGGCGTCCAGGCTGTTCATGCACAGGCCGTCGAAGCCGAGCGTCTTGGCAACGCGAGCGCGATCCAACGGATAGCTGGTGCCGGCCAGGGCCGCAGCGCCGAGCGGCAGGTGGTTGACGCGCTGCCGCACCTCACCCAAACGCTGCGCATCGCGCGCGAACATCTCCACATACGCCAGCAGGTGGTGCGCAAAGCTCACCGGCTGCGCGACTTGCAGGTGCGTGAAGCCGGGCAGGATGGTTTCGGTGTGATGCTCGGCCACCGACAGCAACGAGCGCTGCATCTGCGCTAGCAGCGGCGCCAGCGCATCGATCTCGCCGCGCAGCCACAGGCGCACGTCGGTGGCCACCTGGTCGTTTCGCGAGCGGCCGGTGTGCAGGCGCTTGCCGGCATCTCCCACCAGCGCCGTCAACCGCGCTTCGATGTTCAGGTGCACGTCTTCGAGTTCCAACTTCCACTCGAAACGTCCGGCGTCGATGTCGGCCTTGATCTGCGCCAGGCCACGCTCGATGTCGGACGCATCTTGTTGCGAGATCACGCCCTGCGCGGCCAGCATCTCGGCATGCGCCAGCGAGCCGGCGATGTCGGCCGCGGCCAAGCGCTGGTCGAAGGGCACGCTGGCGGTGTAGCGCTGCACCAGTTCGCTCATCGGCTCGCTGAACAAGGCGGACCAAGCCTGTGACTTGTTGGCGAGTGAGCCGTGTTTCGGATCGTTGGACATGGGCGGAGCCGTGCAGGGCGTGGAGCAAAATGCTCCGCGCCTGTTGTATGACGCGATTTCATTCTATCGACGCGATGCCCTTGCCCCCCTCTCACATCGAGAGCGCTCCTGCGCCGCTGGCGTCGCTGTTGCCGGCGTCCGAGCCGTCTCCAACGCAGCGGCGGCGCGTCTCCGACGGTGCGGCCTTCGATGTCTGCCACGGTGCGCTGGCGTTGCGCGCGCTGCTGGCGGTCAACAGCGTGGTCCTGCTCGGCACGCTGGTCGCGTCGGACACCTTGACGCTGGCCATCGCGGCGATCGGCCCGGCGCTGGCCGTGGCACTGCCGGCCACGCTGTTGTGGCTCGGCCTGATCTGCGCGCTGCGCAAGGTGATCGCCCGGCTGACGCCGGCCCAGCGTGTGCTGGCGCTGGCCGCGCTCGGTGCGCTGCTGGCGTGGGCGGCCTCGTTGCCGCTGCTGGCGATCGGCTTGATCGAGCCGGCGCCCCTTCGCGCCTGGTCGCTGCCGTTGACCGGTGCGGCGATGGCCGTGCCACTGGCACTGTGGCTGCAGTCGCGCGAGAAGGCGCGCACGCCGGCCGACGAGCGGGCGCGGCTGGCCGAGTTGCAGTCGCGCATCCGCCCGCACTTCTTGTTCAACACCCTCAACACCGCGATCGCGCTGGTGCAGAGCGATCCGGCACGTGCTGAAGGCGTGCTCGAAGACCTGGCCGAGCTGTTTCGCGTGGCGCTGGCCGACAACGATGGCGGCGGCACGGCCACGCTGGCCAGCGAAGTCGATCTGGCGCAGCGCTACATCGCCATCGAAACGCTGCGCTTCGGCGAGCGTTTGCGGGTGCAGTGGGATCTCGACGCGGCGGCCAGCCGCGTTCGCCTGCCGCCGCTGGCGCTGCAACCGCTGCTCGAAAACGCGGTGCGGCACGGCATCGAGCCGGCCGAAAACGGCGGAACGATCCGCGTGCGCACACGCGCGGCGCTGGGCCGCGCCGAGATCGTGATCGACAACTCGCTGCCCGGCAGCGGCGCACGGCCCAACCCCGGGCACGGCGTCGCGCTGGCCAATGTGCGGGCGCGGCTGCGCCTGCTGCACGACATCGACGCCCAGTTCGAATCCGGTCCACACGACGGCGGCACCTGGCGCGTGCGCATCGTCGTGCCGATGGGAGAGCGGAGATGAGACCACCCCCGAAGCGGCTGCGCCGCTCCCCCTCAAGGGGGCCGAGGCCCGCGGCTCCAAGCCGACCTGCGGCGGTTTGGACGGGTCGAGGAATGGCCGCGTCTCGCGGCCATGCGGCCTGCAAGGCCCGCCAGCGGCCTGGCAGAGCCAGTTCCGCGGCGGTCGCTGGGCCAGAACTTGCGGTGGATGCACCGTGCGCTTGGCGCAGTCGTCACGTGGCGGCGTAATGCAGATGCTCAAAGTATTGATCGTCGATGACGAAGCGCTGGCCCGCTCGCGCCTGGCTGCGCTGGTGCGCGAGTGCCCCGAACCGGCGTGCGAAGTCGCAGCCGAATGTGCCAACGCTCGTCAGGCGACGGAATGGCTGCAAGCGCACGCCGGCCAGGCTGATGTGGCGCTGCTCGACATCCAGATGCCCGGCGCGCTCGGCACCGAACTCGCGGCCGAGTGGCGGCACCTGGCGCACGCGCCGGTGGTTGTTTTCGTCACCGCGCACAGCGAGCACGCGCTGGCGGCGTTCGACCTCGACGCCGTGGACTACCTGACCAAGCCGGTGAAACGAGACCGTCTGTTCGCCGCACTACAGCGCGCGGTGCGGCGTGCGCCGGTGCGCACGAACGGCGCGGCGAACGGTGATGCCGCCGCCGCGGCGGGCGTGCTCGTCGTGAGTGAGCGCGGCCGCGTGGTCCGCGTGCCGCTGGCCGACGTGCTGTACCTCAAGGCCGAGCTGAAATACGTGACGCTGCGCACCGCCACGCACAGCTATGTGCTCGACGATTCGCTGACCGATCTCGAGGTTCGCCTCGGTGAGCGCGTGCTGCGCGTGCATCGCAACGCGCTCGTCGCCAAACAAGCGGTGCGCGCGCTGGAGCGGCGCAAGCTCGCGGACAGCGAAGAAGAGGGCAACGAGATCGGCTGGGCGGTGCAGGTGGCGGCCACCGGCGAATGGCTTTCCGTGTCGCGGCGCCAGGTGGCGGCGGTGCGTGAGGCCTTGGAGCAAGCATGAACGAGCAGACTCGCAGCACATTGCAAACGATCGGCGCAGCGTTGATCGTCGGCGCGATCACCGGCGCGACGTGGTTCGCAATCAACACACCGAGCGAGCGGCCGGCGGTCGCGGCGGCACCGACACCGGCCGAGCCTGCGCGCGAACCCAGCGTGCGCAGTGGTGATATCGCCGCGCTGATGGAAGTCAAGGGCGCGCCGGTCGAAGGCCTGCCGCCGTTGTCGGCCGACGAGGTGCGCGTCTGCGGGCAAGCCCTGCCACGCGCCGCGCTGGCCGAGGATCAGATCGAACGCACGCTCCAGGAAGCCGGCGCTGGCGCGGCGCTCACCGCCTTTGCGCAGCAGCACCTGACCGACAGCGACCACGCGCGCGCCGTTGGCCTCGTGCTGCGCATGCAGGCCGATGCGAACTACCGTGAAGGCGGCGGTCTGGCGGCCTGCAAAACCGATGACTGCTGGAAGCAGCAAACAAGAGTCCATGCCGAGCGCGTCGCGCCTTTGCTCACCGAGCTGGCCACGCTCGCCGCAGCCAGCAGCGACCCGCGCGTGATGACGCTGGCGCGCAGCGAGTGCGCCGTGCTGACCACAGACGCCGCTCCCTCGCCGCACTGCCAGGCGCTGACCGCGCGCCGCCTCGTCGCGCTCGATCGCGACAACGCCGTCGCCTGGCTGGCGCTGGCCGCCGAGGAACCAGCGGCGACCGACGAAGCGATGTACCAGGCCTCGCTCGCCCAACGCTGGGACGACTATGCGATGTCAGCGCGGCGCTTCATCGAGCGGGTCGATGCGAAGAGTGGTTTGCGCGGCATGGTGGTCGTGCAATCGCTGTTGACCGTGCCGGCGATCCGTTCGATCGAGGGCCAGCAACTGGTGACGCAGCACTGCGGCGCCAAGCCGGTGGCGGGCGATGCCAACCGGCACCAGCTCTGCGAAAAGATCGCCGCCGTCTTGCACAGCCGCTCAACCAGCGTGGCCGGATTGGTCACCGCGGGGGTGGTCGCCAAAGCGCTCGACAGCGGGCACGCCGAGACGTGGCGCGAACAAGGCAAGTTGTTGAGCCATGTGCTGCTGGCGCAGACCCTCGACGAAGCGGCGCAGACGCGCGACGCCGAAGACTGTGCGGTCGGCATGCCGCGCGAGTTGCTGCTGCGCTCGGCGCGCGAGGGCGAAGTGCCGGCGCTGCGCGCGTGGATGCAAGCCTCGGGTCAGAGCGAGGCGCAATGGCGCGAGCACATGACGGCCTTTGAGCAGGCCCAGGTGGCCGGCCAGATCAAAACCGCTTCGAACACCAGCGCGGCGCCAGCGCCGCGCTGACTTTCAATCAATCGGGCTTGATCTTCGCCCGCGCAATCACCGGCTTCCAGCGCTTCTGCTCGGCCGCGATGAAGGCGGCGAACTCGGCCGCGGTGCCACCAATCGCCTGCGCCGTGTCTTCCGACAATCGCGTCACGGCGGCCGGCGTCTTGATCGCCTTCGAGGCTTCTGCGGCCAGGCGCTCGACGGCCGCGGCCGGCAGCGAGGCCGGGGCGAGCAGGCCGTACCACTGCGTCATCTCGAAATTCGGATAGCCCTGCTCGGCGACCGTCGGAACGTCGGGCAGTTGCGGCAGGCGCTGCGTGGTGCCGGTGGCGATGCAGCGCAGCTTGCCGGCCTTGATGAACTGCAGCACCGCGGGCGCGCCGACGGATGCGGCGTCGAGCCGGCCTGCCAGCAGGTCGGTCAACTGCGGGCCGGTGCCGCGGTACGGCACGTGCACCATGAAGATGTCGGCCACGGCCTTCAGGTATTCCATCGCCAGGTGCCCGGCGCTGCCGTTGCCGGCCGAGCCGTAGTTCAGGCGGCCGGGCTTGCTCTTGGCCAGCGCGACGAACTCTTTGAGGTTCTTCACCGGCAGATCGGGGTGCACCAGGTACAGGCTCGGCACCTTGGCCAGCAGCGTCACCGGCTTGAAATCCTTCGCCGGGTCGTAGGGCAGCTTGTCGAAGATGTACGGGTTGACGGCCAGCGTGCCGATGTGGCCGAGGATCAGCGTGTGCTGGTCGGTCGATTGCGCCACCTCGGTCATCGCGATGTTGCCCGCAGCGCCGGGCTTGTTGTCGACGAACACCGATTGGCCGAGGCCTTTTGAGAGTTCAACGGCCAGCGTGCGCGCGACGATCTCCGAGCTGCCGCCGGGCGCGAAGGGCACGACGAAGCGCACCGGCTTCGTCGGCCAGGTAGCCTGGGCTTGCGCCACGCCCGGCAGGGCGATGCCGGCAGCCGACAGGGCAAGCCAGTCGCGGCGGGAGAGCGGGAAAGAAGTGTTCATGGTTTGGCTTTCTCAGGGTGATGAAGGTCGTAGAGGGCCCGCGGTTGGCGTGCGAGCACGTTGCCAACGCCGTCAGGATCGAGCACCGCACGCAGCGGCGCCATCAGGGAAGCATAAGAAGGCAAGCGCTCCGGCGCGAGGCTGGTGTGCGGCCAGTCCGAGCCCCAGACCACACGCGCGCCGAACAGCCCGAGCGCGCGCCGCAGCACGGCCTCAAGGTGGTCAGGTACTGGCAAAGGGGTCGAGCGGTACGCGCCGGACAGCTTGAGCCACGCACCGGCGTCGGCCAACCGCGCAGCAGCGGCCCACGCTGATGTGTCGTTCAGCGCGCAGGTGTGCAGGCCGCCAAGGTGGTCGAGCACGAAGGGCAAGCCGCATGCAGCCTGCCGATCGGCGAGCCACGGCAGCTGCGCCGCGTCGACGTACCACTGCACATGCCAGTTGCGCTCGCGCAGCCGCGGCGCGAGCGCGGCCAGATCGGCTTGCGCATTGCCGCCGTGACCCACCGGCGAGACGAGGTTGAAGCGGATGCCGCGCACACCGGCAGCGTGCAAGCGGTCGAGTTCGGCATCGCTCACGGCCGGCTCGACCACGGCCACGCCGCGGTGGCGGCCGGCGCCGCCTTGCAGCGCGCGCAGCAGCACGCGGTGGTCGCTGCCATAAACGCTGGGCTGCACGATCACCAGGTGGCCGATGCTGTGCTCGGCGGCGATCGCTTCGATCGCTTCGAGCGGATGGTGCGAAACCGCGTAGTGGCCGGGACGCGCCGGCGCCTGCGCGTCGAACACATGCACATGGCAGTCCCAGCCGTCGCGGCCTTGCGCGCTCACCCGCGGCCTCACTCGCGCGTGATGCGGCGCTCACGGACGACGCGGCCCCACAGTGCCTGCTGCGCGTTCAGAAAGGCCTGCGCCTGACGCTCGTCGCCGCCGAAGGGCTCGCCGCCGAGGGCGCGCACGCGGCCCAGCACCTCGGGGTCGGCCATCGCCTTGCGCACGGCCGCGGCGAGCTTGGCGCGCAGCGGCGCGGGCACGCCGGCCGGCGCGAGCACCGGGTTCCACTCCAGCACTTCGTAGCCCTTCAAACCGGCCTCTTCGAGCGTCGGCAACTCGGGCAGCACGCGCGAGCGCAACTTCGAGGTGACCGCGAGGGCACGCAGTCGGCCCGATTGGATGTGCCCGAGCGACGACGCCAGGTTGGCAAAGAACAGCGGCACCTGCCCTCCCATCACGTCGGTCAGCGCCGGGCCGCCCCCGCGGTACGGCACATGCGTCAGCTCGACCTTGGCCATCGCCTCGAACAACGCGCCAGCCAGATGCTGCGCCGAGCCGTTGCCCGACGACGCGTAGGCCAGCTTGCCGGGCTGGGCCCGCGCCAGCCGCAGCATGTCGGCCAGCGACTTGGCTTCGAAGCTCGGTGTGCACACCAGCACATTGGGGTACAGCGCCAGCACCGCGAGCGGCGCGAACGCGCTGGCCGCGTCGTAGGGCAGCTTGTTGTCGAACAGCGCCGGGTTGACCGCGAACGACGATGCATCGAGCAGCAGCGTCGCGCCGTCGGGCGCGGCGCGCGCCACCTGCGCCGCGGCGATCGTGCCGCTGGCGCCGGGTTTGTTCTCCACCACCACCGGTTGGCCGAGCGCCTCGGCCAGGCGCGGCGCGATCAGGCGCGCCATCACGTCGGCGCCGCCGCCGGCCGGGTAGCTGACGAGCAGCGTGATGGGCTTGCCGCCGGCGACGTCGCCGGCCGACCAGGCGCGGCCGGCGGGCGCGGTGAGCAGCGCGAAGGAGGCAGCGCTGAGCAGCCGCCGCCGTGTGTTGTCGTGAGTCGGTTGCAAGTTTCTTGTCTCCTCAGGTGATGGCCACGGTGTAGGCAAAAGCGTTGGCGTCGCCCAGCGTCGTGCGCGATTCGACACAGCGCCCGGCCAGGTCGTAGGCCAGACGCTGCACGCGCGCGCACGGGTGGCCGGCGGGCAACCTGAGCGCACGCGCCGGCACGGCGGCGAGGTTGCCGAAGCCGATGCTGTCGAGCGCGCGGTGCACCTGCACGCCGCAGCGCTGCGCGAACAGCGGGTACAGCAGGTCGCCCCAATCGGCGGTGTCGCTCTCGGCCAAGCGCCGCGAACAGCGGCAGCGGCAGCCAGATCTCCTCGTACAGGCAGGGCTGGACGCCGATCGAACGCAGCCGCTTCAGGCGCAGCGCCGATTCACCCGGCGCCATGCCCAGGGCGCGCGCTGCCTCGCGCGGCAGCGCCAGCGTGTCGCGCGCCAGGATGCGCGAGCGCGGTGCCTCGCCGGTCTGGCCGAAGCGGAAAAAGCGCAGCATCGGCGAACCGGTCAGCCCCGGCCGCACGAAGGTGCCGCGGCCGTGCTCGCGTGTCACCAGCCCCTGTGCGGCCAGCAGCTCGATGGCGCGCCGCATCGTGCCGAGCGCCACGCCGTGCTCGGCCGCCAGCGCCTGCTCGGCCGGGATCGCCGCGCCGGCCGGCCACTCGCCGGCAACGATGCGCGCACGCATCGCGGCGGCCAACGCTGCATAGCGCGCCTGTCCGGGTTCGAGAGCAAGCGAATGCACTGACACAAATAGTCCTCTAGAGGACTAGAGTGTGCCGGCTGTCGGATGCGGTGTCAACCGGCGATCAATTCGGCGCGCTGCTCGCGCAGGAATGGCCGGTCGATGACTCAACCCGCATGCCTTGCCGCCGACTTTTTGTCAGGGGGCGCGGAAGTCGACAGCCAGTGCCGCCATGGCGTCGTTGATCGGAACAAAGAAGTTGATGCCCGCCAGGCCGCCCGAGACCCCGCGCGAAGCGATGCCGACAACGGCGCCACTGGCCGACACCAACGGACCGCCGCTGCTACCCGGCAGCACCCGCACGTCGGACTGCAACCAGCGCTGCTGTTCAACCTCACGCACGCCCGAGAGAACGCCGCGTGTCACGGTGCCCGCCAGCGACTCACTCAAAGGAGAACCGATCGCGAACACCTCGTCGCCGGCCTGAGGCTGTATGGCCGCGATCGCCATAGGCACCAGCGCCACCGCATCGGTTTTGATCAATGCCACGTCGCGCACGCGATCCAGTCGCACCACCTCGCCCAGCAACTCGCGCCCGTTGGCGAGCTTGACCTTGACGAACTTCGCGTCACCGACCACGTGCTGGTTTGTCAGCAGATAGCCGTCGGCGCTGACCACGAAGGCGCTGCCGTTGGACGGGCCGCTGAATATCGTAGCCACGGCGGATTGCAGCTGCGGCATTTGCTCCTGCGCACGTGGTGTGCCCTGCTGTCGGACAGCGATCGCGAGTCGCGACGCCTGCGCATCCTTGCCCAGCGCAACCGCGCGTCGCGTTGCGTGCTCCACGAACTTCGGATCGGCGAAGAGACTGCGCGCCGAACCAGCCACCGCGCGCTCGAACAACAGCGCGAGCGTCGTCGTCTCCTTGGCGGCAGGTGCCACGCTGCCTTCGTGCGATGCTCGGTACACCACCCTGCGCTCGCGCGGCGAGTACAGCTCCCAATCGAGCCGCGCCCAGGCGCTGCCGGTGACGTCGAATCCCTCGCCGCAATAGTTGATTTCGATGTCGACGAGAGTGGCCGCCAACTGGTACTCGATGCTGGCTTCCCCCGTGACGGCCGCGAATGCCGACTCGACGGGGGCCGGGTAGCCGCTCGCACGCAACTCGCGCCAAGTCACATCAACCGCCTTGGCCATGACAATCCTGCCAAGGGTGTCGGTGTACTTGAGATCCTCGGGGCTCGAGCAGAACATGCCCCGCATACGCACGCCGATGTTCTCGTTGCTGGGTTTGAAGAAGAACTTGGACACCCCGATCACCTGCGCGCCCTGTGCTTCGGATACCTTGACTGGCGTCGCGGACGGCGCTACGCGCGCCGCCGGCTGCCCCCATCCCGGTTGCGTCGCCAGTACCAAGCCGGCAATACCCATCCACTGCGCTGCATTGATGACAGTCATGCTCAGGTCCTCTTCACACTCGCTCAAAGCCAGAGAATTTTGCATGAGGGGCGACGCAGGCTGCCCTGCTTTTCGCCGCGTCGCCGCGAGGCGGTTAAGAGAAACGTGAATTCCGCGCCCCGAGCGCTCCGCACATGGATCCTTGGCAGGCGGCAGGCACGAGCCGCCTCACCCCGCCGGCAAGCGGCTCAACGGGTGAGGCGCGCCAAAGCCTGCCTCTGCTCGCGCAGGAACGGCCGGTCGATCTGCGCAGCGTGGTGGTCGAGGTCGCGCACGCTGACGCCTTCATTGGCGAAGTGCGTGGTCCAGCGCCGGACGACTCTCGCCACCTCGCGCGCTTGCGCCAACGCCGCATCGCGCTTCAAGCCGAACTGCGTGCACATCGACAGCGCGTTGTCGATCGTCGCGTCGGCATCGGCGTTGCCGACGCGCATCTGTTGGTAGCCGAGCGCCTGGCCCGACGGCAGCACGTCGAAGGCGGGCGCGAGTTCGAGCTGGCCGCTGCGCGCATCGCGCGCCAGCAGCACGTGGTTCTTGTCGTGATCGTCGGTGTTGTCGATCAGGATGTTGAAGACCATGCGACGGAAGAGTTCTTGCATCTGCTCGGTGTTCAGGCCCCCCGCAGCGACACCGCGGCGGCGCAGCAGTTGCGCCAGTTCCGGGTAGCCGGAGCGCTCACCGGCGGCGCCCAGGGCGACGTGCGCCGATTGCGCGTGGATGCGCTGCAACGTGCCATCGCCCAGGCGTGCTCTGTCGAAGCGTCGGATCGCCAGCGCGTGGCCATCGGTCAGGCGGATGGCGCGCGTCTCGGCCGTGGTGATGCGTGCCAGCCGCGCCAGCGTCATCGTCGCGTGTTCGATCAACGGTGCATCGGTGGGCTCACCCGGGTCGGCAAACTTGACGACCCAAGGCAGGCCATCGACATCGATCAGCGCCTTCGGCCGCGCGCCACCCATCGTCACGCCGGGGGCGAGAAGCCGCAACTGGTCAGCGGCAATCGGCTCGTTGTCGAGCACGCGGCGCACAAGTTCGTGAATCGCGGCCGTGTCAGCAAGTGTCGGTAGCGGGCCGAGGCGGCGCGGCCGGTACTCGCTTGCCGATGTTGAAACGCCGAGCGCGCCGAAGCGCTCGTCACCGGCGAAGTAGAGGTACTCCAGCAGCGACAGGCGCGGCGGCTTGTCGATGAAGCGGATCACGCGCTCGCCCCAGCGGTCGGGCCGCGCGTCATCGACCGCACCGGCGGCGCTGTCACGCTCGCGTGGCAGGAATTCGTCGTCGATCAGCGGCAGGTCTTCGGACAGCGCCACACCGGTAGCGAGCCATTCAGCACCGTAGTGCAACGAAACGCCGCGCACCGTGCGAGCCATGTGCAGCACGCCGATGTAGCGTGGCCGCGTCGGCTGCACCAGCCACCACAGGTGCAGTTCGTCGCTTGGCGTGTAGGAAACGCTACTCAACGCGCTTCCTTGCGGCGCGACGCTTGACTGCCGCCCGCACGTCGCGCTCCAACGCGCCGCGATCGGTTTGCGGATCGGCCAGCTCGGGCAGCGCCTGCGCGCGGCCGATGAGCCACAGCGCCGTGGCATAGATGCCCATGCCGACCCCCGGATCACCGCGCTCCATGCGAATCAGCGTCGGCACCGACACCCCCAGCCTCTGCGCCCAGGCGCGCTGCGATTCACGCCGCCGCAGGCGCGCGACAGCCAGGTTTTCTCCCAGCGCGGTGAGTGCACCCGTCACGGCGACGGGCAGCGATTGAAGGGCTTCCGAAGACTTTGGCATTCCATAGATTTTATGAAATTTGCTTTTATGGTCAATTCTTTATTATCAAATGGATCTATCGGTGTTGTCGCCCGGCCGACAGGCCGCTCCACCTTCATGCTGGAGCTCCCTCTCGGAGGGGGCTCGGGGGAGCCGTATGTTCACCGGCACGGAATCGCCGCCGGGCAGCGCAACGCACGGGCGGTCAGCCCGTGTTGCGCAGCCCGGCGGCGATTCCGTTGATCGAGATATGAATCCCGCGCTTCACCCGTTCGGCCCCGGGATCGTTGGCGCGCTGCTGCCGGTGGCGCCGCATCAGCTCGACCTGCAAATGGTTCAACGGATCGAGGTAGGGGAAGCGGTGTTCGATCGAACGCGCGAGCGCGGCATTGGTCGCCAGCCGCTCGCGTTCGCCAGTGATCAGCGACAGCATGGCGTTGGTCTTCTCCCACTCCGCCTGAACCGCGCCGAAGATGCGCTTGGCGAGCTTCTTGTCTTCGACCAGTTCGACATACCGCGCGGCGATGCGCAGGTCGCTCTTGGCCAGCACCATGTCGAGGTTGGACAGCAGCGTGCGGAAGAACGGCCACTGCTTGTGCATCTTCTGCAGCAGCGCCAGACGCTCCTTGCGCTTGCCGGCGACGGGGCCGAGCCACTGCTCGATGGCGCTGCCGAAGCCGGCCCACCCCGGCAGCGCGACGCGGCACTGGCCCCATGAAAAACCCCAGGGAATCGCGCGCAGGTCTTCGATGCGACGGCCGGCCTTGCGCGACGCGGGCCGAGAGCCGATGTTGAGTTCGGCAATCTCGCGGATCGGCGTGGCTTCGAAAAAGTAGTCGGTGAAGCCGGGTGTGCCATAGACGAGCGCGCGGTACGCGGCAAAACTCGCCTCGCTGATCTGCGCTGCGGCGTCGAGAAACGCTTTCGGCGCCGTCTTCGTCGGGTGCAGCAGCGTCGCTTCGAGCGTCGCCGCCACCAGCGTCTCCAGGTTGCGCCGGCCGATCTCGGGGTGAGCGTATTTCGACGCGATGACCTCGCCTTGTTCGGTCAAACGGATCTGCCCGTTCACTGTGCCCGGTGGCTGCGCGAGGATCGCCTGGTAGCTCGGCCCGCCGCCGCGGCCCACCGTGCCGCCGCGGCCGTGGAACAGGCGCAGCTGCAGGCCATGCGCGGCCTTCAACGGCTCGAACAGCGAGACCAGCGCCGTCTCGGCCCGGTAGAGCTCCCAATTGCTGGTGAAGAAGCCGCCGTCCTTGTTGCTGTCGCTGTAGCCGAGCATGATGTCCTGCTCGGGGTGGGCGACCAGCTTGCTGCGCAACACCATCGGCAAGACGCCGGGAAGCGCGTAGTAGGCGCGCATGATCGGTTCGGCCTGGCGCAGGTCTTCGATGGTTTCGAAGAGAGGCACGACGATCAGGTCGGCATGCGCACTGTCGTCGAGCGTGCCGCGCATCAGGCCAGCTTCCTTCTGCAACACCAGGACTTCCAGCAGGTCGCTCACGTCCTCGGTGTGCGAAATGATGTAGTGCCGGATCGCGTTGCGGCCGTACCTGGCGAGCGAACGCCGCGCCTCCTCGAACACGGCCAGTTCGTCGCACGCATGCGCCGAGTAGGTCGCGAGCGGCACGAACATCGGCCGCGGATCGTTCAGCGCACGCAGCAGCAGGTCACGCTTGGCGCCCTCGGCCAGCCCCGAGTAGTTGGCCTCGATGCGCGCCACGTGCAACAGCTCGGCCACCACGGCCTCGTGCTGGTCCGAACTTTGTCGCAGGTCGATCGTGGCGAGGTGAAAACCGAACACCTGCACCGCGCGCATCAGCGGCGCCAGCCGCGGCGCGATCAGCGAGCTGGCGTGGTGGTGCGTCAGCGAGGCTTCGACGGTGCGCAGATCGGCCAGAAACTCATCCGCGTTGGCATACGGGTTCTGCGGCGCCACCGCGTGGCGCAGCGCCTCGGTGCCGGTGAGCTCATGCAGCGTCGCCGCGAGCCGCGCGTAGACGCCGATCAGCGCCTTGCGGTAAGGCTCGTCTTCACGGTGCGGGTTCTTGTCGGGGCTGCGTTCGGCCAGCGCCAGCATCTCGGGCGTCACGCCGGCCAGCGTCTGCGAGATCGACAGCTCGGAGCCGAGTCCATGAACTTCGGTCAGGTAGTGACGCAACGCCACCTCGGCCTGACGCTCCAGTGCCAGCTTCAAGGTCGGTGCGCCGACGTTCGGGTTGCCGTCACGGTCGCCACCGATCCAGTGCCCCATGCGCAGGAACGAGGCCACCGCATGACCGTGCAGCGTGCGTTCGATGTCGCGGTACAGGCGTGGGATCTCGCGCAAGAAGGTCGCCGGGTAGTACGACAGCGCGTTTTCAATCTCGTCGGACACCGTCAGCTTGACGGGCCGCAGCATGCGCGTCTGCCACAACTGCGTCACACGCGCGCGCAGCATGGCCTCGTTGTCTTCGCGCTCGCGCGTGCCCGTGCGGCGGTCACGCTCGCCGACCAGTTCGGCAATGGCACGCTCGGCGTCGAGGATGCTCTTCCTCTGCACCTCGGTCGGGTGCGCGGTCAGCACCGGGCTGATGTGCGCTTGCGCCAACGTCGCTGCGACTTCCCCGGCACGCAGGCCGGCGTTGAACAGGCGGTCAAAGGCCATCGCCAGCGAGCCTTCCTGCAAATGGCCTTCGCGCTCGTGGTGCTCGCGTCGCCGCACGTGATGCCGGTCTTCGGCGATGTTGGCCAGGTGCGAGAAATAGCTGAAGGCGCGGATCACGCTCACCGTCTGGTCGCCGGAGAGGTTTTTCAGCAGGCGGTCGAGAACGCGGCCGGCGCTCGCGTCGCGCTTCAGGCGGTACGCCACCGAGAGCTGCCGCACACGCTCGATCAACTCGAAGGCCTCATGCCCATCCTGCTCGCGGATCACGTCACCCAGGATGCGGCCGAGCAAGCGGATGTCTTCGACCAGCGGCCGATTCTTCGCCGCGGCGTCACTCTGATCACGGGATGAAGTCTTGGCGCTGGGCATGATGTGTAATCCAGTTACTGAATTTGATGTTACCAAGGCATCGATAATGCCCGCATGAGTGCTCTTCTCGAACGTCGCAAGCTCACCATCGCCACGCGCGAGAGCCGCCTCGCGTTGTGGCAAGCAAAACATGTGCAAGCGCTGCTGCAGCAGCGCTTCGGCATCGAAGTCGAGCTGCTCGGCATGACGACGCGCGGTGACCAGATCCTCGACGTGGCGCTGTCCAAGGTCGGAGGCAAGGGCCTGTTCGTCAAGGAGCTCGAAACGGCGCTCGAAGACAAGCGCGCCGACCTCGCCGTGCACTCGCTCAAGGACGTGCCGATGGATCTGCCCGCCGGCTTTGCGCTGGCGGCCGTGCTCGAACGCGAAGACCCGCGCGATGCGTTTGTTTCACCGCGCTTCGAGTCCCTCGACGCGCTGCCGCAGGGCGCCACCGTCGGCACGTCGAGCCTGCGCCGCGTGGTTCAGATCGCGGCGCGCGCGCCCCGATTTGGTGATCGAGCCGCTGCGCGGCAACCTCGACACGCGCCTGCGCAAAGTTGGACGAGGGCCAGTACGACGCCATCGTGCTCGCCGCCGCGGGCCTGATGCGCCTCGGACTTGCCGAGCGCATCCGCAGCCGCTTCGATGCTACGCAGATGCTGCCCGCCGCCGGCCAAGGCGCGCTCGGCATCGAGGTCCGCGCCGACGACACGCCGCTGCGCGAGGCGCTGGCCACGCTGATCCACGCACCAGCGTGGCTGGCCGTGCACGCCGAGCGCGCCGTCTCGCGCGGCTTGGGCGGCAGCTGTTCGGTGCCGCTGGCCGCGCACGCCCACTGGGAAGGCGCGGTGCTGCAATTGCACACCGCACTCGGCGACGCCGACGCGCCGAAGCGGCCCTTGCTTCACGCGCGCACGCAAGCCGCAGTGACCACGGTGGCGGATGCCGAGGCGCTCGGCGCTGCGGCCGTGGCGACGCTGCGTGAGCGCGGCGCCGCGTCCTATCTCCACACAGGCTGACGCGCGGGCCGCATGGCGCTGACTGTCCTTGTCACGCGACCCGCGCCGCAGGCTGCGGCCTGGGTCGACAAGTTGCGCGACAAAGGCTTGCAGGCGCAGGCGCTGCCGCTGATCGCCATCGAACCGATGGCCGACACGACCGCATTGCGCGACGCCTGGCATCTGCTGCCGCAGCGTGATCTGGCGATGTTCGTCAGTCCGAATGCGGTGACCAGCTTCTTCGCCGCGCGCCCCGCCGCGCGCACCTGGCCGCGTGCGCTGCGCGCTGCCGCCACCGGGCCGGGCACCGTCGAGGCGCTGGTCGCCGCCGGTGTCCCCGAGGCGCTGTGCGTCGCACCGCGCGCCGCACCGTTCGACTCGACGGCGCTGTGGGCGGTGCTGGAGGCCGAAGACTGGGTCGGCCGCAATGCCTTGATCATTCGCGGCGACGGTGGCCGCGACGAGTTTGCGCAGGCGCTGCGCGCGGGCGGCGCCAGGCTGGCCTTCGTTCAGGCCTACCAGCGCCGCGCGCCCGAGTGGTCGGACGACGAGCGCGCGCTCGCGCTCGCCGCCCTCGGCGCGCCGAACCAGCATGTGTGGCTGCTGTCGAGCGCCGAAGCGATTGACCATCTGCTGGCCATCGTCACGCTGCTGGCGCCCGGGACCGAGTGGCGGCAGAGCATCGCCGTGGCCTCGCACCCGCGCATCGCGCAGCGCGCGCGCCGCGCCGGCTTCGGCCGCGTGCTCGAAGCGCCGCCGGTGGTCGATGCCGTGCTATCGGCCATCGGCTCGCTTGGCGATCTTTAGTCTGGGCGAACTTTAGAATCGTCGTCCTCGTGAACACACCCGAAGACACCTCGGCGACCACAGTGCCGGCACTGCCACCGACGCCCCCAGCGCCCCTTGCGTCGGCGCGCGCCTCGCGCTGGCCTATGCTGCTGGCCGCGATCGCGCTCGGCTTCACGATCGTTGCGCTGGCGGTGGCGTGGCAGACGCAGCGCCGCGTCAAATCGCTCGAACGCGAGTTGGTGCAGCGCCAGGAATCGAGCCAGCGTGACGCCGCCGACGCGCGCGCTGCCGCCCGCACGGCGCAGGAGATGGCGCAAGACGCGTCGGCCAAGAGCACCTTGCTCGATGCGCGGGTGAGCGAAGCGGCGATGCAGCGCTCGCAGGTCGAAGAACTCCTGCAATCGGTGGCGCGCTCGCGCGACGAAAACGTGGTGGCCGACGTCGAAGCCGCGATCCGCGTCGCCTTGCAGCAAAGCGCGCTCACCGGCAGCGCCGAGCCGCTGGTGCTGACCTTGAAGCAGGCCGAAGAGCGTTTGGCGCGCTACAACCAGCCGCGTCTGGACCGCGTGCGCCGCGCCATCGCGCGCGACCTCGAGCGCACACGCGCGCAAGGCGCGGTCGATGTCGCCACGCTGGCGGGAAGGCTGGACGAAGCCGTGCGCCTGGTCGATGAGCTGCCGCTGCTGGCGGTGGGGCGTCCGGCGGCGGCGCCTTCGGCAACGCCCGCGACGACGCCCGCTGCGACGCCGAGCGAAGACGACTGGCGCCGCCGCGCTGCGGACTGGTGGCAGGCCGGGGTCACGCATGTCGGCAATGAGTTGCGCTCGCTCGTTCGCGTCACCAAGATCGATCACCCCGAGAGCGTGCTGGCCACGCCCGAGCAGCAGGTCTTCCTGCGCGAGAACCTGAAGCTGCGCCTGCTCAATGCGCGCCTGGCTCTCTTCTCGCGCCAGTTCGCCATTGCGCAATCCGACCTGCGCGACGCTCAAGCCACGCTGGACCGCTACTTCGATCGTTCTTCCAAGCGCGTCGTCGCGGCCAGCGACGCGCTGCGCCAGGTGAGCTTGCAATCTCGACAGGCTTCGTTGCCGCGGCCCGACGAAACGCTGGCTGCATTGACCACTGCCGCGGCCGGAAGATGAGACAAACCTTTGCGTCGTTCGGGCTGAGCTTGTCGAAGCGACCTTGTTCCGATCACCCTGAGCTTGTCGAAGGACAGGCTGAGGGCGAACGGCTCAGGCGCGGGCTGCCCGCATGAAGTCCGTCATCTGGCTCGTCCTGCTGGCCGTCGCCGCCGTCGTCGCCGCCACCACCTTCGGCCGCAACGACGGCCTGGTCAGCCTGTACTGGAGCGGCTGGCGCCTGGATCTGTCGTTGAACCTGTTCCTGCTCGGCCTCGTCGGCACCTGTGTAGCGCTGCTGGTGGTGCTGCGCGGCGTGCAGTCCCTGCTGACGTTGCCCGAGCGCGCGAGCGCGTGGCGCATGCAGCGCCGTGAACGCGCTGCGCAGGCGGCGCTGCGAGAGGCGCTGGCCGAATATTTCGGTGCGCGCTACAGCCGCGCGCACAAGGCCGCGGAGCGTGCGATCGGCATTCACCAAGGCACCCCGGGGATGCAAGACGAAGCCTCGACGCGCGGCTTGGCGCACCTGCTGGCGGGGGCCAGCCTGCACCGCCTGCAAGACAGGCCGCAGCGCGACCGCCAGATCGCGCAACTCGAAGAGTTGCAGCGTACGCACAAAAAGGGCGGTGCGCGCGCCACCGAAGACGCGGTGACGCTGCTGGCCGCCGAGTGGGCCATCGATGACCGCGATGCCGAGCGCGCGCTGACGCTGCTGTCTGCATTGCCACCCGGCGTGGCCCGGCGCACGCAGGCGCTGCGCTTGAAGCTGCAGGCGCAACGCCTGGCCGGTGAGCCGGGCGAAGGGTTGCGCACCGCGCGCCTGTTGGCCAAACACCAAGCCTTCACGCCTGGCGCCGCGCAAGGCCTGCTGCGCTCGCTGGCGATCGAAACGCTTGACGCGGCGCGCGATGTCGACCAACTCGAGCGCGCTTGGCAGCAACTCGATGCGGTGGACCACGACGACGCCTTCGTCGCTGCGCGCGCTGCGCGGCGTGCGGCCGCGTTCGGCGACGCCACGCGCGCCCGCGCCTGGCTGCAGCCGCTGTGGGAGCGCCTGGCCGAGCAGAGCCGCGAAGAGCGCGAGGCGGTCTCGCTGGCATTGGCGCGCAACCTGGGCGGCATCGGCCCCGATTGGCTGCCGCGACTGCAAGCCGCCGAACAGGCGCTGCCGCAAGAGGCTGCGGTGCAGGCCGTGGTCGGCAGTGCCTATGCCGAGCGCGGCCTGTGGGGTAAAGCCCGCTCGCCGCTTGAGCGTGCCGCAGCGGCGCAAACGCTCACAGGCGATACGCGCCGCGAGTGCTGGCGGCGCCTGGCCGCCCTGGCGCGGGCCGAAGGAGATGAGACCCGCGCTTTGGGTTGCGAGCGGCAAGCGGTCGCCTTGTCGTAGCGTTGCCGTCACACGCCACTGGCACAAGCGTTTGCTGCGTCGCACAATGCCCCTCCCGAAGATATGCGCGACGCTCTCGCGCGGATTGCCTTGAGCGCTCCCGCAGTCAAACAAAAGTCGCCCGCGGCGCTGGCCGCCTTGACGCTGGCCGCGCTGGGCGTGGTCTATGGGGACATCGGCACCAGCCCGCTGTATGCGCTCAAGGAAATCTTCCACGGCGGCCATGTGGCCACCACGCCGGCCAACATCCTGGGTGTGCTGTCGCTGATCTTCTGGACGCTGACGGTCATCATCTCGCTGAAGTACGTGCTGCTGATCCTGCGCGCGGACAACAACGGCGAGGGCGGCCTGATTGCGATGCTGGCGCTGGCCACCAACGCGGTGCGCGACAAACCGCAACTGCGCCGCACACTGATGACGGTCGGCCTGTTCGGCACCGCGGTGTTCTACGGCGACGGGGTCATCACGCCGGCGATCTCAGTCTTGTCGGCCGTCGAAGGCCTCGGGGTGGCGGCGCCAGCGTTGCAAGACTGGGTGATTCCCTTGACGCTGATCGTGCTGACCGGCCTGTTCGCGGTGCAGCGCTTCGGTACCGGCGGCATCGGCAAATGGTTCGGCCCGATCACGCTGGTCTGGTTCGCAGCGCTCGTGCTGCTCGGCCTGCCGCACATTGCCGCGCACCCCGGCGTGCTGGTCGCGCTCAATCCCGCCTACGCGTGGGCGTTCATCGCCGCACAACCGCTGCTGGCCTTCGTGGCGCTGGGCGCCGTGGTTCTCGTCGTCACCGGGGGCGAAGCGCTGTATGCCGACCTCGGCCACTTCGGAAAGCTGCCGATCCGCATTGCCTGGTATGCGCTGGTGATGCCAGCGCTGGTCATCAACTACTTCGGTCAAGGCGCGTTGCTGCTGTCGCAGCCCGCCGCGATCAGCAACCCGTTTTTTCTGATGGCGCCCGACTGGGCGCGCCTGCCGCTGGTCTTCCTGGCCACCGCGGCCACGGTGATCGCTTCGCAAGCATTGATCACGGCCGCGTTCTCAGTCACCAAACAAGCCATCCAGCTCGGCATCCTGCCGCGCATGACGGTGCACCACACCTCGGTGCGCGATACCGGACAGATCTACGTGCCGTTCGTCAACTGGGGGCTGTTCGTCTTCATCGTGCTGGCGGTGGTGATGTTCAAGTCATCGACCAACCTGGCCGCGGCCTACGGCATCGCGGTCACGCTGGACATGACCATCACCACGGTCATGACTTTCTTCGTCATCCGCTACGGCTGGGGCTATCCTTTGGCGCTGTGCCTGGCCGCCACCGGGTTCTTCTTCGTCATCGACGTGCTGTTCTTCGCGTCGAACCTGTTGAAGCTTTTCGGCGGCGGCTGGTTCCCGATCGTCATCGGCATCTTCATGTTCACGCTGATGCTGACGTGGACTCAAGGGCGCAAGCTGCTCTCGCACAAGCTGCGCACCGACGCCATTCCGCTGACCGAATTTCTCGAGGGCGTTTTCATGAGCCCGCCCGCACGCGCCGAAGGCACCGCCGTCTTCCTGACCTCTGAAATCGGCATCACACCGAATGCGCTGCTGCACAACCTGAAGCACAACAAGGTGCTGCACCAGTTCAACCTTTTCGTCACCGTGCAGCAGCACGATGTGCCGTGGATCGGCTTCGACAAGCGCGTCCAGATGGACTCGCTGGGCCACGATTGCTGGGCGGTTACGCTGCACTTCGGCTTCAAGAACGAACCCGACGTGCCCGAAGCGCTGCAACTGCTCGAAGGCCGCGGCGTTCCGCTCGACGACATGCAGACCAGCTACTTCCTCAGCCGCGACATCGTCATTCCGACTTTCGGTGACGGCATGGCGATGTGGCGCGAGAAACTCTTCGCGTCGATGCACCGCAACGCTGGCGCGGCCGCGGACTTCTTGAACCTGCCGACCAATCGGGTTGTCGAGCTCGGGGCAAAGGTGGAAATCTGAGCGCCGCGCGCGTGCAGTAGTTCACGGGCGGCAGCGGCAAAACCAGCGGGCGGCCTTGGCTTTCGCAGGCCAAAGAGAACAATCCGTTCAAACCCGCACGAAGCGTTGGGCATGGATGCAGGGATCGGACGACGCTGGCACGGTGCGGTGATGACTCCTAAGGAGCCATCTGCGAAGGCCAGTGTTTCTTGACCCATAGCCCGGGGCCGTCAGGCCGTTTTCCGGGCGCTGATTCGAGAGGGCCCAGGATGGACGCTTCCAGCTACGCCGCGTTGCAGGACGCTTTCGTCCGCATGGTGACCCCGTTGCGCCGCGAGTACGGCGTCGCACTCGACGTGCAGCGCATGCGGTACGACATCGACTACGCGCAGTTCGCCGTGGCGCTGGGGCTGCACAGCGAATCGCCGGCACTGCACCACTGCGCCGAACTGGTGGATGTCTACATCCGCGCCGCGCGCGCCCGCGACGAGGCGCCGCGCGGTGGCTTCACGCACTGACAACCGCCTCATCCCGCCGGGCACGTCGGTCGGGCTTACTCAGGCCCTGGCCTTGACCTGCGAGCCCTCGACCGTCACCTTCTGACCCACGGTGGGCGCGGTCGATTGCGTGACGGTGCGCATCGTGCCGTCTTCCATGCGCACCTTGACCGAGTACAGCGTGGTCGCGCGCTGGCGCTTCTCGATCTCGTGGCCGGCCATGCCACCGCCGACCGCGCCGAGCACGGTCATCGCCTTCTTGCCGTTGCCGCCGCCGACCTGGTGGCCGACCACGCCGCCGAGCACGCCGCCGGCGACGGCGCCGATGCCGGTGCCCTCGCCTTTTTTCTGGAACGACGTGACCGACTCGATGACGCCGCAGGTCGTGCAGGGTGCCGCCGCGACGGCCGTGGCTGGCGCCGGCTTGGCGGCCGTTGTCGTGGGGCTGCTGCTGCGGGCGGGCGTCTTGTTTGCGCGCGGTACGGCCTTGGGTTCGGGCTTCTCGTCGCCATCGTCGAAGACGGGCTTGTCGCTGCCCACCGCGCCAGCCGACTTGTTGTTCGACGACGCTGACGACAGCAGTGCCTGTGTCGCCATCGCGGCCGTGCGTGCCTCGGCGCCGGCGTCGCCGACTGTGGCCGCGGGGCGCACGGCGAGCGTGGTGGCAATGGCGGTCAGTGCGATCAGCGCTGTGGCACCGCCGATCAGCGCGGCCGGCCGAGAGAACGACGACGAGCCGACACGGATCGGCTGCTCGCCGAAGCCCGAGCTGTTGGCCACTTGTGGGGTGATGTTGGACATGGTGATTCCTCCGAACAGATACATGACGACCGCCATTCAACGTGCTGGCGCGCCGCGCGATGGCATGCATTCGCTTCGGGATGTCAACCCAAGCCACCAGACGTGACGCCACCCCCGTCCACGCGGTCCGATTGCGCTCACCTTGTTGCAGTTGTGGCGCTCGGGCGTGTCGTTGCCGGCACAGCCCGCGTGTGACATGTTGCGCAGCCACGCGCGCAACCCGCGCGCCGTGTGACAACATGGCCCGCGTGCCCACCACAGCCTCGATCCTGCCGCGCCGCTTCGAAGGCATCGAGTTGCGGCGGCTCGTGCCTTCCGACTTGCAGGCGTTCCAGTCGTACCGGCAGGACGCCGAGATCGGCCGCTTTCAGGGCTGGCAGGAGATGCCGGACGCACAGGCGCTCGAGTTCCTGACCGAGATGAACGAGATACCGTTGCTGCGGCCCGGTCACTGGACGCAGGTTGCGATCGCGCGGCCGCAGCCGGCCGCACTGCTCGGCGACATCGGCCTGTTCATCGCGAGCGACGGCTCGCTGGCCGAGATCGGCTTCACGCTCGCCCGCGCCGCGCAAGGCCACGGCCTGGGCACCCTGGCGGCCCGCGCCGCGATCGATCTGCTGTTCGAACACACGCGCGTGCAGAAGGTCATCGCCATCACCGACGTCCGCAACGCGCCGTCGATCCGCCTGCTCGAACGATTGGGCATGGCCTGCGTGCAGACGCAAGCTGCGGTGTTTCGCGGCGAGCCCTGCGTCGAGCACCACTACGCCCTGTCCCGCGCGCCGCAACGCGCATAGCGTTTCATTCACCGCAGAGGCGCAGCGGACGCGGAGTTGACGCAGAGGAATTCTGTGTTGTATTCCTCTGCGAAGCTCTGCGCCTACGCAGGAACCAGCGTCTCCGCACTGCGCGCTGCGGCGCTCGCCAACGTCAGTGTCAGCATCTCGCCGTTGCCGAGCGCGCGCCAGCCGTCGTCACCGCCCGCCAGCGGCTCGGAAGCGACGATGGTGCCGCGCTCACCTTGTTTGACGTACAGCGTGGGCGGTGCGTCGTCGCTGGCGAAGCGGAAGATGTGCAGCCGCCGGCCATCGGTCAGCGCGGCGGAAAAGCGCAGCGGCTCGGCAATGCCCTGCGACCGCATCAACGCCATGCTGTCGTCGAGCGTGGCGCGCATGGCCTTGTGCACGTTCACGCCGTCTTGTTCGATGCGCGCCAGTGCAAGCAGAAACAACAGCTCGGAATCGGTGGCGCCTTTGCGCGCCGCGTACAGCGCGTCGGGCAACCGCGCTTCGAGCGCGCGCCGCACTTGCGCATAGCCGCCGATCTGGCCGTTGTGCATGAACAGCCACTTGCCGTGCCGGAACGGGTGGCAGTTCTGGCGCGCGATCGGCGTGCCCGTGGCCGCGCGCACATGGGCAAAGAACAGGTGCGACTTCAGGGTGCGCGCCAGCGACATCAGGTTCTCGTCCGACCAGGCGGGCATGACCTCGCGGTAGACGCCGGGCTCGCTGGCCTCGCCGTACCAACCGATGCCGAAGCCGTCGCCGTTGGTGCGCGTCTTGGCCTGCTCGCTGCGCAGCGACTGGTTCAACAGCGAGTGCGCAGGCCGGCACACCAGCTCGTCCAGGAAGACGGGCTCACCGACGTAGGCAACGAAGCGGCACATGCGGCCACGTTATCTGCCGCACGCCGCCACCAGCAAGGCGCGAACACCACGGCGATACTCGCCGCGTGAGAAAGTTCTTCACGGATGTGTCGCTGGCCGCGGTGGTGGCCGGCTTTGTGGCGGTGCTCGTCGGCTTCACGAGCTCGGTGGTGATCGTCTTTGCGGCTGCGCAGGCGTTGGGCGCGACGCCGGCGCAGGCCACGTCGTGGATGTGGGCGCTTGGGCTGGGCATGGGCCTGACGTCCATCGGCCTGTCGCTGGCCACGCGCCAGCCGGTGCTCACCGCGTGGTCGACGCCGGGTGCGGCCTTGCTCGCCGGGACCAGCGGAGTGGCGATGGGCGAAGCGGTGGGCGCCTTCATCGCCTGCGGCGTGCTGATCGTCGTTGCCGGTGTGACGCGCGGCTTCGAGCGGATGATGGACCGCATCCCGCAGGCGATCGCCGCAGCGCTGCTGGCCGGCGTGCTCGCCAAATTCGGCATCGACGCTGTTGGCGCGGCGAAGAGCGCACCATCGCTCGTCATCGCGATGGCGCTGGCCTTCCTCTGCGGCCGGCGCTGGTGGCCGCGTTACGCGGTGCCGGGTGTGCTGGTCGTCGGCATCGCCATTGCCGCGCTGCAAGGCCGATTGCAATGGAGTGCAGTGAATGCGAGCGTCGCGATGCCGGTGTGGACGACGCCGCTGTTCACCTGGAGCGCGCTGATCAGTGTGGCGCTGCCGCTGTTCGTCGTCACGATGGCGTCGCAGAACCTGCCCGGCGTGGCCGCGCAGCGTGCGGCTGGCTACGCAACGCCGGTGTCGCACAGCATCACCGCCACGGGCGCGGCCACCGTGCTGCTGGCGCCGTTCGGCGGTTACGCGTTCAACCTCGCGGCCATTACCGCGGCGATTGCGATGAGCCCCGAAGCGCACACCGACCCGGCCAAGCGCTACACCGCGGCGGTGATGGCCGGTGTGTTCTATGTCGTGATCGGCCTGGCGGGTGGCGCCGTGGTCGGCCTGCTGCAAGCCTTTCCGCGCGAGCTCGTGCTGGCGGTGGCGGGCCTGGCGCTGTTGGGCACGATTGCCGGCGGCCTGGCCTCGGCGTTGCAGAGCGAGAAACACCGTGACGCGGCGATCCTCACTTTCCTCGTCACGCTCTCGGGTGTCACGCTCGCGGGCATCGGCTCCGCGTTCTGGGGCGTCGTCGCCGGCGCGGTTTCTCTGCTTGTGCAACAGTGGCGGCCGAAAGGATCCTCCTGATGGACATGCTCTTCATCGCCGACCCGCTCGAGCACTTCAAGACCACCAAGGACACCACGTTCTCGATGATGCGCGAGGCTGGGCAGCGCGGCCACACGCTGTGGGCCTGCGAGCCGCGGCAGGTTGTCTGGTGGCGCGGTGGGCGCGTCACCGCGATTGCCGCGAGGCAACTCACGCTGACGGGCGACGCGCACGACTGGTTCAGCGTGTCAGCAAACACGCGATCTCGCGCTGGCCGACGTGGGCGCCGTCCTGATGCGCAAGGACCCGCCGTTCGACAGCGAGTACTTCTACGCCACGCACCTGCTGCAACAAGCCGAGCGCGAAGGCGCGCGTGTCTTCAACAAGCCGGCCACCTTGCGCGACCACCCAGAGAAGCTCGCCATCCTCGAGTTCCCGCAGTTCATCGGACCGACGATCGTGACACGCGAGCCTGCGGCGCTGCGCGCCTTCCATGCTGAGCACCAGGACATCATCCTGAAACCGCTCGACGGCATGGGCGGCATGGGCATCTTCCGCGTCGGCCCCGACGGCCTGAACCTCGGCTCGATCATCGAAACGCTCAACCAGCACGGCGCGGTGACGGTGATGGCGCAGAAGTATTTGACCGACATCGACAAGGGCGACAAACGCATCATCGTCATCGGCGGCGAGCCGGTGCCGTTTTGCCTGGCGCGCATTCCGCAGGGCAGCGAGATCCGCGGCAACCTGGCGGCGGGCGGCAAGGGCGTGGCGCAGAAGCTGTCGGCGCGCGACATGGAAATTGCACGCGGCATCGGCGCCGCGCTGGCGCCACGTGGCCTGTTGATGATGGGCATCGACGTCATCGGCGACAGCCTGACCGAGATCAACGTCACCAGCCCGACGGGGTTTCAGGAGATCACGCAGCAGGCCGGCATCGACGTTGCCAAGCTCTTTGTCGATGCGCTGGAGAAGGCCTTGGCATCCACCGAGCGCGGCGCTGCGTAAGGCGAGTGATGAAACGACTTTTCGTGAGCATCGCCGTGTTGGCTCTGGCTGGCGCTGCGGCCGCGCACGACACCTGGTTCGAGCCTCTGCCCAATGGCAGCCTTTCTCTGGGCACCGGCAATCGCTTCCCCGTCAACGAGATCGCAGTGGACGACAAGTTTTTCGTCAAGAGCGGCTGCGTCGCTGCCGACGGCAAGGCGCGCAGTCTGGACAAGCAACGCTTCACCGACAAGGCCACGCTGCTGCGCTCGAAAGACCGCGCCGGCGCCGAGCCGCTGACCTGCTTCATGCAGTTGCAGCCGTTCGAGATCGACCTGCCGCCCGACAAGATCGAGATCTACTTCAAGGAGATCCGCCCCAGCGATGCGGCACTCGCCGCGTGGGCCGATCTCAAGGCGCGCGGGCTGCCGTTCAGCGAGCGCTACACCAAGAGCGCGCGCATCGACGTTGGCGCCGATGCGTCATCACAACCGACAGGCACCGCGATGGACGCCCTGCGCGTCTCACCGCGCGGCGCGCTCGCGGTTGGCAGCGAGGCCGTGTTCCAGGTGCTGCGCGAAGGCAAACCGCTGCCCGACTTTCCGGTTGAGTTGATCAACGAGCGCTCGCCGCTCGGCCTGTGGCACCGCACCGACGCCGACGGCCGCATCCGCGCCAAGCTGCCGCTGCCGGGGCGCTGGCTGCTGCGCGGCACGGAGCTGAAGCTGTCGGCGTCGGACGCGACGCGCTGGGAGAGCCAGTTCATCACGTACGCGTTCGAAGTGCAGCGCTGAGGCGAAGACCTCACAAGAACTTGTCCGCGTGTAGCCGGGGTTGGCATGGCGGTCGCTTTGACCGCATGGCGGCGTTGCAAATCCTCGCGATACCTTTGGGTATCGCTGTGGTTTGCGCCTTGCCCTGCGCTCAAATCGCTTCGCCAGCCTCCGCCCGCCTACACGCGGACAAGTTCTAAGCTAAGAACTCTTCGTTCGTTGCGTGCTGGACTGGCGGCCACCACACTGGCCGCGTTGCAACCCGCGTCACCAGCCGATGAACTTTCAGCAGTTGCGCTCGGTGCGTGAGACCGTGCGCCAGGGCTTCAACCTCACGCTCGTGGCCGACGTGCTGCACACCTCGCAGCCGGGCGTCAGCCGGCAGCTCAAGGAGCTTGAGGACGAACTGGGCATCGAGCTGTTCGAGCGCGCCGGCCGTCGCCTGCTCGGCCTCACACCGCCCGGCGCCGCGGTGTTGCCGATCATCGAGCGCCTGCTGCAAGAGGCGGAGAACCTGAAGCGCGCCGGCGACGACTTTGCGCAATCCGATCGCGGGCTGCTCACGGTGGCGGCCACGCACACGCAGGC
This sequence comes from uncultured beta proteobacterium, assembly GCA_963814385.1. GTDB lineage: Bacteria > Pseudomonadota > Gammaproteobacteria > Burkholderiales > Burkholderiaceae_C > CADEEN01. Next base: position 125,714 of record CAWFCX010000046.1, read on the forward strand.
GCGTTATGCGATGCCGGCAGCCATCCGCGACTTTCGCGCGGCGCACCCGCAGGTGCGGCTGCATCTGCAGCAAGGCTCGCCGCGCCAGGTGGCCGAGTCGGTTCAGGCGGGCGAAGCCGATGTGGGCATCGCCACCGAGGCATTGGCCGAGTTCCCCGACCTGGTGGCGCTGCCGTGCTACCGCTGGACGCACGTCGTCGTCGTGCCACGCGGCCACGCGCTGGCCGAAGACCCGCAGCGGCCGTTGACGCTGGAGCGGTTGGCGGAGCATCCGTTGATCACCTACGAGTCGGGCTACACCGGGCGGCGCCACATCGATGAGGCCTTCGCGAGCGCCGGCCTCGAGTTCGAGGTTGGCCTGTCGGCGATGGACGCCGACGTGATCAAGACCTATGTCGATCTCGGGCTGGGCGTCGGCGTGATCGCCTCGGTGGCCTTCGACGACCAGCGCGACGCCACGCTCGTCGCCCTCGACGCCCGACATCTCTTCGCCACCAACACGACCCGCATCGCCGTCAAGCGCGGCGCCTTTCTGCGCGCCTACGTGTTCGACTTCATCCGCACCTTCGCCGCGCCGCTGACGCGCGAGGTGGTCGAGCGTGCGCTGGCAAGCGCGCCGGGGGAGGTGGTGGACGTCGATTGAGATTTGCGCAGCTCATGTCAGACCTGAATCCGTTCGAACTGAACTTGTCGAAGTGCTCGCGTTGAGCGCGGAGCTCCTGCCGTAGCCGGCACAAGCGCAAGTAGCGCTCCGAGTTCTGAATGCTGTCGTCGGCAGCCAGCCAGCGCAGCGTCACGGCGCGCGCCGCGAGGCCGCATTTCGTTTCAATCCAGAACCACGCTGTGCGGCACGCGGCCGGCCTTGATCGTCTTCAGCGCCTTGGCGCCCACCGTGTCGATCACGGTGACGTCGTCGGACAAGCCGTTGGCCACCCACAGCTGATTGCCGTCCGGGCTCAAGCCCAGACCCCACGCGCGCTTGCCGGCCAGCACCAGCCGATCGACCTTCTTGCCCGCCGTGTCGACGAAAGCGACGTGATTGGCCTGGCCGAGGCCGACGTACATCGTCTTGCCGTCCTTCGACAGCTTCAGGTCGACCGGCGTGATGTCCTTGGCCCTCAGGCCCTTGACCTCGAGGGCGACGGTGTGCGTCACCGCCAGGTCCTTGACCGAGATCACGCTGACGCTGGATCCGAGTTCGTTGCTGACCCAGATCTCGCTCGCATCGGCGTTGAAGGCGAAGCGGCGCGGGCGCTTGCCCACCGGGATGTTCTTCACCACCTTGCCGCTGGCGGCGTCGATCGCATGCACCATGCTCGCCACCTCGCTGGTGACGAAGACCCACTTGCCGTCGGGCGATACCTTGACGCCCTCCGGCTCCTGCCCGACTTTGATCGCGCCGGTGCGCTTCTTCGTCGCCATGTCGACGATGCCGAGCTCGGCGTCTTCCTCGTTCGACACGTACAGCGTCTTGCCGTCGGGCGACACGTCGAAGATCTCCGGGTCGTCGCCGAGCGGCACCTTGCCGGCCGACTTCTGGCTGGCCAGGTCGATCACGTCAGCCTGCTTCGAGTCACCGCAGGCCACGATCAGCTGCGTGCCGCCGGCCATCAATTGCATGTGGCGCGGCCGCTTGCACGTCGGGATGACACCGGTCACCGCCAGCGTCTTGACGTCAATGACCGAGATCGCGTTGTCCTTCTCGCTCGAGACATAGGCCTTGTCCTTGGCCATCGCGGCCAGCGAGCAGACGCCGAGGACGATGGCGGCGGCGGTTCTGTGATGCAGCATGGGAAGTCTCCAGGTTCGAATGATCAGAATTTCAGCCGCAGGCCGAGCGAGAAGGCGCGCGGCGCGAGCGGCGCGACGAACAGGGCGTCGGCACCATCGCCGGTGAACGATCCGGAGGCGTCGAACTGCGTCTCGGCCAGCGCGCCGAAGCTCCCGCCGCGGCGGTTGGTCAGGTTCGTCACGCGCGCGAAGAACTCGAGCCCGGTGACGCTGGCCGGTTTCCACGCCGCGCGCAGGTTGACCACGGCGTAGCCGGGCACGCTCATGTCGATGCCCGTGTCGCCGCCGTCCTCGACACGCCCGTCCTCGTTGCCGGCCACACCGCGGCGTGCGTGCGCCTGCAGGTCGGCGCCCACGGTCAGGCCCGGCAGCGCCTGCCAGTCGGCACTGACCTTGAACAGGTGCCGCGGCAGGCCTGCGATGCGCGTGCCGCGCGACACCGGCACGTTGCGCTCGCCAATGCGCAGCACGCCGTCGGCCTGGTAGGTGGCCTGCAGGTGGCTGTAGGCCACGCCCAGATCGACCGGCCCGACGCGGCTGTGCCATTCGGCATCCAGCCCCTGATGGCGCGTGCGCTCGAAGTTCTGGAAGTAGCCGAGCTGGCCGACGACGCTCGTGCTGCGGAACAGGATGTCGTCGCGGTTGTCGTTGCGAAACAGCGCCACCGAACCGCCGTTGCCGCCGCTCTGCGAGCCGAAGCGCAGGCCGGCCTCGAGCGACACCGAGCGCACCTGCTTGAGGTAAGGGTCGGCCTGCAGACCGGCGGGCAGGCGGCAGGGCTCGTTGGCATCGGCACAGCCGAGCTCGATCACCGTCGGCGCACGCGTGTTGCGCGCGATGTTGGCGAACAACGTCAACCCCTCGCCCATGCCCTGCGCCACGCCGAGCGCGGGGTTCAGGCTGCGGTAGCGGAAGCTCTCGCGCGGCCGCTCCTCGACCTCGCCGGTGTCGTCGTCGACCGAGGTCAGCGTGTTGGCCACGCGCGCCTGGTTGGCGCGCACCGTGGCCGTGACGTGCGTGCGCTCGGCCACGCGCCAGGTGTCGGTGGCGTGCACGCCGAACTGCGTGCTGCGCCCGCGCACGGCGGCGCTGAGTTCTGCTTCCTCGCCCGCCACCGGCAGCACGCCGCGCGTGTCGTCGAAGATGCCTTCCTGCTCGGTCTGCTCGTAGCGCACGTTGGCACGGTCGGCGCTCGCGCCCACCTGCCACTGGTGCACGCCGTGCTTGCCGGACAACGCGAATGCGGCGCCGGCGCCGCTCTGACGCGTGGCCGTGCGGTTGAACGACGCGTTCGGGTCGCCCGGCAGCGGCGGCGTGTCTGCATCGTCCGCTTCGTCGCCGTTGATCGTGGTGCGTCGGGTGCGGCGCGCGTAAATCAGCGCTTCGGCCGACACCTGCGGCGTCAGCGTGTGACTCCAGGTGACGCTGACCTGGGTCAGGCGGTTGCGCGTCTCATCGGGGTGCGTGTAGACGGCCTGCCGGCGTTTTGCGCCGAGGTCCGGCGTGCGCGCGCCGTCGTCGTCGAACGTATACAGCGGCACCAGGCCGTTGCCGACCAGTGTGCTGCGCCCGGCCAGCAGGTTGAGCGAGAAGTCGCCGACGTCGGTCGAGCGGCCGACCTTGCCCACCAATGTGCCGAGCTTCCCATCGGAGAAGTCGCGCCAGCCGTTCTCGTCGAACAGGCCCGCGCCGACATAGGCGTGCCATTGGTCGGTGGCGACGCCGTAAGACAGGTCTGCGCGCTTGCGACCGAAGCTGCCCACCGACAGTTCCCCGCGCACGCCGGGCGCGCTGCGGCCGCTGGCCGTCGTCATGGCGATCGCGCCGCCGAGCGTGTTCAAGCCGAAGGCGGGGTTGGCGGCGGGCACGAGGGCAAGGCTGTCGAGCGAAAACTCGGGCACCAGGTCCCAGTTGACGACATCGCCGAACGGCTCGTTCATGCGCACCCCGTCGAGGTAGACCGACATGCCCTGCGACGCGCCGAGGATGCCGGACGCTCGAAAGCCGCGGAACGTGAGGTCGCCCTGGAACGGGCTGCCCTGGATGTCGTTGACCTGCACGCCGGTCATGCGCCGCGCCATGAAGTCGGTGGTGTTGTCGGCCTGTGCTGCGTCGAGCGCGCCACGCCGCACGACTTGCGTGTTGTACGGCAGCAGGTCGCGCGGCACACCCTGGCCGGGCAGCGGCGAGGTGCCGATGATCTCGACCGTCTGCGTGCTGGGTTGTGCTACTGCAACTGAGCCGACGCCAAAGCCGGCGGCGATGCCCAGGGCCAATCGAGTTCGCAGCATCCTCATGCATTCTTTCGCTTGTGATGAACAATGCGCATCCTGCCGCCGCGGGCCGTGTGCCCACCCGGGAAACTTTCCCGACGTGCAAGCGCATCGATCAGGATTTCCCTAATGGACCCAACACCGACGCTCACGCGCCCCGTGCCCTTGGAACTGCCGCGGCTCGTGATGCGACGCAGCGCTGTCGTCGCCGCTACGGCCTTGCTGCTGGTGCTGTTGCTGGGCTTGTGGCGCGTCGGCGGCGACACCGACGACGAGACACGCGGTGCGCTGGCGCTGGCGACGACGCTGCTGCGAGTCGTCGAGAGCACCGGCCGAGGCGACGGTGCCGAAGCGTTCGCGCCGCTGCGCGAGGCGCAGGACTTGCGGCATGTGACCCTGACGCTGCTCGATGCGCAGTCGCGCGCGGTGCTGCAGACGTCGACGACCGACAACATCGGCGCCGACATGCCAACGCGCACCTTCACGCTGAATCGCCCCGACGGTGCAGTCTGGAGCCTGCACATCGCCGCGTCGCGAGCGAGCGAGCGACGCGAGGCACTGACGGGCCTTGCGCAGTTGATGCTGCTCGCGGCCGCGGGCATCGCGCTGATGCTGGCCGTGATGGCGTGGAACATGCGGCGTGCGTTCATGCCATTGCGCGGCCTGGTGGCGGCTATCGAGCGCATGCACAGCGGCGATGCCGAAGCGGCGGGCGCATTGTCGGCGCGCATGCCGATCCGCGAACTGGAGGTGATCGCGCAGGCCCTGCGCACGCTGCACGAGGGTCTGCGCGACGAGGCGGCCCGGCGGCGCGTGCTCAGCCGCCAGTTGCTGACGTTGCAGGAGGACGAGCGCCAGCGCCTCGCGCGCGAACTGCACGACGAGTTTGGCCAGCAACTGACGGCGATGCGCGTCGATGCGGTTTGGCTGTCGCAGCGGCTGGCGCAAGTGCCGGAGCAGGCCAACGTGGCCGGCGCGATTGCCCAGCGGTGCGCCGACGTGCAGAGCGACATCCGCACGCTGCTGACGCGCCTGCAGCCACTGTCGCCGCAGATCGACGCGGCCGCGCCGGTGGGCGCCGAGCCGGCGTCACGCCTGCGCGAGTTGCTTGAGGCGCTGGTCGGCGGGTGGGCGAGCAGCACCACCCAGACCTGCACCTTCGAGCTCGAGCTCTCCTGGCGCTTGGCAGATGGTCGAACAATTCCGTGGCCAGGCAACGACGACGCTGCGCACCTGGCGCGCGACCTCGTGCTCGCGATCTATCGCATCAGCCAGGAGGCGCTGACCAACGTCGCGCGCCATGCCCAGGCCTCTCGGGCAGTGCTGTCGCTGTCGTTGCACGTCGATGCGCAGCGACGACCGTCGGCCATCGTTTGGGAGGTGGCCGATGACGGTGTCGGCATCGGCGAGCCCGCGCTTGCCCTGCAGCGCGGCACCGGCTTGGCAGGTCTGAAAGAGCGGGTCTGGGCACTCGGCGCGGAGCTGGAGTTCGGCCCGTTGCCAGGCCGAGGCCTGCGTCTTCGCGCGCGTTTCGGCCTGCCGAGGTCGGCATGATGCTGTCGGGCTCCGACGTCGGCGTCATGCTGGTAGACGACCACGCGATCGTGCGCGAAGGCTATCGCCGTCTGCTCGAGTCCGAGCCCGGTATTCGCGTGGTTGCCGAGTGCGACGATGCCCAGTCGGCGCAGGCGAGCCTGGAAAACCTGCCCAGCGGCATGGTGCAGGTGGTGGTCCTCGACCTGGCCATGCCCGGCAGCGGCGGCCTGGCGTTGGCGCGCCGCATCGCGCAGCGCTGGCCGGCGCTGCGCGTCCTCGTGTTCAGCATGCACGACCAACCGGCCATCGTTGCGCAGGCGCTCGATGCCGGTGTTGCCGGCTACATCACCAAGACCAGCGCGCCGCAGGACTTGGTGCAGGCTTTGCGGCGGGTCGCACAGGGGCAGGCAAACGTCCTCTCGCCGGATATCGAGCGACGCGCGGTACTGCCCGAGGCGCACGCGCCGCACATGTTGCTGTCGCCGCGCGAGTTCGATGTGCTGCAGGGCCTCATCGAGGGCGCGACCCTCGAGTCGATCGCGCAGCGCCTGTGCATCAGCCCGAAGACCGTGTCGAATTTGCAGACCCGCATTCGGGCCAAGCTCGGCGTGAGCACACCGATCGAGTTGCTGCGCTATGCGCAGCAACACCGACTGGTTTCGAGCTAACCATCTCCGGCAAAGCTGGAGACCTCGCTTGGTAACTGGCGGCTTTCGTCAGGATGTTCACCGTGCTCGAATCGCGAACGTTCGGCTCGCTGACCCGACAGTTGCAGAAGCGGTAGTTGCCGAGCTCAAGCTGCTGCGCCTTCCTCGAAGCGCATCATCTTGCGCGCGCGCAGCCAGACGCGGCTGCCGCGCTGCAACGCCAACTGCTCGCGCAGCGCGGTGTACTCGGCGCGCGGCAACTCGACGTCGAGACGGCCCGCGTCACCGTCGCGCTCGAACTCGATGCGCGTGCGCGCGCCGACGGTGAGCGTTTGCGACAGCGTCGCCGGCCAGGTGTCGGGCGCCGGCGCGCCGAGCACCTCCAGCTCGTGCGCACGCACATAGACGGCATCGGCCGCGCCGCGGCCGCGGCCGCGAACCAGGTTCACATCGCCGAGAAACTGCAGCACGAAGGGCGTGGCCGGATGGTCATAGACCTCGTCGGGCGTGCCGACCTGCTCGATGCGGCCCTGGTTCATGACGACGATGCGGTCGGCGACCTCCATCGCTTCTTCCTGGTCGTGGGTGACGAAGACGCTGGTGACAGGCACCTCGTCGTGCAAGCGGCGCAGCCAGCGCCGCAGCTCCTTGCGCACCTTGGCGTCGAGCGCACCGAAGGGCTCGTCGAGCAACAGCACGCGCGGCTCGACCGCGAGTGCGCGCGCGAGGGCGATGCGCTGGCGCTGGCCGCCGGAGAGCTGGGGCGGGTAGCGCGCGGCCAGGCCGTCGAGTTGCACGAGGCCGAGCAACTGCATCACCTTGTCTTTGATCTGCGCATCGCTCGGCCGCTGGGCGCGCGGCTTGACGCGCAGGCCGAAGGCGACGTTGTCGAAGATCGTCATGTGGTTGAACAGCGCGTAGTGCTGGAAGACGAAGCCGACGTTGCGCTCGCGCACGTCGGCGCCGGTGGTGTCTTCGCCGTGGAACAGCACCTGCCCAGCGTCGGGCACTTCGAGCCCAGCCATGATGCGCAGCAGCGTCGTCTTGCCCGAGCCCGAGGGCCCGAGCAGCGCCACCAGTTCGCCCGCAGGCACGGTGAGGTTCAAGTGGTCGCAGACGACGGTCTTGCCGAACGCTTTTTGCAGATTGCGGACTTCGATGCTCATCGTGGTTCGTCTTTCATCCGGTGCTCGACAAAGTACTTGCCTACCAGCGTCAGCAGCGCCAGCCCGGCGAGCAGCGAGGCCACGGCAAACGCCGCCGCGAACTGGTATTCGTTGTAAACAATCTCGATGTGCAGCGGCAGCGTGTTGGTCTGGCCGCGGATGTGGCCGGAGACGACGCTGACGGCGCCGAACTCGCCCATCGCCCGTGCGTTGCACAGGATCACGCCGTACAGCAGCGCCCACTTGACGTTGGGCAGCGTCACGCGCCACAGGATCTGCCAGCCGCCGGCGCCGAGCACGCGCGCCGCCTCTTCCTGCTCGATGCCTTGAGCCTGCATCAGTGGAATCAGTTCTCGCGCGATGAAGGGGAAGGTCACGAAGATCGTGGCCAAGACGATGCCAGGCACCGCGAAGATCACTTTCAGATCGTGGCCCTGCAGCCAATGGCCGAGCCAGCCCTGCAAGCCGAAGACGAGCACGAAGATCAAACCGGCGATCACCGGGCTCACCGAGAACGGCAGGTCGATCAGCGTCAGCAGCAGGTTCTTGCCGCGGAAGTCGAACTTGGCGATGGACCACGCGGCGGCGACGCCGAAGACCAGGTTCAGCGGCACGCTGATGGCGGCGGCCAGCAATGTCAGCTTGATGGCCGACAGCGCATCGGGCTCGGTGACCGCGGCGAGATAGACCTCGGCGCCCTTCTTGAAGGCTTCGACAAACACCGTGGCCAGCGGGATGAAGAGGAACAGCGTCATGAAGGCCAGCGCGAGGCCGATCAACAGGCGCCGCACCCACGGCGCTTCGGTGGTGGCGGTGCGAGCGGCGCGCGGTGCCACACCGGCCGGCACCGGCAGGGCGAGCGTGGCGGTGTTCATGCGAGTCCGCCTTGACGCCGTCGTGCCCAGGCCTGCAAGAGATTGATCGCCAGCAGCAGCACGAAGCTGGCCGTCAGCATCACAACCGCGATGGCCGTGGCGCCGGCATAGTCGTACTGCTCCAACTTGGTGATGATCAGCAGCGGCGTGATCTCGCTGACCATCGGCATGTTGCCGGCGATGAAGATCACCGAACCGTACTCGCCGAGCGCACGCGCGAACGCCAGCGCAAAGCCGGTCAGCAGCGCCGGCATGACGACCGGGAAGATCACCTTGGTAAAGGTCTGCCAGCGGTCGGCGCCGAGCGTGGCCGCGGCCTCTTCCAACTCGCGGCTCAGGTCTTCGAGGACCGGCTGCACCGTGCGCACGACAAACGGCAGGCCGATGAAGACCAGCGCCACCCAGACGCCGAGCGGCGTGAACGCCACCTTGAACGGCAGCCACGCTCCGAGCGCGCCGTTCTCGGCCCACAGCGCCGTCAGCGCGATGCCGGCCACCGCGGTCGGCAGCGCAAACGGCAAGTCCACCAAGGCATCGACCGCGCGCTTCCACGCAAAGTCGTAGCGCACCAGCACCCAGGCCACGATCAGGCCGAACAGCGCGTTCAGCAGCGCCGCAGCCAGCGAGGCGGTGAAGGTCAGCCGGTACGAAGCCAGCACGCGCGGCGAGGTCGTGGCATCGATGAACTGCGACCAGGTGAGCGTGGCCGTCTTCAGAAACGCGGCCGACAGCGGGATCAACACGACCAGGCTGATGTAGAGCAGCGCAAAGCCGAGCGCGAGGTCGAAGCCGGGCAGCACGCTGTGGCGGCGCAGCAGGGTGCGCGTGAACAACATCGGCGCTGCCTCGTCAGTGGCGCGCGCCGTCGGGGCTGTGGTCAGCGTCGTGACGGTCGTCGGGCCGGCGCTGCCGCAACAGCGCGGCGAGCACCGGCACCGCCAGAAGAAGCATCAATCGCAGCAGATCGTCCATGGGGATAGAGGCTAACGGCAGGGTCATGTGCGGACAACGAAGCAAAACGCGGTTGCTGATGCGGGAACCGCATCAGCAACCGCAGCCCATCACCTGGCGCGCGCGAAGATGCGGTCGAACACGCCGCCGTCGTTGAAGTGCTGCGCCTGCGCTTTGGTCCAGCCTCCGAACTGCTCGTCGATCGTGAACAGCTGGACCTTGGTGAAGGTGTTCGCGTACTTGGCAGCGACCTTGGCGTCGCGCGGGCGGTAGTAGTGCTGCGCGGCCAGCTCCTGGCCCTGCGGCGTATAGAGGTACTCGAGATAGGCCTGCGCCACCGCGCGCGTGCCCTTGCGATCGACGTTCTTGTCCACCACCGCCACGGGCGGCTCGGCCAGGATGCTGATCGACGGCACGACGATGTCGAACTTCGTCGGCCCGAGTTCCTTCACCGCGAGGAAGGCTTCGTTCTCCCAGGAGATGAAGACATCGCCAACGTTGCGCTCGGCAAACGTCGTCAGCGAGCCGCGCGCGCCCGAGTCGAGCACCGGCACGTTGCGGTACAGGTCGGCGACGAACTGCTCGGCCTTGGCGGCGTCGTTGCCGTTTTTCTTCAGTGCGTAGCCCCAGGCCGCCAGGTAGTTCCAGCGCGCACCGCCGCTCGTCTTCGGGTTCGGCGTCACCACCGACACGCCGGGTTTCACCAGATCGTCCCAATCCTTGATGCCTTTCGGGTTGCCCTTGCGCACGAGGAAGACGATGGTGCTGGTGTACGGGCTGGCGTTGTTCGGCAGGCGCTTCTGCCAGTCGGCCGGGATCAGCTGCGCCTTGTGGTGCAGCTCGTCGATGTCGTAGGCCAGCGCCAGCGTGACGACGTCGGCATCGAGCCCGTCGATCACCGAGCGCGCCTGCTTGCCCGAGCCGCCGTGGCTTTGCTTGATGGTGACCGTGTTGCCGGTCTTGGCCTTCCAGTGCGCGGCGAAGGCCTTGTTGACATCGGCATACAGCTCGCGCGTCGGGTCGTAGCTGACGTTGAGCAGGGTCAGGTCCTTCTGCGCCTGGGCGTGAGGTGCTGACAGAGCGAGTGCGCTGGCCGCGAGCAGCAGTGCACGACGGATCGGTCGCAGGGTCGGTGTTGTGTTCATGGCGTGCGGCAAAGCGTTGTGGAGTGCCGACGATGCTAGGCACGCCAGCCGCGCCGGCCAACGAAGAAAAACGCGGCAGGTCATGCGCTGGCCGAGGAAGGCCGCGTCCGCCGAAGTTTCATACCGCTTTGCGTTCAATCACATAGATTCATCGCGGCCCCACCCTCCGTTCGCCCTGAGGTATCGAAGGGCTTGCGCCGGGCTTCCTTCGACACCTCAGGACGATCGGAAAACGAACCTCAGCCCGAACGATTCTTATGCGATCGAACGCGAATCCGTATCAGAGAGCGAGCAGCTTGACTTCGAACGCGCGCTCGATGAACCACACGGCCGCCAGCAGCGCGATCACGACCGAGCCGCCGACCATCACGCCCCTTCGGTAGAGCGCAGTGCGCCGCAGCGCATAGGCCAGCGGCAGGAAGACGACCACGATCGCGAGCTGGCCGAGTTCGACGCCGACGTTGAAGCCGACCAGCGCCAGCACGAGCGCGTCGCGCGGCAGGCCGAGGTCGGCGAGCACGGAGGCGAAGCCGAAGCCGTGCACGAGGCCGAAGCCGAAGGCCACCATCCACAGGCGGCCGATGACGCGCGGCCAGAGGTTGTTCAGCGCGGCGACGATGATCGACGCCGCGATCACCGACTCGACCCAGCGCGACGGCAGCTCGATGACGCCGAGCGCGGCCAGCGACAGCGTGATCGAGTGCGCCAGCGTGAACGCGGTGACGACCTTGAGCACATCGACGAAGGCTTCGCGGAAGCTGTGCACCGCCTGCCACTTTTTCGTCGCCGCCTGCCACACCAGCACCGACGGCAGCAGCAGCGAGAGCAGGAACAGGATGTGGTCGAGGCCGATCCAGATGTGCCAGACGCCTTCGCGCACATAGTCTGCGAACTGGCGCCAGCGGTTGACTTCGCCGAGCTCGAAGCTCTGCATCGGCTGCTGCGGGCCGAGCACGGCGCTGCGCGACGCGCCGCGGGCGACGAGGTTCAGCAAGCCGCGGTGCTGCGGGTCGAGGTCGGCGAACAGCGTGTAGGTCAGCGCCACGCGCGTCGGTGATGCCGCTTCGCATTGCAGCGTCAGCGGCAGCACCGAGTACCTGCCGTCGGTGTGCTCGTCGATCTGCTGCGCGCCGACTTCGAGCGTGCAGGGCTTGTCGTCGGCCGTGACTGCGAGGCGCTGCGAGGCGTAGGCCGCGATGTCGGCATGGCGTGCGCGCACCTCGCCCCAGGTCAGCTCGCCGTTGCCGTCGGCGTCGAGCGTGAGCGCGAAGTCGAGGTCGCGCAGCGCGATGTCCCACTGGCCTTCGATCGCAGCGGCTTTGACGTTGATCGTGAGGTAGCTGTCGGAGGGTTTGTGCGCCCAGGCGGTGGGCAGACAAAGCACGAGCAGCAGCGCGAGCAGCGCCTTCATGGCAAGCGCCTTCACGCGCTCGGCCAGTGCGCGCAGCACCACGCTCTCGACCTTGTTCGCATCGAGCCATTGCAGCGCCGGCGCCGCCGCCTCGCGCGAGCGCGCGGCGAGCGCGGCTTCGAGCAGCACGCGCATGTCGGCCGGCTCGCGCTGCTGCCTGTTCGAGGTTGGCGCGCGCGAGCGACAGTGCGCGCGGCGCGTCGCCACGCAGCGCCAGCGCAAAGCGCGACTCTTCTTTTTCGTGCGTGCGGTCGCCGCGCGCGCGCGCGGCGTCGAAGCGCGCCGACAACTCGTTGGCCCACTGCGCGGCACGCGGGTCGTTCGCCGCTTTGGCGGCCAGCGCCAGGCGCAGCAGCAGCACGTCGGCGCGGCCGCGGTCCTTGAGCAGCGCGAGCACGTCGGCGGCGCGGCCGCGGTCGAGCAGGAAGTCGGCGTACGCCGACAGCAGGTACACGTCGGCAACGTTCAACGCCAGCGCTTCGCGAAACGCCGTCTCCGCGGCGACGAACTCGCCGCGCCGCTCTTCGATTTCCGCCAGCCGCGTCAAAGCCCAGACACGCTCTTCGGCCGACGTGTCCTTGTCGGCCAGCCCGAGGGCATCGCCGAGCTCACTCGCCGCCTGCGCCGCGCCGCCGGTCAGCGAATCGACATAGGCCTCGCACGCCGTCGCCGTGAGCAGGCTCGTCAGCGGCGCCAGGCCTTCGCACGCGCTGCGCGCCGCGCCGTAGTCGGCACGCACCATGTGGATCGCGGCTTGCCACGCCCAGGCCTCGGCGTTCTCCGGCTCGGCGCTGGTTGCGGCCGACAAATCCGCCAGCGCTTCTGCAAAGTGGTGCCCGTACTGCTGCACCACCGCGCGCTGCACGCGCACCGCGGGCGGCGGCGCGGGCTCGTTCCACCATGGCGCGAGCGCGGCTTGCGCGTAGCCGACGAAGCGCGGGTCGCCTTCGGCCAGCGCGTCCTCGACCCAGTGCCGCGCCAGTTGCGCCGCGGCGTCGGCATTGCGCGGCTCGCGCTGCACCGCCGCGCGCAAGGCTTGCAGCTCGCGCGCGCGCGGGTTGCCGGCGCGCACCGGCACGCGCTCCAGCACTTGCTGGTCGTCGGTGGGCGTGAACGGCGCAGCGCGTGTGCTCTGCGCAGCGAGCGCGAGGCACAGCAACAGCAGGAGGCGGGGCAAGGGCATGAACAACGGCATCGACAAGATCAAAGCGCGCGATCCTACCTACGCCCGCCGTGTCGCGCCGGATGCGGCGTCGGCTATGGTGGAGACATCGGCCCAGTCACTTCGTGCGCTCCTCCCAAGGGGAACGTCCGTTTGGGGAGGCGGCAACGGACACCATGACGACCATCGACTCGCCCGCCCTGCGCACCCAACTCCTGCAAGCCGCGCGCTGGGACGCCGAGTACGGCGCGAGCCTGTCGAGCCATTTGCCGATGGCGCTGACGGCGTTGGCGCGCCTGGGCGCGAGCGACGAGCGCCTGGCGGAGTTCGCCACGCGCTACGCGAAGAAGCTGCATGCCGCGCCGCCGGCGCGAACCGTGGCCTGCGGGCGAAGCCTGGCGCGCGCTGCTCGGCCAGCCGCGCGCGTGGCCGGCGTACCGCTCGCTGTGGCGCGAGCTGGATCGACGACGAGGGCGCGCCCGCCGTGCTCGCGCAGGCGCTGCCGACGCTGATGCAAGGCGCGGGCGCGGCGGCGTTTCACGGGCTGATCCGCGCGGCCTACGCGCTGGCCGCGAACCACGCCGAAGAGCTGGCCGATGCGCTGGCCTATTGGTCGTGCCGCTGGTTCGCCTGCGGCGCGGCCGACGGCGCAGGCAGCAACGCCGACACGGCGGCGGTGCTGAAGACGCTCGACTTTGCGGCCGAGCTGAATGACGAGCCGCTGATCGCGCAGCAGATGGCGCAGGCCGCCGCGCATCCGCGCTTCGCGCCGGCGCTGGCGCGCTGGCGCGTCGATGCGCACATCACGCTGCCGCGCCTGGCCATGCTGGCCGCCGAGCGCTACGCCGCGCGCGCCGAGTTCACCGTGCTGCACCTGGTGACGAGCGCGCACGCGGTGCAGCGTGCTGCTGCCCTGGCTGCACGCCGAAGACCGGCTCGCGGCGCTGCGCCACTACGCGGCGCCGCGGCGGCGGCGTGGGCGACGCTGCCGCGCGACCACAAGGGCGCGGCGCTGCAGGTGAGCGTGCTGCCGTGGACCGAGATCGCCGCGCGCGCCGATCGCGAGCGACGACGATCACGTCATCAAGCTCGTCGACAGCTGCCGCGAACTCGAGAAGCTCGCACGGCGGCGCGGTGTGGAGCCGCGCGGCGTCGCGCGCGGTGGCCGAGATCGCTTAAGACGCCGCGCCGCGTCGAGCAGCGTCGCGCGCCCGCTGCCCCGCCGCGCGCTTGACGCTGCCGGTGAGCGCCAGCGACAGGCCCGCGCCGAGCAGGCGCTCGAAGACGCCGCGCACCGCCTCGCTGCTCACGGCGTCGAGCGCGGCCAGGCGCTCGTCGTGCGTGCGCATGCGGCCATGCGCAAACAGGTCGAGCGCGGCGTCTTCGATCTGGCGCAGCGGCTTTTCCAACGTGCGCAGGCGGCGCACGGCGAGCTGGCGGCGCGCGCGGGCGAGGTCTTGCGGATCGATGCGCTCGGCATGCTGCGTCAGCAGCGCGAGCACGGCCTGCAGGCACTCGTCGAAGCGCTCGGGCGCCATCGACGCTTCGATGATGAACTGGCCGCACATGTCCATCGCCTCGGCCGACGCGCTGACGTGGTACGCCAGCGCGCGCTGCTCGCGCAGCTCGTGCAGCAGCGGCGAGCTCATGCCTTCGCCGATCACGGCGGCGGCGAGGGCTGCGGCGGCTTCGTCGTGCACGTCGGCGTCGCGGCGCGGCGTCAGCACACCGCCGAGCACGGCATGCGATTGGCTCGACCCGGCCTGCGAGCGCGTGCGCACGCCGCCCACATAGGCCGGCGCGTCGATCACGTTCGGCGCGCCGGCCGGCAGCGCGCCGAACGCGGCCTCGCATTCGCGCACGAACGCGTCGGCATCGATCGGCCCGGCCGCGCCGACGACGACGTTGGCGCCGCGGTACTGGCGCTGCACGTACTGCACCAGGTCATCGCGCGTCAGCCGCTCGACGCGCGTGCGCGTGCCGATGACCGGCATCGCGGCCGGATGCAGGCCCCAGCACGCGCTGTCGAAGAGCTTGTAGGCCGAAGACACCGGGTCGTCCTCGTCCTCGGCCAGCTCCTGCAGCAGCACCTGGCGCTCGCGCTCCAGCTCGTCTTCGGGGAAGCTGGGCTGCAGCACCAGGTCGGCCAGCATGTGCGCGAACTCGCCGCTGTGCTCGGGCAGGCCGCGCATGTAGAACGCGGTGTGGTCGCGGTCGGTGTGCGCGTTGACATCGGCGCCGAGCAGCTTCGGCATCCAGGTTGATGCGCCGCGCATCGCGCGTCGCCGTGCCCTTGAACAGCATGTGCTCGACGACATGGCTGATGCCGTTGACGAGCTTCGGCTCGTGCGCGCTGCCGCTGCGGATGAACACGGCCACGGTGCTGGTGGCCAGCGCCGGCGTGGGCAGCGCGACGATGCGCACGCCATTGGTCAGGGTGTGCAGGGTGGTGAAGAAGGCATGACCGATTGTCGGGGTTGTGGCAATCTCGAAGTCATGCACACCCAACAAAGCCTCGTTGTCTTCGCCAAGAACAAGAAACGCGTGTCGGCGTTCTACCGGCAAACGCTGCGACTGACGGTGGTCGAGGAGCAGGCCTCCCACGACCTGCTGCAAGGGCCTGGGATCGAACTGGTCATTCACGCGCATCCCGCGCCGCATTGCGATGCAGATCACGATCACCAAGCCGCCGAGCGTGCGCGAGGACACGCCGCTCAAGCCCGCGTTTGTCGTCAAAGACCTCGAAGTGGTGCGAGCTGCGGCGCTGGCCACTGGCGGCCACCTCAAGCCACTTGATGCAGCGTGGCAGATCCGTGGCGCCACCGTGCTCGACGGCTGGGACCCGGAGGGCAACGTCGTGCAGTTCAAGCAGCCGCTGCCCGCAGTTCAACGCGCCTCGACGCGGCGGTAGAACACCGTCGTTGCGCACAGCCCGCCTTGCGGCCACAGCGCGTAGTCCGGGATCACGCCGACGCGCTCCCAGCCCAGGCGCGCGTACAGGCGCTCGGCGTCGCCGCCGGTCACGGTGTCGAGCACGAGCAGCGTCTTGCCGCAGCTCGCGCGCGGTGTCTTCGGCCGCGCGCATCAGCGCTCGCCGAGGCCCTGGCGGCGCGCGCGGCGGTGCACCAGCATCTTCGCCAGGTCGGCGCGGTGCGGCTGGTTCTCGGGCTGGTCGAGCACGAGCTGCACGGTGCCGACGATCGCGCCGTGCGCGTCCTCGGCCACCAGCAGCGCGCGTTCGCCGCTGTGCACGCCGTCGGCGACGCGGCGCCAGAACGCCTGCGCGCGCTCGGCGCGTCAGCGGCTGCATGAAGCTCACCGACGCGCCGCCCTCGACGCAGTCGATCAGCACGTCGGCGAGCTCCTCGACCTGCGCGTCGCTCGACCGTCGTGCAGACGTCGACGGACCAGGTGGGTGTCATCATCGCTCGAGAGCGGCTCGCTGACGCGATCACCACGGCGTAGCGCGCGGGCTTTCGCGTCGGGTTGTGGAACATCGTCGGGCGGTCGAGCATGCAGCGCCAGGCAGTCGCCGGCGCGCAGGCGATGGCGCTCGTCGCCGACGCGTGACGTCGATCGAGCCTTCCAGCACCCACACCTGCTGGTGCACGCGCGGCTCGCGCGGCGCCGGTCTCGAAGGCCACGCGCGCGCCCGGCCGGAAAACTGCACCTCGACGATCTGGATCGGCTGAGGCCGCGCCGCGCGGCGAGACGTTGCGCCGCACATAGCCCGACTGCGGATCGCGCCACGGCGGCTGGTCCTTGGCGCGCGCCAGCGGGCGTCGGGCTGGCGGCTCGCGGCGCGTCGAACAGCGAGGCCAGCGTCACGCCCAGGCCGGTGGCCAGCTGCTCCAGCACCACCGCCGTGGGGCTGCTCTCGCCGCGCTCGATCAGCGAGATCATCGAGCGGCTGACGCCGCTCTTCGTGGCCAGCGCGTCGAGCGACAGGCCGCGCGCGGCGCGCAGGTCGCGCACGCGCTCGGCGATGCGCTGGTTCAGATCGGCGGCGGCTGATTCCTTCATGTTGGATGAAGTTTCCAACATCATGGAATGACCGTCAAGCCGTCTTCACGTGCCCCTGCACCACCTCGCCGACGACGCCGAAGTGGCCGCCGCCGAGGTGGTGCAGCGTGTGCAGCTCGGCGTTGTCGTCGCGCAAGGTCCAGCGGCCGGCGGTGAACACGCGCGCATCGGCCTGCGCGGCCACCACTTCGCCGAAGAAGGTGTCGTAGGCCTGCTCGCTGTGCGGCTCGGGGATGTGGCGGCATTCGAGCCAGGCCACGCAGCCTTCGATCAGCGGCAGCGCCAGCGCTGAGCCGGCGAACGCGCCGATGCCGTAGCGCGCGAACTTGTCTTCGTCGCGGCCACTGGTGCTGCCCACCGTGTAGGTCAGGTCGGCGATCGCGCGGCACGGGATGTTGAGCGCGAAGCGGCCGCTGGCCAGCACCAGCTCGCGCGTGAAGGTGCTCTTGTCGATCACCACCGCCACGCGCGGCGGCGTGAACTCGACCGGCATCGACCAGGCCGCGGCCATGACGTTGCGCCGGCCGTCGTGCTCGCTGCTGACGAGCACCGTCGGGCCGTGGTTGATCAGACGGCAGGCGTGGGCAAGGGCGACAGGCTGACGCATTCGGCAGTTCCTCGTTTTGAAGTGCGGCGGGCACACAATGCCGCCTCGCATCATCACCGCATCAAAGGAAGCGTTGCCATGCCGCACATGCTGCTCATCGTCGAACCCCTCGGCCAGCGCGAAGCGCGCGGCCTCGAAGGCGGCCAGGCCGCCTACCAGCAGATGCTCGACTTCACCGAAGACCTGAAGCGCGCCGGCGTGCTGATGGCCAGCAGCTCGCTGGCCACGGCGGCGACGCGCCTGCAGCGGCCGGACGGCCAGGCCTCGCGCGTGCTCGACGGGCCGTTTGCCGAAGCCAAAGAAATGATCGGCGGCTTCTTTCTCCTGAACTGCGCCACGCGCGAGGCAGCGCTGGGCTGGGCCGAGCGCTGCCCCGCCGCGGCCTGGGCCACCGTCGAGGTGCGCGAGACCGGGCCTTGCTTCACCTGAACGCTCGGGAGTTTCCCGAGGTCGGCGGCGGCGCCTGTCGAAATCGGCAGCGCCGATCGTCGTGCTCATGAAAGGAGAATATCCGCCATGCGCTTCATGATCATCGTCAAGGCCACCGCCGACAGCGAGGCCGGCGTGATGCCGCCGGCCTCGCTGCTCGCCGAGATGGCCGCCTTCCACGAAGAACTTGCGCGCGCCGGCGTGCTGCTCGACGGCGCGGGGCTCAAAGCCCGTCGCACGGCTGGCGCGTGCGATCGGGGCGACGGCGCAGCGCCGCGTGCAGGACGGCCCGTTCGCCGAGACCAAGGAGCTGATCGCCGGCTACACGCTGATCCAGGTGCGCTCGCGCGACGAGGCGCTCGAGTGGTCGCGGCGCTTCCCCAACCCGACGCTCGGACGGCGGCGCCTGCGAGATCGAAGTGCGCCAGTTGTTCGAGCCCGAAGACTTCGCGCCCGCCAACGCTCTGAGGAACCAGCTCGATGCTCAAGACCGTCCTGCTGATCGTCGCCGCCGCCATCGCGGCGCTGCTGATCTATGCCGCCACCAAGCCCGACACCTTCCGCCTCTCGCGCAGCGCCACCATCGCCGCGCCGCCGGACAAGGTGTTTGCGCTGATCAACGACCTGCGCCAGTTCAACACCTGGAACCCGTTCGCGAAGATGGAGCCGAGCGTCGTCATCACCTACGACGCCACGAGCGCCGGCGTCGGCGGCGCCTACAACTGGAAGGGCGACAAGACGGGCGAGGGCCGCATGCAGATCATCGAGTCGGTGCCGGCGCAGCGCGTCTCGGCCAAGCTCGATTTCAGCAAGCCCTTCGAGGCTCACAACCTCGTCGATTTCACCGTGCAGCCGCAAGGCAACGGCTCGACCGTGACCTGGGCGATGCACGGCCCGATGCCGTACCTGAACCGCGTCATGACGATCTTCTTCGACATGGACAAGACCGTCGGCAAGGACTTCGAAGCCGGCCTCGCCAACCTCAAGGCGCTGGCCGAAAAACCCTGAAAGGACTCGCCATGCACAAACAGATCATCGTCAATCTGCCGGTCGCCGACATGGCGAAGTCGCAAGCCTTCTTCAAAGCGCTGGGCTACTCGTTCAACCCGGACTTCACCGGCGACCAGGGCGCCGGCGCTGGTGCTCGGCGAGAACCTGTCCGCGATGCTGATGGTGCGCGAGTTCTTCGCCACCTTCACCAGCAAGCCCATCGCCGATGCGAAGACGAGCACCGGGGGGTGGGTCTGCCTGACCTGCGACAGCCGCGAGCAGGTGGACACGCTCGTCGCCAAGGCCGTCGCCGCCGGCGGCACGCGCCGCGCGAGGCCAAGGACTACGGCTTCATGTACTCCAACGCCTTCGAAGACCTCGACGGCCACACCTGGGTGCTTGTCTACATGAGCGGCATGCCGCCGAAGGAGTGAACACGATGTTCAAGCTGCAATCCAAGATCACGCCCTTTCTCTGGTACGACCACCAGGCCGGCGACGCCGCCGCGCTCTACATCAAGCTGTTCGGCAACGGCCGCGTCGTGCACACGCAGCACTGGGGCGAAGGCACGCCCTACCCGGCGGGCTCGGTGATGGCGGTCAGCTTCGAGCTGCACGGCCAGCCGCTGATCGCCTTCAACGGCGGGCCGTACTTCAAGTTGAACGAAGCCGCGTCGCTGTTCGTGCAGTGCGACGATCAGGCCGAGGTGGACAAGCTCTGGGACGGCCTCATCGCCGACGGCGGCGCGCCGAGCCAATGCGGCTGGCTGAAGGATCGCTTCGGCCTGTCGTGGCAGATCGTGCCCAAGGCGCACATGCAGATGATGAGCAGCGGCGACAGCGCGCAAGTCACGCGCGTGATGCAGGCGATGATGAAGATGAGCAAGTTCGACATCGCTGCGCTGCAACGCGCCTACGACGGACACTGAGCGATGGACGCGACCGCCGCCGCCAGCATCGACGACTACATCGCGGCGCAGGCGAGCGCGGTGCAGCCGATCCTGCAACGCATCCGCGCCATCGTGCGCGAAGAAGCGCCCGACGCGAAGGAGGCGATCAGCTACCGCATCCCGGCCTTCATGCAGGGCGGCGCGCTGTTCTACTTTGCCGCGTTCAAGAAGCACATCGGCATCTATCCGCCGGTGCGCGGTGACGCGGCGCTGCTCGAAGCGCTGGCGCCGTACCGCGGCCCGAAGGGCAACCTGTCGTTCCCGCTGGCCGAGGCCATGCCCTACGAGCTGATCCGCCGCGTCGCCCGGCAGCGGGTGCAAAGAAAACGCGGCGCTGGCGCAGCGCCGCAAGACAAAGTAGCGCCGTGTCACGCACGCGCCCAGGCCACCCACGATGCGATCGAAACCGTCTGGCGGCTCGAAGCCGCCAAGGTCATCGCCGCGGTGGCGCGGCTCACGCACGACGTCGGCGTGGCCGAGGAGCTGGCGGCCGATGCGCTCGTCGCCGCGCTCGAACATTGGCCGCGCGACGGCGTGCCGGCCAACCCCGGCGCCTGGCTCACCACCACCGCCAAGCGCCGCGCGCTCGACCACCTGCGCCACCGCGCGATGGCCGCGGCCGAGCACGAAGCGCTGGCGCGCGACGACGAAGCGCGCGAGGCGCAGTTCGTGCCCAGCGTGATCGACACGCTGATCGCCGCCGAGGCCGACCCGGTCGGCGACGACCTGCTGCGCCTGGTCTTCACCGCCTGCCACCCGGTGCTGTCGCGCGACGCGCAGGTGGCGCTGACGCTGAAGCTGGTCGGCGGCCTGACCACCGACGAGATCGCGCGCGCCTTCCTCGTGCCCGAGCCGACGATCGCGCAGCGCATCGTGCGCGCCAAGCGCACGCTGGCCGAAGCCCACGTGCCGTTCGAGCTGCCGCCGCGCGAGCAGTTGCGGCGAGCGCCTCGCGGCGGTGCTCGAAGTGATCTACCTCGTCTTCAACGAAGGCTATGCGGCGACCAGCGGCGACGACTGGATGCGCCCGGCGCTGTGCGACGAAGCGCTGCGGCTGGCGCGCATGCTCGGCGGCGCTCGCGCCCGCCGAGCCCGAGGCGCATGGCCTGCAGGCGCTGCTCGAAATCCAGGCCTCGCGCGCGCATGCGCGCGTCGATGCGCAAGGCCACCCGGTGCTGCTGATGGACCAGGACCGCGCGCGTTGGGACCGGCTGCTGATCCGCCGCGGCCTGGCCGCGCTGGCGCGGGCCGAGGCGCTGGGCGAGCGCACCTCGGGCCGTACGCGCTGCAAGCGGCGATCGCCGCCTGCCACGCCCGCGCCGCGCGCGCCGAAGACACCGACTGGGCGCGCATCTGCGCGCTCTACGACGCGCTGCTCGCGGTGCAGCCGTCGCCGGTGGTCGAACTCAACCGCGCGGTGGCGATCAGCCAGGCGCACGGCGCTGCCGCCGCGCTGCCGCTCGTGCAAGCGCTGCAATCACAGCCGCAACTCGCGCAACTACCACCTGCTGCCCAGCGTGCACGGCCGATCTGCTCGCGCGCCTGGGCCGCCACGACGAAGCGCGCGCGCAGTGGCAGCGCGCCGCCGACCTGACCCGCAACGCGCGCGAACGCGAGCTGCTGCTCGAACGCGCGCACAACACCCCCAGAAGGAGGCAAATCATGAGCGTTTATGTCGATGGATTCGTCATTCCCGTGCCGAAGAAAAACCTCGCGGCCTACCGCCGCATGGCGCGCAAGTACGACGCGCTGTGGATCAAGTACGGCGCGCTCGAAGCCCACGAGTGCGTGGCCGACGATGTGAAGCCCGGCAAGGTGACTTCGTTTCCGCAGGCGGTGAAGTTGAAGCCCGACGAGGTGGTGGTCTTCTCGTGGATCGTCTACAAGTCGCGCCGCCACCGCGACGCCGTCAACAAGAAGGTGATGGCCGATCCGGCGATGGCCGACATGAACCCGAAGTCGATGCCCTTCGACGGCAAGCGCATGTTCTGGGGCGGCTTCAAGGAGATCGTCAGCCTGTCTCAGCCGTAGGTGTCAAACCGCGCCGCGATCTCGCCGACGCTCGCGCCGACCTTCTGTTCGATGGCGCTGTTGTCGCTCGGGTTCTCGCGCAGG
>CAWFCX010000047.1:0-25456 GCA_963814385.1 uncultured beta proteobacterium
TCACGGCTCCGGGATCGGAAAAGTCGCCTGGGTTTCGATCAGCCACTGGCCATTTGCTTTGGCCAGCGTGATGACGAAGAAGGCGGGCCAAGGCTTGTCTTGAGGACGATCTGTGCGGCCGAACGAGTAGGTTCCGGTGATCACCGCGGCCTCCGTTCCCAGGCGTCGTACCCGCTGCTCCTCGACCTTCATGACGGGACGCTGGAGCCCTTGCAGGCGCCCTCGAAGTAGCTTCGGATCGCGGCGTGGCCGACGAGCGGCTTCGGCGTGCTCGGCGAGACGAACTCGATGGCCGGCGAGTAGTGCGCGACGAGCGCATCCATCTCGCAGGCACTGAAGGTGCGCGCGATGCCAGGCACCATCGCCTCGGGCGCGGCCTGATTCGACGGCGGCACCGGGACTGCGCCGCAGGCGCCGAGGAAAAGGAGCGCCAGGGAAGTCGAGAGGAAAATTCGCATCGGTGCTCTCCTTGGTTGCGCCTCAAGCCGGCGCATGCCACCCCGCATCCACCCACAGCTCCCCGCTCACCGCCGCATTCGCCAGCATGAAGCAGATCGCATCGGCAATCTCCGCCGGCTGGATCAGCCGCCCGAACTGCGTGTACGGCAGGATGTTCTTGGCCACGTAGTCGTCGCCCATCGCGCGCACCATCGGCGTGTCGGTGAAGCCGGGGTGGATGACGCTGCAGCGCACGCCGTAGTACATCGCCTCCTTCATGATCGTCGCCGCCGCGCCTTCGAGTCCGGCCTTGGTGCTGGCGTACGAGATCTGGCCGCGGTTGCCTTGCGACGAGATCGAGCCGATGAAGACCACCGAGCCCTGGATGCCTTCGTCGGGCACCCAGCGCTTCTTCGCGCTGGCGGCGCGCTCCTCGGCGATGCGGCCGATCATCTCCAGCGCCCAGTACACCGGCGCGATCAGGTTCACATCGACGACGAGCTTGAACAGCTCCTGCGGGTAGATGCGCGCCTTGCCGGTGGCCTTGTCGATGCGCACGGCCAGGTCGTCGCGCGTGATGCCGGCGGCCGGCACGCACAGCGACACCGGGCCATGGCTGCGCTCGATGCTGTCGAAGACCGAGGCGCGAAAGGCCTCGTTGCTGGCGTCGCCGCGAAACGGCACGGCGAACACGCGCCCGGCTTCGGCGTTGAGCGCGGCGGCGACTTCATCGACGGCCTCGTTCATGTCCACCAGCGCCACCGCCTTGGCGCCGCGCCGCGCCATCGCCTGTGCCACCGCGCGGCCGATGCCGCTGGCGCCGCCGGTGATCGCGGCCACCTTGTTCGAGAATTCCATCTAAGGCCAGTCCTTTCTGGGAGGGTGAAAAAGCGATGCGGCCTGCAGCAGGAACTCCACCGGCGAGCGAACATCAGAGTCACGGTTTTCCGGTTCCACCTCGCAAAGTCGCGTTGGCTAAGACACTTAGCAGTCCCTCGGGCAAGTTGGCCGCGCGCGCTATGCCGACCACGCCACCTCGGCCGCCGGCCGCACCGCGATCGTCGCGTCGAAGCCGCCCATCCAGCCCAGCGTGCGGTTGTGGTGCGCGATGGCCTGCGTGGCCGTGATCGCGCCGTCGGTGGTGGAGTGCCCGTCGGCGGCGAGCACCACGTCGTAGCCCAGCGCCAGCGCCTGGCGCACCGTGGTGTCGACGCAGAACTCGGTCTGCAGACCGCAGACCACCAGGCGCTTCACGCCGCGCTCTTGCAGCACGCGTTGCAGTTCGGTGCCATGGAAGGAGTTGGGTGTCGTCTTGCGCACGCGCACATCGGCCGCATCGGTGTGCAGGCCGTCGGCCAGCGCCCAGCCCGCGCTGCCGTGCTGCATCGGTCCTTCGGGTTCCTCGTGCTGGACCAGCACCACGGGCAGGCCGGCGGTGCGCGCGCGCTGGCTCAAACCGTTCACGTTGTCGATCACACGCGCGATGTCAAAGGCCGCTTGCTCGCCGCTGCACAGCGCCTGTTGTACGTCGATCACGAGCAGTGCGGTGGTGGTGGTCATGGGCGAGGCTCCTTGCGTGAGGGGGTGCTGGTGGCGCTCAGTCGGCCGGCCAGGCCGCGCCGTCGAGCAGGCGGATCGTCACCGGCCCCAGCTGCTCCGGCTCGAACAGCCGCGCGTTGACGCCCATGCGGCTGCCGGGCACGCGCACGATGCGCTCCCAGTTGACGACGCAGCCGCAGCTCTTGCAGCGCACGAAGCGCAGTGCGTTGCGGCCCCAGCTGTAGGCCTCGGTCGCGCCCGCCGGCGCTTGCACGCTGACGGTGTCTTCCTTGTAGTAGGCCCAGAGCACGCCGTAGCGGCGGCAGATCGAGCAGTTGCAGTTGGTGATCGTGCGCGGTCGGCGTGGGATCGAAACGCGCACGGCACCGCAGTGGCAGGTGGTGGAGATCATGGCAGGGGCCTCATATCAAGCCGCAAACGCGAGGATAGCCGTGAAGCTGGCCATCTCTTCGCCGGCGTACTAGCGTCGCGCCCGCCGCGACCTCACCTGCTCCACCTCCGGGCGGATCAGCCGCGTGCGCACCGGGCCGAACAGCGTGGCGAACGCCACGTCGCCGGCATCGCGGCCGACGGCGATGCGCACCAGGTCTCGCGGGTCGGCCAGGCCGGTGGGATCGAACAGTTCCCAGCGGCCGCCGACGAAGGCTTCGAACAGGGCGTGGAAGTCGGGCGGTGGCGTGTCGAAGCGCGCGTAGCCCACGGCCAGCCGCGCTGGGATGTTGAGCGCGCGGCAGAACGCCACGCCCAGGTGGGCGAAGTCGCGACACACGCCCGCGCGCTGCAGGAACACGTCGCAGGCGCTGGTGGTGGTGTTGGAGGAGCCGAGGCGGTATTCGATGTGCTCGTGGATCCAGTCGCTCACCGCCTGCACGCGCAGGTAGCCGGGCTCGACGTTGCCGAACATCCGCGTCGCAGCCGACGCCAGGCGGTCGGACTCGCAATAGCGCGTGGGCATGACGTAGGTCAGCACCTCGTGCGGCAGCGCTTCGATCGGCAGTTCCTTGGCCGCGGTGTCCGGCGACGGGCGGTCGAGCCGCACGCGCGCGCGGTAGCGCAGCGTCAGCGGCCCGGCCGAGGCCTTCACGCGCAGCGTGCGGTGGCCGAGCGCCGGGTCGGTGTGCAGGGTGCTGTCGACCGCGGGCGTCAGGCGCAGCGACTCCTCCACCACGGTCTGGTCCATGCCGTCGAGTGCATGCACGATGAATAGAAAGTGCGTGTCGTCGAGCAGCGTGTACGACAGCTTGCAGTCGACGTTGAAGAGTTTCGGCCGGGTGGCGCGGGCGGATGCAGGGGCAGCGGTGGTGGCCATGCGGGTCAATCGTGCGAGCGCAAAAACAGCGTAGTTTGAGCCGATGTCGGCTGAGGGCCTGCCGTGCGCCGCCGCGTTGCGGCGTCGGCAACCTCCGACGCGTTCCCGCGCCGGTGGCTTGGTGCCGAGCTACTCGTCGATGAATCGCCAGGTGTTTGCGCCGTCGAAACGGCGAACCCGCACGGAAGCAATGAGTCCGGGATCGAAGTTGCCGAGGTTGACGCCATGCTTGGCTCCTGGCGTGGGCTGAAGCGGCTCCCAGTGCGTGACGCACCCGCAACGAGTGCAGTGAATGGTGCGAAGCGTCTTGTCGCCCCAGACGTACTCGGCCGTGGCCTGCGGGTGGCCTTCGATCTTGACGCTGCCGAACTCGAAGTAGACCCAGGGCCCGCCGATGCGGCGGCACAGCGAGCAGTTGCAGGCGGTGGCCACGCTCGGCGTGGACGGCAAGGTGAGCCGGACGGCGCCGCAATGGCACGCGCCTTCATGCATGCGCCTTCTCCCCTTGGTGATGCCGAGAACCCATCACAGCAGCCCGCACGCCTGCACGATCGCCTTCACCCGGGCCACGCCTTCGTCCGTCAGCAGCCGATTCGGCCTGGCCATTTCGCGCCGCTCGATCAACCCCATCATCTGCATCGCGGTCTTGAAGCCGCCCACGCCCGACGCGCCCATGCTGGTGTGGGGCAGGCCCTGGAAGACGATCTGGAAGAGTTCGACCAAGCGCTGCTGCTCGCGCCGCGCGGCGGCCCAGTCGCCGCGCTGTGCCGCGTCGTACAGACGCACGTAGGCGGCGGGGTCGACGTTGCCCAGGCCGGGCACGCAGCCGTCGGCGCCGCCGAGCAGCGCGGCGTCGACGACGATCTCGCTGCCGGTGAGGATGAAGAACGCGCTGTCGTCGCCGTCGGCAGCGCGCTCGCTCATCACCATGCGCAGGTTGCCGTCGTCGCCGCTGCTGTCCTTCAGGCCGCAGGCAATGCGCTGGCGGCGCAGCTCGGCCACGGTGGTGCGTTCGAGCTTGACGTGCACGCACACCGGGATGTCGTAGGCGATGACGGGCAGGTCGACCGCGTCGCGCACGCACGAGAAGTGGTCGAGCGTCTCGCCCTGGCTGGTGCGCGTGTAGTACGGCGCCGTCAACACCAGGCCTTGCGCTCCCAGCGACTTGGCCTGGCGCGCGTGGGCGATGCAGTGGTCGGTGGTGGCGTCGAGCACGCCGGCCACCACGGGCACGCGGCCGGCGGCTTCGTCGACGATGGTCTCGATCACCGTGGCGCGCTGCGCAGGAGTCAGGAACACGCACTCGCTGGTCGTACCGAGCGCGAACAGGCCGTGCACGCCGCCGCCCAGCAAGTGGCGCACCACGCGGCGCAGGCTCTGCGTGTCGATGTTCCCGTCGGCGGCGTAGGGCGTGACGACGGGCGGCACGATGCCGTGGAGTTTCAAGGGCGACATGGGGTGGGTTCCGGCTCGTGGCGGCGCCGCGATGCTACTGCCGACGGCCCCTAAACTGATGCCATGCTGATCCGCCGCGCCTGGGTGAATGCCCGCAGTGAAGACCTCGTGCAATCGATCGCGGCAGCGACTGCGGCCGCTCGCAGCGAGGCCATCGATGCCGAGCTGCAGCGCCTGGTGCACGACAACCGCCGCATCCACGACGAGGAAGGCATCAACCTCAACCCTGCCAGCAACGTGATGAACCCGCGCGCCGAAGCGCTGATGGCCGCGGGCCTCGGCCCACGCGCGTCGCTCGGCCACCCCGGCGACAAGTACGAGATGGGCTTGCAGGCGATCGAGCGCATCGAAGTGATCGCTGCCGAACTGGCCGCCGAAGTGTTCGATGCCCAGTACGCCGAAGTGCGCGTCGGCTCGGGCGCGCTGGCCAACCTCTATGTGTTCATGGCGACGTGCAAGGCGGGTGACACGATCATCGCGCCGCCGCCGTCGATCGGCGGCCACGTCACGCACCACGGCGCCGGCGCGGCCGGGCTGTACGGCGTGAAGACGGTGAGCGCGCCGGTGCACGCCGATGGCTACACGGTCGATGTCGATGCGCTGCGCGCGCTCGCGCATCGAAGTCAGGCCCAAACTGATCACGCTCGGCGGCAGCTTGAACCTGTTCGCGCATCCGGTGGCTGCGGTGCGCGGCATCGCGGATGAAGTCGGCGCGGCGCTGATGTTCGACGCCGCGCACCTCTCCGGCATGGTGGCTGGCCGCGCGTGGCCGAACCCGCTGGCCGAAGGCGCGCACGTGATGACGATGAGCACCTACAAGAGCCTGGGCGGCCCGCCGGGCGGCTTGATCGTCGGCATGGACGCCGCGCTGTTCGAGCGCATCGACGCCATCGCCTACCCCGGCCTCACCGCCAACTTCGACGCCGGCAAGACCGCCGCGCTGGCGCTCGGCCTGCTCGACTGGAAAGAGTTTGGTGCCGACTACGCGCGTGCGATGCAGGCCACGGCGAAGGCGCTGGCCGAGGCGCTCGCCACCGAGCACGGCCTGCCGGTGTTTGCGCGCGAGCGCGGCGCCACCACGTCGCACCAGCTCGCGATCGAAGCCGCGCGCTGGGGCGGTGGGCAAACGGCCGCGAGAAAACTCGAAGCGGCTCGCCTGCTCGCATGCGGCATCGGCCTGCCGATCGAAGAAGTGCCGAACGACATCAACGGCCTGCGCCTGGGCACGCCCGAGATCGTGCGCCTGGGCTTCGGCCCCGAGCACATGAGTGAACTCGCGGCGCTGATCGACAGCGCGCTCGACGGCCGCCCCGAGCCGGCGGCCGTGACCACGCTGCGGCAGCGCGTCGCCACCGGCGCGCTGCGTTTCGTCAGGCCTTGAGCGAAACGATCTCCTTGAAGCCGCCCCAGAACATGCGCTTGCCATCGAAGGGCATCGACTTCGGGTTCATGTCGGCCATCGCCGGATCGGCCATCACCTTCTTGTTGACGGCATCGCGGTGGCGGCGCGATTTGTAGACGATCCACGAGAAGACCACCACCTCGGTTGGCTTCAACTTCACGGCCTGTGGAAACGAGGTCAGCTTGCCGGGCTTCACATCGTCGGCCACGCACTCGTGGGCTTCGAGCGCGCCGTACTTGATCCACAGCGCGTCGTACTTGCGCGCCATGCGGCGGTAGGCCGCCAGGTTCTTCTTCGGCACCGGGATCACGAAGCCATCGACATAAACACTCATGAGTTGCCTCCTTCAGGCGGGGTGTTGTGCGCGCGGCCGAGCAGCAGCTCGCGTTCGCGTGCGTTGCGGGTCAGGTCGGCCGCGCGCAGCCACTGCGCGCGCGCCTCGTCGTGGCGGCCCAGCCGCGTCAGCAGGTCGGCATGGACGCTGGGCAGCCAGTGGTACTTGGCGAGTTGGGGTTGGGCTTGCAGCGCTTGCACCAGGGGCAGTGCAGCAGCGGGGCCGTGCGCCTGGCTGATCGCGACGGCGCGGTTCAACTCGACCACCGGCGACGGCTGCACGACGAGCAGAGCGGTGTAGAGCGCGCAGATCAGAGGCCAGTCGGTGTCTTGCGCGCGCGCGGCGCGGGCGTGGCAGGCGGCAATCGCGGCCTGCAGCGCATACGGGCCGAGCGTGCGCTGCTGGGCCAGGCGCTCAGCCTGGTTCAGCGCAGCCAGGCCGCGGCGGATCAGCAGGCGGTCCCAACGCGCGCGGTCTTGCTGCATCAGCAGCACCGGCTGGCCGCGGGCATCGACGCGTGCGTGCGTGCGCGACGCCTGGATCTCGAGCAGCGCCTGCAAGCCATGGACTTCGGGCTCCGTCGGCGCCAGCGCCGAGAGCATGCGCGCCAGGCGCAGCGCCTCGTCGCACAAGGCCGGGCGCATCCAGTGATCACCGCTGGTCGCGGCATAACCTTCGTTGAAGACGAGGTAGATCACTTCGAGCACGGCCGTCAGGCGCTCGCCCAACTGTTCGCGCGGCGGCAACTCGAAGGGCACGCGCGCATCGGCCAGGCTGCGCTTGGCGCGCACGATGCGCTGCGCCATCGTGGGCTCGGGCACGAAGAAGGCGCGCGCGATCTGATCGGTGGTCAAGCCACCGACGAGCTTCAGCGTCAGCGCCACCTGCGCGTCGCGCGACAGCACCGGGTGGCAGGCCGTGAAGACCAGGCGCAGCAGATCGTCACCCACCGGGTCGGCTTCGGCGACCAGCAGCGTGTCGATCACGCTGGGCACGAACTGGGCCTCGCGGGCTTCGTCGTCGCGCGCCAGTGCTTCGTGCTCGGCGGCGGCCATCGCACGATGGCGCAGGTGGTCAAGCGCGCGGCGCTTGGCTGTGGTGGTGAGCCAGGCGCCGGGGTTGGCCGGCACGCCATCGTGCGGCCAGTGTTCGAGGGCGGCCACCAGTGCGTCGCCTGCCAGCTCCTCGGCCACGCCGATGTCGTGCGTGAGCCGCGCCACCGCGGCAATGACCTTGGCTGCTTCGAGACGCCAGACGGTTGCAATCGCATCGTGGGTGGCATTGGGCGCGGCGGACACGGCGTTACTTTGTCTTGCGGCGCTGCCCCAGCGCCGCGTTTTCTTTCACCCGCTGCCGGGCCACGCGGCGGATCAGCTCGTAGGGCATGGCGTCGGCGAGCGGGAACGACAGATTGCCCTTCGGACCGCGGTACGGCGCCAGCGCCTCGAGCAGCGCAGCGTCGCCTTGCACCGGCGGATAGATGCCGATGTGCTTCTTGAATGCCGCGAAGTAGAGCAGCGCGCCGCCTTGCAGGAAGGCCGGGATGCGGTAGCTGATGGTTTCTTGCGCAGCGGGCGCTTCTTCGCGCACGATGGCGCGGAGGTGTTGCAGGATCGGCTGCACCGCGCTGGCCTGCGCCGCGATGTAGTCGTCGATGCTGGCGGCTGCGGCGGGCTTCGCGTCCATGCGCTCAGCCGCCGTCGTAAGCCCGTTGCAGCGCAGCGATGTCGAACTTGCTCATCTTCATCATCGCCTGCATGACGCGCGTGACTTGCGCGCTGTCGCCGCTGCTCATCATCTGCATGTGGGCCTTGGGCACGATCTGCCACGACAAACCGAAGCGGTCCTTCAGCCAACCGCATTGGCTCGGCGCGCCGCCGTCGGCGATGAGGCCGTCCCAGAGCTTGTCCACCTCGGCCTGATCGTCGCACTGCACGAACAGCGACGCCGCTTCGTTCAACTTGAAGTATGGGCCGCCATTGAAAGCGATCAGCGGCTGGCCGTGCAACTCGAAACTGACCGCCATGACGCTGCCCGC
The DNA here is from genome assembly GCA_963814385.1 of uncultured beta proteobacterium. Classification (GTDB taxonomy): domain Bacteria; phylum Pseudomonadota; class Gammaproteobacteria; order Burkholderiales; family Burkholderiaceae_C; genus CADEEN01. The sequence goes on from CAWFCX010000047.1 coordinate 8,537, forward strand.
CGGGTACGGCGTGCTTTCGCCCCAGTGCTGCGTGTGCACGACGCGGCCGTTACCGAAGAGTCTGATGTACAGCGCGGCAGCGTCGCCGGCCTGGGTGTCGTACCAGAGGAAGGGCGTGATCTTCGATTGCAGTTTGAACATGGCTGTCACTCCTTCGGCGGCGTGCCGCTCATGTGCACGAGTTCCCAGATGTGGCCGTCGAGGTCTTCGAAGCCGTGGCCGTACATGAAGCCGTGGTCCACCGGCTGGCGCGGCGTCTTGCCGCCGGCGGCAACCGCCTTGGCGACGAGGCTGTCCACCTGCTCGCGGCTGTCGCAGCTGAGGCAGACGATGACCTCAGTGCTTTTGTTCGCATCGGCCAACGGCTTGCCGGTGAAGGTCCTGAAGAAATCGTGCACCAGCAACATCGCGAACAGGTTGTCGCCGAGCACCAGCGCCGCGCCCTTGTCGTTGGTGAAGTCGGGGTTGAACGAGTAGCCCAGCGCATTGAAGAAGGCTTGCGATTTCGCCATGTCGGCGATCGGCAGATTGACGAAGATCTGGCTGTGCATGTCAAAAGTCCTTTCACGGTTTCTCGGCCAGCGCCTTGAGGTTGGCGAGGCCACTTTCGAAATCCTTGCCGACCGTCTTGTCCATGTCGAAGAAGATCGTCATGACGCGGTTGAGGTACGGCATCGGGCCGTGCATCGCCCAGGTCACGGTCGAGCCGTTGCCTTGCGGCTGCACGGTGAAATCGACGACGTTGTGCGCCTCGAAGGGCTTGCTGAAATCGAGCTTGGCCGAGACGCGTTGCGCCGGCACTGACTCGGTGATCTGCATGCGGCCCTCGCCCGTCTTGTCGCCCTTCCAGTTGTAGGCGCCGCCGACGCCGGCGCTCGTGGCGTCATAGGTGATCGCGACCGAGGGCTCCATCTTCGCGAACGGGTTCCAGGAGTTGAATAGGCGCAGGTCGTTGATCAGGGCGAACACCTTTTCCGGCGGCGCGGCGATGGTGGCACTGCGCGAGAGGCGGAAGGTGTCGGGCTTGGTGGCGGCATAGAGCAGCAGCGCCGCGATGGCCGCGGCGACGATCAGCAGGATGGTCTTGAGCATCAGTGGTCTCCTCGTTGTTCCAGGGTGCGAAAGCGCTCGACCGCTTCGTTGGGCGCGAAGTCTTCGAGCTCGAACAGCTGGCGCACCTCGATCTCGCAAGGGCCACCGTCGATCGAGGGGTTGGGAAAGCGGCGCGACCACTCGAGCGCTTCTTCGCGCGAGCGCACCTGGATCAGCGTGTAGCCGGCGATCAGCTCCTTGGTTTCGGCAAACGGGCCGTCGATCACGCGGCGCGCGTCACCGCTTTCGTAGCGCACGCGCCAGCCGTGCGACGAGGCTTTGAGGCCGGTGCCGTCGAGCAGCACGCCGGCCCGCGCCAGTTCTTCGTGGTAGGTGGCCATGGCGGCCAACAGCGACTCGGAGGGCATCACGCCGGCCTCGCTGTCGGCGGTGGCTTTGACGATGATCATGTAGCGCATGATGGAAGTTCTCCTTTCATGAGCACGACGATCGGCGCAGCCGTTTTTCGACAGGCGCGATCATCGACTCGGGTAACTCCCGAAATTCAGGTGAAGCAGGGCCCTGTCTCGCGCACCTCGACCGTGGCCCAGGCCGCGGCTGGGCAGCGCTCGGCCCAGCCCAGTGCTGCCTCGCGGCTGGCGCAGTTCAGGAGAAAGAAACCGCCGATCATTTCTTTGGCTTCGGCGAACGGGCCGTCGAGCACGCGGGGGGCCTGGCCGTCCGGCCGTTGCAGGCGCGTTGCCGCCGTGGCCAGCGAACTGCTGGCCATCAGCACGCCGGCGCGCTTCAGGTCTTCGGTGAAGTCGAGCATCTGCTGGTAGGCGGCCTGGCCGCCTTCGAGGCCGCGCGCCTCGCGCTGGCCGAGAGGTTCGACGATGAGCAGCATGTGGGGCATGGTGTGGCCTTTCGATGCGGTATTGATGCGAGCCGGCATTGTGTGCCCGTTGCATTTCCGGCGCGCCCACCCGACGGCCAACGGTCGATTGGGTCGCGCAGAAATTTGCGGGCGCGGGCGCGTATCAAGAACCTCTTGAAGGCCTCTGGACCGACCCTAAATCCGGGTTCCGGGGCGCTGCGCCATCCCGGCCGGCGCCCTCCAACCCAAAGGAGGTCGAGACCATGTACCGGAGCTTGTTTCCCGGCGACCTGTTCGCCGAAGTGGACCGCCTGCAGCGAGAGATGCTGCAGGCCTTCGAACCCTATTCGCCCAGCATCCGCGGTTTCGCTCGCGGCTACCCGGCGCTCAACGTCGGCAGCACGCCGACCTCGGTGGAGATCTACGCCTTCGCGCCGGGGATCGATCCGGCCAAGATCGAGGTCAACCTCGAGCGTGGCGTGTTGACCATCGAGGGCGAGCGTGCATCCGCCGTGCGCGAAGGTGACAGCAAGGCCACCGCACATGTCAACGAGCGTTTCGAGGGCCGCTTCCACCGCGTCGTCAGCTTGCCCGACGACGTCGATCCGAGCGCCGTCAACGCCAGCTATCGCGATGGTGTGCTGCAAGTCAGTGTGCGGCGCCGCGAATCGGCCCAGCCGCGTCGAATCGAAGTGCAATGAACGGAAGGAGAAAAGCCATGACAACCCAAGACGTGATGAGTCGCCCGGCCGACCGCGCCGCGGCAAACCAAAGCCCTTCCACCCACGCCGCCGCACGCGACGAGCCTGCGCTGTTGCCGGCAGTGGATGTGATCGAAGATGCGACGGGCATCACCCTGTACGCCGATCTGCCGGGCGTGCCCAAGGACCGACTGACCGTGCGCGTCGAAGGCGAGACACTGCTGCTCGACGCCGAACTGGTCATGGCCGTGCCGCAGGACATGCAGGCCAGCCACGCCGAGGTGCAGCGCAAGCGCTACCGCCGCGCCTTCGCGCTCAGCCGCGAGCTCGACCCCGACAAGGTCAGCGCCGAGTTCAACCAGGGCGTTCTGCGCTTGCGCATCCCCAAGGCCGACCACGCGCAGCCGCGCCGGATCACGGTGCAGGTGGCGTGAGTTCCCAGCCGGCCATGAGCCATCGACAGGAGGTCATCAGGAAGATCCGCGTCAGCTGAGCGGTGCGAGCCCGGGCGAGGCTGGCCTCGCCCGGGCCTTCGTCGTGCGAGGCCGCAGGCCTGACGTCGGCAGGAGGTGCAGGTCCAACATGAGGGCAAGGGCGACGACGGTTTCGCTGGTGCTGGGCAGCGGCGGTGCGCGCGGCCTGGCGCACATCGGCGTGATCCAGTGGCTGACCGAGCAGGGCTACGAGATCCGCTCGATCGCCGGCTCGTCGATCGGTGCGCTGGTCAATCCGCTGCCGGTGGCCCCGACGCTGAACGACGCCACCGACCTGACCATCGCGGTCAGCCTCAATGGCTCGCCCGTACGGCGCGAGAAGCCGGCGACGAACAACGCGCCGGTCCAGGGTCTTGCACATCGAAGCCGCATCCACGGCCTCGTCGATCGCTTGGCGCGCGCGCGCCGTCCGACGTGCGCACACGCGGGATGTTCGACGTCGCCCTGACGTCGATGCAGATGATGCATGACACCGATGCGCGCGTGAGGCTCGCCGGCTGCCGCCCCGACGTTGAGGTCGAGATCGCGCGGGATGTCTGCGGCTACCACGAGTTCTGGCGTGCCGCGGAATTGATCGCACACGGCCGCGAGCGGGCAGCGCAGGTCTTGGCGACGACGGCTGTGCGTCCCGACGGTGATTGATCGGAGCCGATCAGATGAAAGAATGGCCGAATGCGTCAATCTGTCGCTCTGGTCCACGCCTGCCGTCTGATCAACCACGGCCCGACCGTGCTCGTCAGCAGCGAACACCAAGGACGGCGCAATGTCATGGCCGCGGCCTGGTCGATGCCAGTCGAGTTCACGCCGCCGCGCGTCACGGTCGTGATCGACAAAAGCACCTTCACGCGCGAGCTGGTGCTGGCCAGCGGACGCTTCGCGCTCAACATCCCGTGCCGCGCGATCGCCGACCTCACCTACACCGTGGGCAGCACCAGTGGCCGCGACGGCGACAAGTTCGCGCGCTATGGCATCGGCGTGTTCGACGGGTCTGCGCTGGCCTTGCCCCTGGTTGAAGGCTGCGTGGCCTGGCTCGAATGCCGCCACATTCCCGAGCCGCACAGCGAAGAGGCCTACGACGCCTTCTTCGGCGAAGTGGTGGGCGCGCAGGCCGATGGGCGCGTGTTCACGGCCGGCCGCTGGGCGATGGATGAACACAACGCCGCGCTGCACACGCTGCACCACCTCGGCGGCGGCCACTTCGGCGTCATCGGCGACGTCGTGCAGGGGCGCACGCTGTGAATGGCCGTGGGTGCGCTGCCGTAGCATCGCCTTGGCCGAGTCCTCCCCGAGCACCATGAATGCCCCAACACAAGTCCGACCACCCGAGATTCGCCGCCTCAACGGCGTCACCGACGCGCAGCTCGAACAGCTCGCCGCACTGCTGATCGACTGTGTCGATGGCGGCGCGTCGGTGAGCTTCATGCAGCCGCTCACGCAAGAGCGCGCGCAGGCGTTCTGGCGCTCTGTTGCCGCCGGCGTGCGCGGCGGCCAACGCGCGCTGCTCGTCGCCGAAGACGGGCAGGGTGCGATCGTCGGCACGGTGCAGCTCGTGCTCGACCAGCCCGAGAACCAGCCGCACCGTGCCGACCTGGCGAAGATGCTGGTTCACCGCCGCGCGCGCCGCCAAGGGCTGGGCGAGCAGCTGATGCAGGCGGCCGAAGGCGTGGCTCGGGAGTGCGGCAAGTCGCTGCTCGTGCTCGACACCGTGACCGGTGGCGACGCCGAGCGCCTGTACTCGCGCCTGGGCTGGGAGCGCGTCGGCGTGATCCCTGACTATGCGCTGTGGCCGCAAGGCGGCTTGTGCGCAACGACGGTCTTCTACCGCCGCGTTGACGTCCGCTGACGTTGTTTGAACTGCACAACGTTGCCTTCGGGGTCATGGCCGTCGAGCACCGTGTGGCCGCGGATCTGCCAGGCGGCTTCGATCGGTTTGAGGTGGCCGCCGGTTGCGTGCGCCGCCGCGCGCACGGCTTCGAGGTTCTTGACGACAAACGAGGGCTTCAACGGCGTGTCCTCGCGCACATGGGGTGGTTTGGCGATCTTGATCGTCGCCGCGATCTTGCTTGGGATCGCGTGGATCACGAGCTCGATGCCGGGGCCTTGCAGCACGTCGTGTGACGGCTGTTCTTCGAGGGCCGTCAAACCCAGCGTCTGGCGGTAGAACGCCGACACGCGCTTCTTGTTCTTGGCGAAGACGACGAGGCTTTGCTGAATGCGCATGGCTTCGAGATTGCCACAACCACGACAATGAGTCATGTCTTCGTCGGTCAGCCCCACCCTGCACACGTTGCCCAACGGCGTGCGCATCGTCGCCCTGCCCACGCCCGCGCTGGCCACCAGCACCGTGGCCGTGTTCATCCGCAGCGGCAGCGCGCACGAGCCCAAGCTCGTCAATGGCATCAGCCATGTCGTCGAGCACATGCTGTTCAAGGGCACGGCGACACGCGATGCGCGGCGCATCAACCTGGATGCCGAGCTGCTCGGCGCCGATGTCAACGCGCACACCGACCGCGACCACACCGCGTTCTACATGCGGGGCCTGCCCGAGCACAGCGCCGAGTTCGCGCGCATGCTGGCGGACCTGGTGCTGCGGCCCAGCTTCCCCGAAGACGAGCTGGAGCGCGAGCGCCAGGTGCTGCTGCAGGAGCTGGCCGAAGACGAGGACGACCCGGTGTCTTCGGCCTACAAGCTCTTCGACAGCGCGTGCTGGGGCCTGCATCCGGCCGCGATGCCGGTCATCGGCACGCGCACGCGCGTCGAGCGGCTGACGCGCGACGACCTGGTGCAGTACGTGCAGCGCCAGTACCGCGGCGCGAATGTCGTCGTCGGCGCGGCCGGGCCAATCGACGCCAACGCGTTCGTGCGCGAATGCGAGGCGGCGTTTGGCGCCCTGCCGGCCGGGGCGCCGAACGTCGTTGACGCGCCGGCCTATGTGGGCGGTGTGCGCACGCGCGCGCAGGCGGGTTCGAGCCAGTCCCACGCCGTGCTCGGCGGTGTGCTGACGCCACGCCGCGACGCTACGGTGCACGATGAAGCGGCTGCGGCCCTGGCCGCCGCCGTGATCGGCGAAGGCATGAGCTCGCCACTGCTGCACGAACTGCGCGAGCAACGCGCGCTGGCGTATCACGTCAGCGCGTCGGCCGAGGCCATGGACATGTGCGGCCAGTTCATCATCGAAGCGTCGATGGCGCCGGAGCGCTTCGACGAGTGCCTGCAGGCCGTGTTGGCGCTGCTGACGCAGCATGCCGGGCGCATCGATCCGCAAGACCTCGCCCGAGCCCGCCGGCAGCTTGCCGTGCGGCGCCTGCGCACCTTGGAAAAACCGCTGCGCCAGATCGAAGACGCCGCGCTCGACCTGTTTGCGCATGGCCGCTTGCGCACGCATGAGCTGCGGTTGGCCGCGCTCGACGCGGTGAGCAGCGAGGCGGTGCGCGACGTTTTCGAGCGCCTGCTCGGCACGGGCCTGTCGCTGGCGCTCACCGGCAGCGTCAAGCGCGCGGCGGGGCAGCGGGCGCGCGACGTTCTGGCCGCGGCGCGGACAGGTGCTTAAGCGATCTCGGCCACCGCGCGCGACGCCGCGCGGCTCCACACCGCGCCGCCGAGCGTCTTCTCGAGTTCGCGGCAGCTGTCGACGAGCTTGATGACGTGGTCGTCGTCGCTCTGGATGGCGCGGGCCGCAATCTCGGTCCACGGCAGCATGCTCACCTGCGGCGCTGCGCCCTGGTGCTCCTGCGGCAGCGTCGCCCACGCCGCCGCGGCCGCCGCCGCGTAGTGGCGCAGGGCCGCGAGCCGCTCTTCGGCCGGCAGCCAGGGCAGTAGCACCTGCACCGCGTGCGCGCTCGTCACCAGGTGCAGCACGGTGAATTCGGCGCGCGCCGCGTAGCGCTCGGCGGCGAGCATGGCCAAGCGCGGCAGGGTGATGTGCGCATCGACACGCCAGCGCGCCAGCGCCGGCGCGAAGCGCGGATCGGCGGTGGCTTGCGCCATCTGCTGCGCGATCAGCGGCTCCTCATTCATCTCAGCCGCAAAGTCGAGCGTCTTCAGCACCGCCGCCGTGTCGGCGTTGCTGCCGGCGCCGTCGGCCACGCCGCAGGCGAACCAGCGGCACGACCAATAGGCCAGGGCATCGGCCAGTTCATCGGCGTGATTCGCCGTGAGGGCATAGGCCGCGCGGATCAAGCCATGGAAGGCCGCGGCGCCCGCGCCTTGCATCAGCGTCGGCAGCGCCTGCGCCAGCACGCCGGGCGCGCCTTCGTTATCGATCCACTCGCGCCACAGCGTGCGGTACGCCGGCCACGCGCGCGGCTGACCGAACAAGGCGCGCCACGCTTCGCCCGCAGGCCACGGCTCCGCCGGCGGCGCGGCATGCAGCTTCTTCGCGTAGCGTTTGGCGAACTCGGACAGGCGCTCATCGCTGGCACCGAGCCGCGCCAACGCCGTCAACGTCATCGGCAAATGGTTCGACAGGCTCGCGCCGTACTCGGCGTCCCAGCGCGCGGCTTGCAGGAGTTGGGTGCGCAGCGTGCGCGATTCGATGGTGGTCATGGTGTCCGTTTCGCCGGGCCTCCCCAAGAACGGAACGTTCCCCTTGGGAGGAGCGCGAACGAAGTGAGCTTGGGGCCGATGTCTCCCACCATAGCCGACGCCGCATCCGGCGCGACACAACGGGCGTAGGTAGGATCGCGCGCTTTGATCTTGTCGATGCCGTTGTTCATGCCCTTGCTCCGCATCCTGCCGTTGCTGTGCCTCGCGCTCGCTGCGCAGAGCACACACGCTGCGCCGTTCACGCCCACCGACGACCAGCAAGTGCTGGAGCGCGTGCCAGTGCGCGCCGGCAACTCGCGCGCGCGAGAGTTGCAAGCCTTGCGTGCGGCCGTGCAGCGCGAGCCGCGCAATGCCGACGCTGCGGCGCAACTGGCGCGGCACTGGGTGGAGGACGCGCTGGCCGAAGGCGACCCGCGCTTTGTCGGCTACGCGCAAGCCGCGCTCGCGCCATGGTGGAACGAGAGCGCGCCACCGCCCGTGGTGCGCGTGCAGCGGGCGGTGGTGCAGCAGTACGGGCACCACTTTGCAGAAGCGCTGGCGGATTTGTCGGCCGCAACCAGCGCCGAGCCGGAGAACGCCGAGGCCTGGGCGTGGCAAGCCGCGATCCACATGGTGCGTGCCGACTACGGCGCCGCGCGCAGTGCGTGCGAAGGCCTGGCGCCGCTGACAAGCCTGCTCACGGCCACGGCGTGCGAGGCCTATGTCGATTCGCTGACCGGCGGTGCGGCGCAGGCGGCGAGTGAGCTGGGCGATGCCCTCGGGCTGGCCGACAAGGACACGTCGGCGGCAGAGCGTGTCTGGGCTTTGACGCGGCTGGCGGAGATTGAAGAGAGGCGCGGCGAGTTCGTCGCCGCGGAGACGGCGTTTCGCGAAGCGCTGGCATTGAACGTCGCCGACGTGTACTTGCTGTCGGCGTACGCCGATTTCCTGCTCGACCGTGGCCGCGCCGCCGACGTGCTCGCGCTGCTCAAGGACCGCGGCCGGGCCGACGTGCTGCTGCTGCGCCTAGCGCTCGCTGCCAAAGCGGCGAACGACCCGCGCGCCGCGCAATGGGCCAACGAGTTGTCGGCGCGCTTCGACGCCGCCCGCGCGCGCAGCGACCGAACGCACGAAAAAGAAGAGTCGCGCTTTGCGTTGGCGCTGCGTGGCGACGCGCCGCGCGCACTGTCGCTCGCGCGCTCGAACCTCGAACAGGCGCAGCGCGAACCGGCCGACATGCGCGTGCTGCTCGAAGCCGCGCTCGCTGCGCGCTCGCGCGAGGCTGCCGCGCCGGCGTTGCAATGGCTCGATGCGAACAAGGTCGAGAGCGGGGTGCTGCGCGCACTCGCCGAGCGTGTGAAGGCGCTTCCATGAAGGCGCTGCTCGCGTTGCTGCTCGTGCTTTGTCTGCCCACCGCCTGGGCGCACAAACCATCCGACAGCTACCTCACGATCAACGTCAAAGCGGCTGCGATTGACGGCCAGTGGGACATCGCGCTGCGCGATCTCGACTTTGCGCTCACGCTCGACGCCGACGGCAACGGTGAGTTGACCTGGGGCGAGGTGCGCGCACGCCATGCCGACGTCGCGGCCTACGCCTCACAGCGCCTCGCAGTCACCGCCGACGACAAGCCGTGCACGCTCGAAGTCGGTGCGCAGCAGATCGACGAGCACACCGACGGCCGGTACTCGGTGCTGCCGCTCACGCTGCAGTGCGAAGCGGCATCACCGACGCGCGTGGCGCTGACCTACTCGCTGTTCGCCGACCTCGACCCGCAGCACCGCGGATTGCTGAACCTCGTCGCCCGCGGCGCGTCGCGCAGCGCCGTGCTCGGCCCGCAGCAGCCGATGCAGAGCTTCGAGCTCGGCGAAGTCAACCGCTGGCGCCAGTTCGCAGACTATGTGCGAGAAGGCGTCTGGCACATCTGGATCGGCCTCGACCACATCCTGTTCCTGCTCTCGCTGCTGCTGCCATCGGTGCTGGTGTGGCAGGCGGCGACGAAAAAGTGGCAGGCGGTGCACAGCTTCCGTGAGGCCTTCGTCGACGTGATCAAGGTCGTCACCGCGTTCACGCTCGCGCATTCGATCACGCTGTCACTCGCGGCGCTCGGCGTCATCGAGCTGCCATCGCGCTGGGTCGAGTCGGTGATCGCGGCGTCGATCATCGTCGCCGCGCTGAACAACCTCTGGCCGCGCGTCATCGGCCGCCTGTGGATGGTGGCCTTCGGCTTCGGCCTGGTGCACGGCTTCGGCTTCGCCTCCGTGCTCGCCGACCTCGGCCTGCCGCGCGACGCGCTCGTGCTGGCGCTGGTCGGCTTCAACGTCGGCGTCGAACTCGGCCAGCTCGCGATCGTGGTCGTTTTCCTGCCGTTGGCCTTTGCGCTGCGGCGCACTGCGCTCTACCGAAGGGGCGTGATGGTCGGCGGCTCGGTCGTGATCGCGCTGCTGGCGGCCGTGTGGTTCATCGAGCGCGCGTTCGAAGTCAAGCTGCTCGCTCTCTGATACGGATTCGCGTTCGATCGCATAAGAATCGTTCGGGCTGAGGTTCGTTTTCCGATCGTCCTGAGGTATCGAAGGAAGCCCGGCGCAAGCCCTTCGATACCTCAGGGCGAACGGAGGGTGGGGCCGCGATGAATCTATGTGATTGAACGCAAAGCGGTATGAAACTTCGGCGGACGCGGCCTTCCTCGGCCAGCGCATGACCTGCCGCGTTTTTCTTCGTTGGCCGGCGCGGCTGGCGTGCCTAGCATCGTCGGCACTCCACAACGCTTTGCCGCACGCCATGAACACAACACCGACCCTGCGACCGATCCGTCGTGCACTGCTGCTCGCGGCCAGCGCACTCGCTCTGTCAGCACCTCACGCCCAGGCGCAGAAGGACCTGACCCTGCTCAACGTCAGCTACGACCCGACGCGCGAGCTGTATGCCGATGTCAACAAGGCCTTCGCCGCACACTGGAAGGCCAAGACCGGCAACACGGTCACCATCAAGCAAAGCCACGGCGGCTCGGGCAAGCAGGCGCGCTCGGTGATCGACGGGCTCGATGCCGACGTCGTCACGCTGGCGCTGGCCTACGACATCGACGAGCTGCACCACAAGGCGCAGCTGATCCCGGCCGACTGGCAGAAGCGCCTGCCGAACAACGCCAGCCCGTACACCAGCACCATCGTCTTCCTCGTGCGCAAGGGCAACCCGAAAGGCATCAAGGATTGGGACGATCTGGTGAAACCCGGCGTGTCGGTGGTGACGCCGAACCCGAAGTCGAGCGGCGGTGCGCGCTGGAACTACCTGGCAGCCTGGGGCTACGCACTGAAGAAAAACGGCAACGACGCCGCCAAGGCCGAGCAGTTCGTCGCCGACCTGTACCGCAACGTGCCGGTGCTCGACTCGGGCGCGCGTGGCTCGCTGACGACATTTGCCGAGCGCAACGTTGGCGATGTCTTCATTTCCTGGGAGAACGAAGCCTTCCTCGCGGTGAAGGAACTCGGGCCGACGAAGTTCGACATCGTCGTGCCGTCGATCAGCATCCTGGCCGAGCCGCCCGTGGCGGTGGTGGACAAGAACGTTGATCGCAAGGGCACGCGCGCGGTGGCGCAGGCCTATCTCGAGTACCTCTATACGCCGCAGGGCCAGGAGCTGGCCGCGCAGCACTACTACCGCCCGCGCGACGCCAAGGTCGCTGCCAAGTACGCGAACACCTTCACCAAGGTCCAGCTGTTCACGATCGACGAGCAGTTCGGAGGCTGGACCAAAGCGCAGGCGCAGCACTTCAACGACGGCGGCGTGTTCGACCGCATCTTCGCGCGCGCCAGGTGATGGGCTGCGGTTGCTGATGCGGTTCCCGCATCAGCAACCGCGTTTTGCTTCGTTGTCCGCACATGACCCTGCCGTTAGCCTCTATCCCCATGGACGATCTGCTGCGATTGATGCTTCTTCTGGCGGTGCCGGTGCTCGCCGCGCTGTTGCGGCAGCGCCGGCCCAACGACCTTCACGACGCTGACCACAGCCCCGACGGCGCGCGCCACTGACGAGGCAGCGCCGGTGTTGTTCACGCGCACCCTGCTGCGCCGCCACAGTGTGCTGCCCGGCTTCGACCTCGCGCTCGGCTTTGCGCTGCTCTACATCAGCCTGGTCGTGTTGATCCCGCTGTCGGCCGCGTTTCTGAAGACGGCCACGCTCACCTGGTCGCAGTTCATCGATGCCACGACCTCGCCGCGCGTGCTGGCTTCGTACCGGCTGACCTTCACCGCCTCGCTGGCTGCGGCGCTGCTGAACGCGCTGTTCGGCCTGATCGTGGCCTGGGTGCTGGTGCGCTACGACTTTGCGTGGAAGCGCGCGGTCGATGCCTTGGTGGACTTGCCGTTTGCGCTGCCGACCGCGGTGGCCGGCATCGCGCTGACGGCGCTGTGGGCCGAGAACGGCGCGCTCGGAGCGTGGCTGCCGTTCAAGGTGGCGTTCACGCCGCTCGGCGTCTGGGTGGCGCTGGTCTTCATCGGCCTGCCGTTTGTCGTGCGCACGGTGCAGCCGGTCCTCGAAGACCTGAGCCGCGAGTTGGAAGAGGCCGCGGCCACGCTCGGCGCCGACCGCTGGCAGACCTTTACCAAGGTGATCTTCCCGGTCGTCACGCCGGCGCTGCTGACCGGCTTTGCGCTGGCGTTCGCGCGTGCGCTCGGCGAGTACGGTTCGGTGATCTTCATCGCCGGCAACATGCCGATGGTCAGCGAGATCACGCCGCTGCTGATCATCACCAAGTTGGAGCAGTACGACTATGCCGGCGCCACGGCCATCGCGGTTGTGATGCTGACGGCCAGCTTCGTGCTGCTGCTGGCGATCAATCTCTTGCAGGCTTGGGCGCGGCGGCGTCAGGGAGGTTTGGCATGACGCTGTTGGCGCAAGAAGGGCTTCGATACCTCAGCCCGAACGGGGTGACTTCCGTTCGCCGCTGTGGTACCGCGCGCCGCTCGCACCGCCACCACCGAAGCGCCGTGGATGCGGCGCCTGTTGATCGGCCTCGCGCTGGCCTTCATGACGCTGTTCCTCTTCATCCCGCTGGCCACGGTGTTCATCGAAGCGTTCAAGAAGGGCGCCGAGGTCTATCTCACGGCCATCACCGAGCCCGACGCGCTGTCGGCCATCAAGCTGACGCTGCTCGCCGCCGCCATCAGCGTGCCGCTGAACCTCGTCTTCGGTGTGGCCGCCGCGTGGTCCATCGCCAAGTTCGACTTCCGCGGCAAGAATTTGCTGCTGACGCTGATCGACCTGCCGTTCTCGGTGAGCCCGGTGATCGCCGGTCTGATCTTCGTGCTCGTCTTCGGCTTGCAGGGCTGGCTCGGCCATTGGCTGCAGGGCCACGATCTGAAAGTCATCTTCGCGGTGCCTGGCATCGTCTTGGCCACGATCTTCGTGACCTTCCCCTTCATCGCGCGAGAACTGATTCCACTGATGCAGGCTCAAGGCATCGAGCAGGAAGAGGCGGCGCGCGTGCTCGGCGCCGGCGGCTGGCAAATCCTGTGGCGCGTCACGCTGCCCAACGTCAAGTGGGCGCTGCTCTACGGCGTGATCCTGTGCAACGCACGGGCGATGGGCGAGTTCGGCGCCGTCAGCGTCGTCTCCGGCCACATCCGCGGCCAGACCAACACGCTGCCGCTGCACATCGAGATTGTTTACAACGAATACCAGTTCGCGGCGGCGTTTGCCGTGGCCTCGCTGCTCGCCGGGCTGGCGCTGCTGACGCTGGTAGGCAAGTACTTTGTCGAGCACCGGATGAAAGACGAACCACGATGAGCATCGAAGTCCGCAATCTGCAAAAAGCGTTCGGCAAGACCGTCGTCTGCGACCACTTGAACCTCACCGTGCCCGCGGGCGAGCTGGTGGCGCTGCTCGGGCCGTCGGGCTCGGGCAAGACGACGCTGCTGCGCATCATGGCCGGGCTCGAAGTGCCCGACGCCGGCCAAGTGCTGTTCCACGGCGAAGACACGACCGGCACCGACGTGCGCGAACGCAACGTCGGCTTCGTCTTCCAGCACTACGCGCTGTTCAACCACATGACGATCTTCGACAACGTGGCGTTCGGCCTGCGCGTCAAGCCGCGCGCCCAGCGGCCGAGCGATGCGCAGATCAAAGACAAGGTGATGCAGTTGCTCGGCCTCGTGCAACTCGACGGCCTGGCCGCGCGCTACCCGCCCCAGCTCTCGGGCGGCCAGCGCCAGCGCATCGCCCTCGCGCGCGCGCTCGCGGTCGAGCCGCGCGTGCTGTTGCTCGACGAGCCCTTCGGTGCGCTCGACGCCAAGGTGCGCAAGGAACTGCGGCGCTGGTTGCGCCGCCTGCACGACGAGGTGCCCGTCACCAGCGTCTTCGTCACGCACGACCAGGAAGAAGCGATGGAGGTCGCCGACCGCATCGTCGTCATGAACCAGGGCCGCATCGAGCAGGTCGGCACGCCCGACGAGGTCTATGACCACCCGGCCACGCCCTTCGTGCTGCAGTTTCTCGGCGATGTGAACCTGGTTCGCGGCCGCGGCCGCGGCGCGGCCGATGCCGTCTATGTGCGTGCGCACGAGCTGGAGGTGCTCGGCGCCCCCGCGCCCGACACCTGGCCGGCGACGCTGTCGCAGACGCTCACCGTCGGCGCGCGCACGCGCATCGAGTTCGAGCGCGACGGGGACGCGGGCCGTCTCGACGTCGAGTTGCCGCGCGCCGAGTACATCGCGCTGCGCGAGCAGTTGGCGCTGCAGCGCGGCAGCCGCGTCTGGCTGCGCGCGCGCAAGGTGACGCGTTTCGAGGAAGCGGCAGCAGCTTGACCTGATCGGAGGGCCGACGGTGCCGCAGGCGGCGTCGGTGGCCGGTCGCTGGCGTCGGCGCGGCGCGCATCGACTGTCGGCAAGTACCGCAAAAGCGACGGATGAGCGCGCGCCAGCAATGTCAGCGGTGCAGCGGGTGCTGACGGTGGCTACCACGGGGGCGTACTCAGCGACGCACGGGCCTCGCGCCCGAACGTTCACTGTGCGCCTATTGCCCGATCGCCGGCTTGTGCACCTGCGCCCCAGACTCCATTGGTATTAAGTCACTCGCGGCCGGTGGCTTTGTTGACTGGGAAGCCGCCCGGTCGACGCCTAAAGTTCATCTCAAGCGATGCGCAAGACGGATCGCGCCGAGACAGCCCCCCACCTCAACCGGAGAACAGCATGACGAACAGCAGCAACTTCCGCATCGGCCAACTCTGCGAAACCTTGATCACCGTGGTGATCGGCGCCAGCTCCCTGAGCGTGCTCGCCAGCATGGTCGCGACCGCCGCCGGCCTGGCCTGAAGACAACCTCCCCTTCGAAAGGAAGACAGCCATGAACACCCCGCGCCAACCCCGCAATGCCTTCTACCCGACGCTGGCCGCCGGTGCGCTCACGATCATCGGACTGGCCGCCTTGGCGTCGGCCGGCGAGGCCGAGACCCACGGCGCGGCCAAGCAGTTGATGGCGCCGCCGCTGGTAGCGTCGATGGGCCCGACCGCGCACAGCCCGACTTCCACGCTCGTCGTCGACGCCGATGGCGCGGCGCTGGTGGCGATGTCGATCGCCAACTACGATCGCTGACAAGACGAGGCGGCGGCTCACGCCGCCGCGGCCGCGCCCTCGACGAACGGCTCGATGTGGCGCAGCGCCCACGTCCCCACGACTGCCTGCGGCCGCTCTGCGCCAGAGCATCGGCACTCCCACCGTCTGCAATCGCGCAAAGGAATCGTTCGCGGTAGCGGTGCCAACGCGTGCTATGGGTCGATCGCACGCATCCAGCACACTCGCTGAGTGATTGCGATGCGAGTGCAACGGTCGTCGCGGACAACCGCTCAACGCTCCCTTTGTAGCCAGTGAAGATGCTCGCGATGATGGTGAGACGGCGGTCGTGGACGGCCAGTGCGCTCGAACGGTCACGCCGTCGATCATGTCGCCGCAACCGGCCGTGGCGTGGCTCGACAGCTGGGCCTTCGTGCGCGAGCACGATGCGGCTACCGGCTATGCCGAGCTGGTGGTGCGGCGTGCTCAGTGGACGAACGCAAGCACTTCGACAAGCTCAGTGCGAACGGATTCAGGTCTGACATGAGCTGCGCAAATCTCAATCGATCTCCACCACTTCCCCCGGCGCGGTCGCCAGCGCACGCTCGACCACCTCGCGCGTCAGCGGCGCGGCGAAAGTGCGGATGAAGTCGAACACGTAGGCGCGCAGGAAGGCGCCGCGCTTGACGGCAATGCGGGTCGTGTTGGTGGCGAAGAGATGTCGGGCGTCGAGCGCGACGAGCGTGGCGTCGCGCTGGTCGTCGAAGGCCACCGAGGCGATCACGCCGACGCCCAGCCCGAGATCGACATAGGTCTTGATCACGTCGGCGTCCATCGCCGACAGGCCGACCTCGAACTCGAGCCCGGCGCTCGCGAACGCCTCGTCGATGTGGCGCCGCCCGGTGTAGCCCGACTCGTAGGTGATCAACGGATGCTCCGCCAGCCGCTCCAGCGTCAACGGCCGCTGCGGATCTTCGGCCAGCGCGTGGCCGCGTGGCACGACGACGACGTGCGTCCAGCGGTAGCACGGCAGCGCCACCAGATCGGGAAACTCGGCCAGCGCCTCGGTGGCAATGCCCACATCGGCTTCACCCGCCAGCACCGACTCGGCCACCTGGCGCGGCGAGCCTTGCTGCAGATGCAGCCGCACTTGCGGGTGCGCCGCACGAAAGTCGCGGATGGCCGCCGGCATCGCATAACGCGCCTGCGTGTGCGTGGCCGCCACCGTGAGCAGCCCGCGATCGGATTGCGCAAAGTCGTCGCCGGCGCGCTTCAGGTTCTCCGCCTCTTGCAGCAGGCGCTCGATGATCGGCAACACCGCGGCGCCGGGCGGTGTGAGGCCGAGCAGGCGCCGGCCGGCGCGCTCGAACAGCTCGATGCCCAGCTCGTCCTCAAGCTCCTTGAGCTGCCGGCTGACCCCCGGCTGCGAGGTGTGCAGCACGTCGGCCACGAGCGTGAGGTTGAAGCCCTGGCGCACGGTCTCACGCACCGAGCGCAACTGCTGAAAGTTCATCGGCTGGTGACGCTGGTTGCAACGCGGCCAGTGTGGTGGCCGCCAGTCCAGCGCGCAACGAACGAAGAGTTCTTAGCTTATGAAGCGCGAGCTTCAGCGCTGCACTTCGAACGCGTAGGTGATGAACTGGCTCTCCCAACGCGTCGCGTCCGACGCCGACAGCTTCAACTCCGTGCCGCGCAGCAGCCAGCGCCCCGGCAGCGGCAGCTTGGCGCGGATGCGGCCGTCGGCGTC
>CAWFCX010000048.1:0-143343 GCA_963814385.1 uncultured beta proteobacterium
CCGGATCCTGGTTGAAGATGTTGATTGTCGGCGGGCTCAGTTGGTGGTGCAGCGCGAGCACCGTAAAGACCGACTCGATGCCCCCGGCGCCGCCGAGCAAGTGGCCGGTCATCGACTTGGTTGAGTTGACGACGAGCTTCTTCGCGTCGTCGCCGAATGCCAGCTTGATGGCGTTGGTTTCGTTCAGGTCGCCGAGCGGCGTGCTGGTGCCATGCGCATTGAGGTACTGCACCGCGTCGGCATTGATGCCGGCATTGCGCAATGCGGCCTTCATCGAGCGCTTCGGGCCATCGACGTTGGGTGCCGTCATGTGATGCGCGTCGGCACCCATGCCGAAGCCTGCCAGTTCGGCGTAAATTTCGCGCCGCGCTGCTTCGCATGCTCATACTCTTCGAGCACCACCACGCCGGCGCCTTCACCGAGCACGAAGCCATCGCGGTCCTTGTCCCACGGCCGCGACGCGGTCGCTGGATCGTCGTTGCGCGTGGACAGCGCACGTGCCGCAGCAAAGCCGCCGATGCCCAGCGGCGACACCGTGCTCTCGGCGCCACCGGCCACCATCACGTCGGCGTCACCATACTCGATCATGCGGCCGGCTTCGCCAATGCAATGCAGGCCGGTCGTGCAGGCGGTGACGATGGCGAGGTTCGGGCCTTTGAAGCCGTAGAAGATCGACACATGGCCCGAGATCATGTTGATGATCGATGCCGGCACAAAGAACGGCGAGATGCGCCGCGGTCCGCGCGTGCGGTACTCCTCGTGGGTCTGCTCGATCATCGGCAAGCCACCGATGCCGGAGCCCACCATCACCCCGATGCGCTCGGCGTCGTCCTCGGACAGTGCATCGCCCGTCGTCAAGCCCGCATCGCGCACTGCCTGGATCGATGCCGCCATTCCATAGTGGATGAAGGTGTCCATGTGGCGCGCATCTTTGGCCGGGAAGTACTCCTCGACGTTGAAGCCCTTGACCTCACCGGCAAAGCGGCAGGCCAGCGCCGACGCATCGAACTTCGTCACATTGGCAATGCCAGTACGCCCAGCGGTCAGGTTGCTCCAGCCTTCGGCAACGCTGTTGCCCACCGGGCTGATCAGCCCGAGACCTGTGACGACGACGCGGCGACGAGTCAAGGGAGCACCCTCGCGCTACGCGCGGTCCCGCCAAGCGGGACAGAGCACTCGCTTCGGAGCGGCCGTGCGCTCGTGCTCATGCAGCCTACGCAGCCTTCTGATGCGACTTCGCGTAGTCAATCGCCAACTGCACGGTCGTGATCTTCTCCGCCTCTTCGTCGGGAATCTCGATGCCGAACTCGTCCTCGAGGGCCATCACCAGTTCCACGGTGTCGAGCGAATCGGCACCGAGGTCGGCGACGAACGCTTTTTCGTTCGACACGTCGGCCTCAGGCACGCCGAGCTGCTCGGCAACGATCTTCTTCACGCGGGCTTCAATATCGCTCATTGACTCCTCCAGGAGTAGGGAAACGCAAAACGGCCCGAATTCTACGTTGGGCGGCAGGAAGCCTGCTGCGCCGCGCACCGGTCGGGCCCAACCGGTTCTCAGTTCATGAACATGCCACCGTTGACATGCAGTTCGGCGCCGGTGATGTAGCCGGCCTCGGCCGAGGCCAGAAACGCCACCGTGGCCGCGATCTCTTCGGGCGTGCCCAAGCGTCCCAGCGGAATCTGCTGCATCAAAGCGGCTTTCTGCACTTCGGCCAGCCCTTCTGTCATGTCGGTGGCGATGAAGCCCGGCGCCACACAGTTGACCGTGATGTTTCGGCTGCCGAGCTCCCGCGCAAGGGCTCTGGTCATGCCGGCCACACCGGCTTTGGCCGCAGCATAGTTGGCTTGGCCCGGATTGCCCGCGGCGCCGACCACCGAGGTGATGTTGATGATGCGGCCCCAGCGCTGCTTCATCATCGTGCGCATCACAGCGCGGCTGGCGCGAAACACCGCCTTCAGATTGGTGTCGTGCACGGCGTCCCACTCGTCGTCCTTCATGCGCATCGACAGGTTGTCGCGCGTGATGCCGGCGTTGTTGACGAGGATGTGCAGGCCACCGTGCCGTTTGACGATCGCGTCCACCGCCGCGTCGAGCGCGGCGCCGTCGGTGACGTTGAGGACGATGCCGTCGCCAGCGAATGGCGATAGCGCTTCGCGGATCACAGCCGCACCGGCCTCACTGGTCGCCGTACCGATGACTTTGGCGCCGCGAGCAGCAAGTGCCATGGCGATCGCGCGGCCGATGCCGCGCGTGGCGCCGGTGACGAGTGCGATTTGGTCTTTCATGCCACCAGTGCCTTCGCTTCGGCCAACGTCGCCGGGTCGTAGATCGCTGCCGAAGCCGCTTGCGCGTCGATGCGTTTGACCATGCCGGCCAGCACCTTGCCCGGGCCACATTCGATCAGCGCGCCCAGGCCGCGCACACGCAACGCCAGCACGGTCTCGACCCAGCGCACCGCGCCGAAGGACTGCCGGTACAGCGCGTCGCGGATCGCCGCCGGATCGGTCTGCATCGCAACGTCAACGTTGTTGACCACGGGGATGCGCGGCACCGCGAGATTCACCGCCGCGAGCTTCTCGCGCAGGCGCTCGGCAGCCGGCTTCATCAAACTCGAATGGAACGGGGCCGACACCGCGAGCACCAGCGCCCGCTTGGCGCCCTTGGCCTTGAGCAACTCGCAGGCTCGATCGACGCCAGCCTTGCTGCCCGAGATCACGATCTGCTTCGGGTCGTTGAAGTTGGCGGCTTCGACAACATCGCCGCTGGCTGCCACTTCGGCGCAGCCGGCGCGCACTGCCTCGGCGTCGAGACCGAGGATCGCCGCCATCGCACCGGTGCCCACGGGCACCGCTTCTTGCATCGCCTGCGCACGAAAGCGCACCAGCGGCAGCGCATCGGCGAGCGTCAACACGCCGGCCGCCACCAGTGCCGTGTATTCGCCCAGCGAGTGGCCCGCCACGGCGGCAGGTTCGGCGCCGCCTTCGGCGCGCCAGGCGCGATAACACGCGATGCCCGCGGTCAACATCACCGGCTGCGTGTTCGTCGTCAGGGCGAGTGCTTCGGCTGGACCTTCGCGGATCAGCTTGGCCACATCCTCGCCGAGTGCGGCTGATGCTTCCGCCAGCGTGTCGCGCACTGCGATGTGATCGCCCCAAGCGTCGAGCATGCCCACACTTTGCGAGCCCTGGCCAGGGAAGAGAAAGGCAAATGCAGTCATGGCTTTGCGAAAAGTTCAGAACTCGACGAGCGCCGCGCCCCAGGTGAAGCCACCGCCCACGCCTTCCAACATCAGCTTGTGGCCGCGGCGGATGCGGCCCGAACGCACGGCCACATCGAGCGCCAGCGGGATCGACGCCGCCGAAGTATTGCCATGTTCATCGACCGTCACGATCAGCTTGTCGGCCGAGAGCTTCAACTTCTTGGCCGTGCTTTGCATGATGCGGATGTTGGCCTGGTGCGGGATCAGGAAATCGATGTCGGCTTCGGTTTTGCCTGCCTTGGCCAGCACCGATCGCGCAACCGACTCCAACACACCGACGGCAAGCTTGAAAACCGCCTGCCCGTCCATCTTCAGCGTCGGATCGCCGATCACCTTGCCGCCCGCCACAGTGCCCGGCACGCACAGGATTCCGGCATGACGGCCATCGGCGTGCAATTCGCTGGCGAGGATGCCGGGCTCGTTGCTGGCTTCCAGCACAACGGCGCCGGCACCGTCGCCGAACAGCACGCAAGTCGTGCGGTCGTTGAAGTCGAGGATTCGCGAGAACACTTCAGACCCGATGACCAGCGCCGTCTTCGCCGAGCCGGTGCGGATCAGTGCGTCGGCCACCGTCAGGGCGTAGATGAAGCCCGAACAGACTGCCTGCACGTCGAACACGGGGCAACCGTTAGTGATGCCGAGCTTGGCCTGCAGGATCGCCGCCGTGGACGGGAAGATCATGTCCGGCGTCGAGGTGGCGACGATGATCAGGTCCACATCCTCGGGCTTGCGGCCGGCGGCCTGCAACGCGGCCAGCGCAGCCGGCAGCGCCAGATCGCTACACACCACGCCCTCGGCGGCGAAGTGCCGCGCCCGAATCCCGGTGCGCTCGACGATCCACTCGTCTGACGTTTCGACGCCGCGCGAGGCCAACTCGGTGGCCAGATCCGCATTGCTCAAGCGGCGCGGCGGCAGGTGGCTGCCGGTGCCGGTGATGCGCGAGTAGCGTGTGGAGGTTGAACTCATGCAGCTTGCGACGTGGCCGCATCCGCCGCGGGCAGCGATCGCATCGTCTCGGCAATGCGGTCGTGCACACGGTCCTGCAGCCGGTTGCGCGCGGCATCATAAGCGCGCGTCAGCGCCTGCTCAAAGGCGTAGGCGTCGGCCGAGCCGTGGCTCTTGAAGACCAGGCCGCGCAAGCCGAGCAGCGCCGCGCCGTTGTAGCGCCGGTGATCGACGCGGTGCTTGAAGTGCTTCAACACCGGCATCGCCGCCAACGCCGCAAGTTTTGTCAGGGCGTTGCGGGTGAACTCCTGCTTGATGAACTCGGTCAGCATGGCGGCCAGGCCTTCGCTGGCTTTGAGCACGACGTTGCCGACAAAACCGTCGCAAACGACGATGTCGGTCGTGCCCTTGAAGATGTCGTTGCCCTCGACGTTGCCGTGAAAGGCGATGTGGCCATCAGCCGCCGCCTCGCGCAGCAACTCGCCGGCGCGCTTGATGATCTCGCTGCCCTTGATCGCCTCTTCGCCGATGTTGAGCAGGCCGACCGTCGGGTCTTCCTTGCCTTGCACGGCTGACACCAGCGCGCTGCCCATGACGGCGAACTGGAGCAAGTGCTCGGGTGTGCAATCGACATTGGCGCCAAGGTCGAGCACGGTGGTGAAACCATCCTGGCGGTTGGGCAACACGGTGGCAATGGCCGGGCGGTCGATGCCGTCCATCGTCTTCAACAGGTAGCGCGCCACGGCCATCAGCGCGCCGGTGTTGCCGGCCGAGACGCAGGCATGCGCGGGCTCTGCAGCCACGTCGGCCTTGAGCTGCGAAATCGCCACGCGCATGGACGAGTCTTTCTTGCGGCGCAGCGCCACTTCGAGACCGTCTTCCATCGTCACGACTTCACTGCACGTGACCACGCGCGTGCGCGGCCAGCCGCGAGCGCTCGCCACTGCATCGGCCAGGCCGACAAGCACGAGTTCGGCTTGTGGATGTTTGTCGAGGAAAGCCTTGCAGGCCGGCAGTGTGACCGCGGGCCCATGGTCTCCGCCCATCGCATCGACGGCCAACCGCACCAGCGGAAGAGGGGGCAGCGCGGAGTGCAAGGTCGTCAGGCGCGGCGTGACGGCGGCCTGGCGGGGGAAGTCGCTGAGGCTTCGACGCCGATCAGGCGTCGGCCTTGGTCTTCAGCACCTTGCGCCCACGGTAAAAGCCCGTCGGACTGATGTGGTGGCGCAGATGCGTTTCGCCCGTGGTGGATTCGACCGCCGTGCCGGGCGTGACCAGCGCGTTGTGCGAGCGGTGCATGCCGCGCTTGGACGGGGATTTCTTGTTCTGCTGAACGGCCATAGGGTTCTCCTTCAGGGCGGGCCAAAGCGGGGGCTGGCCCGGCCGGAAGCTTGAATATTGCAGTGGATGGGGGGTCGCCGCGTACGCGTGCACCCCGACCGGCAGGGTGGGCACACGCCCCGCGAAAAGCCGCGCAGTATAACAGCGGCAGCCGCTTCGTTGCCCGCTGCCCCGCCTGCGGGTTCATTGGCCGATTCCTCGTTTCAGCAGCGCGAGTGCGGCAAACGGGTGGGAGGGCGCGACACTCGTCTCATCCTGAAGCAGCGCCGCCGAAATCAGTGGCGTCGGACACGGCTCATGCTTGGGCACGATCGGCAGCGCCAGCAGGAGTTCGTCCTCGATCAATTCACGCAGATCAAACTGGCGCGACAGCGCGAGCACGTCATCCTCGCTTTCGGCATCGATCGCCGCGGCTTCGTCTTCGGAGGGCGCAAAGCGAAACGCGCGATCCACGTCCAGCACCAGCAGCACCGGTTGCAAACAGCGCTGGCACTCGCGCGCTACATGAGCCCGAGCCTGCAATTGCAGCCAGACCTGCGGCGGGCCACCCGACTCGCGGCGCTGCTCAAAGCGGGCCGACCACACCACCGGCTCGTCGACCTGCCCGGCCGCACCGTCGGCCAGCCGAGCCAGCTCCGACAGTGGCCCACGACCGGCAAGCTCTGCCCCGGCCGCTGCGGCAGCAGCCACGTCGAGCCGACGAGGATCGTGCACCCGGGACGTCATGCGGGGCAGTTTACGGCGAGCAGTGGAGTGAGGCCCCCACGCTCGCTTTGCTCGCGCTCCCCCCGAGGGGCGGTCAGTGGCTTGGGGCGGCCCGGCGCTCGCTGACATGACAATGCAGCCATGCCCGCGCCGCGCCTGATCCTCGCCTCCACGTCTCGCTACCGGCGTGAGCTGCTGGAGCGCCTGCGCATGCCGTTCGAGGTGGTGTCGCCCGGCGTCGACGAATTGCCGCGGGCCGGCGAGGCGCCGGCCGCTCTGGCCACGCGCTTGGCACTGGCCAAAGCCCAGGCTGTGGCTGCGCATGCGGCGGACGCCGTCGTCATCGGCAGCGACCAGGTGGCCGAACTCGACGGCCAGGCCATCGGCAAACCGGGAAACCACGAACGCGCGATCGAGCAGCTGACGATGATGAGCGGCCGGCGCGTGGTCTTCCACACCGCCGTGGCGGTGGTGCGCCGCGAGCGCGGCTTCGAGCGCGCGCTGCTGGCGCCGGTGACTGTGCAGTTTCGCCGACTGCGCTGCGAGGACATCGAGCGCTACCTGGCGCTCGATACACCGTACGACTGCGCCGGCAGCGCCAAGAGCGAAGCGCTCGGCGTGGCTCTGCTTGAAAGCATCGACTCCGATGACCCGACCGCGCTGATCGGCCTGCCGCTGATCCGCACCTGCGCGCTGTTGCGCGAGGCCGGGCTCGATCCGCTGGGCACGGTATGAGCCACGCAGCGCCGGGCCGCGCCAAGCAAGCGGCAGTCTCCTCGGGGGACCGGCCGCGGACCGCCACGGACGAGGGGCGGATGCTTGGCAGCCTGCTGCTGGTGCCGAACACGCTCGACCTGGGCACCGCTCACGCGCCTCCCCTGGATGCACTGCTCGGCACGCAGATCACCGCCGAAGCCTCGCGCCTGACGCATTGGGTGGCCGAAGACGCAAAAGTGGCGCGAGCGTTTCTCAAACGCGTGGCTGAGCACACGCCGCTGGTGTTGCCGTTGCAGTCCATCTGGATCGACGAGCTGCCGCGCCCGCCAAAGGGCCGTGCGCCGGCCACCGATCCGCGCGAGTTCACAGCGCTGCTGGCCCCCGCTTTGCAGGGCCACGACATCGGCCTGATCAGCGACGCCGGCCTGCCCGCCGTCGCCGACCCGGGAGCGCTGCTCGTTGCCGCTGCGCACGAGGCGGGACTGCGCGTCTGGCCTCTGGCCGGTGCTAGTTCATTGATGTTGGCGTTGGCGGCGAGCGGCTTGAACGGGCAGCGCTTCGCCTTCGCGGGCTACCTGCCCACCGACGCCGCCGAGCGCGCTTCTCGCGTGCGTGCGATGGAAGCCACCTCGCGGCGCGAACAGCAAACGCAGATTGCGATCGAGACACCCTATCGCAACGCGGCGTTGGCGGCGGCGCTGATCGATGCACTACAACCCGCCACCCGTTTGGCCATCGCCTGCGGCGTCACGCTGCCCGGCGGTTGGTGTCTGACACGTGCGGTGAGCCAATGGCGCCAAACGCCGCCGCAGTTCACCGACAAGCACCTACCCGCTGTTTTTCTCTGGCTGGCGGGCTGACCCGCGGCGCGTACCCCCCACGCCAGCGCGATACCCAGGGCATCCGCCGCCAGGTCGGACAGCGACGCCGAACGATCGGTCGGCGACAGGGCCTGCGCAATCTCGATAAACGCGCCATAACCCAACAAGACAAGCGCGAGCGGCCACGCGGCCGCAAAACCGGCACGCCGCGCCAACAGCCACAGGCCGCCAAAGTACAGGAGGTGACCTACCTTGTCGGCGTGCAGGAACCACTTTTCAGGTGCGTGCTGCGAGGTCAGCGGACGCAGCGCGAGCAGCAAGCCCACCACCATCAGCACGATCAACACCGTGCGCCAACGGCGCTGGGTCACGCCTTGCCGCCGCCGAGCAGCGCGGCCACTTTCTTCTTCGCCCGGATGTTGGGCGAGCGCACACCGGACGCCGGTTTGACGGCTTCGTCCCAAGCGGCCGGAACGACCGAGTCCTGTGCCTCGTAGGGCCGGTCGAAGAATGGATCGGCCGGCGGCCGCGGCGCGCCGCGGCTCGTGGCGAGGAGCCGGGCGGGAGTCGCGCGACTCGCGCCGCGGCGCTTCCTCGTCGCGCCGATCGCTGGCTTCACGCTCGCGCGGCGGCGGGCGTCGGGGCCGGTCGTCGTCGAGCTCGAACGGCTCGATCTCGATCTTTTTCTTGATCAGCTTTTCGATGTCGGACACCAGCCGCGTGTCGTCGCGCGCCACCAGCGTGATGGCCAGGCCCGACGCCCCGGCCCGGCCAGTTCGGCCGATGCGGTGCACGTAGTCCTCGGCGTTGAACGGCACGTCGAAGTTGAAGACCGCCGGCAGGTCGGCAATGTCCAGCCCGCGCGCGGCTACATCGGTGGCCACCAGCACATCGACCTCGCCAGCCTTGAAGGCGGCCAGCGACTTCAAGCGCTCGTCCTGCGACTTGTCGCCGTGCAGCGCCGCGGTCTTCAGGCCGTCGCGCTCGAACGAGCGGGCCAGGCGCGCCGCGCCGAGCTTGGAGTTGACGAAGACCAGGGCCTGCCTGATCGAACGCTGACGCAGCGCCTGGCACACGACCCGGCGCTTGTCGTCGTCGGCAACGCTATAGAAATGCTGCTCGACGTTGGTCGCGGTGGCGTTGGGTCGCGCCACCTCCACCGTCACCGGGTCCTGCAGATAGCTCTGCGCCAGGCGGCGGATCTCGGGCGAGAACGTCGCCGAGAACAGCAGCGTCTGGCGCTGCTTGGGCAGATAAGACAGGATGCGCTGCAGGTCGGGCAGGAAGCCGATGTCGAGCATGCGGTCGGCCTCGTCGAGCACGACGTACTCCACCTGGTGCAGCGCGCAGTTCTTGGCCTCGATGTGGTCGAGCAGGCGGCCCGGCGTGGCGATCAGCACCTCGACGCCGGCTTTGAGCTCGGCCGTCTGCGGCTTCATGTCGACGCCGCCGAAGACGACCATCGAGCGCAGGTTCGAGCGCTTGGCGTACTTGGCGACGTTCTCGGCCACCTGCACCGCCAGCTCACGCGTCGGCGTCAGCACCAGCGCACGCACCGGGTGGCGGGCCGGCGAGGCGCTGGCGTTTTCGTGGTTCATCATGCGCTGCAACAGCGGCAGGGTGAAGGCGGCGGTCTTGCCGGTGCCGGTCTGCGCCGCGCCCATCACGTCGCGGCCTTGCAGCACGATCGGGATGGCCTTGGCCTGGATCGGCGTCATCGACGTGTAGCCGCTGTCGACCACGGCGGCCAGCAGTTTGGGGTCGAGAGCGAGGGTGTCGAAGCGCGTGGCGTGCGGCTCGGTCGAGTCGGGGGTTTCTGCAATCACGGCAGCGATTATCCCCTGCGCAAGCTCTCACCTGTCGTTTGCCGCCCGTGCACCCAAACCCCACAGCTAGAATTTGCGCATCGTGGCGGTGCACTTCCGCCTAGCACTGTTGGCCGCTACGCGACCGTCAATGATCAATATTCAGATGCTGTGTGGTGCGGCTGGCGCGCGTCGCTTTGCTTGTGTGCTGGGCTTGGTGGCCACTTGCACGACCTTCGCACAATCGTTGGGAAGCACCAACACCGCCAACACTGGCCGCGACCCCGTCGGCTGGAGCGGCGCGCCAGACGCAACATCGGCGCAGGCTCAACCGACGCAGCAAACGCCGCAGGCCGCGCCGCCCTATCGGCTGCGTCAGCCGGCAGCGCCGACGCTGCCCGCGCGCGACAAGAAGCCTGCCGAACCACCGCCACCGTACCAACCGGGCGAGTTCGAGCTCTTCGTGCAGCGCCTGGCTGGCCCGCAGGTGGTCGTGCAACGTTTTGGCTCGGAGCTGATGACGCCGCGCGACCAACCGAGCGATGCCGAAACTGGCGCGCTGGTTCCTGCTGACTACGTCATCAAACCCGGCGACGAAATCATCGCGACGCTGTGGGGGACGGTCGATGCCGACCTGCGCCTGGTCGTCGATCGCAGCGGCCGCATCACGATGCCACGCGTCGGACCGGTGATGGTCGCCGGAACCCGCTACGCGGACATGCCGGTACTGCTCGGCCAGCGCGTCGCCCAGGTCTTTCGCAACACGCAAGTCAGCGTGGCCCTCGGCCAATTGCGCGGCCTGCGCGTGTATGTCACGGGATTCGTCGCTCGCCCCGGGGCCTACAGCGTCAACAGCCTGGCCACGGTGCTGCAAGCGCTGCTCGACGCCGGCGGTCCTTCGGCGGGCGGCAGCATGCGCGACATCGAGCTGCGCCGTGGCAAGGAGCGGGTCGGTCAACTCGATCTCTATGAGATGCTGATGAAGGGTGATCGTGCCGCGGACCGCGTCCTGCAAGCCGACGATGTGATCCACGTCGGCCCGGTGGGCACGCAGGTGGCGCTGATCGGCAGTGTCAACCGCCCGGCTGTGTTCGAACTCAAGGCCGGCGAAACGCTGGCCGACGTGCTGCGCATGGCAGGGGGCTTTTCCTCGGTCGCAGACCGTACGCGCCTGGCGGTGGAGCGCCTCGACGACCGCGCGGCGTCGCGCGTCACGCAACTGATGCTGCCGGCCTCGAATGCGTCGACGCTTGCCGACGGCGACGTGCTGCGCGTATTCAGCGTGGTCGACGTGGCACTGCCGATTCAGCGCCAGAACAAGCGGGTGCGCGTTGAAGGCGAAGTGCTGCGACCGGGCGAGTATGTGTTGCCTCCCGAAAGCACTGTCACCGACGCGCTCGCCGCTGCTGGCGGCTTCACCACGTCGGCTTATCCATACGGCACCGAATTCACCCGCGAAAGCGTGCGTGCGACACAACAGGTCAACTACGAGCGCGCCTTGCGCAACATCGAGACCGACCTGGCGCGCAACTCGGCCACCCAACGTGCAAGCAATGCCGATGAAGCCGCGGG
Organism: uncultured beta proteobacterium; assembly: GCA_963814385.1. Classification (GTDB taxonomy): domain Bacteria; phylum Pseudomonadota; class Gammaproteobacteria; order Burkholderiales; family Burkholderiaceae_C; genus CADEEN01. Next base: position 11,167 of record CAWFCX010000048.1, read on the forward strand.
ACAGTCGGCACGCGAAGCCGCCAACGCGCGCTTGATCGCCAGTCTGCGCGCCGTCAAGCCGACCGGCCGCGTCGTCTTGCAGATGCAACCCACCAGTCGCGAGCTGCCGGTACTGGCACTCGAAGACGGAGACCGGCTCTACATCCCGCCACGGCCGAGCTCGGTCGGTGTCTTCGGCAGTGTTTTCAACGCCGGCAACTACCTGTTCGGCAGCGACCGCAACGTCGTCGACTACCTCAATCTGGCCGGCGGCCCGACCCGCGGCGCCGATGCCGGCAGCACCTTCATCGTCCGTGCCAATGGGAGCGTCGTCAGCGCCCGCCAGCGTGGTGGTGGCAGCTGGTTCAGCAACGGCTCCGGCCTGGACGGTGTCAATGCCGAGCCGGGCGACACGCTGTTCGTCCCCGAAGAGCCGAACAAGACCACCTTCGTGCAGAACGCCAAGGACTGGACACAGATCCTCTACCAGTTCGGCCTCGGCGTTGCAGCGCTACAGGTACTGCGCCAGTGACCACGAGGCGACCCGAGTGGCGCGAGGACGACAGCGCCGATGACCGCGGCGTGGTCGAGCTGGTTCTCACCGCCAGATCGCACTGGAAGTTGCTGACGCTCGGGCCACTGCTGGCCGCGGTGCTCGCCTTCGGCGTGGTCAGCCTGCTGCCACCTATCTTCACTGCACGCGCCACGATCTTGCCGCCCAACCCGCAGCAAAGCGGTGTGGCCGGCGCGCTGATGGCTTCGCTCGGCGGCCTGGCTGGGGCGCTCGGTGGGGCCGGCGGTGCGCTGAAGAGCCCATCGGACCAGTACGTGGCGCTGATGCAAAGCACGACAGTGCAGGACCGCCTGATCGACCAGTACGGATTGTTGAAGGCCTACGACACCGAGTTCCGCATGGACGCGCGCAAGGAACTCGAAAACCGCGTGCGTGTGAACGTGGCCAAGAAGGACAGCCTGATCATCGTCGAAGTCGATGACGAAGACCCGAAGCGCGCCGCCGCACTCGCCAACAGCCATGTCGAAGAGTTGCGCCGCCTGACCTCGACGCTGGCCGTCAGCGAAGCGCAGCGCCGCCGTGTCTTCTTCGAATCGCAACTCAAGCAGACGCGCGACCAGCTCGCCAAGGCGCAAGCCGCCTTGCAGGACAGCGGCATCTCGCCAGGCACGCTGCGCGCCGACCCGCGCGCCGCGACCGCGAGCTATGCGCGCCTGCAAGCCGAGGTCACGGCCACCGAAGTGCAGCTGGCGTCGCTGCGCGGGTACCTGAGCGACAGTGCCCACGAAGTGCGCCAAACACAGGCCACGCTGCGCGCGTTGCGCACGCAGCAGGCGCGGCTCGAGCAGTCGCTCGAAAGCACCGGCGACGCCGACTACGTTGGCAAGTACCGCGAACTCAAGTATCAGGAGATGCTGTTCGAGTTGCTGGCGCGCCAGTACGAAGCCGCGCGCGTGGACGAGAGCCGCGAAGGCTCGATGGTGCAGGTGGTCGATGCCGCGCAGCCGCCGGAAAAGAAGAGCCGCCCGCGCCGCGGACTGATTGCGCTCGGCGCTTTGGTGACCACCGCCCTGCTGCTGCTGGTCTTCCTGCGCGTGCGGCAGTGGTGGCGGCGTGCCAGTGCCGGTGCGTCGCGGCCGCAAGAAACCGCTGTCTGAGTTTCAGGCGCCGCGCGGCGCTTCCGGGTTGCCGTGCACGACGCCCCCTGCCCAGGGCTTGTACTCGGGCAACAGCTCGGCGATGCGCTGCCGCACCGCCTCGTCATCTAGCCACGGGTGCTCGGCCACCCACTGCCCAAGTTGGCGCGGCCAGTCAGCGTCGACCTCGGTCACCTTGGCCACGCGGATCTTCGGATGGTGCGTCGGCCGCGTGAATTCGCTGTCGGCGAGCAACTCCTCGAACAGCTTTTCGCCGGGGCGCAGGCCGGTGAATTCGATGCCGATCTGCTGCTCGCTCAGGCCCGACAGGCGGATCATGTTGCGCGCCAGATCGACGATGCGCACCGGCTCGCCCATGTCGAGCACGAAGACTTCGCCGCCATGGCCCATGCAGCCGGCCTGCAGCACCAACTGCGCGGCCTCGGGAATCGACATGAAGTAGCGCACGATGTCCGGGTGCGTCACCGTGATCGGCCCGCCCTTGGCGATCTGGTCGCGGAACTTCGGGATGACGCTGCCGCTGCTGCCCAGCACATTGCCGAAGCGCACCATCTCGAACCGCGTCGCGCCCTGCGCATGCAGCGCCTGGCAGACCATCTCGGCCAGGCGCTTGCTGGCGCCCATGACATTGGTCGGGTTCACCGCCTTGTCGGTCGAAACCAGAACGAACTTCTGCACGCCATGTTCGATCGCCGCGCGGCCGACGACCTGCGTGCCCCAGGTGTTGTTGCGCAGCGCCTCCCAGGCGTTGACCTCTTCCATCAGCGGCACATGCTTGTACGCGGCAGCATGGAAGACCACGCTCGGCCGGTGCTCGCGCATCACACCGTTGACGCGGTCGGCGTTCTTCACGTCGCCGACCGCGCAGACCAGGCGCAGGTTCGGCCAGCGTGCGACCATCTCTTCACGCAGCCGGTAGAGCGCGAATTCGCTCATGTCGAACAGCAGCAGGCGACGCGGTTCGTAGTGGGCAATCTGCCGGCACAGCTCCGAGCCAATCGAGCCGCCGGCGCCGGTGACCATGATGACGCGGTCGCGCAGCAAGCCGCGCATCGCCGGCACGTCGATCTCCACCGCGTCGCGGCCGAGCAAGTCTTCCGGATGCACCTGGCGCAATTCGGCCACGCTCAATTCGCCGCGCAGCAAGTCGGCCATCGGCGGCACGAGCCGCACCTCGAGGCCGAGCGGGCCCAGGCGCTGCAGCAGCGCCGCGCGCTGGCCGGGGCTCAGGCTCGGAATGGCCACGATCACGGTGCTCAGGTCGTGGCGTTTGACCAGCGCCGGCAGATCCAGACTGCTGGCCACTGGCAGGCCCATCAGCGTGCGGCCTTGCAAGTGGTTGTTGTCATCGACGAAGACCACCGGCCGGAAGTCGCTCGACTGGCGCAGCATCTGAATCAACTGCCGCCCGGCGGTTCCTGCGCCGTAGACGGCGATCGACTGGCGCGCCGGCCGGCCATCGGCGCCGCGCAGCAGTTCGCGCGCGATCAACCTGGCCAGGACCGCGTAGCTCGCGGACAGCACACCGTAGATGACAAGCGCCGTCGCCGGAATGCCCGGTGCGTCCAGCACCACCATCAGCAGCGAGAACACGGCAGCGGCAGCCAGGGAAGCGCCGATCACCGCCGTGAATGCACGCGTCTCAAGATAGCGGATGACCGCGCGGTACAGCCCTTGGCGCAGGAAGATTGGCAGCGTGACGACGACGGTGGCGGCATAGGCCCACCACGGTGGAAGCGGATCGAACGACAAGGTGCCCAAACGCAGCGCCAGCGCCGACCACAGTGCCAGCGGCAGCACGATCGCGTCGGCGCCGACCATGATGAAGTTCTTCGCCTGCTGCGGCAGGCGAACCAGCCCGCGTCCGACCACCGAGGGTTCGCGGTTCATCATCAATGCGGAGTGAAGGACACGGTCATGGAGCGGCCAATGATGCGCAGGTCACCGAAGAAGCTGCGCTCGCGAATGTAACGCTCGCACAGCGCCAGCTTGGCCGGCAGCACCTGTTCGACATAGGTCCGCTCGGGGTCGGCGCTGGCGGCCAGCAGCTCGTTCTCGTCTCGGTACTCGATCGAGGCCAGGTCGGTGATGCCGGGCCGAACGCTGAGCACGGCTTGGCGCGTCTCCGGCGCGTACAGATCGACGTAGCGCCGCACCTCGGGCCGCGGACCGACGATGCTCATGTCGCCGATGAGCACGTTGAAGAACTGCGGAATCTCATCGATCTTGTACTTGCGCAGCCAGGCACCCGAGCGCGTGATCCGGCTGTCGGCGCCGATGGTGAGCTGCGGGCCGCGCAGCTCGGCATCGGCGCGCATCGTGCGGAACTTGCAGATGCGGAACTCGCGCCCACCACGGCCGACGCGGACCTGGCGGAAGAACACAGGCCCGGGCGAATCGAGCTTGATCCACAGCGCCATTGCGATCAGCAGCGGCGCCAGGATCAGCAGCGTGCCGAACGAAAAACCAAAGTCGAATGCACGCTTGAGCATCAACCCAGCACCTCATGCAGCGCATCGACGACACGGTCTTGCGCGTCATCGCTCATCGCCGTGAACAACGGGATGCTCACCATCGACAGGTAGGCCGCATCAGCGCGCGGGAACATCGACGGCTCGAGGCCGTAGCGATCGCGCCAGTACGGGTGGCGGTGCAGCGGCACGTAATGCACGCTGGTGCCGATGCTCCGTTCGGACAGCGCCGTGATCAGTTCGTCGCGCGAGACACGCGCGCCAGCGGCCAGGCGAATCACGTACAAGTGCCACGCATGACGGTCGCCCGCTGGCGCCGCGGCCGGCAGCACCAGCGGCAGGCCCTTCAAGCGCTCGTGATAACGCGCGGCCAACACGTCACGCCGTTCGGCAAAGGCCGGCAGGCGCTTGAGTTGCACCAGGCCCAAGGCCGAGGCGATGTCGGTCAGGTTGTATTTGAAGCCCGGCGCCACGACCTCGTAGTACCAGGCCGGCGTCTTGGAAACGAAACGGTCGAAGGCATCGCGGTTCATGCCGTGCAGGCGCATCACGCGCATGCGCTTGGCCACCTCGGCATCACGCGTCACCACCATGCCGCCCTCGCCGGTGGTGATGGTCTTGTTGGCGTAGAAGCTGAACACCGTGGCGTCGGAGCCGAGCGTGCCGACGAGTTGCCCGCCACAGGTGGTGGGCAGCGCATGCGCCGCATCCTCGACCACTTTCAGACCATGTTCTCGCGCCAGCGCAAGAATCGCCGGCATGTCGCATGCCAGGCCGCCGTAGTGCACCGGCATGATGGCCTTGGTGCGCGGTGTGATGGCGCGGCGGATGCACTCGACGTCGATGTTCAGCGTCACCGGATCGATATCGACCAGCACCGCATCCGCGCCGAGGTAGCGCGCCACCTCGGCCGTGGCGGTGAAGGTCAGCGTGGGCACGATCACCTCGTCGCCGGGGCCGATGCCCAGCGCCTCGAGCGCGAGGTGCAGCCCGGCGGTCGCCGAGTTGACGGCCAGCGATTGCAGATCGCCGCCGCCGAGCATGTCGGTGAAGGCCTGCTCGAACTGCTTGGTCTTGGGGCCGGTGGTCACCCAGCCCGAGCGCAGCGCTTCGGTGACGGCGGCGATCTCTTCGTCGCCGATGTCGGGCAGCGCGAACGGCAGGAAGGTGGAATGGCTCATCGTGGTTTGCCCAGCCAGCACAGCACATGGGTGCGCAGCCAGGGCACGGCGTTGAAGACGGTGTAGGCCGCCGGGTGCAGCCTGCAAACGCGGCGGCTGATCGGCGGCGCCAGCGTGATGCGCTGCCAGCGCAGCTGTGCCTGCGGAAACAGCTCGCGAACGCGGCGCATCGGTACGCCGCGCACATCCGGATTGGACGGGTTGTTGACAGTGAAGTCGTACCAGAGCACGCCGCCGCCCGGCCGGACCCAGGACCACATGCGCTCGGCGAGTTGTCTCTGAAAGCCATCGTCGAGCAACGACGAAAACACCACCGCCTGGTGGACCACGTCCTGCGACGCCGGCTCGATCGGCGCGGCGAGCGCGTCACCCTGGATCACGCGCACGTCCGATGGCAGGCGCTGGCGTGCGGCACGCGCGCGCTCTTCGAGCAGTTCGAGGCCCGTCAGGTGGCGCCCAGCAAAACCCAGACGCATCCACTCGAGCAGATTGCCGCCATCACCGCAGCCGACATCGACCACGCGCTTGTCATCGAACGATGTCCAGCCCAACGCTGCGAACAGGCGCAACTGCGCGCGCTGCCGCTCCTGCACCGTCTGCCAGACCTCCGGGCGCAGCAGGCTGTAGCGGTCGGATGCCGTGCGCCGCGCATAGCGCTGCACCACCGCCTGCGCTTCTGCCGTCAGGGGCGTCGGGTCAGGCGAGCGATCGTTCATGAGTGGGTAGGGGCTTGGCAGCCAGAGCCTCGAGGAAGTGCCGCGCCAGCACCGGGTACGTATGGTGCGCCAAGACATGTTCGCGGCCACGCTGTCCCATGGCTCGCCGTTGCGCCGGCGGCACAGCCGCGAGACGGCGCAAGCCGTCGGCCACCGCATCGGGCGACTCGGGGGCCACCGAGATGCCGCAGCCGCTTTCGGCCACCGGGTCGTTGCCCGCTTCGACCGAGTGCAGCACGACACAGCCGGCGAGCATGTAGTCCATCAGCTTGTTGGGGGCAATGCCGAAGCGGTAAATCGGCGTGCGTTGCCATCCGATGTAGGCGATGTCCAGCCCAGCCAGCAGCGCCGGCACTTGCGACTTGGCAATGGGCGCCATCCAGTGGACATGGCTCAGACCGAGCGCCGAGCTGCGCTCGACGAGGCGCGCCTTCTCGTGACCGTCGCCGACCATCACAAAGGTGAAGGGCTCGTCGCGCAACTGCGCAGCGGCATCGACCAACACGTCGAGCGCATTGGGCAAGCCATGCGATCCCGCGTAGCCGACCAGCGTGCGGCCCTGCGCATGGGCCGCTTCGAGCACAGCGCGCAGCGGCTGCGGCAGTGCGGGCGATGCCGCCGGCGCCTCGTCGACCGGCACGCCATTGGGCACGATCGCCAGTTTGTTGACGTCCAGGCCGCGCGACGCCATGTAATCGTCGACGCGAGGCAACATCGAGACCACGACATCGGCATCGCGGTAAGCCGCGCTCTCGGCCGCGCCGCACAGCAGGATGAACGGATGCCGCGGCGACATGCCGTTCAGCTCGATCGGCGACAACGGCCACAGGTCGTGGACTTCGAAGACGAGGCGCGCGTTGGCCAGGCGGGCGATGCGCCGCGCCACCCAGATGTCCATCGGGTAGGTGCTCGATGCGATGACGGCGTCGGGTGCGAACTCGCGCGCCAGCGCACGCGCGTCGGCCCACACGCGCCAGAGGAACGCGGCGATGTTGACCACCCGGCCGACACCATTGCCGCTGTAGCGCGGCGTGCGCACCCAGCGGTACTCGATGCCATCGACGTTCTCGCTCCACCGGCTGGCGTCCGCCGAAGGCGGCTGCGGCTGCACGCTGCGCACATGCGAGTACGAAGCGCCGACGATGCGCACGCGGTGGCCGCTCTTCACCCACTCGCGCGCCAGGTAGTAAGGCCGGTACTCCATGCCGAGCGCGGGGCTGCCGGCGTAGTGGTTGAGGTAGAGGATGTTCACGCGCCGAGCGCCGAGCGCAGGTGCGCGGCGATGCGCCGTGCGGCGTCGCCTTCGCCATAGGGCCGCACGCCGGCGCCGCGCGTGCCGATCGCGCCGCTGATGGCCGCCGCTACCGCCTCGGCGCTGTGCGGCGGCACGAGGCGGTTCCAGCCCGACTGCACGAGCTCGACCCATTCGGTCTCGTCGCGCAGCGTCACGCAGGGCACGCCGTGGAAGAAGGCTTCCTTCTGCACGCCGCCGGAGTCCGTCGCGATGACTTGCGCGTACTTCTCCAACTGCACCATGTCCAGGTAGCCGAGCGGTTCGACCACCTGCAGCGTTGGCGGCAGCCGCGCCAGGCGCCCTTCCCGCTCGAGCACGGCGCGGGTGCGCGGATGCAGCGGCCAGACGACCGCGCGCTCGGCGGCCACGCGCGCCAGGCCATCGACGATGGCGGCGAGGCGCTGCGGGTGGTCCGTGTTCTCGGCACGATGCACCGTGGCCAGCACGTAGCCGGCCGGCGCCAGCCCCAGGCGCGCCAGCGCGCGGCCCTCGGCACCGACGCGCGCACCGTGAAACAGGGCCACGTCGTACATCACATCGCCCACCGGCACGATGCGGTCGTCCGCCGCGCCTTCACGCCGCAAGTGCTCGGCGGCGGTCTGCGTCGGCGTGTAGAGCCAGCGCGAGATGCGGTCGGTGACGATGCGGTTGATCTCCTCCGGCATCGCCAGGTTGAACGAGCGCAAGCCGGCTTCGACATGGGCCACCGGGATGTGCAGCTTCGCCGCAGCCAGCGCGCCGGCGAGCGTCGAGTTGGTGTCGCCATAAACCAGCATGGCGTCGGGCCGCTCATCAACGAGAACAGTTTCGATGGCGGCCAGCATGCGTGCCGTCATCTCGCCGTGTCGGCCGCCATGCACGTCGAGCTCGTGGGCCGGCGCGGCCATGCCGAGTTCGGCGAAGAACACGTCGGACATGTTGGCGTCGAAGTGCTGGCCGGTGTGGACCATGACTTCCACCAAGCCACCGGCCTCGCGCAAAGCGTGCGACACCACACCGGCCTTGATGAACTGCGGGCGCGCGCCGACGACGGTGACGATCTTCTTCTTGGCCATCATCACTTCGCCGCTTGCACCAGCGAGGGCCAGAATTGCAGCCGCGCCAGCGTGCGGGCGCTGCTCGACCCGGCTGTTCCCAACCCCGGGTAGTAGGTCTTGATGAATTCGGCATCGGCTTCGTCCTTCGACGCGGCCAGCGCATGCAGGCGGCGGCCGATGGCGCCGATCTCGGGGCGCAGGCGCGCCCAGCTGCCGAAGCCACCGAGCGCGAAGGCGTCCGACAAGCCGGACGGCGCGTAGCCTTCGTAGCACGGCTGGCTGCCGCCAGCGTAGCCGGCGCGGTACCAGCCATTCGTGCCGTCCCAGTAGTTGCTGAACAGCGGGCGTGCCCGGTCGCCGTTCCAGACGCGCTCGACCAGCGCGGCGGCGAAGGCGTCGCCCAGTCCACTGGGGATGCGGTCGGCCGGCAGCTTGTACAAGCGGATCATGGCGGCGCGTTGCCGATCGAGCGCATCGATCACATGCACCAGGCGCCGGGCATGGCTGAAGTCCCAGCCGCCGGTGTCGACCAACGGCACATCGTCGGACTTGACGTTGACGCGCGACTCGGACTTGCTGCACGACACCGGCGGCTCCTTGCCCTTGTAGCCGGCGTAACGGTTGTCGACGTAGTGACGCCAGAAGCCGCGGTCGAGATCGGCCACGCTGACCTTGCCGCCGCCCAGGCGCGAGGCCTCGATGGAAGTCAGCGTCAGCCGCGCGCGCAGCAGTTGCAACAGGCCTTGCAGGCTGTTGCGCGCAGCGGGGCTCAAGGCTTTGTCGATCTCGGGCCGCACGCTCGGCACGGCCTCGTGAATGCCCGCCAGCTCGGCGTAGATCGCGAGCACCCACAGATCGACATCGGTGAAGAACCATTTCGACTGCCCGTCGCGCGCCTGAGCCGGCGTGGCAGCCAGGCGCTCCGGGAGGCGCAACATCTTCTCGTCGCGCGCCCAGCGGTTCAGATGAGCCACGGCCACGCTCGCTGAGTGGCGCAGGAACTCGCGCTCCGGCTCGCTGTGGTTGGCGTCGGCGGTGAGTGCGCTGGCCACGCGCATCGCCATGCCGAGAAATTGCGAGCTGGTCAGCGCCACTTCGGTGTCGTGCAATGAATGGCCGGCCTTGCAGACGCGCCCGCCGCGGCACACCCAGCCCAGGCCGCCAGCGCGCGGCACTTCACTCAGCGAGTCGTAGGTCGTGGCGACGATGCTGGCCAGATCGAGCAGGCGCTCGGTGCGGCCACAGCGCACCGCCATGGCCACCAGGTTGTGCGTGCTGCCTTGCAGGTCGTACAGCGCGTAGCTGTCGCCCTGCGCCTGCAGGCCGTCCTGCACGAAGGCCTTGACCAGCAGGGAACGCGCCGAGGTGTCCCACAGCTCCCAGACCTGGGTTTCCACGTCGCCGCCACAGCGGAATGCGGGGTCTGACGTCGCCTGCGCGCGCGCCGGCGAAGCCGCCGCGATCGCAAGCCACAGCAATGCGAGCCATCCGCAGCGCAACGGTGTCATTGCAAGAGCTCCGCATACAAGTTGACCAGCTTGCGTTCTTCCAGGGACCACCGGTAGCGCTCGTGTACCGCGTCGCGTCCCCGTTGCCCCATGCGTAGGCCCTCGGCCGGATCTGCGAGCAACTCGCCAATGGCCTTGGCAATGGCAAGCGGGTCCAGAGGATCGGCGCAGCGGCCGGCACCGGACTCCACCATCAACGTGCGCCACAACGGAAAGTCCGACGCCAGGATCGGCAACCCGGCAGACATGTACTCGAACATCTTGTTCGGCTGCGCGTCGACATGATTCGGTTCGGGATGGAAAAACACCAGGCCCGCACGCGACTCGGCCATGATCTGCCGCACCTGCTGGCGTCCGACCACACCGCGGTAGTCGACCTTGCTCCAGCCGGGCAAACGGCGCGCCGTCTGTTCGGTTTCCGCGCTCTCCCAAGGCCCGGCCAGGATCAGGCGCGCATCGACATGCTCGAGTGCATTGACCATCTCAAAGATACCGCGCACGCGTCCGATGCCGCCCAGATAACACACCGTGCGCGCCTCGCCAACCGGCTGGACTTCGCCCTGCATCTCCGCATCGAGCGGATAGTTGCTGATGTCCAGCGAGCGCGGATTGATGCGCACGAAGCGCGCCGCAATGTGCGGCGTGGCAGCCACCACGGCGGCCAGGCGCCGCACGACAAAATTCTCAAAACGCTCGAAAACGGCAGAGAGCCCGGGCCGCAGCCAGCGCGGCACCCAGTCGCGGCTCATCAGCGACCGCGGCGTGTCCTCGTGGCTGTCGTAGATCACCTGTGCACCACCGCGGCGCAGGAATAGCGCGATCAACAGCAGTTCGGGATCATGAAAATGGTAGAGGCGGGCTTGCAACGCATGAGCCGCAGCCAGCATCCGCCACGGCCGCAGCAGCATGCGTTGGAAGCGTCCTGCGGCAGCGCCGATGTCATGGACTTGCACCCGGCCGATGCGCTCCTGCGCCGCGGCCGTCGGCCATGATGCAGTGCACCTCGTAGCCAGCCGCTGCCAGGCTGTCACACTCCTTCAAGTGGATGCGGATGTCGCGGCGCCCATGCGCGGTACTCAGGTGCACCACACGGGCCAGCTGTTGCAGCGATGCGCTCGCGGACGTTGGCAATGCGCCCGCAGAGAAACCGCCCGCGGCAGCCGCGTTGCGCTCAAGAGTAGACATTGACGCGCCGTCCCAACATCCGTTCGGCACGCAACTGAAGCTGCTTGAGCACGCGTTGGCGGCTGTCCCAGTTGGCGAAGGCGTCGTAGTGCACTTGCGGACCACCGATGAAGCCCTCGTACTGCTCGCGCGTGATGCGCAGTTTCTTGCAGAAATAGTTGAGGTCGATCTCGAGCTCACGCGCGTCGTACAGCGGCTTGGCCAGTTCGGCAAGCGCTTCATCACGCGTCATCTGGCCGGAGACGATGAGGCTGGACAGGTGCGGCAAGCGCTTGTCGTAGCCGAACTTGCGCGGCAGATAGTCGTTCTGGAACAGCTTGGTGAACAACGACTCGCCGTGCTTGCGGCCGTAGGAGCGCCAGCCGATGGTGTCTTGCAGCTCGCGAATGGCCGCGGCCTTGTCGTAGGGCATGAAGTTCAGCGGGCGCACGGTGCGCATCTTCTTCACGAAGGGGTACCAGAGGTAGTACTCGAAGAAGCTGATGGTGTTGTAGGTCTTCAGCGGCCGCTCGCCGTAGCGCCGGTGCACGGCCTTCAGGTTGATCGCATCCATCGCGCTGCCGCCGTGCCAAGTGGTCGCGAACACACCTTCGGTGGCGATGTTGCCGCCCGACAAGATCGTGCGGATGCGGTTCTGCGTGGCGAAGTGGTACAGGCTGGCGAAGAACACGTGGTCCTGCGGCACGTCCTGGTTCGACAGGCCCGACTTGAGGTAGGCCAGGTGCAGGTCACGCATCTCTTCCCAGTCGACGACGTGCGTGTGGAGGTCATAGCCGCAGTGCTTGACGATCTTTTCGATGTTGGCCACGGCCAACTCGCTGTTCCATCCGGCATCGACATGCACCACCAGCGGACGCAGGCCCCACTCGCGGACCTTGAGCGCGAGGTAGGAGCTGTCCACACCGCCGGACAGCCCGATGATGCAGTCGTATTCCTGTCCCTGTCCTTCGCTGCGGATGCGATCGATGGCGTCGCGCAGCCGGTGCGCACCCTCTTCGTTCGGGAACCAATGCTGGCGCGTGACGTTGTCGAAGTTGAGGCAGTGGCTGCACACGCCGGCGGCGTCGAACGTGATCGCGGGGTCGCTGGTGTCCATCACGCAGCGCACGCAGCTGCGGCGGGCGGTGGAGGCGCTCGCGTTCACAAGGCTGGCAAGGGATTGGAAGACGCCAGCGAACGCTTGGCGAACAGGGTCGAGAGCAGGATGCACAGCACCAGGCCGGAGCTGATCAACGCCGTGGTGAAGGCCTGCTCGACCATCAGGATGCCAAGGATGGCCGCAAACGCAAAACCGTCGGCGCGGCCGTCCTGCCACCAGACGCGGTCGCACCAGGCGAGAACCGCGCACACACCGGCGACGACGGCGAGGTAGCCCAAGACGCCATTGACCGCGAGCTCGTGCAGGAAAGCGTTGGTGTTGGCGTTGGTCAACTCGCTGCCCATGTAGGTGGCCCCGATGTAGTACTCCGGCGTCAGATGGCCCGCCAGGTCGAACCCCGACGTCAGCAGCGGCAGCCAAGACGTTTGCGCCAGTGCGTCGACAAAGTAGCTCTGAATAGTTGCGTTGACCAGGATGACGCGGCGGACCCCGAACTCAGCGATCAACGAGACGTCGAAAAAGTGGAGTTCGAGCAGGGATAGAGCCAGCACGAAGGCCAGTGCACCTGTCAACATGGCGGTGACGCTGCCAATACGGCGGCTGCGCAACAGCCACCCCAGCCCGGCCAAGGCGAGCACGTTGACCAGCGGCGACTTGAGACCGAGCAACCAGAAACACAGCACTGCGAAACCCAGCGCCAGCACCACGGCAATACGCGAACGCCTGAGCATGCCGAGAAAGGCGGCGAAGGGCGCCAGTCCGTTGGCGCTCATTTGCAGCAGGTAGGCTGCTAGGGCATTGCCGGAAAAGGTCTCGCGGCCTTGCAGGCGGCGGTTGGCTGCCTCGTCGAAGCTGAAGCCCGCATCACCGCCAGCCACACGGTAGCCAAGCAAGGAAGCCAGCACGAGCAGGGCCAGGATCAGCGGCACGAGGCGGCCGCGCTCGAAAAACGCGAGCCAGCGCCCCGACGATCGCCGCGAGCGCGCCGCCATGGCTTGCGTGGCCTGCACCGCCACCGCCGGAGTGATCAGCAGGGCCATCAGCACGGCCGCACCGCCGACATCGAGCAGGCCCGTCGCCGGCCAGTAGCTGGCCGACCACAGCGCACAGCCGACCACGTACAGGCACAGGAAGACGTCGGACGGCGTGCGCGGCCGGGCCGGCATGGCGAGCGCCACCGACAGCAGCCAGACCGCCATCAGCCACCAATACTCGATGCGGTGGAAGGGCAACTCGCCGATGCCGATGTAGGCGTTGGTATCGACGAACTGGCGAAAGTACAGCACGACGGCGCCGGCGGACAGCAGCGCCACCGCCGCAAAGACATGCACCGGTCCGGTCGGGGAAGCTCTCACAGCATGGACTCCGGCGGCACAGCACGCGGGCCATCGACGGACGCGATAAACATGGAAAAACCTGGGTATTCGATGGGGCGGAGGCGTCGACTGCGCCGTGACCCACAACGCACCCGCGCGTCCTGCAGAAACCGCACCATTTCAGCGTTGCGGCCACGTGGCACGCGCTGGCTGAACCGACCGCGGCAGTTTACCAGCCGCATTTCGTGGCCGGCCGCGCCTCAACGCGGCCTCAGCGCAGGAACTCGGGCAGCGACAGGCGCAGCACGTTGACGTCGTTGAGCACCGCGGCGTTGTCGTTGAGACCGTTGGCGCCGCCCTTGCCCGCCACCACGTACAGGGCCGAGGCCTGTTCGCGCCAGTAGCAGGTCGGCGCGTGGCGGGGCTCGAGGCCAGGCCCGGCGGCGACGATCTCGCGCCAAGTCTCGCCATCGGCCGTGGTCCAGACATCGGACAGATTGCGGCCGACGCCGGCGTCGATGCGAAAGCCGCCCACCATCCAGAGTCCGCCTGGCGACGTTGTCACGCCGCAGGGCCACATGCGGCCCACCCAGGGCACTGTCCGGGCCTGACCGGTGGCCGGATCGGTGAGCTGCCGCCAAGTGCGAGCATCGTCGGACACCCAGACGTCGGTGTAGAAGCCTCCATAGGCGCAATCGCCACCGCCGGCGATCATGAGCCGCCCGGACGGCAAGACAGCGATCACGGCCCCGCAGCGGCGGTCAAAGCCGACGATCTCGACCTGCTCGGACCAGTCTGCACCGTCGGCACTGATGTACACGGTGGCCGACTGCGGATCGACGAAGACCAATTGGTCGCGAAAGACGAGGGCCTCGGCATCCTCACGCGCACGTCGTGGACCCGACGGCGAGCGCTGCGACCAGGTCTGGCCATCGGGTGAGGCCCAGACGGTGGCGCCGATGGCGAGCAGTTCACCACGGAAGGCCACCAGAGGGCTGTAGGGGTCGTAGAAATCGGTCCGCGGCCCCGTCTCAGGGGTCGCACTGCCGAAGGCCAGCGACCAGTTGAGGCCGGCGTCGCTGGAGCGCCAGAGGTCGAAGTAGCTCGTGTCCGGTGCCGAACGGAAGAAGCCGCCACTGATCCACCACTCATCCTGAAACACAGCATCCGCCGCGTTGTCCCGTGGGCCGAAGGCCGCGGACGTGGCCACCTTGGACCACGCCGGCAGCAGGACGGTGTTTCCGCCGCCGCCGAGATTGCGTCCATCGGCGCTGAAGTAGACCTGTCCGTTACCGAACAGGGTTTGCACGCCACCTTCGACGCCCCGAAGTGCGGCAATGCTCTCGCGGCCCGCATAAGCAGCCACCGTGGCGCCACCGCCGCCGAGGGCCAGACCGTCGGGACTGAAGGTCGCTCTGCCATCGGAAAACTGCGTCACCACGCCGCCATCGACGGCAACCCAGGCGCGGATCGATTGGGCGCCGTCGTAGACCAGTTGCGTGTTGCCGCCGCCACCGAGATTGAGCCCATCCCGGCTGCGATAGACATGACCGTTGTTGAAGCGCGTCACGACGCCACCGGCGACGGGGTGGGCATCGACGATGCGCAGCGGCCCCTCGTAGGCGGGCACCCGTGCGACGACCGCAGCGGCCGCAGCAGAAGCGGACTGGCCCTGTGGCACGAAATAGGCGAGGCCATCGCTGGTCAGAAACACCGTACCGACACGGTTGCCCAGAGTCACGGTCGCCACGACGGTCGGCGCGTCGGTGCTCTGCCTCGAACTGCCGCCACAGGCCACAACCAGCCAAGCCAACGCCAGCACGCACCACGTGCCGATGCTCCGCCCTGCCGTAGTACGTCGGCGATCCTGGGTACCGACGCTGGATTGGTAACGCTGCAAGCTCACAAGCGCAGATCGGCCGGGTAGTTGATCAACACCGCCCGGCGTTTGCCATGAAACACGAACATGCTGCCCGCCGAGACCGCCGAGGCCCCGCCTTCGTGGACGGCGGCACGCAGATGTTCCACCGAGCCGGCGCCGCCACAGGCAACCAAAGGTACGTTGACCTTGCTGCTGACCTGGCGAATCAAGTCGAGGTCGTAGCCGGCCATGGTGCCGTCGCGGTCAACGCTGTTGAGCAGGATCTCGCCCGCGCCGGCGTCGACCAGGCGCCGCACGTGATCGTCGAGCTTGACCCTGGTCTCCACCGTGGCCGACTTGGCCACCACCTTGTAGCCGCCGAGCAGGGTCTTGCGCACGTCGACGCCGCCGACCACGGCCTGGCTGCCGAAGACCTGCGCGGCCTGCGTGATCACGTCCATCGACTCGAAGGCTGCCGAGTTGATCACCACCTTCTCGACGCCGGAGCGGATCAGCCGCCGCACCTGCTCGAGCGAGCGCACGCCGCCGCCGTAGGCCACCGGCATGAAGCACTCGCCCGCCACTTCGGCGATCAGCTCGTAGTTGGGTTCACTGCCGGTGCGCGAGGCGTCGATGTCGAGCAGCACGAGTTCGTCGACTTCCTTCTCGCTGAAGATGCGCACCGCATTGATCGGGTCGCCGACATAGACCGCATCGGCAAAGCGCTTGGTTTTGACCAGGCCGTGGCCGCGCAGCAGCAGGCAGGGGATGACGCGGGCGCGGTACATCAGGCGCTCATCCGGGCGAAGTTGCCGAGCAGGCGCTTGCCGAAGCGATGACTCTTCTCGGGGTGGAACTGCACGCCAGCGATGTTGCCGCGCGCCACTGCCGCCGCGAACTCGATGCCGTACTCGGCGCGCAGCAGCACGTCACCCGGGTCGTTGGGGACCATGAGGTAGCTGTGCACGAAGTAGAAACGTGCGTCGGCTTCCATGCCTTCGAGCAGCGGGTGCGCCGGCGCGGCGGCGCGCACCTGGTTCCAGCCCATGTGCGGCACGCGCAGATCCGGCAGGGCCGGGAAGCGCTGCACCGTCATGTCGATCCAGCCCAGGCCTGGCTCGACGCCCTCCTCGCTGCTGTGGCCGAGCATCTGCGCGCCGACGCACACGCCCAGCAGCGGCGTGTGTTGCTCCCGCACTTTGACCTCCAGCACGGGCACCAGGCCGCTGGCGCGCAGGTTCTTCATGCAGGCATCGAAGGCGCCGTTGCCCGGAAGCACGATGCGCTCGGCGGCCTCGATGCGGCGCGCGTCCGAGGTGATCTCGCAGGCAAAGCCCAGGCGCTGCAGCATGTTGGCCACCGCGCCGAGGTTACCGATGTCGTAGTCGACGATCGCAATCACGGCCGGGCCCCGCGGGCGAAGCGATAGGACAGCAGCAGGTACACAACGTACATCGCGCTGTACCCCAGGCTGTAGGACTGCAATGCGGCGGCGTGGTGGGTGGGCCAAGACAGCGTGGCCAGCGTCATGATCAGCAGCAGGCACTGCCATGCCAGATCCACGGGCTGCTTGCCGGCAATGTAGAACATGTAGCTCAGAGGACTGGCTACGAAACGCAACGCGAACATCGGCAGCAACCATAGCGCCATCGTGCCGCTGGCGCGCCAGGTCGGTCCGAAGGCCAATGCAAACAGCGGCTCGCCGGCCAGCACCACGATGACGCTGGCCACGGCCGCGGCGCCGGCGAGGACGCGAAACGTTTCCATGAAGTCGGCACGGCACTCGCCACGCTCGCGAAAACTGGCGGCGGCGCGGCGCTTGAAGACGTCCAGCACTGCCGAGCCGAGCAGGCCGATCGGTGCGCCGAGCGTGCGCAGCGTCAATGCCAGCAAGCCCGCCACGTCAGCGCCGAAGCGCGACGCGACGAGGATCACCGGCAGCTGCCCGGCGGCGGTGTTGATCGTGTCGGCGGCGAGCGCCCATTGCGGGAACCGACGCTGCCGCACCAGGAACGAAAGCGCCGCATCGCGCGTCGGCCACGGGCGCGGTGGCAGATGCCAGGCCGCGACGGCGAGCCCGATCAGCACGCCACCGGCGTGGGCCAGGCCCAGCATCACGGCGCTCGGCGCGAGCGCGGCCAGCCCGATCTGGCCCAGCGTGATGCCTGTCGCCTGTGCAATGCGCATCGACGACAGCGCGGCATAACGCCCGTCGGCAGCAGCCCACGATTGCCAGGTCTGCATGGCGGCCATGGCGACGGCGGTGATGGGCAAGGCCACCAGCAGGGCCGTGGGCACGCGCGCCGCCTGTGCCGGCACGAGCATGGCCACGAGGGCACACAGCAGCGCCAACACCAGGCCGCCCACGACGACCAGACCGAGGGTCGCAATCGCAGCTTCGCGCCGCGGCGGACCATCGTGCTCGATGGCGAGCGCGTTTTCGTAGCGCCCGCTGATCATCACCGCCACCAGCGCGGCGATGCCCAGCCAAGCTGCAAAGACACCGAACTCGGCCGGCGCCACGAGCCGCGCCAGCACCAGCGAACCGAGGATCGGGATCGCCTGCGCCACCGCGGTCCCCGACAAGACCGCACCGACCCGGCGCCAGAATCCGTCGGCGTGCGCCGAGCGGTCGATCGGCGGCGGCGACGGCTCTGGCGTCGGGACGCTCACGCTGAGGGCGTCGCGCCGATCAGCCGCGAGTGGCCTCGACCAGCGCGGCGACGACTTGTTCGATCTGCGCGTCGGTGAGGTCGGCGCTCATGGGCAGGCTCATGACGCGCGCGGCGGCGTGCTGGCTTTCGGGGCAGCACTCGGGGCAGCAGTAGGCCGCATAGGCCGGCTGATGGTGCAGCGGCTTGGGGTAGTGAATGGCCGTGGGCACGCCCAGCGCCTTCAAGCCGGCCTGCACCGCTTCACGCTCTTTGACGAAGACGGTGAACTGCGCCCAGACGCAGTCGCGATCGTCGCGCACGGCCAGCAATTGCACCGGCGCGCCCGATCGGGTGATCAGCTCGCGGTAGCGCTCGCCGAGCTGCAAGCGGCGAGCGATCTCCCAGTCGAAGCGCTCGAGCTTGCCCAGCACGACCGCACACTGCAGCGTGTCCATGCGCCCGCCCACACCGACCCGGCTGTGGTGGTAGCGCCGGCTCTGGCCGTGGACGCGGATCTCGCGGCAGGCCTGGGCCAGGGCGTCGTCGCTGGTGAAGATGGCGCCACCGTCGCCATAGCAGCCCAGCGGCTTGCTGGGGAAGAAGCTGGTGCAGCCGAAGGTGCTGAGGTTGCCGCTCTTGCGGCCCTTGTAGGTGGCGCCGAAGCTTTGCGCAGCGTCTTCGATCACCGCCAGGCCGTGCCGGTGGGCGATGGCGTTGATCTCGTCCATGTCGGCCACCTGGCCGTACAGGCCCACCGGCATGATGGCCCGGGTCTTCTGGGTGATGGCCGCTTCGATCTTCGTGGCGTCGATGTTGCAGCTGTCGGGCTCGATGTCGACGAACACCGGCTTGGCGCCGGCCAGCACGATGGTCTCGGCGGTGGCAGCGAAGGTGAACGGCGTGGTGATGACTTCGTCGCCGGGCTTCAGGTCCAGCGCCATCAGCGCGATCAGCAGCGCTTCGGTGCCGCTGGCCACGCTGATGCAGTGGCGCGCGCCGGTGCGCTCGGCCAGGCGCTGCTCCATCTCCTGGACCTCGGGGCCCATGATGTACTGGCCATGGTCGAGCACGCGCTGGATGCGCGCGTTGATGGTCTGGCGCAGCGCGGCGTACTGGCTCTTCAGGTCGATGAAGTCCAGCGCTGGCGGGTCGTGTCGGGCGTTCATGGTTGTTCAGGCTTCGATGAGTTCGAGTTGCGCGCCGGCCAGGCGGTAGAGGTCGCCGCTGTGGGCACAGCGGGCTTGGCCCTGGCCGGTCACCGGCAGCGGCAGGCGCTCGCCGTGGCGGCTCATCCAGCCGATCTGGCGCGCCGGCACACCGACCATCGAGCGCGAAGTCGGGCACGTTGCGCTGGACGACGGCGCCGGCGCCGACGAAGGCATGCGCGCCGATGGTGACGCCGCAGACGAGGGTGCAGTTCGCTCCCAGCGTGGCCCCGCGCCGCACGCGCGTGCGCCGGTACTCGTCCTTGCGCGTCACGGCCGAGCGCGGGTTGTAGACGTTGGTGAAGACCATGCTCGGGCCGCAGAAGACGTCGTCTTCGAGCGTCACGGCGTCGTAGACCGAGACGTTGTTCTGGACCTTGACGTTGTCGCCGATGACGACGTCGTTGCCGACGTAGACGTTCTGGCCGAAGGAGCAGCCGCGGCCGATGCGCGCGCCGGCGCTGATGTGCACGAAGTGCCAGACGCGGCAGCCGTCGCCGAGTTGCGCACCGGCGTCGACGATGGCCGAGGGATGGATCGTCGTCGGCATTCAGTAGGCCAGAGGCAGGTTGACGCGCTTGCCGTCGCGCGCCGACAGGTACATGGCAATCAGCAGCTCGAGTGACTTCAAACCCTCGCGGCCGTCGGTCTCGGGCTGGGCCTGGCCGCGCAGGGTGTTGATGACGTTGTCGTAGTACAGCGGGTGGCCGTGGCCGTAGACGGAGGTGGTTTCGTAGCTGGCGTCGGCGAGCTCGGCGTCCATCGCATCGGGCCGGTCGAACTGCCAATGCTGGATGTCGTTGACGGCCACGCCGCCGACGCGCACGGTGCCCTTCTCGCCGAGGATGGTGATCGAGCCTTCGAAGTTCTTGGGGTGGGTGAGCATGGTGACGTTGACCGAGCCCATGGCGCCGTTGCGCCACTTCAGCGCGGCCACGCCGGTGTCTTCGACTTCGATGTTGCGCGCCAGCGTGCCGGTGTAGGCCATCACGGACTCGACGGGGCCGATCAGCCAGTCGAGCAGGTCGATGTAGTGGCTGGCCTGGTTCATGAACGCACCGCCGTCGAACTCCCAGGTGCCGCGCCAGGCCGCACTGTCGTAGTAGCTCTGCGGGCGCGCCCAGAAGACGTTGACGGTGACCATGTAGATGCGCCCGAAGCGCTCTTGCGTGACCGCGCGCTTGAGCAGCTGCAGGGTGCGGTTGCGGCGGTTCTGCTTGACGACGAACAGGCGCACGCCGGCTTCGTCGCAGGCCCGCACCATGGCCAGGCCGTCCTGCCAGCGCGTGGCCATGGGCTTTTCGGTCATGACGTGGCGCCCGCTCTTGGCGACTTCGCCGGCTTGCGCGGGGTGCTGGCCGCTGGGCGTGGCCAGCACGACGCAGTCGGCGCTGGTGTGCTCGAGCAGTTGCGACAGCGACGCGTGGCCGCGCGCGCCGGTCTTGTCCTGCGCAGCGCGCAAGGCCGCTGCATCGGTGTCGCAGACATCGACCAGCTCCACCCGCTCGGCGTGCCGCACCATCGCCTCGAAATGATTCTGCGCAATGCGGCCACAGCCCGACCAAGGCAAAGCGCAACTTGCGGTCAAGGATCGGGGGGCGAATGGTGGTCATGGATCGGCACGCCAATGGAACATTGCATTGCGCGGACAACGGGCCGCGCAAGGGCGCGGATTATCGCAGGGGCTGTCTCGGCGGCGCGGCATCGCGCGCCCAGCGTGCGGCCATCGCGGGCACGAGGCGCCGCACTTCGGTGTCGGTGAGATGGTTGAAGTCGCGGTACACGGGTTGTTGCGTGTCGGCTCGCACCACGCTGCAGCGCCCCTGCGGGCACAGCTCACCGCTCAGATCCCACAGCACGGCGCCCGTGCGGTGCGCGACAGCCGCATCGATCGGCGGGATGGTGGTGGCTTCACCCAGGCTCAATTCGCAGCGCCGCGGGTCGGGCGCGGCATAGATGCAATCGAGCACGTCCGGGCGCGGGCGCGGCACGTCGCGAATCACGATGACGCCAATGCCGGCGCGTTGCAGGCGGAGGATCAGCTGCTCGAAGCCCTCGCTCCAGGCCTGCGCGGCGTCACGGCCGCGCATCGGCGCCGGCACCGCGTGGATCGGCGAGCACCGGCGAGGCTTCGATCAAATTGGAAAGAATCACCCAGCGTGGCCGCAGCGCCTCGATGCGGGTGAGCGTCGCCTCGCGCCAGGTATCGCACTGGCGGTAGGCGGACTTGGCCACCGCATTCCACACGGCGACGCTGGCCGAAGGACAGCTCGACTTGGTCCATGAAAACAGCGCCAGGCCGTGGCTTGCCGCCAACGCGTCGATCGCGGAGAACCACTGCGCGGCATGCGAGTCGCCGAACAGCACCACCGACTCGGACGCGCCGACACGGCCGTATTCACAGGGCGGCGAGGCCACCGCATCGACACCGAGGTGGCAGCCGGCGCGATAGACCTCCGGCAGATCGGCCCTCACGCGGGCCAGCGGCGGCAATTGAGAGGCGGCGCGCACGGCGGGTGTGAAGCCCAGCAGCTCGCGCATGTCGTTGGCGCCGAAGGCACGCAGCGCCAAGCCGAACGCGGCCACCAGCGCGGCGGCGAAAAGCGCCACGCCAAGCACGCGCCGCGCCGACCAGTGGCGCACCCAACCGAAGCGCGCCGGACGCTCGACAAATCGGTAGGCAATCTCAGCGGCGGCCAAGGCGAACAGCAGCAGCGCGAGGCCCGTGACTGCCGGTTGGCCATGAGTCCACGACGCGCCCAGTTGCAGCACGGGCAGGTGCCACAAGTAGATCGAGTACGAACGCGCGCCGACAGCCTGCATCGCCGCGTGCCCGAGCCCCCGTGTGGCGAAGCGGGAGGCGCTGCCGCAAGCGATCACCAGGGCGCAGCCCAGCACCGGCACGAGCGTGATCAAGCCGGGGTGGCGCGTGTCGTCGGAAAACGCAAGCGCGGCCACGCCGATCATCAGCACCCCCACGGCCGCGCCCGCCGTCGCGAATCGCGTGAAGTGCCTCAAGCCAACTACGGCCAGCCACGCCCCCACCAACAACTCCCAGGCCCGCGCCGGCGTGGCAAAGAAGGCGCTGGTCTGGTTGTTCGACGACTGGACCACGCACCACGCCAGGCTGGCTGCCGCCAGCAGGCCGATCGCCCACGGCCGATGGCGCAGGCTCGCGCAGGCGCAGCAGCGCCAGCAGCACCAAGGGCCACAGCAGGTAGAACTGCTCTTCGACGGCCAGTGACCAGTAATGCAGCAGCGCACTCTTCTGGGTCTCGTCCCAGGCCAGGTAGTCGATCGAGCGCAGCACGAACAGCCAATTGGTCGAGAACACCGACGACCAGACGATGTCGCTGCCCAGACGCTTGAGCGAGAACTCCGAGTACAGCGTCACGCCGGCCAACCCGGTGGCCACGAGCACCAGCAGCGCATTGGGCAGCAGGCGCCGCGCGCGGCGCGCCCAGAACGCACACAGCCAGGCGGCACGCGAGGGCTGCGTGGGCAGCGCGTCGAGGAGGCTGCGCGTGATCAGGTAGCCCGAGATGACGAAGAAGACATCGACACCGACATAGCCGCCCGGCACAGCGCCCGGAAAGAAGTGGTAGCCGATGACCAGCGCCACCGCGATGGCGCGCAGGCCTTCGATGTCCGGGCGCCGGGCGTGGGGTGTGCTTTGCGTGGCTGGTGCGCCTTGCGCCGTCACAGCCGCCAGACGTGCAGGCCGGCGGCGCGCAGCGCACCTTCGTCGAGCAGGGCCTTGACGTCGATGACGCAGGCGCCGGGCTTGACACGCGCGGCGAACTGTTCGGTGGTCAGGGTCCGGTAGGCGCGATGCGCCACGGCGACCACCAGCGCGTCGGCGCGCGGCAGCTCGTCCCAGCCGAGCAAGCGCACACCGTACTCGTGCAGGGCCTCGGCGGCGTCGGCATCGGGATCGTGCACCGCCACATCTACGCCATAGCTGCGCAACTCGTTGATGATGTCGGCGACCTTGCTGTTGCGCAGATCGGCGCAGTCTTCCTTGAACGTCAGGCCGAGGACCACGACTTGTGCTCCCTTGATCGGGCTGCCGGCGGCAATCATCTGCTTGACGGTCTGTTCGGCGATGTACTTGCCCATGCCATCGTTGATGCGGCGGCCGGCGAGGATGACCTCCGGGTGGTAGCCGAGCTTTTCGGCCTTGTGCGTCAGGTAGTACGGATCGACGCCGATGCAGTGGCCGCCGACCAGGCCCGGCTTGAACTTGAGGAAGTTCCACTTCGTGCCCGCGGCTTCGAGCACTTCGGCGGTATCGATGCCGACCTTGTCGAAGATGATCGCCAGTTCGTTCATCAGCGCGATGTTCAGGTCGCGCTGGGTGTTCTCGATGACCTTGCAGGCTTCGGCCGCCTTGATGCTGGAGCAGCGGTGCACGCCGGGGGCGACGATGCGCTCGTACAGCGCCGCCACCTTGTCGAGCGTCTCGGGCGTAGTCGCCGGAGACCACCTTGACGACGTTGGTCAGCATGTGCTGCGGTCGCCCGGGTTGATGCGCTCCGGGCTGTAGCCGACGAAGAAGTCCTGCTTCCAGCGCTTGCCCGACGCCTTCTCCAGCTCGGGGATGCAGATCTCTTCGGTGGCGCCCGGATAGACGGTGCACTCGTAGACGACCACCGCACCAGGCTTGAGGTTGGCGCCGATGCTGCGGCTGGCGCCGATCAAGGGCCCGAAATCGGGGATGCGCGCGTCGTCCACTGGTGTCGGCACAGCGACGAGCACGAAGTCGGCCTCGCGCAGCGCCGCGGCATCGTTGGTGTAGACGGCATGGACGTGCGGCGCTCATGCGTTCGTCGTCCGATCTCGCGCGAAGGGTCGCTGCCGGCCTCGCACTTGGCCACCTTCGCCGCGTCGATGTCGAAGCCGATGGTGCGTTCGTGTTTGCCGAACTCCACCACCAGCGGCAGGCCCACATAGCCCAAGCCGACCACAGCAATCACCATGACGTTTCCGATACCTTGCACATGCATCGCCGCCATGGCAACGCGAAGCCGGCATTTTCGCCCAGTGCGGCGCGGCCTCAGCTGCGCCCGTAGCTGTCCTCGAAACGCACGATGTCGTCCTCGCCCAGGTACGACCCCGATTGCACCTCGATGATCTCCAGCGGCGTCTTGCCCGGGTTCGACAGCCGGTGCTTCTCGCCGAGCGGGATGTAGGTGCTCTGGTTCTCGGTCAGCATCAGCACCTTGTCGCCGTTGACGACCTCGGCGGTGCCGGAGACGACGATCCAGTGCTCGGCGCGGTGGTGGTGCATCTGCAAGCGACAGGCTCGCGCCCGGCTTGACCATGATGCGCTTGACCTGGAAGCGCGAGCCGGCGTCGATGCTGTCGTACCAGCCCCAGGGGCGGTGCACTTTGCGGTGCAGGTTCTTTTCGGTGCGGCCTTGCGATTCGAGCTGGGCGACGATGGCCTTGACGTCCTGGCTGCGCTCGCGGTCGGCGACCAGCACGGCGTCGGCGGTTTCGACGACGACCAGGTTGTCCACGCCGACCAGACTGACGAGGCGGCTCGACGCATGCACCAGCGAGTTGCGGCTGCCGGTGATCATGGCGTCGCCGAGCGCGGCGTTGCCCATGCTGTCCTTCGGCCGCCACTTGCCACACGGCGTCCCAGGCGCCGAGGTCGTTCCAGCCGGCGGACAGCGGCACCATGCGGATGTCGATGCCGCTGCCGGGGCAATGCTCCATCACCGCGTAGTCGATCGATTCGGACGGCACGGCCGCGAACTCGGCCGCGCCGGGACGCACGAAGCGCTGGTCGGTCTTGCGCACGGCCCAGGCGTTGGCGGTGGCCGAGAGGATGTCGGGGCGGAAACGCTTCAGCGCCTCGAGCCATGTCGAGGCGCGCAGCACGAACATGCCGCTGTTCCAGGTGTAGTGGCCGTCGGCGAGGTAGCGCTCTGCGGTGACGAGGTCGGGCTTCTCGACGAACTGCGAAACCACGCGCGCCGCCTGCTGACCGGCGCGCGCATTTGATGTAGCCGTAGCCGGTTTCGGGCCGGTCGGGCGTGATGCCGAGGACCACGATCGCGCCGCCGGCCGCGGCGTGGATCGCGGTGTTCATGGCCCGCGCGAAGGCGGCCATGTCCGCCACCACGTGGTCGGCCGGCGAGACGACGAGCACCGGGTCGCCGTCGCCTTCGGCTGCGGCGAGCGCGGCCAAGGTCATCGCCGGTGCGGTGTTGCGCGCCGAAGGTTCGAGCAGCACCGGGCCGGCCGAAATGCCGAGTTCGCGCAACTGGTCGAGCACCATGAAGCGGTGCTCCTCGTTGCCGACGGTGATCGGAGGGGCACACGTCGAAGCCGTCGCGGGCCAGGTGTTCGATGCGCGCCACCGCCTGCTGGTAAAGCGTCTTTTTGTCCGCGGTGAGGACGAGAAACTGTTTCGGATAAGCCGCGCGCGACAACGGCCACAGGCGCGTGCCGCTGCCGCCAGCCATGACGACGGGTTGAACCTGGATCGGTTTGCTGCTGCTCATCTGGGAAGTCTTAGTAAGGATCGGCTTGCGCCAGGCCCACCGCCGCCGCGTCTTTGCTCGCCAGCAGCGGCGCCATGCCCAGATCGGGCCAGACGATGCCGATGGCCGGATCGTTCCAGACGATGGCACGCTCGCAATCCTTGGCGTAGTAGTCGGTCGTCTTGTAGAGGAAATGCGTGTCGTCTTCGAGCGCCAAAAAGCCATGCGCGAAGCCGGGCGGGATCCACAACTGGCGCTGGCTGTGCGCATCGAGCGTGACGCCGACCCATTTGCCGAACGTCGCCGAGCCACGGCGAATGTCCACCGCCACGTCGAAGGCGCTGCCACGCGCCACGCGCACCAGCTTGCCTTGCGCATGCGGCGCGGTCTGGTAGTGCAGGCCGCGCAGCACACCGCGCGATGAACGCGAATGGTTGTCCTGCACGAAGTCGACGTGCGTGCCGGCGGCGGTGTCAAAGGCGCGCTGGTTGAAGCTCTCGAAGAAAAAGCCGCGGTCGTCGCCGAAGACCTTCGGCTCAAGGATCAGCACACCCGGCCAGTGCGGTCGTGTGTGATTTGCATCAATACACTTTCTCGCCGAGCAGCTTCAACAAGTACTGGCCGTAGCCGTTCTTGGCCAGCGGGCGCGCCAGCGCTTCGAGTTGCGCGGCGTCGATCCAGCCGTTGCGAAACGCCAGCTCTTCAGGGCAGGCCACCTTCAGGCCCTGGCGCTTTTCGAGCGTGGCGATGAACTGCCCCGCTTCGAGCAGGCTGTCGTGCGTGCCGGTGTCGAGCCACGCGTAGCCGCGGCCCATGATCTCCACCGAGAGCTGGTTCTGCCGCAGGTAGGTCGCGTTGACCTCGGTGATCTCGAGCTCGCCGCGCGCGCTCGGTTTGATCGACGCGGCGATGTCGCAGACCTGCTCGTCGAAGAAGTACAAACCGGTCACGGCGTAGTTGCTCTTTGGCTTGGCCGGCTTTTCTTCGATCGACAAGGCGCGCTTGTTGTCGTCGAAGGCCACCACGCCGTAACGCTCCGGGTCATGCACGTGGTACGCAAAAACGCTGGCGCCGACCTTGCGGTCCATGGCGTGGCCGAGCAGCGCCTGGAAGTCGTGGCCGTAGAACAGGTTGTCGCCGAGCACGAGCGCGCTCGGTTGGTTGTTGACGAACTTGCGGCCGAGGATGAAGGCCTGCGCCAGCCCGTCGGGGCTCGGCTGCACGCAGTACGACAGGTTCATGCCCCAGCGCGAGCCGTCGCCGAGCAGCGCTTCGAAGCGCGGCGTGTCTTGCGGCGTGCTGATCACCAGCACATCGCGAATGCCGGCCAGCATCAGCGTGGACAGCGGGTAATAGACCATCGGCTTGTCGTACACCGGCAGCAGCTGCTTGCTCATCGCCAGCGTGGCCGGGATGCAGGCGCGTGCCGCTGCCGCCGGCCAGGATGATGCCTTTGCGGTTGTTGTTGTTCGTCACTTGGCGTAGGCCTCCATCAACATGCGCCGTACACCGGTTTGCCAATGCGGCAGCGTGATGTCGAACGCTTCGCGCAGCTTGCGCGTATCCAGGCGAGAGTTCAGCGGGCGTTGTGCCGGCGTCGGATAGCCGCTCGTCGGCACCGGCTTCACCGCATCGGCCGCAACCTTGATCGGCAGCCCATTGGCGCGCGCCCATTCGATGACGAAGCGCGCGTACTCGAACCAGTTGGTCTCGCCGCCGGCCACGGCGTGGTAGGTGCCGCACAGCTTTGCATCGGCGCGGCAGGCGCGGATCGCCTGCGCCGTCACGTCGGCCAGCAACTCGGCGCCGGTGGGCGCGCCGAACTGGTCGTCGATCACCGACAACGCGTCGCGCTCGCTCGCCAGCTTGATCATCGTGCGCGCAAAGTTGCCGCCGCGCGCTGCATAGACCCAGCTCGTGCGCAAGATCAGGTGCGCGCAGCCGCTGGCGCGGATGTGGTTCTCGGCGTCGAGCTTGGTGCGGCCATAAACCGACAGCGGGCCAGTCGGTGCGTCTTCCGCGCGCGGCGCGTTGCCACTGCCGTCGAAGACATAGTCCGTGCTGTAGTGAACCAGCAGCGCGCCAAGTGCCTTGGCTTCTGCTGCGAGTACGCGTGGGCCTTCGGCGTTGAGCTTGGCCGCGAACTCGGGCTCGCTCTCGGCTTTGTCGACCGCGGTGTGCGCGGCCGAGTTGACGATCACGTCGGGTTTCAGTGCACGCACGGTGTCGGCGAGCTGCGCCGGTTTGGAAAAGTCGGCGTGATGGTCGGTGCTGTCGAAGTCGAGCGCGATCAACTCACCGAGCGTGCTGAGAGCGCGCTGCAACTCCCAGCCAACTTGTCCGCCCTTTCCGAAGAGAACGATTTTCATCGTGCGGCGTAGTTGGTAGCGACCCAGTCGCGGTAGCCGCCGCTTTGCACGCCGGCCACCCAATCGGCATGGTCGAGATACCACTGCACCGTCTTGCGGATGCCGGAGTCGAAAGTCTCCGCCGGCCGCCAGCCGAGTTCGCGCTCGATCTTGCGCGCGTCGATGGCATAGCGGCGGTCGTGGCCCGGGCGGTCCTTGACGTAGCTGATGTGACGCGTGTACGAGCCCGCTGCACTCGGCCGCAGCTCATCGAGCAACGCGCAGATCGTCTTTACGATCTCGATGTTGGGCTTCTCGTTCCAGCCGCCGATGTTGTAGGTCTCGCCGAGCCGCCCTTTGGCGAGCACGGCGCGAATAGCACTGCAATGGTCGCGCACGTACAGCCAGTCGCGGACCTGCATGCCGTCGCCGTACACCGGCAGCGGTTTGCCTGCCAGCGCGTTGACGATCATCAGCGGGATCAGTTTTTCGGGGAAGTGATAGGGACCGTAGTTGTTCGAGCAGTTCGTCGTCAACACTGGCAGGCCATAGGTGTGATGCCAGGCGCGCACGAGGTGGTCGCTGGCGGCCTTGCTTGCCGAGTACGGGCTGTTCGGCTCGTAGGCGTGGGTTTCGGTGAAGGCCGGCGCAGTGGGCGCGAGCGAACCATAGACCTCGTCAGTGGACACGTGCAGAAAGCGAAACGCGGCTTTGTCGTCGCCTTCGAGCGCGCCCAGTGCGCGCGCGTTGCTTCGAGCAGCGTAGAACGTGCCTTGCACGTTGGTGCGCATGAATTCGCCGGGGCCGTGGATGCTGCGATCGACGTGGCTTTCGGCGGCGAAGTGCACCACCGCGCGCGGCTTGTGGTCGGCGAACAGCTTGTCGAGCATCTCGCGGTCGCAAATGTCGCCCTGCACAAACACATGCCGCGGATTGCCTCGCAGCGAGTCGAGGTTGTGCAGGTTGCCCGCGTAGGTCAGCGCATCGAGGTTGACCACGGTTTCATCGCCGTGGGCCAGCCAGTCGAGGACAAAGTTGCTGCCGATGAAGCCGGCGCCGCCGGTGACCAGGATCGTCATGGGTGGAAATGCCGTTCTGAATCGGAGTCGCAGTATGCCTTGCCGACCCGTTGCTCAAGAGGGCACACCCTAGAATCCGGTGCTTTTACGCGCACCCGCCCCTCGAACGCATGGACTCCGACGACAACCAACTGATCACCGAGCGCCGCGAGAAGCTGACTGCGCTGCGCGCGCTCGCCACAGTCCAAGGGCAAAGCCGCCTTCCCCAACGACTTCAAACCCAAGCACCACGCCGCCGATCTGCACCAGCGCCATGGCGCAGCCGACAACGAGGCTCTGGAGCCGCAGGCGATCAGCGTGTCGGTCGCCGGCCGCATGATGTTGAAGCGCGTCATGGGCAAGGCCTGCTTCGCCACGTTGCAGGACGCCTCGGGCCGCATCCAGCTCTACATCACGCAAGACGCCGTCGGCGCCGACGTGCTGGCTGACTTCAAGGGCTGGGACTTGGGCGACATCCTCGGTTGTCAGGGCACGCTGTTCCGCACCAAGAGCGGAGAGCTTTCGGTCAAGGCAACGTCGATTCGCCTTTTGACGAAGAGCCTGCGCCCGCTGCCCGACAAGTTCCACGGCATGACCGACCAGGAACAGAAGTACCGTCAGCGCTATGTCGATCTGATGACGGACGACGCAGCGCGCGCGCGCTTCGTGGCGCGCAGCAAGGCCGTCTCGTCGATCCGCAATTTCATGGTCGAGCACGGCTTTCTCGAAGTCGAGACGCCAATGCTGCACCCGATCCCCGGCGGCGCGAATGCCAAGCCCTTTACCACTCACCACAATGCGCTGGATCAACAGATGTTCCTGCGCATTGCGCCAGAGTTGTACCTGAAGCGGCTGCTCGTCGGCGGCTTCGAGCGTGTGTTCGAGATCAACCGCAGTTTCCGCAACGAAGGCATCTCGGTGCGCCACAACCCCGAGTTCACGATGATGGAGTTCTACGCAGCCTACTGGACGCATCACGATCTGATGGACTTCACCGAGCAGGTGCTGCGCCATGCCGCGCGCGCGGCCAGCGGTTCGGCTCGCGTGACGTACCAGGGCCGCGAGGTCGATCTCGAAAGCCACTTCACGCGCCTTTCAGTGCGCGAGTCGCTGGTGGCGCATGCGGGTGTGAGCGACGCCGAGGCCGACGACGTCAAGGCACTGCACGCCAAGCTCAAGGCTCACGGCGAAGAGCCGCCCGCGCACTGGGGTCTGGCGCAATTGCAGTTCGGCCTCTTCGAAGCCGCGGTCGAAGACAAGCTGTGGCAGCCGACGTTCATCACCGACTACCCCGTCGAGGTGAGCCCATTGGCGCGCGCGTCGGACACCAACCCGGCGATCACCGAGCGCTTCGAACTCTTCGCTACCGGGCGCGAAATGGCCAATGGATTCTCGGAGTTGAATGACGCCGAGGACCAGGCCGCACGCTTTGCATCGCAGGCCAAGAACAAGGAAGCCGGCGACGAAGAGGCGATGTACTACGACGCCGACTTCATCCGCGCGCTCGAGTACGGCATGCCGCCGGCGGGAGGTTGCGGCATCGGCATCGACCGCTTGATCATGCTGATCACCGACAGTGCGAGCATCCGCGACGTGGTGCTGTTCCCGGCCTTGCGCAAGGAATCGTAGGGCGATGAGCACGCGCCTCGAAACGCTGGACGCGATCGAGGCAGCGTTGTGGCGCGAGTTGCTGGCCGCACCGCGCGACAAGCAACACCCGTGGCGCGCACCGGTGCTGGCCACCACGGATGGAGCTGTCGGCGATGCGCGCACGGTGATCCTGCGCGACGCCGATCAGGCGCAGACCACGCTGCTCGTCTACACCGACGCGCGCGCCGGCAAGGTAGCGCAGATCGCCGCGCATCCGCTCGGCACGCTGGTCATGTGGTCGCCGGTGCTGGGCTGGCAGCTGCGGATCCGCGTTGCGCTGCAGGCCGTGACAGAAGGTCTGGAGCTGTCGTCGCGCTGGGCGCAGCTCAAGTTGAGCCCCGCTGCGAACGACTACCTGTCATCGCTCGCGCCGGGCGACGCTTTGGGCAGCGCGATCAGCGCACGTGGCGAGCGTGCGTACTTCGCACTGCTCGAAGCGCGCGTGTTGTCGATCGACTGGCTCGAGCTGCATGCCGAAGGCCATCGGCGGGCGCGATTCAACACCGACACCACAGCGCGCTGGCTGCAACCGTAACGCGGGTTCGCCGCGTTAAACAAGTCGCGTGCCAAATCCGCGACGGTGCAGCGTGACCGCACACGCGCACGCCAGCAAGCGTGAAGATCGGATTGCTGTC
This sequence comes from uncultured beta proteobacterium, assembly GCA_963814385.1. Classification (GTDB taxonomy): domain Bacteria; phylum Pseudomonadota; class Gammaproteobacteria; order Burkholderiales; family Burkholderiaceae_C; genus CADEEN01. The sequence continues at coordinate 42,529 of CAWFCX010000048.1, forward strand.
ACACGCAACCACAACGAGACGATGAACGATTGGATCCATCACCCCATCTACACGCGCCTGATGGCGTCGTCCGAGCCCTTTGCACGCCATGCGCTGCTGCACAGCATCGAGCTGGAAATCGTCCGGCTTGAGTGTTGTCCGAAGCTGGCCGCACGCGTGAATCACTTTGTCGAGCGCGGCGTGCCCTACTTCGCGCCGGCCGATGCGCACTACCGCGATTGGGCCGCCAAGGCCGCTGCGCTGTGGGACGAGCTGCATGCACGCAGCGCGTCGGATCAGGAAGTCTCGCTGGTCTGAGGCACGGCCTCAGGGAGAAAACAAGAGGGGCGCTTCGGCGCCCCCTTTTCTTGGCCCTCGGCCCGCGTCAGGACTTCGGCTTCTTCGCTTCGTCGAGGCGCTTGGCCAGCTCAGCCGCCGGCAAGGCGCCAGGCACCCGGTCGCCGTTCTCGAAGATGATGGCCGGCGTGCCGTTGATGCGGTGCTTCTTGCCGTACTCGACGGTGCGCGTGACTGCGGCGTCATTGCACTGGCCCATGGCGCGCGGCGGCGCCACGCCGTCGAGCATCCAGTCGCGCCAGGTTTTCATCGCGTCTTTCGAGCACCAGATGGCACGCGACTTCTGGTCCGAGTCGGGGCCGAGCACCGGATAGACGAAGTTATAGATCGTCACGTCCTTCAAAGCCACCAGATCGCGCTCGAGGCGTTTGCAGTAGCCGCAATTCGGATCGGCGAACACGGCCAGTTTGCGCGTGCCATTGCCCTGCTTGATCACCAGCGCATCCTTGATCGGCAAGTCGTCGAACTTGATCGCCGTCAGTTTGGCGATGCGCGCGCGCGTCAGGTTGGCCTTGTTCCTGGTGTCGATCAGCTCGCCTTCGAAGATGTGGCTGCCGTCGGCATCGGTGTACAGCACCTCGTTGCCGATGCGCACTTCCCACAAGCCCGGCACCGGCGTCTTGGTCACCTCGTCGATCTTCGGAAATTCGGGCAGGCGCTGCGGCAGGTTCTTGCGAATTTCAGCTTCGTCGGCCCACGCGGACAACGACAGGGCCATCAGCAGCGGCAGCAGCAGAGATCGAAGGGTGAGCATGACGCATGTCCTTGGTGAGAGCGCGCTATTGTCCCAGTGCGCGCGCCGCGAGCCAACGTTTCAATGGCGCAGCCGTTTCGACAAGACCCAGCCCGCGGTTGCGAAGTTCCCGCGCCCACGGCGCAGGGTGTGCAAAAAGCCGCAATATCCCGTCGGTCATCGCCGCCATGGCCTGCACCGGCAGCGCGCGCTGGCGCGCATAGCGCTCCAAGAGTTTAGGGTCGGCCAGATCGCGCCATGGCTCGCGCGCCGTCAACACCCTCGCCAGCGCCGCTACATCGCCCAGCCCCAGGTTCAAGCCCTGCCCGGCCAGCGGATGCACCACGTGCGCGGCGTCGCCCACCAACACCCAGCCCGGGCCGTGCACGCGCTCGGCGCGCGCCAGCGCCAACGGCCAGGACGCACGCGCGCTGACGAGCGCCAGGATGCCGGCAGCGCCGTCGGTGGCCCGCATCAGAGCGGCTTCGAACTCCGCCGGCGGCAGCGCCAGCAACGCTCGTGCGCACTCGGCCGGCAGCGACCACACGAGCGCCAAACCGTGCCCGGCCTGTGGCTTGTCGGTGGGCAGCAGCGCCAGCACGTCCGGCGCGTGGAACCACTGGCGCGCCAGGCCGCCGTGCGGCGTGTCGGTTTGCAGGCGCGCGGCGATGGCGGTCTGCCCGTAGTCATGCAGGTCGAAGGCCACGCCAAGCTGCTCACGCGTGGCCGAGGCGCGGCCTTCGGCCAACACGAGCAGGCGCGCCGGTACAGCGTCGGTGGTTGCGGTGACATGCGGTGCGTAGCGCAGCGCGGCGGCCAGCTCGGCTTCGAGCGCAGCGGCATCGACGATCCACGCCAGCTCGCGCACCTGCTGCTGCCATGCCGAGAAGCGCAGCACCGCAGCGGCCGCATCACCCTCGACGCGCATGTCGAACACCGCCGTGCGCGCATCGACCGGCAACTCGCTCCAAACCTTGAGCGAGTCAAGCAGGGCTACCGACGCGGCATTGAGCGCGTAGGCCCTCACATCCTCGCGCGCTGCGTTGCGTGGCGGCGCTTGCAACGCCACGGCAAGGCCCTGACGCGACAAGGCCAAAGCCAGCGCGCGGCCGACAATGCCCGCACCACGCACACAAACGTCAAAGACTTTCGCATTGCTTTGCATTGCCTTGCATTTTAGGGACGGCCGTGTTGCAACCTGTACGGTCTTTCACGTTCCAATGCGCAGATGAATCCTTGGATCAAGCGCTCCCTGCTCGCCCTCGGCGGCTTGCTGCTGCTGGCGACGCTGGCCGCGGTGTACTTCGTTGCCACGTTCGATGCCACGCAGTACAAGTCGATCGCTATCGACTGGATGAAAACCGAGCGCCAGCGCACGCTGGCAATCGACGGGCCGGTCGATCTGTCGGTGTTTCCGCGGCTGGCGGTCAAGGTGTCCAAGCTACGCCTGTCCGAGCGCGGGCGCGCCGACGAGTTCGCCGCCATCGACGACGCGGCGCTGTCGCTGCAATGGCTGCCGCTGCTGCGAAAGCAACTCGTCGTCGACAGCGTCAGCGCACGCGGTGTGCGCGCGCTGATCACGCGCGACGCGCAGGGCCTGCGCAACATCGACGACCTGCTCGGCGCCAAGGGCCAGGAAACCGCGGCCACGGACAAAGGCCCCGCGACGAGCTTCGTGCGCTTTGAAGTCGGCGCCGTGCGCCTCGACGACGCGCGCCTGGCGCTGCGCGACGAGCAAGCGCAGATCACCGGCACGGTCACGATGGACAGCTTCACCAGCGGCCGCCTGGTCAGCGGTCAGGAGACGCCGCTGCAGTTCCGCACCACAGTGACGTTGGAGCGGCCGCAAGTCCTGCGCCTGACGTTCGACGGAAAAACCGCGCTGACGTTTGATGCCGCCAGCGGCCGCGTCGCGCTGCGCAGCGCGACAGTGAAGATCGGCGGCGACTCCCAAGCGGTGAAGTCGCTGCACGCCACGCTCGCGGGCAACTTGGCCTGGGACGGCAGTGTGCTGACTGCTGGGCCGATTGACTTCAATCTCAGCGATGCCGCCACGGCCGGCGTGACGCTGGGACCCTCGACGCTGATCGCGCAGCGTCTGGTGTTCAGCCCGAGCAAGCGCACGCTCGAACTCGAGGCCTTGAAACTGGCGTTGTCGGGCAAACAGGGCGCGAGCGGCTTCGGCGCCTCGATCGAATGGCCGCAGTTGGCGATTGCCGGCGAGCAGTTGAAGGGCAGCGGCTTTTCCGGGCGGATCAACCTCGAAGGCAAGACCACGCTCGCCGGGCGATTCGAGTCGGGCGCGCCGAGCGGCAACTTCGACGCGCTGCGCCTGCCGGCCTTTGCGCTCAAGCTCGACGGCGCGAGCGGGCCGCGCAAGATCGACGGACAACTCAAGTCCAACCTGCTGCTGCGTCCGGGCCGCAGCGCCGGCACGCTCGAACGGCTGGAGCTGCGCGCCAACATCGCCGAGCCGGGTCTGCAGCCGCTGGTGCTGTCGCTCGGCGGCACTGCTGGCGTCGATGAGCGCGGCACGCAGTGGGCGCTGCAAGGCGCGCTCAACAACAACAAGTTCGAGTCCAACGGCAGCGCGGCCTTCAACGCCGCGGTGCCCACCGTGCAGGCCAATGCGCGCTTCGATCGGCTCGATCTGAACCAGGTCATGGCGCCGAGCGCGAGCGCGGCAGCTTCGGCTGCTGCGCCCGGCGCCCCCGCTGACACCGCCGTGGGGTTCGATGGCCTGGCCGTGCTCAATGGCCGCTTCAACGTCAGCGCCGGACGGCTCGTGTTCCGCCAGTACGAGGTCGGCGATGCCAGGCTCGACGCCGCGCTCGACAACGGCACACTGCGCGTGACGCGCCTGTCGGGCAACGCCTGGGGCGGCAGCGTCGATGGCAGTGGTGTGGCCGAGGCCAGGACGCGGCGCATCAACGTCAAGCTCGTCGCCAACGGCGTCAATGCCAACAGCTTGCTCAAGGACGTGGCCGGCAAGGACCTGCTCGAAGGCACCGGCCGAGTCAGCGCCGACCTGTCCACCAGCGGCACAACGCTGGGCGCGCTGCGCGCCAACCTCGCGGGTGCGGCGGCGCTGCAACTGCGCGACGGCGCGGTCAAGGGCGTGAACCTGGCGCGCACGCTGCGCCAGGCCAAAGCGGCGCTGTCGATGAAGCAAGACGCAATCACGCAGGCCAACGCCGCCGAGAAGACCGATTTCTCCGAACTGACGGCGAGCGCGCGCATCGAAGGCGGTGTCGCGCGCAGCGACGACCTCGATTTGAAGAGCCCATTCCTGCGCATCGGCGGCAGCGGCCGTTTCGACATCGGCCAAGGCCGCATCGACTACACCGCGCGCGCCACCGTGGCGTCCACCGCCACGGGACAAGACGGCGCCGAGCTGGCCGCGCTGCGCGGCGTCACCGTGCCGGTGCTCTTGAGCGGCCCGTTCGATGCGATCGACTGGAAGGTGCAGTGGTCGGGCGTGGCGGCCGCGGCCGTGGAAAACAAGCTGAAAGAAAAGATCGCTGAGAAGCTCGGGCTGTTCGACAAACCCGCAGACCCCGCCGCGCCGGCTGCTTCAGCGCCCGCCGCGGCACAAAAGCCCGAAGACAAGTTGAAGGCCAAGCTGCGCGGCTTGCTTGGCAAATAATGCAGGCATGGACGTCCTTGACCTGCGCATCGCCCAGCTCTTCATCCACCCGATCAAATCCTGCGGCGGCATCGCTGTCGATGCAGCGCCGCTGATCGAGACGGGATTCGAGTACGACCGCGAGTGGATGGTCGTCGATCAAGACGGCGAGATGCTGACGCAGCGCGACCTGCCGCGCATGGCGCTGATCCAGCCGACGCTACGCGCCAGCGACGTGGTGCTGCGCGCACCGGGCATGCTGGCACTTCACTTGCAGCTCGATGCTGTTGAGGGCGACTGTCGCGTGCGCGTCTGGAACGACAGCGTGGATGCATTCGACATGGGCGATCTGGCGGCGCAGTGGTTCAGTGATTTCCTGGGGCAGCCGTTGCGACTGTCGCGCTTCGATCCCGACGTGAAACGCCTGGCCGGCGCCGAGTGGACGGGCAAGATCGAAGCGCGCACCGCATTCACCGATGGCTTCCCGCTGCTCGTCACATCGACCGCGTCGTTGGCGGAATTGAACCGCAGGCTGGCCGGCGCGGGTCATGAAGCGGTGCCGATGCAGCGCTTCCGTCCGAACATCGTCATCGACGGCCTGCCCGACGCGCACGGCGAAGACTTCATCGACACGCTGACGATCGAGTCGCCCGACGGCCCGGTGGTGTTGAAACTCGTCAAGCCGTGCAGCCGTTGCACGATTCCCGATGTGAACCCCGCGACGGCCGCACAGGGCCTCAGCGTTGGCGACACGATGAGCGCTTACCGCGCCAACCCGCGCCTCGGCGGTGCTCTGACGTTCGGCCAGAACTCGATCGTCCTGTCCGGCATCGGCCAGCGCATGCGCGTCGGCGCGCGCGTGCAGGCAGCGCTGGCGTTTTGACATGACACCTCCCGCCAGGCTACGGACGTGGCAGCTGTTTGTGGTCGCCGTGGCCATCTGGAGCACGACATGGCACGCCATCCTTTACCAACTCGCGCACACGACGCCCGAGTTCGGCGTGGCACTGCGCTTCGGCCTGGCCGGCGCGCTCGTGCTGGCCTTCGCAGCGCTGCGCGGTGACCGCCTGCGCCGCACGCCGCGCGAACACGCGCTGCTGGCACTGCAAGGCGTGTTCATGTATTCGGTGGCGTACCTGTGCGTCTATCACGCCGAAAAACATGTGGCCTCGGGCCTCGTCGCGGTCGGCTACTCGGCGTCGCCGCTGGTCGCCGGCATTGGCGCGTGGCTGTTGTGGCGCACGCCGATCAACGCCCGCTTTCTGGCCGGAGGCGCGCTGTGCGTCGCCGGCGTGACGCTGATTTTCTGGCCCGAGTTCGCGCGCGTGACGCACAGCGACAGCACGTCGCTCGGTGCGCTGTTCACCATCGGCGCCGTGCTCTTGTCTGCCGTCGGCAGCCTGGCCGCGAGCCGCAATGCCGTGCACCGGCTGCCGTTCTGGCCGGCGCTCGGCTGGGGCATGCTCTATGGTGCGGCGCTGTCATGCGTCGTTGTCGTGGCGAGCGGCCAGGCGCTCGCGCTGCCCTCGGCGCCGTCGTGGTGGCTGTCGCTGGCCTACCTGTCGATCGCCGGATCGGTGATCGCGTTTGCGTGCTTCCTCGCGTTGCAGCAGCGCGTCGGCCCCGGGGCGGCTTCGACCGTCGGCGTGATGACGCCGGTGTTCGCACTCGTGGTGTCGGCGCTGTTCGAAGGCTTTCGGCCGGTGGCCCTCACGTGGCTCGGCGTCGTGCTCGCCGTCACCGGCAATGTGTTGATCCTTGCGCCGAAGGTCAGGCCAGCGCCGGGCCGCTCCCAAGCGTCGGCCTGACTGCTCCCCTTGGGGGAGTGCTCGCAAAGCGAGCGAGGGGTCGTCATTCAGACGGGCCGACGTTCAGGCAGCGGTATGAACTCGCTCTCACCTTCGACCTGAGGAAACATCTCGTTCGGCTGTGCAGCCCACGCGTCGGCTGCCTGAGCAATGCGCTCCTTGCGCGACGAGACGAAGTTCCACCACATGAAGCGCTGACCGAGCGGCGCGCCGCCGATCAGCACGCAGCGTGAGTTTTCTTGCGCCGATAGCTGCACGTCTTGTCCTGTCGGCAGCACCGCCATCGTCTGCGGCGCCACCGTGTGGCCGTCGATCGTGCAAACGCCCGCCACCGTGTAGAGCGCACGCTCCTCGGCCCACTGCGGCGGTAGCGCCACCTGCGCGCCACGCGACAGTTGCATGTCGATGTACAGCGTGGGTGAGCGCGCGGGCACCGGCGACGTCACGCCCCACGCGTTGCCGATCAACACGCGCGCCGATGCACCACCGAGCCCCCAACGCGGGATCGCTGTCTCGGGAGTGTGGCTGAAGCTCGGCGCGCTTGATTCATCGGCCTCGGGCAACGCCAGCCACAACTGCAGACCATGGCTGCGCCGCGCCACGCCGCGCAGATTGTCCGGCGTGCGCTCCGCGTGCACGATGCCGCGGCCGGCCGTCATCAGGTTGATCGCGCCGGGCTCGATGCGCTGCACCACGCCGGTCGAGTCGCGATGCTGCATCGCGCCTTCGAACAAGTACGTCACCGTCGCCAGGCCAATGTGCGGGTGCGGCCGCACGTCGTGGTTGTCATGCGGCATCGCGTCGATCGGGCCGAAGTGGTCGAAGAACACAAACGGCCCGACGGCGCGCTGCGTCGCCGACGGCAGCAGGCGGCGAACCACAAAACCACCGCCCAGATCTTTGTCGTGCGCACTCAGAAGCTGCATGGCGCCATGGTAGGCCCACCTACAATTCCCCCTCTGTTCCCATCGAGATTTCCATGAGCCTGCAATGCGGCATCGTGGGCCTGCCCAACGTCGGCAAGTCCACCCTCTTCAACGCGCTGACCAAAGCCGGCATCGCGGCCGAGAACTACCCCTTCTGCACCATCGAGCCGAACGTCGGCGTCGTCGAGTTGCCCGACCCGCGGCTGGCGCAGCTTTCGGCCATCGTGAAGCCGGAACGGGTGGTGCCGGCGATCGTGGAGTTCGTCGACATCGCGGGCCTCGTGGCCGGTGCGTCCAAGGGTGAGGGCCTGGGCAACCAGTTCCTCTCGCACATCCGCGAGACCGATGCCATCGTCAACGTCGTGCGCTGTTTCGAAGACGAGAACGTGATCCACGTCGCCGGCAAGATCGATCCGATCGCCGACATCGAAATCATCCAGACCGAGTTGTGTCTCGCCGACCTCGCCACCGTCGAGAAGAGCCTGGCCCGCTACACCAAGGTCGCCAAGGCCGGCGGCGACAAGGAAGCGCAGCGTCTGGTCGACGTGCTGAAGAAATGCGACGCGGCGTTGAACCAAGGCCTGCCGGTGCGTGGCATCGACTTCAGCAAGGAAGAGCGAGTCGTCTTGAAGCCGCTGTGCCTGATCACGGCCAAGCCGGCGATGTTCGTCGGCAACGTCTCCGAATCGGGTTTCGAGAACAACCCCTTCCTCGACCGGTTGAACGAATTCGCCGCCAAACACAATGCGCCGGTGGTGGCGATCTGTGCCAAGACAGAAGCCGAGTTGGCCGACATGACCGACGATGACAAGACGATGTTCCTCGCCGAGATGGGGCAGACCGAACCCGGCTTGAACCGCCTCATCCGAGCCGCCTTCAAGCTGCTCGGCCTGCAAACGTACTTCACCGCCGGCATCAAGGAAGTGCGGGCCTGGACGATCCACGTCGGCGACACCGCGCCGCAAGCGGCCGGCGTGATTCACACCGACTTCGAGCGTGGCTTCATCCGCGCGCAGACGATTGCGTTTGCCGACTTCGTCGCCTTCAAGGGCGAACAAGGCGCAAAAGACGCCGGCAAGATGCGAGCCGAAGGCAAAGAGTACGTGGTGCATGACGGCGATGTGTTGAACTTCCTGTTCAACGTCTGAGTTCCGCCGTGCCCCAGGAAGCCCCGTCCGCGCCACGTCGCATTGGTGGCGCGGCCGAGGTGCCTCCGCCGGCTTGGGCGGTGTTTGCGATCACATTTGCCGCCTACCTCTTGATGGCCCGCCTCGGGCTGCTGATCGCCATCCAGCCCGGAAATGCTTCGCCGCTGTTTCCTGCGGCGGGTGTCGGTCTGGCGGCTGTCTTCGTCTGGCGCCGCTGGGCCATCGTTGCGGTGGCGGCGGCAGCGCTGGCGGCGAACTTGTGGCATGTCGCGGCCAGCACGACGTTGAACGCCGCGGTTATCGCCACCTGGATCAGCACCAGCGCTGGCGCGGCGCTGCAGGCCGCCGTCGGCGCCTGGCTGGTGCGCCGTTTTGTCTCGATGCCGCTGCTGCTGTCAGAGCCGGCGGATCTGGCGCGCTTCATGTTGTTCGTGACACCGCTGGCCTGCGTGACAAGCGCCAGCATCGCGGTGCTGGTGCTTGTGGCCGGCGGCACGATCGAAGCCGCCGCAGCGCCGGTGACCTGGGGTGCGTGGTGGGTCGGCGACACGCTCGGCGTTCTGATCGGCGCCCCGATCGTCTGGGCCTTCATCGCCAAGCCGCGTGATGCGTGGGCGCAGCGGCGCTGGACCGTGGCGCTGCCGTTGTCGATCGGCACCGCCGTGCTGGCGCTGGGCATCGCCGAGTCGGTCCGTGTCGACGAAGAGCGCGTGCAGCGCACCTTCCAGCGCGATGCCGACAACGCCACCCATGCCTTGACATCGCGGCTTCAGGTGCCGCTGCACGCGCTCGAAGCGATGCGCGGCCTGGCCGACGCAGCGCCCGATCTGGACCAGGAAACGTTCGGGCGCGCCGCTTTGCCCTGGACGCTCAGCGCTCCGGGCATTGCCGCGCTGGGCCTGTCCGACCGCGTCGAGCGCGCCGACGTCGCCGCCTACGAAGCGCGGCAGCGCACTGCCGGGATGGCCGGCTATCGCGCCGTCGAACGGTGGCCAGGCGGCAGTGCCCCGGCAGCCGACGATCCGATGGTCCTGATCCGCTACATCGAGCCGATGGCGGCCAACGCGGCAGCGCTCGGTGTCAACGCGCGCTCAGTTGCGCTTGCGCGCTCGGCCATCGATCGGGCCGCACAAAGCGGCCGGCCGGAGGCGACCGCGGCCTTTACGCTGTCGCAGGGCGGCCGCGGCGTCGTCATCTACCAGGCCCTGTACCGCGGTGACCCGCAGACCCCCGAGCAACGTGCGCGTGCATCGCGCGGCGTTGTCTTCGCCACTGTGCGGCCGGAGCAGTGGCTACAGGCGCTGCGCGAGCGCCTGCCTTCGACGCTTGCCATTTGCCTGTTTGACAACGACGCCGAGCCCGGCGCGCGAGTCCTCGCCGGCCCGGACGGTTGCGATCGGGTCGACTCGGCAAAGCGGTTGCATGTGGCATCTCTGCCTTTTGCGTCGCGCCAGTGGAGTCTGCGCTTGACGGCAAGCACACCAGCGCCGAGCGGCATCGGCCGCACCTGGCCCCTGGCGCTGGTCGGTCTGGCCAGCGCGTCGATGCTCGGCGCGCTCCTGCTCACCATCACCGGCCGCGCGCGGCGCATCGAAGCCGCGGTAACCCAGCGCACCGCCGAACTGCAGCAGCGCAGCACCGAGCTGCAAGCCGAAGCATCGCATCGCCAGCGCACCGCGATCGCGTTGCGCGAGAGCCAGCAGCGCCTGCGCAGCATCCTCGACCACACGCCCATCGGCGTGGCCTACACCGACACCGAAGGCTGCATCCGCGAAGCCAACCCCTACCTGCGCGAGCTGCTCGGCACCACCAGCGAGCGCCTGACAGGGATGCCGATGGCGCGTCTGCTGCATGCCGACGACCGCGAGGCCGAAGCGCAGGCCCGCGCCCGCCTGCTCGAAGGCGACGTGCCGATGGCGCGCGCGAACCTGCGCTACAAAGCGTCGGACGGCCGAATCATCGCCACGCGCGCCAGCGTCAGCGTGCTGCGCGGCGGCAAAAGCAACCAGCCGCGGCGCATGGTCTGGGTGATCGAAGACATCACTGAACACTTGGCGCTCGAAGTGGCGCACCGCGCGCGCGAAGGCGCCGAAGCGTCCAACCGCGCCAAGAGCGAGTTCCTGTCGCGCATGAGCCATGAGCTGCGCACGCCGCTGAACGCGCTGCTCGGCTTCACGCAGTTGCTCGAACTCGACCGCAAGCAGCCGCTGGCGCCGCACCAGCTCGACTGGACAGCGCAGATGCGCCAGGCCGGCTGGCACTTGCTGCACATGATCAACGACACGCTCGATCTGGCGCGCATCGAGTCGGGGCACATCGACCTCGAGCCGCGCACGCTGGACCTGGCCGAGCTGGTCGCTGCGGCCCAGGCACTGGTGCAGCAAGCCGCCGACAAGCGCGGCATCCGCATCGAAGCGCACCTGGCCCTCGGCGCGCATGCCGTGATCGGCGACGCCACGCGCGTCAAGCAGATCCTGACCAACCTGCTGTCCAATGCCGTCAAGTACAACAGCGTCGGCGGCCACATCATCGTCGCCAGCCGCATGGCCGACGAGGGCCGGATCGCCCTGGACGTCATCGACACCGGCGCCGGCATGAATCCACAGCAACTGGCGCAGCTGTTCCAGCCCTTCAACCGCCTCGGCCAGGAAGGCGGCGCAGTCGATGGCACCGGCATCGGCCTGGTGATCAGCCTGCGCCTGGCCGAATTGATGGGTGGCACGCTGCACGCACGCTCATCCGTCGGCATGGGCTCGACGTTTACCCTCGAACTGCCGCGCGCCGCGGTTGCGCCGGCCGAGCGCCTGGACACCGACGACGACGACCTCGTCGAGCCCGCGGCCTACCGGCGCCGAGTCATTCACTACGTCGAAGACAACGAGACCAATGCCGAGGTGATGCGCGGCATCCTGGCACTGCGGCCGCAGGTCGAGCTCGAGATCTCCACGCTTGGGCTGGATGGGTTGGCGGCGATCAAGCGCCGCCGGCCGAGCCTGGTGCTGCTCGACATGCAACTGCCCGACATCGACGGCCTCGAATTGCTGCGCCACCTGCAAGCCGGCGCCGACACCGCGGACATTCCGGTGATCGTGGTTTCGGCCGACGCCACCGAGGCGCGCATCTCACAAGCCATCGCGGCCGGCGCCACGCACTACCTGACCAAGCCGGTTAACGTGCCGTCGTTTCTGGCAGCAATCGACAGCGTGCTCGACCAGCTCGACACTCATTTCGGTTGAATCCAGAAAGTATGTGATTAATTACTTTCTTATTTTCGCCTCAAAATTAACGGCGAGCGCCGCAAAGCGATCAGATACCAGGCCCGTCAGCACTCTACCCAAGAGAGTGCTAATATTTTGGAACCCGAGTTCCTCGGGCTGCTCCAAGACCACATGAACACTGCTTCCCTGCCCCTGTCATCTGCCTCGCTCGCCGTCCGCAATCCGTGGGCGATGGTGCCGCCCGTGGGCAACCTCGACGCCTACATCTCGGCCGTCAACCGCATTCCGCTGCTGACCCAGGAAGAAGAAACCGAAGCCGCGCGTCAACTGCGCGACAGTGGCGACCTCGAAGGTGCGGGACGCCTCGTGCTGTCGCACCTGCGGCTGGTGGTTTCGGTCTCGCGCCAGTACCTTGGCTACGGCCTGCCGCAAGGCGACCTGATCCAGGAAGGCAACGTCGGCCTGATGAAGGCCGTCAAGCGCTTCGACCCCGAACAAGGCGTGCGACTGGTCAGCTACGCGCTGCACTGGATCAAGGCCGAGATCCACGAGTACATCCTGAAGAACTGGCGCATCGTGCGCTTGGCTACGACCAAGGCGCAGCGCAAACTGTTTTTCAACCTTCGCTCGAAGAAGGCCGCGATGAAAGGCGACGCCGCCGACGCCGACATGCACCGCAATACGCTGACGCCGGCCGAGGCCGAGCGCATGGCGCGCGAGCTGAACGTCAAGCCGGAAGAGGTGCGCGAGATGGAAACGCGCATGGCCGGTGGCGATGTGGCGCTGGAGCCGCAAAGCGACGACGACGGCGAGGAAACCTTCGCGCCGATCGCTTACCTGGCCGACGAATCGAGCGAGCCGACGCGCGTCATCGAAGCGCGCCGCCGCGATGCGCTGTCCAGCGATGGCATCACGCGCGCGCTCGACGTGCTCGACGCCCGCAGCCGCCGCATCGTGGAGGAGCGCTGGCTCAAGGTCAACGACGACTCGTCAGGCGGCATGACACTGCACGAACTCGCGGCCGAGTACGGCGTGTCGGCCGAGCGCATCCGTCAGATTGAAGTCGCGGCGATGAAGAAGATGCGTGGCGCGCTGGAAACTCAAGCCGCCTAAGCTACGAGCTCAGATCAAGTGGCGGTCAATGCCGCTGCAGACTGTTGGTCAGCGCTTCGATGACACGGGCTTGCTGGCCCTCGTCGAGACCGATCCACATTGGCAAACGCACGATACTCCGGGCGCAGCGGTCCGTGGCACCCAGATCGCCGACGGCGCGCCCAACGCGTCGCCCCGCCGGTGCGCTGTGCAGCGGCACGTAGTGGAAAGTGGCGACCACCCCCTGCTCGCGCATGGCCTGTAGCACCGCGTCGCGGTCCACGCCCGCCGGGACCAGCACGAAGTAGATGTGGCCGTTGTGCCCGCACTCAGTGGGCACGATCTGCCTGCGCAGCAAGCCTTGGGCTTCGAGCGGCGCCAGCAGCGCGTGATAGCGCTGCCAGATCGCCAGACGCCGCGCCGTGATGTCCTGTGCAGCTTCGAGTTGAGCGCAGAGGAAGGCGGCGAGCAGGTCCGACGGCAGGAACGAAGAGCCGATATCCTGCCAAGTGTATTTGTCGACCTGTCCGCGCAAGAAGCGGCTGCGGTCGGTGCCCTTCTCGCGCAGGATTTCGGCGCGCACCACACTGTCGGCACGATTGATCAGCAGTGCACCGCCTTCGCCGCAAGTGATGTTCTTGGTGTCGTGAAAACTGACTGCGCTGAAGTCGCCGAACGCACCGAGCGGCCGTCCATTTCGCGTGGCCAGGATCGCTTGCGCGGCATCCTCGACCACGGCCAACCCGTGCCGGGCCGCGAGCGCGCCGATGGCTTCCATCTCGCAGCCAACGCCCGCGTAGTGCACGACGACGATGGCGCGCGTGCGCGCGGTGATCGCAGCCTCGATCGCCACGGGGTCGATGTTCAGCGTCTCGGGCGACACATCGACAAACACCGGCACGGCACCACGCAGCACGAACGCATTGGCCGTCGAGACGAAAGTGAACGACGGCATGATGACCTCGTCGCCTGGCTGCAAGTCGAGCAAGAGAGCGCACATCTCGAGCGCCGCGGTGCCCGAGTGCGTCAGCAGCGCATCGCGGCTGGCGAACATTTCCACGAGAGCCGTGCGGCAGCGGCGGGTGAACGGACCATCGCCCGCCAGCTTGCCGCTGGCCACGGCCTCGGCGACGTAGCGATTCTCGGCGCCCGTGAGGTGGGGACGGTTGAAGGGGATGGTTTCGAGCGTCATCAGAGAACAGAGGTCAGGGTGTGGGGCGGCGCAGGCCGAAGATCGAGCGCAACTGCCGCTTGGCAAGATCGGACGTGTTGATGCCGACCAGCCATGGCGCGAACGCCCGCGGTAGGTACAGCAGCGCGGCGGCCCAGGTCTGCAAGGCCAGGCGGTCGAGTGGGGTGTAGCCCGACCAGGCCCGTGAACTTTGCGCGGCCAGGCGCAGCAGGCCGACACGGCTGTCGCCAGCGTAGGGGTGCTGTTGGCGGTCGATCTTCCACGAGATGACGCGCGTGCGGACCTGCGTTGGTGTCGGCAACAGTTGCGCGGGCAGCTTGAACGGCAGGTCGGCGGCGACCATCGCCATCGCCTGCTGGCGTCGCCGGTCGTCCAGCACCAGGGTCTCGCGCAACGAGCCGAGGACATTGCCGAACAGGCCCAAGGACTTGTTGGCCCGCTTGTGCACACGGTAGGAGCCCAGGGGCTGCGTCACCGCTTCGACTTTGCCGGTGCATGCTGCGGCGACATAGGGCACGGTGTCGGCGCACATCGGCCAAGCTGCCACATCCAGCGGGAAATGCTTCTCGACAGCGCTGCGCCGGTACACGTTGCCGCTGCCGGGCGGGCCGCCGTAGTGACCGAAGACCTGCAAGATCGGCCGCACATCGCCGACATGCATCGTGTACGGGATGACATTGCCGCTGTCCTCACCCTGGGCGTCGATGACGCGCATCTGGAAGGCGACTTTGTGCACATCGTCGCGTACCTGCGCCATGCAGCGTTCGATGCAATCGTCATCGAGCAAGTCATCACAGTCGAGATAGACCAGCCACTGGCCACTGCTGTGAGCAAAGCAGGTGTTGTAGGCCGCGCCCTGGCCGCCGTTGGGTTGCCGGATGGATTTGATGCGGTTGCCGAACGCAGAAATGACCGACCAGGATTCGTCGGTTGACCCGTCGTCCACCACCACCACCTCGACCCGAGGCCATGTCTGGCGCAGCGCGCTGTCGATCGTCTGACCGACGAAGCGCGCGTAGTTGTAGCTGCAGATCAGGATCGAGACGAGCGGTGCAGTCGTTGTCATGTGTGCGAGCGCTGGACTGCCGTAGCGCGACGGGGTTGGCTGTGTGGGAGCAGAACGATGAAGCGTATCCGAACGGTTTTTGGGTTTCGGCTGGCCGTCATGGCCATGCCGTCAACTCCGGGCCCCCGTGAACCGGGGTACCAGTTCCGATCCGCCGCCCAATCTGCCCGGTCAGGCCCCGTCGATCAACAACTTCAGATCCGACGCCAGTGCCTCCGCCCCGCCGCCGTAGCGCACGAACAATCGGACCTGGCCCTTCGGGTCGAAGACGAACGACCCGGCGGTGTGGTCGATCGTGTAGCTGCCTTCCGTTTTTCCCGGCACCTTGCCGAAGTAAACCTTGAAGTCGCGCGCTGCGGCCTGCGTCTGTTCGATCGTGCCGCGCAGGGCAATGACGTCGTCGCCGAAGGCGCGCACGTACTCCTTGAGCACCGCGCCGGTGTCGCGCTCGGGATCGACCGTCACGAACACCGGCTGCACCTTCGCACCGGCGGCGCCGAGCTTGGCGCGCACGTCGGCAATCTCGGCCAGCGTGCTCGGGCAGACGTCGGGGCATTGCGCGAAGCCGAAGAAGACGACGATCACCTTGCCGTTGAACTCAGTCAGTGTTCGGGTCTTGCCATTCGCGTCGGGCAGCGACAACCCCTTCGCGTACGCGGCGCCGGTGATGTCGATGTTCTTGAAGGCGGGCTTGGGCGGCTCGGCGCTGCACGCCGCCAGGGCGAGCGCAGTCCACAAAACAGTGCGGCGTTGAATCATCGGATGACGTAGTGATCGGCCAGGAGCGCGGCGAACAGCCACGCCAGGTACCAGATTGAAAAGCGGAATGTACGCCGCGCCAGCGCTTCGCTGTAGGCACGCCACAGGCGCCAAGCCAAGACGAGGAACCAGGCGCCGAGTCCGACAGCCGCCGCGAGATAGACCCCGCCGCTCATGCCGTGGATGAAAGGCAGCAGCGAGGCGGCGAACAAGACCAGCGTGTAGAGCAGGATCTGCAAGCGCGTGAAGTCATTGCCATGCGTCACCGGCAACATCGGCAGGCCAGCGCGCGCATAGTCCTCAGCGCGGTACAGCGCCAACGCCCAGAAGTGCGGCGGCGTCCAGACGAAGATGATCAGCACCAGCAGCCAGGCCTCGGCGCCGACCTCGCCGCGCATCGCTGCCCAGCCGAGCAGCGGCGGCATCGCCCCCGAAGCGCCGCCGATGACGATGTTCTGCGGTGTGGCGGGCTTGAGCAGCACGGTGTAGATGACCGCATAGCCGACGAAGGTGGCCAGCGTCAGCCACATCGTCAGCGGGTTCACCCACCACCAGAGCAGTGCGCAGCCGAGCGCGCACAGCGCAGCCGAGAACAGCAGCGTCTGCGTGTTCGTCAGCTCGCCCTTGGCGGTGGGCCGCCACGCAGTGCGCGCCATGCGCGCGTCGATGCGCTGCTCGACAATGCAGTTGAAGGCCGCCGCCGCAGCTGCAACCAGCCAGATGCCGGCCGCCGCCACGAGAACTCGCCGCCAATCTGGCCACCCAGGTTGCGCAAGCAGCATGCCGATGACGGCGCAGAAGACGATGAGCTGCACCACACGCGGCTTGGTCAGCACGTAGAACTGGCGCACGCGCGATGGCGAGGCTGCTGCGAGGGGAGCGGTTGCGGACGTCATGCGACGCTCTGATTTTGGTCCATCGGCCAACTGGGCTCGTGCAGGCTCACCCTCGCTCGCGGCCGGGCGTGCGCGCGCGCGAGCAGCGTGGCCAGCAGCACGGCCAGCACCGCGGCACCGCCAGTGTGCAGCAACGCGGAGGCAATCGGCCAGCCGAGCACGACGTTGGACAAGCCGGTGGCCAGTTGCACGGCGGCCAGGGCGGCGATGCCAGCAGCAAAGCGGCGCACGTTCGCATCGCCGGTGGCCGAAAGTCGCCATGCCAGCCACAGCATCGCGCCGAGCACCAGCACCGCCGCGATCCGGTGCATCATGTGGATCGCCGTCAGTGCGGCGAACGGCAGGTAGGTGCCGGACGCGGTTTGCCCCAGTTCGCGTTGCACGGTGACGGCGGTGGCGAAGTCCATCGGCGGCCACCACTGGCCTTGGCAGAGTGGAAACTCGCGGCAGGCGAGCACGGCGTAGTTCGTGCTGACCCAGCCGCCGAGCGCGATCTGGACGACCACCAACGCTGCGGTGATCCATGCGGCGGTGGTCAACGCAGCGGACAAGCGCAGTGGACGCGGCGCGAAGACCTGGTCTTGTACGGCGAGCAGTACCAGCAGGCCAATGCCACCGAGCAGGTGCAGCGTGACGATAGCCGGGTAGAGCTTCATGGTCACCGTGAGCGCACCGAACGCGCCTTGGGCGATGACCCACGCGAGCGTGAAGGTCGCCCACCATGGCGATGGCGACGAGGCCCTGACGCGCAACGACCACGCCCATGCGGTCATGACGACGATCAGCACGCCGACGGTGGTAGCGAGGTAGCGGTGCACCATCTCGACCCAGGCCTTGCCGTGCGTGACAGGCCCACTCGGCATGGCGCTCTGCGCCGCATCGATTTGATTGCGCGCACCGAGCGGGCTCGCGCTGCCGTAGCACCCGGGCCAGTCGGGGCAACCGAGTCCGGAATCGGACAGACGCGTGAAGGCGCCGAAGAGCACGAGGTCGAAGGTCAGGAACAGCGTCAGCAGCGTCAGTGCGTGCAAGCGCTTGGTGGTTGAAGCGATGCGATGCCGCCACGCAAGCCACAACAGAGGCACAAGCGCCATCGCGATGCCGACGAGCGCCATGTTGGCGACGGGCGACCAATTGACAAGTGCGGCGGAGTTCATCACGTGCTCGGGCCAGCGCCGGGCCGCTCCCAAGCGTCCGGCCCGAGCCTCCAAGGCCACGTGCCCCAGAGGGGCCGGGGGAGTGCGAGCGAAGCGAGCGAGGGGGTGTCATTTCCAGGCCAACGCCGTGCCGCTCCCTAGCGTCCGGCCCGAGCATCCAAGGGCCACGCAGTGGCCCCAGTCGGGGTCGGGGGGAGTGCAAGCAAAGCGAGCGAGGGGCTGTCATCTTCCTGCCGTGTCCCAAGACGACGACGCACGCAGCACCCGATCGATGTCGCGCTTGAACTTCGCCGGGTCGAGCGGCACCGGCGCGCGCATCATCCAACGTCCCATCGGATCGACCAGGTAGAGGTGCGAGTCGAGCGACTCGCCGGGAGCACCGGCCAGCCACGCGCTGAGGTCGGAGGCTGGCACGCGCAACACCTGTGTGGCCGGTGTGGCGGCCAGCGCAGCCAGCAGCTCGGGTTTGATCGGCGCGCTGTCGGTGACGAGCCAGAGCTTGTCGATTCGCTCGCGCTCGCGGCCCGTCATCTCGCGCAACTGGCGCTGTGCGAACAAGCGCTTCTCGCAATTGGTGTCGCAGGCCGCGGGGCCTGCGGTGACGATCAGCCATTGGCCACGCAGCGAGGCCGGGCTGACCGCGCGACCCTGCAAGTCGAGCAGCGGCAACGTGGCCGGGAGCTCTCGCGCCGGGCTGATCAGCGTCGCGTAGTTGCTGCGTCCCTCGGGACGAATGACGTAAAAGGTGAAGTAGGACGCGATCACCGGCGCTGCGCAAGCCAGCAGGATCAACAGCATCTTGACGCGCCCGCTGCCGGCGCGCCGCTGCGCGGCGTCGAGCGGCGGCATCGAGTGCACCGACAACTGGATCGGCTCAGCGGCCATCTGTGCGGCGGGCTCGGCGGGGTTGGATGAATTGGAACCAGACATAAAGCATCACGACGAGCGTTGATAGGCCGAACCACTGAAAAGCGTAGCCGTGGTGCTTGGCAACACCCGTGGCGGGCGCCGGCCAGTCGCGCAGCAGTTTGTTGTCGGCCGCTGCGGTCTGCAACACGGAGTACGGCAGCAAGCGCAGCGCCGTTTCGCGGGCAAAGGCGTCGATGTCGAGATTTTGCCGGATGCGCCCCCCATCAGCGCCTTCAAACTCGAACAGGCGTGCCGGCGGTGGGGCGATGCGGCCGTCGATGACGATCTCGCCTGGCGGCGTCGGCACGTCGGCAACGCGCGTGCGTTCGTCGGCATCGCGCGGCAGCCAGCCGCGTTGCACGAGCAGCGCGCGGCCGTCCGGCAACAGCAGCGGCGTGACGACGAAGAACCCCGGTCGGCCATCCATCTGCCGGTTGTCGAGATAGATGGTGTGCGAAGGCGACCAGCGCCCACGCAGTTGCACGCGCCGGTGGGTCAGCGACGCAGTTTGTCGTGTGTCGTTTGGCAGCGCTTCGAGAACGGGCAGGCGCGACTGCTGTTCGATCGAGGCTTGCAGCGCGTTCTTCTCCGCGGCGCGGCCCAGCTGCCAAACCCCCAGGCGCGCAGTCAACAGCGCCAGCGCCAGCGCGGCGAGCGTGATCACCACAAAACGAAGGCGCGCACTCATCGCCAAGCCGCGCGGCGACAATGGCCGATGACAGTCATCATCGTCATCGCACTGGTTGGCATCCTGGCCGCACTCGCCAGTGCCGGCGTCTTCATGTTGAAGCGCCCGAAAGACGGCGACTCGCAGAGCGCGGACAAGCGCATGGCGCGCGCGCTCGCGGTGCGCGTGGGCTTGTCGGTGACGATATTCCTGCTGATCCTCGTGGCGTGGAAGTTCGGTTGGATCTCGCCGAAGGGCGTGCCGACCGGCCGCTGACCGCGCAAACAATGGCCCCTGGCTCGCTTCGCTCGCGTCCCCGAGGGGAGCTTGATGCTTTGGGGCGGCCCGGCAGCACCAAAGCAAAAGAGCGCCGCGAGGCGCTCTTTGCATTGGGGCGCGGCGTTCGCGTCACAACCAGTAGACGAGGATGTACAGGCCGAGCCAGACGACATCGACGAAGTGCCAGTACCAGGCGGCGCCTTCAAAGCCGAAGTGGCGCTGCGGCGTGAAGTGGCCCTTCATCAGGCGGATGGTGATGAAGGTCAGCATCAGCATGCCGACAAAGACGTGGAAGCCGTGAAAACCCGTCAGCATGAAGAAGGTCGAACCGAAGATGCCGGACGTGAGCTTCAGGTTCAGGTCGCTGTACGCATGCGCGTACTCATAGGCCTGCACGCAGACGAAGGTCGCGCCGAGGATGACGGTGATCCACATCCACAGGATCGTCTTGGCGCGGTGGTTGGCAATCAGCGCATGGTGCGCGATCGTCAGCGTCACGCCCGACGTCAGCAGCAACGCGGTGTTGATCGTCGGCAAGGGCCACGGGCCCATCGTCTGGAATGGCTCGACCGTGCCGGCCGGCGATGCGGTGACACCGCCACCGGCACTCGGCCAGACCGCCTTGAAGTCGGGCCACAGCACCTGGTGGTCGAGGTTGCCGAGCATCGGCAACGCGTGCACACGCGCCCAATACAGCGCGCCGAAGAAGGCCGCGAAGAACATCACCTCGCTGAAGATGAACCAGCTCATGCTCCAGCGGAACGACACGTCGACGCGGTCGCTGTACTGGTGGCCCTCGCTCTCGCCGATGGCCTGGCTGAACCACTGGAACATGATCACTGCCCACAGCGCCAGCCCGCCGAAGACAAAGAACTTGCCCCAGGACGCGCCGTTGACCCACTGGCCCGCGCCGAAGATGATGAGCAGCATGGCCGCGGCCACCAGCACCGGGTGGCGCGACGGCTGCGGGATGAAGTAGTGCGGCGTTGCGCCGGAGGTGTGCGTTGCTGCGCCCATGTTTGTCTATCGCTCCTCGAACCAGATTTCTTAGCCGTCAGCCGGCGGCGACGCCGCTGCCGATCACCCACTTCACCAACACGACCAACCCGATCACGAACAGCGCTGCGGCAACGATGCCGGCAATGATGACGTGCAGCGGGTTGAGCTGCGCAATGTCCTTCTCATACTCGGCGCCCTTGCGCACGCCGAAGAACGACCACGCGACAGCCTTGAACGTCCGCAGGAACGAGCCGCGGCGGGCCACGGCTTCCTTGAGGCTGGAGCCCGCGTTGTCGTCGCTCACAGCGGTTGCTCCAACGGCACGCCCGCGATCTTGCCCTTGACCTCGAAGAAAGTGTAGGACAGCGTGATCGTCGTCACGTCCCTCGGCAGCTTCGGGTCGATGACAAAGGCCACCGGCCATTGTTTCTTCTCACCCGGCGCCAGGATGTACTCGTTGAAGCAGAAGCACTCGAGCTTGTTGAAGTGCGGGCCGGCCTGCATCGGCGCGTAGCTCGGAATCGCCTGCGCGGCCATCGTCCGGTTCTGCACGTTCTGGAACTCGTACATCACGGTGGCCAGTTCGCCCGGATGCACCTGCAGCGAGCGCTGCGCGGGTTTGAACTCCCACGGCCCCCGGGCATTGGCGTCAAACTCAACGGTGACTGTGCGCGTGCGGTCGATCTGAGTGTTCGGCGCAACCGTTTTCTTGCCGATGGCCGACGTGGTCTGCTCAGAGACAGACAGCACGTTGATGCCCAGGGCGTTGCAGATCGCGCGGTACAGCGGCACCAGCGCATAGCCGAAACCGACCATCAGCGCCGCGATCAGCACCAGCTTGATCATGAGCTGCCGGTTGTCGCGCAGGAGCCGCTTGTTCATCTGAACAGGACCATCTTGGCGATGAAGCCGAACGCGAACGCGACCGCCACCGACGCCAGGATCAGGCCCAGGCGCCGATTCGATTTGCGTTGCTCATCGGACAGTGCCATCAGTACCCCAGCACCTTTGTTGCCGCGTTGTTCAGCTTCGGCGGTGTCTCGAAGGTGTGCCACGGCGCGGGCGACGGCACTTCCCATTCCAGGCCTTCTGCGCCGGCGCCGTCCGGATCATTCCACGGCCGCTGCGGTGCCTTCTCGCCCTTGCCGCGCATGCACGGCAGCACGACGAAGACGAAGAAGTAGACCTGTGTCAGACCGAAGCCGAAGGCGCCGACCGACGCGATGGCGTTGAAGTCGGCGAACTGCATCGGGTAGTCGGCATAACGGCGCGGCATGCCGGCCAGGCCGAGAAAGTGCATCGGGAAGAAGGTGATGTTGAAGAAGATCAACGAGGCCCAGAAGTGCACCTTGCCGCGGAACTCGTTGTACATCACGCCCGTCCACTTCGGCACCCAGTAGTAGAAGCCCGAGAACAGGCCGAAGAGTGATCCGGCGACGAGCACGTAGTGGAAGTGCGCGACGACGTAATAGGTGTCCTGCAGCTGGATGTCGACCGGCGCCATCGCCAGGATCAGGCCGGTGAAGCCGCCCATCGTGAAGACGAAGATGAAGCCGACGGCGAACAGCATCGGCGTCTCGAAGGTCATCGAGCCGCGCCACATGGTGGCGATCCAGTTGAAGACCTTCACGCCGGTGGGAATGGCGATCAACATCGTCGCGTACATGAAGAACAGCTGCCCGGTCACCGGCATGCCTGTCGTGAACATGTGGTGCGCCCAGACGATGAACGACAGGATCGCGATCGACGCCGTGGCATAGACCATCGACGTGTAGCCGAACAGCTTCTTGCGCGCGAACGCCGGGATCACGGCGCTGACGATGCCGAAGGCCGGCAGGATCATGATGTAGACCTCGGGGTGGCCGAAGAACCAGAAGATGTGCTGGTACATCACCGGGTCGCCGCCACCGGCGGGGTTGAAGAACGTGGTGCCGAAATGGCGGTCGGTCAGCGTCATCGTGATCGCACCGGCCAGCACCGGCATCACGGCGATCAGCAGGTAGGCTGTGATCAGCCAGGTCCAGCAGAACAGCGGCATCTTCATCAGCGTCATGCCGGGCGCGCGCATGTTGAGGATGGTGACGACGATGTTGATCGAGCCCATGATCGAGCTGGCGCCCATGATGTGCATCGCGAAGATGCCGGCGTCCATCGACGGGCCCATCTGCAGCGTCAGCGGCGCATAGAGCGTCCAGCCGGCCGACGGCGCGCCGCCGGGCATGAAGAACGAGCCGACGAGCATCAACGCCGCGGGAATCAGCAGCCAGAAGCTGAGGTTGTTCATGCGCGCGAAGGCCATGTCCGCCGCGCCGATCTGCATCGGGATCATCCAGTTCGCGAAGCCGACGAAGGCCGGCATGATCGCGCCGAAGACCATGATCAGGCCGTGCATCGTCGTGAACTGGTTGAACAGCTCCGGGTTCACGTACTGCAGGCCGGGCTGGAAGAGTTCCGCACGGATGCCCAGGGCGAGCACGCCGCCGACCATCAGCATCGTGAACGCGAACAACAGGTACATCGTGCCGATGTCCTTGTGGTTCGTCGCGAACAGCCAGCGCCGCCAGCCGTACGGGTGGCCGTGGTGATCGTCGTGCGCGTGGTCGTGTGCGGCATGGCCGGCAGCGTGACCTTGGGGAAGAACTGCGCTCATGGTGTCGTGCTCCTGGATCTCTCGAATTTGTCTCAGCTCGCGGACACGATGTCCACGCGTCGCGCGCGGGCCGCATCGGCGCCGCTGCCGGCGTCGACCTGCGACGGCTTGCGCAACTCGATGCGCTCGGCCGGAATGCCGCCCTTGGTCAACGCATCGCGAACCGCGAACGCGCGCTGCTTGGCCAGCTCGGCGTTCTTCGCCGCGCTGCCGCTCGAATCGACATAGCCCGACAACGCGATCTTGGCATCGGGCTTGGCCTTCAACATCGCCAGCGCTTTGCCGAGCACCTTCTGAGCGTCGCCGTCGAGCGCGCTCTTGCCGGTGGCAAACAGCACGGACAGCGGCAGACCTTCCGTGGCGGCAACGGCTGCCGCAGGCGCTGCGGCTGCTGGCGCTGCAGTCGACACCGCAGCAAACGACGCCGGCGTCTTGCCCGCACGCACGTCAGCCACTTCACCCGGCTGGATCAGCTTGCCGGTCTTGTTGCTCCACGCGTTCTTCGTGTAGGTGGCCACCGCCGCCAATTCGGTGTCGGACAACTGCTTCCACGCGGGCATCGCGCCGTTGGCCGCGCCGTTGAGCAGCGTCTTGATCTGATTCAGCGGGTCGTTCAATACCAGAGCGCTGCCGTCGAGCGCCTTGATCTTCGCGGCCGGGTTGCCCTTGCCGTCAGCCAGATGGCAGGCCACGCAGTTGGCGGCGTAGATTTTTTCGCCGCGCGCAGCCAGGTCGGCCAGCGCCCAGACTTTGCTTGGGTCATCGGCCGCGGCCTTCAACTCTGCCTGCTTGTCGCCGGCCCACTTGGCGTACTGTTCAGCGGTCACCACCTTGACGTGGATCGGCATGTAAGCATGCTCCTTGCCGCACAGCTCGGCGCACTGGCCGTAGAAGTCGCCTGTCTTCTCGGCGCGGAACCAGGTGTCGCGCACGAAACCGGGAATCGCGTCCTGCTTGACGCCAAAGGCCGGCACCATCCAAGCGTGGATCACGTCGTTCGCGGTCGTGATGATGCGAATTTTCTTGCCCACCGGCACCACCAGCGGGTTGTCGACCTTGAGCAGGTAGTCGTCGGTCGACGGCGGCTTGCCGCTGCTGCTCATCTCGCGATGCGAGGCATCGAGGGTGGAGTAAAAGCCGATGCCTTCGCCCTCGCCCTTGAGGTAGTCGTAGCCCCACTTCCATTGGTAGCCGGTGGCCTTGATCGTGACGTCGGCGTTGGTGGTGTCCTTCATCGCCACGACCGCCTTGGTCGCTGGCAGCGCCATCGCAATGACGATGAAAAACGGCACGACGGTCCAAGCGATCTCGACGGCCACGCTCTCGTGGAAATTGGCGGCCTTGGCGCCCTGGCTCTTGCGGTGCTTCAGGATCGAATAGAACATGAAGCCGAACACACCGATGAAGATCACGATGCAGATGATCATGATGTAGTTGTGCAGCCACTGGATCTCGCCGGCGAGCTTGGTCACCGGCGGGTGCAGGTCAAGCTGATTGACGGCAGGGCCGCCGGGCAGGTTGTTCACCGCCAGCGCGACCGTGGTGGCGCTGGCCGCGAGCAGGCCCAGGGTGAATTGCGCAGCGCGGCCCAAGAGCGTTTTCATGCCAGTCATCGTGGTCTCTTCGTTTCGGGTTCTTCGTGGAGGTCGTTGTTGGCCGCCGGCCGGCTGTGCGCGCGCAAGGCCGCGCGCAATTCCTGGGCGAGGCCCTGACGCAACTCGGGCTGTAGGTAGCGGCCGATGCGCGCAGTGTGGCCGTCGCCGGCCACTTCAATCAAGGAACGGTCGCTGGACAGAGGTTCGACGCGCACCCAGGCCGCGCGAAATTCGCTGCGCTCGGTCTGCGGGCCATGTTGATGCTCCACGGACAGCGCCTCGCCGGCCAACGTGATGCGCTCCTGGTCGCTGGCGTGGCGCGCGTAAATCAACAATGCCGTGCCCACCAGCACCAACTCGACGCCGGCAAAGGCCAGCACCGGCGAAGCGCCGGCCCAGGTGAAGCCGAGCGCGATGGTCAGCGAGACCGCGCACAGCGAGGCATAAACCGCAAACAGTTGCTTCGGCGTGATCGAGCAATTGCGCTTGAGCAGCCATTCGATGCGCAGCGCGCCCTCACCCTCCACCGGCCGACCAAAGCGCCACACCGACGAAGCAACGCCAGCAGCGCGAGGCCAGGGAGCGGGGGCAACGGAGGTGTTCATGCGTGGGTTGTAAGTTTGCGCGCTAACGCAGCGCAAACAGCGCGCGATTCTATCCGAGCGAACCAGGGCTGCGACCCGTGCGCGCCATGCGTTGCAAGTCCGCCGCAGACAGCCGCGTCTCACCGGTCACTGCCACCCGCGGCGGGGGATTGAAAGCGTGGCCATAGACGATCTCGAACTCGAGCGCGATGCGCCCGTCGGCCCCGGCACGCTCGGCCAGCGCGGCTTCGAGGCGCGCGCGCCAGCGCGGAGTGCGCAGCCCCGCGCAGCGCGCAGGGTCGGCGTTGATGCCCAGGCTGCGCAACTCCGTCAGCAAGGCGTCAGGCGTGGCCCAGGTCAGGCGGAGCATTTCCTGGTCCATCACCGGGTCGGCAAAACCAGCGCGCACCAGCATGTCGCCGAGGTCGTGCATGTCCACAAACGGCGCATGCGGCGCGCCCCAGCCGGCGTCGCGATAGACCTCGCGCAAGGTCTTCAGGGTGTCCGGGCCGAGCGTCGAGAACATCACGAAGCCCTCCATGGACAAGGCCCGGCGCCATTGCGCGATCAGCGATCCGGGGTCGAAGTGCTGGTGCAGCACCATGTTCGCCCACACCAGTTGCGCGGCCTGCGGCTGCACCGCTGCGGCGTCGATCGACAGGGCCGTGCGCCGAATCACCGACTGCCACCACGCTGCAGGCGGCCGCGCGATCGCCTCTGTGTGCTCGACCCGAACGACCCTCGCCTTCGCGTACGCCGTGCGCAACAACTCGCTGCTCGCGCCGGCACGCGACCCCCAATCGATCACCACCGACGGCACGACCTTCATGATCTGCAGGCGCTCAGCCATGCGGCGCGCCACTTCGCCGTGCAGCCAGGGCGGCTCGGCGGCAAGCGCCTGGCGCTGCTGCAGACGCAGCAACGCGGCGCGGTCGATGGTGCGCGCAGTCGTGCTGTCGTTCATCTACCGCCGCTGCTCGAAAGCAATCAGATTGCCATCCGGATCGCGCGCCACGAACCAGCGAGTGCCCCAGTGCGTTGCCTCGGGCGCAAACAGCGCCGCACCCTGAGCCGCAAGCTCCGAGTGGCGGGACTCGATGTCATCGACCATCAGGTGCAGCGTCGGCCGCGTGCCATTGATGCCATGCGATTTGGAGTGATCCGCCGCAGGGTGCGGCTCGGCCAAGACGATCGTCATGCCACCTGCTGAAGCCAGACAGACGCCGCGCGGCTGCCCTGCCCTGCCCCAAGAATAGCGCTCGCTCCAGCCGAGGGTGTCGCGGTAGAACGCACGCGAAGCATCGAACGAACTCGGCTCGACGAAGACATGATCGAAACGGTCGGCAGCCACCGGGTCAGTATATTGATGGCGCCATGTTCGATCTACCCACGCAATGCGCCGTCTGCCGCGGCTGGAGCGCGCTCCGTGTCTGCGTCGATTGCGTGCAGCGCTACGCGGCGCCGAAACCGCGCTGCGCGGGTTGCGCGATCGGCGTGGCGCAGGGCGTGGTTCGCTGCGGCGCTTGCATCACCACACCGTTGCCGTTTGCGCATGCCGTTGCGGCGGTCGACTACGCGTTTCCGTGGAGCAGTCTCGTCACGGCGCTGAAGTTTCACGCGGCGCTCGATCTGAGCGACGCGCTGGCAGACCTGTTGGCGGACGCGGTGCGCGCGCATGGCGCGCCGCTGCCGCAGCTCGTGATGCCCGTGCCGCTCGGGCCGGATCGGCAAGCCGAGCGCGGCATGAACCAGGCGTGGGAGCTGGCACGCCGCCTGGCGTCACGTTTGAAGTTGCGCGCCGACGCAGCGTTGCTCACGCGCCGTGTCGAGACGCCGCACCTGGCCGACTTGCCGCGCGACGGGCGTGCCCGCGCGATCCGCGGCGCGTTCGCGCTCACGCCGGGCGCGAGCACGGCATTGCGCGGTCAACAGGTTGCTCTCGTCGACGACGTCGTGACCACTGGCGCGACGTCTGCCGAAGCCGCCAGTACGTTGCTTCAAGGCGGCGCTGTCTCCGTGCAGCTGTGGGTCTTCGCACGGACTCCGTAAGCTGAACCCCACATGTTCAACATCGTCCTCGTCCACCCCGAGATCCCACCGAACACCGGCAACGTGATTCGCCTGGCCGCGAACACGGGCTGCGCGCTGCACCTGATCGAGCCGCTCGGTTTTTCGATGGACGACAAACAACTGCAACGCGCCGGGCTCGACTACCACGAGCACGCCTCGGTGCAGCGGCATGCCTCGTGGGAGGCGTTCTTGCGCACCGCACAACCCGAGACTTCAAGACTGTTCGCGTTCACAAAACACGCGCAGCGGCGCTACGCCGACGTGGCTTGGCGCAGCGGCGACTGGCTCGTCTTCGGTAGCGAGACCGCGGGCCTGCCGCCCGAACTTCGGGACCGCTTCGACAACACGCAACGCCTGCGGCTGCCGATGCGCGCCGGTCAACGCAGCCTGAACCTCAGCAACGCCGTCGCGGTGGCGGTGTTCGAAGCGTGGCGGCAGTGCGGCTATGCCGACGGCGCCTGAGACCGATCAAGGTATCAGGCGCATCCTCGCCTGATAAGGCCCGATCTCCGGATACGGGCAGTACAGCACCTCGCCAGCCACTTCGAGCGCGGTCGTCGCCGCCAGCAACTCTTCGAGCGCGATGCGCAACTCGAGCCGCGCCAGGTGCGCGCCGGCACAGAAATGCGGGCCGCGGCCAAAGGCCACGTGCTCGGCGATGTTCTCGCGGTCGAGGATGAAGCGGTCGGGGTCGGCGAACACGCTCTCGTCGCGGTTCGCGCTCGCGTAGGTCAGCGCCACCGGCTCGCCGGCGGCAATGGTGCGTCCACCGAGCTGCACATCGCGCCGCGGCGTGCGCGCGAAGCCGCGGTAGGGCGTGTACAGACGCAGGAACTCTTCCACCGCCGCGCCCACCAACGCCGGCTCTGCGCGCAGCCGCGTGTGCAGCGCGCGGTCACGCGCCAGGTGCAACGCCATGCTGCCCACCATCACCATCGGCGCGACGATGCCCACCACCAGCACCTGGCGCACCGTGCCGACGATCATCTCGTCAGGCAGCGGCGCCTCTTGACCGCCCTCGTCCGCCACCCGCTGCGCCAGCAGCGCGCTCACCGGGTCGTCGTCCTCGGGCATCGGCTGCGCCTTGCGCTGCGCGATCAGCTCACGCGCCATGTCGTACAGCACATAGCTGGTGTCCTTCATCGCCGCGTTGTCGAAGGCCTGCACAGCGCGGATGAAGTCAGGCCCGGCGTTCATCAGGCGCGCGGTCAGGCCGTCGTCGAGGTTCATCCAGTGCGCAAAAACTTCGACCGGGAAGCGGCTGCCGAATTCGCCGCACAGATCGCCCTCGCCGCGCGCCACCAGCGGCGCCAGCGCAGCGCGCACCGTCTGTCGCACCATCGGCTCCAGCAGCGCCACGCGCTCGGCCGTCAACAGCCGGTTCAGTGCTGCGCGGTACGGCGTCTGCTGCGGCGGGTCCAGATGCAACGGCGGTCGGCGGCCGGTGGACGCCACCTTGGGCACGACGTTTTGCACCGTCGTCGTGAACGTGGTGGGGTCGGCCGCCGCGAGCGCCACGTCGGCATGGCGCGTCAGGGCCCAGAAGCCACCGAGCGCATCGGTGTGCGCGACAGGGCAGCGCTGGCGCAGATCGGCATAGAGCACCTGCGACGCCTCCAAGCTCTCGCCCGGCGCGACGCTGAAGTCGCTCTTCATCACGACTCCGCCGTGAAGCCGATCTTCTTCACCCAGACGCGCCACTCGGCGCTGTCGGCGGCAATCATGTCGGTGAGCGCCTGGGGTGTCGATGACGCCACTTCGAGTCCGAGCGCCGACGCCGTGTCGATCAGGTCTTTCTGTTCGAGCGCGAGTTTCAGGTACGCCGCGACGCGGGTCACCACGGCCGGCGAGGCAGCGCCCGGCATGAACATGCCGAACCACTCGCGGCCGGTGATCGGCATGCCTTGCTCACGGTAGGTCTGCACCTGTGGCAACAGCGGGCTGCGCGTGCTGCCGGTGACCGCCAGCACGCGCACGCCGCTGGCCAGGTGCTGCGTCAGGGCGCCGATGGGCGACGACATCGCCGCGATCGTGCCGCCCCGCATGTCCTGGATGCCCGGCACCGAGCCCTTGTACGGCACATGCAGCAGCGGCGCACCGAACTGCTTGGCCGCCGCAGCGACGATCAGGTGCGGCACCGAGCCCGGCGCCGGTGAACCATAGGTGGCCTTGTCCGGGTTCGCTTTGGCCCAGACCATGAACTCACGCAGGTTGGTCACGGCCGTGGGCACTGCCGGGCCGACGGCGAGGCCGAAGCTCGTGAACGCCAGCAGCGAGATCGGCTGGAAGTCAGTCTGCGGGTTGTACGGCAGCTTCGGGTAGGTGTGCGGATAGACCGAGAAAAACGTCGAGGGGGTCATCAGCAGCGTACTGCCGTCGGCCGGCGCGTCACGCACGGCCATCAGCGCGATCTGCCCACCGGCCCCAGGCTTGTTCTCGACGATCACCGAACCGGCGTAGCCGCCACGCATCTTGTCGGCGAGCTTGCGCAGGAAGCTATCGCCGGCGCCGCCGGGCGGCGCGCCCATCAGCACCTTGGCGACGGCGAGGGTCTGCGCGCGCGCGGCTCCGGTCAGCAACGCGGCCGGGGTGAGAAGGCCTGCGCCGAGCACATGGCGTCTTTGGATCATTGCAATGCCTCCTGGATTAGCCCGGACTCTACCGGCTCACGCCTCTGGCCGCGCGTCGCGCGACATCAGCGCCTCGAGCGCGGCGCGCGGCGTGAGCGAGCCGCCGAGCACCTGCACCACGGCCTGTGTGATCGGCATCTCGATGGCCAGCGACTGCGCGCGCCGCAGCACCACGGGCGCGCTGTAAACACCTTCGGCCACATGCCCGAGCTCGGCCAGCACGCGCGCCAGCGGCTGCCCTTGCGCAAGACGCACGCCGACCTTGCGGTTGCGCGACAGCTCGCCGGTGGCGGTGAGCACCAAATCGCCCAGGC
Source organism: uncultured beta proteobacterium (assembly GCA_963814385.1). GTDB lineage: Bacteria > Pseudomonadota > Gammaproteobacteria > Burkholderiales > Burkholderiaceae_C > CADEEN01. Next base: position 73,182 of record CAWFCX010000048.1, read on the forward strand.
CCGACAAGCCCATGAAGGTTTCGGCGCGCGCGCCGAGTGCGACGCCCAGACGCGTCATCTCGGCCAAGCCACGCGTGATCAGCGCAGCGCGCGCGTTCAGGCCCAGGCCCATGCCGTCGGCGATGCCAGTGGCGATCGCCATCACGTTCTTCACCGCGCCACCCACCTCGACGCCCGCCGGGTCGGCGCTGGTGTACAGGCGCAGCGTGTCGCTGTGGAAGGTCTGCGCTGCGGCGTCGCGCAGCGCTGCGTCTTCGCTGGCTGCGACCAGCGCGGTGGGCTGCGCACGCGCCACTTCTTCGGCAAAGCTCGGCCCCGACAAGACGCCACACGGCGAGGCTGGGTCAGGCCGCAGCTGGCGCGCGATCTCGTGGCCGAGCGCGCCGGTGCCGGCCTCGAAGCCCTTGCACAGCCAGAGCACGCGCGACTCAACGGGCAGTTGCGCCAGCAAGCCGCGCAGGCCCGACATCGGTGTGGCGATCACGACCAGGCCCCCTTGCGCGTGACGCAGCGCGTGCTCGAGGTCGGCGCTGATGGTCAAGGCCGAGGGCAGCACAACACCCGGCAGGTAGCGCAGGTTCTCGCGCGCCGAACTCAGCGCCCTGGCCTGTGCGGCCTCGCGCGCCCACAGCACCACATCGTGCCGCGGCGCCGTCTGCACCGCCAGTGCCGTGCCCCAGGCGCCGGCACCGAGCAGCGTGACGTTCATCGTCGGCCGATCAGGGAACGGTCAATTGACGGAGGCCGCCCCGTTGCCCTGCGCCGCCAATTGCTGCTGCTGCGCTTCGAACATCGCCTGGAAATTCACTTCCGACAGCGTCACCGGCGGGAAGCCGGCGCGCGTGCAAACGTCGGAAACGATGGCGCGCAGGTACGGATAGACCATGCCCGGGCAGGCGATGCCGAGGATCGCTTGTGTCTGGTCACCGAGGTTGCGCAGCTCGAAGATGCCGGCTTGTTTGGCCTCGATCAGGAACAGCGTGCGCTCGGCGAGCTTGGTGGTCACGGTGGCCGTGACGCAGACCTCGTAGATGCCCTCGGCCACCGTCTCGGCAGAAATCGCCAGATTGATATCGACGTTGGGCTGCTGCTGGTCGAGCAGGATCTGCGGCGAGTTCGGCTGCTCCAGCGACAGGTCCTTGAGGTACATGCGCTGGATGTTGAAAACGGGGTTGGTGTCCGGGGCGTCGGCCATGGTGGGTGCGTCCAAAAGTGGGCAACCCGCTGGGCTCAGCGGGTTTTGTGCGGTCGCGATTATCTCAGGCCAGCGCCGGGCCGCTCCCAAGCGTCGGCCTGAGCCTCCCCTTGGGGGAGTGCCCGCACCAGCGGGCGAGGGGCTTTGATTCGCTTCAGGCCGCGGACTGCAAGAGCGGCAACAAGCCGCCCTTCTGGTCGAGCGCGATCAGATCGTCACAGCCGCCGACATGCGTGTCGCCGATGAAGATCTGCGGCACGGTGCGACGCCCGGTCAGCTCGATCATCTTGTCGCGCTGTTCGGCATCGATATCGATGCGGATCTCTTCAACGGCTGCGACGCCGCGTTGCTTCAACAGCGCCTTGGCGCGCAGGCAGAACGGGCAGACCTGGGTGGTGTACATGCGCACGGTGTTCATGGGCGCGATTGTTCCCGAGATCGCTCGCGGCTGCTGGCGGCGGGCGATCTGGCCTGATTCAGGCTGCGGACTTTTCCACAGGCAAGTTGGCTTCGCGCCAGGCACCGAATCCGCCCGCGAGCGGCTGCGCCTTCTCGTACCCCGCCTTGCGCAGCAAGCCGGCGGCACGCGATGCACGCGAGCCCGTCGGGCACACCACGACGAGCGGCAGCGCCTTGTTGCTCGGCAACTCTTTGGCGCCGTCGAGCTTGCCCAACGGGATGTTGCGCGCACCGTTCGGGTGGCCCTTGGAAAACTCGTCGGGCTCGCTGACATCGATCAACACCGCCTTCTCGCGGTTGATCAGCCGCACCGCCTCGGCCGTGCCGACGCTGCCACCACCACCGATGCCCTTGCCCTTGAGTTGCGGCCAGACCAAAAGGCAACCCGACACCAGCGCGGTCAGGACCAACATCCAATTCTTCAGCAGGAACTCGAGCACGGCAGATCACACAGGTGGCACGGGGCGCGAATCATACAATCCGCCCTCTTCTAGACCGTTGTTCGCGCCATGCACAAGCTCGTCCTCATCCGCCACGGCGAATCGACCTGGAACCTGGAAAACCGCTTCACCGGCTGGACTGACGTGCCCCTCACCGACACTGGCGTGGCGCAAGCGCGCGAGTCGGGGCGGCTGCTCAAGGAGGCTGGCTACGAGTTCGACATCGCCGTGACCTCGGTGTTGAAACGTGCCATCTGGACGCTGTGGCATGCACTCGATGTGATGGACCGAACCTGGGTGCCGATCGTCAACGACTGGCGGCTCAACGAGCGCCACTACGGCGCGCTGCAAGGCTTGAACAAGGCCGAGACGGCCAAGCAGTATGGCGACGAGCAGGTGCTGATCTGGCGCCGCAGCTACGACGTGCCGCCGCCGCTGCTGGACGCGGCCGACCCGCGCAGCGAACGCAGCGACCTGCGCTACACCAAGCTCGCGCCGTCGCAGGTGCCGCTCACGGAGTGCCTGAAGGACACGGTGGCACGCGTGATGCCGTGCTGGAACGACACGATCGCACCGGCCATCCGCTCGGGCCAGCGCCTGGTCATCGCCGCACACGGCAACTCGATCCGCGCGCTGGTGAAGTACCTCGACGGCGTCGGTGACGCCGAGATCGTCGGCGTCAACATCCCGAACGGCATTCCGCTGGTGTATGAACTCGACGCGAGCCTGAAACCGATTCGCCACTACTACCTGGGCGACCCTGAGGCCGCGGCGAAAGCTGCAGCGGCCGTCGCGGCGCAGGGCAAAACAAAGTAGTTATCCGCGCGGCAACTCTGCCGCAATCGTCTCGCGCAAATGCGCAGCCAGCGCGCGCCGGTCGGCATGCGCCGTGCCTTGCGCCGTGAGCACCTTGACCTCGACGTTCAACCCGCGGGAGCAGACGAAACGCCACGCGCTTTGCGCCAGCGTCGTCTCACCGAGGAACTCGGCCAGCGGGCTGACGGTGTGCTGGGCGTCGAAAAACCGCAGCACCACGGGTTGCACCGGCGTGGCGGTGGTCACCGCGGCATGCAGCAGGTTGGCATGAAACGGCAGCAGCGTGCGGCCGTCGCCGGTGGTGCCTTCGGGAAACACCGCCACCGTGTCGCCGGCCTGCATCGCAGCCGCCATCTGGTGCACGACGCGCAGCGCATCGCGCTTTTTCTCGCGCTCGATGAAGAGCGTGCCGGCGCCGGCCACAAGCCTGCCGATCAGCGGCCACTGTTTCACGTCGGCCTTGGAGACGAAGTGCGCTTCGGGGATCACGGCGTGGATGGCGGCGATGTCGAGCCACGACACATGGTTGGAGACCACCAGCTTGGCGCCGGGCCGCGGCGCGCCCTGGATGTGCAGCGTGATACCGATCAGGCGCAGCAGCTTGGCCGACCACCATTGGATGCGCGCATGGCGTTGCGCCGCGCTGTACGAACCAAAACGCAGCAGGATGATGCCCAGGCCGTGCAGTCCATGCACCAGCAGGCGCGCGATGCGCCATGCGCCCGTGAGACCACGCATCACGCCTCTGGCGCAGCTTCGTAGGCGACGCTGCCCGCCACCAGTGTCGTGCGCACGCGGCCCGGCATCTCGAAGCCGCTGGTCGCAAAGGCGAACGGCGTGTGCTTGCCTTGGCTGACCAACGTGGCGTCGCTGACCTGCCAGCGCGCTTGCGGGTCGAAGACGCAGATATCGGCGACACCGCCTTCGATCAACCGGCCTGCGCTGGCCGACAGGTTGCCGATGGCGCCGCCGAGCACGCGCACCGGCTCGCTGGTGATGCGCGCGAGTGTGGCTGGCAGCGCCAGACCGCGCTGTTCGCCCCAACGCAACGCCAGGCCGAGCAACAGCTCCAGGCCGGTGGCGCCCGGCGTGGCCTCGGCGAACGGCAGCGTCTTCTCGTCGGCATCGACCGGCGTGTGGTCCGACACCAGGGCGTCGATCGTGCCATCGGCCAGCGCCGCTTGCAGCGCGTCACGGTCGCGTTGTTGACGCACGGGAGGCGCCAAACGAAGCGCGGCGTTGAAGTAGCCGATGTCGATGTCAGTCAGGTGCAGCGAGTTGATGCTCACGTCAACCGTCAGCGGCAGGCCCTCGGCCTTGGCGCGGCGCACCAGTTCGACCCCGGCCGCGCTCGACAGGCGCTCGAGGTGCACGCGCGCGCCCGTCGCGCGCATCAACTCGAAGATCGTGAACAGCGCGATCGTCTCTGCCGCCGCCGGCACACCCGCCAGGCCCAGGCGTGTGGCAACGGCGCCGCTGGCGGCAACGCCGTTGCCGAGCCACGGGTCTTGCGGACGCAACCACACCGTGTAGCCGAAGGTGGCCGCGTATTGCAGCGCTCGCTGCAGCGTCAAAGTGTTGGTGATGGGCGCATCGGCCTGTGAAAAACCGACGCAGCCTGACTCGGTGAGTTCGGCCATTTCGGTCAGCGCCTCGCCGGCCAGGCCGCGCGTCAACGCGCCGAGCGGAAAGACGCGGCAGCGCGAGAGCTTGCGCGCGCGGAACTTCAGCATCTCGACCAGGCCCGGTTCGTCGAGCGGCGGGTCGGTGTCGGGCGGACAGACCAGGCTGGTCACGCCACCGGCCGCAGCGGCGGCGAGTTCGCTCTCCAGCATGCCTTCGTGTTCGTGGCCCGGCTCGCGCAATCGCGCAGCCAGATCGACCAGGCCCGGTGCGACGACGAGACCGCTCGCATCGATCGTGCGCGCGGGCTCGAACTCGCGCGGCACGTCGCCGAGGGCAATGATGCGGCCACTCGCGATCGCGATATCGCCTTGTCGGTCGAGGCCGCTGGCGGGGTCGATCAGGCGGCCCCTCTTGATCAACAACTTCATGCGACGTTCCCCGCGATAGTGGACATCACCGCCATGCGCACGGCGATGCCAAACGTCACCTGCGGCAGGATCACGCTCGCCCGGCCGTCAGCCACCGAAGAATCAATCTCGACGCCGCGGTTGATCGGCCCCGGGTGCATGACGATGGCGTCGGGCTTGGCCAGCGCGAGCTTCTCTGCGGTCAGGCCGAAGCGTTTGAAATACTCGCCGGCGCTCGGCAGCACGGCGCCGTTCATGCGCTCGTTTTGCAGGCGCAGCATGATGATGACGTCGGCGTCGCGGATGCCTTCGGCCATGTCGTGGCAGACGCGCACGCCCATGCCGGCCAGGTCGTTCGGCACCAGCGTCTTCGGGCCGACGGCGCGGATCTCGGGCACGCCGAGCGTGGTCAGCGCATGGATGTCGGAGCGGGCGACGCGCGAGTTGACGATGTCGCCGACGATCGCCACCGTGAGCTGCGAGAAGTCGCCCTTGAAGTGGCGGATCGTGTACATGTCCAGCAGGCCCTGCGTCGGGTGCGCGTGGCGGCCGTCGCCAGCGTTGACCACGCGCACATGCGGCGCGCAATGCTGCGCGATCAGGTAAGGCGCGCCGCTCTCGCTGTGGCGGACGATAAACATGTCGGCATGCATCGCCGACAAATTCGCGATCGTGTCGAGAAGGCTCTCGCCCTTGGCCGTGCTGCTGCGCGCGATGTCGAGGTTGATGACATCGGCAGACAGGCGCTTCGCGGCGATCTCGAACGTGGTCCGCGTGCGCGTGCTGTTCTCGAAGAACAGGTTGAACACGCTCTTGCCGCGCAACAGTGGCACCTTCTTCACGTCGCGGTCGTTGACCGACAGGAACGTGCCTGCCGTGTCGAGGATCTGCGTCAGCACCGCCTTGGGCAGGCCCTCGATCGACAGCAGATGAATCAGCTCGCCGTGCTGGTTGAGTTGCGGGTTGCGTTTGGACAGCATCAGTTCGCCTTCCGCCGGGCCGCCCCAAGGAAGGCGAGCGCCCCCGCGGGAGGCAGCGACGCGGCGAAGTCGCAAGCTTGGGGGCTCATAGATCGCTCTTTGTCTCGACGGCGAACGCAAACCGCCCGCCCTCGCCTTGCGCCAACGCCAGGCGCTGCTGTGGCGACACGGTGACGCGCGCCGCGGTGAACGTCGGCTGGATCGGCAGCTCGCGGCCACCGCGATCGACCAGCACGGCAAGCGAAACGCTCGCCGGACGGCCGAAGTCGTACAACTCGTTGACCACCGCGCGGATCGTGCGGCCGGTGAACAGCACGTCGTCGATCAGGATCACATGGCGGCCGTCGATTTCAAAGGGCAGCTTGGTCGTGCCCGCGCCCGCGGCAAGCCCGCGCGCGCCGAAATCGTCGCGGTGCAGGGTGCTGCTGATGACGCCGGCCTCACCGGGCAATTGCAGATCGGACTGCAAGCGCGCGGCCAGCCACGCGCCGCCGGACCAGATGCCGATGAGCACCGCGTCGCGCCGCTCGGCAAGCAGGCGGCGCACGCCGTCTCGCAACGCGCCGTAGAGCGCTTCGGCGTCGAGTGTGAGTGAGCTGCTGGTCATGCTTGTTCGCGCAAGTACTGTTCGAGGATCAGCGCCGCTGCGGCGGCATCGACATCGCGCTCGCCTTGCGACCGCGCTTCTGTCGTCGTGTAGCGCTCATCGACTTCGTGCACCGGCAGGCCGAATCGCCCGGCCAGCTGGCGCGCAAAACGCTGCGCGCGGCGCGTATTGTCATGCGCCGCGCCGTCAGGGTGAAAAGGCACGCCGACGACGAGCGCCGCGGGCTGCCATTCGGCGATCAATTTGGCAATGGCGGCAAAGCGCGCGTCGCCTTCGGCGGTGACCGTGCGCAACGGCGTGGCGCTCTTCGTCAGGCTGTTGCCCGAGGCGACGCCGACGCGCTTGAGGCTGAAATCGAAAGAAAGAAAAGACTGAGGCTGCATCGTCGGCTTGGCGCCGTTCATGCGTGCCCCGCCTCCTGGCTCAGCATGTGCGGATCGATGCCGAGCAGCGACACCGCTTTTTCATAGCGCTGCGCGATCGGTGTGTCGAAGATGACGCGCGGATCGGCATCGACCGTCAGCCATCCGTTGCGCGAAAGTTCGTCTTCGAGCTGGCCCGCGCCCCAGCCGCTGTAGCCGAGCGTGACCAGCATGCGCTTCGGGCCGGCGCCGTCGGCGAGCGCTTCGAGCACGTCTTTGCTCGTCGTCATGTCGAGCGAGCCGCCGGCGATCGACAGCGTGGAGTTGTACGGGCTGGCGTCATTGGTTTGGCGCTCATGCAGCACGAAGCCGCGCTCCGTCTGCACCGGGCCACCAAAGTACACGGGCGTGTCGGCGATGTCGTCCCGGGTCAGGCTGAGGTCGACCTTCTCGAACAGGTTCTTCAGCTTGATGTCGACCGGCTTGTTGATGACCAGGCCGAGCGCGCCTTTTTCGGTGTGCTCACACAAATAGACCACCGAGCCGGCGAACGTGGGGTCGGCCATGCCCGGCATGGCAATCAGGAACTGATTGGTGAGGTTGATGCGGCTTTCGCCAGCGGCACCTGACATGGTGAGTCGATTCTAGTGGGCGCCCTGCGGCGGCGTGTGAGTTTCACGGATGTTTGCACACCGCGCATGAGGGTGCGCAGCCCGGGCCATTGCTTCGGTGGCATTGCGCAGGCGCTTGGCTGCGCACGGAGTCGATCTGGGGCTGGCGGCCCGATCGGCGGAGAGGGCCGAGCATCCCGAAAGGCCACCGCACATGGCGGCGCACATGCCGACGCACTGAGCGCCTGAACCGATAAGCTGTGCCGGGTGAAAGCCTCACCCGACAAACCGCTGGCCCGCGCCCTCGTCTGGCTGCGCCGCGATTTGCGCGCCGACGACAACGCGGCGCTGTACCACGCGCTGTGCGCGGCCAAGCAGGTCTGGGTCGGCTTCATCTTCGACCGCGAGATTCTCGACGCGCTTGCCGCGCGCCGACCGTCGCGTCGAGTTCATTCGCGAGAGCCTGGTGGGGCTCGACGTGCAGTTGCGCGCGATGGCCGCGCGCGCCGGTGTGGACAACGTGGCGCTGCTGGTGCGCCACGGCCGGGCCGCCGACGAACTGCCGCGGCTGGCGCAGTCATTGGGCGTGCAGGCTGTGTACTGCAATCACGACGACGAGCCGTATGCGCTGGCGCGTGACGCTGCAATGCGCGGCGTGCTGGCCGCCAACGGCATCGCGCTGCACACGAGCAAGGATCACGTGATCTTCGAGCGCAGCGAGGTGCTCACACAATCCGGCGGGGTGTATGGAGTCTTCACACCGTACAAAACCGCCTGGCTCAAAAAACTCGATGCGTTCTACGTACAGGCCTACGCGGCCGAGCGCCACGCAGCCGCGCTGGCGCCGCCACCGGCCGGTGTGGCCAGCGGCGTGCCGACGCTGGTTTCGCTCGGCTTCGAAACCACAAACCTGGCGTCGCTGAAGATGCCCGCCGGCCCGGCCGGCGCGCAGTCGATGTTTGCCGACTATCTGCACCGCATCGACGACTACGAGCACACGCGCAACTTCCCGGCCGTCAAGGGGCCGAGCTACCTGTCGACGCACTTGCGCTTCGGCACGGTCTCGATCCGCCAACTTGCGCGCGAGGCATGGCAGCGCATGCACGCCCTGCCATCGAACGATCGACGCGGGGCGGAAGTTTGGCTGTCCGAGCTGACCTGGCGCGACTTCTACCACCAGGTGCTGCACCACCACCCACGTGTGGTGGGCCATAGCTTCAAGCGCGAGTACGACGCCATCAAGTGGGAACACGGCAAACACGCCGACGCCCTCTTCGCCGCCTGGTGCGAGGGCCGCACCGGCTACCCGCTGGTCGATGCGGCGATGCACCAGATCAACCAGACCGGCTACATGCACAACCGCCTGCGCATGGTGGTGGCGAGTTTTGTCACCAAAGATCTCGGCATCGACTGGCGGCGCGGCGAAGCCTACTTCGCGCTACACCTGAACGACTTCGACCTCGCAGCCAACAACGGCGGCTGGCAATGGGCGTCATCCTCCGGCTGCGATGCGCAGCCGTACTTCCGCATCTTCAACCCGGTCACCCAGAGTGAAAAGTTCGACCCGGAAGGCAAGTTCATCCGCCGCTATGTGCCGCAACTCTCGGGGCTGCCGAACAAGCTGATCCACGCGCCGTGGCTGGCGCGTCCGGTCGATCTGGCCGCAGCCGGCATCGAACTCGGTAAGACCTACCCGATGCCGGTGGTGCAGCACGACGTGGCGCGCGCCAGAACGCTTGAGCGCTACGCCGTCGTCAAGGCGGTCAAGTAGCCTTCTCGGCGTTCTCTTCCGGTGCCTTGGTGTGCTTGATGAAGATGCGCGCCGCGACGATGCCGATCTCGTAGAGGATGACCATCGGGAACAGCAATGAGAGCTGCGAGATCACGTCCGGCGGCGTAACGACCGCCGAGACCACTGCCGCGCCGACGATGAAGTAGCCGCGCCAGGCCTTCAACTGCTCGATCGTCACCACGCCCAGCCGCGCCAGCACCACCACCGCGACCGGCACTTCGAAGGCGATGCCGAAGACGAGGAACAACGACAGCACGGTGCCGAAGTACTGCTCGATGTCCGGCGCGGCGCTGACTGAACTCGGCGCCACCTTGACCATGAACGAGGTCAACGCCGGAATGACGATGCTGTAGCAGAAGGCCACGCCGACGAAAAACAGCAGCGTGCTCGAGATCACCAGCGGCATGACCATGCGCTTCTCATGCGAGTACAGGCCCGGCGCGACGAAGGCCCAGAGCTGGTAGAGCACGTAGGGCAGCGCAATCAGGAACGCCGTCATCAGCGTCATCTTCAGCGGCACGAGAAAGGGCGAGAAGACGTTGGTGGCGATCAGCTTGGTGCCCGGCGGCAGGTTCTGCGTCAATGGCGCGGCGAGCAGGTCATACAGCACGTTGATGCCGGGCCACAAACACAGCAGACCGAAGACGACACCGAGCGCGACAACAACGCGGATCAACCGATCGCGCAGCTCGATCAGGTGCGAGACGAACGGCTGCTCGGTGCCGGCGAGTTCGTCTTCTTTGTCTCCAGGCCCCGTCATCGGCCCAGGGCCTTGGGCCGGTACCGTGCCACGCGCGCCGCGCCCGACAGCGCCTTGGTGCGGATGCCCGCGCGCTGCTTGTACCAACTCGGCATGGCGCCGCGCTTCAAGCGCCAATTCTTCTTCGGGTGTTTGTATTCCGGGTTCGGCGTGGACAGGCCTTCGAGTGCGCGCGCCGCGCTGTCCACATCACCGGATTTCCAGCTGCTCTCCAGCTCGCTGGTTGCCGAGTTGAATTCCTGGTTGACGCTGGTCTCGACATCGCGCGCCGCGGTCTCGAACTGCGACTTCATCTTCTGCAGCTCTTCCAACTCGATCGTGCGATTCACCTCGGCCTTGACATCGGCGACATAGCGCTGCGCCTTGCCGAGAAAGTGGCCGACGGTGCGCGCCACGCGCGGCAGTTTCTCCGGCCCGATGACGATGAGCGCCACCGCACCGATCAGCGCGATCTTGTCGAAACCGAAATCAATCATGGACGGATGCCCGTTCTACGGCGGGCTGTGGAGGCCTATGTCTTCGTCTTCGCCTCGACGTCCACGGTGTTGGCATCCGTCGACTTCTGCGACGTCACCTGCGACGGCGGCGTGCCTTCGGCAGCGGACTCGCCGCCAGATTTCACGCCGTCCTTGAAACCCTTGACCGCACCACCGAGGTCGGAGCCGATGTTCTTCAGCTTCTTCGTGCCGAAGATCAGCACCACAACCAACAGCACGATCAGCCAATGCCAAATGCTGAACGATCCCATGACTTTCTCCTGTGGAGCACACTACAACTGATTCTAGGTCAGCACCGTTCTCAGCCCTTGGCCCAAGGTCTCGGGCCCCCCATGACATGCATGTGCAAGTGCATTACTTCCTGACTGCCGTCACGCCCGGTGTTGATGACATGTCTGAACCCGTTGGTGACGCCGAGTTCCTGCATCAGGCGCGGCGACAGGGCCATCATGCGGCCGAGCAGCGGCGCATGCTCGGCGGTCACATCGACCATAGAGACGATGTGCGCCTTCGGAATCATCAGAATGTGCACCGGCGCCCACGGGTGGATGTCGTGAAAGGCGAGCATCTCGTCGTCTTCATAGACCTTCTTCGCCGGAATCTGGCCGGCGGCGATCTTGCAGAAGATGCAGTTGGAGTCTGCTGAATTCATGCGGAAACCACCGGTTGGTTGTCATTGAGCTTGATAAAGCCTTTGATCACGCGGTACAGCGCCCAGATGCCGGCCACGAACCAGACCAGCAGTCCAAGGCCAAAGGCGAACAGCAAGACGAAACCGATCACCGACCAGACAAGGCCCCACCAGAATGTGCGGATCTGCCAGTCAAAATGGCTTTCATACAGCGTGCCTGCGGCATCCTCGCGCTTCACGTAGTTGATGATCACGCCGACGATCGCGGTGATTCCGACAAAGACCGACAGCACCTGCAAGGCGTAGACCACCATCGTCAATGTCTTCAGGCTGGCCAGTTGTTCCGCCGTTCTTTCCATCACGCACCCTCCTCGGTGTCACGTTGATTGGCTTTGCGCAACGCAAACTCTTCGAGCCCGGACTGGCCCTCTCGCCGCTCCAGCTCGGCCAGCACATCGGCCGGTGTCAAGCCGAAGTGGGCCAGCGCGATCATCGAATGGAACCACAGGTCAGCGACCTCGCCGGTGATGCGCGCACGGTCACCGTCCTTGGCGGCCATGACGACTTCGGTGGCTTCCTCGCCGACCTTTTTCAGGATGGCGTCGATGCCTTTGGCAGACAGGCGAGCAACGTAACTTTTGTCGGGGTCTGCCCGGCGGCGTGATTCGATGACTGCGGCCAAACGGGCCAGGGTGTCGTTGCTCATTTGTAGATGCGCTCCGGGTCTTTGAGCACCGGCTCCACGCTCTTCCACTGCCCGTCTTCCAGCTTCTGAAAGAAACACGAGTGCCGGCCGGTGTGGCACGCGATGCCGGGTTCGTGACCGAGCTGCGTCACCTTGAGCAGCACGACGTCGTTGTCGCAGTCGAGGCGGATATCGTGCACCTGCTGCAATGGCCGCTCTCTTCGCCCTTGTGCCAGAGCTTGTTTCGCGAGCGGCTCCAGTACACGGCACGCATGGTTTCGACCGTTTTGACCAGCGCCTCGCGGTTCATGAAGGCGAACATCAGCACGTCGTTGCTGCCGACTTCCTGCGCAATCACCGGCACCAGACCGTCGCGGTCCCACTTCACGGCATCCAACCAAGTCGCGTCCATGAAAACAGTTTAGTGGCTCAGTCCGCACGCGCCGCGCAACTGGCTTCGTGCGCCTTGCCAAGCGACCGCCGCGGAACCGGCTCTGCCAGGCCGCTGGCAGCGCCCCTTGGGTCGGAGCGGCAAAGCCGCTCCCTGGGGTGATCCTAGTAGTGGGTCGCCCCTTGGAAGCCACGTTCGGCGGCAAACCATGCCAGCACCGGCAAGGTGCCAGGCAAGAGCGGCTGCACGGTCGCCGGCAAGGCCTGCCACGCCATTTGTTGTTGCTCGCGCATCTCGAATGCGCCGCTCCACGCAAAGACCTTGCAGAAATGCAGGCGCACGAGGGCGTGCGGGTAGTCGTGCAGCGTCACCTGCCAGGGCTCGGCCGCGCCGATGGTGATGCCGAGTTCTTCGAGCAGTTCGCGGCGCAGGGCTTGTTCGATGGTTTCGCCCGCTTCGACCTTGCCACCCGGAAACTCCCAATGGCCGGCATAGACCTTGCCCTCGGGGCGTGAGGTGAGGAGGAAGCGGCCCTCGGCGTCGATCAGGACCCCCACCGCCACGTCCACAGGCTCGCGCTCAGGCGCGGCCACACCAATCCCGTGCGAACTGGTAGGCGACGCGGCCCGAGCGCGAGCCGCGTTCCAGGGCCCAGACCAGCGCCTCGGGGCGCGCCGCATCAAGCCGCTGCGCATCGTTTTCGCCGAAGTGATGCAGCCACTGCACGACGATCGCCAGGTATTCGGCCTGCGTGAACGGATAGAAGGAGAGCCACAAACCGAAACGCTCCGACAGCGAAATCTTCTCCTCGACGACCTCGCCCGGATGGACCTCGCCGTCTTCGGTGTGCGTGTAGCTGAGGTTCTCCTTCATGTACTCGGGCAGCAGGTGGCGGCGGTTGCTCGTTGCGTAGATCAGCACGTTGTCGCTGGCCTGCGCGACCGAGCCGTCGAGCACCGACTTCAGCGCCTTGTAGCCAGGCTCGCCTTCGTCGAACGACAGGTCGTCGCAAAAGATGACGAAGCGCTCGGGCCGCTCGGCGATGGCGTCGACGATGTCGGTGAGATCGACCAGATCGGCCTTGTCGACCTCGATCAGGCGCAGGCCCTGCGCCGCGTACTCGTTCAGGCAGGCCTTGATCAATGAGCTCTTGCCCGTGCCGCGCGCGCCGGTGAGGAGCACGTTGTTGGCCGGCTTGCCGGCAACGAACTGCAGCGTGTTCGCGATCAGGCGGTCGCGCTGGCGATCGACTTCTTTCAGCTCCGCCAGGCGGATCGTCGCCACATGCTTCACCGGCTCGATCACACCCATCCCGGACACAGCGCCGCGCTTGCGGTAGCGGAAGGCCGTGGATGCCGCCCAGTCGGTGGCTACCGACGGGCGCGGCACTACGGTCTCCAGGCGCGCCAGCAGGGCATCGGCGCGCTCGATCAGGGTTTCGACAGTCGGTTTCATCTTGGCAGTTCGTGCACGGCATTGTCGGCGACGACGAAGACGCGGTCACCGGCCGCGCGCTCGATCGGGTGCATGCCGGTGAAGGCGCCGAAGGCCGGCAGCACCCCAACCTGATCGCGCAAGTGAAAACACGGCAGTCGCAGCCGGTCGATGCCGCGCCCGACGGTGATGCAGGGGTGCAGGTGTCCGGCCAGCACATAGGCCTGGTCGATCGGGTTCGGGTGGTGGCACAGCGCGAGTTGCGGCGCGGCCGGCAGCGAGAACGGTTCATCGACGCAGTGCACGCGCCACGACGACGGTGGGTCGCCCGCGCGGTCATCGTGGTTGCCGCGCACCAGCACCAGTTCGAGTGCCGAGCGCTGTTCTCGCCACGAGGCCACCGCAGCCAGCGTGTCCGGGTCGTGCGCATGGCGCGAGTGCAGCAGGTCGCCGAGAAAGACGATGCGCTGCGCGTCGTGAACGGCCAGCAGCGCGTCGATGGCATCCAAGTTGCCCGCCGTCGTGGCTTCCGGCGCCGGCACGCCGAGGCGGCGGTAGCTCACCGCCTTGCCGATGTGCGCATCGGCCAGCAGCAGCGTGCGCTCGGCTGGCCACCACATGGCCTTGCCCGCCAACAGCTGCAGTTGGGCACCGCCGACCTCGACCGTCACTTTCAACAGAACAGTCGCAGCCCGGCTTCCAGATGCTCGGTCGGGCTGCGCTTGAAGCCCGAGCGCGCATAGCGCTGCAGGCGGCCGACGGTGAACGACGTGAGCGCCGAGGCCTGCGCGTTGCTTTCAACGGTCGGCTGCGCCGAGCCGCTGGCTTCGGCAGCGGCTCGCAGGCACTGTCGCAGTTGCGACTCGACGCGATCGAAGAACTGGTTCATGCGCGCGATCAGGCGCTCGTGCTCGAAGACCAGCGCATCGCCGACCATCACGCGCACCATGCCCGGGTTCTTCTCGCCGAAGCCGAGCACCACAGCGACGATCTTGCCAGCCTGTTGCGCGCTCGCCGTGTCGCGCTCGACGATCTGGTTGACCAGCGTGAACACGCTTGACTCGATGAACTCGATCAGACCTTCGAACATCTGTGCCTTGCTGGCGAAATGGCGGTACAGCGCCGCTTCGCTCACCGACAACTTGGCCGCCAGCGCGGCGGTGGTGATGCGTTCGGCCCCCGGTTGCTCGAGCATTTGCGCCAGCGTCTGCAGGATCTGCACGCGCCGCTCGCCGGGTTTCGGGCGCTTGCGCGTCTTCTCCGGTTTGGTGCTGGCCGCAACGCTGCCTTCAGCGTCCGGCTCTTCGGTCAGTTCGTTCACGGCAAGCGTCTTCTCAGTTCCCTCAGCGAAAAGATTCTGGCACACACATATGAGGGCTTGCGGTGCAGGTAAACACCAACTTTGCGTGAACCAGCGCCGCCTTTTTGGGCCGCGCGCGTCCAGCGCTGCATCCAGATCGTGGCCATGCCGATGGAAAACGCCGACTTTTGGTGCTGCAAGGTGTCTTCGACGAGGACGCAGCGCGACGGTGGCACCTTCAGCTGCGCGGCGATCCAACGCAGCATGCGAGTGTCGGGTTTTGGCCGGAGGTGGCCGAACATCGCCATGTCCTCGATCGACAGCACACCGTCGAACAACATCCCGATACCGAGCGCGCCAAGCACGCGCTGGGCGTAGGCCCGCGGCGCATTGGTGAGGACGTATTTGCGTCCGGGCAGACGCGCGATGGCGTCGAAGTCGTGCGGGTGGCCATGCACCCGGCCCTCCAGGCCCGGCAGCAGGTGCGTGTGGTGCAGAAAGTGCGCTGCGTCGATGCCGTGGTGGCGAACCAATCCGAGCAGCGTTGCGCCATAGCGCAACAAGTAGGTCAGGCGAAGTGCATGAGCCTCTTCCGGGCTGACGCCGAGTTCCTCGACGATATAAGCCGACATTCTCTCGTCGATGCCGGGAAACGACGACGCCGACGCGTTGTGCAAGGTGTTGTCGAGATCGAAAAGCCAGACGCGTGGTGTGCCCATCGGCGGATTCTGACCGCCTTGAAAAACGCCGGCGTCGAGCAGCGCCCGACGCCGGCGAGTGACGCCCGTTCAGTACCGGTTGTTGCTGCCGTAGCCTTGCTGCGCCGGCGCCGCAGCGCGCTTCTCGGCGGCGCCGATCTTGACGACGTGCCACACGCCGCCCGAGCCGTCGCCGCTCACATCGCCCGGCTTGGCGTCACCGGCGAAGTAGTACAGCGGCTTGCCGTCGAGCGCCCATTGCATGCCGCCGCCCTTGCGCGCGACGAGCGTCAGCTTGTCTTTGGCGGTTGCACCTTCGGCCGCCATGAACGGCGGCCAGGCCACGGCGCAGCCGTCGAAGCAGCGGCTTTCGTTGGCAGCGTCCTTGTCGAAGGTGTAGAGCGTTTTGCCGGCCTTGTCGCGCAACAGGCCGCCGCTGTCGGTGGTTTGCGCAAAGACGCTGGCCGCGGCCATCAGCGCCATCGTCAGCGTGACGAAGGTGGCCATGTTGACGAGGGTTTCAAAGGTGCGTTTCATGGTGGAAGAGATCCTGCAAAAAGTGGATGGAGGTCACCTGAGGCACCGCCCCAACCGGCTGCGATCCCACGGTGCTGACTGTCGCGGCGTGTTTGTCCCGCTGTCACGGGACCAGAGTCCCAAGGCGCTGCGAGGCCAGCGCGGCCAGCGCCGCAAAACCGCCCCACCACAGCCACGCCAACGGGTCGCCGGGCTGGAACGCTGCGGCGTGCCAAAGCGAGGCCAGCAGCACACCCAACGCCCACGTCAGCAGGCCCCACAACACGGGCGCGCGCACGTAGCGCCGCCGCTCGCGCGCGACGAGCCAGGCCGCAACGCCCCAGGCCAGGAACAGCGGGGCGTACTGGGCTCGCAACGGCGCGGCCAGGCGCCACGGCCAGGGCAGTACGCCGAAGCGCGGGCCCAGCAGCAACGACAGCACGAGGACCAGCGCGAGCAATAGCGCCAGCACTGCAAACGCGCACCACATCCGGTCGGCCCGCTGCGCTGGCGCCGGCGGGTCGCTGTCGATGTGGGCGAGCCGCAGCGCCGCCATGCCCACGGCACCCGCGCCCCACGGCCACGCCTGCCCCGCATGACCGCCGGCCCAGGCGACGGCCGCGGCCGACAAGCACCAGGTGGCCAGCATCAACAGCGGTATGCGCGTGGCCGCCGGGTCGAGCGCGCGCCGCGCCAGCATCAACGCTGCCACGAGCGACAGTGCCATCGCGCCGATGCAGCGCGCGTGCAGCGGCGGCCAGGGGGTGCCGAACGCGCGCGTCAAAGCCGCCGGGGCGACGACGCAGACCCCGCCGGCCAAAAGGCAGGCCCATGCCACCACCGCGCAAAAGGCCGGCCGCAGCCGATTTCGAAACGCAGTTCGATGTGCGGGCATAACGCTGCACTGTCGCGCGCCAGCGCGGCGCCGTCAGCGGACGCCGGCCCCAACGGCGCCGTGCGCAGCACACGGCGCGACCGCTTGCTGGGGCTGAGGCCCCGGCTCCCACAGCGGCAACAGCGCCGCTTTGCCGCGGCGGACCATCGGCGTCAGAATCAACGGCCGCCCATGTCCGCGCCCACACAGCAGATCCGCTTTGCCCGCAGCCACGACGGCGTGCGCCTGGCCTATGCCGCCAGCGGCCGCGGCCACACGCTCATCAAAGCCGCCACATGGCTGTCGCACCTCGAGCACGATTGGCAAAGCCCCGTCTGGCGCCACCTGCTGCAGGAGCTGTCGCTGCGCTGGCAGCTGGTGCGCTACGACGAGCGCGGTTGCGGCCTTTCCGATTGGGACGTGCCCGAACTCACCTTCGACAGCTGGGTGCGCGACTTGGAAACCGTGGTCGAGGCCACTGGCGCGGAACGCTTTGCGCTGCTCGGCCTGTCGCAAGGTGCGTCGATCGCCATCGCCTACGCCGTCAAACACCCCGAGCGGGTGACCCACCTCGTGCTGCACGGCGGCTACGCGCGTGGCCGCCTCATCCGCAGCCGCACGCCGCAGCAGATGGAAGAAGCCGAGATGATGGCGCGGCTGGCCGAGATCGGCTGGGGCAAGGCCGATCCGTCGTTTCGCCAATTCTTCACCACGCAGTTCATCCCTGGCGGCACACCCGAGCAGCACCAGTGGTTCAACGAGTTGGAACGCATCAGCACCTCGCCCCTGAACGCGGCTCGCTTCATGCGCGAGTTCAACACCATCGACGTCACGGCGTTGCTCGAACGCGTGCGCTGCCCGACGCTGGTGCTGCACAGCACGCGTGATGCCCGAGTGCCGGTCGATGAAGGGCGCCTGATCGCGACGCGCATCCCCGGCGCGCAGTACGTGCCGATCGACAGCGGCAACCACCTGCTGCTCGACTCGGAACCCGGGTGGCAGCAGGCGCTGGCAGCGATCGAAGCCTTCCTGCCCGCCGGCACGGCGCCGAACGCTGACCCGCGCATCGCCGCACTCACCCCGCGCCTGCTCAGCCTGCTCGACCTGATGGCGCAAGGCCGCGACAACGCGCAGATCGCGGCGATGCTCGGTCTGTCCGAGAAGACGGTGCGCAACCACATCACCGCGCTCTTCGACAAACTCGAAGTCGAGAACCGCTCGCAGGCGATCGTGATGGGGCGCGAGAACGGGTTGGGGAAGTCGGGCGGCTGAGCCGGTCGCCCCGCGCCGAGCTGCTCGTGCGAGCGGGGGCTCTCTTGAGGCTTCGAGGAGAGGTCCACCAATCCCAGTGGCTTCCTTCGCGGAAAGTTTTCACGCCCGCTACTTTTCATGCGCTGTCGCACGTGCCGGGCTGTCAAGCTCGCGGCCGTTGCAGCTCAAGCACCACCGCACTTCAATCCAGCAATGCCGAGAAAGAGGAAATGACCAAAGCCATCGCCACATCCATCGCCGCAGTTGCCCTGACCGGCTGCGCCAGCATTTTCAATGGCCCGACGCAGGCCGTCACGATCAACAGCGTGCCGGAAGGCGCCAACGTGTCGGTGACCAACTCGGCCGGCGAAAAGGTCCACAACGGCGCCACCCCGTTGACACTGACGCTCAAGCGTAGCGCCGGCTACTTCAAGTCCGAGCGCTACACGATCGCGTACTCGAAGGCCGGTTTCGCGCCGAAGGAAGTGACGATCACCGGCTCGATGAGCGGCTGGTACATCGGCAACATCCTGTTCGGCGGTCTGATCGGCATGCTGGCCGTTGACCCGGTGACGGGCGCGATGTACGTGCTGCCGGATACGGTGAGCCAGTCGCTCGAAGCCGAAGCGCCGAAGACCAGCCAGACCGATGGCTCGCTGACGGTGGTCTCGACCGAGAGCCTGACACCGGCCCAGATGACGCAAGCGCGCCTAATCGCGGCCACCGCGAAGTAGAAGACTCTTCTGATACTAGCTT
This sequence comes from uncultured beta proteobacterium, assembly GCA_963814385.1. Classification (GTDB taxonomy): domain Bacteria; phylum Pseudomonadota; class Gammaproteobacteria; order Burkholderiales; family Burkholderiaceae_C; genus CADEEN01. The sequence goes on from CAWFCX010000048.1 coordinate 92,270, forward strand.
GCAGAGGTGCCGGCGCAAGCCGGCACACTGCTTTGCGGGCTGCCGATCCGATCTCAATGCGATCGGATCATGGTGCCATACGCCTGATCCGTCAGGATCTCCAACAGCATCGCATGCGGCACGCGGCCGTCGATGATGTGCACCGCGTTGACGCCGCTCTTCGCAGCATCCAACGCACCGGCGATCTTGGGCAGCATGCCGCCGCTGATCGTGCCGTCGGCGAACAGCTCGTCGATGCGCCGCGCCGTCAGGTCGGTGAGCAGCTTGCCCTCCTTGTCGAGCACGCCCGGCGTGTTCGTCAGCATCATCAGCTTCTCGGCGCGCAGCACGGTGGCGAGCTTGCTGGCCACCAGATCGGCGTTGATGTTGTAGCTCTCGCCCTCGTCACCGAAGCCGATCGGGCTGATGACGGGGATGAACTGGTCGTCCTGCAGCGCCTTGACGACGCTCGGGTCGATGCCCGTGATCTCGCCGACCTGGCCCACGTCGTGCATCTTCTTCGGATCGTCCTTGTCGGCCATCTTCAGTTTGTGGGCGCGAATCAGCCCGCCGTCGCGCCCGGTCAGGCCTACTGCCTTGCCGCCCACCGAGTTGATCAGGCCGACGATGTCTTGCTGCACCTGACCGGCCAGCACCCACTCGACGACCTCCATCGTCTCGGCATCGGTGACGCGCATGCCCTGGATGAACGTGCCCTTCTTGCCCAACCGCGTCAGCGCCTCGTCGATCTGCGGCCCGCCGCCGTGCACGACGATCGGGTTCATGCCGACCAGCTTCAGCAGCACCACGTCCTCGGCAAAGTCTTGTTGCAGCGACGGATCGGTCATCGCGTTGCCGCCGTATTTGATGACCAGCGTCTTGCCGTGGAACTTGCGGATGTAGGGCAGCGCCTGCGACAGGATCTCGGCCTTCTCGCGCGGTGCGATCTGGCTGACATCGACGGCTTGGTGTGTTGAAGTAGTCACGGTGGCGCTCCCGGTGCAATCAATGGCGCGGATTGTAGGAAGGCGCGCACGATCCCCGAAACACACACGGAACCATGGGTCCGCGGCTGCACTCAGACGGCGAACCGGCTATCCTCCGACTCATGTTCCGTCTGTCCCGCCGCCTGACCACCGCCCTGCTTTGGATCGCGATCGCGCTCCTGCCGGTGCGTGGCTGGGCCGCCGTGCTGATGCCCATCGCGATGGGCGACATGCAGCCCGCTGCCATGGCCAACGCGACGGGAGCGCGGCGCCGTGATGCCGTGCCATGCAGCGCCGCAAGCTACTGCGGACGACAGTGCCAACACGCCGAGCGCCTGCTCGATGTGCGACCTCTGCCACACGACCACAGTAGCCCAAGCCGCGCCGACCGCGGTGGCGTTGCCTGACTTGCACGAAGCGCTGCCGCCCGCCGCAGCGTCTGCGGCCATCGAGCCGCGTGCGCCCGACGGCCTGTTCCGGCCGCCTCGAACCTTCCTCGCCTGAGCGGCCTGCCGCGCTGATGGCGCGGTAGCGCCCGCTCCCGACCGATGCCGCGGCGTTGTCGCCGCGACGTGCTATCGCTCGTTGTTGCGAGGTTCCATGAAGAAGACGACCCCCACGTTGCTGGCAGCGCTGATGCTGTTGCCAGCGGCGGCGTCGGCGCAGAACGCGCCGCGCCCCGATCCGCTCGATGCCAAGGCGCCCGTTGCGCCGCTGGTCTATCGATCTGCCTTCAGTGGTTTCAAGCCGCTTGTCAGCGACGCGCCGCCGCTGTCCTGGCGCGAAGCCAACGACGCGGTGGAGCGCATTGGCGGCTGGCGCGCGTACGCACGCGAGGCCAATACGCCAGCGGCAGCGCCCCCAGCGCCGGCAGCCTCGCCGCCGGCCGCGCCCGCCTCGGCACCGCGGGCGTCGAGGCCTGCCACACCGGCCGCCGGCCATCGCCACTGATGAGCCGCGCCATGAGGTCCACCGCTCCAACGCTGCTCGCCGCAGCCGCAACGCTCGCCGGCTGCGCCGGCTTCAGCGCCGACGGCGGGCTCGGCCCCGCACAGCAAGCAGCGCAACAACGCCTGTCGAACAAAGACCTCGTCTGGGCGCGCAGCGACGCCGAGCGCGATGGCATCGACGCGCGTGTCGCCGAGCTGCTGCGCGAGCCGCTCTCGGCCGACGCGGCGGTGCAGATCGCGCTCCTCAACCACCGCGGCCTGCAAGCCAGCTTTCACGAGCTCGGCATCAGTGAAGCCGATCTCGTGCAGGCCTCGCGCCTGCCCAACCCCGGCTTCACGTTCGGCAAGTTCAAAGCCGGCGGCGAGCGCGAGATCGAGCGCAGCTTTCATTTCAGCCTGGCGCGCCTGATCGCGATGCCCTGGCTGCGTGACGCCGCACGCTTGCGCTTCGAAGCCGCACAAGGCGCCGTGGCCGTGCGCGTGCTCGAACACGGCGCCGACACGCGCAAGGCCTGGGTGCAGGCCGTGGCCGCTCAAGAAGGCGTGCGCTATGCGCAACAGGTCATGCGTGCGGCCGAGGCCAGCGCCGAGCTCGCGCGACGCATGGCACAGGCGGGCAACTTCAGCGCGCTCCAACGCGCCCGCGAGCAAGCGTTCTACGCCGACGCCGCACTCGGCGTGGCGCGCGCCGGGCAGGTTGAGCGTGCAACACGCGAGCGGCTCACGCGAGCGCTGGGCTTGTGGGGCCTGCAAACCACCTTCCTGTTGCCCGAGCGCCTGCCCGACCTGCCGCCGAGCGCAAAAGACTTGCCGGATGTCGAGCGCATGGCCTTGGCGCAGCGGCTCGATGTTCAAGGCGCGCGGCTGGCGGCGCAGCAGAGCGAAGCGCAGCTCGGTCTCGCGCGCACATCGCGCTTTGCCGACGGGCTCGAACTCGGCCTCCAGCGCAACAGCTCGAACGAAGGGCCGACGCAGCGCGGTGTCGAGATCGGCTTCACCCTGCCGATCTTCGACGGCGGCGCGCAAGCCGCACGCGCCGAGCATGTGCAGCGCCAGGCCCTGCTGCTCGCCGAGCAAACCGCGATCGACGCACGCTCCGAAGTGCGCGAGGCCTACGGCGCGTACCGCACGGCGTACGACATCGCGCGGCACCACCTCGACGAGATCGTGCCGCTGCGAAAACGTGTGCTCGACGAAAACGTGCTGCGCTACAACGGCATGCTGATCGGCGTCTTCGAGCTGCTCGCCGACGCGCGACTTGCAGATCGCCAGCGTCAATGCCGCCATCGACGCGCAGCGCGACTTCTGGCTGGCCGAGGCCGACCTCGACATGGCGTTGATCGGCAAGCCGCAGATGACGTTGATGTCACCTGCCGCCGCACCGATGGCCGGCGGCGACGCTGCGCACTGAAAGAACGAACAACATGGTTTCACGACGCAACTTCCTCGGTGCCTCGGCCGTGGCGGCCTCCGCCACGGCGGTCAGCAAAGGCGCACTCGCCGCACTGCCCGAGCCGGTGCTGCAAGACAAGCCCGACACGATGCCGCCGCTCGTGCCCAACACCGGCCGCCCGTACAACCCGGTGGTCACGCTCAACGGCTGGACCTGCCCTGGCGCATGAACAACGGCGTCAAGGAATTTCATCTCGTCGCCGAACCGGTCGTGCGCGAGATGACGCCCGGCTTCAAGGCCCACCTGTGGGGCTACAACGGCCAGAGCCCGGGCCCGACGATCGAGGTGGTGGAAGGCGACCGCGTGCGCCTGTTCGTCACCAACCGATTGCCGGAGGTGACCAGCATGCACTGGCACGGCCAGCGCCTGCCCAACGGCATGGACGGCGTCACGGGCCTGACGCAGCCGCCGATCGCGCCCGGCAAGACCTTCGTCTATGAGTTCGTCGCGCGCCGGCCGGGCACCTTCATGTACCACCCACATGCCGACGAGATGGTGCAGATGGCGATGGGGATGATGGGTTTCTGGGTCACGCACCCGAAGCAAAAACACCCGCTGATCGACGAGGTGAACCGCGACTTCTGCTTCTTGCTCAACTCGTACGACGTCGAGCCCGGCAGCGCCACGCCGAAGATCATGACGATGCTCGACTTCAACCTGTGGAGCTGGAACAGCCGCATCTATCCGGGCATCGATCCGCTCGTCGTGAAATGGAACGACAAAGTGCGCCTGCGCATTGGCAACCTGACGATGACGAATCACCCGATCCACATCCACGGCCACGAGTTCAGCGTCACCGGCACCGACGGCGGGCCGACGCCGAAAGGCTCGCGCTGGCCCGAGGTGACGGCCGATATTGCCGTCGGCCAGATGCGGCAACTCGAGTTCCTCGCCGACGAAGAAGGCGACTGGGCGTTTCATTGCCACAAGAGCCACCACACGATGAATGCAATGGGCCACAACGTGCCGACGATGATCGGCGTCGATCACCGCGGCGTGGCCCGGCAGATCACCAACCTGATCCCCGACTACATGGCGATGAGCGAGCGCGGCATGCACGACATGACCGAGATGGAGATGCCGCTGCCCGACAACACCGCACCGATGATGACCGGCACCGGGCCCTTCGGCGCGGTCGGCATGGGCGGCATGTTCAGCGTCGTCAAGGTGCGCAAGGACCAGAAGGCCGGCGACTACAAGGACCCGGGCTGGTTCAAACATCCGCCGGGCACGCTGGCCTACGAGTGGAACGGCCAGTTGGCGCCACCGGCGCGCGCACCGCAGTCACCCGCCGTGAAGGCGCCGGCTCGTGAGATCGAAGTCACCGTGCGCAGGCCCACCGAACATAAACACTAGGGCGCTGACCATGACGAAACGAAGAACACTGATCGCCGCTGTGGCTGCCACGATCGTGACGCCCGCGCGGGCGCATGGCGACAAGAAGCACACCAGCATCGTCAAAAAAGAGCAGAAGGACTGGGGCATTGCCGGCGAGGCCAAGCGGGCCGCGAGGACGATCGAGTGCCGCATGCTCGACACGATGCGCTTCGTGCCCGACCGCGTTGATGCCAAGCTCGGCGAGACGATCCGCTTCACCGTGCGCAACACCGGCAAGGTGATGCACGAGTTCGTGATCGGCACCAAAGCGGAAAACGCCGAACACGCCGCGCTGATGCTGAAGTTCCCGAACATGGAGCACGACGAGCCCTACATGGCCCATGTGCCCCCGGGCAAAACCGGGCAGATCGTCTGGACCTTCAATCGTCCCGGCGAGTTTCAGTTCGCCTGCCTGATTGCCGGCCACTACCAGGCCGGCATGGTCGGCACGATCGTGGTCAGCGCCTGACCGCAACACACTTTCAAAAGGAATCCCCTTGAACACACTGCTCGCACGCCGGCTGGCATCTGCCGCACTGGTCGCGTTTTCAACCGTGGCGCTCGCCCAAAGCGCCGACATGACCGACGGCGAAGTGCGCAAGATCGACAAAGCGCAAGCCAAGATCACCCTCAAGCATGGCGAGATCAAGAACCTCAACATGCCCGGCATGACGATGGTCTTTCGCGTCAAGGACGCCAAGCTGCTCGACGGTCTGGCGGCCGGCGACAAAGTGAAATTCAGCGCCGAGCAGATCGATGGCGGCTACGTCGTCACGCAGGTGACCAAGGCGCCATGACCCACGCCGCTCGTGCCGTCGTCTTGCTGCTCTTGGGCGCAGCCCTGCGCGATTGCGTGCTGCTCGGCAGCGCGGCGCTGGTCTGGGGCCTGCACCAGCAGCAGCGCCTGGACGCCTGCGCCGACCGCACTCACGCCTGGCTGCGTTGCGTGCTCGACGGCACGACGCTGCTGGTCACCGGCGCGCTGCTGGCCGCGCACACGGCGTCGGTGTTCTTCGGCTGGTGGCCGGCCACGCCGCGCTACGACGTGTTCGTCTCGGCCTCGCTGGCCGTGGTCGTCGCCGTCGGCGGCCTGGCGCCGGAGCAACTGACGCGCCGGCATGCGCTGCTGATGATCGGCGTGGTGGCCGTGGCAGTGTCGCGGCTGCCGTGGGGCGGCTGCGCGTTTGCGTTGTGTGCGGCCGTCTTTGCCGTGGCCGATGGCATGCGCCACCTCGGACCGCAATTGCGTGCGCTCGCTGCGCCGCACGACCAGCGATGAAAGCGCTGCACGCCGCGTTCAGCGTCGTCGCGTTGGTCGGCGCTGCGCTCGCATCGCCGCTCGCCTGGGCCGCACCGATGGGCTTCAAGGACAGCCAGATGGCGATGGGCGACCTCGGCGCCAACTGGCGCGAGGCCTGGGTCAACCATGCCGTGACGTCGCGCGATGCGTTCGGCGGCGGCGCGCTGTGGATGCGCGCAGACGCCGACCGTTCGCGCACACGCTCGGTCGGTGAAGCGACCTACACGCGCTTGCTAGCACGCTGGAACACCGAGCACTCACAGGCCAACCTGTGGTTCGTCGGCGGCATCGGCGGCGTGCGCGGCAGCGATTTCGGCGGCACGCGTTTCCTGTGGGCTCCCGGCGTGCAGGCCGACTACGAAACCACGCGCCTGTACGTCGCTGCCTTCGCCCGCCCGTACCGGGCACGCGGCATCAACCACGACTACGGCGCGGTGCGCGCGGGCTTCAGCTTTTACGAAACCGAGTACGAAGAAACACAACCTTGGATCGTCGTCGAAGCGCGGCGCATGCGCGGCCTGTCGGCGCGCACCGAAATCACGCCGATGCTGCGCCTCATCAACAAGGGCTGGTTCATCGAAGCGGGTGTGAACCAGGACCGCCAAGCCCGCTTCAACTTCATGTACATCCTGTGATTGAAAGGCACGCCATGAGAAACACCCTCACCCTGTTGACGTTGGTCGCGTCGGCCCTCGCAGCGCAAGCCGCGGACACGAAGAAGCTCACCGTCAACGGCATGGTCTGCGCGTTCTGCGCGCAAGGCATCGAAAAGCGGCTGTCGGCGCTGCCGCAAACGCAGGCGGTGTACGTCAACCTCGGCAAGAAAGTCGTCGCGGTGCAGGCCAAGGAAGGCCAGCAATTGGACGACGCCGTGCTCAGGCACGAGATCACCGAAGCCGGCTACGACGTGGTCAAGGTTGAAGCGGTGCCGCAGACCGTGGACGCGATCCGCGCCGAGATGAAGGCCAGCAAGAAGTGAACGAGCCGCCAGGCGATCTGACCGCGCCGCTGCGCCAAGGCGCGTGGAGCGCCTGGGCCGCCCTCGCGGCGAGCTCCGGCACGCTGATCTGCTGCGCACTGCCTGCGCTGCTGGTGGCACTCGGTGCTGGCGCGGCGCTCGCAGGGCTGGTGAGCGTGTTCCCGCAGATCGTCTGGCTGTCGGAGCACAAGGCGTTGGTGTTCGGCCTGGCTGGCGCGGCAATGACCATCGGCGGCGTCATGCAGTGGCGCAACCGCAGCGCACCCTGCCCCACCGACCCGGCGCTGCGCGACGCGTGCCTGCGCACACGGCGCTGGTCGGCGCGCGTGTATGGGTTGTCGCTGCTGTTCCTCGCACTCGGCGCGTGGTTCGCGTTACGTGCAGCCGCTGCTGGAAGCCTAGAGCGCGCTGGACTGCGCGGCTGGCAATGCCCCTGTCGCTGAACGGGATCGGCTTGCGCGGCATGCTGCGTCCATGGCGTTCTCGATGAGGCTTGGCTTACGTTTTGTGGCGGCGGTGCTGTGGGTGGCCGCTGGTCTGGCAGCCATGGAACCTGCGCGTGCCGCCAACGTCGCAGGGACGGAGTCGTCGGCCCCAGCCGCGGGCTCCCAGTTGCAGGGCGCAGCGCTGGTGGCTGCATTGCGACGCGGCGGCTATGTCATCTACTTTCGCCACACCGCCACCGACTTCTCTCGCAACGACAGCGGCATGCGCGCTTTCGATGACTGCGATAACCAGCGCCTGCTGTCGGCGCAGGGCCGCACCGATGCTGCCGCGATCGGCCAGCGCATCCGTGCACTGCGCCTGCGCATGGGCGAAGCCCTGGCCAGCCCGTACTGCCGCACCATGGACCATGCGCGCCGGATGCTGGGCGAAACGGTGACACCGCGCAATGAAATCCGCGAGTCCGACGGCGGCGACTACCCCGGCCTGAAACAGTTGCTGGCTACGCCGGTGGCGGCCGGCAGCAACCGCTGGATCGTCGGCCACGGCACCCCGTTTCGCACCATCGCCGGCGCACCGCACCTGATGGAAGGTGAAGCTGCCGTCATCCGCCCGGGCGGCATGCGCTGGACGGTGGTGGCGCGCCTGGCGGTGGCCGACTGGCAGGCGCTGCCGGCGCCGACGCGCTGATGCGTCGCACAATCCCCGTCCCAGTCATTCGAGGCCCGCCATGCTCAAGTTCTACTACTCCCTCGCCCCCAACCCGATGAAGGTCGCGCTCTTCCTCGAAGAGGCTGGCCTGCCGTACGAGGCAATTGCGGTGGACACACGCAAGGGCGAGCAGCACTTGCCCGCGTTCACGGCCATCAACCCGAACGCCAAGGTGCCGGTGATCGTCGATGGCGCAACGACAGTGTTCGACAGCAGCGCGATCCTGCTCTATCTGGCGGAGAAAACCGGCCAGTTCCTGCCGGCGCCGCAGGATCGCGGGTCGATGCTGTCGTGGCTGATGTTCACCGCCTCGGGCATCGGGCCCTTCAACGGCCAGAGCGTGCACTTCAAGCACTACGCGCCGGAGAAGATCGCTTACGCCATCAACCGCTACGACTTCGAAGCCTGGCGGCACTGGAAGATCCTCGACGCGCACCTTGCGAAGGGGCCGTGGATGATGGGTGAGCGCTACACGCTGCTCGACATGGCCGTGTGGGGCTGGGCGCGCGCCGTGCCGTTTGCGCTTGGCGACGCTGCGTGGGAGCAACTGCCGAACGTCAAGCGACTGTTCGACGCGGTCAATGCACGCCCTGCCGCGCAGCGCGTGGCGGCACTGAAGGACCGGTACACGTTCAAGACCGAGATGGACGACGAAGCCAGGCGCGCGATGTTTCCGCAGAACGAGCGCCTCAAGAGCTGAGTCGAAGCCGCCGGCCGGCGTTGTTGCGCGCGCGCGATACTGCACGCCATGAGTTCGCCGGCCCCCGCGCAGCATGCGCACCAGCACGACCTGGCGCCGTTCCGCCACAGCCACCACTTCAGCGATGACGCCAACGCCGCCACGCGCACCCGCGCGCTGTGGTGGGTGACCTGGATCACGCTGGCGACGATGGCGTTGGAGCTCGCCGCCGGCTACTGGAGCGGCTCGCTGGCGCTGACGGCCGACGGCTGGCACATGGGCACGCATGCGCTCGCTCTCGGCGGCGCAGCGCTTGCAGCGATGGCCGCGAAGCGAGCGCATGGCTCGACGAAATTCACCTTCGGCGGCTGGAAGATCGAAGTGCTCGCCGCCTACACGAGCGGCCTGCTGCTGCTGGCGATGGGCGTGTGGATCGGCATCGACGCGATCCGCGCGCTGCAAGCGCCGCGCAGCGTGGCCTATGGCGAGGCGATGGTCGTGGCGGCGATCGGCCTGGCCGTGAACCTCGTCTGCGCGTTGATCCTGGCGCGCGCGGGTGGGCATGGGCACGCCCATGAGCATGGCCATGATCACGGTGCGCATGACGCTCACCACCACGACCACAACTTCGCCGCTGCGTACCTGCACGTCGTGGCCGATGCCTTCACCTCGGTGCTCGCCATCGTTGCGCTGGCCGGCGGCCTGTGGTGGGGCGTGGCCTGGCTCGACCCGGCGGTGGCGCTGATCGGCGCCGTGGTCATCGGCCGATGGGCGATCGGTGTGTTGCGCAACTCGGCCAAGGCACTCGTCGATGCCAGCGCGCCGCCGAGCCTGGCCGCGCAGGTGCGCGCGCTGATCGAGGGCGATGGCGACGCCAAGCTGGCCGACCTGCATGTCTGGCAGGTCGGGCCCGATGCCTATGCGGCGGCGCTGTCGGTCGTTGCCGACCACCCGCAGCCGGCGCAGCACTACGGCGCCCGGTTGAAAGCCGTGCGTCGCCTGCGCCACGCCACGATCGAAGTCCACCGCTGCACTGCGGCGTCGCCTGCGTGACGCTGCGCAGCTCGCGCATGGCGTACGCTGTGTGGCTCATATCAAGGAACCGCTCATGAGCAGCACGATGGCCGCCCTCACCAACCACCAGGTGCGCCTGGCAGCGCGCCCCGAAGGCCTGCCCAAGGCCAGCGACTGGCAGCACACCAGCGAGCCCGTGGCCGAGCCGGCGGAAGGCGGCGTGCTGGTCAAGACGCTGATGATCTCGCTCGATCCCGCCATGCGCGGCTGGATGAACGAGGGCAAGAGCTACATCCCACCGGTGGCCATCGGCGAGGTGATGCGCGCCGGTGGCGTCGGCGTCGTCGTCGCGTCGAAGAATCCTGCGTTCAAGGCCGGCGACGTTGTCAGTGCCGGCACCGGCGTTCAGGAGTACGCGCTGTTTGCGGCCGATCAAGTCAAGCGCAGCGGCATGTTCAAGATCGATACGCGCCTGGGCACACCGTCGCAGTGGCTGAACGTGCTTGGCATGCCGGGCATGACGGGTTATTTCGGGTTGATGGACGTGGGCCAGCCGAAAGCAGGTGAGACCGTCGTTGTGTCCGGCGCGGCCGGCGCGGTGGGCCAGACCGTCGGCCAGGTCGCCAAGGTCAAGGGCTGCCGCGTCGTCGGCATTGCCGGCGGCGCGGCCAAATGCGAGTGGGTCGTGCGCGAACTCGGCTTCGATGCCTGCATCGACTACAAGGCCGGGCCGGTCAAGGACGGCCTGAAGCAGCATTGCCCCAACGGCGTGGACATCTACTTCGACAACGTCGGCGGCGAGATCCTCGACACCGTGCTGACGCGCATCAACCGCAAGGCGCGCATCATCATCTGCGGCGCGATCAGCCAGTACAACAACACGACCGCGGTGCAAGGGCCGAAGAACTACCTCTCACTGCTCGTCAACCGCGCGCGCATGGAAGGCATCGTCGTCTTCGACTACGCCGACCGCTACCCCGTCGCCGTGGCCGAGATGGCCGGCCACCTGAAAGACGGGCGCATGAAGAGCCGCGAGGACGTCGCCTCCGGCGGTGTCAAAGCCTTCCCCGAGACGCTGCTCAAGCTCTTCAACGGCGAGAACTTCGGCAAGCTGGTGTTGAAAGTCGCGGAGATCTGAGATGAGTGACACCACCAAACCCGCGTTGCCCGACCACCTCTCGGTCGATCCCACGAGCGCGCATCACGTGGCGGCGGTGTGCGAGCACGACATCGGCATCCGCTTCAACGACAAGGAGCGCGTTGACGTCGAGGAGTACTGCATCAGCGAAGGCTGGGTGAAAGTGCCCGCCGGCAAGACGGTTGACCGCAAGGGCAAGCCGGTGCTGATCAAGTTGAAGGGCAAGGTCGAGCCGTTTTATCGCTGAGGCTGCGCCGCTCGAAGGAAGGTTCACGTGACGACACATCAACACACCCCGCCGCGCATGGCCTCGGCCCTGGAGCGCGTCGATGCGATCCAGACTGCTCTGGACGAGCGCGGCCTCGAAGCCAGCCAGGCCGTTGCCGAACTCGGCCACAAAGCGCAGGAAGAATGGCTGCCGCGCAATGGCGCGCGCGTCGTCGCCCGGGCCTGGGTAGATGCGGCGTTTCGCGCGCGCCTGCTGGCCGACGGCCGCGCTGCCGTAGCCGAGCTGGGCCTCGCGCTGCCCAAGCACCACCGCCACCTCGTCGCGCTGGAGAACACGGCGCGCGTGCACAACGTCATCTGCTGCACGCTGTGTTCATGCACCGCGTTCACGCTGATCGGTCTGCCCCCCGATTGGTACAAGGACCTCGAGTACCGCGCGCGCATCGTGCGCCAATCGCGCACGGTGTTGCGCGAGATGGGGCTGGACTTGCCGCCCGAGGTGGAAGTGCGCGTCTGGGACACGACGGCCGACACGCGCTACATCGTGATTCCCGAGCAGCCGACGCAGACGATCGGCTGGACGCAAGAGCGGCTGGCTGACATCGTCACGCGCGATTCGATGATCGGCGTGTCGCGCCTGTAAATCCCGGAGCACAGACCATGGACGGCATGCATGACCTCGGCGGCAAACAAGGCTTCGGCCCGGTGCGCTACACCCCGGACGCCAAGACGTTTCATGCAGCGTGGGAAGTGCGCGTCAATGCGCTGTATGCGCACGCGGTTCGGCTGGGCATCTTCAACATGGACGAATACCGCCATGCGATCGAGCGCATGGAGCCGCGCCACTACGTCAGCGCGGGCTACTACGAGCGCACGCTGACGAGCCTGGCCACGCTGCTGGTTGAAAAAGGCGTGCTCTCGCGCGAAGAGCTGGAGCGCCGCGCGCAAGGCGCCGTGCCGCTTGCCACGCCGAGCGCGCCCGGGCGCGGCAACGTGGCCACGCGCGAGCGCTTTGCTGCGGGCGACCGCGTGCGCGTGCGCGACGACAGCGTGCCCGGCCACATGCGACTGCCCGGCTACATCCGCGGCAAGGCTGGCGTGGTGATCGGAGAGTCGCCGCCCTACCCGTTCCCCGACGCGCACGCGCATGGCGTGCAAGCGCAAGACGAGCCAACGTACGACGTGCGCTTTCGCAGTCAGGATCTGTGGCCCGACTCGTCGGACGACGCTCTGGTGCACGTAGGCGTCTTCCAGAGCTATCTCAAGCGAGCGCCAGCGTAGCTCGCACGCAAGTTGAGCGGCGCGACAGCGTCCGCTCCAACGCGCGCATGCCGAGCGCCGAGGCGAGAGCCTCCAGTGCGGGCAACGAAAGCCGCGTGGCCGCGCGCAACGCGCGCATGGGTACGTCCGCTTTCGTCAAAAGTGAATGCCGCGCATCAACTGCTGCATCGCCACCGCCTCGGCAGAGAGCTGCGGCTTGGCCGACTTGTCGCCCTTGGCCGCCGACGAATCCGGGAACATGCGGAAGGTCGTGTTCATCGAGATCTGCGCGATGCGCGGCGCCAGCGCATGCAGGAGCTCACCGAAGATGCCCAGGCGCGTGGCAATGCGCACCGGTTTGCTGATGCAGGCCTGCGCCACCATGTCGGCCGCCTCTTCGGGCGCCAGCGTCGGCACGTTCTTGTAGATCGCCGTCGGCGCGATCATCGGCGTGCGCACCAGCGGCATGTTGATCGTCGTGAAGGTGATGCCCTGGTCCGCAAACTCCGAAGACGCGCAGCGTGTCCACGCATCGAGCGCCGCTTTCGATGCAACATAGGCCGAGAAGCGCGGCGCGTTCGTCAACACGCCGATCGAGCTGATGTTGACGACATGGCCCTTGCGCTTGGCGACCATGCTCGGCAGCACGCCCATCGTCACACGCAGGCAGCCGAAGTAGTTGAGCTGCATCGTGCGCTCGTAGTCATGGAAGCGGTCGTAGCTCGACTCGATCGCACGGCGGATCGAGCGGCCGGCGTTGTTGATGAGGAAGTCCACGCCGCCGTGGTTCTCGTTCAACAGCGCCGTGAAGCGGTCGCAATCGGTCATGTCGGCAATGTCGGCCGAATAGGCGACGAACTCATAGCCCTTGGCTTTGGCTTCCTTGCAGGCTTCGTCGAGCTTGTCCTGGTCGCGGCCGCAGATGATCGTCACCGCACCCGCTTCGGCAAACTTGTGCGCCGCGGCCAGGCCAATGCCCGACGAGCCGCCGGTGACGAGCACCACCTTGCCGGCCACGGTGCCTTTGAGCGAGCGGTCGATGAAGAGATCCGGATCGAGGTGGCGCTCCCAGTAGTCCCACAAGCGCCAGCCGTAGTCTTCGAGCTTCGGGCACTCGATGCCGCTGCCTTTGAGCGCTGCGTCGAGGTCACGCCGGTCATAGCGCGTCGGCCAGTTGATGAACTCGAGGATGTCTTCGGGCAGGCCGAGATCCTTCATCACCGCGCCGCGGATGCGTCGCACCGGCGCCAGTGCCATCAGGCCCTTCTTGACGCTCTTCGGAATGAAGCCGAGCAGCGCCGCGTTGACAAAGACGTTCATCTTCGGCGCGTGCGCGGCCTTGCTGAAGATGTCGAGCACGTCGCCGATGCGGTAGCCCATCGGGTCGACGAGGTGGAAGCACTTGCCCTTCAACTCGGCCTTCGAATGCGCAATGTGGTCGATGCACGAAACGACAAAGTCCACCGGCACGATGTTCAGCCGCCCGCCCTCCAAGCCCACCGACGGGAACCAAGGCGGCAGCAACTGCCGCATGCGCTGGATCAGCTTGAAGAAGTAGTACGGGCCGTCGATCTTGTCCATCTCGCCGGTCTTGCTGTCGCCGACGACAAAGGCCGGGCGGTACACCGTCCACGGCACCTTCGACTCCTTGCGCACGATCTTTTCGCTCTCGTGCTTGGTGTTGAAGTACGGGTGGTCGAGGTTTTCGGCCTCGTCGAACATGTCTTCGCGGAACACACCTTCATAGAGGCCGGCGGCAGCGATCGACGACACGTGGTGCAAATGCTTCGCGTCGATCGCCTTCGCAAACTCGACGACGTTGCGCGTGCCTTCGATGTTGGCCTGGATCTGCGATTCTTCATCGGCCTTCAGGTCGTAGACCGCGGCCAGATGGAACAGCGCATCGATGTCGCCCTTCAACCCCTTGATGTCGTCGGCGGCGACACCGAGCTTCTTGCCGGTGAGATCGCCGAATACGGGAATCGCACGCGTCTTCGTCACACCCCAGTACTCGAGCAGCTCCGGCACCTTGCGCTCGCTCTCCTTGCGCAGCAAGAAGTACACCGTGGCGCCCTTGCGCGCGAGCAAAGTCTTGACGAGGCGTTTGCCGATGAATCCGGTGGCGCCGGTGACGAAATACTGCATCGCTGTCTCCTGGGTCGTGCTGCAAATTGAGCGCTGATTCTTAGGCCAAAGCCCAGGGGCCACACGCGCGCTTTCCCGAAGGCGCGCATAGACACGGCTCACTAGGAAAGCGAGTGCAGCAATCCTATAGTTCCTGCACCGGATTCCTCACCTCTCACCCGAAGGACACGCACATGGTCAAGAAGCTGCAAAAGATGGCCCAGAAGAAAGCGGCCAACCCCGCCGGACTGCTGGACAACCCGATCGCTGCCGCCGTCAAGGAACAGGCCGAGCACATCTGGCTGGCAGGCATGGGCGCGTTCTCGAAAGCGCAGGCTGGCGGCAGCAAGGCCTTCGAACAACTGATGCAGCAAGGCACGACGCTGCAGAAGAAGACGCAGGGCCTGGCCGAAGAGCGCATCAGCTCGGTGACGAGCAAGATGACCGCGGTGGCCGGTGGCGTGGGCGAAAAGGCCGGCGCCTCGTGGGACAAGCTGGAATCCATCTTCGAAGCGCGTGTCGAGAAGGCGCTCAACAAGATGGGCGTGCCGTCACGCAAGGACATCAACGCGCTGATCAAGCGCATCGATGAGCTGTCGGCCAACGTCAGCGTGAAGGCGCCGGCCAAGGCAGCGGCCAAGACCGCGCGACCCGCCGCCAAGAAGGCTCCGGCCAAACGCGCAGCGCGCAAGGCGGTCTGATTCGCAAGCCCGCCAAGAAGACGACCCAGGGGCGCCGCGGCGCCCCTGCTGCGTTGCGCACGCCGCGCATCGGCTTGGCGTTGGCCGGCGGTGGCCCGCTCGGCGCGATCTACGAAATCGGCGCGCTGTGCGCGCTCGACGAAGCGCTGGTCGGCATCGATCTGACGCAGCTCTCGGGCTATGTCGGCGTCTCGGCCGGGGGTTTCGTGGCCGCCGGTCTGGCCAACGGCATGAGCGCGCGCGACCTGTGCGCCAGCTTCATCGAGAACACATCGAAGAACAACGATCTGTTCAGCCCCTCGCTGCTGATGAAGCCAGCCTGGGACGAGTACTTCCGGCGCGCCGCCGCGCTGCCCTCGCTCAGCGCGCAAGCCGCCTACCAGTATTTCGTCAAAGGCCGCTCGCGCATGGCGGCCTTCGAGCGCCTCGGCCGGGCGCTGCCGGCAGGCATCTTCAGCGGCCAGGCGATGCAGGAGCGCTTGGCGCAACTCTTCAGCGCCCCCGGCCGCACGAACGACTTTCGCCAGTTGAAGCGCAAGCTCGTGCTCGTGGCCACCGATCTCGACAGCGGCGAGGCGGTTCCTTTCGGTGAACCCGGCCTCGACGATGTGCCGATCTCGCTCGCGGTGCAGGCCAGTGCGGCATTGCCCGGCTTGTACGCGCCAGTCGAAATCAACGGCCGCACCTGCGTCGATGGTGCGCTGAAGAAAACACTGCATGCCAGCGTGCTGCTCGACGAGGGCCTGGACCTGCTGATCTGCCTGAACCCGCTGGTGCCATTCGATGCGACGCACACCACGCGGCATCGCGTCCTGGGGAGCAACGAAGAACGCATTCCGAGGCTGATCGACGGCGGGCTGCCGGTGGTGCTGTCCCAGACCTTTCGCTCGCTGATCCACTCGCGCCTGGAGCTCGGCATGAAGGGCTATGCGCAGACGCACCCGCACACCGACATCCTGCTGCTCGAACCCGACCACC
Source organism: uncultured beta proteobacterium (assembly GCA_963814385.1). Taxonomy (GTDB): domain Bacteria; phylum Pseudomonadota; class Gammaproteobacteria; order Burkholderiales; family Burkholderiaceae_C; genus CADEEN01. The sequence continues at coordinate 108,571 of CAWFCX010000048.1, forward strand.
GTGACGCCGAGATGTTCCTGGCCAACACCTTCAGCTGGTCGCAGCGCCGCGCACTGGCCGAGCACGCGTACCAGCGCACGCGCGAAATGCTGCGCTCGCAGCGCACTGCGATGGCGGCGCAACTGGCGCCGCATGGCGTGACGATCGATCATGCCGCGCTCGATGACGAACAGCGCCGACTGATCGGCAAAGCGCGGCGCGGCGGCCCGCGCACCGCGCGCGCGTTGAAGAAGCTCGAAGAAACGCTGGCGGATCTGGAGAACGCTCGGCGCTGACGTTTCAGCTCAGATACCGCGCCTCCAGATGCGCCTTGAAGTGCGCAGGATTCAGCACCTCGCCGCTGGCGCGCACCGCCAACTCGTCGGTGCTCCAGCGTGAGCCCTGCAGCCAGATGTTGTCGCGCAGCCAATCGAACACCGGCGCAAACTCACCACGGCCGATGCGCTCGTCCAGGTCGGGCATCGCGCGGCGCATCGTCGCGAACCATTGCGCGGCGTACATCGCCCCGAGCGAGTAGCAGGGGAAGTAGCCGAAGATGCCCTCGGGCCAATGCACGTCCTGTAGCGGCCCGTCCTTGAAATTGCCGCGTGTGTCGAGGTGCAGCAGCTCCGCCATTTTCTGGTCCCACAGCGCCGGCACGTCGTCGGGCTCGATCTCGCCCTCAATCAGCGGCCGCTCGATCTCATAGCGCAGGATCACATGCGCCGGATAGGTGACCTCGTCGGCATCGACGCGGATCAGGCCGCGCTTGACGCGTGTCATCAACTGCCACAGGTTGCCGGGCTCAAAGGCGGGCTGGTCACCGAAGGCCTCGCGCAGCATCGGCGCCATGACCTGCGCAAAGCCCGGGTGGCTGCCGAGCTGCATCTCGAAACTCAGCGACTGGCTCTCGTGAATCGCCATCGAGCGCGCTTCGCTGACCGGCTGGCCGAGCCACTCGCGCGGCCGGTTCTGCTCATAGCGCCCGTGGCCGGTTTCGTGCACCGTGCCCATCAGCGACGGCAAGAACTCGTCTTCGCGATAGCGCGTGGTCATGCGCACGTCTTCGGGCACACCGCCGGAGAACGGGTGGGTGCTGGTGTCGAGGCGGCCGGCGCCGAAGTCGAAGCCGAGCAGCGACACCACTCGTTTGCACAGCGCTTGTTGCGCAGCGAGCGGAAACGGGCCGCGCGCGTCGACCACGCGCTCCTGGCTCTGCTTGTCGACCACGCGGTCGATCAGCCCCGGCAGCCACTGCCGCACCGCACCGAAGACGCGACTGACCTGCTCGCTGCGCATGCCGGGCTCGAAGCGCTCCATCATCGCGTCGTACTTCGACAAGCCGGACTTCTCAGCGAGCAGCGCCGCTTCTTCGCGCGCGATGGTGACCACCGGCTTCCAGTGCTCGATAAAGCCCTTCCAATCGTTGGCCGGGCGCTGCGTGCGCCACGCATGCTCGCAATGCGAGGTCAGCAACTCCTGGCGCGCCACCAGCGACTCCGGCAACGCCGTGGCCTGCACCCAATCGCGGCGAATCTCGCGCAGGTTGGCACGCTGGTGATCCGACAACGGTTCCTGCTCGGCACGCGCGATGCGCTCGCCAAGCGCCGGCTCGGTGCGAAGGCGGTGCATCAGCGCCGCCAACTCGGCCATGGCCGAGGCGCGCGCGTCGTTGCCTTTGGGCGGCATGTTGGCCGCGCGGTCCCAGCTCACGATCGAGCCCAGATGCGCGTAGTGATGCAGGCGCGTGAAGTGCGCGCTGAGGTCGTCGTAGGTGGGGGTGTTCATGCGCGATCCTTTCAGTTCGTGATCTCGATCTGCCCCGGGAAGAACCACAGCAGCGCACCGGTGTAGATCACGTAGCGAAGAAACTTGCCGATGGCCATGTAGCCTACACAAGGCCAGAACGGCAGTCGCAACCATCCTGCGAGCGCGCACAGCGGGTCGCCGACCACCGGCAGAAAGGCCAGAAGGCACGCCTTCGGCCCAAATTGCTCGAGCCACGCGATCGCTTTCAATTCCGACGGTTTGCGGTGCTTGACTTTCTCGAAAGCGCGTTCGGCGCCGTAGCCCATCCACCAGCTGATCGCGCCGCCGATGGTGTTGCCGGCGGTGGCGACGACCATCGCCGGCCAGAACAACTCGGGGTTCAACTTGAGCAGGCCGAACAGCGCCGGCTCGCTGCCCAGGGGCAGCAAGGTGGCCGACAGCAGCGCCACGAAGAACAGGGTCGCGAGACCGTACTTCGGCAGCGCCAGCGCCGCCAACAGCGCGTGAACCCAGGCTTCCATTGCAGACGATTATCCGTGGCATCGCATCGCTATACTTGCGCCTCATTTTTCAGCAGTCGATGTCATGACGACCCCAAGACGCCTGCGGCGTCGGCCCCCGAGGGGCGCGCCACGGACTTGGGTCGGCCCGGCATCCGTGGCACGCCTCCTATGAACATCGGTGCTTTCGAGCTGCCGAACAACCTGTTCGTCGCGCCCATGGCGGGTGTGACCGACAGGCCGTTTCGCATGCTGTGCCGGCAGCTCGGCGCCGGCCATGCCGTGAGCGAAATGGTGACGAGCCAGCGTGCGCTGTGGAGCTCGCTCAAGACTTCGCGCCGCGCCGATCACACGGGCGAGCCGGGGCCGATCGCGGTGCAGATCGCCGGCGTCGATGCGCGCGAGATGGCGGACGCAGCGCTGTACAACATCGACCGCGGCGCGCAGATCATCGACATCAACATGGGCTGCCCGGCGAAGAAGGTCTGCAATGTGTTCGCGGGCTCGGCGCTGATGAGCAATCAGTCGCTGGCGCTGCGCATCATCGACGCCGTGGTCGCCGCTTGCGCGCCGCGCGGCGTGCCGGTGACGTTGAAAATGCGCACCGGTCGCTCGCATCAGGAGAAGAACGCGCTGGTGATTGCGCGCGCCGCCGAGCAGGCCGGCATCGCGCTGCTCACGGTGCACGGCCGCACGCGCGAGCAGGGCTTCAAGGGTCTGGCCGAGTACGACACGATCGCGGCGGTGAAGGCGGCGTTGCACATTCCGGTCGTGGCCAACGGCGACATCGACTCGCCCGAGAAGGCGCGCGCCGTGCTCGCGCACACGCAAGCCGACGCGCTGATGATCGGCCGCGCCGCGCAAGGCCGGCCGTGGATCTTTCGCGAAATTGCGCACTTCCTGGCCACCGGCGAGGCGCTCGCGCCGCCCACCGTGGCCGATGCCGCGCAGTGGCTCACCGCGCACCTGCATGACCACTACGCGCTCTATGGCGAATTCACCGGCGTGCGCAGCGCGCGCAAGCACATCGGCTGGGCGCTGCGCGAGTTGCCGGGCGGCGAGGCGTTTCGCGCTGAGATGAACCTCATCGACGACTGCGCGACGCAGTTGCGCGCTGTCGGCGACTGGTTCGCTGAACTCGGCGCGCAGCACCAGCGCCTGCCGCGCATCACGGTAGCCGCCAACGACGAGCCGAGTGAGTTGATCGCCGCATGACCAAAAAACAGATCGACGCCTGCGTGCGCGACAGCCTTGAGCAGTACTTCAAGGACCTGCGCGGCGCCGAGCCGCATTCGCTGCACAACATGATCCTGGCCGCGGCCGAGAAGCCGCTGCTCGAAGTGGTGATGCGCCACGCCGAGGGCAACCAGAGCAAGGCGGCGGAGTGGCTGGGCGTGAACCGCAACACGCTGCGCCGAAAACTCGTGGACCACAAGTTAATCAAGTAGCCGAGTCCGTTCGGGCTGAGGTAGCGAAGCCCCGTGCGCTGAGCCTACAAGCGACCTTCGATACCTCAGGACAGGGTACGCCCTTCGGCGAGTATCAGGACCTATCCTGGACTCCGATGACCACCGCCCTGCTCTCCGTCTCCGACAAGACCGGCATCGTCGATTTCGCCCGCGCGCTGCACAAGGCCGGCGTCAAGCTGCTGTCCACCGGCGGCACCGCCAAGCTGCTGGCGCAGAACGACTTGCCGGTCATCGAAGTCAGCGAAGTCACCGGCTTCCCGGAAATGCTCGACGGCCGTGTCAAGACGCTGCACCCGCGCATCCACGGCGGCCTGCTGGCGCGTCGCGATCACCCCGAGCACATGGCCGCATTGAAGGAACATGGCATCGGCACGATCGACCTGCTGGTGATCAACCTCTACCCGTTCGCGCAGGCCACGGCGAAGGCCGATTGCACGCTCGACGACGCGATCGAGAACATCGACATCGGCGGCCCGGCGATGCTGCGCGCTGCGGCCAAGAACTGGCAAGACGTGGCGGTGGTGATCGACCCCAGCGACTATGCGCAGGTGCTCGCCGAACTGAAGGCCGGCGGCGTGCAGCGCGGCACCAAGTTCGCGCTCGCCAAGAAGGTCTTCGCCCACACCGCCGCTTACGACGGCATGATCACCAACTACCTGACCGCGCTCGAAGCCGGCGCTGAGAGCGCCACGTCGAAGGTGCCGGTGCGTGCCGAGTACCCGGCCGTGTTCAACCTGCAATTGATCAAGACGCAGGACATGCGCTACGGCGAGAACCCGCACCAGAGCGCGGCGTTCTACCGCGAGAACACCGTGGCGCGCGGTCTGCTCGCCGACTGGTCGCAACTGCAAGGCAAGGAGCTCTCGTACAACAACATCGCCGACGCCGATGCGGCGTGGGAATGCGTCAAGAGCTTCACCGACACCGCTGCGTGCGTGATCGTCAAGCACGCCAACCCGTGCGGCGTGGCGGTCGGCGCCAACGTCGGCGAGGCCTATGCCAAGGCCTTCAAGACCGACCCGACCTCGGCCTTCGGCGGCATCATTGCCTTCAACGCGCCACTCGACGGCGCCACGGCCGACCAGGTGGCCAAACAGTTCGTCGAGGTGCTGATCGCGCCCGAGATCACACCCGAAGCGCGTGCGGTGTTCGCCAGCAAGCAGAACGTGCGCCTGCTCGAGGTGCCGTTGTCGCGCGCGATGAACGCGCTCGACATGAAGCGCGTCGGCGGCGGCCTGCTGCTGCAGTCGGCCGATGCAAAGAACATCGAAGCCGATGACGTGAAAGTCGTGACCAAGAAGACGCCGACCGCGCAGCAACTGCAAGATCTGCTGTTCGCCTGGAAGGTGGCCAAGTTCGTCAAGAGCAACGCCATCGTCTTCTGCGCCGACGGCATGACGCTCGGCGTTGGCGCGGGCCAGATGAGCCGCGTCGACAGCGCGCGCATCGCCGGTATCAAGGCGCAGAACGCCGGCCTGACGCTGCAAGGCTCGGCGGTGGCGAGCGACGCGTTCTTCCCGTTCCGCGACGGCCTGGATGTGGTGATCGATGCCGGCGCGACTTGTGTCATCCAGCCCGGCGGCTCGATGCGCGACGCCGAGGTGATCGCCGCGGCCGACGAGCGCGGCATCGCGATGGTGCTGACCGGGGTGCGGCACTTCAGGCACTGAGCGCCGGCCGTTCGCGTCAGGTGTCGACGCGCTCACCAGTCCTTCGTTACCTCAGGACGAACGGCCGGGCCTCAAGCCTTCAACACAAAGCGCAGCGCTGCCGGCAGCCGCGCATGCCACGCCGATTCGTTGTGGTCTGCGCCGGGCGCGGCGGTCGATATCCAGTCCTTGCCCAGGCCATAGCCCTTGGCGGCGCCGATCGCGTCGACGCGCGACTGGTACGGCGCGTACAGCCGGTCCAGCCCCTGCGTGCCGTGGTCGAAGTACAGGCGGTGTGCCCCGGCGCGCGGCAGGTTGGCGTCGAACCAGCCGAGCACCGCGGCCGACAGCGCAATCATCGGCGGCGCGCCCGGGTTGTCGTGCACGCCGGCAATGCGCGTCACCGGCCAGTGCGTGGACAAACCCGCGGCGCCGCCGAAGACCTCAGGGCGCCGGCACAGCGCATACAGCGAGGCCAGGCCGCCCATGCTCGAACCCATGAGCAGCGTGTCGGTGCGTGCGACCAGCGTGCGAAAGCGCTGGTCGATCTGCGGCTTGAGTTCGTCCGCAAGAAAGCGCACATAAGCTTCGGCGGCGAGGTCAGCGCCCGGCAAGGGGTGCTCGGCGTCGGCAGCAGCGCGCAAGTCGGTGGGCAGCGTGCGCAGCGGCGCCTCGGGCGCGTACTCGTACCAGCGCTGCGCCGTGTTGCCCACCGCGACGATCATCGTCGGAGGCACATCGCCGAACGCGATCAGCGCCGCCAGGGCTTCATCGACACCCCACGGCACACCGCCGAACGCCGCGCGCGAGTCGAACAGGTTCTGGCCGTCGTGCATGTAGAGCACGCGGTAGCGGCGCTCGCGCTCGCGCTCGTAGCCCGGCGGCAACCACACGCTGACCGGGCGCGGCAACAGCTTGGAGTTGGCCGATGCGATCTCGCCGAGATCCACCAGGCGGCCGGCGCGCGGCGGCGGCTCCGCGATCTCCTGGCGCCGACTCACACAGGCAGCCAGCCAAGGCGCAGACGCCAGCGCAACCGCCACATCGCGCCGCTTCATGCAGGGGGTCTCGTCATCTTCGTGGTTGTTCGGATAACTGCTGATTCGATTGTGCCGGATCGCCCGTCCCCGCTCCAAAGACGATGCGCGCATGGCGCTGGTACGTCGTGTAGGCCCAGCCCCAATTCATCAGCACGACCAAGCGGTTGCGAAAGCCGATCAGGAAGAAGACGTGTGCGGCGAGCCAGAACCACCAGGCCAGCACGCCGGAGAACTTCAATCCGCCGGGCATGTCCACCACCGCGGCCATGCGGCCGATCGTCGCCAGGTTGCCCCAATCGCGATAGACAAACGGCGTGGCGTCGTGACCGCCCGACACGCGTGCGCGGATCAGTTTGGCCACATGCGCGCCCATCTGCTTGGCCGCCGGCGCAACGCCGGGCACCGGCTTGCCGTTGGCTTGTGCGAGCGTTGCCAGGTCGCCGGCCACGAAGACGTTCTGCAGACCGGGCACGGTGAGGTCGGACTGCACCTGCACGCGGCCGGCGCGGTCCTGCGGCGCGCCGAGCATGGCGCCCAGCGGCGACGCCGCCACGCCCGCGGCCCAGAGCACCGTCTTCGCCTGCACGCGTTCGCCGCCACGCACATAGCCTTGCGCGTCGATCTCTTGCACCGGTGAGCCCAGCAGCAACTGCACGCCCAGGCGTTGCAGTTGTGTGGCGGCCTTGTCCGACAACACCGGCGGAAAGTTCGACAGCACACGCGGCCCGGCCTCGACCAGTTGCACCACCGCGCGCGCCGGGTCGATGTGGCGGAACTCGTCCTTGAGCGTGTGGCGCGCGATCTCGGCCAGCGTGCCCGCCAGCTCGACGCCGGTCGGCCCGGCGCCGACGACGGCGAAGGTCAGCCAGGCCTTGCGCTCGTCCTCGTCGAGCGCATTCTCCGCGTGTTCGAAGGCGAGCAGGATGCGCCGGCGCAGCGTCATCGCATCGTCGAGCGTCTTCAAGCCCGGCGCGTGCTCGGCCCACTCGTCGTGGCCGAAGTAGGCATGCGTGGCGCCGCTGGCGACGAGCAGATAGTCATACGCCAGCGCGCTGCCATCAGCCAACGACACGCGACGCGACGCGGTGTCGATGGCGTCCACCTCGCCCATGCGCACGGTGATGTTGCGCTGGCCGGCCAGGATGTGGCGCAGCGGCGCGGCGATGTCGCCGGCCGACAGCCCGGCCGTCGCCACCTGGTAGAGCAGCGGCTGGAAGAGGTGGTGGTTGGCGCGGTCGATCAGTGTGATCTCCACCGGCGCCGATGCCAGCGCGCGTGAGCACCACAGTCCGGCGAAGCCGCCACCAATGACAACGACATGGGTCTTGTTCGACTTGTTGTCCATGTTGAAACACTATCACGCGACCGCCGCCCCCTGGAGGGGGTGCGGCGCCGTCCGCGGCGGGGTGGTTAAAGTCCTTCCCGATGACCCGTGCCGACCTGATGGGCCTGCTGCTCAATACCATCGCCCGTTTGATCACGGGCGCGCAGGGCCATTGGAAGGGCTGTCCGCCGACCGCGGAGCAGCGCATCTACTTCGCCAACCACCAGAGCCACTTCGACTGGGTGCTGATCTGGGCGGCGCTGCCGAAAGACCTGCGCAGCAAGACGCGGCCGATCGCGGCCAAGGACTACTGGACGTCGAGCCCCTTCAAACACTGGATCACGCGCGAGGTTTTCAACGCGGTGTATGTCGCCAGGCAGCGCACCGATGACCAGGACCCATTGGAGCCACTGGCCGAAGCCTTGAGACAAGGCGACTCCCTGGTGATCTTCCCCGAGGGCACGCGCAGCAACAAGGGCGACCCGCAGGTTTTCAAGAGCGGCCTGTACCACCTGGCCGAGCAGTTCCCCGACGTGCAGCTGGTGCCGGCGTGGATCGACAACGTGCAGCGCGTGATGCCCAAGGGCGAGGTCGTGCCGGTGCCGATCCTGTGCACGGTGACCTTCGGCGCGCCGATGAAGCTGGAGCCGAGTGAAGAGAAGCGCTCGTTCCTCGATCGCGCGCGCAGCGCCGTTGTGGGCTTGCGCCCGCGCGTCAACTGACATGGGTGCACTCAAACGCCTCACTCCCGATGAACAAGTCGGCCTGCTGTTCCTGATCCTGTTCGGTGTGCTGCTGCTGGTCACGCTGGGCGCCATGTTGTACGCCCTGCGTGCGCACGACGACAACAGCGACAACTGGCTGCGCTTCAGACGCGATCTGCGCGCGCTGTGGGTGGGCACCGTGCTCTTCTGGCTGGCCTGGCTTTCCGGGCCGATCGGCTCGACGATCTTTTTCGGTCTGTTCTCGTTTCTGGCGCTGCGCGAGTTCATCACGCTGCAGCACACGAGGCGCAGTGACCACCGCACGCTGATCCTGGCGTTTTTCATCGTGCTGCCGCTTCAGTTCCTGATCGTCGGCCTGCGGCGCTTCGATCTCTTCACGGTCTTCATCCCGGTGTATGTCTTCTTCGCGGTGCCGGTGGTCAGTGCGCTGGCCGGCGACCCGCACCGCTTCCTCGAACGCAACGCCAAGATCCAGTGGGGCATCGTCGTCTGCGTCTATGGCCTGTCGCACGCACCGGCGCTGCTGCTGTTGGAGTTCGAGAAGTACGAGGGCCGCGGCGCTTTCCTGCTGTTCTTCCTCGTCGTCGTCACCGTGATCGCGCAACTGGTGCAGGAGGCGGCCAGCCGCTGGCTGCGCCGCCGCCCGCTGGCGCGGCAGATCAGCCGCAGCTTCTCGTTTCGCTCGTGGTTCGTCGGCGCGCTCGTGGCCGCGGTGCTCGGCGGCGCGCTGTACTGGATCACGCCGTTCAAGGCCGGGCAAGCGCTGGTGGTGGCCTTCATCGCCGCGGCCTGCGGCACGCTCGGCGAGTTCGTGATGAAGGCCTTGAAGCGCGACGCCGGCGTGCACCAGTGGGGCAACCGCGCGGGTGTGACCGGGGCCGTGGGGCTGCTCGACCGCATCGCGCCGCTGTGTTTTGCAGCGCCGGTTTTCTTCCACTCCGTTCGCTGGTACTTCAAAGTCTAGATGTCAGCCCCAAGCCCACTGCGTTCGCGTCCCCCGAGGGGAGCTCAGGCCGCTTGGGGCGGCCCGGCGCTGGCCTGATATGCGCATCCTCGGCATCGACCCCGGCTTGCAGACCACCGGCTTCGGCGTCATCGACTGCGACGGCCCGCGCTTGGCGTATGTGGCCAGCGGCACGATCAAGACGGCGGCTGTCGATCGTGGCAACCTGCCTGCGCGATTGAAGATCATCTTCGAAAGCGTCTGCGAAGTGGCGCAGCGCTACGAAGCGCAATGCGCGGCGGTGGAAATCGTCTTCGTCAACGTCAATCCGCAGAGCACCCTGCTCCTCGGCCAGGCCCGTGGCGCGGCGCTGGCGGCGTTGGTGTCCAAGGACCTGATCGTCTCCGAGTACACCGCGCTTCAGATGAAAAAATCCATCGTCGGCAGCGGCCATGCGAAGAAGGAGCAGGTGCAGGCCATGGTGACTCGGCTCTTGTCGCTGCGCGCGGCGCCCGGCACCGACGCCGCCGACGCGCTGGGCATCGCCATCACGCATGCGCACGCGGGCGCGTCGATGGCGGCGCTGGAACGTGTGGCGCCGCTGGCGCGAAGGCAGCATGCGCAGTTCAAAAAGGGGCGGGCCTACTGATCTGTCGGCGACGCGCTACCAGCGACTCAGAAGATCGTCTTCCAGATCGCCACCGCGACGTGCCCCCAGATGCCGACGTTGAAGCCGAGCAGCCCGAACAGCTTGGCGAAGCGCCACAGCGTCTTGGCGCGGCGCATGCAGCCCTCTTCACCGGTGGCGGCGAAGAGGATGACGAAGAACGCCGACGGAATGAAGGTGCTGATCGTCAGCACGGCCATCGTCCAGTAGAAGTACTTCATCGAACCCACCTCCTCCTCGTTGTCAGAGCAGCACCGCCAGACGTTCGAGCACGAGGACTGCTGCCGCGCCGAGCCCGGCGATCACTGTCCATTTGACGATGACCAACCCACGCTGCCGCCACACCGCATTGCCGGTGGCCACATAGATCGCAAAACTGATGAGACCCGCCGCGAGCAGCAGGCCGAAGACGAGGCGCAGGATCAGCAAGCGATCACCAGGCGGGGGCGAGTTCAGCAAACCCGGCCGGTGCGTCGCGCGCATCGTCGAAGCTGATGATCTCGAACGCGTCGCGATCGGCGAGTAGCTTGCGCAGCAGCTTGTTGTTCAGCGCATGGCCGCTCTTGTAGGCGGTGTAGTGGGCGAGCATGGGCTTGCCTGCGACGTGCAGGTCGCCGATGGCATCCAGTATCTTGTGCTTGGCGAACTCGTCGTCATAGCGCAGGCCGCCTTCGTTGAGCACCCGCGTGTCGCCGAGCACGATGACGTTGTCCATGCTGCCGCCAAGCCCCAAACCGCGAGCGCGCATCGCTTCCACGTCTTTGGAAAAACCGAAGGTGCGGGCGCGCGCGATGTCGCGCTTGTAGCGGCCCGAGCCCATGTCGAAGCTGACGCGCTGGCCGCTGGCGGTGACCGCAGGGTGGTCGAACTCGATCTCGAAGGTCAGCACATAGCCGTGGTGCGGTTCAAGCTGCGCCCACTTCAATGACGCGCCCTCGCCTTCGCGGATTTCCACTTTTTTCTTCACGCGGATGAAACGCTTGGGCGCGTTCTGCAGCTCGATGCCGGCGCTCTGCAGCAGATAGACAAAGCTCGCCGCCGAACCGTCGAGCACCGGGACTTCTTCGCCGCTGATATCGATGACGATGTTGTCCAGGCCCAAGCCCGCACAGGCCGACAGCAGGTGCTCGATGGTCTGCACCTTGGGCGCGCCGGGGTCGCCGCCGGGGCTGATGGTGGTCGCCATGCGCGTGTCGCTGACCGTGTCAGGCGCCACCGGGATGTTCACCGGCTGCGGCAGATCGACGCGCCGAAAGACGATGCCGCTGTCCACCGGCGCCGGCTTGAAAGTGAGCTCGACCTTCTGCCCGCCGTGCACGCCCAAGCCCACCGCGCGGGTGATGGTCTTGAGGGTGCGTTGCTGGAGCATGGCCGCAATTCTAGAGACGGAGGGATGGACTCGCATGATGGGTCAGTAGGGGCCGAGCGCCCTGGCCTTCTCGAGCAGCGCCGTGTCCATCGATTTCTCAAGGCGCTGAAGTTCTGTGCGCGCCACAGTGTTGCCCCCGCGCTGCGCGCTGGCCAACCAGCGGTGCGCCTCGACCGGATCGCCCACCACACCGGCCCCAGCCAGCAGTGCTCGCGCCAGCATCACCTGCGACGGCGCATGCGCGCGCGTGGCTGCATGCCGAAACCATGCCGCGGACTTGGCGTCGTCCTGGTAGCCAGCCGCTGCGCGCTGGTGAGCAAAGCCGAGGTAGTAGGCCATCAACGTGCGCCCTTCTTCGATATGTCCCGGGCTCGCACGGCCAGAACGCTTGATGATCATGGGCGCATCGTCTTGCCCTTGCGCAAATCGCTCCATCTCGCCCATGCGCTCAGCGAAGTGGGCGCGCCGCCGCTTCTCGGCCTCGTCAGCGCTCAGGCCCAGGCCTTCTTGTCGAGCCACACGCTCGCCAGCCACCCACAACACATCGAACGGGGTTGCGCCGCGCGAAAGCGTGCGGTCGTACCAGGCGGCGAGCAGCAGCTTGTCCATTTCCATGAAGACGTCGCGCCGCCAGGGAAAGTAGCTGAGCACGGTCTTGCCGGAGGGGTGGCCCGCGATCCCCATCGCATGCATCACCTCGTGATAAGTGCATTCCCAGACGACATCCGATCGCATGCGGATGCGCGCATGGCTCAAGGCAAACGACACCGAGTTCAGTTGCGTCAGGCAGGGGGTGTGGTCGTCGAGCTGCCGCTCGCCGACGAGCTCGATCTCGAGGTTCGCCGCCGTCCCGTCAGAAGGCTGTGCCAGCTCATGCACGGTGAGGCCCGCCGCGTGCCCGGCCTCGGTCACGGCCGCAGCGACAAAGTCGTGGTGGCGGTTCGCATCGGTGCCGCTGATTCGAAAGCGCACCGGTTGCTCCCACCGCGTCAGACGGCCGGGCGTGCCGCGCTGATCCCACACGCTTTCCCAAACGGTCGTCAGGTCGTCGTCGAGGCGGTCTGCCCTTGCGGGCAGCGCCATCGACGACGACAGGACGGCAACGATCAATAACCAAGCTCTCATCGGCGAGTGGAGCGCTCCAAGCGAACGCCGCGGATCCGGCTTTGCCGGTCCGCTGGCGTTGACCCCTTGAGGGGGAAGCGGCAAAGCCGCTTCGGGGGTGGGCCGATCAATCAGCCTGCTTGCGCAAGAACGCCGGGATCTCGATCTCGTCCATGCCGTTGCTCGCCAGCGCATCGACCTTGGCCGCGGCCTGCGTGCGCGCGTTGCGCCAGACGCTCGGCGTGGCCAGTTGGCTGTAGTCCTGACCGACCGCCTGTTGCGGCTGCTGTTGATGCGGCACCTGCTGCGGCTGGTGGCTCATGATCGGCAGGTTGTCGGTGCCCGTGCGCTGCACCGGCGCGCTGTGCACGACCTGGATCGGCGTGCTCTGCTTGCGGTGGGCCGGCGACAGGCCGGTGGCGATGACGGTGACGCGCAGCTGATCGCCGAGCGTGTCGTCGTACGCGGTGCCGTAGATCACGTGCGCGTCATCGGCGGCGTAGCGGCGGATCGTGTTCATCGCATTGCGCGACTCGGACAACTTGAAGTTGTTCTTCGCCGCGGCGATCAGCACCAGCACACCGCGCGCGCCCGAAAGGTCGATGCCTTCGAGCAACGGGCAAGCCACGGCCATTTCCGCGGCCTTGGTCGCGCGGTCCGGGCCGCCGGCCTGCGCCGTACCCATCATCGCCTTGCCGGGCTCGCTCATCACGGTCTTCACGTCTTCGAAGTCGACGTTGACGAGACCGGGCACATGGATCACGTCGCTGATGCCGCCGACCGCATTGCGCAGCACGTCATTGGCATGCGCAAACGCGTCTTCCTGCGTCACGTCGTCGCCGAGCACTTCGAGCAGCTTCTCGTTCAACACGACGATCAGCGAATCGACGTTCGCCTCCAACTCCGCCACACCGATCTCGGCCGACTTCAAGCGCCGCTGACCTTCGAACTCGAACGGTTTGGTGACCACACCGACCGTCAGGATGCCCATCTCCTTGGCGATGCGCGCGATCACCGGCGCTGCGCCGGTGCCGGTGCCACCGCCCATGCCGGCCGTGAGGAACAGCATGTGCGCGCCGTCGATCGCTTCGCGGATGCGGTCGATCGCCTCTTCGGCAGCGAGCTTGCCGGCTTCCGGCTTCGCGCCGGCGCCCAGCCCGGTGTGGCCGAGCTGGATGACGTTGTGCGCGCTGCTGCGGTTCAGTGCCTGCGCGTCGGTGTTGGCGCAGATGAACTCCACGCCTTGCACCGCGCGCGTGATCATGTGCTCGACCGCGTTGCCGCCGCCGCCGCCCACGCCCATCACCTTGATGCGGGTGCCTTGTTCGAATTCCTCAATCATCTCGATCGCCATGGTGTCTCTCCTAAAAGTGAAGCAGTTGCCGTCCAAGTACAAACAAAGAAAACCGAGCCTCGTCGTGCTCTCAATCAGTCAATCAATCAGAAACTTCCCAAGAACCAATCCTTCGCGCGGCCGACGAGGGTCTTGACCGACCCCGCCTGCGCCGCAGCCTTGTGCCCGCGCAGCCGTGACAGCCGCGCCTCCTCGAGCAAACCCATCACCGTGGCCGACCGCGGGTTGGCCACCATGTCGTGCAATGCGCCGGGGTACGTCGGGTTGCCACGACGCACCGGCTTCAGAAAGATGTCTTCGCCGAGCTCGACCATGCCCGGCATCACTGCCGTCCCGCCGGTGATGACGATGCCGCTGGAGAGCAGCTCTTCGTAGCCCGACTCGCGGATCACCTGGTGCACCAGCGAGTAGATTTCTTCGACGCGCGGCTCGATCACGCCGGCCAGCGCCTGTCTAGACAACAGGCGCGGCGCACGGTCGCCGAGACCCGGCACTTCGAGGTTGTCGGCCGGGTCGGCGATGAGCTGCTTGGCCACGCCGTAGCCGACCTTGATCTCTTCGGCGTCTTTGGTCGGCGTGCGCAGCGCCATCGCGATGTCGCTCGTGATCAGGTCGCCGGCGATCGGGATCACCGCGGTGTGGCGCACCGAGCCGCCGGTGTAGATCTGCACGTCGGTCGTGCCGGCACCGATGTCCACCAGCGCGACGCCAAGTTCTTTTTCGTCGGTGGTCAGCACTGCCGCGCTCGACGCACTCGGGTTCAGCGCCAGATGTTCCACTTCGAGGCCGCAGCGGCGCACGCACTTGATGATGTTCTCGGCCGCGCTCTGCGCGCCGGTCACCAGGTGGACCTTGACCTCGAGCCGGCCGCCGCTCATGCCGACCGGCTCCTTGACCTCGTGGCCGTCGATCACGTACTCCTGCGGCTCGACGAGCAGCAGGCGCTGGTCGTTCGGGATGTTGATCGCCTTGGCGGTATCGACAACGCGCGCCACGTCGGTCGGCGTCACTTCCTTGTCGCGCACGATCACCATGCCGGTCGAGTTCTGGCCGCGGATGTGGCTGCCGGTGATGCCGGTGTAGACGCGCGTGATCTTGCAGTCGGCCATCATCTCGGCCTCTTTGAGCGCCTGCTGGATCGACTGCACCGTGGCGTCGATGTTCACGACGACGCCGCGCTTCAAGCCATGCGCCGGCGCCGTGCCGAGGCCGGCGACGCGCAGCGTGCCGTCGTCCATGACCTCGGCGACCACCGCCATCACCTTGGCGGTGCCGATGTCCAAGCCGACGATCAGGTCCTTGAATTCTTTGGTGGCCATCTCAAAGCCCGCCCGGCCGCCCGAAGGGCGTGAGCGCCCCCGTGGGGGGCAGCGAGTAAAAGGAGCTTGGGGGTCGTGACATGTTTCCCTCTTGTCTTTGCTCTTATCTGGATGAACTGTTCTGCTGCGCGGCGGTCGTGATGCCCGCCAGGCGCAGCGCATAACCGTCCGGGTGGCGCAGATCGGCGGCCACCAGGGCGCGCGGCTTGTCGCCAAAACGTGTGTTGACTTGCGCCAGCGTGCGCGCGAGCCGATCGACGCGCGCAACCACCTCGTCATCCGTGCCGCGGCCGAGTTCCAACTTCGCGCCGCCGGCCAGCTCGGCGTGCCACGAGCCGCGGCTCGACAGGCGCAGCGTCTGCACCTGCTGCCCGATCGACGCCAGCGATGCGTTCAGGCGCTGGTACAGCGCCAGCATCTGTGCCGAAGCGGCATCCGATCCGGCGAGTGTCGGCAGCGACTCATCGGCCACGTCCTTGACGTTGGCGCTGAAGACTTCGCCGTGCGTGTTGACCAGCCGCTCCTTGCGCTGGCCGTCGTTTTGCCACAGGGCTGCCGCCTGGTGCTCTTCGAGCGACACGGTCAGGCGGTTCGGCCAGACGCGGCGCACGATCGCTTTTCGCACCCAGGGCACCGACTCGAACGCGGCGCGCGCGGCGTCGAGATCGATGCTGAAGAAGTTGCCTTGCAAGCGCGGCAACGCGTTGGCGCGCACGCCCGCCACGCTGCTGCGCTCGAGCACCGCGTCGAGTGCGATCGCACGCACCGTGAACACGGGGGAGCGCGTCGCCCACTTCACCGCTTGCCACGTCAGCACGAGCAGCACGGCACCGATGATCACGGCGGCCACGCCGTTCATCAGGCGCACGTCGGGCGGCAGCACAGCGGCTGCGCCTTTCCCCGTGGGCTTGCGGCTGGTGGCCATGTCAGTGACGCCGGGCCGCCAACGCGCAGGCTTGACCTGCGCTTCGCTTGGTCCGGCACTGACGCTCCCCTCGGGGATGCGAACGAAGTGAGCAGGGGCTGTTTCATCAGTGTTGTCCGTCCAGCCGCGCGAGCGACAGAATTTCCACGCACAGCGCCTCGTAGCCGATGCCCGCCGCTGCGGCCGACTTCGGCACCAGCGAGTGGCTCGTCATGCCGGGCGAGGTGTTGATCTCCAGCAGATACGGCTTGCGGCTGGCGGCGTTGATCATGAAATCGGCCCGCGCCCAACCGCGGCAGCCGATGGCCTGAAACGCTTCGACGGCCAGGCGCTGAATCTCCTTTTCCTCCGCTGCCGGCAACCCGGAAGGCACGAGGTACTTCACGTCGTCGGTGAAGTACTTGTTCTGGTAGTCGTACTTGCCTTCGGGGGCAACGATCTTCACCACCGGCAACGCGCGCGCGCTGTCGCCCGTGCCGAGGATCGGGCAGGTGACTTCGTCGCCGCTGACGAACTCTTCGATCAGCACCATGCTGTCGTACTTCATCGCCTCGGCGACGGCGCCCTGCATGTCGGAGTAGCCGTTGACCTTGACGACACCGATCGAAGAACCCTCGTGAGGTGCCTTGACGATCAGCGGCAGGCCGAGCTCGTCGGGCACGGTGCGCAGGCGCTCTCTGCTTTGCTGCGCGGCATCCAGCGTCAAGGAGCGCGGCGTCGGCAGGCCGAGCGCCGACCAGACACGCTTGGTCATCACCTTGTCCATGCCGATCGCGCTGGCCATGACGCCGCTGCCGGTGTAGGGGATGCCGAGCAGTTCAAGCGCGCCCTGCACCGTGCCGTCTTCACCATGGCGGCCGTGCAGTGCGATGAAGCAGCGGTTGAACCCTTCGCGCTTCAACTCGACCAGATCGCGCTCGGACGGGTCGAACGCCTGCGCGTCGATGCCCTGGCTCTTCAACGCCGCGAGCACGCCGCCGCCGCTCATCAGCGAGACCTCGCGCTCGGCGCTCGCGCCGCCCATCAGTACCGCCACCTTGCCGAAGTCCTGGCGCGCGCTCATATGCGCTTCCTCGCCCAGCGCGGCAGCGTCGGCTCGTCGGCGGACTTCACTTCTTCATTGAGCACCGGCACGCGCCGCTCGTCCCAGGCCAGCCACAGGGTGCGGCCCTGCGCATCGGCCGAGGCCACGAGCACATCGGTCAACACCGGCAGGCTGCCGGTGTCCTCGGGTCGCTTGAGGAAGTAGGCTGCGCTCACGGCATGGGCTTCCTGGGTCATGCGGCACCTCCAAGGGGTCTGTTCCCATTACGCAGGCCTGTGCGAACGGGCCTGTCAGCGCGCAGGGCAAGGCGCACGACGACGTGAAGGCTTGATGCCTTCACTAGGAGTGCAACGCCGCCATGCGCGCTGACAGGCCCGTTCCCGCACGGGTTGCCACCAGAAAACGCGCCCGCGTCGTTGCAAAGCCTCGCCGGGTCCCAAACCCGGCTTCGTTTTGCGCCTAGCTGGCGCGCTTTCTGGTGGCAACGCATCAGGCCTCCGTAGTGGGAACAGACCCCAGTTCAACGATCCGCGGCGCAACGTTGCCGATCGAGCCCGCGCCCATGACGATCACGACGTCACCCGCCTTGGCGTGTTCGAGTGCGGCTTCAGAGAGACCATCGACCTCATCGACGAACACCGGATCGACCTTGCCGGCCACGCGCAGCGCGCGCGCCAGCGTGCGGCCATCGGCCGCGACGATCGGCGGCTCGCCCGCGGCATAGACCTCGGTCAGCAGCACCGCATCGGCACGGCCCAGGACCTTGACGAAATCTTCGAAGCAGTCGCGTGTGCGCGTGTAGCGGTGCGGCTGGAAGGCGAGCACGAGGCGTCGGCCGGGGAACGCGCCACGCGCAGCGGCGATCACCGCAGCCATCTCCGCCGGGTGGTGGCCGTAATCGTCGATCACCGTGAAGGCCCCCGCGCCATCGCGCGACTTGACTTCACCATAGCGCTGGAAGCGCCGGCCGACGCCTGCGAACTTGGCGAGCGCGGCGGCGATCGGCGCGTCCGGCAACTCAAGCTCTGTCGCCACCGCAATGGCTGCCAGCGCATTCAGCACGTTGTGCTCACCCGGCAGGTTGAGCGTGATCGCCAGCGGCTTCATCGTCACGCCGTTGCGGCGCTCGACAACGAAGCGCATCTGCCCGCCCGGCAGCGCTTCGATCTTCGTCGCACGCACTTCGCAGCCGGCCTCGAAGCCATAGCGAATGACCCGCCGCGAGACCATCGGCACGATCGACTGCACGCCCGGATCGTCGCCGCAGACGATCGCTGCGCCGTAGAACGGCATGCGGTGCAGAAAGTCGACGAAGGCCGCCTTCAGCCGTGCGAAGTCGTGGCCGTAGGTCTCCATGTGGTCGCCGTCGATGTTGGTCACCACCGACAGCACCGGCATCAGGTTCAGGAACGAGGCATCGCTCTCGTCAGCCTCGACGACGATGTAGTCGCCCGAACCCAACCGCGAGTTCGCACCCGCGCTGTTGAGGCGCCCGCCGATGACGAAGGTCGGGTCCAGCCCCGCTTCGGCGAGCACGCTGGCCACCAGCGACGTCGTCGTCGTCTTGCCATGCGTGCCGGCGATGGCAATGCCGCGCCGCAGGCGCATCAACTCGGCCAGCATCACGGCGCGCGGCACCACCGGCACGCGCGTGGCGCGCGCGGCGATCACTTCCGGGTTGCCGCCACTGACCGCGGTGGACGTGACCACCGCATCCGCGCCCTTGACGTGCTTCGCGTCGTGGCCGACGAAGGTCTTGATGCCGAGCGACTTCAAGCGCTGCAAGGTCGCACTGTCGCTCTGGTCACTGCCGCTGACCTGGTAGCCGAGGTTGTGCAGGATCTCGGCGATGCCGCTCATGCCCGAGCCGCCGATGCCGACAAAGTGCAGATGCTTGACGGCGTGTTTCATCGCTTGTTCACCAGGGATTCGATCTCGTCGGCAACTCGCGCCGCGGCGCGCGGGCGGCTCAAGGCGCGTGCCTTCTCGGCCATCGACAACAGCGACGTGCGGTCCAGGCCGCGCAGCACATCCGCCAGCTTCTCCGGCGTCATCTCGGATTGCGGCAAGTGCAGCGCCGCGCCGTGCTGCGCCATGAACAGCGCGTTGTCGCGCTGGTGCGATGTCGTGCTGACGATCAGCGGCACCAGCACCGAGGGCACACCGGCAGCGCAGAGCTCACTCACCGTCACCGCGCCGGCGCGGCACAGAATGACGTCGCAGGCGGCCAAGCGCTCGGCCATGTTGTCGATGAAGGGCAGCACCTCGACGTCGCCGTTGATGGCAATGCCGGCCGCGGCATAGGCGGCTTTCACGTCGTCGCGATTCAGCGCACCGCTCTGATGCACGACCTGCGGCCTGTCGGCCGGCGCGATCAGCGCCAGCGCCTTCGGCAGCGTCTCGTTCAACACGCGGGCACCCAGGCTGCCGCCGACGACGAGCAGGCGCAGCGGGCCGCTGCGGTGTGCAAAGCGTTCCTGCGGCGCCGTCATCGACTCGATCTCGGCACGCACCGGGTTGCCGGTGACGACCGCATTTTTTGTCTTTGCCGCCGCCGCGCCATCGAAACCGAAGGCGACGCGATCGGCGACAGGCAGCAGCGCGCGGTTGGACAGCAGCATCGACGCATCGGCATTGACGAGCACCAGCGGCTTGCCGAGCAGCGACGCCATCAAGCCACCGGGAAAGCAAACATAGCCGCCCATGCCGAGCACCGCACTCGCGCTGCGGCGGCGCAGGATGCCAATGCACTCGAAGAACGACTTCAACAAGCGAAAGCCACCGGTCAGCGTGTGCATGAGGCCCTTGCCACGCATACCGGAAAACCCGATCGCATCGAGCACGATGCCGGCGCTGGGCACGAGGCGGTTCTCCATGCCCTGCTCGGTGCCGAGCCAGCTCACGCTCCAGCCGCGGTGCTGCATTTCCTGGGCGACCGCGATGCCGGGGATGACGTGACCCCCAGTGCCGGCGGCCATGATGACGAGGTGACTCATGTCAGCCCCCTACGGCCCTGCGGGCCGGTCCCCCCGAGGGGGAGCGAGCGCCTTGGGAACGGCCCGGCGGCGCTCATTTGCCGCCTCGCATCAACGCTCGGTTCTCGGAGTCGACCCGCAACACGATCGCCAGCGCGACGAGGTTCATCAGGATCGCCGAGCCGCCATAGCTCATCAACGGCAGCGTCAAGCCCTTCGTCGGCAGCACGCCGAGGTTCACGCCCATGTTGATGAAGGCCTGCACGCCCATCCAGAGGCCGACGCCTTGCGTCATCAAGCCGGCGAACACGCGATCCAGCGCCACCGCCTGACGCCCGATCATGAAGATGCGCCGTGTCAGCCAGAAGAACGCCACGATCACAGCGACAACGCCGACGAAGCCGAGTTCTTCGCCGATCACCGCGAGCAGAAAGTCGGTGTGCGCCTCAGGCAGGTAGTGCAGCTTCTCGACCGATGAGCCCAGCCCCTGGCCGAAAATCTCGCCACGGCCGAAGGCGATGAGCGAGTGCGTGAGCTGATACGCCTTGCCCTGCGCATACGCCGGATTCCACGGATCGAGGTAGGCAAAGATGCGTTCGGCACGCCACGGCGAGAGCGCGATCATCATCACGAAGGCGCCGACGAGCACGAGCGCGGCAAGCAGGAACATGCGGCCGTTGACACCGCCGAGGAAGAGGATGCCCAGAGCGATTGCCGCGATGACCATGAACGCGCCCATGTCGGGCTCGAGCAACAGCAGCACGCCGATCACGCCGAGTGCAATCACCATCGGCGTGACGGCATGGAAAAAATTCTCGCGCTTGTCCATGTCGCGCACGTCCATCTTGCGCACCATGTAGTTGGCGGCGTAGAGCGCGATGCCGAGCTTGGCGAGTTCACTCGGCTGGAAGTTCATCAGGCCCAGCGGGATCCAGCGCCGCGCGCCGTTGACGCCCTTGCCGACGAACGGGATCAGCACGAGCACGAGCAGCCCGAGTGCGGCGACGAAGATGTGCGGCGCGTACTTCTCCCAAATGGCGATCGGCACCTGCAGCACGGCCAGCGACGCAGCAAAGGCGATTGCCAGCGAGATCGCGTGGCGGGAAAGAAAATACGTCGGCGAGTAGCGCGCGAACTTCGGGTTGTCGGGCAGCGCAACCGAGGCCGAATAGACCATCACCAGACCGAGCACAAGCAGCCCGCAGATGACCCAGAGCATCGGCTGGTCGATGTCGGACACGCGCTGCGCACGGCCGGGGTGTGTGCCGGTCCAGTCGCGGATCGGCACGGCAGGAGCTTCGTTCTCGCCGGCAAAGCGCAGGCGCAGTTGTTGGAAGCGCAAGCGGACGGCGCCGATCACGTCGTGATCTCCCCTTGTGCTGCGGCACGCGCTTGCACGGCCGCGACAAACACTTCCGCGCGGTGCGCATAGTTGCGGAACATGTCGAGGCTGGCACACGCTGGGCTGAGCAGCACCGCGTCGCCTTCGCGGGCGACCGTGAAGCACCACTCGACAGCCGCTTCGAGCGTGTCGTGGCGCTGCAGGGCGATGCCGCTGTTGCCGAGTGCGGCTTCGATCGCCGCGGCGTCCTTGCCGATCAACGCCGCAGCGCGCACGTGTTGTGCTGCCGGTGCCAGTCAGAGGCGTGAAGTCCTGGCCCTTGCCGTCGCCGCCGAGGATGACGATCAGCTTGCTCGGTGACTTGTCTGCGCCGAGGCCGTTCAGGGCAGCGACCGTGGCGCCGACATTCGTGCCCTTGCTGTCGTCGAAGGCTTCGACGCCGGCAATGCTGGCGATGAACTCAACACGGTGCGGCTCGCCGCGGTACTCGCGCAGGCCGTGCAACATCGGCGCCAGCGGGCAGCCGATGGCGGTGGCCAGCGCCAAGGCCGCCAAAGCGTTCGCGGCGTTGTGGCGGCCGCGGATGCGCAGCGCATCGGCGGGCATCAGGCGTTGCAGGTGCAGCTCGTCGGGTTCGAATTTGCCCCCAAGCTCGCTACGCTCGTGGCCCCCCGAGGGGGCGCTCGGCCCGCTTGGGGCGGCCCGGCGCGAGCCGCCCGGCGCGCCACGCTTGCGTTTGCCCGGCTCATCGTCGCCGACAGCGCGCACCAGCCAGGCCATGCCGTTCTCGACGACGAGGCCGAAGTCGCCAGCGTGCTGCGGTGCGTCGAGGCCGAAGGTGACCACCTCGCGCTCGATCGGCTTCGCCTTGCCTTTGACGACCACCGGCTTCGGCGTCATCGCGGCGACGAGCGCATCGTCGCGGTTCAACACCATCGCGCCGCGCTGTCCGAAGACCCGCGTCTTGGCGCCCGCGTAGGCGTCCATCGTGCCGTGCCAATCGAGGTGGTCCTGCGTCACGTTGAGCACGCTCGCCGCAGCGGGCTCGAAATCGCGAACGCCGTCGAGTTGGAAGCTCGACAGCTCGAGCACCCAGGCCTCGGGCAGCGGCGCGGGCTGGCCTTCGCCGTCCTTCGCATCGAGCACCGCGGCCAGCGTGTCGAGCATCGTCGGGCCGATGTTGCCGGCAGTTGCCACGCGGCGCCCGCAGCGCTCGATCAACAGCGCGGTCAGCGCTGTCGTCGTCGTCTTGCCGTTGGTGCCGGTGATGGCGACAACCTGCGGCGCGTAATCGCGCTCGGCCTTCAAGTCGGCGAGAGCGCGCGCGAACAAGTCGAGTTCGCCCTGAATCGCCAGCCCCTGATCGCGAGAGGCCTTCATCAGCGCAGCCACGCGCTCGTCGCGCGGCGACAGGCCGGGACTCTTCAACACGAGCTGCACGCCCTGCAGTGCATCGTTGTCGAGCGCGCCCGTGACGAGGGTTGCCGCAGGCACCGCCAACGCCAACGCCTCGGCCTTCGGCGGCTGCTCTCGCGAATCCCACACCCGCACGACAGCACCATGTCGCGCGCACCACGCGGCCATGGCCAGGCCCGACTCGCCGAGGCCGAGCACGAGGACGGTGAGGCCGTGCAGGTGCTTCATCAGCGCAGCTTCAGACTCGCCAGACCGACCAAGCACAACAGCATCGTGATGATCCAGAAGCGGATCACCACCTGCGTCTCCGGCCAGCCTTTTTTCTCGAAGTGGTGGTGCAGCGGCGCCATCAGCAGAATGCGCCGGCCCTCGCCGTACTTCTTCTTCGTGTACTTGAACCAGACCACCTGCACCATCACCGACAGCGCTTCGACAACGAAGATGCCGCCCATGATGGCCAGCACGATCTCCTGGCGCGTGATCACCGCGATCGTGCCGAGCGCGCCGCCCAGCGCCAGCGCGCCGACGTCACCCATGAAGACATGAGCCGGATGGGCGTTGAACCAGAGGAAGGCCAGGCCCGCGCCGGCCATCGCCGCGCAGAAGATCAGCAACTCGCCAGCGCCGGCGATGTAGGGGAAGAGCAGGTACTTGGAGAAGTTGGCGTTGCCGACGACGTAGGCAAAGACGCCAAGCGCCGAGCCGACCATCACCACCGGCATGATCGCCAGGCCATCGAGGCCATCGGTGAGGTTGACCGCGTTGCTCGCGCCGACGATCACCAGGTACGTGAGGATGATGAAGCCCCAGACGCCGAGTGGGTAGCTCACCGTCTTGAAGAAGGGCACGAAGAGGTCGGCCTTGGGCGGCAGGTCGGTGGAAAAACCACTGGTGATCCAGCGCATGAAGAGTTCCAGCACGCGCAGGTTCGTGTTCTCGCTCACCGCGAAGGTCAAGTAGAACGCGGCGACGAGGCCGATCACCGACTGCCAGAAATACTTCTCGCGCGAGCGCATGCCCTCGGGGTCTTTGCGCACGACCTTGCGCCAATCATCGATCCAGCCGATGGTGCCGAAGCCGAAGGTGACGAGCATCACCACCCAGACAAAGCGGTTGCTCCAGTCGAACCACAACACGGTCGAGACACCGATGGCCATCAGGATCAGCGCGCCGCCCATCGTCGGCGTGCCGCGCTTGGCGAGGTGCGACTGCATGCCGTACTCGCGGATCGGCTGGCCGATCTTCAACTCGGCGAGGCGGCGGATGACCCACGGCCCGAAGGCCAGGCCGATCAACAGCGCCGTCATCGCGGCGAGCACGGCGCGGAAGGTCAGGAACTGGAAGACGCGCAGGAAGCCGAGGGCTTCCGGGTACATGGACTGCAACCATTGGGCGAGGCTGAGCAGCATGGTCAGTTCTTCTTTTGTTCTTGAAGGGCCATCACCACGCGCTCCATCTGCATGAAGCGCGACCCTTTGACCAGCATCGAAGCCACGTCGGGCAACTCGCCGAGCCCGAGCCACCATGGCGGGTGTGTCGGCGAAGTGCCGCGCCGTGGCGCCGAACGCTCTGGCCGCATGCGCGCACAGGGCGCCTGCACACCAGAACTGCTCGATGCCACGCTCCTTGGCATAGGCACCGACTTCGGCATGGAACTCGGGGCCGCGCTGGCCCACCTCGCCCATGTCGCCGAGCAGCAGCGCGCGCGGCGCACGCAGGGTCGCCAGCACGTCGATTGCGGCGCGCACCGAATCCGGATTCGCGTTGTAGCTGTCGTCGATCAGCGCCACGCTCTTGCCCTGTAGCGTGATCGTCTTCAGCTGCGACCGGCCCTTCACCGGCTCGAAGCTCTCCAGGCCTTTGCGAATCGCCGCCAGCGGCGCACCGGCCGCGAGCGCGCAGGTCGCCGCGGCCAACGCGTTTTTCGCGTTGTGCACACCGGCCAAACGCAGCATCACCGGCACGGCGCCGGCCGGCGTGTGCAGCGTCAGCGCCCAGTGGTCATCGAGCCACATCGACTCGGCGCTTACGTCAGCAATGTCCGAGCCCCCAGGCGCCGGTGCAGCGGCGCCGCCGCCCGAGGGAGAGTGGTCGGCTCGGGAGCGGCCCGTCGCCGACCCTTGCAGCGCAAACGTCAAATGCGGCCGCGACCCGGCCATCGACAGCCACAGCGACGTGAAGGCATCGTCAGCGGGAAAGACAGCCGTCCCTGCCGCGCCAAGCGCTTCGATGGCAGCCCCGTTCTCGCGCGCCACGGCCTCGACCGTGGCCATGAACTCCTGGTGCTCGCGCTGCGCGTTGTTGACCAGCGCGATCGTCGGCTGCGCAATCTTCGCCAGCAGGCCGATCTCTCCCGGGTGGTTCATGCCGAGTTCGACCACACCAGCGCGATGCCACAGCGCATCGTCCTGGCGCAGTCGCAGCAGCGTCAGCGGCACGCCGATGTGGTTGTTGAAGTTGCCGACCGTCGCGAACGCACCGTCGCCATGCCAGGCGCGCAAGATGGACGCGATCATCTGCGTCACTGTCGTCTTGCCGTTGCTGCCGGTGACTGCGATCAGCGGCAGGTGGTGGCGGGCACGCCAGGCGCGGGCCAGGTCCTGCAGGCCGCGCTCGGTGTCGGCCACTTGCACGCCCGGCAGGCCGGCTTCGGCGAGACCGCGCTGAGCCAATGCGGCCACAGCGCCCTTGGCTTTGGCTTCACCGAGTTTGTCGTGCGCGTCGAAGCGCTCGCCTTTGAGCGCCACGAACAGGTCGCCCGGTTGCAGCGTGCGCGTGTCGCTGTGCACACGCAGGATTTCAGTGGCGCCGTCACCCACCATCATCGAGCCCGACAGCATGGCGTGCGCTTGAGCGAGCGTCATCATCGCAACGTTCCCCGCTGCATCAGCGCCTGCGTCGCTTCGGTGACGTCAGAAAACGGCTGCCGCACACCGGCAATTTCCTGATAGTCCTCGTGACCCTTGCCGGCGAGCACGATCACATCGCGAGATGAGGCTTCGACGACCGCCTGCGCAATCGCCGTGCGGCGATCTTCGACGACAGCGGTGCGCGAACGGTCATCGATGCCACCGACGATGCCGGCGATGATCACCGCCGGGTCTTCGCTGCGTGGGTTGTCGCTGGTGACGATGACACGGTCCGCGCCATGCGCGGCGATCGCGCCCATCAGCGGCCGCTTCGTCGCATCGCGGTCGCCGCCGCAGCCGAACAGGCAGACCAGTTGGCCGCCACGCGCCTTGGCCAGCGGCTTCAGGGCACCGAGTACTTTTTCCAGCGCATCGGGCGTGTGCGCGTAGTCGACGACGATCTGCGGCGCATCGACACCGTCGCCGACACGCTGCATGCGGCCGGGCACGGCCGTGAGTTGCGGCACCACCGCGGCGGCCTCGGCCAGCGGCACACCGAGCGCACGCAGCGCCGCCAGCACGCCAAGCAGGTTGTGCGCGTTGTAGTCACCGATCAACGTGCTCTTCACCGACGCGCTGTGGGAACCTTCGTGCAGCACGAAAGACAAGCCACCGTCGCTGTAGCCGATGTCGCGCGCCACCAATCGCGCCTCGCGCTCGGCCGACACAGTCCACACGTCGAGCGGGTTCGGCGCCAGCGCCTGCGAGAACTCGCGCGCCAGATCGGCGCCGCGCGGGTCGTCGATGTTGAGCACGGCGGCCTTCAAGCCCGGCCACGAGAACAGCTTGCGCTTGGCGACCCAATACCCCTCCATCGAGCCGTGGTAGTCGAGGTGGTCGCGCGTGAAGTTGGTGAACATCGCCACCGTGATGCGCAGGCCGGCCAGGCGCTGCTCCTCGATGCCGATCGACGAGGCTTCGATCGCACAGGCCGCAAAACCGTCGGCGACGAAGCGTTGCAACTCGCTGTGCAGCTTCACCGGGTCAGGCGTCGTCAGCCCCGTGTACTCGATGCGCGACTCGCGCCCCGCGAGCGGCGGCTCGCCGATGCCGAGCGTGCCGACCACACCAGCGCGGCGGCCGAGCAGGGTCAGCGCCTGCGCGCACCACCACGCGGTGGAGCTCTTGCCGTTGGTGCCGGTCACGGCCAGCATGTCGAGCGCGGCGCTCGGGTGGTCGAAGAACGCATCGGCGATGACGCCGGCTTCGCCCTTCAGGTTGGGCAAGGAAGCGATGCGCGCGTCGTTGAAGCCATAGGTTTCGAGGCCGTCGTGCTCGACGACGCAGGTCGTCGCTCCGGCCTCCAACGCAGCCTTCACGAAGCGCCGGCCATCGACCGCCTGCCCCGGCCAGGCAATGAACGCATCGCCCGGCGTGACCTTGCGGCTGTCGGTGACGAGCGTGCCCGTCACCCACGCGCGCAACCAGCGCGCGGCGGCTTCGGGGGACTTGAGTGCCGTCACAGCCATCAGAAGTTTTCCTGCACCGCCGGGCCGGCGACGATCTGTGGCTTCACATCCAGGTTCGGCGGCACGCCTTGCGCGCGCAGCGTCTGCGCAACGACGCGACTGAACACCGGCGCGGCGACGGCGCCGCCGTAGTGCTTGCCGGCGCTCGGCTCATCGACCATCACTGCAACGATGATGCGCGGCTTGTCGATCGGCGACAGGCCAACGAACCAGGAGCGGTACTTGTCCTTGGCGTAGCCATCGCCTTCCTGCTTGTGCGCCGTGCCGCTCTTGCCGCCGACGGAGTAGCCCATCGTCTGCGCCAGCGGCGCCGTGCCTTCGGCGCCAGCGGCGAGTTGCAGCATGCCGCGCAGCGTGCGCGCGGTTTCGGGCTTGAAGATCCGCTCGCCCTTCGGCGCTTCGCTCTGCTTGACCATCGTCACCGGGATCACTTCACCATCGTGCGAGAAGACGGTGTACGAGCGCGCCATCTGCAGCAGCGACGCCGACAGGCCGTAGCCGTAGGCCAGACGCGATTGATCGACCGGCTTCCACGCCTTGGCCGGCCGCAATTTGCCGCTGGCCACACCTGGGAACGGCAGCTCCGGTTTGGTGCCGAAACCCAAGGCGCTGTAGAGCTCCCACATTTCCTGCGCCGGCAGCTGCATCGCCAGTTTGGCTGCGCCGACGTTGCTCGACTTCTGCACGATCTGCGTCACCGACAACTGCGCGTGCGCATGGATGTCGGTGACCGCATAGCCGCTGACCGCGAACGACGCGGTGGGCAAGACGGTGTCGGGCGTGACGCGGCCCGTGTCGAGCGAGATGCCGGCAATGAAGGGCTTCATCGTCGAGCCGGGCTCGAAGATGTCGATCAGCGCGCGGTTGCGCAACTGTTCGACGTTGATGTTGCGCCGCTCGGCCGGGTTGTAGCTCGGGTAGTTGGCCAGTGCCAACACCTCGCCGGTCTGCGCATCGAGCACGACCACGCTGCCGCCCTTGGCCTTGTTGTCGAGCACCGCCTGCT
Source organism: uncultured beta proteobacterium (assembly GCA_963814385.1). Classification (GTDB taxonomy): domain Bacteria; phylum Pseudomonadota; class Gammaproteobacteria; order Burkholderiales; family Burkholderiaceae_C; genus CADEEN01. The sequence goes on from CAWFCX010000048.1 coordinate 136,870, forward strand.
TGATGTGCTGGTAGGCGAAGTACTGCACCTTGGCATCGATCGTCAGCTCGAGATCGCGGCCATCGGTGGCGGCGACCTTGACGCCGATGTCTTCGACGACGCGGCCCAAGCGGTCCTTGACCACCTTGCGCGAACCATCTTTGCCTTGCAGGTGGTCCTGGAACGACAGCTCGACGCCCTCTTGCCCGTGGTCATCGACGTCGGTGAAGCCGACCACATGCGCCGCGGCTTCGCCCTCGGGGTATTTGCGCTTGAACTCGCGCGACTCGTGGACGCCCTTGATGCCGAGCTTGCTGATCTGCTGCCACGTCGTGTCGTCGACCTGGCGCTTCAGCCACGCGAAGCGCGCGCTGCGGTCGCCGAGTTTCTTTCTCGACCTCGGCCAGCGGCAGGCCGAGCAGCCTGGCCAGCTCGCGCTTCTGCTCGCGCGTGGCCTGCACGTCTTTCGGGATCGCCCACACCGACGGCACCGGCACGCTCGTGGCCAGCAGTGCGCCGTGGCGGTCGGTGATGCGGCCCCGGCTGGCTTGCAGCTCCTGCTGGTGCAGGTAACGCTTGTCACCCTGGGCGAGATAAAACTTGTTGTCGATGATCTGGATCGACACCGCACGCGCCACCAGCACGCACGAGCCCAGGCCGACCAGCGCAACGACGAACTTGCTGCGCCACGGCGGCGTCTTCGAGGCCAGCAGCGGGCTCGTCCCGTAGTTGACGCTGCGGCTGAGGGCGCCGGACTTGCCCTTCGCTTTGACTTTTGATCGCAGCTTGAACGGCAACCACTTCATTGGGTGACTCCTGAAGCCGACACGTCAGGCACATAGATCGTCACCGCCGGCGTGGCTGTGCGCATCGCCAGGCGCTCGCGCGCCGTGCGCTCGACGCGCGCGTTGGTCGCGGCGACCTGGCGCTCGGCCTCGAGTCGCTTGTATTCGACGTCGAGCTTGGCGCTGTCGTTCTTCGCGCGGTCGAGCTCGGTGAAGAGACGCCGCGAGTCGTAGGCGGTGCGCACGAGGTAGAGACTCGAGAACACCAGCGCGACGACGAGCAAGGTATTCACTCGTGTCATACAGATGTTCTCTCGGCCACACGCAAGATCGCCGAGCGCGCACGCGGATTCGCGGCGATCTCTTCTGCACTCGGCTTGATGCGCGCAATCGCCACAAGCCGCAGCGCCTTCGGCGGCGCAAACGGCGCGCGGCGATCGACCACGTCGCGGCTTTCGCGCGCGATGAATTCCTTGACGCGGCGGTCTTCGAGCGAATGGAAAGCGATCACGGCCAAACGGGCACCCGGTGCGAGCAGTTCGAGGCAGGCCTTCAGGCCTTCGTCGAGGGCCTCAAGCTCGGCGTTGACGTGAATCCGAAGAGCCTGAAACGTGCGCGTTGCAGGGTCCTGGCCCGCTTCGCGGGTGCGGACCGAACCAGCCACGAGCTTGGAAAGCTCTGCGGTCGTGCGAATGGCATGCCCGCTCTCGCGCCGAGCCACAAGCGCCTTTGCAATCTGTCGAGCAAACCGTTCTTCGCCATAGTCCTTGATGACCTCGCTGAGTTGGCGCTCGTCAGCACGCGCCAGAAAATCTGCGGCACTCTCGCCGCGGCTCGTGTCCATGCGCATGTCCAGCGGCGCGTCGAAACGAAAGCTGAATCCACGCGCCGGGTTGTCGATCTGCGGCGAACTCACGCCCAAGTCCAACAACACGCCGTTCACCTTCGACAAGCCGAGCGAGGCCACAGCCTCGCGCATGTCTGCGAAGTTGGCGTGAAGAATCGAGAAACGCGCATCGCCGGCCCGCAACTCGTTGCCCGCGGCCACCGCTTCCAGATCGCGATCCAGCGCAATCACACGTCCCTGCGGCGACAGGCGCGACAGCAGCAAGCGCGAGTGCCCGCCGCGTCCGAACGTGCCATCGACGTACACGCCGTCGGCGTCCGTCACCAGCGCATCGATCGCTTCGGTGAGGAGGACGGTGCGGTGTTGCCATGCGCCAGACACTACTGAGTTGGCCCCCAAGGACCTGCGGCCCGCCCCCCCAAGGGGGAGCGAGCGACTACGGGCGGCCGGGCGTCGCTCATAGCACCATGTTGCGCAGCTCTTCGGGCGGCCGCGAAGCCATCACCGAGGCCTCGTGCGCGTCGTAGCGCGCCTTGTCCCAGAGCTCGAATCGCTGGCCCATGCCGAACAGATACACGTCACGTTCGATGCCGGCCCACTCACGCAGTTCGGGAGGCACCAGCACGCGCGAGGCGCTGTCGATCTCGACCGGGGCGGAACCCGCAACGAAGAGGCGGCGCCAGTCGTCGTTCTCGAGCGGCCAGGCCAGGATCTTGGCGCGGAAGGCTTCGTACACCGGGCGCGGGAAAATCGTCAGGCAGCGACGCAGGCTTTTCGTGATTGTGAGTTGGTCCTCACACATCGTCTTGAGCGCTTCGCGGGAGCGTGTTGGGATCGTGACGCGACCTTTGCTGTCGAGCAAAAGGATCGGTCCACCATCTAGAATCAGCTCAGCCACAGCCGTAGCGTCCCACAAATCTCCACCAAACTCCACTGTAATGGCGGGGATTCAGGTCGTCAACGGCTCTTTCTCAGAAAAATCAATCAAATCAAGCACTTAGAGCCACATTATGAGGCAACTTCGCTGTCAAATCATTGTAAAAACATAGACATGCAGAAGTCATTGAAAGCGATGCATCAACTCAAAGTTTTTGTGATCGTTTGAAACGGCTGATCGGTCAGAAAACCGGAGAAAGTGCGCTCCCCAAAGCACAGGGCCGCTCAGCGAGCGGCCCTGGATGGAGTGACAGCTTTTCAGCCGGCGTTAACGGCGCGGGCCGGCGCCGCGCGGCGCACCCTGGCCGAAGCCCGCGCCTTGCGGGCGTCGCGGCGCAAACGGCTTGCCGCCGCGCTTGCCCGGCGCCGCAACGCGCGGCGCGCTGTACTCGCGCGGCTCGGGCAGACGCGGCTCCAAGCCGACCATCGTCGCCACCGGAATGCGCTGCGTCGTGAAGCGCTGGATGCGCTGGATCATGCCGGCGTCGCGGCGCTCGGCCAGCGTCACGGCCAGGCCTGCACGCCCTGCCCGGCCGGTGCGGCCGATGCGGTGCACGTAGTCCTCGGCCTTCATCGGCAAGCCGTAGTTGATGACGTGGCTGATGCTCGGCACGTCGATGCCGCGCGCGGCCACATCGGTGGCGACGAGCACGCGCAGATCGCGCGTGCGCAGGCCGTGCAGCACGCGGTTGCGGCGGCCTTGCGGCATGCCGCCGTGCAGCGAGGCGACACGGTGGCCGATTTCGGCCAGGCGGTCGGCGAGCCAGTCGGCGTCGCGCTGGGTGCTCGTGAAGACCAGCGCCTGGTCGATCTCACGGCCGGCGAGCAGCTGCTCCAGCAGCGCGTGCTTGTGCTTGCCGTCGTCGGCCCAGTGCAGGCGCTGCTCGATGTTTTCGTGCGTGCTGGTGTGCGTGGACACGGCGATCGTCTGCGCGTCGGCCTTGAGCATGTTCTTGGCGAGCTGGCCGACTTCACCGGCGAACGTGGCGCTGAACATCACGGTCTGGCGCTGCTGCGGCAGGAACGACGCGATGTGCTTGATGTCGTCGATGAAGCCCATGTCGAGCATGCGGTCGGCTTCGTCGAGCACGAGCATCTCGACGTTGGCGAGCACCGCCTTGCCGTTGGCCATGTGGTCCATCAGGCGGCCGGGCGTGGCGATCAGCACGTCGAGCGGACCGCGCAGCGCTTTGAGCTGTGCGTGGTAAGGCACGCCGCCGACGATGGTGGCCACGCGCAGGCCAGGAATGTGGCGGCCGTAGGAGTCGGTGGCGTTGGCGACCTGCATCGCCAGCTCGCGCGTCGGCGCCAGGACGAGCACGCGCGGGCCGTGCACGCTGAATTTGTCGCGGCGCTTTGAGGCGTCGATCTGTGCCGCGGCGCGCGCAGCGAGCACGCGGTTCAGCGCCGGCAGCACGAAGGCCGCGGTCTTGCCGCTGCCGGTGGACGACGAGACGCGCAAGTCGCTGCCGGCCATCGCCGGCGGGATGGCGCGCAGTTGCACGTCGGTGGGTTGGGTGTAGCCGCTGTCGGCAACAGCGCGCGCCAGGGCCGCGGGCAGGCCCAAAGATTCGAAGCTCATCGATGACTTTCTCTGACTCGGTCGGGCGCGCCAATTCAACTGATGCGCCGCTGGGCATCGCCGCTAACCGAGATTCGAGAAGCGCCGCAAAAGGCCCGAGAGGGCAAGGCGCGAGAGGAGGTCAGAGGGGATGAACGAAAGCGGCTTCGGAACATTTCCGAAGCCGCGGATCGCATTGTAGGTGATTACGATAATCTTCGCTGGAGTTGCCACTCCAACACTCGCGTCAAGAGGCTCACAACATGACCGCTCTGATCCTCGGCCTCGTGCTGTTTCTCGGCATCCATTCAACGCGCATCGTTGCCGACGGCACACGCAGCGCCTTCATCGCGCAACGCGGTGCGAAGGCCTGGAAGGGGCTGTACACCGTGCTGTCCCTGGCCGGCTTCGCGCTGCTGGTCTGGGGCTACGGCATCGCGCGCCAGCAACCGACCGTGCTCTGGGCGGCGCCGCCCGTGTGGACCAAACACCTGGCCGCGCTGCTGACGCTGATCTCGTTCGTTCTGTTGACCGCCTCCAACGTGCCGGGCAACGGCATCACCGCCAGGCTGCATCACCCGATGACGCTCGGCGTGAAAGTCTGGGCCTTTGCGCACCTGATCGCTAACAACACGCTGGCCGACGTGCTGCTGTTCGGCGGCTTTCTGGTCTGGTCGATCGTGCTCTTCGCCAGCGCGCGCCGCCGTGATCGCGCGGCAGGCACCACCTACCCACCGGGCAGTGCGTCACGCACCGTGCTGACGGTGGTCGTCGGCGTGGCGCTGTGGGCGGTGTTCGCGTTCTGGGCTCACGGCTGGCTGATCGGCGTGCGACCGTTCGGTTGAACGCCCGGCCTCGTGCTGACATGTGCGCAGCCAATGTCCCGGGAGTTGCGATCAATGCGCAAAACCATGCATTTCAAAGCGTCTGCCGCAACTTCGGGTATCGGCCAGAAGCCGTCCTTCCCGGTCCGCTCGAAAGACTTGCCTGTGCGTCTCTACGAAAGGCAGGCTTCCGGCGACAAGCTTGAGCACTTCTTCGGCTCGACTCGGCCGCAAGCAGACCTAGAGATTGACTGTTTTGCGGGACTTGGCTACCTTGATTGCGCGTCGGGATAGCCGAGCTCTAAAGCCACACCCCATCCTCCAGGTCAACCAAGTCGACAACAAACGGCGCCTCGGCGAAGCGACGATCTATACGCGGCGGATGCGGTGATGCTGCCTACACTCCACTGCGTCGGTAGCATGTTGCATGGACCTCGACCCCACAGCGACCTCCCCCCATGGGACCACACGCAGGTTCGTGCCCGCGCTCGTACCGCCCAGCGAGTGGCCCGCTCTTGGGGAGTTCATCTTCAAGAGCAATCGAACGGCGGACGGCCGTGTACGTTGCTTGCACGGCGATCAGGGCGATGACGAGCGCAGCCACGTGGCGGAGCTTGGCAACTTGCCGGCCGGCGAGGCGGCCTTCTGGCGCGCGGCCGACTTGCGCGGAGAATTACTGGGCGTCATAGGGTGCGAAATTGACAGGTCCCAACACCGTTCTTGGATTCGCGGACCATGGGCAGTCCCAGGCCCGTCGTCGGCGTCACTGGAAGCCGTACTGCTGCACACGTTGGAGCGCTCGCTGCCCGACATCCATCGCCTGGACGCATTTCCGAGCGAGGACGACGAAACCCTGGTTGCGCTCTACCGCGCCGCTGGCTACCGTCGAATGGCGGTGCACCGCGTCATGCAGGCGGCGCTCGGCGATGCCGGGACAGCGACCGCCGCCGATGCGCGCATCACACCTGCGCGGATGGATGATCTCCAGCAGTGGCTGCCCTTGCACCACGGCTTGTTTCCTGGTTCCTACCTCTCGGACGACGACATCGCAGCCGCCATCGGAGACGGCTCGCGTTTGGTGTTGTCAGCCTGGCTCGACGGCCGGCCCGCGGGCTATGTCGTCGCGAAGGACGACGCGACGATGGACGAGCTGTACGTGGACTATCTCGGCGTCGACCCGGGAGCCCGGGGCCGCGGGCTGGGCCGCGCGCTGCTGCTTCACGCGATTCGCTGGGGTGCGGGCCGCGGGCGCAGGTGCGCCGCGTTGACGGTCCGGCAGGACCGTGTAGAGGCGCTGTCGCTATACATACAGTGCGGCTTCAAGCAGGCGCGGGCGGGTGTGCATTGGCGCAAGGAGCACACGGACGTCGCCGCCTAGCCTGCTGCAGCAAGCTGATCGCAGCCCGCCGCCTCAACGCAGCCATTGGGCTGGCCCACCCCGCCGTCTGTGCGCCCGCTTTCGGGAGCAACGTCGGTTGTCTGTTGTGGGTCCGAAAGCCGACGCACTCGACACCGACCTCGCTCCCGTCCTCAATGTCCGTC
>CAWFCX010000049.1:0-37085 GCA_963814385.1 uncultured beta proteobacterium
GCCGCGCTCGGGCCTGGCACCGGTCGCCACCAAGACCAGCCGTACTGGTATCTGCCGCTGCGTGCGCGCGGTGCGTCCTACGGTGCAGCGCAGATGCCGGCGCACAGCGGCAACGACAGCGACGGTGACAGGGGCGACGACATCCGTGCGCATGCCCAGGCCCTGTGCGACCAGATGGGCCTGGCACTCGAACGCACGCAGGCCTTGCGCGCCGCGGCGCAGGCGCGCGAGCAGGCGCAGGCGCAGCAGGTCCGCAACGCGCTGCTGGCGGCGATTGCGCACGACCATCGCACGCCGCTGGCGACGATCCTCGGTGCGGCTTCGTCGCTGGTCGAACAGGACGCGCGGCTGTCGACCCAGCAGCGGCAGCGCCTGGCGGCGTCGATTGTCGAAGAGGCCGATCGCCTGGCGCGGCTGACCGACAACACCTTGCAGTTGGCGCGCCTGGATGCACCGGGCCTCGCGCTCGCGCTCGACTGGGAGTCGGCCGAAGAACTCGTCGGCACGGCGATCGCGCGCGTGCGCCGCCACGACCCGCAGCGACGTCTGCGCTCTCGCGTCGAGCCCAGCCTGCCGCTGCTGCGCTGTGACGCGGTGCTGATGGTGCAGATGCTGATCAACCTGCTCGACAACGCGCTCAAGTACGGCGCGCCCGATGCGCCGGTCGAGCTGCTGGTGCGTCGGATCGGCGACGAGCTGATGTTCGCCGTGCGCGACCGCGGGCCCGGCGTGCCTCCGGCACTGCGCGAGCGCATTTTCGAGGTCTTTCAGCGCGGCGAGCCGAACGGCGCCACGCGCAGCGGCTCCGGCGTTGGCCTGGCGCTGTGCCGCGCGGTCGCGCGCGTGCATGGCGGCCGCCTGACGTTGCGCGCGCGTCACCATGGCGGGACCAGCTTCGAGTGTTTCGTGCCGCTCGGCGCGCCACCGGCCGGTGGCGCGCCAGAGGGCGAAGCGGCGACATCGTGAGCCTGCCCGGCCGCCCGAAAGGCGAAAGCACCGCCGTGCGCAGGACGGAGGTTTTCCGGTGATTGGCAATGTGTTGCTGGTCGAAGACGACCGCGAGCTGCGGGCCACGTTGCGCGAGGCGCTCGAGGTCGAGGGCTACCGCGTCGTTGCCTCGGCCAGTCTGGCCGACGCGCGAGCCGTGCTCGCTCATGCTGCCGAGGGTGAAGGCATCGACCTGGTGCTGCTCGACCTCGGCCTGCCTGATGGCGACGGTGAGTCGCTGCTGACGGCGCTGCGGCGCGAACGCAACACGCCCGTGATCGTGATCTCGGCGCGCGAGGGCGACGGCAGCAAGATCCGCCTGCTCGACAGCGGCGCCGACGACTACCTCGTCAAGCCATTTTCCGTCGGCGAGTTGCTGGCGCGCTTGCGTGTGGCGCTGCGCCATCGCGGCCGGGCGGTGGCGGCTGCGGTTGTCCGCTACGAGCGCGACGGCTTGTCGATCGATGTGGCTGCGCACCGCGTCAGCCTGCACGGTGCCGATGTGCACTTGACGCCGACGGAGTTCAAGCTGCTCGCGCGCCTGGTGCGCAACGCCGGCCAGGTGGTCACGCACCGCCAGTTGCTGGCCGACGTCTGGGGCGCGGACTTTACCGAGCACACGCACTACCTGCGCCTGTACATGGCGCAACTGCGGGCCAAGCTCGAAGCGCAGCCGGCCGAGCCGCAGCGGCTGCTCACCGAGCCGGGTGTCGGCTACCGGCTGGCCGACGAACGCTGAATCGGCTCTGCATCCCGCGCGCCGCATGGCGGGCGGAACTTGTGTTGTATTGTATGGAATGCGCAATTCAACCGCCGAGCTGGAGCTGTTCCTCGACGAGCTCGCGCGTGATTCGCGCTCGGGTGACCGCCTGCCCACGATCCGCGAGCTGATGCGCCGCTTCGGCGCCTCGCAGGTCGTGGTCCAGCGGGCGTTTCAAGGCCTGAAGTCCCGGGGATTGATTGCGTCCCAGGTCGGCCGAGGCACGTACTTCCTCGCGCAGGGCCTGGCCCCTGCGGCTGATGCGGGCGCCGCCGCCCGGGCCGGCCCGGGCGAGCGGCCGGCGGCGTTGAAGTCCGTGCTGTTGCTGCGCCGCTCGGTCAGCATCGCCCGTGGCCGCATGGTGGTGGAGGGCCTGCACCGGCGCTTCACCGCCGACGGCCACCGCGTGCTCGAGGTCTCGTACACCGACCCTGAGCATGCACGCAGCATGCTCAGGGGCTTGTCGCGCTTCGATGCCTGCGTGGTCCAGTCGTCGTTCAAGACCATTCCGATCGACCTGCTCGCCGCCTTGCGGGACAAGAGCGACGTTCTGGCCGTCGATGGTGCAGCCCTGGTTGGCACCGACGTCGACGCCGTGGGCATGGAGTGGGGCGAGCCGCTGGCGGCGGCGATCGCGCGTCTGCAGCAGCAGGGTCATCGGGCCATCGCGTATGCCAGCACGTCGCAGCCCTTCCTGGCCACGCAGTTGGGGTGGCGGCGGTTCGAAGGGCTGCAGCGCTCCCTCGAAGGGATCGAGCTGCAACCTCTCGCCGTGCCGCACTTCCCAGGGGAAGACTATGAAGCGGCGCTGGTGGAGGCGATTGGCGCGCGGCCCGCGTTCAGCGCCCTGGTGGCCTGGGGCATCGAGGACGGCGCGCGCTTTCGCGCGCGGCTGTCGTCGATCGGCATCGACGTGCCCACCGCACTGAGCGTGGTGCTGCTCGGGCGCACCGACCTGCCCAATGAGCACGCCGATTTCTTCGACACCGTCGGTTGCAGCGTCGCCGATCAGGTCGAGTGCCTTTACCAGGCGGTCCATGCGCGCTGGGCCGATCCATCGCTGCCGCATGGTGTGCGCCTGGTGCCGGTGGCCGCTCGCGCCGGCCGGTCGGTCGCTACGCCGCCGACGGTGGCCGCTGGCGGGCGTTCACGCGCTCGACCGTCTCGGTCGTGAGGGCGACTGACATGCCGATGTAGGCCGCCGCGTCGAGCGTCTGCGCCAGTTTCTCGCCGAGCCCTTCAGGCGCGAGCCGAGGATGCTCGCGCAACGCCGTCATGAAAGGCACTCGATCGGACTGGGCGCGCTGCGCGGTCTCGTACAGCACGTGGTGCGCCTCGTGGCGCCCCATCAGCCCGGTGAGCCGCATCATCACGGCTTCCGAGGCGATCAAGCCGCCCGTCATATCGAGATTGCGGCGCATCGCCTCGGGGTGAACCACGAGCCCCTGCGCCAGCGTGCCGAGCGTTTCGGCGATCGAGGTGGCGATGATCGCAATCTCCGGCAGCAGCGTGTCGGTGACGTTGGAGGCCGACGAGTCGCCTTCGTCCATGCGCACCATCGCTTCGAGCGCGGCCGGCACCCGCGCACGCAGCATGCGCGCCAGGCTGACCAGCAGCAGGGCAGTCGACGGGTTGCGCTTCTGCGCCATCGTCGAGCTGCCGACCTTGCCCATGTGGAAGGCCTCGGCCGCTTCGCCAATCTCGGTGCGCTGCATGAACACCAGGTCCTGCGCGATCTTTTGCGCCGTGCCGGCCATCAGGCCCAGCGCTGCGATGTAGTCGCTCGCACGGTCGTAGGACGAACGCATCGGCAACCCGGCCGCGCGCAGCCCAAGTTGCGCCGCCATACGGGCCTCGACCTGGCGGCCCGGCTCGCCCACGGCCGCAAACGTGCCAATGGCGCCGCCCATGCACGCCGGGAACGAGGCGTCCACGCGCGCATCCAGGCGCTCACGGTCGCGGTCGAGTTCGTCGATCCAGCCGGCCAGTTTGAAGCCGAAAGTCATCGGCAAGGCGTGTTGGCCATGGGTGCGGCCAGGCATCACCGTCGCCTTGTGTTCGAGCGCGAGCCGGCCGAAAGCAAGCACCGCCCGACCGATGTGGTCAACCAGCAGGCGGTGCGTGCGCTGCATCTGTAGCGCGGCGGCGGTGTCGAAGATGTTCTGCGTCGTCGCGCCCCAGTGGATGAAGCCCGCGGCCGGCTCGCCGCACAGGGCCTCGAACTGGCGCAGCACCGGCGTCAGAGGATGCTGCGCAAAGGCGATGTCCTGCGACAACCGGGCCAGGTCGAAGCGGCGGGCATCGGCCTGCTCGGCGATCGTGCGTGCCGCCTCGGCCGGGATGATCCCGAGCTCGGCCTGCGCATGGGCGAGCGCGGCTTCGACATCGAGCCAGGCCTGCAGGGTGGCGACGTCGCTCCAGACCTGTTTGGCGTCCTCGCTGAACCAGTGGCGGGTGACGAAAGACTCGAACATGCCGATGTTCATGGGAGCTCCAATGGCGGTTCTGTAAAGTGTATTGAATGTACTTGAAAGAATCAATATGTACCACTACAATTTTCAGACGCCACCGATCCCTGGTGCCCTTCAACCGTTGAACAGGATTCCCATGAACCGCAGACTGCTGACCCGATTGCTGACCGTCGGCCTTGATGGCCGCCGCCTTTCCCTGCGGAGTGGCGTGCCCACGCCCAGTCCGACAAGCCGATCTCGCTGGTCGTCGGCTACTCCGCCGGCGGCAGCGCCGATTTCGTCGCCCGCGTGGTCGGCGCCGAACTGTCCAAGCGCCTGGGCAGGCAGGTCATCGTCGAGAACGTCGCCGGCGCCAGCGGCATGCTCGCGCTGCAGAAGGTGCTCAACGCGCCGGCCGACGGCAATCTGATCTACATGGGCGGCACCGACACGGTTGCGGTGCCGATGGTCAACCCCAAGGTCAAGCACGACTGGGAGAAGGACTTGGCGCCGATCGGCCGCATGACATCCGTGCCGATGGTCTTGGCGGTGCCCGCAAATTCGCCGCACTCGACCTTCTCGGATCTGCTGGCTGCTCTGCGCAAGGCTGGCAAGGACAGCTTCAGCTATGCCACGCCGGGCATCGGCACGATGCAGCACTTCTTCGGCTCGCTGATCAACCATCGCGCGAATGTGTCGATGCTGCATGTGCCTTACCGCGGCGGCGCGCAGATCGCCAACGACTTGGTCGGCGGGCAGGTCAACAGTGCGGTGCTGGTGCTGTCGACCGCGATGCCTTTCCTCAAGGACGGCAAGATCAAGGCGTTGTCGGTTTCCGACACTGCCCGCGTGCCGCAACTGCCCAACGTCAAGCGCATCGGTGAAGAAGCGGGATTCAGTGGTGTCGCGCTGCCGCTGTGGCAGGGCCTGTTCGTCAAGGGCGGCACGCCGGCAGCCACCCTCGCCGCCTACGAAAAGGCGTTGCTCGAGGCGCTGGCGCAGCCCGAGCTGCAGACCAAGCTCCAGGAGTCCGGCATCACGGTGGCGCCGCTCGCCGGACAGGACCTGCGAACCTTCGTCAAGCCGCAGGCGGCGCTGTACCGCGACATCGTCAACGTGGCGAAGATCTCGTTGGAGTAGGGCTGCGCGCCCGAGTCCATATGCGTTCCTGATGCGCCAGCGGTCACGCTGGCGCCATGGAACACCTCACTCAAGCTCATTCGTCCACGCGCCGCGAAGGGCTCGCGGCCCTGACGCTCGGCGCCATCGGCGTCGTCTATGGCGACATCGGCACCAGCCCGCTTTACACGATGAAGGAAGTTTTCGCGCCGGCCACCGGCGTGCCGCTCGATCACGTGCATCTCATCGGCGCCGTGTCGGCGATCTTCTGGGCGTTGATGCTCGTCGTGACGCTCAAGTACGTGCTGCTCGTCTTGCGCGCCGACAACCGCGGCGAGGGCGGTGCGCTGGCGCTGGCCGCGCTGGCGGCCGCTGCGGTGCGCGACCGACCGCGCACGCGCGCGGCCATGCTGCTGCTCGGCGTGGCCGGTGCTTCGCTTTTTTACGGCGACAGCGTGCTCACGCCGGCGATCTCGGTGCTCGGTGCGATGGAGGGCCTGGAGATCCTCGCGCCGGGCCTGAAGCCGTACGTGGTACCGGCCGCCGCCGTGATCCTGCTGCTGCTGTTCACACTGCAACGTTACGGCACCGCGCGCGTCGGCGCGCTCTTTGGCCCGATCATCGTGCTCTGGTTCGGCACGCTCTCCGTCACCGGCGTGATGCAGATCGTCCAGGAGCCCGGCATCCTGGCCGCGCTCAACCCACTGCACGCGTGGCATTTTCTGACCGAGCGCGGCGCCGGCGTGCTGCTCGCCGTGGGTGCGATCGTGCTCGCCATCACCGGCGCCGAGGCGCTGTACGCCGACATGGGCCACTTCGGCCGCGCGCCGATCCGCCTGGCTTGGCTCGGCCTGGTCTTTCCGGCGCTGGCCCTGAACTACATGGGCCAGGGCGCGCTGCTGATGCGTGACCCGGCGGCGCTCGAAAACCCGTTCTACCGCCTGTTCCCCGAGAGCTGGCTGCTCGCCGCGCTGGTGATCGCCACGCTGGCGGCCATCATCGCCTCGCAGGCCGTGATCTCCGGCGCCTACTCGGTGACGCGGCAAGCGATGCAACTCGGCTTCCTGCCGCGCTTGGCGGTGCGCTTCACGTCGGCGCGCGAGGCCGGGCAGATCTACCTGCCCGCCGTCAACTGGGTGCTGCTGGCCGGCGTGATCGGTGCGGTGTTCGCGTTCGGCAGCTCGTCGGCGCTGGCCGGCGCCTACGGTTTGTCGGTGACGTTGACGATGCTGATCACGACGCTGCTGACGTGGTTCGTGATTCGCAATGCCTGGCGTTTGCCACTGGCACTGGCGATCGGCGCCACCGGCCTCTTCCTCGCAGTCGATGTGTTGCTCGTCGCCGGCAGTGCGGCCAAGTTGTTCGACGGTGGCTGGTTCACGCTCGCGCTCGGCGCCTTGCTGGTGCTCTTGATGACGACGTGGGCGCGCGGTCGTGCGCTGCTGTTGACAGCGATTCGCAGCGACGGGCTCGAGCTCGAAGCCTTCGTGCGCAACCTGGGATCCGACGCCACGCCGCGTGCTGCGCGCACGGCGGTCTACGCCGTCGCCGACCCGAGCACCGTGCCGCAGGCGCTGCTGCACAACTTGAAGCACAACCAGGTCCTGCACGAGCGCAACATCATCCTGACAGTGGACTTTGCGGACCGGCCGTGGGTCGACGACGCGGAACGGATCACGGTCGAGCCGCTCAGCGCCGGCTTCTGGCGCGTGCGCGCGCAGTTCGGCTTCATGGAAGCGCCTGACGTACCGCATGCGCTGTCGCTTGCGGCCGCGCAAGGCCTGGTGGTGCCTGTCTTCGAGACCAGCTACTTCCTCAGCCGCGAAACCGTCGTGCCCACCACTGGCAACGGCGGCATGACGCGCTGGCGTGAACAACTGTTCGCCGCGATGAGCCGCGGCTCGTCGGGCATCGCCGCCTTTTTCCGATTGCCCGACAACGCCGTTGTCGAGCTCGGCACGCGTGTGCAGATCTGAGGGGTTGGCTTCAAGCCTTCGTGTCGCAGGCGCCGAGCTCGAAGCCTGCGCGGATCACACCCGGCCCGTTCGGTGAGGCAGCGAGCCGCCCGCCGAGCGCATCGGTGATGGCGAACATCGCACGGTTGCCAGGCAGCACGTCGCCGACCAGGCGCTGCACGCCGTGGCGCGCCGCGTGGCGGCTGAGATGCTTCATCAATGCGCGCCCCAGGCCGACACCCTGCCAGGCGTCGGCCACCGCGATCGCGAATTCGGCCTCATCGGCGGCGAGGTCCGGCGTCGGGCCGCGCACGTAGCGCGCATCGGCGACGATGCTGGCTTCGTCGTCGTCGCCAATGGCTTCGGCGACGACGGCCACGTGGGCGTCATGATCGACTTCGGTCATCGCGCGCAGCAGCGATGGCGGTAGCTCGCGCAGCCCGACGTGGAAGCGGCGCTGTCGCGAGCCGGCGGACAGGGCGCGCACGAAGTCCTGTTCTGCGGCCGCGTCGAAAGACAACACCGGGCGCACGATGACCTGGCGGCCGTCGTCCAGCGCCAGGCGGTCGATCAGCACGCTCGGGAAGCGCCAGGGCGTCGAGGCGAGAGCACGCGCCGGCAGCGTCACATCGGCGCTCATGACTGAACTCCGGCAGGAGTACGCTGCCGCAGCGCTTGCCAGACAGCCTGCGCGCGCTCGCGCCAGCCCGCCGGGCGCAGCACGACGGCCCGTGCCGGGGCGTGAAAGGCCTGCACCAGCACGCGCCCGCCCGTGGGCAGCGCGACACCCTGGCCGCAGTCGATGAAGATGTCGTCGGGCTGCCCATCGACGGTCAGCCAGAGGCTGCCATGGGTGACGCGGATTTGCGTCGCGCCGCGCAGCGTGGCGAAGCGGTCGCGGTCCAATGTGAGGGTGTCGGGTCGGTTCATGGGGTGCTCCTGTCAACCCGCTTTCGCATGCTCAGGATTCATGATTGAATGCGCGCGGGATGAGGGTCATGCTGCTCCTTAAAGCAGAGACTCTCAAACGATCTTTCGGAACCTGTCGCATTCCCTGGAAGCATGCAAAACAAGCCCCTGGACCGCCTGCCGCCGCTCGACCTGCTGGCCGCGTTCGAGGCGGCGGCGCGTCACCTGTCGTTCACCCAGGCCGCTGCCGAGCGTTTCGTCACGCAGTCGGCGGTCAGCCGACAGATGCGCGCCCTCGAGGACGAGCTGGGCACGCCGTTGTTCCGGCGCCAGCATCGCGCGCTGGCGCTCACGCCTGACGGTGCGCGCTTGTTTTCCGTTTGCACGGCCGTGCTGGCGCAGTTGCGCGGCACGGTGCGCGAGCTACGCGCGCCGTCGCAGCGCGAGGTGCTGGCGCTGACCACCACGCCCGGTCTGGCTTCGTTCTGGCTGATCCCTCGCCTGCCGGCTTTCACGCGCGCGCACCCCGGCATCGACGTGCGTCTGGACGCGAGCTTCGAAATGCGCAAGTTGGCCAGCGAAGGCTTCGACCTGGCGATCCGCTACGCGCGGGCCGACAAGGTGGCCGGCCAGGCACTGTTCGGCGAGAAGGTGCAGCCCGTGTGCAGCCCGAAGCTGCTGCGGCATCTGCCGCTGGCCGCGCCGCAGGACCTGGCGGCGCACACGCTGCTGCAGATGGAGCCCAGCACCAGCGGGGGCATGCCGGTCGAGTGGGAGCCCTGGTTGCAGGCCATGGGCCTGGCCGACCTCGAGCCGGCCGCGCGGCTGTCGATGTCGGGCTACAACGAAGTCATCGCTGCCGCGGTGGCTGGGCAGGGCGTTGCACTGGGCCGGCGCCCGCTGGTCGATGAGCTGCTGCGCGAGGGCCGCCTCGTCGCGCCGCTGGCGGGGACGATCGCCACGCCGCGCAGCTACATCCTGGTGGTGGACCCGGCGGCGCGCTCGCGACCAGCGGTGCGTGCACTCGAAGCGTGGCTGCTGCAAGAGGCCGCGCAGGAACGGGCGGCGAGCACCGCAGCGCGCGCGCGGCCCACTACACTGCGGCCCCCGCCCCGCAAGTCCGCTCGACGCCGAACCGATGAGTGAACGCAAACCCGTGACGCTGCACCGCTTGCGCGAGATGCATGCCGGCGGCGAGAAGATCGCGATGCTGACGGGCTACGACGCAGCCTTCGCGCATGTGCTCGACGCTGCGGGCGTGGACATCGTGCTGATCGGCGATTCGCTGGGCATGGTGCTGCAGGGCCAGGCCAGCACGGCGCCGGTGACGCTGGACGAGATGGAATACCACACGCGCTGCGTCGCCCGCGGCAACCGCTGCGCCTGGCTGCTCGGCGATCTGCCCTTCGGCAGCTACCACGAGAGCCCGGCGCAGGCCTTTGCCAGCGCCAGCGCGCTGATGCGTGCCGGGGCGCAGATGGTCAAGCTCGAATGCGGCGCGTGGACGGCGCCGACGGTGCACTTTCTCGTCGAGCGCGGCATCCCGGTCTGCGCGCACCTGGGCTTCACGCCGCAGACGGTGAACGCGCTCGGCGGCTACCGCGTGCAGGGCCGTGACGAGGCCGGCGCGCAACGTCTGCGCGACGAGGCGCGGGCGATGGTCGAGGCCGGCGCGCAGATGCTGCTGTTCGAGATGGTGCCGGCCGCACTGGCGCGCGAGATCACGCTGGCGTCGCCGGTACCGGTGATCGGCATCGGCGCCGGCGTCGGCACGAGTGGTCAGGTGCTGGTGCTGCACGACATGCTCGACATCACGCCGGGCCGGCGTCCGCGCTTCGTGCGCAACTTCATGCACGGCGCGGCGTCGGTGCAGGAGGCCGTGCAGCGCTATGTCAGCGAAGTCAAGGCCGCAACGTTTCCGGACGATCAACTCCACGCGTACTGAAGTGCAAGTCATCCACGACATCGCGCTGCTTCGCCAGACGCTCGCCACGTCGCCGCGGCCGGTGCTGGTGCCGACGATGGGCAACCTGCACGAAGGCCACCTGGCCCTCGTGCGCCAGGCCAGGGCGATCGCGCCGCCGGGCGCGCCGGTGGTGGCGACGATCTTCGTCAACCGATTGCAGTTCCTGCCGCACGAAGACTTCGACCGCTATCCGCGCACGCTCGAATCCGACTGCGCGATGTTGAAGGCTGCCGGCTGCGATGTGGTCTTCGCGCCCGACGAGGCCACGCTCTACCCCGAGCCGCAAACCTACAAGGTGGTGCCCCCGGCAGAGCTGGCCGACATCCTCGAAGGCCACTTTCGCCCCGGCTTCTTCACAGGCGTGTGCACGGTGGTCGCCAAGCTGTTCAACCTCGTGCAGCCGGGTGCGGCCGTGTTCGGCAAGAAGGACTACCAGCAGCTGATGGTGATCCGCCGCATGGTGGCGCAGATGGCGCTGCCGATCGACATCGTCGCCGGTGAGACGGTGCGCAACGCCGACGGCCTGGCACTGTCGTCGCGCAACGGCTACCTGAGCGAGGCTGAGCGGATCGAAGCGTTGCGCCTGTCGCGCAGCTTGCGCACCATGGCCGAGGCCTGGCGGCAGGGCCAGCGCGATGCGGGTGCGCTCGAAGCCGAGGCGATGCGCCAGCTCACCGAGCACGGCTGGCAGCCCGACTACGTGACGCTGCGCCGTCAGCGCGACTTGGGCGCGCCGATGGACGGCGAGCCGCTGGTCGCGCTCGCCGCGGCCAAGCTCGGCAAAACCCGCCTGATCGACAACGCCGAACTCGCCTGACCACGCTCCAGCCGGCGTGCCGCCAGGGCGCCGATCGACCAGCACAGCCACGCCGACCAGAGCGTGTGGCTCGGAAAATGGGCACCACGCGCGAGCTGCGTCCAACCGAGCAGCGCACCCGCGCCGAGCGTGAGGGCCAGCAGCATTCGCGCGAGCGCCGGGCGCTCGCCGCGCCACTGAAAGTACAGCGGCAGGAAGGCGAACGCCGCGACCGCATGGCCGGACGGGAAGCAATGGCCGGGTCCGCCGTCGAGCACGAACAGCATCCAGTGCGGCACATAGGCGGCCGTGCCGCCGAAAACTTCGAGATCCCAGGGGCAACTGGTCTGGCTGACCTGCTTGAACGCCGGAATGGCCAGCAGGCACAGCAGGATCACGCCGCCCCACGCCAGGCGATGCGTGCGCGGCAGGGTGCTGCCGTTGCCGCGCCAGGCCAGCACGCCGCAGGCAGCCAGGGCCACGCCCGAGACGGCGCGCGCACCGTCGTGAAGCAGCGAGCGCGTCAGCCAGGCGTTGCGCAGCGCGAAGCCTTGCTCGTTGCCGTACCAGGCAGCGATCACCATGTCCCAGCCGCTGGCCTCCCACCACAGCAGCAGGGCCAGTGCGGCCAGCGCGATGAGCAGGTCGCGGTGAGGGAGTCGCAGCTCGGTCAACGCTGCGCCAGCAAGGCCGGATCGAGGCTGCGGCAGCCTGCGGCGAGATCGAACGTGCGCTCGTAGAGCGAGGTCTTCACATCGAGCAGCGCCAGCACGCTGTGGAACAGATGGTCGTGCTGCACCGGCTGGCGCGCGCGCTCGCGCAGGCACGCGGCATTCAGGCCGGCGCTGCGGCCGAAGCCGGCGGACCACCACATCACCATCGGCACCTGGGTCTGCTCGCGCGGCGCGATCAGGTAGGGCACGCCGTGCAGGAACAGGTTCTTCTCGCCGAGCGACTCGCCGTGGTCGGAGACGAACAGCATTGCCGTGTCGACCTGCTCGGCATGCGCCGACAGCGTGCCGATCAGCGTCGCCAGCACATGGTCGGTGTAGAGCAGCGCGTTGTCGTAGGCGTTGACGATCTCTTCGCGCGTGCAGCGGCCGAGGTCGTCGTTGCGGCACACCGGTGTGAAGCGCTCGAAGGCCGGCGGGTAGCGCCGGTAGTAAGACGGACCGTGGTTGCCGAGCATGTGCAGCACCAGCAGTTGCGTGCCATGGCCGCCGTGCAGCGCGCGCAGCCGCTCGTCGAGGCCGCGCAGCAGGCCTTCGTCGAAACAGCGGCCGTCCTGACACAGCCCCGGGGCGAGGGCGGCGCTGACGGTGTCGTGCGGCAGGCCGTTGCAGACGCCCTTGCAGCCGCTCTGGTTGTCGCGCCAGTGCACGGCCACGCCGGCGCGTGCGGCCACGTGCAGCAGCGACTCGCTGCCGCGGATGCTTGCTTCGTCGTACTGGCGACGGCCAACCGGGGCAAACATGCAAGGCAGCGAGACCTCGGTGCTGGTGCCACAGGCCGTGACGTCGTTGAAGTTGATGACCGGTGGTTGCGCCGAAGGCGCGATCTGCGCGAGTCCCGCCAAGGGCGCGGCTTGCGTGAGCTGCGCCAGTTGCGGTGTCGTCTGGCGGGCGTAACCGTTCAAGCCCCAGTTGTCGGCCCGCGCCGTCTCGCCGATCACCAGCACGACGATGCGTGGTTTGCTGCGCGTGGCCCAACTCGCGCCGGGCGCTGCGTCCAGGCCGATGGCCTGCCGCGGCTGGGCGGCCCCGCGGGCGTCCGCCGCCAGCACGCTGCCCAGCGACCATAGCGTGTTCAGCGGCGTCACCAGGTAGCGCACCTCCTTGTGGTTGCGCGACATCGACGCCAAGGGCTGAAATTGCCACAGCAAGGCCAATGCGAGCAGCGCCGCCGCTCCGGCCAGCAGTGCTGCGCGGGCGCGCCAGCGGCGAGACCAGGGCCGAGCGTCGATGCGCGTCAGGCCCAACAAGGCGATCGGCAGCGCTGCGTACAGCAGCAGGTCTAGCGCCAGGCTCCACGACAACAGTTCGCGCGTCTCGGCGGGATCGGTGTTCAGTGCGTTGCGCACCATCGACGGGTCGATGACGACGCCGTAGGCCTGCATGTAGTGCATCGCCAGCGCGCCGACCAGCGTCAGCAGCGCCACCAGGGGTTTGATCGTGTGCCGCGTTGCCACCAGGCCCAGCAACAACGCTTGCACTGCCACCAGCATCAGCGCCAGGCCGGCCAGAAACACGGCGTTGGCCGGCAGGTCCGCTGTCTGTGCGCGCAGCACGGCGGTGAAGAGGGGGCGGTTCAACGCCAGCGTCCAGAACACACTGGCGACGAGCACCAATTGTTCAGTGGTGAACGACGGACGCGATGGAAATGAAACGGCGCGTGGCGCAAGCGGAAGAAGCATGAGCCTTCGATTGAAGGCTGGGCACCTGAAGCACGCCTGAAGCGCTGGCGCCGGCCAGTGCTACCGTTCGTGACCATGCGCCTGCTGTTGATCGAAGACGACACCACGCTCGGCGAAGGCCTGCGTGACTTCCTGCGCGCCGATGGCCATCGCGTCGACTGGTGCGAACGCCTGGCCGACGCGCGCGCTTTGCACGACGAGCCGTACGACGCCTGGCTGGTCGATTGGCAACTGCCCGACGGCTCCGGCATCGATTGGCTGACGGCGCGCCGTGCCCGTGGCGACGCGACGCCGGCCGTTGTGCTGACGGCGCGCGACCGTTTGAGCGACCGCATCGGCGGCCTGGATGCCGGTGCCGACGACTACCTCGTCAAGCCCTTTGCACCCGAGGAGCTGGCGGCGCGGCTGCGTGCGGTCAGCCGGCGCAGCGGCGCCGGTGCGGCCCAATCATGCAAGGCGTTTGGCGGCGTCGAGGTCGATCTGGCGGCGCGCACGGTCCGTCTCGACGGTGTGCGCACCGAGCTGACGGCGCGCGAGTGGGCGGTGCTCGAAGCGCTGGTGCTGCGAGCCGGCCGCATCGTGCCCAAGCCCGAGCTCGAGAAAGTCGTGCTCGGCTTCGACAGCGTCGTCGCCAGCAACGCGCTCGAAGTGCATGTCTCGGCGCTGCGGCGCAAGCTCGGTCGCGAGTTGATCGAGACCGTGCGCGGGCTCGGCTACCGGATTGAAGAAAAAAATTGACCGCGCCTTCGATCCGCAACCGCCTGGCCAATGCGATGCTCATCTGGTCGCTGCTGTGGAGCGTGGGTGTGGCCGTGGCTGTGGGTTTGGCGGCGCAGCACGAAGTCAATGAACTGCTCGACGAGACGTTGCAGGCGACGTCTGCCGTCCTCGTGCATGCGCTGCCGTTGTCGGACAGCGCCGTGTCAGACGGGGTGACCGTCATGCCCGCGCGTGGCGAGCAGCAGTTCGCCTGGCAATTGGTGGCGGCAGATGGAGCCGTGCTGCGCCGCTCGTCCAACGCGCCTGTGAGCGCGCTGCTGCGCACCGGCACGGCGGGGTTCAGCGAAGCCGGGACCTGGCGTGTGTTCGGCAGCTCATTGACCGGTGCCGACGGCAATGGCCAACAAGGGGGCCGCATGCTGTACGTGGCCCACACGCACCAGGAGCGCCGCGAGGCCCAGTCCGAAGTGATGCTCAGCGCCGTGCTGTCGGCCTTGTCGATCGGCCTGCTCGGCCACCTGTGGCTGCGCACGCGCGTGCGCAACGAGCTGCAGCCGCTGGACCGCCTCTCCGAACGCCTGGCGCGCTACGACCCTTTGGACATGTCGCAATCGCTCGGTGCTGCCGAGCGCGTGGAGCTGGCGCCGGTGCACACCGCGATCGACCAGCTTGGCCACCGCCTGGCGCTGCGCGTCGACCACGAGCGCCTGGTGGCCGCCCACGCTGCGCATGCGCTGCGCACACCCTTGGCCGGCATGGATGCGCAGCTCGCCGTGGCGCTGCGCGAGAGCACACCCGAAGCGCAGCCGCGCCTGCAGCGTGTTCGCGACGCGTCGCTGCGTCTGCAACGCGTGGTGCGCTCGCTGCTCGACCTGTTTCGCATCGGCTCCGAAGTGCGCCGCCAGCGCGTCGATGTCAAGGCGCTGCTTGCGCACTTGCCGGTGCCGGGCGTGGAGGTGGTGGTGGATGAGCAGGCCCAGATCGATGCCGACCCCGACCTGCTGGCCGCCGCGCTGCTGAATCTGCTCGACAACGCGCAGCGCTACGGTGCTCGGCGCGCCACCGTCACCGTGCCCGCACCGGGCCGCCTGCTGTTGTGCGACGACGGCCGCGGCGCCGAGCCGCAACGCCTGACGCAACTGCGTGAGGCGCTCGAGACCCAACGCTACGACGGCCAGACCGGCCTGGGCTTGATGCTGGCCGATCTGGTGGCGCGGGCCCACGGCGGGCATTTGCGTTTGCCGGAAGGCACCGGTGCCGGGACCGGCTTTGCGGCCGAACTGGTGCTCGTGGCCGCGACACCGGCCTGAGCACGTCAGTCGCCCCCGCAATCGGGGGCCTTGGGCCTGCCGCGCACCGCGCCTGCGGGGTTGTGTGACGGATTGCGCTTGCGCACGATGCGGTCAAACCGATGCAGGGAGTGTTCACATGGCGATCCCAACCCCACCGGGGACCAATCCGCCCCGGCCGCCGATGACCCTTGAAGACAGCGCCATTGCACTGGCGCGGCTCAACGAGCAGATGGAGCAGCTGACGGCGAAGCTGGAGTACCTGCGCCTGCTGCTCAAGCTCGGCGTGAAGTGATCGAAAGGCGCACGATGCGGATCGTCTTCTCGACCTGGTGGCTGGCCGTGGCGGCAGTGGCGTTGGCGCTGCCGTGCCAGGCCGGCGTGCGCAAATGCACCGATGCCGCCGGGCGTGTGGTCTACCAGGACGCGCACTGCGACCCGGCCCCTGCGGCCAAGCCAGCGGTGAGCGTGGACGTGCGCGCATCCGACAAACCGAAAGGCGACGTCGTGCCGCGCCGCGAAGCGCTGCCAGCACAGGGCGCATGGCGCGGCGCCGCCCAGTTCCGCTACGTCAGCGGTGCGCCGCTGGATGCGAGCGCCGATGCCGACATCGAACTCGCCCTGCTGCCCGACGGCCGCCTGGAGGGTGGCGCCGTCGGCGCCGGCTGCCGTCTCGACGGCGTGCATGCGCCGCAGCAACGGGGGAAGAACATGGTGGCGGTGGACATCACCATCTCCGGCTGCCGCGATGCCCGCTTCAACGCGCGCTATGCGGGCCAGCTCGACGCCACGAATCCTGCGCGCTCGCGGCTGCGCCTGCACGCCATCACGGCGATCTCGCCGGTCACCGCCGATGGCTACCGCGAACTGGCCATGGCCACGATCGACGCCGCGCTGCGGCGCTGACACTGGCGCTGTCGCTGTGGCCGAGGGCCGCGCCACGCCGTGCGCGTCACGGCACCAGCGCCAGGAACAGGAAAGCTGCAAAGATCACCAGGTGCACGGCGCCCTGCATCAGGTTCGTCCGCCCTGAAGCCAGCGTGATCGCACCGACGACGAAGGTCAGCGCCAGCAGCGCCATGTCCTTGGCTTCGAGGCCGAGCACCAGCGGCAGGTCGAGCCACACCGAGGCGGCGACGACGGCCGGCACCGTCAGGCCGATGCTGGCCAGCGCCGAGCCGATGGCCAGGTTGAGGCTGGTCTGCAAGCGGTTCGCGCGTGCGGCACGCACCGCCGCCCAAGTCTCGGGCAGCAGCACCAGGAGCGCGATGGCGATGCCGACCACGGCCTTGGGCGCGCCGATGGCCGCGACGGCGGCTTCGATCGACGGCGAGAGCTGTTTGGCCAGGCCGACCACCGCCACCAACGCCACCAGCAGCAGACCGAAGCTCGGCCAACTGCGCGCCTGCGAGGGCGGTGCTGCATGCGCTGCTTCGTCGTGTGCGGCGTCGGGCGGCAGGAAGTAGTCGCGGTGGCGCACCGTCTGCACGAACACGAACACCGCCCACAACACCAGCGACGTCGCGCCGGCGAAGACCAGTTGCGAGAGCGTGTAGGTGCCCTCGGGCGAGCTGGTGGTGAACGTCGGCAGCACCAGCGACAGCGTCGCCAACGCGACCAGCGCGGCCATACCAGGCCCGGTGCCCTCGATGCGGAACGATTGCTCGCGGTGGCGCAGCGCGCCGACCAGCAGGCACAGGCCGACGACGCCGTTGCAGATGATCATCACCGCGGCATAGATCGTGTCGCGCGGCAGCGTCGCCGCCTCCGCGCCGCCGCTCAGCATCATCGACAGGATCAGAGAGACCTCGATCACCGTCACTGCGATCGCCAGCACCAGCGTCCCGAACGGCTCGCCGACACGGTGCGCCACCACTTCGGCGTGGTGCACGGCGGCCAGCACGGCGACGATCAGCGCCGCGGCCACGAGCGCAGTCAACAGCGGCCCGGCGGCAGCCACCAGGCGACGGCCAGCACGGCCAGCGCGGCCAGCGGCGCCGCGAGCGGCCAGCGCGCGTCCATCAGCCGGCGACCATGCGCGTCTGCAGGTGCGCGCTGAGCTCGCGCACGATGGCATCGGCCAGAGCCTGCTTGGGATGCACGACACGCGTGGCGCCGCTGTCGGCCAGCAGCTGCGCCTCCTCGGCGTTGGGCGCACGCGCGATGACCGGGATTTCTGGGTTGAGCGTGCGCGCGGTCTCGATCATCGGCCGGATGTCGGTGCTCTCGGCCACCGCCACCACCAGCATGCCGGCTTCGGCGATGTGCGCCTGCACCAGCACGACCGCGTCGCGCGCGTCGCCGGACACGGCGGGAATGCCTTGCGCGCGCAGTGTCTCGACGCGCGCCCGGTTCTGCTCGACGACGATGTACGGGATGGCAGCGGCACTCATTGCCGCGGCGACCTGGCGGCCGACGGCGCCGTAGCCCACCAGCACCACCTGCCGCGTCAGGAACTTGCGGTCGGTGGAGGTCGGCAGTTCGGCCAGCGGGTCGTCGCGTCCTTCCAGGCGCCGCGCCAGCGCGGACTTGGCGAGGATCCAGCGCCGCGCCGGCTCGATCAGCGAGAACAGCAGCGGGTTGAGCGCGATCGACAGCAGCGCGCCGGCGACGACGAGGCTCTGCGCCTCGGGCGGCAGCACGCCCAGGGCCAGGCCCAGGCCGACGAGGATGAACGAGAACTCGCCGATCTGCGCCAGGCTGGCCGAGACCGTGAGCGCCGTGTTCAGCGGGTAGCGCAGCACGCAGCACCAGCGTCGCGGCGGCGAGCGACTTGCCGAGCATCACGATCGCCGCCACCGCCAGCACCTGCAGCGGCCGCTCGACCAGCACGCGCGGGTCGAACAGCATGCCCACCGAGACGAAGAACAGGACCGCGAAGGCATCGCGGAAGGGCAGCGACTCTTCGGCGGCGCGCTGGCTGAACTCCGATTCGCGCAGCACCAGCCCGGCGAAGAAGGCGCCCAGCGCCACCGAGACGCCGAACAGCGCCGACGCGCCGTAGGCGATGCCGACCGCCACCGCGATCACGCACAGCGTGAACAGCTCGCGCGAGCCGGTGCGCGCGATCTGCCACAGCAGCCAGGGCAGCACGCGGCGTCCGCCCAGCAGCATCAGCGCGACGAACGCGGTCACGGCCAGCAGCGTCTGCGCCAGCGTGATCCACAACTCCTGCGTCGAACCGGCGCCGCTGCCGGCGAGGCCCGCCAGCCCGGGCAGCAGCACGAGCACCAGCACCATCGCCAGGTCCTCGACCACCAGCCAGCCGACTGCGATGCGGCCGTTGGCCGTGTCGAGCACGCCACGCGACTCGAGCGCGCGCAGCAGCACCACCGTGCTGGCCACCGACAGCGAAACGCCGAACACCAGCGCCGCCGTGAGCGACCAACCCCACGCCAGCGCCAGGCCGGCGCCCATCGCCGTGGCCACCGCCATCTGCACCACGGCGCCGGGCACCGCGATCTTGCGCACCGCCAGCAGGTCGCCGACCGAGAAGTGCAGGCCGACGCCGAACATCAGCAGCATCACGCCGATCTCGGCGAGCTGGCTGGCCAGCGACATGTCGGCCACGAAGCCCGGCGTGTGCGGGCCGATCAGGACGCCAGCGACCAGGTAGCCCACCAGCGCCGGCAGGCGCGCGCGGCTGGCGATGAACCCGAGCACGAGGGCCAGACCGAGCGCCGCGGCGAGGGTGACGATCAGCGGCATCGGTGCGTGCATGGCGTCAACCATACAACGCCCGCGCCGGGCCGGGCCGGGCCGTCTATCCGCCCGGCGCGAACGGTTTGCCCAGCGACGCCGGCATGTTGGCCTTGATCCAGGCGGCGTTGCTCGAGATCAGCACCAGCACGACGATCGTGGCCACGTAGGGCAGGGCGACGAGCACCTGGCTCGGCACCTCCACGCCCATGCCTTGCAGGTGGAACTGCAGCATCGTCACGCCGCCGAAGAGATAGGCGCCGAGCAGCACGCGGATCGGCCGCCAGGTGGCGAAGGTGGTGAGCGCGAGGGCGATCCAGCCGCGGCCGGCCACCATGCCTTCGACCCACAGCGGCGTATAGACCGTCGACAGGTAGGCCCCTGCCACGCCGCACAGCGCGCCGCCGGTCACCACCGCGGCCAGGCGAATCCAGCGCACCGGGTAGCCGAGCGCATGCGCCGACTCGGGCGACTCGCCGATGGCGCGCAGGATCAAACCGCTGCGGCTCTTGTTCAACCACCACATCAGGAAGACCGTCAGCGCGATCGCCACCCAGACCATCGGGTGCTGCTTGAACAGCGCCGGGCCGATGAAGGGCATGTCGGACAGCAGCGGGATCTCGAACTGCGCGCGTTCGCCCAATCGCTCGCGCGTGTAGGGCTGGCCGATGAAGGCCGAGAAGCCGACGCCGAACAGCGACAGCGCCAGGCCGGTGGCGTACTGGTTGGTGTTGAGCCAGATGACGAGCGCGCCGAACACGGCGGCGAGCAATGCGCCGGCCAACGCGCCGGCGATGAAGGCGACCACGTCGCTGCCCGAGTGCACCGCAGCGGCGTAGCCGACGACGGCGGCGACGAGCATCATGCCTTCGGCGCCGAGGTTGACGACGCCGGCACGTTCGTTGATCAGCAGGCCGAGCGCGGCGATGGCGAGCACGGTGCCGGCGTTGAGCGTGGCGGCGATGAGCAGGGCGATTTCGTTCATGTCAGCACCGCCCGGCCGCCCGAAGGTGATGACGCGCCCCCTCGGGGGGCAGCGAACGAAGTGAGCGTGGGGGTTGTCATGCTATTGCTCCGGCAAGACGCCGCGTCTTCCAACGCAAGCGATAGTGAATCAGCGTGTCGGCTGCCAGCAGCGAAAACAGCAGCAGGCCCTGGAAGACGCCGGTGATCGACTTCGGCAGTTGCATGCGCGACTGCGCGAGCTCGCCGCCGATGTAGAACATGCTCATCAGGATCGCCGAGAAGACGATGCCGATCGGGTTCAGCCGGCCGACGAAGGCGACGATGATGGCCGCGAAGCCGTAGCCCACCGGCACGTAGGGCGTCAACTGCCCGAGCGGGCCAGTGGCTTCGAGCGCGCCGGCCAGACCGGCCAGGCCACCCGACGTGAGCAGCGCCGTCCACAGCGCCGTGCGCGACGAGAAGCCGGCATAGCGTGCGGCGGCACTGGCTTGTCCGCCGACCAAGGCCTGAAAGCCGCTGAACAGGCGGAACAGAAAGACCGCCATGCCGGCCACCGCGACGAGTGCGATGACGAGGCCGATGTTGACGCGCAGGCCGTCGAACAGCCGCGGCACCTTGGTCGGGTTGGCGAAGGTCACCGTCTGCGGGAAGTTGAAGCCTGCCGGGTCTTTCCACGGCCCATAGACGAGGTAGGACAGCACCATCTCGGCGACGTAGACCAGCATCAGGCTGACCAGGATTTCGTTGGCGTTGAAGCGGTCGCGCAGCAGCGCCACGATCGCCGCCCACAGCATGCCGCCGACGATGCCGGCGACGAGGATCGCGACGACGATCGCGCGCGGCGAATCCGGCGTGGCCTGCATCGCGATGCCGCCGGCGAAGATCGCGCCGAGGATGTACTGCCCTTCGGCGCCGATGTTCCAGACGTTGGCGCGAAAGCACAGCGCAAGACCCAACGCGATCAGCATCAGCGGCGTCGCCTTGATGCCGATCTCGCTCCAGGCGTAGGCGCTCTTGATCGGCTCCCAGAAGAACATGCGCAGACCGAGCACCGGGTCCTTGCCGAGCAGCACGAACAGCAGCACGCCGATGGCCACCGTGACCGCGATGGCGATCAGCGGCGAGATGGCGACGAACAGCTTCGACGGCGTGGGCCGGGTTTCAAGCTTGAGCATGCTGAGCCTCCCTTGATGCAGTGGCGGCCTTCGGGTCTGCCGGACCGCCGTCGAAGATGCCGGCCATCCACTGGCCGATCTGCTCCACCGTGGCGTCGCGCGTGGCGATCGACGGTGACAGCTTGCCGCGCGCGATGACGACGAGACGATCAGTCAACTCGAACAGCTCGTCGAGTTCTTCGCTGACGACGAGCACCGCGCAGCCGGCGTCACGCAGGGCCAGCAGCTCGCCGCGGATCTGCGCCGCCGCGCCGACGTCGACGCCCCAGGTCGGCTGCGCGACGACGAGCACCTTGGGATTGGCGTCGATCTCGCGGCCGACGATGAACTTCTGCAGGTTGCCGCCAGACAGGCTCTTCGCATGCGCCTCCGGTCCTCCCGCCTTGACCTTGAAGCGCTCGATCAGCTTGGCCGCCAGGTCGCGCGTGGCGCCGACGTCGATCCAGCCCAGCGCGTTCACCGACTCGCGCCGCGTCAACAGCGTGTTCGAGGCCAGCGAATGCAGGGGCACCGCGCCGCGGCCCAGGCGCTCCTCGGGCACGAAGTACAGGCCGCGTGCGCGGCGCTTGGACGGACTCAGCCGCGCGATGTCGTTGCCGAACAGCGCCAGGCTGCCCGGCGCGCAGCGCCGGTCTTCGCCCGACAGCGCGGCGAGCAGCTCCTGCTGGCCGTTGCCCGAGACACCCGCCACGCCGAGCACCTCACCGGCGCGCAGCGCCAGCGACAGGCCTTGCAGCGGCACGCCATACGCGCTGTCGGCACCCAGGCTCAGGTTCTTCAATTCGAGCGCAACGACGCCGAGCGTCGCTTCGCGGTGCACGAGCTGCGGCGGCTCGGCGCCGATCATCAGCCGCGACAGCGACGCGTTCGACTCGTTGCGCGGATCGACATAGCCGGTGACCTTGCCGCCGCGCATCACTGTGCAGGCGCTGCACAGCTCGCGGATTTCGTCCAGCTTGTGGCTGATGTAGAGGATCGAGCAGCCTTCGTCGGCGAGCTGGCGCAGCGTCTTGAACAGCACACGCACCGCCTGCGGCGTCAGCACCGAGGTCGGTTCGTCGAGGATCAGGATTTTCGGATTGGCGAGCAGCGCACGGATGATCTCGACGCGCTGCCGCTCGCCCACCGACAGGCTGTGCACCGGCCGCGCCGGATCGACCGGCAGGCCGTAGATGTCGGCCTTGGCGCGCATGCGCTCGCTGACCTGCGCCAGCGTCTCGCCGGTCTCCAGTCCGAGCCAGACGTTCTCCGCCGCGGTCAGCGTGTCGAACAGGCTGAAATGCTGGAACACCATCGCGATGCCATGCGCCTTGGCCTCGTGCGGGTTGCGGATCGCGACGTCTGGCCGTCGATCGTGATCGTGCCGGCATCGGGCTGCACGGCGCCGAATACGATCTTCATCAGCGTGCTCTTGCCGGCGCCGTTCTCGCCGAGCAGCGCGTGGATCTCGCCGGGCTGCACCGTCAGGCTGACGTCGTCGTTGGCCTTGACGGCGGGGTACTGCTTGCTGATGTGCTTGAGTTCGAGTCGGGGTGCGGTCATGCAGTCTCCTTCGCGCGAAAGCGTTGGTGGCCGGCGACGAATGCGGCCCTCAGGTTGCGTTCATCGGCCAGCGTCATCCAGGCGAACACACGTTCATGCAACGACCGTGCCGCTGCGTCGCGCACCGTGGCCACCGGGCCGTGCGCCCAGTCCCACAGCGCCAGGTCGGCCATGCAGCCGTTGTCGAACGAGCCGATCTCGTGTTCCAAACCGAGTGCGCGCGCCGCGCCGCGGGTGGCGGTGTAGAGCGCCTTCCACGCCGGCAGCTTGACGTGCTGCAGCGCCTGCACCTTGTAGGCATCGGCGATCGTGCGCTGCATCGACAGGCTGGTGCCGCCGCCGACATCGCTGGCCAGCGACACCGCCACGCCCGCGTCTTCGAGCGTGCGCCAGGCCATCAGGCCGGAGCCGAGAAAGAGGTTCGAGCTCGGGCAATGCGCGATCTGCGAGTGCTCGCGCGCCAACACCGCGCGGTCGGTCTCGTCCAGCCAGATGCCGTGCGCCAGGACCGAGCGCTCGCCGAGCAGGCCGTGCTTTGCGTACACGTCGAGATAGCTGCGCGCATCGGGGAAGAGCTTGGCCACCCAATCGAGTTCGGCGCGGTTTTCGGCGACGTGGGTCTGCATGAACAGGCCTTTGTGCCGCGCCAGCAGGCGGCCGGCCATCGCCAGTTGCGCGTCGGTCGAGGTCGGTGCAAAGCGGACGGTGACGCAGTAGGCCAGGCGCTCCTGGCCGTGCCAGCGCGCGATCAAGGCCTCGCTGTCGCGCTCGGATTGATCCAGCGCCACCGTCAGGTCGGCCGGGGCGTGGCGGTCCATCAGGCATTGGCCGGCGACGATGCGCATGCCGCGCTGCTGCGCCGCCGCGAACAGGGCGTCGGCACTGCCCTTGTGCACGGTGGGGAAGACGACGGCCGAGGTGGTGCCATGCGCGAGCAGCGCGTCGAGGAAGCGGTTGGCGCCGCTCTCGCAAACCGTGGCATCGGCATAGCGCCGCTCCGCCGGGAAGGTGTAGGTGTTCAACCACTCCAGCAGCTCGGTGCCGTAGCTGGCGATGACCTCGAGCTGCGGCATGTGGACGTGGGTGTCGATGAAGCCGGGCGTGAGCAGCAATCCCTTGTGGTCATGCTGTGCCCAGGAGGCATCGGGCGCGCTCGCTTGCACGCCGGCGATGCGGCCGTCCTCGATCAGCAGCCAATGGTCGGCCCGATAACGCACGCCGCGG
Source organism: uncultured beta proteobacterium (assembly GCA_963814385.1). GTDB lineage: Bacteria > Pseudomonadota > Gammaproteobacteria > Burkholderiales > Burkholderiaceae_C > CADEEN01. The sequence continues at coordinate 23,971 of CAWFCX010000049.1, forward strand.
GTGTCATCGGCCGCGCTCCAGCCGGGATCGGCGCTGAAGTCGAGCAAGGTCGGCACGGATGGCGATCTTCACGACGCCGCCCCTTTGCGCCGCGCCGGCGCCACATGGCTGGCCAGCGTGCGCGCCACGTCGCGCACCTGCTCGCGCAGCCAGCGGCCGGCCGCACTCGCATGCGTCACGTCGTGCCAGAGCTGGTAGTAGGCGAGCGGAGGAAACTCGATCGGGCAGCGCAGGATCTTCACCGGCAGCGCATCGACATAACGCGTGCAGAACAGGCGCCCGGTCGTCAGCACCAGATGCGTCTGCGCCAGCATCAGCGGGATCAGGCCGAAGTGCGGGCTGCGCACGGCGATGTGGCGCTGCAATCCCAGGCTCGCCAGGTGCTCGTCGATGAAGCCGCGCACGCCGGGTGCGAACGGCGTCGGCGCCACATGCTCCGCGGCGAGATAGCGCGCTTCGTTCCAGCCGCGCGGGTTGCGCGTGGCGGGGTGGTCTTCGCCGACCAGGCAGACGATGTCGTCGGTGAACAGCTTGCCCAGGTGCAACTCCTCCGGCGGCTCGAGCCAGTTGCCGATGACGAGGTCGAGCTCGCCGCGGGCCAGGCTCTTGCGGTAGTCGTAGTCCGACGACAGCGGGTGCAACTCGATGCGCGCATTCGGCGCGCCGCTCTGGATGCGTGCCACCAGTTCGGGCAGGAACAGCGGGTCGAGATAGTCGCTGGCCGCGATCGTGAACGTGGCCTCGGTCGTCATGGCGTCGAACGCGCGCGAGGCGCGGCGCTCGCCGAAAATCGCTTGGGCCTCGCGCAGGATGATCGCCGCCGGCTCGACCAGCGACAGCGCGGTGGCGGTGGCCGCCAGCCCGGTGCCCGAGCGCACGAGCAATGCATCGCCGGTCAGCGCGCGCAGGCGCTTCAATTGCGCGCTGACGGCGGGCTGGGTGCTGGCGAGCTTCAGTGCGGCGCGCGAGACGCTGCCTTCGGTGATCACGGTGTGCAAGACCCTCACGAGATGGAGGTCGATCTTGGCGAGTCGCAGCGGTTCGGACATACGCGCTCCCGCATACGTGGAATAACGGCTATCGTATGGACATCTGATGGCTGCGGCGTATGGTTCGGGTATGTCCCAGGGCACCACTCCCATGATCGATGGAGGCTGCGTCGAGCGGCCGATCCGCTTCGTGCATCGCGGCCGCATCACCGAGGTGGCCGGCGCCGACACCACGCGCACGCTGCTCGACTGGCTGCGCGAAGACGCACGCTGCTCGGGCACGAAAGAAGGCTGTGCCGAAGGCGATTGCGGTGCGTGCACCGTGATGGTGGGTGAGCTCGATGCGGGTGCGCTGCGTTGGAAGACCGTCAACGCCTGCATCCAGTTGCTGCCGATGTTGGACGGCAAGGCGATTCGCACCGTCGAAGACCTGAAGCAAGGCGATGCGTTGCATCCGGCGCAGCAGGCGATGGTCGAGTGCCACGGCTCGCAATGCGGCTTCTGCACGCCGGGATTCGTGATGTCGATGGTGCATGTCTATGAGCGCGAACGGGCTTGTGGCTCCACTCCCTCGCGCCAGCAGCTCGCCGATGACCTGGCCGGCAATCTGTGCCGCTGCACCGGCTACCGGCCGATCCTCGATGCCGGGCAGCGCATGTTCGAGCTGCCAGCGGTGGCGCACGACAACGCAGGCACAGCGCGGCTGCTGGAGCAACTCGCCGCCGATCCGCCTCTGGCCTACACCGACGCGCAAGGCGCGCGCTGCTACGCGCCGCGCACAGCCGCGTCGCTGGCCGCGCTGCGCGAAGTCGATGCCCGACGCGCGGCTGCTCGCCGGCTGCACCGACATCGGGCTGTGGGTCAACAAGCAGCACAAGGCCTTGCCGGTGCTGATTGCCACGACCGCGGTGGCCGAGCTGTCGCGCATCGAGACGCGCGCCGACGGCACGCTGGCCATCGGCGCCGGCGTCACGCTCGAAGCGGCGTGGGGCGCGCTGGCCCGGCGCCACCCGGAGCTCACGGAGATGTGGCTGCGCTTCGCCTCGCCGCCCGTGCGCCATGCCGGCACGCTGGGCGGCAACCTCGCCAACGGCTCACCGATAGGAGACGGTCCGCCGGTGCTGATGGCGCTCGACGCCACGCTGCTGCTGCAACGCGGATCGCGCGAGCGGCGCATCAGGCTCGATGCCTTCTACCTCGACTACATGAAGAACGCGCTCGAGCCCGGCGAGTTCGTGCGCGCGGTCGAAGTGCCGCCGCCGGCCTTCACGGCGCTGCGCGCCTACAAACTGTCCAAGCGCTTCGACAGCGACATCTCGGGCCTGGCCTGCGGCCTGGCGATCACGCTCGACGCGCAGGGTGTGATCACCACGGCGCGCCTGGCCTTCGGCGGCATGGCCGCAGTCGTCAAGCGCGCGGCGTTGGCCGAAGCGGCGATGCTCGGCCAGCCGTGGAGCGAAGACACCGCCAACGCCGCCGCCGCAGCGCTGTCACGCGATTTCGCACCGATCACCGATCTGCGCGCCAGCGCGTCGTACCGCCAGCGTGTCGCGGCGAATCTGCTGCGCCGCTTCTGGATGGAGACGCGGCGCGACGCGCCGCTGTTGCCGCATCAGACCTCTGTGTTTGCGCGGGAGGTGAGCGCATGAACAAGCAAGCCGAACCCTTCATGGTGGAAGCTTCGCCGCAGGTCGGCCGCGACCGCGCGCACGAGTCGGCGCACCTGCACGTGGCCGGCGAGGCGACCTACATCGACGACATCCGTGAGCTCGACGGCACGCTGCACGCCGCGCTCGGCCTGTCACCCGTCGCCCACGGCAAGCTCGTGTCGATCGACATCGAACGACTGCGTGCAGAACCCGGCGTGACGGCGGTCTACACCGCGGCCGACATCCCCGGCGTCAACGACGTCGGCCCGATCGTGCATGGCGACGACCCGATCCTCGCCGACGGCGTCGTGCACTACCTCGGCCAACCGATGTTCGCCGTCATCGCCGCCGACCGCCGGATCGCCCGCCGCGTCGCCGCGCGCGCCAAGGAGTTCGTCACCATCGAGCCGCTGCCGGCGCTGCTGACAGCGCGCGATGCGCATGCGGCCAAGGCCTACGTCGTGCCGCCGATGCACCTGTCGCGCGGCGATGCGCAGTCCGCGCTCAAGGCTGCACCGCACCGCTTCAAGGAGTCCCTGTCGATCGGTGGCCAGGAGCAGTTCTATCTCGAAGGCCAGATCAGCTACGCGATCCCGCTCGAAGACCAGACGATGCTCGTGCACTGCTCGACGCAGCACCCGACCGAGATGCAGCACCTGGTGGCGCACACGCTCGGCTTGCACGCCAACCAGGTGCAGGTGCAATGCCGGCGCATGGGCGGTGGCTTCGGTGGCAAGGAGTCGCAGTCGGCCCTCTTTGCCTGTGTCGCGGCGGTGGCTGCTCAGCGCCTGCGTGTGCCCGTCAAGCTGCGCCTCGATCGCGACGACGACTTCATGGTCACCGGCCGCCGCCACGGTTTCGAGTTCGACTTCGAGGTCGGCTACGACGACGAAGGCCATGTGCTCGGCGTCGAGATCGACCTGATCGCCAACGCCGGCTTCAGCGCTGACCTCTCGCCGCCGGTGATGACGCGCGCGATCTGCCACTTCGACAACGCCTACTGGCTGCCGAACGTGGCCCTGCACGGCTGGTGCGCCCGCACCAACACACAGAGCAACACGGCATTCCGCGGCTTCGGCGGGCCGCAGGGCGCGATCGCGATCGAGTTCATCCTCGACAGCATCGCGCGGCGCCTCGGAAAGGATCCGCTCGACGTGCGGCGTGCCAATTACTACGGCATCGAAGCGAACAACGTCACGCCGTACCAGCAGACAGTGGAAGACAACATCATCGAGCCGCTGACGGCGCAGTTGGTGAAGACGAGCCGCTACCGCGAGCGCCGCGCCGAGATCGCGGCCTTCAACGCGACGAGCCCGGTGCTGAAGCGCGGCATCGCCTTCACCCCCGTCAAGTTCGGCATCTCTTTCAACGTCAACCACTTCAACCAGGCCGGCGCGCTCGTGCATGTCTACACCGACGGCTCGGTGCTGGTGAACCACGGCGGCACCGAGATGGGCCAGGGCGTCAACACCAAGGTGGCGATGGTGGTGGCGCACGAGCTGCGCATTCCGCTCGCGTCCGTGCGCTGCACGGCGACCGACACGCAGAAGGTGGCCAACACCTCGGCCACCGCTGCCTCGACCGGCGCCGACCTCAACGGCAAGGCCGCGCAGGACGCGGCGCGCAAGATCCGCCAGCGGCTCGACGCCTTTGCCGTCCGAGCGTGGTTTGAGCGAAGCGCCTTTCACTGATCTCGTGCAGGCGGCCTACGTCGCCCGCGTGCAGTTGTGGAGCGACGGCTTCTACGCCACGCCCGGCCTGTCATGGAACCGCGAGACGATGACCGGCAAGCCGTTCTTCTATTTCGCCTATGGCGCGGCGGTCAGCGAGGTCATCGTCGACACGCTGACCGGCGAGCACAAGCTGCTCGCCGCCGACCTGCTGCACGACGCCGGCACGTCGCTGAATCCTGCGATCGACATCGGCCAGGTCGAAGGCGCGTACATCCAGGGCTACGGCTGGCTGACGATGGAAGAACTGGTCTGGCACCCGAAGAGCGGCGCGCTGCTGACGCACGCGCCCAGCACCTACAAGATTCCCACGGCCAACGACGTGCCGCTGCTGCGCTTCAACACCGCGCTGTTCGACGCGCCGAACCCGGCCGACACGATCCACCGCAGCAAGGCCGTCGGCGAGCCGCCGCTGCTGCTGCCGTTCTCGGCGCTGCTGGCGATCCGCGATGCGGTGTCGGCCGTGGGCGATCACAAGATCGATCCACCGCTGCGCGCGCCGGCGACGCCCGAAGCGGTGTTGGATGCGGTCGAGGCCGTGCGGGCTGCGGGTCGGGTCGGTTGAAGCGGCAGTCGGCCGCGATCGGACTCGTTCTCACGGCACTTGTGGTTGCGGCTGGCGGCGCGCAGGCGCGCCGCACTGGCGCTGTTCGCTCACTTCCCATCGACATGGTCGTCGATCCACTCGACGGGCGGCCCGACCTGCGATGACGTGACAGGCAAGGCCATCTGGGTCAAAGCCGGCGACGCTCGAAGACAACCTGCGCCAGATCGAAGCGCATCCCGTGCTCGGCATCCACTACATGATCGACCGCGACGGCACGCTGCGCGCCAGCGTGCCCGAAGGCCAAGTGGCGCATCACGTCTATCGCTTCAGCGAGCGCTCGATCGCCATCGAACTGATCAACGATGGCGACGGCATCGATCCGTTTCCCGACGCGCAACTGGCGGCCTTGGTGACCTTGCTGCGCGACATCCAGCAGCGCCGCGGCATCCGGCGCGATGGCATCCAGCGCCACTCCGATCTCGATCACGGGTTGCTGCCTTGCGACCGAGCGCAGCGGCGCAAGGTGGACCCAGGCGCCGCGTACCCGCACGAATCGATCCTGGATCGGGTGTTTGCGCGCTAACGTTTGATCGCCGCCAACGGCTTCACGCCCGCGGCAAAGTCGGCTTCGGTCAATCGCCGCCGCGCCCGGTCATCCGCCGCCAGCGGCGCCACCTCGCGCAGCGAGTCGTGGCAGCGCTGCACCAGCGCCTGGTAGGTCAGCGTGCCGTCGTGCTTCCAGGTGATCTCCTGCTCGCTGAGTTCGCGAATCACCTTGCCCGGCACACCGGCCACCAGCGAGCGCGGCGGGATCTTCATGCCGGCGCGGATGAAGGCGCTGGCGGCGACGATGGCCTGCTCGCCGACTTCGGCCTCGTCCATCACCACCGCGTTCATGCCGATCAGCGCGCCGCGGCGCACGATGCAGCCGTGCAGCACCGCGCCGTGGCCGATGTGGCCGTCCACCTCGACGACGGTGTCGGCGCCGGGAAAGCCGTGCAGCGTGCAGTTGTCCTGCACGTTGCTGCCGGCTTCGAGCACGAGGCGGCCGAAGTCGCCGCGCAGGCTGGCGCAGGGGCCGACATAGACGCCGGGGCCGACCCAGACGTCGCCGATCAGCACGGCGGCAGGGTGGACATGGGCGCTCGGGTCGACGACGGGCACCAGGCCGTCGATGGCATAACAAGGCATTGGGGGTTTTGCGGTTGACGCGAAGCGGAGTTGCCATCGTATGATCGACCGACCGGTCGGTCAATGAATGGATTCACGCGATGTCCGATGACAATTCGACGCTGCTCGTCGCCACGCATGGCGCCGTGCGCGTGCTCACGCTCAACCGCCCTGCGGCGCTGAACAGCTTCACGGCAGAGCTGCATGGCCGGCTGCGTGCCGCGCTCGAAGATGTCGCCGCCGATACAGCGGTGCGCGCGGTGGTGATCACCGGCGCCGGCCGCGGCTTCTGCGCCGGGCAGGATCTGAACGACCCGGCCATCAAAGGCGATGGCAGCTCACCGCCGGACGTCGGCGGTGTCGTCGAAAAGCTCTACAAGCCGCTGGCGCTGCGCATCCGCTCGATGCCGGTGCCGGTGATCGCGGCCGTCAACGGCGTGGCCGCAGGCGCCGGTGCGAACTTCGCGCTCGGTTGCGACTTCGTCATTGCCGCCAAGTCCGCGAGCTTCATCCAGGCTTTCTCGAAGATCGCGCTCATTCCCGATTGCGGCGGCACCTGGCTGCTGCCGCGCCTGGTCGGCCGCGCCCGCGCGCTCGGCCTGGCGATGAGCGGCGACAAGCTGCCGGCCGAAGAGGCGCAGCGCATCGGCCTGATCTGGCAATGCGTCGACGATGCCGCGCTGATGGACAGCGGCGCTGGCGCTGGCCAACAAACTGGCGGCGATGCCGACGCGCGCGCTGGCCGAAACGCGGCGCGCAATCGATGACGCGATGGCGCTCGACTACGCCGGCGCGCTGTCGATGGAAGCGCAGCGCCAGGACGCACTCGGCCGCGCCCCCGATGCGCGCGAGGGCATCGCGGCGTTTGTCGAGAAGCGTGCGCCGAAGTTCACTGATCGCTGAGCGAGATGACCACGATGAGTTCACAACACATCGCCGAAGCCTCCCGCGACGCCATGTGGGCCAACGACCGCGCCTGCAAAGCGCTCGGCATCCAGGTCAAGGCCGTCGGCCCCGGTACGGCCACGCTGACGATGCCGGTGCGCGAGGACATGTTGAACGGCCACGACCTCTGCCACGGCGGGCTGATCGCCACACTCGCCGACAGCGCCTTTGCCTATGCCTGCAACGCCTACAACGAGATCACGGTGGCCAGCGGCTTCGACATTCACCTGATGAGCGGCGCGCGCCTCGGTGACGTGCTCACCGCGTCGGCCACCGAGTTGAGCAAGGGCGGGCGCACAGGCGTGTACGACATCGTCGTCAGCAACCAGAGCGGTGAGCAGATCGCAGCGTTTCGCGGTCGCTCGTACACGATGAAGGGCAAGCCGTTGGTCGAAAGCTTGCCGATGGGAAAACAGCCATGAAGAAGCATCCCGAACCCGGCGAGCTGGAGCCGATCGAGCGCGCCAGTCGCGACGAGTTGCAGGCCTTGCAGTTGCAGCGCTTGCAATGGACCTTGAAGCACGCCTACGACAACGTGCCGCACTACAGGAAGGCCTTCGATGCGAAGGGCGTGCAGCCGTCGGACTGCAAGACGCTCGCGGATCTGTCGAAGTTCCCGTTGACGGCCAAGGCCGACCTGCGCGCCAACTACCCGTTCGGCATGTTCGCCGTGCCGCGCCAGCAGGTGGTGCGCGTGCATGCGTCGTCGGGCACGACGGGCAAGCCGACGGTGGTGGGCTACACGCAGCGCGACATCGACACCTGGGCCGATCTGGTCGCGCGTTCGATCCGCGCCGCGGGCGGCCGCCAAGGCGACATCGTGCATGTGGCCTATGGCTACGGCCTGTTCACCGGCGGTCTCGGTGCGCACTACGGCGCCGAGCGGCTCGGCTGCACGGTGATCCCGATGTCCGGCGGCCAGACCGAGAAGCAGGTGCAGCTGATCCGTGACTTCGAGCCCGACATCATCATGGTCACGCCGAGCTACATGCAAGTGATCATCGAGGAGTTCGAGCGCCAGGGGATCGATCCGAAGTCGATGAGCATCAAGGTCGGCATCTTCGGCGCCGAGCCGTGGACCGAGGCGATGCGGCACGACATCGAGGTCCGCGCCGGCATCGACGCGGTGGACATCTACGGCCTGTCCGAAGTGATGGGTCCGGGCGTGGCCAGCGAGTGCATCGAGACCAAGGACGGCCCGGTGATCTGGGAAGACCATTTCTACCCCGAGATCATCGATCCCGAAACCGGCGAGGTGCTGCCCGAGGGCAGCGAAGGCGAGCTCGTCTTCACGACACTGACCAAGGAAGCGCTGCCGGTGATCCGCTACCGCACGCGCGACCTGACGCGCCTGTTGCCGCCGACCGCGCGCAGCATGCGCCGCATGGGCAAGATCGTCGGCCGCAGCGACGACATGCTGATCATCCGCGGCGTCAACGTCTTCCCGACGCAGATCGAGGAGCTGGTGCTGCAGCACGGTCACCTGTCGGGTCAGTACCAATTGGTGGTGACTCGGCAGGGGCTGCTCGACGAGTTGCAGGTGCTGTGCGAGTTGCTGCCGGCGCATGCGCAAGGCGATCGCGTGGCGGTGTCCAACACGCTGCGTGAACGCATCAAGACCTTGATCGGCGTCAGTGCCACGGTCAGCGTGGGTGCGCCAGACTCGATCGAACGCACGCTGGTTGGCAAGGCCCGACGCGTCATCGACAAGAGACCGAAGTGAACCTCACTCACCGCAGAGGCGCAGAGAGCGCAGAGGTCCGCAGAGGAATACCCATTGATGTATTCCTCTGCGGACCTCTGCGTCCTCCGTTCCTCTGCGGTGAATGAAACTGGAGCCATACGATGTACACACAAGCCATGGATACCGCGCCGAAGGAAGAGCGAAGCGCGCTCGAAGACGCCGCGTTGCAGCAGCGCTTCGACGCCCGCATCGACGCCGGCGACTTCATCGAGGCCAAGGACTGGATGCCCGAGCATTACCGCAAGACGCTCGTGCGCCAGATCAGCCAGCATGCGCACAGCGAGATCGTCGGCATGCTGCCCGAGGGCAACTGGATCACGCGCGCACCGACGTTGAAGCGCAAGGCGATCCTGCTGGCCAAGGTGCAGGACGAGGGCGGCCACGGCCTGTACCTGTATGCCGCCGCCGAGACGCTGGGCACCTCGCGCGACCAGTTGCTGGGTGCGCTGCACAGCGGCAAGGCCAAGTACAGCTCGATCTTCAACTACCCGACGCTGACCTGGGCCGACATGGGCGTGGTCGGCTGGCTGGTCGATGGCGCGGCGATCATGAACCAGGTGCCGCTGTGCCGCTGCTCGTACGCGCCGTACGCGCGGGCGATGGTGCGCATCTGCCGCGAGGAAAGCTTTCATCAGCGCCAGGGCTTCGAGTCGCTGCTGACGATGATGACGAAGGGCACGCCCGCGCAGAAGGACATGGTGCAGGACGCGGTGAACCGCTGGTGGTGGCCGAGCCTGATGATGTTCGGCCCGCCCGACAGCGAGAGCACGCACAGCGAACAGTCGATGCGCTGGGGCATCAAGCGCAACAGCAACGACGAGTTGCGGCAGAAGTTCGTCGATGCCTGCGTCGATCAGGCCAAGGTGCTCGGCGTGACGCTGCCCGACCCCGATCTGAAATGGAACGAGGCGCGCGGCCAGCACGACTTCGGCGCGATCGACTGGAGCGAGTTCTGGCGTGTCGTCGGTGGCGACGGGCCGTGCAATCGGGAACGGCTCGCGGCGCGGGTGAACGCATGGGAAGAGGGCGCCTGGGTGCGCGAGGCGGCGCTCGTGCACGAGCGCAAGCGCGCTACGAAGGAGAAGAGCAGCATGAGCACGAAACAAGAGTGGCCGCTGTGGGAGGTCTTCGTGCGCAGCAAGGCCGGCCTCGACCACAAGCATTGCGGCAGCCTGCACGCGCCGGACTCGAAGGCGGCGATCCAACTGGCGCGCGACGTCTACACGCGCCGCCAGGAGGGCACGAGCATCTGGGTCGTGCGCAGCGAGCAGATCGTCGCCAGCGACCCGGCCGACAAGGACATGTACTTCGATCCGATGGCCGACAAGGTGTATCGGCATCCGACGTTCTATGAGTTGCCCGAGTCCGTGAACCACATGTAGTGATGAAGAACGACAAGTACATCCTTCGCCTGGCAGACACCTGCCTGATCTGGTCGCATCGCTTGTCCGAGTGGTGCGGCCACGCGCCGGTGCTCGAAGAGGACATCGCGCTGGCCAACACCGCACTCGATCTTCTAGGTCAGGCGCGTGCTCTGCTGTCGCATGTCGGTGACGAAGACGCGCTGGCGTTTCGGCGCGATGAGCGCGAGTTCCTGAACGTCACGCTGGCGGAACTGCCGAACGGTGATTTCGCGTTCACGACGTCTGCGCAACTTCGTGCTCTCGTCGTGGGCGCTGCTGATGTGGCAACGACTCGCCACGTCGAGCGACGAGCAGCTCGCTGCGATCGCCGGCAAGGCGGTGAAGGAAGCGCGCTACCACCGCGAGCATGCGGCCGATTGGGTCGTGCGGTTGGGCGATGGCACGGAAGAATCCACACGCCGCATGGCCAGCGCACTCGATCGGCTGTGGCCGTACTGCGCCGAGCTGTTCGACGCCGACGAAACCGATCGCGAAGCGGCGGCGCAACGGCCTCGGCCCGGCATGGAGCGCGCTCGAAGAGGCCTGGCGCGCCGATGTCTCTGCCGTTTTGCAGGAGGCCGGCATGGCCTTGCCGGCCGACAGCGCATTCCGCAGCGACGGCAAACGCGGCCGGCACAGCGAGCACATGGGGCGGCTGCTGGCCGAGATGCAATACCTGCACCGCGCGTTTCCTGGAGGCGTGTGGTGAGTGACGCGCTCGTTGCCTCGCGCACGGATGCAGCATGGCGCGCGCTGGCCGATGTGCTCGACCCGGAAGTGCCTGTCCTGTCGGTCCTCGACCTCGGCATCGTGCGTGGTGTGCATGAAGCCGACGACGGCGCGCTCGAAGTCACACTGACGCCGACCTACAGCGGCTGCCCGGCCACCGAAGCGATCGAGGCTGCCGTGCTGGCCGCCTTGCAGCCGCTCGGCCCGGTGCGCATCAAGACCCGTTGGGCCCCGGCGTGGACGACGGACTGGATCAGCGAGGAAGGCAAGCGCAAGCTGCGCGAGTACGGCATCGCGCCGCCGGGGCACCTCGTTGGCGAGGCGACGATCCACATCGTGCGCCGCGTGCCCTGCCCGCGCTGCAACAGCGCACGCACCGAGCGCCTGTCGGCTTTCGGCGCGACCGCCTGCAAGTCGCTGTACCGCTGCCTCGATTGCCGCGAACCGTTCGAACACTTCAAACCCTTATGAAGCCCCCACGCTCACTTCGTTCACTGCCCCCCGAGGGGGCGCATCGCGCTCTTCGGGCGGCCGGGCGAGCGCGATGAGCGCCTCTGCCCTGTTCCACCCGCTGCGCGTGCGCCGCATCGAGCCCGACACCGAAGAAGCGGTGATCGTCTCGTTCGACGTGCCGCCCGATCTGCGCGACGTCTTCGCCTTCAACCAGGGCCAGTACCTGACGCTGCGCACCGAAGTCGATGGCGCCGACCTGCGCCGTTCGTACTCCATCTGCGCCGGCATCGACGACGGCGAGCTGCGCGTCGCGGTGCGCAAGGTGGCAGGCGGCGTGTTCTCGAACTGGATCAACCAGCGCCTGCAGCCCGGCGACGCGGTGCAGGTGATGCCGCCGCAGGGCCGCTTCTTCGTGCCGCTCGATCCGTCGGCGCAGCGCCACTACCTCGGCGTGGCCGGCGGCAGCGGCATCACGCCGATCCTGTCGATCATGAAGACGGTGCTGGGGCGCGAGCCGTTGGCGCGCTTCACGCTGATCTACGCCAACCGCGCCGCCAAGTCGACGATGTTCAAGGAAGAAATCGAAGACCTGAAGAACCGCTACATGGCGCGGCTGTCGATGCACCATGTGTTCAGCGGCGAAGACACCGAACTGCCGCTGAACTCGGGCGTGATGAACCGCGACAAGCTGGGCGAGTTCATGGCGCAAGCTGGTCGATGCGCCGCGCATCGACCATGTCTTCGTCTGCGGCCCGTTCCAGATGAACGACGAGGCCGAGGCGGCGCTGCTGGCGGCCGGCGTCGGCGAAGAGCGCATCCACATCGAGCGCTTCGGTGTCGCACCGAATGCGGCGCAGGCCGGCCAGGCAGCCGGCGCCGTCGAGCATGAAGCCAAACCCGGCGACGCCGAGCGCGCGCGCATCGTCATCATCCGCGACGGCCTGAAGCGCGAGTTCGACTTCTCGAAGGACGATCCGAGCATCCTCGATGCGGCATCGACCGCCGGCCTCGAAGTGCCGTTCTCGTGCACCTCGGGCGTCTGCGGCACCTGCCGCGCCAAGCTGGTCGAAGGCCAGGTGCGCATGACGCGCAACTTCGCGCTCGACAAGGCCGAGGTCGCCGCGGGCTTCGTGCTGACCTGTCAATCGCACCCGCTGACCGAGCGCGTGGTCCTGTCGTTCGACGACCGCTGATCCGGCATGGCCCGCAACCCGTGCCGCGACCTACGACGACCAGAGCGCGCTGATCCTCGCCCGCGCCGCCGAGCTGTTCGCGCGCAAGGGGTTCTCCGCCGCGACGATGAACGACGTCGCCGCGTCTTGCGACGTCAGCAAGGCCACGCTCTACCACTACTACCGCGACAAACGCTCGCTGCTGGCGCAGATTGCGCTGGCGCATGTGCAGCGCCTCGAAGTGCTGGTGCGCGAAGTGAAGTCTGAGCCGCCGCGCGCCGGCCGAAGAGTTGCAAGTCGCTGATCGAGCATTTCATGGCCGCCTACGCCGACGCCCAGCACGAGCACCGCGTCCTGACCGAAGACGTGAAGTTTCTCGGCGACGACGAACGCCACGAAGTCGAGGCCGCACAGCGCCGCGTGGTGGCGGCGTTTGCCAACACCATCGCCCGCGTGCGCCCTGACCTCAAGGCCACGGCCACGCCGCTGGCGATGCTGCTGTTCGGCATGATCAACTGGACCTTCACCTGGTTGAAGCCCGAGGGGCCGATGACGCATGCCGACCTGGCGCCGATGGTGGTGCA
>CAWFCX010000050.1:0-291516 GCA_963814385.1 uncultured beta proteobacterium
CGCGAACGGTTCGTGCCATCAGTGCTTCTCGTGCATCCACGCAGCGTGCTGCGGCGCCTTCTTCGTGCGGCTCCACTCTTCGAGCATCTCCCACTTCACCGCGTCGAGCTTCGTATTCATCTCCGGCGTTGCCGTGTCCACCGCCAGTTCCAAGCGGTGGCCATTCGGGTCGAAGAAGTAGATCGACTTGAAGATCGTGTGCTCGGTCGGGCCGATGACTTCGATGCCCGCCGCTTGCAGCCGCGCCTTGGCGGCCTGCAACTCGTCGAGGCTGCCGACCTTGAACGCAATGTGCTGCACCCACTCCGGCGTCGCGCCGTCACGGCCCATCGGCGGTGAGTTCGGCAACTCGAAGAAGGCCAGCACATTGCCCTGACCCGCATCCATGAAGACATGCATGTACGGGTCGGGCGCGCCGGTGGAGGGCACGTTGTTCTCGGCGATGGCAAGCACGAAGTCCATGCCGAGGTGCTGGCGGTACCACTCGACAGTTTGTTTGGCGTCGCGACAGCGGTAGGCGACGTGGTGAATGCGTTGAAGCAGCGGCATGTCAGTTCCCCTCAACCTTCCAGTGATTTCCACATCTCGACATCGCGCTCTGCGGTCCAGACGCGCGGGTCACGGTACTGCGTGGCTTCATCGTACGCGCGCGTCACGTCGAAGGGCATGCAATGGTCGAAGATCACCCAGCCGCCGTACTTCGGCTTCAAGGCGGCGAGGGTGTCGCGGTAGACGGTCTTCAAGTCCTTGCCGGCGGCGGCACCCGCTTTGACGCTGGCGTACAGGTCGCTGACGAAGGCGCGCGTCGAGTCGAGCCCCGCCTTGACCTGCGCCTCGCCCTTCAACGCCGGGCCGCGGCCGGGCACGAGGGCCTTGGCATTCAGCGCCGCGATGTTGTCGAGCGTCTTCGGCCAATCGGAGAAATACGCGTCGCCGGCATAGGGCGTGGCGTCGAACTCGACCAGGTCGCCCGACAGCAGCGTGCGCTCTTGCGGCAGCCAGACGACGGTGTCGCCCTTGGTGTGGCCGCGGCCGAGTTGCAGCAACTGCACTTCGAGCTTGCCGAGCCACAGCGTCATCTTGCCGCTGAAGGTGATCGTCGGCCAGGTCATGCCCGGCGGCACCGATTCGACGTTGCGGAACAGGCGCGGAAAGCGGCCGATCTCGCTGGCCTTGTCGGCCTCGCCGCGCTCGACGATCAGGTCGTGCGTGTCGTGGCTGGCGATGATCTGCTGCGGCTGGTAGGCCGACGCGCCGAGCACGCGCACCGCGTGGTAGTGCGTGAGCACGACGTACTTGATCGGCTTGTCGGTGACCTCGCGGATGCGGCGGATCACGTCGGCGGCCATCGCCGGCGTGGCCTGCGTGTCGGCCACCAGCACCGCGTCGTCGCCGATGACGATGCCGGTGTTCGGGTCACCCTCGGCGGTGTAGGCCCAGGCGTGTTCGGAGAGTTGCTCGAAGGTGATCTTCTTTTCTTCGAGGTCGGCCTGGCTGGCGAAGGCTTTGGTGTTGGTGTTCATGGTTGGGTCTCCTGAAGGTCAGCGGCAGCATCGGCAATCATGCGCTCGATCGTGGCGCGATCGGCGATCTGCGTCATCGCGAGCAGCGCAAAGCGTGCCAGGTACAGCGGCGCCTGCGCCTGCCCGAGCGCGGTCATCGTGCGGCAGAGCTGCGTGTAGGTGGCGTCGAGGTCGGCGTTGTTCATCGTGAACCTCCGTGCAAGGCGTGGCCGATCGCAGCCAGCCACATCGGCCTGGCGTGCGTCGCGCCAGCGTGCGAGCACATGGCCGTCGGGGCGCACGAGGTAGAGCGTGCCGTCGGTCGCGCCGTACAGCGGGTAGACACGGCCGGTGGCATCGGCCGTGCGGGGAATGGCGCGCAGCGTGCACGGCACCCGCGGTGCGTCGCCTTGCTCGCCGAAGTACAGCGCCGTGAAGCCGTTGCCCAGCAGTTCGGTGACATGCCCCTCACGCAGCGGGCATTCCGGCAGCACGCTGCCCGGCGGCGGGCCGGCGGTGAATCCGTCGGACGCGCCGTTGAGCGGCGACGCTGTGTACGCAATCGCCGAGGTCTGGCGCGGGTTGATCAGCGCGCGCACGGCCGGATGTTGGGCCGCCAGGCCGAGCACCGCGGTGCGCATCAGATCAAAGGCGAACGACGGCGGCGCCATGAACTCGGTGCTCTTGGTGCCATGCCACAGGTTCTCGTGCGCCGCGGCCACGCGCTCTTGCGAGTAGCTGTCGAGCAGCGACTCGCTGGCCTCGCCGCGGACCACGAAGCCGAGCTTCCACGCCAGGTTGTCCGCATCGTCGATGCCGGAATTGGCGCCGCGCACGCCGAAGATCGGCACCAGGTGCGCCGCGTCACCGGCCAGCAGCACGCGGCCGTGGCGGTAGCGTCGGCAGCGTCAGCGCGTTGGCCTTGTACAGCGTGATCCACACCGGTTGCCACGGCGCCGTCTCGCCCATCATGGCCAGCAGGCTGTCAACGCGCGGCATCACGTGTTCGGGCTTGATCGCTTCGTCCGGGTCTTCGCCATCACGCAGTTGGTAGTCGATGCGCCACACGCCATGCGGCTGCTTGTGCACCAGCACTGTCGAGCCCGGGTTGCACGGCGGGTCGAAGTAGGCCAGGCGCTCGGTCGGCCGTGCGCTGTCGAGCAGGATGTCGACGATCACGTAGCGGCCTTCGTAGCTCGTGCCTTCGAGTTTCAAGCCGAGCGACTCGCGGATGAAACTGCGCCCGCCGTCGGCGGCGACCAACCAGTCGGTGTCGAGCGCGTAGTTGCCGGCGGGGCTGTCGAGCGCGAGATGCACGCCGTCGTTGCGCGCCTCGATCTTGGTCACGCGCGTTTGCCAGCGGATGTCGATGAACTCGGCGAGCGCTTCGGCGCGCTTCAACAGAATGTCTTCGATGTGGTACTGCGCCAGGTTGACCATCGGCGGCAGCTTCTGGTTGTCATCGGTCGGCATCGAGAAGTGCAGCACCTCGGTGTTGCGATAGAAGCTGCGCCCTCCCGTCCAAGGCAGGCCGACTTCGAGAAAGCCGGGCAGGGCGCCCAGGCGCTGCGCGATCTCCAGGCTGCGCCGCGAGATGCAGATGGCGCGGCTGCCGGCGCACACGCCGTCGTCGGCCTCGATCAGCACCGAGCGCACGTCTTGCAGCGCCAGCCCGATCGCGGCGGTGAGGCCCACCGGCCCACCGCCGACGATGGCCACCGCATGGCGCTGCGCGTCTGCGCCGCCGGCGAGCGGCGGCAGCCGCGCCGGGTGGACGGCGGCCGTGAAGGGGTAGGGGGCGAAGGGGTGCTGGGCTGGCATGTCGGCACGCGAAACGCAGATCGTTCAATCTGGTTGCGCGCGCAACCAGTATCGGCGGCTCGGCGAAGCCACTGCATCCGCACATTCCCCTAGTTGCGTGCGCAACCAATGTGCTCCTACGCTCGCGCCATGACGACAGTCCCACGCGCCTCGCGCAGTCCGCGCGCCCCCTCCGATCTGGGTGGCACGGTCACCTTTCGCCTGCACACGCTGGCCAAACTGACCGACCGCGTCAGCCAACAGGCTTACGTCAGCGAGACGGGCCTGCCGCTTGGCGAGGCGCGTTGCCTCTCCGCGATCGGCTCGTTCCGGCCGCTCTCGGTCATCGACCTGGCCGCGCGCGCCAACCTCAACAAAGGCCAGGCCAGCCGCGCCGCGCAGTCGCTGGTCGATCAGGGCCTGGTGCGCAAACAGGCCAGCGAGATCGACGGCCGCGGCGTCGTGCTGACGCTCACTGTTCGCGGCGAGCGCCTGTGGCAGCGCGTGATGGACCTGGTGGCGCGGCGCAACACCGAGATCACGGCCTGCCTGAGCGCGGCCGAGCGCGCGCAGCTCGACCGGCTGCTCGATTGTCTGGTCGCGCATGCGCGCGAGGTGGCGGGCGGCGCGACTGAGTGAGGCAGCGCGGTGTCGGCTGAGTTGATGTTGCTAGAGTGTGCGTGGGGCTGCTGGCGGCCGGCAAGAATCGATCAAACGGGACGGCCGACCGCGGTACTTCTGAACCCGCCGTTCAACAGGATGATCAGGCTGGCCAGGTGCAACAACGCGCGGCTCTCTTGCTTGAGCCGGGACAGGCAAGACATTGGGTGCTCGCACATCCGTTGGCTCACTCATCCGCCGGCGGCATCGTGATGGGCCTGGGCCGCAGGCGTGGCAGCATGCGCCAGCAGCGCCGCAACCAGCGCCTCGGCGTCGGTGAACGCGATGGACCGACCGGTGCCGATGTGTTCCAGCAGGCCCGAGATCCGTCCTTGCGAAGGCTGCGAGTCGCGGTGCAGCTTCAGCACGTAGCAAAGGCTGCTGGGATGGGAGGGAACGGGATTGAGTGTCATGGCGCGCGCGTGCGATCGAAAGGGCGGGTCGGGACCTCGGATCGTCGGAGCTGCCAGCGTAGGCCAAGGCCGCCCCGAAAGTCGTGCCAAAGCCGTCTCGTTTCGGTCTCGACCACGGGGCGCGCCAGCCCGCCGGGCACCGGCAGTCACTGTGTCCGCTGCGTGGCCGACGGCGGTCGGGGCGGCCTCAACAGGCGCCGTCCAGCAGCGCGCGCGCGCGGTTCATCAGGGGCGTGCTGCTGCTCTCGCGCAGGCTCGCAACCACGCCTCGCAGGGCCTCGATGTCTTCTGGGCTTGCAGACGAGCCTTCGCAGACGTCGGCCAGGACGGTCATTTCGAGCCACGGTGACTGCTGACGGCGGGCCTCGAGCAGGGCCTGCCGGGCGGCATCGTCTGCGTCTTCGCGTGCGCCCCGGGCCAGCGCGATGCGCCGCTTCAGCAGCAGCAGCTGAGGCCGATAGCGGTGCTCGTGCAGGCGCGTGGCCAGTTGCAGCGCCTCGTCTACCTGCCGCGCGGCGTTGGCCCAGTCGCCCGCGAGAACGAGCGCTTCCGCGGCATAGCCGAGCACTTCCGAGGCGCCGTGCAGCAGGCCCGCGTGGATGCTGTGCCGATAAGCGCGGTCGATCTGCGCATGGCCTTGTGCGGGCATGCCCGACCAGGCGTGCGCCAGACCCGAAAACCACTCGCTCGGAGCTTCGCTCGCGGCCAGTGCACCTTCGTCGGTGATGCCTCGCAGCTCCACCGCCATCGCGGCGACCCGGTCGCGGGCGCCTCGGCGGATGTCGCACAACATCGTCAGCCAGGTCGCGATCATGCGAGCCATGGGTTGCTTCAAGGCGCGCGCACGCGCGAGGGCCAGGTCCGACTGGGTCTTGGAGCTTTGGTCGCACCCCACCAGCAAGAGGGGAATGGCCAGCGCCGCCTGCATGTTGACGAGCGGGTCGAGCACGAAGGCGGACTGCAGCGTGCGCTCATCCAGCGCAGTCGCTGCCTGAATCCCCTGTTCGAGCACAGCGATCGCATCGCGATGCGGCCCTTCCAGCTTGATGATCTGGCCGAGCAGATCGCAGGCGGCCACGGTCAACACCGGGTCCCGGCGCTGCAGGGCCTGGGCCAGGTTGCGCTCGGCGAACTCACGCGCCCGCAAAGGCTCGCCGCGCAGGAACAGTCCGAGCCCCAGTCCGTGCAGTGCCATGCTGCGCAGCGGGTGCTGCGGCCAGCGCTCCATGGCGCCCTGCGCCCGCTCGAACGACCGCAAGGTCTCGTCCGCACTGACGCCCGTCACGGCCGCCGCCGCCGCCCCGCGCAGCGTGTGCAGCGTGGCTAGCAGCTCCTGCAGCGAAGTGCCGGACCGGCAGTGCGCGACGAGCGCGAGGCCGCGGTCCGCCAGGCGCAAGGCGTCGGCCGGCGCGAACTGCTGCAGCGCAGCCGCTGCGGCCGCCGCGTAGTGCGGCAAGGCCGCATCGGGGTCCTGCCCGAGCTCGAACTGCGTCGCCAGTTCGGCCGGCGACACTGCGCCGTCGGCCGCGCTGGCCAGCGCCTGCGCCACGCGGCGGTGCACCCGGGCCCGCGCCAGGGCGCCCAGACGGTCGTGGAAAACGTGCCGCACCAGCGCATGGCGGAACACGTAACGCGCTTCGAGGTCGCCGTTCGCGCCGCGCACCACCTGGGCCGGTGCCAGCCACTGTTGGCGCCGCGCCAGCAGGTCGCACTGCCCGGCGGCCCAGTCGACCTCACGCTCGAGCGCCTGCGCCACCACGCTCGGCCTGAAGTCGACGCCGCAGGCGCTCGCCACTTCCAGCAAGGTGGTCTGCTCGGCGGGCAGACCGCCGATCTGCTTCTCCAGCACGCCGGCGAGGCTCTCAGGCACCGACAGCGCATCGAAGCTGGGCACGCTCGCGTCGGCCAGCATGTCGGCATCGAGCGCGCCTTGCGCCAGCAGGTCGTCGAGGACGTTGGCAACGAACAGCGGCAGGCCGTCGGTGTGGCGGTGCAGCGCCTGCACGAAGGCATCGGGCCGCCCGGCGCCGCCGAGCCGCTGCGAAACATAGGAGGCCAGTTCCTGCTCCGAGAAGGGATCGATCAGGATCTCCTCGGCCAGGCGGTGCAGGCGCAGCTCGTGGCGCAGGGCTTTCAGCGGATGGTCTTCGGCGATGACCTCGGCCACCCGGAAGGTGGCCAGCCACAGCCAGCGTGCCGTGCCGCGCCGCCGCGCCACGTGGTTGATCAGGTTCACGGTGGCGTGGTCGCTCCACTGCAGGTCTTCCGTCACCAGCAGCAGCGGCTTGTCCTGCGTGCAGCGGTCGAGCAGCTCGCCGAACTCGCGCAGCATGCGGTCCTGGCTCGAACCGGCGAGCTCGCGGCGCAGGCCTTCGCGTTCCGCTTCGCTGCACAACCATGGCAGCTGCAGCAGCCAGGTGGGTGCGACGTTGCGCAGCAGCGCGGCCAGTGCCGGGTCGTCGCGGCTGAGCGCCGCCAGCGCCTCCAGGACGGGCAGGTAGGGCTCGCCCGGGCCGTGCTGTTCGACGCACTGGCCGCGCGCGTAGGCCACCGGGCCGAGCGCCGCGGCGAAGTGGTCGACCAGGGTCGTCTTGCCGATGCCGGCTTCGCCGGCGAGCCAGCCACAGCTGGCGTTGCCCGTCGCAGGCCCGGCCCCACGCGGCGTGCAGGCGCGACAGCACCGCGCCGCGGCCGGTCATCACCGGAACGGCGGGCGCCTGCCGATCGGGTGCTGGCGGCGCGGCTGATTCGCGCGGCGGCCCGGCCGCGGCGACGAAGCGGTAGCCGCGCCGCGACGCGGTCTCGATGAAACGCGGTTGCTTCGCATCGTCGTCGAGCGCGGCACGCAGCTGGCTGATGGCCGACTTGAGCACCGACTCGGTGACGTGCCGGTGTCCCCACACGGCATCGAGCAGTTCGTCCTTGGTGACGAGCAGGCCGGGCCGGCGCGCCAGCGCGCACAGGACCGAGAACGCACGGGGCGGCACCTCCAGCACGCGGCCCTGGCGCTGCAGCCGCGCGTTGGCTTCGTCGAGCTCGAACACGTCGAACCGCATCAGCAGGGGCGGGTGGTCGCTCATCGGTGGAGGGACGCGCGGTGGTGTCCGACTGTAGCGAATGCCCGCGCCGGATCGAGACCGTTTCGAGACGGCGCCGAGACGACTTTGGCGCCCGACGTCTCTAGCCTTCACGTCGTGCCGCAACCGTGGCGCCTCGCGACGAACCAAGGACAGCCATGCAAACGAACGCTTCCACCATCACCCCTGCTGCCGGCACCGACACCGACGTGCTGATCGTCGGCGCCGGCCCCACCGGGCTCACGCTGGCCACCGCGCTGATCGCCAAGGGCGTGCGCACCACCCTCATCGACAACCAGGCCGCGGGCGCGAACACTTCGCGCGCCGCGGTGGTGCACGCCCGGACGCTGGAGGTGCTGGAGCGCCTGGGGGTCGCGGACACGCTCGTCTCGCGCGGCATCCAGGCCCAGCGCTTCACGATTCGAGACCGCGACCGCGTGCTCGTGCCGATCGCCTTCGATGCGCTGCCGACGGCGTACCCGTACACGCTGATGGTGTCGCAGGCAGTCACCGAAGGCGTGCTGCTCGACCGCCTGGTGGCCCTCGGCGGGCGCGTGCAGCGGCCGCGCAAGCTGGTGACGCTGACGCAGGACGCGGCGCGCGCCACCGCGCTGCTCGACGACGGCAGCCTTGTGACGGCGCGCTTCGTCGTCGGCGCCGACGGCATGCACAGCGCGGTGCGGGAACAGGTGGGCATCCCGTTCACCGGCGGAAGCTACGGCGAATCGTTCGTGCTGGCCGACGTGCGCCTGCGCGGCGCCGTGGCCGACGACGAGGTGATCCTGTATTTCTCGCCCGCGGGGCTGGTGGTGGTGGCGCCGCTGCCGGGCGGCGTGCACCGCATCGTCGCCACCGTGGCCGACGCGCCCGAGCACCCCGACATGGCCTTCGTGCAGGGCCTGCTCGACACGCGCGGGCCGGAACGCGAACCGGTGCGCGTTGTCGAGGTGCTGTGGGGCTCGCGCTTCCGCGTCCACCACCGCATCGCCGATGCCTACCGCAAGGGCCGGGTGGTGCTCGCCGGCGACGCGGCCCACGTGCACAGCCCCGCCGGCGGGCAGGGCATGAACGCCGGCATCCTCGATGCGGTGAGCCTCGCCGACGCGCTGGTGGCCGCGCTCGCGGGTGATGCCGGCGCGCTCGATGCCTACGGTGCACTGCGCCGCCCGGTGGCTGCGCAGATCGTCGCGCTCGCCGACCGGTTGACGCGCATGGCGACGATCCGTCCCGGGCTTCGCCGCGTGCGCAACCTGTTCCTGTCGACGGTGTCGCGGCTGCCGATGGTGCGACGCCAATTGGCGTGGCGGCTCTCGGGCCTCGTCTATCGGTAAACGAGGCGTTGACGCTCGGCGTCGGCGCGCCCACTCAACTCCAGGAGAAATCCATGACATCAGATCGAAGTGACTTCAACGAGCAGGCCGCCCGCTGGCGCCGTTCGTGCTCCATGGTCTCGACGTGGCTCATACGAGCCTGGCGGGGATTGATGGCGCACGGCGTCCAAGCGTGGGGCATCCGGCGCGACCTGCAGACGCTGTCGAAGCTCGACGATCACCAGCTCAAGGACATCGGCTTGCTCCGCGACGAGATCGCATCGATCGTCGCCCGCGGATCGCTTCAGACCCTTGCGGCCGAGGCAGTGGCATCAGGCGTCATGCCAACGATGCGCAGGCAGGCTGGGTCGCGTACTTCCTGAGCTTCTTCGAAATCGCCGCGTTCGCACCACGAGTCGCGGCGATCCGACCGCCCCTTATCAAGGAGACATCATGGCCAAGCCCTTTCCCGCAGACAACCCATTCCTCAACGGCTACTACGCGCCGCTGCACTTCGAGGGGGACGCGGACCATTTGCCAGTGAGCGGCGAATTGCCTCTCGGGCTTGACGGCTCGCTGTATCGAATCGGCCCGAACCCGCGGTTCGCACCGCGCGGCCGTTACGAGTGGTTCGCCGGTGACGGCATGGTTCACGAGTTCCGGCTTTCGGCGGGCCGGGCGGCCTACCGCAACCGCTATGTGCGCACGCCGAAGTGGCAGCTCGAGGACGAGGCGGGCGAGGCCTTGTCTGCCGGTACGCTGGGGCCCTCGCCGCTGGACGACCCGCGCCTCGCGCAGCTGCGCTCGACGACGGCCAATACCAACATCGTGCTGCACGGTGGCCATCTGCTCGCTCTCGAAGAGGCGCACGCGCCGTTCGAAGTCGACGTGTCGACCCTGTCCTCATTGGACTACCAGCGGTACGGCGGCGAACTCATCGGTCCGATGACGGCGCACCCGAAGGTTGATCCGCTGAGCGGCGAGTTGATCGCCTTCGCCTACCAGACCGCCGGTCTCGGATCGCGCGACATGCGCCTGCACATCGTCGGTGCGGACGGTCGGCTCCATCGTAGCGAGCACTTCATCGCACCCTTCTCCAGCGTCGTGCACGATTTCGCGCCGACCGCCGGCCACATCGTCTTCCCCATCTTCCCGCTCACCGCGTCGATGGAACGTGCACGCAAGGGCCTTGCGCCCTATGCATGGGAGCCGCAGCTCGGCAACCGCATCGGCATCATGCCGCGCAACGGGTCGGTGGCAGACATGCGCTGGTTCCGCGGTGATGCGAGCTACGTGTTCCACACGCTCAACGCGTACGACACGCCGGATGGGAAGATCGTGGCCGACATGGTCGAGTACGACGTGCCGCCGGGCTACCCGATGGCCGACGGTTCGCCCGCTCGCGGGCGGCAGCATGGCGCGCGGCTGGTGCGCTGGACCTTCGACCTCGCAAGCGGGGACGACACTTACAGCACCGAGCCGCTGAGCGACCTGCAGGTGGAGTTTCCCCGCATCGACGAGCGTGTCGCGCTGCAGGCCCACCGGCACGGATGGTTCGTGTCGGGCTCGGCCAACACGAACCTCGGCGAAGCCTCGGACCGCGCCTCGATTGCCCACGTGGACACGCTCACACGCGCGACCACGCTGTGGCGACCTGAGATCGGTGACTACGCCGGGGAGCCCGTGTTCGTGCCGCGTCACCCCACCGCCAACGAGGGCGAGGGCTGGCTGCTCAGCGTCGTCTACCGCGGCACGCAGCACCGCAGCGACCTGGTCGTGCTGGACGCGCTCGACGTGGCGTCCGGACCTGTCGCGACGGTGCACCTGTCGCACCGCGTGCCCGCCGGCATCCACGGCAACTGGTATCCGGCAGCGCGAGGCTGAACGCGGTAAACAGCACCTATCGGTGCAGCTGAGCGGCAAAGACGTTGGGCCTGCCGAGGCCTTGCGTCTGTCCTTCCCTGCGGCGCGCTGACACTCAAGTCCTACGGTTCCAATGGCTCCTCGGGATCGAGCGCGCCTGCTCAGAGTCGGCGCTTGCGACTGCGAGCGGTGATCAGCGCCGCAACGCCTCCACTTCCCGCTGCATCGCCGACTCCACTTCGACCGCGCGGTCGAAGGCGTGCAGGCCAATCTGATTCAGCACGCGCTTGAAGCGCACAGACCACCGCCGGGTCGAGCGCAGCCAGGCGGTGGGCGAGGGCTTGCGCTTGCGCGTCGAGCTGCTCGCGCGGCGCCACGTTCCAGACCAAGCCCCATTGCCGCGCGTCGGCGGCGGTGAAGGCCTCGCCGAGCAGCATCAGGGCCTTGGCGCGCATCACGCCGGCCGATGCGGCGAGCGTGGCGCTGACGCCGCCGGTGACGAAGACGCCGATGCCGGCCTCGGGCAGCTTGAAGCGCGCGTCGTCGGCGGCGATGACGATGTCGGTGCACAGCATCCATTCGAGGCCGGCGCCGACGACCCAGCCGTGCACGGCGGCGACCACCGGCTTGGGGCCGTGAACGATCGCCGTGGCCACGGCTTGCACGAGTTCGAGGTCGCGTGCCGTCGGCGCCTGGCTGATGTCGCGGCCGGCGCAGAAGGCGCGGCCTTCGCCGCGCAGCACGATGGCGCGCACGCTGGCGTCACTCATCGCCGCGGTGAGCGCGTGGAGCAGCGCTTGCGCGAGGGGCTCGTCGATGGCGTTGAGCTTGGCAGGGCGGTTCAGGCTCAGCGTCAAGACACCACCGTCGTCGTCGCGGCGCTCGACGCGCAGCGAGTCGGTGACGGTGGTCAAGGCAAGGCCGGCAGCGCGAGCTCGCGCGCCGCGGCCACGCGTGCCCAGTGCATCGCGCCTTGCGGCAGCAGCCACTGCATGCCGTAGCGCATGCGCGCGGTCTTGGCGTGCGCCCAGGCGGCGTCAGGCTCGGCGGCGGCGGCGCGTGCGCTGGCGGCGAAGGCCCAGGCCAGCAGCGTGTGCGCCAGGCCGAACAGAAAGTCGTCGGCGGCGCGCAGCGGCAGCTCGCGGTCGGTCTTGGCGTTGTCGATCAGCGCGCTGGTGATCGCGCGCGCCGAGGCGCAGGCGTCGCGCAAGGGCGCGGCGAACTCGGGCGTGGTGCGGCCGGCTTCGGCTTCGCACTCTGCCAGCAGCGCGAACAGGGTGGCGCCGCCATCGGCGAGTACCTTGCGTTGCAGCAGGTCGATGGCCTGCACTTCGTTCGTGCCTTCGTAGATCATCGCGATGCGCGCGTCGCGCACCTGCTGCTCGATGCCGTACTCGTGCACGTAGCCGTAGCCGCCGAAGACCTGCTGCGCGGCGGCCGCAGTCTGAAAGCCGTGGTGGGTGGCAAAGGCCTTGAGGATCGGCGTCAGCAGCGCGGCCAGTTTGCCGGCGGCCTCGCGTTGCGCCGCATCGGCATGGTGGTGCGACTCGTCGATCGCCAACGCGGTGCGGTAGGCGATCACGCGCTGTGCTTCGGTCATGGCCTGCGCGCGCAGCAGGATGTGGCGCACCGCCGCGTGCTGCACGATCGGCACGCCCATCTGCACGCGTTCTTGCGCATAGCGCAGCGCGTTCTGCGTGGCCATCTCCTGGTGACCGAGGCCTTGCAGGCCGACATGCAGGCGCGCCGAGTTCATCATCAGGAACATCGCGGCCAGGCCGCGGTTGGGCTCGCCGACGAGCCAGCCGGTCGCGCCTTCGTAGCGCATCGCGCAGGTGGCGCTGCCCTTGATGCCCATCTTCTTCTCGATGCCGTCGCAGTGCATGGCATTGCGCGTGCCGTCGGGAAGAAACTTCGGCACCAGCGCGAGCGAAACGCCTTTGGTGCCCGGCGGCGCATCGGGTGAGCCAGACAATCGGCACAACACCAGGTGCACGATGTTGTCGGTGAGGTCGTGCTCGCCGCCGCTGATGAAGATCTTGTTGCCGGAAATGCGCAGCGAGCCGTCGGGCTGCGGCAGGGCCTTGGTGCGCAGCACGCCGAGGTCGGTGCCGGCGCCGGGTTCGGTCAGCGCCATCGCTGCCAGCCACTCGCCGCTGGCCACCTTGGCGAGATACCGATCCTTCAATTCGTCGCTGGCATGGCCCTTGATGGTTTCGTAGGCGCCGTGCAGCAGGTCGGGGTACATGGTCCAGGCGTGGTTGCACGCCACCATCATTTCGCGCACCGCCGCATCCACCAGCAGCGGCAAGCCCTGGCCGCCCCATTGCGGATGGCACGGCAGCGCGGGCCAGCCGCCTTCGACCAGCGCGCGATACGCCTCGCGGTAACCCTTGGGCGTGCGCACGTTGCCCTCGGCGTCGAGCGTGCAGCCTTCGAGATCACCCGGTGAGTTGGTCGGCAGCACGACTTCGCTGGTGAAGCGCGCGGCTTCTTCGAGCACCGCCGACGCGGTGTCGAGATCGATGTCGGCAAAGGCCTCGCAGCGCGCCCACGACGCGGGTGCGTCGAGCACGCGCTCGAGAACGAAGCGCATGTCGCGCAAGGGGGCAACGTAGTCGTACGCCATGTCAGTTACTCCAAGGCGCTTCGCGCCCCGTCTGCCAATCTCCTTCACCGCAGAGGCGCAGAGGACGCAGAGTTGACGCAGAGGAATTCAATATTGCATTCCTCTGCGGACCTCTGCGCTCTCTGCGCCTCTGCGGTGAATGAAACTGAACGACCGCGGCCCCGCGCCAAGGTCCGCAAGCGAGCAGAGGCGCGAGCGCGCGTTTCACGTCGGGCTGCTTGCGCAGCGCAGGCGAATCAGGACTCTGCGGTGAAGCCGATCTTCTTGACGAGCGGCCCCCAGCGCTCGAACTCGCGCTTCTGGCTCGCCGCCATCTCCTGCGCCGTCGAGCCCTGCACGATCAGGCCGACCGCCGCCACGCCGTCGATCACCGACGGGTCCTTCAGCGCCGCGTTGATCGCCGCATTGGCGGCGGCGAGCATCGGCGCCGGCGTGCGCGCGGGGGCGTAGAAGCCGAACCACTCTTCCACCGTCAGGTCGGCGAGTCCCTGCTCGGCGAAGGTAGCCACGTCGGGGAAGTAGGGCGAGCGCTTGGCGCCCGAGGTGGCGATGACGCGCAGCTTGCCCGCCTTGTGGTTGGCCAGGAAGTCGCCGCTCGGCGTGACCATCGAGGCGATCTGGCCGCCGACCACGTCGGTGATTCCGGGCACCGAGCCGCGGTAAGGGATGTGTTTCAACTCAGTGCCGGTGTTCAGGCCGAGCAGGGCGCCGATGAAGTGCGGCGTCGATCCTGCTGCCGGCGAGCCGTAGCTCGCGTCCTTGGGGTTGGCCTTGGCCCACGCCAGGTAGTCCTTCAGCGTCTTCACGCTGGCCGGCACGAGCGGGCCGATGGCCAGGCCGTGGTGAATGATCGCCGAGGTGGAGACCGCGATGAAGTCCTTCTCGGCGTCGTAGCTCATCTTGGAATAGACGTGCGGGTAGATCGACGTGGCCGAATAGGGCGTCATGCACAGCGTCGCGCCATCGGGTGCAGCCTGCTTGAGGGTGTCCAGCGCGATGCGGCCCCCCGCGCCAGGCTTGTTCTCGACGATGCCCGGCAGCTTCGAGTACGCGCTGCCGGCGAGCTTGTCGGCGACACGTCGGGCCACGATGTCACCGGCGCTGCCGGCCGGAAAACCGTAGAGGATCTTCACTTGCTCGACCGGCTGCGCATGGGCGGCGGGCCAGCTGCCGACGAGGGCGGCGCCTGCGGTGGCTTGCATCATGAAGTGGCGGCGTGTGGTGCTCATCGAGATGTCTCCTGGGTTGTGGTGTGGGTTTATGCGAGATTCAGCAGCCGCATCGCGTTCTGCTTGAGGATCAGCGGCTTGACCGAGTCCTTGAAGCCGGCTTCTTCGAAGTCCGCCATCCAGCGGTCGGGCGTGATCAACGGGTAGTCGCTGCCGAAGAGGATGCGGTCCTTGAGCAGCGTGTTGGCGTACTGCACGAGCTGCGGCGGAAAGTATTTCGGGCTCCAGCCCGAGAGGTCGATCCAG
This sequence comes from uncultured beta proteobacterium, assembly GCA_963814385.1. GTDB lineage: Bacteria > Pseudomonadota > Gammaproteobacteria > Burkholderiales > Burkholderiaceae_C > CADEEN01. The sequence continues at coordinate 14,730 of CAWFCX010000050.1, forward strand.
ACGTTGGGCTTGTGCATCGCCAGCGAGATCGCCTCGTCCTGCCACGGCCAGCTCGGGTGCGCGATCACGATCTGCATGTCGGGGAAGGCGATGGCCACGTCTTCGAGCAGCATTGGGTTGCTGTTCTGCAATCGCAGGCCACCGCCGCAGCGCATGCCCGAGCCGATGCCCGAGTGGCCGCTGTGGAAGACAGCCGGCAGCTTGTGCTCGTTGATGACCTCGTAGATCGGCCAGGCCATCTTGTCCGCCGGCTCGAAGCCCTGCACCGTCGGGTGGAACTTGAAGCCCTTGACGCCGAGTTCTTCCACCAGCTTGCGCGCTTCTCTGCCGCCCATCTTCCCTTTGTGCGGGTCGATCGAGCCGAACGCAATCATGATGTCCGGGTTGGCCAGTGCCGCTTCGGCGATCTCTTCGTTGGGGATGCGCCGCCGGCCCTGCTGCGATTCGGCATCGACGGTGAAGTTGACAAAGCCGATCTTCTGCGCGCGGTAGAAGTCGATCGTTTCCTGCATCGTCGGCCGCCGGCTCGACTTGAAGTACTTGTCGGCGGCGCGGTCGAACTCCTCGCCGTAGTTGTCGAACGGGTTGCGGCACGACACCTCGAGGTGGGTGTGGGTGTCGATGGCGATCAGGTCGGCGGTGTTCATGGTGCTGTCTCCTACGACTTCGTCACCTTGTGCGCACGCTTTTCGAGGAAGGCGCGCACGCGCTCCTTGGCCGCTTCGTCGCCCTGCGCGATCGACGAGATCAGCGACTCCATGAACAGGCCGTCGGCAGCCGGCAGGTCGGCGATGCGCGGCAGCGCCTGCGTGATTGCGTAGTTCGACAGCGGCGCGTTGGCGGCGATCTTCTGCGCCAGCGTCAACGCGTGCGACAAGCCCTGGCCGTCGGCCACGAGGTACTGCGCGAAGCCCAGGCGCTCGCCGTCGGCGGCGTCGACGACACGGCCGGTGAGCATCATGTCGGTGACGCGCGCCGCGCCGATCAGGCGCGAGATGCGCACCGAGCCGCCGCCGCCGAGGAAGATGCCGCGCGTGCCTTCCGGCAGGCCGTAGAAGGTCGAAGCCTCGGCGACGCGGATGTGCGCGCACGAGGCCAGCTCAAGCCCGCCGCCGACGACGGCGCCATGCAGCACCGCGATCACCGGCACCGGGCCGTACTGAATGGCGTCGAAGCAGGCGTGCCAGGCGCGCGAGTGCGACATGCCTTCGGTGACCGTGCGTTCGCTGACTTCGGACAGGTCCAGACCGGCGCAGAAATGTTCACCCTCGCCACTGAGCATCGCGACGCGGATGTCCTTGGGCAGGTTGACGAAGACCGTGTGCAGTTGCGCCAGCAGCTCGTCGCTGATCGAGTTGCGCTTGGCGGGGCGGGCCAGGCGGATGTGCAGCACCGGGCCGGCGCGTTCGAGTTTGAGCAGCGGCAGCGCGGCCAGCGGGCCGCTCGGGGCATTCAGGGGTTCGAGTGTCATGGGGTTCCTACAGAGCCGGCACGTTTGAACTTGAACCCGTTCGCCCTGAGGTATCGAAGGGCTTGCGCGGGGGCTTCGATACCTCAGCCCGAACGGGTTGCTTCAAGGTCATTGATGCTGACTCAATGGCGGGTTGTTAAGGGCGGATGACGCGGGCGTCAAGCGGCGCAGCGTACAGCGCTTGCACGTCGGCGGCGCGGCGCGCCAGCGTCAGGCGCTGGTTGATGTAGCCCTTGTCGGTGATTTCGCCGGCCGCCATGTTGGGCGCGTCGGGCAGCACCAGCGCGCGTGTGGGCGTTTGCGACGAGCCGCCGCCCTGGGCTTTCATCGCCCGCAGGCCGGCGCGGATGTGCTCGGCCAGCGTGTCGGCCGGCAGCGCCCGCGCGGCCTCGGTGACGAAGACCAGCGCGCCGATCTCGCTGCGGTCGTGGCCGGTGATGACGACGTCGGTGGCCAGCGGTGCGAGCGCGTTGACCACGTGCACGCGCAGCGTGCCCACCGAGACCCACGTGCCGCTGGTGAGCTTGAAGTCTTCGGCGACGCGGCCGTTGAAGACGATGCCTGAGTTGCTGTCGTTCTCGTCGAGCAGATAGCCGGCGTCACCGATCTTGTAGTAGCCGTCTTCGTCGAAGGCGTCTTTGGTGGCGCTGTCGTTGTCGCGGTAGCCGGTGAAGATGTGGTCGCCCTTGACGCGCATCTCCAGCTTGCCGCCGTTGGGCAGGAACTTGACCACAGCGCCTGGCAACGGCAAGCCGATTACGCCCGGGCGGTCGAGCTTCCAGTTGGCGAAGGTGATGGCCGGCGAGGTTTCGGTCGAGCCCCAGCTCGTCGTCAGCCACAGCGGCTCGCTGCGCACCTGGGCAGCCACCGATTCGAGCCGCCTCCACGTGGCTTCGGGCATGCCGGCGCCAGCGTAGAAGACCATCTTCAAGGGGCCGAAGAAGCGGCGTGCCAAGATCAGCATCGGCTTCGAGCGTGGGCAGCATCATCTCGTAGCCGCGCGGCACGTTGAAATACACGGTCGGCTGCACCTGGCGCAAGTGCGCCAGCGTCTTGTCGATCGCGCCGGGCAGCGGCTTGCCGTCGTCGATGTACATCGTGCCGCCATTGCGCAGCACCATGTTGACGTTGTGATTGCCGCCGAAGGTGTGGCTCCACGGCAGCCAGTCGAGCAGCACCGGCTTGTCCGTCTCCAGAAAACGCAGCGTCTGCGCCAACATCTGCTGGTTGGCGCACAGCATGCGGTGGGTGTTGATCACCACCTTCGGATGGCCGGTGGAGCCCGAGGTCAGCAGGTACTTGGCATGCGTGTCGGGTGTGATGGCGTTGAACGCTTCGCGCACGGCCGGCGTTTCGGCCGTGGCTAGCAGTTGCGCGAAGGGCCGTGAGCCGGCATGCTTTTCTGCGCCCTGGCTGAACACCGCGACGAGACCCTCGACGCCGCAGCCGACCAACGGCGCGCCGTACACCGACGGCATCCGAGCCGTACACCAGCGCCGGTTGCAGGGTTTGCAGGATGCCGTGGATCTTGCTGAACTCGCCTTGGGCCAAACGGCTGTAGCCGCTGCTCACGGTGCAGACCGCGCGGCCGATGTGCAGCGCGCCGAGCATCAACAGCAAATGGTCGAGCGAGTTGTCCGACAGCACGACGACCGGTCGGCCCGCCGGCAGCTTCATGTCGAGCAGCGACTGCGCCACCGCGCCGACCTGTTGGCGCAGCGCCGACCACGTCAGCACTGTCCAGCCGCTGCCTGCGGGCTCAGCGAAGGCGGGCGCATCGGGCGTCTCGCGCGCCCAGCGTTCGAGCCACTCGCCGACGCAGCGCGCATAAGGCGCCAGCGGCTCCGGGTGGTGCAGCGTGAAAGCGCCGCCGCCGAGATCGGTTTTGACCGTGCGCGGCGGCGCCAGTTGGCTCGAATCGTCGAAGAAGCCGGGAGGCGACATGATTCACTCCATACACATGTGTATGTGTTTGGACCGAATGGTAGGCACAGACGAACCCCGGTGCATCCGGGTTTGCCCCAGTTTCCGTACAGTTCTGTATGGCATCATTTCAGCCACGATGCCGACTGCCCTGAAGACCCCGCCGCCCAAGCGCATGCGCGCCCGGCCGCGTGCCGCTGACGCCTCTCCCGCCGATACCGAGCGCGCGCAGCTCACACCCGAGACCTGGGTCGAATCGGCCACGCAGGTGCTGGTCAATGAGGGCATCGACCATGTGCGCGTCGATGTGCTGGCGCAGCAGCTCGGGGTCACGCGCGGCAGTTTTTATTGGCACTTCCGCGACCGTGAAGACCTGCTGCGGCGGGTGCTCGCCGCTTGGCGAGAGCGCGCCACCGAACAGTTGACAGCGCGGCTGGAGAGCGCCCACACCGACCCGCGCGCGCAAATCCGCGACGTCATCTCGCTGCCGTTTCGCGGCCGCGCCGCGGCGCAGGCGGCACGCATCGAACTGGCGATCCGCGCCTGGGCGCGGCGCGACGACCTGGCGCGCGCTGCGGTCGACGAAGCCGACGCCAGCCGCATCGCGTACCACGTGCAGCTGTTCTCGGCGCTCGGCTTTGCGCGCAGCGAAGCACGTTCACGCGCCTTCGTGCTCTACGGCTACGAGGTTGCGGAGTCGCTGCTGCACCGCCAAGGGAGCGAGGAGCAGCGCCGCGCGAGAGCCGTGCTCGTTGAGCAGTTGCTGACGCAAAAGCTGCAAGACTGACCGGGCTCAGCGGTAGCTGCGCGCGTCTTCGATCACCTTGCCGTCGTTGGCGAGTTCGCCGCGGCGTTTGAAGGCGACGGCGCCGCGCAGCTTGGTGATGTCGCGCAGGCTCTGTGCCACGCGCTCGGACAGCCCTTCGGATTCGGCGTGCGCGAGTTCGGCGAACAGCGTCATGCGGTCTTCGGCCATTTCGCCTTCGACGACGAGCCGCGCGCGGGTGATTTCAGGATGGCGCTTCACCACTTCGGCGATCTGGCTGGCGTGCACGAACATGCCGCGCACCTTGGCTGTCTGGTCGGCGCGGCCGAGCCAGCCTTTGATGCGCGCATTCGTGCGGCCGGTGGGGCAGCGGCCCGGCTGCACGGCGGACAGATCGCCGGTGCCGAAGCGGATCAGCGGGTAGTCGGCGTTGAGCGAGGTGACGACGACCTCGCCGACGTCTTCGTCAGCGACAGGATCGCCACTGCCGGGGCGCACGATCTCGACGATGACGCCTTCGTCGAGCACCAGGCCTTCGCGGGCGCTGGTCTCGTAGGCGATCAGGCCGAGGTCGGCGGTGGCGTAGCACTGGTACCCAGCGATGCCACGCTCGGCAAGCCAATCGCGCAGGCTCGGCGGAAAGGCCTCGCCGCCGACGAGCGCCTTCTTCACCGAGGCGATCTTCACGCCGGTCTCAGCGGCTTTCTCGACCAGGATTTTCAGAAAGCTCGGCGTGCCGATGTAGGCATCGGGTTTCAGCTCCGCCATCGCCTGCAGTTGCAGCTCGGTGTTGCCGACGCCACCGGGGAAGACGGTGCAGCCGAGCGCCAACGCGCCGGACTCCATCATCAAGCCGCCGGGCGTGAGGTGGTACGAAAAACAGTTGTGCGCCAGATCGCCTTCGCGCAGGCCGGCGGCGAACAGCGCGCGCGCCAGGCGCCAGTAGTCGCGCGCCGACGATTCCGGTTCGTAGATCGGGCCGGGCGACTGGTACACGCGCTGCGCGCGGCGCGAGCCCGGCAGCGCGCGCCAGCCCAGCGCAGAAAAGCCGCCGAAGGGATCGGAGGCGACCGAAGCCCGCTGGCGCTCGAGCAGTTGCGTCTTGCGCGTCACCGGCAGTTTTGCCAGCGCGGCGCGCGAGGTGACTGTGCCTGCATCAACGCCGGCCAGCATCTCGCCGAACGCTGCCGTGGCTTGCGCCGCGCGCACCTGCGCTGGCAGCGCCGCCATCAACGCCGCTTCGCGCGCAGCCGGGTCGCGCGTTTCAAGCGCATCGTAGAAGCTGTTCATTCCTCGCTGTCCCATTTGCCGAGCCGCTTCTTCACTTCATCGAGCAGCTTGCGCTGATCGGCCGCGGACTTCACGGCCACACGGTCCCATTCGGGCGTGAGCATCAGCCGGCGTGCCAGCCTGGCGTTGATCGCTGCGCCTTCAACGGCCAGCTCGACCACACGCTTGCCGCGCATCTCATACGCGTTGCCGCGCTCGGAGAGCTTCAGGTCGCGCAGCGAACGCTTGATCGTGATCAGCGCGTTGTCGGCGTTGAACGGCGGCGGCGCGAAACCAAAGCTGTCGTCGGTCATGTTGCCCCCAGCGCCCTGCGGGCTCGCCCCCCGAGGGGACGCGAGCGCTTTCGGAGCGGCCGCGCAGCGCTCATGAAAGCCAGCGCTTGCGGCGCTTGTAGCTCTTCACGTCGCGGAAGCTCTTGCGGTCACCGCCACCCATGCCGAGATAGAACTCCTTCACGTCCTCGTTCTCGCGCAGGTTCTTCGCTTCTCCGTCCATCACCACACGCCCGTTTTCGAGGATGTAGCCGTAGTCGGCATAGCGCAGCGCCATGTTGGTGTTCTGCTCGGCCAGCAGGAAGGTCACCTTTTCGCGCTGGTTCAGGTCTTTGACGATCTCGAACACTTCTTCGACGATCTGCGGCGCCAGGCCCATGCTCGGCTCGTCGAGCAGCACCATCTTCGGCTCGGCCATCAGCGCGCGGCCGATGGCGCACATCTGCTGCTCGCCGCCCGAGGTGTACGCCGCCTGCGAGGTACGCCGCTGTTTGAGACGCGGGAAGTAGGTGTAGACCTTGTCGAGCGTGCGCGCGATGCCGGCCTTGCCATCCTTGCGCGTGTAGGCACCCGTCAGCAGGTTGTCCTCGATCGTCAGGTGCGCAAAGCAGTGCCGGCCCTCCATCACCTGGATCACGCCGCGATTGACCATCTCCGCAGTGGAGAGTTTTTCGATGCGCTCGCCACGCAACTCGATCGAGCCCTTGGTGACGTCGCCGCGCTCGCCGGCAAGCAGGTTCGAAACGGCGCGCAGCGTGGTGGTTTTCCCGGCGCCGTTGCCACCGAGAAGCGCCACCACGCCGCCCTCGGGCACTTGCAACGACACGCCCTTGAGCACAAGGATGACGTGGTTGTAGATGACCTCGATGCCGTTGACGTTGAGAAGGATGTTCGACATGGCTGGTGCTCGCTTGTTCGAGCGCCGCGCGCGACGCTCGAACAAGAGCCCCGCGAAGGGGCCCCATGGGTCTTAGGACTGACAGTCCTCGGGAGTCCGGCGCGTCAGCTTCTTTTCGGCCGCGTACTTGTCAGCGGCAGCCTTGATCATCGGCTTGATGATCGCGCTGTCGGACTCGTACCAGTCGGAGCTGAAGTTCCACTTCTTGCCGTCCCAGGTGTGCAGGCGCGCCCAGGTCGAGCCGCGGTGGTCGGCGCACGAGGTGCTGATGGGACGCATCACACCGGCAAACCCGAGAGCGTCGAGCTTCTTCTGGTCGAGCGCCAGGTTCTCGTAGCCCCAGCGGGCCTGCTCGCCGGTCATGACCTTGCCTTTGCCGTAGCGCTCCTGCGCGCGCTTCACGCCTTCGACGGCCAGCATCGCCGCCGACAGGCCGCGCATGTACAGCACCTGGCCGACCTCGTCCTTCGCCCCGGTGCCCTGGCCCTTGGCGTGCACCATGTCGAGCACGTCCTTGACGATCTTCGAGCCCGGCTCCGCGCCGTGCTGCAGCGCCAGGCCGTTGTAGCCCTTCGCGCCGTCGCCGACGTCCTTGACATCGGGCTCGGCCGCGGCCCACCACACGCCGTACATCTTCTCGCGCGGGAAGCCTGTGGCCACGGCTTCTTTGAGCGCGGTCGAGTTCATCACGCCCCAGCCCCACAGCAGCACGTAGTCGGGCTTGTTCTGGCGGATCTGCAACCAGGCCGCTTTCTGTTCGACGCCGGGGTGGGTGACGGGAATCGCGTTCAGCTCGAAGCCGTGCATCTTGCTGCGCTCGGTGAGCAGCGGGATCGGCTCCTTGCCGTAGGGGCTGTCGTGATAGACCAGCGCGAACTTCTTGCCCTTCAGCTTGTCCCAGCCGCCTTCTTTCTTGGCGATGTGCTGCAGCAGGATGTCGGCCGCGTCCCAGTAGGTTCCGGTGAGCGGGAAGTTCCACTTGAAGACGTTGCCGTCGGTGCTTTCGCTGCGGCCGTAGCCGGCGGTGATGAGCGGGATCTTGTCGCCCGGCGCTTTTTCGGTGAGCGCAAAAGTGATGCCGGTGGACAGCGGCTGGAACACCGTGGCGCCGCCGTTCTTGCCCTTCAGGCGCTCATAACATTCGACGCCGCGGTCGGTGGCATAGCCGGTCTCGCACTCTTCGAAGACGATCTTCACGCCGTTGATGCCACCCTTGGCATTGACGAGCTTGAAGTAGTCGGCGTAGCCATTGGCAAACGGCACGCCGTTGGGCGCGTACGCGCCGGTGCGATAGACCAGCGACGGGAAGAACTGCTCCTTGGCCTGCGCGAGGGCGGCGGTCGAGGCGAGCAGGCTGCCCGCGCCGGCGGCGGCCAGCGTGGCAGCAAGGGCAAGGGATCGGAACTTCATGGCTGTCTCCAGGAGGTGTGAGAAAACAAGCACTCGTCGGTGCGGGTGGGGAAAGACACAACGCGGATCAATGTGGAAAGGGCCACAGCCGCAACTTTTCCTTGGCGGTGGACCACAGGCGGGCGATGCCATGCGGCTCGACGATCAGGAAGAACACGATCAGTGCGCCGAAGATCATCAACTCGGTGTGGGCGATGGTGGCGGTGTCGATCGTCACCCCGACCAGGCTGCCGAGCGCCGGCAGGGCCTGGTTCAGGAACACCGGCAGGATGACGATGAAGGCGGCACCGAAGAAGCTGCCCATGATCGAGCCCAGGCCGCCGATGATGATCATGAACAGCAGCTGGAACGAGCGGTCGATCGAAAACGCCGCCGGCTCCCACGCGCCCAGGTGCACGAAGCCCCACATCGCGCCGGCCACGCCGACGATGAAGGAGCTGACGGCAAAGGCGGTCAGCTTGGCGTACACCGGGCGGATGCCGATCACGGCCGCGGCGACGTCCATGTCGCGGATGGCCATCCACTCGCGGCCGATGTGGCTGCGCACCAGGTTCTTGGCCAGCGCCGCGAAGACGATCAGCATGCCCAGGCAGAACAGGTACTTCTGCACCGGCGTCTCGATCGGGATGCCGAACAGGCTGAGGTTGGACACCGACACCGAGCCCGACGACGAGTTGTTGGTGAACCACTTGATGCGCAGGAACGCCCAGTCGGTGAAGAACTGCGCCGCCAAGGTGGCGACCGCCAGGTACAGGCCCTTGATGCGCAGGCTGGGGATGCCGAACAGCACGCCGACCACGGTGGCGCACAGGCCGCCGAGCAGGATCGCGGCGAGCATCGGCATGCCGTCGATGCGAATCAGGAAGTTGTAGGCCGCGTAGGCGCCCACCGCCATGAAGCCGCCGGTGCCCAGCGAGATCTGGCCGCAGTAGCCGACGAGGATGTTCAGGCCCAGCGCAGCCAGCGCCAGGATCAGGAAAGGAATCAGGATGGCGCGGAACAGGTACTCGTCGGTGACGAGCGGCACGCCGATGACGGCGAATGCGAGCAGCAGGCCGAGCACGACGCGGTCCTGCGTGATCGGGAAGACCTGGCTGTCGGAGCGGTAGGTGGTCTTGAACTGACCGTTTTCTCTATAAATCATGCCCCCACGCTCCCTCTGGTCGCTGCCCCCCGAGGGGGCTCTTGCAGCGGACCGGCGGAGCCGGATCCGCGCAAGCGGCTTGGTTGGATGGCGCCGTTCATACGCGGTCGATTATTTTTTCGCCGAACAGACCTTGTGGCCGCACGAGCAAGACGAAGAGAACCAGCACATAGCCGAACCAGATCTCGATGCCGCCGCCGACGCTGGGCCCGAGATAAACCTCGGCCAGCTTTTCGCCGACGCCAATGATCAGCCCGCCGATGATCGCGCCGGGCACGGACGTCAGGCCGCCGAGGATGACCACCGGCAGCGCCTTCAGTGCCACCAGTGACAGCGAAAACTGCACGCCGAGCTTGCTGCCCCAGATCACGCCGGCGACCAGCGCGACGAAGCCGGCGACGCTCCAGACGATGACCCAGATGCGGTTGAGCGGAATGCCGATCGACTGCGCGGCCTGGTGGTCGTCGGCCACCGCACGCAGCGCGCGGCCGGTGGCCGTCTTCTGGAAGAACAGCGACAGCAGCGCCACCAGGGCGGCGGCGATCACCGCGGCGTACAGGTCTTCCTTGTTGACCAGGATGCCGCCCTGGAACGTGCTCTCCAGCAGGAAGATCGGGTCCTTGGGCAGGCCGACGTCGATCTTGTAGATGTCGCTGCCGAACAGCGTCTGGCCGAAGCCGTCGAGGAAGTAGGTGATGCCGAGGGTGGCCATCAACAGCGTGATGCCTTCCTGGTTGACCAGCTTGCCGAGCACCAGGCGCTCGATCAGCCACGCCACCGCCACCATCACCACCATCGCACCGAGGAAGGCCAGCACGTTGGCGAGGACCTTGTTGTCGAAGCCGAGCAGGGCGGGGAACCATTCGGCGAAGCGGGCCATCGCCAGCGCCGCGAACAACACCATCGCGCCCTGCGCAAAGTTGAACACGCCGCTGGCTTTGAAGATCAGCACGAAGCCGAGCGCGACCAGCGAATACAGCATGCCGGTCATCAGACCGCCGAACAGGGTTTCGAGGAAGGGGCCCATTCAGGAAATCTCCTTCACCGCAGAGGAATGGAAACGCAGAGGTTCGCAGGGCAATGCAAAGCGTGTTCCCCTCTGCGAACCTCTGCGAACTCTGCGACTCTGCGGTGAATGAGGTTCATGGCGTTCAGTGCGATGTGCCGAGATACGCCGAGATCACTTCCGGCGTGTTGCGCACCACGTCGGGCGTGCCATCGCCGATCTTCTTGCCGTAGTCGAGCACGACGACGCGGTCACTGATGTCCATGACCACGCCCATGTCGTGTTCGATCAGCACGATCGTCGCGCCGTACTCGTCGTTGACGTCGAGGATGAAGCGGCACATGTCCTGCTTCTCTTCGACGTTCATGCCGGCCATCGGCTCGTCGAGCAGCAGCACCTGCGGCTCCATCGCCAAGGCCCGGCCGAGGTCGACGCGCTTTTGCAGGCCATACGGCAAGCGTCCGACCGGCGTTTTGCGGTAGGCCTGGATCTCGAGGAAGTCGATGATCTTCTCGACGACCAGGCGGTGTTCGCTCTCTTCACGTTCCGCAGCGCCCCAGCGGATCGCCTGCTGGAAGAGGTTGGTCTTCATGCGCAGGTTGCGCCCGGTCATGATGTTGTCGAGCACGCTCATGCCCTTGAACAGTGCCAGGTTCTGGAAGGTGCGTGCCACGCCCATCTCGGCGACCTGGCGCGAGTTCATGTGGCGAGAACGTTTTGCCGCGAAAGCTGATCGTTCCCTGCTGCGGCGTGTAGACGCCGTTGATGCAATTGAGCATCGAACTCTTGCCAGCGCCGTTGGGGCCGATGATCGCGCGCACCTCGTGCTCGCGAACGTCGAAGCTGATGTCGGTGAGCGCCTTGACGCCACCGAAGGCGAGGCTGATGTTCTTGACTTCGAGGATGACCTCGCCGATGCGGCGGCCTTTGACGGCCGGTGCGGTCATTGCACTCTGTTCGACCATCGTGTTCATGCTGCTCTCTTCACGGCCGGCAACACCGGCACATCGACGATCTCCAACGTCGCCGAGACGCTGCCGCTGCGCCCGTCCTCGAACTTCATCGCCGTCTCGATGAACTGCTCTGTCTTGCCGCCGTAGAGCGCATCGACCAGCACCTGGTACTTGTCGGCGATGGCGCCGCGGCGCACCTTGCGCGTGCGTGTCAGTTCGCCGTCGTCGGCGTCGAGTTCCTTGTGCAGCACGAGGAAGCGGCTGATCTGGCCGCCGGCGAGCTTCTCGTCCGCGGCCAGGTCGGCGTTGACCTTCTTCACGCAGTCGGCGATCAGCGCGCGCACTTCGGGCTTGCCCGCCAGATCGGTGTAGCCGGCGTAGGGCAGGTTGCGCCGCTCGGCCCAGTTGCCGACGGCTTCGAAGTCGATGTTGATGAAGGCGCAGGCCTTGTCGCGCTTGTCGCCGAAGGCCACCGCCTCCTTGATGTAGGGGAAGAACTTGAGTTTGTTCTCGATGTATTTGGGCGCGAACATCGCGCCGCTCGCCAAGCGGCCGACATCCTTGGCGCGGTCGATGATCTTCAGGTGGCCGCTGGCGTCGAGATAGCCCGCATCGCCGGTGCGGTACCAGCCGTCGGCGGTGAGCACCTCGCGCGTTGCGGCTTCGTTCTTGTAGTAGCCCTTCAACAGGCCGTTGCTCTTGACGAGCAACTCGCCGTTGCCATCGACCTTGATCTCGACGCCCTCGATCGGCACGCCGACGGTGTCTGCCTTGGCTTCATGGTCGGGCTGCAGGCAGACGAAGACCGCGGTCTCGGTGCTGCCGTAGAGCTGCTTCAGGTTGATGCCGATCGAGCGGTAGAAACTGAACAGGTCGGGCCCGATGGCTTCGCCCGCGGTGTAGGCCACGCGCACACGCGAGAAGCCGAGCGTGTTGCGCAGCGGGCCGTAGACCAAGAGGTTGCCAAGCTGGTACTGCAGGCGGTCGATGAGCCCCACCGGCTTGCCATCCATCAACGTCGGTCCGACGCGCTGCGCGACCTCCATGAAATGCTTGTAGAGCGCTTTCTTGATCGTGCTCGCGTCTTCCATCCGGATCGTTACGCTCGTGAGCAGCGCCTCGAAGACACGCGGCGGCGCGAAGTAGTAGGTCGGGCCGACTTCCTTCAGATCGATCGAGGCCGTGGCCGCGCTCTCGGGGCAATTGACGACGTAGCCGCAGGCCAGCCACTGCGCGTAGGAAAAGATGTTCTGGCCGACCCAGGCCGGCGGCAGGTAGGCCAACACCTCTTCGGCCGACGTCAGTTTGTCGAAGCGTGCACCGGCTTGTGCGCGGTCGAGCAGCGTGAAGTGGCTGTGCATGACGCCCTTCGGATTGCCCGTGGTGCCCGAGGTGAAGAACATCGCAGCGACCTCGTTGGGGTCGGTCTTGGCGACTTCGGTCTCGAAGACGTCGGCGGGTTGTGAAGCCAGCAGCGTGTCGAGCGCTGCCAGCCCCGGCTCGCTGTAGTTGCGCAGGCCACGCGGATCGTCGAACCAGAGGTGCGCCAGGCCCGGGCATTGCGGCCGGATCTCGAGCAGCTTGTCCACTTGCTCCTGGTCTTCGACGATCGCAAAGGCGACGTCGGCGTTGACGATCGGGAACACGAACTCTGTGGCCGCTGCGTCCTGGTACAGCGGCACCGGAATCGCGCCGAGCGACTGCGCTGCGAGCATCGACGCGTACAGGCGCGGCCGGTTTTCGCCAATCACCACGATGTGCTGGCCGCGCTGCAAACCGGCGGCCGCCAATCCGTTGGCGAGCTTCTTGACCAGCACCGCCAACTGGCTCCACGTCAGCGCTTGCCAGATGCCGTACTCCTTCTCGCGCAACGCCGCCGCGTCGGGGCGCGCTTTCGCGTGCTCTAGCAATAGGCGGGGGAAGGTGTTTTGCACGGGGCGTATCGCTGTGACATGGAGATCAGTTGGAGCGCGATGCTAGGAAGAAGTTTGACGCCATGTTGTCGTTCTGACGACAATCCAAGGGCTATCCCGGCAAGGACTTTCCCAGGGTATTCCCGTCAGCTCTTCGTCAACAAACCAGCGCATGGGTCCCCGGATTTCAACGTCCAACACGACCTCGCTGCGCCACCGCGTGCGCCCCGCCACGGTCGACGAACTCGACCGTGTGCCCTGGTGGCCGCTGCTCGACGCACCGCAGCGCAGCCGCGTCGCCTCGGACATGCAGGTCGCCGAAGCCGAGCCTGGAGAGCTCCTGTGCCGCATCGGCCGGCCCGCCACGCTGTGGCTGGGCGTCGTCGAAGGCCTGCTGAAGATGAGCAACGACAGTGCGGTCGGCACGCCGATTACCTTCACCGGCGTGCCCTCGGGCGCGTGGTTCGGCGAAGGCACGCTATTGAAGCGCGAGAGCTACCGCTACAACATCGAAGCGCTGCGCATGAGCGTGGTCGCCGGCCTGCCGATCGCCACATTCGAGTGGCTGTTGGGCACGAGCCTGCCGTTCAACCGCCACCTGATGAACCAGTTGAACGAACGCCTGTCGCAATTCATCGGCGCGCGCGAGATCGACCGCATGACCGACCCCGATACCAAGGTTGCGCGCAGCCTGGGTGCGTTGTTTCACCCAGTGCTGTATCCCGGCGTCGGCGAGCTGCTGCGCATCACGCAGCAGGAACTCGGCTATCTGGTCGGCTTGTCGCGGCAACGCGTCAACGAGGCGCTGACGCGGCTGGCCGACAAGGGCTGGATCCGCGTCGAGTACGGCGGCGTGCGCGTGCTCGACCTCGCGGCGCTCCAGCGCGCTCGGCCAGTGGGGGACGCCACAAACTGATTGTCGACCGGCATTGTGGGTAAACCCGCATCACGGCGGGTTTTATTTTGTCTACATTGCTTGCATACAAGCTTGTACTCAACGAGCTTGCCAACTCGCTGGAGGATTCCATGCCCCGTTTCCTGCGCTCCCTGTTCGGCCAGGTCGTCCTGGCCCTGATTCTCGGCGTCGTCATCGGCTTCGTCTGGCCCGAGTTCGGCGTCAAGCTGAAGCCGCTCGGCGACGGCTTCATCAAGCTGATCAAGATGATCATCCCGGTGCTGGTGTTCTGCGTCGTGGTGCACGGCATTGCCGGCGCCGGTGACCTCAAACGCGTCGGCCGCGTCGGCGTCAAGGCGCTGATCTACTTCGAGGTGGTCACCACCGTCGCGCTCGCCCTCGGTCTGGCGCTGGCGTTCTTCTTCGAGCCCGGCGTCGGCATGAACGTCGACCCGAAGGCGCTCGACGCCAAGGCCATGAGCGCCTACGTCGACAACGCCAGCAAGCTCACCGGCGGCGGCACGGTCGAGTTCCTGATGAAGCTGATCCCGACCACCGTGGTCAACGCCTTCGCCACCGGCGACGTGCTGCAGGTGCTGCTGTTCGCAGTGCTGTTCGGCTGCGCCTTGGCGATGCTGGGCGAGCGCGGCGCGCCGGTGGCCACCTTCATCGACACGCTCTCCCATGTGCTGTTCAAGATCATGGGCATCATCATCAAGCTGGCGCCGCTGGGCGTGCTCGGCGCGATCGCCTTCACGGTCAGCAAGTACGGCATCGGCTCGCTCAAGCAGCTCGGCATGCTGGTGGTGCTGTTCTATGCGGCGGTGATCATCTTCGTCGTCGTCGTGCTCGGCGCGATCATGAAGTTCTCGGGCTTCTCGATCTTCAAGCTGCTGCGCTACCTGCGCGAAGAGCTGATGGTGGTCTTTGCCACCACCTCGAGCGACAGCGTGCTGCCCCAGATCATGAGCAAGTTGAAGCGCATGGGCATCCGCGACTCGACGGTCGGCCTGGTCATCCCCACCGGCTACTCGTTCAATCTCGACGCGTTCTCGATCTACATCACGCTGGCCGCGGTGTTCATCGCCCAGGCCACCAACACGCCGATCACGATGACCGATCTGCTGACCATCCTGGCGATCTCGCTGGTCACCAGCAAGGGCGCGCATGGCGTGCCGGGCTCGGCGATCGTGGTGCTGGCGGCCACGTTGCAGGCGATCCCCGCCATCCCCGCGATCGGCTTGGTGCTGGTGTTGTCGGTCGATTGGTTCATGGGCATCGCCCGCGCGTTGGGCAACCTGATCGGCAATTGCGTCGCCACGGTCGCGGTGGCGGCGTGGGAGGGCGACATCGACCGCGAGCGCGCCCATGCGGTGCTCGACGGCAGGCCGGTGGCGGCGACCGAAGACGATGCCGACGTGGTCGTCGCCGGCGTGTCGGCACACGCCTGAGCTGCAAGCACGATCGAGCCGCCCTTACAGTGCCCGCCATGGCCAGCCAGACCGAAATCGCTCAGCGGGTCGTCGAATCGATCCTGGCGCAGAAGCTCGCGCCGGGCGAGCGGCTGGGCGAACAGGCCCTGGCCGACCTGTTCGGCGTCAGCCGCACCCTGGTGCGCGAGGCGCTGATGCAATTGCAGGCGCGCGGCTTCGTCGAGGTGCGCACGCGCAAGGGCTGGTACGTGGTCGAACCCTCGATCGAGCAGGCGCGCGATGCCTTCGCGGCACGGCGTGCGGTCGAGGGCGGCATGCTGCGCCAGACCGAAGGCCGGCCGCTGCAGGCCGTGGTGCGGCGGCTGCGCAAGCACATCGGCGACGAGCAAGCCGCCATCGAGGGCGCGGACGCGGCGACGCGCGCCTTTCTGCTGGCCGACTTCCATGTCTGCCTGGCCGAATGCCTGGGCCACCGCGTGCTGGCCGACATGCTGCGCGATCTGACCGCGCGCACCACGCTGGTGGCCACGCTGTACCAAAGCTCGCACGACGCGCGCGCCTCCTGCGCCGACCACGCACGCATCGTCGGCATGATCGAGGTCGGCGATATCGCCAATGCAGAGCGCCTGATGCTCGATCACATCGGCAATGTCGAATCGGCCCTCGGCAAGTCGATCGGCGAGCCCGCCGACGCGCAGGAACGCCTGCGCGCCACGCTGGCACCGGTGCACAAGCCCAAGCTCACACGGTCTGCCGGACCCTGAGTGCGGCACCCCACAGACCCTGCACTCGACAGGAGCACACACAGTCGGCTCGATCGGCACCACTGCCGACCGCAAGTTGGGCTTCGAATTGGCCGTTGTCACGGGGCTGATCAACGCCGACGGCTTGGCTATCGCGAGTCCGGGTTCCCGACGCCGGTCGCCACATGCCCCGCCGGTACGTGCAGCGATGCGTTATCGATGTGGCCGGTCTGGTCGTCGAAGAAGAAGTCGGGCTCGAACTCGCGCAGGAACTCGCCTTTGGGCAGGCCGCCGAGGAACATGGCTTCATCGACGTCGATCTGCCAGTCCATCAGCGTGCGGATCGCGCGTTCATGGGCTGGCGCGCTTCTGGCCGTGACGAGCGCGGTGCGGATGCGCATGCCGGCCACCGGCTGGCGCTGCAGGCGGTGCAGCGCTTCGAGCAGCGGCTTGAAGGGGCCGGGAGCGAGCGGCAGGCCGGCGTGGTCGCGCTCGTGGCTTTGAAAGGCCGCCAGGCCATCGCGCTGGAAGACGCGCTCGGACTCGTCGGAGAACAGCACGGCGTCGCCATCGAAGGCGATGCGGACTTCGTTCGGATGCGCTTCGGAGGCGCGCTTCGAATGCGCGATCACGCGCGCCGCAGGCACGGCGGCAGCGAGCGCCGAGCGCACGTCGGCCTCGTTGGTCGAAAGGAACAGGTGCGCGTTCAGCGGTTTGAGATAGCGCCAAGGGCTCTGGCCGCGCGTGAACACGCCGCGCTCGATCGGCAGGCCGTAATGCTGGCACGAGCGAAAGACGCGCATGCCGGACACCGGGTCGTTGCGCGAGAGGATCACGACTTCGACCAGCTTGGCGTCGTTGGCGTTGAAGGCGAGCAGCTTGTTGACGAGTGAGAACGCCGCGCCGGGACGAGCCGGTTGTTCCAGCCGGCCGAGCTGCAATTGCATGTAGGCGCGGTCGTCACTGGCTTCGAAGACGCGGTTCTCGTCCTCGAAATCGAACAGCGCCCGCGAGGAGATGGCAACGACGAGGCGGCCGTCGAGGGACGTGGGCATGCGGCCATCATAGACAGCCGCGTGCCACGTACTGCGCTAGTGTTTGACGAAGCCGACCGGCCCGCGCTTCGGGTTGCCGCAGGGCAGGTCGCCCGCCTCGATCACGTCACGGCCCGCCAGGCGCGCGTTGCCGAACGCCGCCGTCCAGGCGCGCCGCATCTCGCGCGGCGCCAGCTCGCTCATGCGGTCCAGCACCGCCTCGCCGGGCTCGGCCGGGAATCGCTCGCCCCAGCGGTGACCCTCGCGCAGCCGCGTGTACAAGCGCTGCGCGATCGCGCGCGCCGCGTCGCGGTCGGGGGCGGCCACTTCATAGACGTTGACGCGGTTCAAGATCGGCTCAGGGATCGCGCGGTCGTCGTTGGCGGTGGCGATCCAGATGACCTGGCTGGCGTCGATCGAGACCTCGGCGAATTCGTCGGTGAAGTCGGCCGCGGTGTCGTGTTCGAGCAGGCTGTAGAGCGCGCCCAGCGGGTCATACGCGTGATCGCCGCGCGAGGCTTTGTCGATCTCGTCGACGACCATCACCGGGTTGGCGTAAGGCCCATCGACGAGGGTCTCGAAGACCTTGCCCGGCCGCGCACCCTTCCACTGGCTCGACGCGCCGGACAGCACCCAGCCGGCGGTCAGGCTCGACATCGAGACAAACCCCATGCCGGTGCCGAGCAGCGCGGCCAGTTCGCGCGCGAAGTGGGTCTTGCCGACGCCCGGGGGGCCCAGCAGCAGCATCGGCGTGATCTCCAGGCCGTCGCCACTGTCCTGCGTCAGCGCGAGTTGGCGTTTCAGGTCGTCGAGCACGGCGTGGAAGTTGGGCAGCTCGTCGTAGAGGTGCTCCATGGCCGGCAGGCCGGACGGCTTGACCTGGAAGCGCTCCGGTCCGCGTTCGAGCATGCGCTCATAGGTGTGGCGCAAGGGCTCATGCTCGTGGCCCGGCAGCCGGGCCAGGCGCTCGTGCACGTCGGCGCTGCGATAAACGCTGCGCATCTGCGCGATGCCGATCTTGGCCGGCGCCGCCGTGAGGTTCGTGTCAGTCATGTGGACCTTTCCCGAAGCAACCTGCGGCTCAGATTGAAGCAAGCGGGCGCGCAACGCAAGCCCGCAAATGACCGACATCCCCAAAGCATTTGCGTCCGGCGTGCGTCAGACCGCGCCGGTGTGCAACAAGTCGCATCGCGGCAGGAGCCCGCGCGGCCGCACCGAAGCCGATCGTGTCAGACACAAGCTGCGCAAAAACCCGCGCCCATGGCTCGCACACAACCCGTCACGCACGCGCCCGCGCACCCGGGTCACACTCATGGCGCTGTCAAACGCACATCAAAACCGTCATGAACGCTCACGAC
This sequence comes from uncultured beta proteobacterium, assembly GCA_963814385.1. Classification (GTDB taxonomy): domain Bacteria; phylum Pseudomonadota; class Gammaproteobacteria; order Burkholderiales; family Burkholderiaceae_C; genus CADEEN01. The sequence goes on from CAWFCX010000050.1 coordinate 33,239, forward strand.
AAAGCCCGCACCGTCCCCCGCCCGTTCTACCGCAGCGAGGCCTTCCCCGAAGACGTGGCCGAGTTCGTCGCGCCTGCGCCTCGGGCTGCCGTCAGAGCCGCGCCGATGCCACGCCGCCAGCGCAACCTGTCGATGTTGTGGCTGCTCGGCCTGCTACCGCTCGCAGCGCTGGCCGTGGGCGTGACCTGGGTTCTCTGACCCGCGCGCTGAGCGTCTTCAGCGCAACGGCGGTCGGGGGGCGCCTAGCGCACCCAGGTGTTGAGCTGGATGATCGGCATCAGCACCGCCAGCATGATCACCAGCACGACGGCGCCCATGGCGCCGATCAACAACGGCTCGAGGATCGTGGCCATGCCCATGGCGCGGCGCTGGACCTCGCCGGAGAGCTGATCGGCGGCGCGCTGCAGCATCTTGGGCAGCGTGCCGGTCTGTTCGCCCAAGCGCGCGAACATGGCCAGCAGCCCGGGAAAACGTTTCTTCGACGCCATCGCGTTGGCCAGTGGTGCGCCTTCGCGAACCTGTACCAGCGCCGCCATCGCGTCGGCGCGCATGGCGCGGTTGGACTGGGTCTCGGCCGCCGCTTGAAGCGCCTTCAGGATCGGCACGCCAGCGCCGGCCAGCATCGCCAGCGTGCCGGCAAAGCGCGCCGCGTTGTAGCCGCGTGACAGGCGGCCCACCAGCGGCAGCGTCAGCCAGAAGGCGTCGAAGCGCTCGCGAAAGGCGTCGCCGCGCAGGGCGGCCATCAGTGCGAAGCCGCCGGCGGTCAGTGCCAGCAGCACCAGCCAGCCCCACTCGCGCACGAAGGCCGACAGTGCCAGCATCGCCACCGTCAGGAAGGGCAGGGTGCGTTTGCTGCCGGCATAGACGCCAGCCACCTGCGGCACGACGTAGGTCAGCAGCGCAATCACGATGACGATGGCGATCAAGGACACGATGGCCGGGTAGAGCATCGCGCCGATGACCTTGCTCTTGAGCAACTGGCGCGCTTCGAGGTCATCGGCCATGCGTTCCAGCACCGGGCCTAGCGCGCCGCTTTGCTCGCCGGCAGCGACCACCGCGCGATAAACGTCGTCGAACTCGCGCGGCGCCGTGGCCAGCGCGCGCGCAAACGAGTTGCCGGCGTTGACCTCGCTGCGCAAATGAGCCACCAGCTCGCGCTGGCGCGACTCCTCGCTGTCTTCCATCAGCGCGGTCAGCGCGCGCTCAAGTGGCAGGCCGGAGCCGACGAGTCCGGCCATCTGGCGCGTCCACACCGCCAGGCCGGTGCTGTTGAAGACACGGCGCTTGAAGCGCGAAGCCACTTCGTCATTGGCAGCCTGCAGCACCATCGAGACTTCTAGCGGCACCAGGGCCTGCGCGCGCAACTGCGCTCGCGCCGACTTGGCGTTGTCGGCCTCGACCAAGCCGCTCTTGGGTTTGCCGTCGGCGTCGAGGGCTTCGAATTTGTAGGCGGGCACTTAAGACCTGTCGCTCGACATCATTCGCGTGTGACGCGAAGGACTTCTTCGGCCGAAGTGATGCCTTCGTCGACAAGTCGCGCGCCGTCTTCGCGCATCGATTGCAGGCCGGCGGCTTCGGCGGCGACGAAGAGCTGACTTTCTGCGGCGCGGCTGTGGATCAGCGCGCGCACCTTGTCGTCGGCGGTCATCAGCTCATAGACGCCGGTGCGGCCCTTGTAGCCGGTGCGGCCGCAATCTTCGCAGCCGACGGGGTGGTAGCGGCCGCGGTCGTCGCGCTTCTTGCAGGTGTTGCACAGCTTGCGCACCAGGCGCTGCGCCAGCACGCCGAGCAGCGAGCTCGACAGGAGGTAGGGCTCGACGCCCATGTCGATCAGGCGCGTCACCGACGACGGCGCGTCGTTGGTGTGCACCGTGGCCAGCACCAGGTGGCCGGTGAGCGAGGCCTGAATCGCGATCTGCGCGGTTTCGAAATCGCGGATCTCGCCGATCATGATCACGTCCGGGTCCTGACGCAGGATGGAGCGCAGGGCTTTGGCGAACGTCAGGTCGATGCGCGCGTTGATCTGCGTCTGGCCGATGCCGGGCAACTCGTACTCGATCGGGTCTTCGACCGTCAGCACATTCGTCGTGCTGGTTTCCAGCGTCTGCAGGCCGGCGTAGAGCGTCGTCGTTTTTCCCGAGCCGGTCGGGCCAGTGACGAGCACGATGCCATGCGGCTGCTTCACCAGCGACTTGAATTGAGCCAGCACGTTGCCGCTCATGCCGAGCGATTCGAGCGTGAACTTGGCGTCGCCCTTGTCCAACAGGCGAAGCACGGCGCGCTCGCCATGGGCATTGGGCAGGGTCGAGACGCGAACGTCGATCGCGCGCCCGCCGATGCGCAGCGAGATGCGGCCGTCCTGCGGCAGGCGCTTCTCGGAGATATCGAGCTCGGCCATGATCTTCAGGCGCGAGATCAGCGCGGCATGCAGCGCGCGATTGGGCTCGACGACCTCGCGCAGCGTGCCATCGACGCGAAAGCGCACCGAAGAATTGCGCTCGTAGGGTTCGATGTGGATGTCGCTGGCACCGTCTTTTGCGGCTTGCGTCAGCAGCGCGTTCAGCATGCGGATGATCGGTGCGTCGTTGGCGGCTTCGAGCAGGTCTTCGACGGCGGGCAGATCCTGCATCATCCGCGACAGATCGACCGCGATCTCGACTTCGCCGACCACTGCCGCGGCGCTGCCCTCGCCACCGGCGTAGGCTGCCTGGATGCGCTGCGCCAGTGTGCTCACGGGCTCGCGCTCGAAGCGCTGGATCTCATACACCCGCATCACTTCCGACAGCGCCGTCGGCGATGCATGCTCGCCGGCCCAAAGCGTCAACTCGCGGCCATCGTCTTCGAGCAGCAGCGTGTTGGCCTTGGCGAAGGCGTAGGGCAGGGGGTGGCGTGAGCCCATCGATCGGCGCCTTTCAGCTCAGTTGGTCTTCGGCGCCGCGTCGGGGGCCGAGGCCGGCGCTAGCGGCGGCAGCGCCGGCTGCGTTGCCGCGTCTGGCGCGCGCTGCGGCGGCAGCACCGGCGCGTCGCCCGCGCCGAGGAACAGGTGCGGCGTCGGCTGCACGTCTTTTTGCTGGGCCCGGATGATGTCGTAGCGATCGAGCGTCAGCTTGCTGGCGTCCGCTGGGGTGCGCATGACGATCGGGCGCAGGAAGACCAGCAGGTTGGTGCGCCGCTTGGTGCGGGTCTCGCTGCGGAACAGCGCCCCGATCAAGGGGATGTCGCCGAGCAACGGCACCTTGCTCTTGTTGTCCTCGAAGCGGTCTTCGATCAGGCCGCCGAGCACCAGCATCGCGCCGTCATCGACGATCACGTTCGATTCGATCGAGCGCTTGCTGGTGGTCGGGCCGGTTCCTGCCGTCCCGGCCGCCTGCGTCACCACGTTCGAACTCTCCTGGAAGATCTGTAGGCGCACCGTGCCGCCTTCACCGATCTGCGGCTTGATGCGCAGCGTGATGCCGACGTCCTTGCGCTCGATGGTCTGGAACGGGTTGGTCGTGCCGGTGCCGGTGCTGGTGAACTGGCCGGTGATGAAGGGCACGTTGTCGCCGACGACGATCTTGGCTTCTTCGTTGTCCACCGTGATCAAGTTCGGCGTGGACATGATGTTGGTGTTGGTCTGGTTCTGCAGCATGCGCGCGATCGCCGCCACGCCGTAGTTGCCCGCGATGTTGCGCAGGATGCCGATGTTCAACCCCCCGCCGAGCAGGCCTGGGTTGGCGCCGCGTCCGCCGACGATCGTCGCTGCCGTCAGGTCGAGGATATTGCCCGCGGTGTTGTCGAAGTTGGTGCCGGCGCCGCTGATGTACTTGTCACCCTGCTGGCCCGACAAGCCCTGCCACTGGATGCCGAACTCGGCCGCGTTGTCGCCCTTGACCTCGACGATCAGGCTTTCGATATAGACCTGAGCGCGCCGCGTGTCGAGCTGATCGATCATCGCCCGCACCTGGCGGTACAGCGGCTCGGCCGCGGTGATGATGAGCGAGTTGGTCGACGGGTCGGCCTGGATGAAGCCGCCGGTCGATGGGCCGGCGGAAGCCTGGACCGGCGCCGTGGCCTGTGGCGACGCGCCGGGCGCGCCGCCTTGTTGCTGCAGCGTTTGCTGCTGCGGTTGCGTCGGCGTGCTGCCACCCGCGCCACCGCCACTGCCGGTGGTGGTGAAGGCGGCGCGCAGCACTTGCGCCATCTTGGCGGCGTCGGCATTTTTCAGGTGCACGACCCAGATGTTCCCGGCCGGGCCGCCGGTCGAATTCTGCCGGTCGAGTTTGTCGATGATGCCGCGCACCTGGGCCAGCTTGGCAGCGTTGGAAGAACGCACGATCAGCGAATTGCTGCGCGAATCAGCGATCACCGACAGCGCTCCACCGGCCGCCGGCGGCACGCCCGGCACCTGGGCGCCGCCGGCGCCGCTGCCGTCGGACAGGCGCTGCACCAGCGGCGCCATGTCGGCCGCGACACCGAACTTCAGTGGCAGGATTTCGATGTCGCCAGCGGCCGGCTGGTCGAGCGCGGCAATGATTTTGCCGATGCGCGACAGATTGTCGGCGTAGTCGGTGATGACCAGCGAGCTGTTGCCCGGGTTGGCGTTGATCGTGTTGTTGGGGCTGATCAGCGGCCGCAGCACCGCGACGAGGTTGTTCGGGTTCTCGTGGTTCAGGCGGAAGATCTGCGTCAGGATCTGGTCGCCGCGGCGGCCCGAGTTGCCGACCGACACCGTGCCGGCCTGCAGCTTGGCATCGGCCTCGGGCACCACCTTGAGCAGCCCGCCGTTTTCAACCACAGTGAAGCCCAGGCCGCGCAATGCGGATAGGTAGTTCAGGTAGGCCTCGTTGGTGGTCAGCGGCGTCTCGCTGTACACGGTGATCGCGCCTTTGACACGTGGATCAACGACGAACTGGCGGTTCATCATGGCGCCGATCGCTCGCGTGACGGCTTCGATGTCCTGGTTGACGAAGTTCATCGTCACCCGCGTGGCGCCGCGCTGAACCGCCGGCTTCTTGGCGGGGGCGGCCGGAGCGGCCGGCGCTGCGGCCTGCGCGAACAGTGTGCCGGGGGTCGTCACGCCGACGGCACCGGCCAGGAGGGCGGCGCCGACGCGTTGTAGACGGGGGGTCAATGTGCTTGGCTTCATGTTCATCCGATCGAGATCACAGAGCTGGCGCCCTGACGCTTGCCGATGATGTTCAGCAAGTTGTTCAATGCCGATTCACTGCCCGGTTCGGCAATGGCTTCGCCGCGAAAGCGTAGCCCGCTGCCGGTCCACTGGCCGTTGCCGCTGAGCTTGAGGGCTCCATCAACCGTGATCAACTTCACCGTTGCGGCGTCGCCACTGGCTGCATCGCCGTTCAGGGTCAGGCGGTAGCTGCCCAACTCATTGAGGGTCGAGACGCGCGACGAGGCATGGGCGATGTCGAGCGATGCATCGCCCGAAAAACGCATCCGGCCCTGCACCGATTCGACAGTGAGGCCGGGCGAGGTCAGGCGCATCGTGCCGCCCATCTGCATCGTGTTCCACGGCGTGCCCAGGCCGGCCAGCAAGCCGGCCGGCCACTGACCGATGGTCGTGCTTTCCTGAGGCAACACGTTGATCGACACGCGGCCCCAGCCAGGCGTGATCCGCGCTCGCACTTCACCGCGCAGGCAGCAGGCTTGGCGCAGGCGCAGTTCGGGCACGAGCCCGGCAAAGCCGAGCTGCCAGTGCAGGCGGTCGGGCAACGCGGCGGCGTCGCGGCTGCCGGCGCCGCCGGTCAGCACCGGCAGCGCACTGCCCTTCCAGACGGTACCGCGGGCGTCGGTCAAGAGCAGCCGGTCACCCGTGGCGACAGCGACGCGCGAGGCCAGCCAGCCGGCAGGCACGAACGCGACCAGCCCGGCCAGCGCGCCGATCACGGCCCCGGTGCCGGCCCAGCGGTGCGCCGAGGTGCGCACGCGCTGCCACGCGAGTTCAGCCAACGTGGACTCGGCAAACCCGGTGCGCGCAAAGCGGCCCTGTCCGCGCCCGAACCAGCTTTTGATGCGGCCCAGCAGCATCATCCTGTCAGCCCGACTGCCCCTCGGTCGCGGAGTACCGCGACCGGTTCCCCGCTGGGACGTTCGCTCTGCTTGGGGCGGCCCGGCGCGGCGCTCACTGACCGCTCCCCGTACCCGGCAACTGGACGATGACGCTGCCGCTGTAGCCCTGCGGGCCGCGCGTCAGGTTGGCCTCGATCGGCCGAGTGCGCGCCGCCGAACGCGCTTCGGCGAGCCAGTCTCGGACTTGCGTGCCGGTGGCGTTGGTGAAGGTGACGGTGGCGCGGTCGCCACCCAACTGCAGGCGGCCAGCGGCGCCGAGCGCATCGGTCGCGGTTTTGAGCGCCGCCTGCGCTTGCAGGCCACCCACTGGCGGCAAGGCACGCAGTGCAGTCGCTTCACCGGCCAAGCGCTGCATCTGCTGCAACTGGGCGTCGAGCTGATCCAGGCGCGCCGGCGCCGTGCTGACACTGCGCCAGGCGGGGGCGACGGCGACGAACCACAACAGCACCAAGCCAACGGCCCAGCCCAACCAGCCGGCGATGCGCCGTTCGCGTGGCGCCATGGCCTGCCAGCGCTCGCGCCAGGGGGCCGTCAGGGCGGACAGGCGTGAGCCACGGGTCAGGTGAGACTGGGGGGAGGCGGTGGCGGTGTTCATCAGGAGCGGGCAGACGTGGGGCTCGGTCGGGTGATCGTCAAGGCGCTGCCTTCTTGGGCGACGGTCCATCCGCCACCGGCCAGTTGGCTGCGGAAGTCGGCCACTTGGGACTCGCTCCAGCCGACGGCGGCAAACATCAGCCGGCCGTTGTCGAACTTGAGCGTCTGCAGCGGCGCTTGGCCGGCGGGCCAGGCCGCCGCCGCAGCGGCGAGCAGGGTTTCGAGGTCGCTGTCGCCGGTCTTGCCGGCGGCGGCACGCAGCAGATCGGTTTCGCGCACCATCTGCGCCGGAGCGTCGAGCACGGCGCGCACCTGCGGGTGCGCATTGCGCAGCAGCGACACCGTGGCAGCGCGCTTGGCGGTGATCTGCCGCTCCTGGTGCCAGCCCCACAGGTTCAGACCGACCACCTGCAGCGCCAGCAACGCCGCCAGCCCCCAGCGTACTGGCCGCCAGCCCGCGCTGCGGAAGCGCCGCATTGCGTCGCGCAAAGCCACCGTGCCGCGATGTTTGGGGGCGATGTCGAACTGCAGCAGGTTCCACAGCGAGCGCATCGAGCGCAACAGGCGCTGCTCGTCGGAGAGCACGCTGACGCTGCCGCCGAGCCAGCGCTCGGCCGGTGCTGCCACCGCCGGGTGCGCGGTCCAGCGCGCCGGCTGCACCGTCCATTGCGGCAGCATCTGCTTGGCCAGCGCGCCATTGACGCCGAGGCAGACGACGCCTTTGGCGTCGGCCCATGTGAGCTGCATCGGCGCGCTGGGGTCGTCACCGAAGGCCGCACTGAAATGTCCCAGCGGCATGTCTTCGGGCCACGACATCGGCACCGCCCGCTCGACCGACACCCCGGCCTTGTCGAGTGCGGTCAATTCCCCTTTGAGCCATGCCTTGTCGATCACGCCGACCCACCCGGTCTGGCCGCCGGTCAAGCCGGGGGCCAGAGCGAAGTGCAGGCCCTCGGCGTCGTCGAGCAACTGCTCTTCGAGGACGCCGGCCACGGCAGCGCGCAAGCGCGCCGCAGGGGCTTTGGGAATGGCGAGGCGGTGCCAACTGACGTCGGTGTCGGCCAGGACGACGATCGCGCTGTCGGCTTTTGGCAGCAGCGCGGCTTTGGCGCGGCCGTGGCGAGCGATATTCAGGCCGTCGGGCGAGAGCACATACAGCAGCTCGGCCGCACCTTCGCGCAACGGCGCAACGGCGTCTGCGCCGCTGGTCAGGCGCGATCGCGGCGGGAGCAGGATGACGAGCGTGGACATTTTGGGTTCGGGCTGACGCGCGCAATGCCTCGGCGCTGGTGGCTCACGGCAACAAGTAACAGGGGAACCAGTGTAGTGGCGGGCCGGGCCGGGCCTGCAACAAGCGGTCGTGTTCCTTCAGGGGCGCAAGGATCAAGTGCCCTCGCGCAAGTTCACGCGCTCGCGCGAACGCACGTTGACTTCGAGTTGCCGCCGTTCGACCAAGGTGCGCTCTTCCAGGACACGCTCCTCCAGCCGCAGCCGGCCCTGGATGATGAAGAAGTTGCTCGACACGGAGAGCACCTCGGTGAGTGGCCGCGTCATGGTGACCGGGAAGTAGCCGGCCGTCGATGGCGACGCCAGGTCGCGCAGCGGCGTGCGCTGGCGTTCCTGGACCAGGCGCTGCGCGTTGGCCAGGGTCATGCCGTCAACGGCGGCGGCAATCACCTCGGCGGCGGCCGTGTTGACATTGACCTTGGTCTGTGGGTCGGGCAGGACATCTACCCAGGGCTCGATGCGTTTGATCGTGTCGCTGTCGATGCCCAGCCAGGCCAGTTGCGACAGGCGCTGCGGCGCGATCGCGGCGACGGTGGTGCTGCTCGTGCCGGGCCAGGCCTTGGCCAGCGAACCGGTGATGCGCTCGGCGCAGTCGCCGGTGGCGCCGCCCTGGTCACACAGACGCTGCAGCACTTTGACTTCGGCCGGCACCGGCTTGCCTTCAGCGTCGATCAGACGGCGCAGGTTCCAGCGCGACTGGGCGTCGGTGATGGAGCCGGAAAGGAAGGCGTCGAGCGAGTCGTTCTCGGCGACGCTGTTGTTGTCGCGGTCGGCGGCGAGGAAGGACGACAGCCGGGCTTCGGCCAGCGGCACCGCCCAGGGTTCGCCAAGATGGTCCACCGCTGCCGAACTGGCGCTCGGCCGAGCGTCTTCGCGCAGGATCAGCCGTGCCCAGTCGAGTGCACCGACCAGGATCCACGCCGCCTGCGTGCGCCCGCGCTCGGCGGCCTCGACCTGGATCGCCCGCCACTGTTGCCACACCATGCCCGCGGCCAGCGTGGTCACCAGCGTCATGATCAGCATGGCCAGCAGCAGCGCTGCGCCGCGCTGGGTCGAAGCCGATCGCAGCCTTTTCATGGCGCCTGGCGTGCCGGTTGCGGCGGCACCAAAAGGTCGCGCGTGACGGTGCTGCCGCCCTGGCCTTCGGTCTGTTGCCCCAACGCCAGCACGAGGCGCACGCCTGACGGCAGGGCAAAAGAGGCCGGCCCGCTGGCGGTGCCCGGGTTCACGTCACCGCTCGATTGCGCATTGGTCCAGGCGTTGTTGCGATAGAAATAGATCTGCCAACTGCCCAGCCCTTCGTACAACGTCAACTGCCCGGCTTCATTGCCCAGCAACTGCTGGCTCGTCAGCCAGGCGTCCTGCAGACCCTGTGCGCTGATGGCCACCGGAGAGGCCCAGCGCGTCCAGCGCGCCTCCTGCAGCGCCCAGGCGACGACCTGCAAACCGTCTGCCTGACGGCGCACGACGCGCAGCGTCTTGCCGTCGAAGGCCAGCGCCGGGACCAGCGGCGTGTCGTGCACCTGCTGCAAATCCTGCTCCCATTGCGCCAGCACGGTGCCCAGGCGCAGGGTTTCATTGACACGCGCGTCGGCCGATTGTTTGGCCTCGGCCATGCCGGAGACGCCGCGCCACGACATCGTGGCGAGCAGCGCCAGCAGCGCCAGCGCCACCAGCACCTCGGCCAGCGTGAAACCTCGGATTGCGCGCGCTCGGGCCAGCGCCGGGCCGCTCCCAAGCGTCGGCCCGAGCCTCCCCCCGGGGGAGTGCGAGCGCAGCGAGCGAGGGGCTGTCATTGCTATGGGTAGCGCGTGAGGATGGTGGACAGCGTCAACAGCGGCACGCCCTGCTCGTCGGCGATGTTGGCATCGACGCGGCGGAAGTTCGGGTTCGGCGTCGGCCGCACGGCGAGCTGGCCCTTGAAGGTGCGACCGAGCTGGTTGCAGGCGAAGTCACTGTCGCCGATGCCGGGGAACTGCTTGGCGAGCTTGAGGTTGGTGAGCTGGTTATCGGCGCACCATTGCGCGGCGCTGATGTCGGCCAGGCGCTGCGCATTGTTGGCCAGCGCGCCGGCGGCCTTGAAGCCGGCGCCCAGTGCTACCGCAACGATCGCCAGCGCGACCAGCACCTCGATCAGCGTGAAGCCACGAGCGCCCTTCACGGCGAGGGCACCGCCAACGTCGTGCGGGCGAACGGCGCGAGGCCGTCGCTGGCCAGCACCGCCCGCCGGGCGTCTCGGCTGAGCACGATGCGCTGCGCCGGCAGGATCGGCTCGGGGCCGAGCAACACGGCGCGCGCGCCGACGATCTCCGCACTGACGCCGATGCGCAGCCAGTGCGACGGCAGGTTGGAGCTTTTGGGCAGGCCGATGAAGCGGAAGTCGGCGCCGTCGGTGGCTTCGGCGCCAGCAGGCTCCCAGCGCACGGTGATGCCCGAGGCCCGCGCTTCGGTGCGTGCGCCCTCAAGCAACGCGCCCAGGCGCTCGGCCTCTTCGTCGAGCAGCGACTGTGCGCTGTCCCGCATCGATACGACGACCAGTGACGATGCAATCGCCACGATGGCCAGGACGACGAGCAACTCGATCAGCGTGAAGCCGCGGGCGCGCACGGCGGTCAGCCGTCTCAATAGACTACTGCCACGAGCCGACGTCGGCATTGGTCCCCTCGCCGCCGCTCTGCCCGTCTGCGCCGTAGCTGAACACATCGACGTCACCCTTGATTCCCGGGTTCACGTACTGGTACGCCCGACCCCAGGGGTCATTCGGCAGCTTGTCGATGTAGGGCTTCCAGTTCGGTGGCACCGAGCCTGCCGTGGGTTTGCGCACCAGCGATTCGAGCCCTTGTTCGGCGCTCGGAAAGCGTTGGTTGTCGAGTTTGTAGAGCTTCAACTGTTGCATCAGGTTGCTGATATCGGTGCGCGCCGCGGTGACTTTGGCTTCTTCCGCGCGGTTGAGCACGTTGGGCACGATCAGCGCGGCGAGCACGCCGATGATGGTCAGCACCACCAGCAGCTCGATCAGGGTGAAGCCGTGACCGTGACGGCGGGTCTTGAGCGAGTTCGGCAAGGGCATGGGCAGCGGTGCGTGGACTGTGTGCATGGTGTGCATCCATCATAATGGGCCGATGCAAGTGCGCCTGTTGGCATTCGTGATCTGGGCTGCCGTGGCCGCCAGTGCGGTCTTCTGGCTGCTGCGCCTCTGGGCCGCGTCACCCGCGGCCCCGGCCCACACGGTGGCGGTGACCACCGCGACACCACCGCGCGGTGATCTCGACCGTGTCTTCGGTGCGCCGCCAACCGCGGCGCCGACCGCGGCGCCGGTAGAGCCGGCGCTGGCCTCGCGCTTCAAATTGCTCGGGGTCGCCGCGCCGCGTGAAGGCGGTGACAGCATGGGTTTGGCCTTGATCGCAGTCGACGGCAAACCGGCGCGCGGCTTCAAGGTGGGCTCCGCGATCGACGGTGATCTGATGCTGCAATCGGTGCATCCACGCGGTGCCGCGCTGGGCGCCAAAGGCGCGGCGCCTGTGGTGTCGCTCGAATTGCCGGCCGTGACGGGCGCGCTGGCCGGACCGCGCGCTGCGGCGCCGCCTGTTAACCCGCCGGGCTTGCCGGTGCCCGGCACAGGCCGCGTCGTTTCGTTGCCGACATCATTGGTGCCACCGCCGCCTGGGGCAGCGCCGATGCCCGGCATGCGCCTGCCTCAGCAGGGTGAAACGGCGGAACCGCAACCTATCGTGCCTCCGCCGCCAGGCGCCAACACGCGCTGACCCGAATCAACGCGAAGAGGCGCGTCAGGCGTCCGCGGTGCGCAGGGTGTCGGGGGCGGTATTCAATTCACCGGGCCGCGATGGCCCGGGTTCTTCGCCTTCAACCACTTCGGTCAGCAGCGATGCCGCGGCGCGCACCAGCGGCCAAGCCAGCGTGGCGCCAGTGCCGTCGGTGCTTTCCATGCCGAGTTCAAGCAACGCCGACGATTGGAAGAGGTTCAGCGCATAGTCCAGGCCCTGGTGGCTGTGGCTGCGGCAGAACACGCAGTAGTCGATGACCGGTGCAGCGATGCGCGAGGCCACCATGACGGCGGCGCAGGCCGGCAGGCCATCGACCATGATGAGGTGGCGCCGGCCGGCGGCGACGAGCATGGCGCCAGTCATCATCGCGATGTCGAAGCCGCCAAATGCGGCCAGTACTTCCACCGGATCGGCAACGTCGCGGTGGCGGGCCTGCGCGCTTTGCGTCACCGCCAGCAGGTGCGTCAGCAGGTTGTTGTCCATCTGCGGGTGGGCCAGCAGCAGCTCGCGCACCGGCGCGCCCGTCAGGCGCGACAGGATCAGCGCTGCGCTCTCGTGCGAGCCCACGCCCAGGCCGGCGCAGGCCAACACGTTTCCGGGCAGCGACTGGCCAATCTCCATGCCGGCGCGGATCGCCGCCTGCGCCTGGTCGACCGACATCGCCGGGCCAACGCGGGAATTGCGTGTGCCGTGGGCGATCTTGCGCATCAGCAGCCGTTCGTGGGCGACCAGGCGGTCGGCCACGCCGGCATCGACAACCGATACCGCCAGGCCCTGCGTGGCCGCAAACACCGACAGAGGCAGCTGGCCGGACAACACTTGCCAGACGCGCTCTGCCGTGGTTTGTCCGGGAGGCGCCGGCAGCCCTTCGACGGCAAGACCGTTGTCGCCGGCAAACAGCACGACCTGCGGCTCGTCGAAGCGAGGACGCAGGGTGTCCTGGATCAGGCCAATGCGAACCGCCAGCGGTTCGAGCTCGCCCAGGCTGCCGATGGTTTCGCCGCGACGCTGTAGTTTGTCGCGCAATGCGCGCTCGAGCTCCGCGTTGGCAGTCGGCGCGATCAGCGATTGGGCGGCGTTGTTCATCAAGGGCAGGGAGTTTAGAACGTGCGCCGGGGCATTCAGCGCAGGAACAAACTGTAGGCGGGGTTCTCGCTCTCGTCCGCGTAAGAGTACCCAAGCTGGTCGAGAAATTGGCGCAGCGCCTGGGCGTCGCCGCGCGGCACCTGCAGGCCGACCAGGATGCGGCCGTGGTCGGCGCCCTGGTTGCGGTAGTGGAAAAGGCTGATGTTCCAGTCTGGGTGGAGTGTGTTCAGGAATCGCATCAGTGCGCCCGGACGTTCCGGAAAGGTGAAGCGGTACAGGCGCTCGTCGCGAGCCAGCGCACTGCGCCCGCCGACCATGTGGCGCACATGCTCCTTGGCCAGGTCATCTTCGGTGAGGTTGACGGTGGCGAAGCCGTGGCGCACGAAGTTGCGCGCGATGCGCTCGGCCTCGGCGCTTTCAGCGATCGCGATGCCGATGAAGACATGGGCCTCATTTGCGTCGGAGATGCGGTAGTTGAATTCTGTGACGCTGCGCGAGCCGATCTGTTCGCACAGGCGCTTGAACGAGCCGCGCGCCTCCGGCAGCGTGACGGCGAACAGGGCCTCGCGCTCTTCGCCGAACTCGGCGCGCTCGGCGACGAAGCGCAAGCGGTCGAAATTCATGTTCGCGCCGCAGGTGATGGCGACGAATGTCTGGCCTTTGGCCTTGTGCTCGGCGGCGTACTGCTTGATCGCGGCCACGCCCATCGCGCCGGCGGGCTCGAGGATGCTGCGCGTGTCCTGGAACACGTCCTTGATCGCGGCGCAAACAGCGTCGGTGTCGACGACGACGTAATCATCGACCAGCGCGCGTGCGATGCGAAACGTCTCTTCGCCGACCAGCTTGACCGCTGTGCCGTCGGAGAACAGGCCGACATCGGCGAGCGTGATTCGCTTGCCGGCGCGCACCGAGCGCAGCATGGCGTCCGAGTCGTTCATCTGCACGCCGATGACCTTGACCTCTGGCCGCACCGCCTTGATGTAGCTGGCCACCCCGGCGATCAGTCCGCCGCCGCCGATGGCGACGAACACGGCGTCGAGTGGGCCTTGGTGCTGGCGCAGGATTTCCATCGCCACCGTGCCTTGGCCAGCGATGACGTCCGGGTCGTCGAACGGGTGCACGAAGGTCAGGCCGCGCTCGGCTTCGAGCGTCTTGGCGTGGCTGTGGGCATCGGAGTAGCTGTCGCCTTGCAGCACCACCTCGCCGCCGAGGGCACGCACGGCGTCGATCTTCAACTTGGGCGTGGTGATCGGCATGACCACCGTGGCCTTGCAGCCCAGCCGCCGCGCCGACAGGGCTACTCCCTGCGCATGGTTGCCCGCCGAGGCGCAGATGACCCCGCGCGCCCGCTCGGCCTCGGAAAGGTGAGCCATCTTGTTGTAGGCGCCGCGCAACTTGAAGCTGAACACCGGCTGCTGGTCTTCGCGCTTCAACAGCACATGGTTGCCGATGCGCCGCGACAGCGTGCGCGCCGGCTCCAGCGCCGACTCAACCGCCACGTCGTACACGCGCGCCGTGAGAATGCGCTGCAAATAGTCGTGCTTCACGGGCTTGGCGCCGCGTGGCTTGCTGCTCATGTCCCGTCCTTGAATCCCTTGACCGGGGATGATAGGCGCGAGGTCGGCACAATCGACAGCGACGCAAGACAGGAAGACGAGCGATGGAATGCACTGTGGATTGGGTGGCCGCCAGCGGCATGGCCTTCGTCGCCGAGACGGGCAGCGGACATTTGTTGACGATGGACGGCGCGCCCGACGGCGGTGGCCGCAATCTGGCGCCGCGCCCAATGGAGACCGTGCTTGCAGGCACCGGCGCCTGTGCGGCGTACGACGTGGTGCTGATCCTCAAACGCGGCCGGCACGCCGTGACCGGCTGTCGTGTCCAGCTCAGCGCCGACCGCGCCTCAATCGATCCCAAGGTGTTCACGCGCATCGGGATGCACTTCATCGTCACCGGGCAGAAGCTCGACGTGCAGGCCGTAGCGCGCGCGGTGGCGCTGTCGCACGAGAAGTACTGTTCGGCGACAGCGATGCTCGCCAAGACGGCGCAGATCGCTGTCACTCACGAAGTCGTGTCGCTTTGATTTTTCAGATGCGGTGCGCGGTGATAGTCATCACCTTGGCCACACCGCGCATCAGCCAACGCAGCGGAGCAGGCAGCGGCTTGGCCCCAGCCTGCTCCGCCTGCTGCGCGTGATGCGCTTCGTCGGCCTTCATGTGCGCGACGATCGCGCGTGACGCGGCGTCATTGGCCGGCAAGCGGTCGAGGTGTCCAGCCAGATGCTCTTCGACTTGGCGCTCGGTCTCGACGACGAAGCCCAGGCTCCAGCGGTCTCCGGCCCGGCCCGCGGCCAGGCCGATCGCAAACGCGCCGGCGTACCAGAGCGGGTTGAGCACGCTGGGCCGGTCATCGAGCTCGCGCAAGCGCGCCTCCGTCCAGGCGAGGTGGTCCTGCTCCTCGCTGGCAGCTTGTTCCATCTGCCGGCGTTGGCCCTCGGTCCGCGCGGTCAGGGCTTGGGCCTGGTACAGCGCCTGCGCACAGACCTCGCCGACATGGTTGACTCGCATCAGCGAGCCGGCAAGTTGGCGCTCGGCCTCGGTCAAGGGCGCGCGGGACTCAGCGACGGGTCGCTCGCGGCGGGCCCGCGCCGTGCCGGACACCGTGCGAAGACTGGTATCGGCGGCGATCAGGAAGCGATCGATGAAGTCAGGCATGACGTTGGGGCGCTGGTTGAGTTGCCCGGTAAGTTACCACTGACAAGCGACCGAGTTCGCGGGGTTCATCGGGCCCGCCTTCGTTGTGCCTGGACAACAGGAACCGTGGATTTGTTGCGCAAGCCTTTGCAGGCCACCGGGGGAACTGGTGGAATAGATGCAACTTCCGCGTAAGGAGGTTGGCCTGATGGACCGTCTGGCCCCGGGCAGGACCGCCCGGATCAACGGTAGCGTCATCGGGACCCCTTAAATCTCAACCTTGGAGATATTGGCAATGAAGAAATCTCTACTCGCTCTCGCTGTGCTGAGCGCATTCGCTGGTGCCGCGTCGGCGCAGTCGTCGGTGACCCTGTCGGGCGCTGTTGACCTTGGCCTGGTGCGTCAAAACGGCGCCTGGAACATGCAAACAGCAGGTTCTGGCCGTACCGCCCTCAATTTCGCGGGCACCGAAGACCTCGGCGGCGGTATGCGCGC
The DNA here is from genome assembly GCA_963814385.1 of uncultured beta proteobacterium. Lineage (GTDB taxonomy): Bacteria > Pseudomonadota > Gammaproteobacteria > Burkholderiales > Burkholderiaceae_C > CADEEN01. The sequence goes on from CAWFCX010000050.1 coordinate 49,248, forward strand.
GTTCTTCAACGTGAACCACCGCTTCAATGCCAACAACGGCACTCAGGCAAACGCGGACCGTTTCTACCGTCAGCTGTGGGTGGGCTTGGGCGGTGGCTTCGGCGAAGTGCGCCTCGGCCGCTTCCTGCCGCCGCTGCAGACCATGAACGGCAACTATGACCCGTTCGGCACGGAGACGGTCGGCAGCACCCACACCGGCGGTCTCGGCGCTGGCTCAGGCGGCAGCGCTCGGACCAACAATCAGATCGAATACATCTCGCCGAGCCTGGGCGGCTTGCAACTGCGCGGCGCGATCGCGGCTGCGGATGAAAACGGCGGTGCCGAGCGTCCGGTCGGTTTCAGCGTCGGCTACGGCGGCGGCCCGGTGAGCGTTGGCGTGGCCTACGACCGCAACGGTCTCGACCTGAAGACGGTCGGCTTGTACGGTTCGTTCAACGCCGGTTTTGCGACCTTCATGGCGCAGTTCGAAAAGGGCGACCTGTCGGCTTCAACCGACACGAAGCATTATTCGATTGGCGCCAAGGTGCCGCTCGGCAACGCAACGTTGAAGGCTGGCATCTCGAAGTTCACCACCGAGGAACTCAAGAAGCTTGGCATCGGCCTCGACTACAACCTGTCGAAGCGCACTCAGCTGTACACCGACATCGGCAAGACGAGCGGCGACGGCGCGAGCGACAACCTGAAGAAGACCCGCTTCGACGTGGGCATCTACCACAAGTTCTGATCGACCTTGTCGATCCTGCAAAGCCGCCCTTCGGGGCGGCTTTTTCTTGGACGGGTCATAGCGGTGCCTAGGGAAAACACAGCGTTGGCGGTCTGCAACATCTTCACTCGGTCGGTGACCCATCGGTCAAGATTCGACGTTGGATGACCGTGCCCTGGAGACAACCATGATGAAGAAGACGCTGTTCGCCCTGAGCGCCCTTTCGTTGGCCAGTTCATTGGCTGTGGCGCAATCAACACCATCGTCGGTCACGGTGTACGGCATCGTCGACGCTGGCGTGGTGCACACCACAGGCCTGGCCACCAACAAGAACCAGCTCGTCAGCGGCATCATGGAAGGCTCGCGGCTGGGTTTTCGCGGCAACGAAGATATCGGTGGTGGTTTCAGGGCGATCTTCACCCTGGAGCAGCGGCTGGAACTCAACAACGGCTCGTTCAGCAACCGGCCGCCGACAGGGTCTCAGGTTCCGGACCGGTTGAACAACGCTGTGCTGCTGGGGCTTTGCGCGCCAGCCCCGGCTGCATGTCCCCTGCAAGCCGCCGTTACGGGCGTGTCCGCTCAGATCGGCTCGTCGCTCGGCGTGAATCTGACCAACAACGCTTGGGATCGTCAGGCTTACGTCGGTCTGGTCACCCCGGTGGGGGCCGTGCTTCTGGGGCGGCAGTACACGCCTGCCTACGAAATCAATGCGACGTTCGATACGTTGGGAACGCAGTCCAGCCTGTCGGCCGGGCAGGTGGCCTCGATTCCACCGAGCGTGGACATCCGCGTCAGCAATGCTCTGCAATACCGCATCGTTTACGGCGGTATCACGGCCTCGGCGATGTATGCCTTGGGCGGCAACACGCTCAATAGCAAGGCGAACCGCTTTGGCGGCGCGATGGCGATGTACAAGTCGGGCGGGTTCGCGGTCGGCATCGGCTACAACCAGCGCAACAATGACATTGGGCAAGAGTCACTGAAATCGTTGGTGATCGGCGGATCGGCCGATCTTGGCCCAGGAACGCTCTATGCGTTGGTCGGCAAGATCGAGGATGAGAATCCGTCGGGCGTGTCTGGCATTTCGGCGGCGTTGTTGGCTACGCCCCCGCCGAACACGCCACCGGCGGTGGCCGCGAACCTGGTGCAAGCTGCGTTCACCAGCGCGCTGCGGCAAGACGGCCAACTCGCTCACGTGGGCTACAAGCTGACGATGGGCGTCAACACGCTGTACGCGGCGTACTCCCGCTTCAACGACAAACGCTCTGCGAACGCAGACGTCGCGTCCTATGGGGTGGCCTACACCTACGCGTTGTCCAAGCGCACCGATCTCAATGCAGTGTTGACGCATTTCGACAACAAGAACCTGGCGCAGGCGGCGCCGGGTCAGGCTGGTTTCCTCGGCGGCGTGACCAAGAGCGCCGGTACGGACTCGAACAGTGTGGCGCTGGGTGTGCGGCACCGCTTCTGAGTCGCTGACTCTCACATCGTCTCAGAGCCGCCTTCGGGCGGCTTTTCTTCGGCACTCTATCGCGCCCATGTCGTGACCTGGCAACCCTCTGACCTCCGGCACCGCCGAAGTGCGCTGCGTCTTTTTGCCGGCGCTGCCGCGCTGCCGCTGTTTGCGGCCTGCACGACGACGCCGCCACCGGCCGACCCGGCCGGCGCCGAGGACTGGCATGACGTGCCGCTGCCCGGCAAAGGGCGCACGGTCTATCGGTGGGAGCTGATGCCCGAAGGCCGCGTGCTGGTCGCGCAGGCCAACAACTCAGCGTCGATGTACCGCAAGCGTCATCGCCCGCCCTGCGGAGGCATTGCGTGATGTCGAGTTCTCCTGGTGGGTCCAGTCGCTGCCCCAGGGCGGCGACGTGTCCGATGCCGGCGCTTGCGACGCGGCGGCGCGCGTGTTGTTCGCTTTCGGTGGCGACAACGCGCGCCTGTCGACGCGCAACCAGTTGATGTTCGACCTGGCGCAAACGCTGACCGGCGAAGCACCGCCATTCGCGACGCTGGCCTATGTCTGGGACACCTCGGCCGCGGTGGGTCGGGTGATCACGCACCCGCGCAGCGACCGCGTGCGCAAGATCGTCGTCGAGTCGGGGCGTGACGGCTTGGGCCAGTGGAAACGCTATCGGCGCACGCTCGGCGTGGACTACAGGCTCGCCTTTGGCGAAGCGCCTGGGCCCTTGTTGGCCGTGGCGGTGATGACCGACGGCGACAACACCCGTTCGCAATTGACCACACGCTACCGCGACATCGCATTGCGTTGACAGCGTTCGCCCGGGGTTCCCCCGCTGGCAGAGGCGCGGTGGTCAGCGCAAGATGCGACGCTCCAAACTGAAGTTCCGGAGCCTCACCCATCATGCGCATCCTTTTGCCTTCGATCCTCGCTGCGGCGCTGGGCGCCTGCCACCCCATTCGCTGGCGCTGCGACTTTCAAATGGGCCAGCGCGGCCGACATCCCGACCTGGGACGTGCATTCGCAAAACAACGCGCTCGGCAATGGCGTGCATGCCTCGGTGTACGAGTCGCTGTTCACCTACAACAAGAAATTCGAACTCGAGCCGGTGCTGGCCACCGGGTTACAAGCAGGTCAGCCCGACCCAGGTGCGCATCACCTTGCGTCAGGGCGTGAAATTCCACGACGGTGCGGCCTTCAACGCCGACGACGCGAAGTTCTCGCTCGAGCGCGCGATGGCCAAGACGTCCAACTACGGCGTCTACACGCAGGGCATCGACCGCATCGTCAAGGTCGATGACTACACGATCGACATCTTCACCAAGGGCCCGAATCCGGTGCTGCTGCGCCAGATGACCGAGTTGCGCATCATGGACCGCGACTGGGCCGAGAAGAACAAGTCGCTGGAACCCAAGGACATCAAGACCAAGGACGAGAACTTCGCCCACCGCAACGCTAACGGCACCGGCCCCTTCATGTTGAAGAGCTGGGAGCAGGACGTGAAGCTGGTGTTGGTGAAGAACCCGGCCTGGTGGGGCAAGGCCGAAGGCAACGTCACCGAGATCGTCTACACGCCGATCAAGGCCGAGGCCACGCGCGTGGCGGCGCTGCTGTCGGGCGAGGTCGACATGGTGCTCGACCCATCGCCGACGGATCTGGCCAAGCTGCGTTCAGCGACCAATCTGAAGGTGGTCGACGGCGCCGAGAACCGCACCATCTTCTTCGGCATGGACCAGTACCGTGATGAGCTTCCGGGCAGCAATGTCAAAGGCAAGAACCCGCTGAAAGACGCGCGCGTGCGCAAGGCCCTGTATCAGGCGATCGACATCCAGACGATCGGTCGCGTGACCATGCGCGGCCTGTCGCAACCCACGGGCGCGTTGATCTCGCCGCAAGTCAACGGCTGGACGAAAAAAGCCGACGCGCGTTGGCCGTATGACACCGAGGCGTCGAAGAAGCTGCTCGCCGAGGCCGGGTACCCGCAGGGCTTTGAAGTCGATTTCGCCTGCCCGAACAACCGCTACATCAGCGACGAAGAGATCTGCCAGGCGGTGGCGTCGATGTGGGCCAAGATCGGCATCAAGGCCAAGCTGCGCACGCTGCCGCTGTCCACCTACTTCCCGATGATCCAGCGCTACGAAGCCAGCATCTACATGCTCGGCTGGGGCGTGCCTACCTTCGACGCGTTGTATTCGCTGCAATCGCTGGTGCGCAGCGTCGGTGCCCAAGGCGACGGCAACTACAACGTCGGCCGCTACAGCAACCCGCAGGCCGACGCGCTGGTCGAGCGCATCAAGGCCGAGGTCGATCAGAAGACGCGCAACCAGCTGATCGAGCAGGCGCTGCTGCTGTCGCACCAGGATGTTGCGTATATCCCGCTGCACAACCAGGTCATCCCGTGGGCGATGAAAAAGAACATCGACCTGTACCATCGCGCCGACAACCGCATCGACATGCGCTCGGTCAAGGTGAACTGACGATCACTGCGGCACGGCACTTGCACGGTCGGTATTAGCCGAACATGCTGGCCTTCATCCTCCGTCGCCTCGCGCAAGCGGTCATCGTGATGCTCACGGTGGCCTTCATCGCCTTCATGTTGTTCCAGTATGTCGGCGACCCGGTGACCAATTTGCTTGGCCAGGACGCGACTCCCGAGCAGCGCACGCAACTGCGCGCGGACCTGGGTCTGGACAAGCCGTTCCCGGTGCAGTTCGCGGCCTTTGTCGGCAACGCGCTGCGCGGCGAGTTCGGCTTGTCTCTGCGCCAGGGGCGCAAGGTGTCTTCGCTGATCGTCGAGCGTTTTCCGGCGACGTTGGAACTGGCCTTCGGCGCGGCGCTGCTGGCGCTGACGCTCGGTATCCCGATGGGCGTCTACGCAGCTTTGAAGCGCGGCAACTTCATGGCGCAAGCGCTGATGACGTTCTCTCTGCTCGGCGTGTCGCTGCCGACGTTTCTCATTGGCATCTTGCTGATCCTTTTGTTCGCCGTCACGCTCAAGGTGCTGCCGAGTTTCGGCCGTGGCGAGACGGTGGCGATCGGCGCCTGGACCACCGGTCTGCTGACCGCCGATGGCTGGAAGCACCTCATCCTGCCATCTGTGACGCTGTGCATCTTTCAGCTGACGCTGATCATGCGTTTGGTGCGTGCCGAGATGCTCGAAGTGCTGCGCACCGACTACATCAAGTTTGCGCGCGCACGCGGTCTGCAGAACAGCAGCGTCTATTTCGGCCACGCGCTCAAAAACACGCTGATCCCGGTGATGACGATCATGGGCCTGCAGCTCGGCGGCCTGATCGCGTTTGCCATCATCACCGAGACCGTATTCCAGTGGCCCGGCATGGGACTGCTGTTCATCCAGGCGGTGCAATTCGCCGACATTCCGGTGATGGCCGCCTATCTCTGCCTGATCGCGCTGATCTTCGTGGTCATCAACCTGGTCGTCGATCTGCTGTACTTCGTCGTCGATCCGCGGCTGCGCATCGAACAGTCGGCTGGAGGGCATTGACATGGCGGTGACCACTCGTCCAAGCAGCGGCGCTTACCAGCGCCTGGGTGCTTGGCATGGAGAACTGACGGCGTTTCGGCGCGATCTTCACGCCCATCCCGAGATCGGTTTCGAAGAAAAGCGCACCGCGCAGCGCGTGATGGCGGCGCTGCGCGCGGCCGGCGTGGACGAGATCCACGAAGGCATCGGCAAGACCGGCGTTGTCGGCGTGATCAAGGGCTCCGGCAAAGGTGACGGCTCGCGCTCTATCGGTCTGCGCGCGGACATGGACGCGCTGCCGATGACCGAAGAGAACGACTTCGCCTGGCGCTCGTGCAGCCGCGGCCTGATGCATGGCTGCGGCCACGACGGCCACACGACGATGCTCGTCGGCGCGGCGCGCTATCTGGCCGAGACGCGGCGCTTCGATGGCAGCGCGGTGCTGATCTTCCAGCCTGGGGAAGAAGGTTTCGCCGGCGCCAAGGCGATGATCGACGACGGCCTGTTCGAGCGCTTCCCGGTCGACTCGGTCTATGCGATGCACAACTGGCCATCGTTGCCGGCGGGCCACATCGGCGTCAACCCGGGGCCGATGATGGCCGCGGCCGACCGCATCGAGATCGTCGTGCATGGCAAGGGCGGACACGGCGCGCACCCATACTTGGCGGTTGACCCTGTGCTCGTCGCCGGCCACATCATCACGGCGGTGCAGAGCATCGTTGCGCGCAATGTCAGCCCGGTCGACAGCGCCGTGATCAGCATTTGTGCGATGCAGGCCGGCGACATCGGCGCTTTCAGCGTCATCCCGCGCGAGGCGCGGCTGATCGGCACGGTGCGCACGTTTCGCCCCGAGGTGCAGGACATGGTCGAAGAACGCTTGGCGCGCCTGGTCGATTCGGTGGCGGTGGCCTTTGGCGCGACGGCGTCGCTGCACTACCAGCGCACCTACCCGGCAACGATCAACAGCGGCCAGCACGCCATGTTTGCAGCCGACGTGGCAGCGTCGCTGGTCGGCGAAGAACGGGTCACGCGGCAGATGTCGCCGAGCATGGGTGCCGAAGACTTTTCGTTCATGTTGCAAGTCAAGCCCGGTGCCTATCTGCGTCTCGGGCAGGGCGGCGGCGCCTTCCTGCACAACTCGCGCTACGACTTCAACGACGATGTATTGCCGCTCGGTGGTGCCTTGTTCGCCGGGCTGGTGGAGCGCTCGCTGCCGATGGCGGCAGCCGCATGAAATTCAGGAGAACGACGATGACTGGATTCAAACCGCTTGTGTTTGCAGCCATGTTGGCTTGCGGCTTGGCGCACGCGGCGACGCTGCGTGTGGCCAATCAAGGCGATGCGACATCGATGGACCCGCACTCGCTCAACGAGTCGCTGCAGTTGTCGATCACCGGCAATGTCTACGAGCCGCTGGTCGGCCGCGACAGGAAGCTCGGCCTCGAACCTGCGCTGGCCACAAAATGGGCGCAGACCTCACCGACGGTGTGGCGCTTCGATCTGCGCCGCAACGTCAAATTCCACGACGGCGCACCCTTCACCGCCGACGATGTGGTCTTCAGCTTCGGCCGCGCCGCTGGCGACGGCTCCGACATGCGCGGCTACACGTCGTCGGTCAAGCAGGTGCGCAAGGTCGATGAACTCACGGTCGAAATCGAAACCACGGCCCCGTTTCCGATCCTGCCCGACGTGATCTCGCTCGTGTACATCATGAGCAAGAAATGGTGCGAGGACAATAAGGCCGAGAAGCCGGTCGATCGGCGCAAGGGCATCGAGAACACCGCGTCGTTCCGCTCCAACGGCACCGGGCCGTACCGTTTGCGCGAGCGCCAGCCGACGACGCGCAGTACTTTCGTTCGCAATGGCGCCTACTGGGGCAAGGTCGATGGCAACGTCGATGAGGTGATCTTCACGCCGATCGGCAACGACGCAACGCGCGTCGCGGCCATGCTGTCCGGCGAACTCGACATGATGGAGCCAGTGCCGCTGCAGGACGTGGAGCGCTTGAAGGGCAGCGGCAACATCAACGTGATGCAAGGCCCCGAGCTGCGCACGATCTTCCTCGGCATGGACCAGAAGCGCGACGAGCTGCTGTCGTCGAGCGTCAAAGGCAAGAACCCGTTCAAGGACAAGCGGGTGCGGCAAGCGTTCTTCCAGGCGATCGACGTCGAAACGATCAAGGCGCGTGTGATGCGCAACGCCGCCACGCCCACCGGCTTGATGGTCGCGCCCGGCATCAAAGGCTTCGTGCCCGACATGAACAAGCGCCTGCCGCACGACGCCGACGCCGCGAAGAAGCTGCTCGCCGACGCCGGCTACCCGAACGGTTTTGAAGTCGGCATGAACTGCCCGAACGATCGCTACGTCAACGACGGCGAAATCTGCCAGGCGGTGGCGGCGAACCTGGCGCGCATCGGCGTCAAGGTCAATCTGCAGGCCGAGAGCAAAGCGACGTACTTCCCGAAGATCCTGCGCCGCGACACCAGCTTCTACCTGCTCGGCTGGACGCCCGGCACCTACGACGCGCACAACGCGCTGTCGAATTTGATGGCGACGCCGACCGACAAGGGCCAGGGCACCTTCAACCTCGGCAGCTACAGCAACGCCAAGATCGATGCCCTGACGCAGCAGATTCAGAGCGAGACCGACCAGGCCAAGCGCAACGCGATGATCGCCGAGGCCTTCAAGCTGCACGCCGACGACATCGGCCACATCCCGCTGCACCAGCAGGCGCTGGCCTGGGCGATGAAGAAGAACGTGTCGCTGGTGCAGCTGGCCGACAACTTCATGCCGTTCAAATACATCAGCGTGAAATGACCCACCCCCGAAGCGCCTTCGGCGCTCCCCCTCAAGGGGGCACTGCTGGCGGACCGGCAAAGCCGGATCCGCGGCGGTCGCTTGGACAGACCTGCGCGAGTGGCGGACCGACGTGACAGCTCTAGATAGGTTCTTCGACAGCGACGTTTGGCACAGCTTTCGCACCTCGCCGATGGCGATCGGCGCAGCGGTCGTGGCGGCGCTGTGCATCTTCAGCGCGCTGTTCGCGCCCTGGGTGGCGCCGCACAATCCGTTCGATCTGGCCACGTTGGAGCTGTCCGACGCGCGCCTGCCGCCGATGTGGGAGGAGGGCGGTGCGGCCAAGTACCTGCTCGGCACCGATGACCAGGGCCGTGACATCCTCTCGGCCATCATGTACGGCGCGCGCATCTCGATGCTCGTTGGCTTGGCGTCGGTTGTTCTGTCGGTGATCGTCGGCGTCGCCTTGGGCCTGCTGTCGGGGTTTGTCGGCGGCAAGATCGACGCCTTCATCATGCGCGTCTGCGATGTCATGCTGTCGTTCCCATCGATCCTGATCGCTCTCTTGATCGACGGCGTCGGTCGCGCGATGTTCCCCAACGCGCACGACACGTTGGCCTTCGCCGTGCTGGTGCTGGCGATCGCTTTGCCCGGTTGGGTGCAATACGCACGCACGGTGCGCGGCTCGACGCTGGTGGAACGCAACAAGGAATATGTGCAGGCCGCGCGCGTGGTCGGCGTGGCGCCGTTGCGCATCATGAGAAAGCATGTGCTGCCCAACGTCATGGGCCCGGTGCTGGTGCTGGCGACGATTCAGGTGGCGACGGCCATCCTCACCGAGGCCACGCTGTCTTTCCTCGGCGTCGGCGTGCCGCCAACGCAACCGTCGCTCGGCACGCTGATCCGCATCGGCAACGACTTCCTGTTTTCCGGCGAGTGGTGGATCACGATTTTCCCGGGGCTGATGCTGGTGTTGATCGCGCTGTCTGTGAACCTGCTCGGCGACTGGCTGCGCGACGCGCTGAACCCGAGGCTGCAATGATGAGCATCGCCGGGCCGTTCCCAAGATGCTCGCTGCCCCTCGGGGGGACGGCGCACAGCGCCGAGGGGGCGCCATGACGGCGCCGCTGCTCGAAGTCAAGAACCTGCGCGTCGAGTTCCCGACGCGCCGCGCCAAGCTGCTCGCACTCGACGACATCTCATTTTCGATCGAGCCTGGCGAAATCCTCGGTGTCGTCGGCGAGTCCGGCGCTGGCAAGTCGCTCACCGGCGCGGCGATCATCGGTCTGCTCGAACCCCCTGGCCGCATCGCCGGCGGTGAGATCCGCCTGGCCGGCCAGCGCATCGACAACCTGCCGTACGAAGCGATGCGCAAGATCCGCGGCCGCCAGATCGGCGCGATCTTTCAAGACCCGCTGACCTCGCTGAATCCGCTGTACACGATCGGCCGGCAGTTGATCGAGACCATCCGCACGCATCTGCCGGTGAGTGAAGACGAAGCGCGGACGCGCGCCATCAAGCTGCTGCAGGAAACCGGCATTCAAGCGGCCGAGCAGCGCATCGAGCAGTACCCGCACCAGTTCTCCGGCGGCATGCGTCAGCGTGTCGTCATTGCGCTCGCGTTGGCGGCTGAGCCGAAGCTGATCGTCGCCGACGAGCCGACGACGGCGCTGGACGTTTCGATCCAGGCCCAGATCATTTCGTTGCTGAAGCGGCTGTGCAAAGACCATGGCGCGGCCGTGATGCTGGTGACGCACGACATGGGCGTGATCGCCGAAACCTGCGACCGTGTCGCGGTGATGTACGCCGGCCGCATCGCGGAAATTGGGCCGGTGGGCGATGTCATCAACCGGCCGACGCATCCGTACACGGTCGGTCTGATGGGGTCGATCCCGGCGATGGACGAAGACCGCGAACGCCTGATGCAGATCGACGGGTCGATGCCGCGGCTGAACTCGATCCCCAAGGGCTGTGCTTTCAATCCGCGCTGCCCGAAGGTGTTCGATCGCTGCAAGAGCGAGCGCCCGGAGTTGATGGACGCCCAGGCCACTCGAGCCGCCTGCTGGCTGGTGGGAAAGTCCAAATGACTGCCATCGTTGAAGTCACCGATCTGGCCAAGGTCTTCGACGTGTCCGCGCCGTGGTTGAACCGCGTCATCGACCGCAAGCCGCGGCAGTTCGTGCACGCCGTCGATGGTGTCAGCTTCGCCATCCAGAAAGGCAAGACGCTGGCGTTGGTGGGCGAATCGGGCTGCGGCAAGAGCACTGTGGCGCGCCTGCTCGTCGGCCTTTACAAACCGACGCGCGGCAACGTGCAGTTCAGCGGCGTCGACACGAAGACGCTCGACGCCGAGCAGACGCGCACCTTGCGCCGCCGCATGCAGATGATCTTTCAGGATCCGTATGCGAGCCTGAACCCGCGCTGGAAAGTGCTCGACATCGTCGCCGAGCCGATCCGTGAACATGGCCTGGTCACCGATGACGGCGAGCAGCGCGCCAAGGTCGCGGAGTTGTTGCGCTCGGTGGGCCTCGCGCCGGCCGACGCCGAGAAATTCCCGCATCAGTTTTCCGGCGGCCAGCGACAACGCATCTCGATCGCGCGTGCGCTGGCGACGCAACCCGAGTTCCTGGTCTGCGACGAGCCGACGTCGGCGCTCGACGTCAGCGTGCAGGCGCAGGTGCTCAACATCATGAAAGACCTGCAGCGCCAGCGCGGTCTGACCTACCTCTTCATCTCGCACAACCTGGCCGTCGTGCGCCATGTGTCGGATCAGGTGGGCGTGATGTACCTCGGCCGCCTGGTCGAACTCGCCGACAAGGCCGACTTGTTCAGCCGCCCGCGCCATCCGTACACGCGCATGCTGCTCGATGCGATCCCCGATATCCACATGACGGGCCGCGCGCGCACGCCGGTGCAGGGCGAGGTGCCGAACCCGCTCGACCCGCCGACCGGTTGCGCCTTTCATCCGCGCTGCCCGCATGCCAATCCGCGCTGCAAATCGGAGCGGCCGGTGCTCAAGTCTCTTTCGGGCATCCAGATTGCATGCCACGCGGTTGAAGAGGGGCGAATCTGACACCCGCCGTGGGGCGTCGCGCCGCGATGCCGCCGCTCGCAGTCAGCCGATGAGTTTTTCGTGTGAGAACAACTCGCGCACGCTCTCGCGCTGGCGAATCAGGTGGGCCTGCTTGCCATCCACCATCACCTCCGCGGCGCGCGGGCGGCTGTTGTAGTTGCTGGCCATTGCCATTGCATAGGCACCGGCCGACAGCACGGCGAGTCGATCGCCTGGCCGCACAGTGAGGGCACGATCGCGGCCGAGCCAGTCGCCCGACTCGCAGACCGGGCCGACGACGTCATACAGCGTCGACGCGCCATCGCGCTGCAGGCACGGCACGATGCCCATCGTTGCCTGGTAGAGCGCGGGCCGCAGCAAATCGTTCATCGCGGCATCGACGATGCAGAAATTCTTCTGCGCGCTGGTCTTGATCACCAACACCTCGGTGACGAGCACACCGGCATTGCCGACCAGCGAGCGCCCCGGTTCGAGCAGCAGTTCACGCTTGCCGTGGCCGCGCGCGTCGATGCGTGACAGCAGCTGACCGACGAGCGCACCGGCCTCGGGCGGCGCTTCGTCGGTGTAGGTGATGCCCAGGCCGCCGCCGACATCGATATGGCGGATGCCGATGTTCTCGGCCTCGATCGCTTCGACCAGGTCGAGCAGGCGGTCGATCGCATCCGCGTAAGGGCCGACCTCGGTGATCTGCGAGCCGAGATGGCAATCGATGCCGACCACCTCCAGCCCTGGCAGGCGCGCGGCCTCTCGGTACGCCAGCAACGCCTCCTTGTGCGGGATGCCAAACTTGCTTCCCATCAGGCCGGTGGAGATGTACGGATGCGTCTTGGGATCGATGTCGGGGTTGATGCGCAGGCTCACCGGCGCGCGGCAGTTCATGGCACGCGCCTCTTCGGACAGCGTCAACAACTCGCCCAGGCTCTCGACGTTGAAGCACTTCACGCCGACTTCGAGCGCGCGGCGAATCTCGTCGGGCCGTTTGCCGACGCCGGAGAACACGGTTTTTTTCGGGTCGCCGCCGGCAGCGAGCACGCGTTCCAGCTCGCCGACCGACACGATGTCGAAGCCGCAACCGGCCGCAGCAAACGTCTGCAACACGGCCAGCGACGAGTTGGCCTTCAGCGCATAACAAATGAGGTGACGGCGTCCAACGAGCGCCTCGGTGTAGGCCGCCAGCGCGTGGCGCATCGCGGCGCGCGAATACACGAACAGCGGTGTACCGTGCTCCTGTGCGAGGGCATCGAGTGCATGGCCCTCGAGTTCGAGGCGCTGGCCGCGCCGCGCCAGGAAAGGCGCCCCGGGCAATGGGGGTGACGACGGCGCACTCATCGCGCAGGCGCCGAGGCGGCGTTGGCGGGCGCAGGCAGCTTCAGCGGCCCCTTTTGTCCACACGCACAAAGTAGCGATGCGCCCGCCGCAACGAGCCCCGCCGCTACACTGATTCGAAGCAACTTGGTTCCCATGAAAACGATTCTAGAGGCCCTGTTTCTATGACGGATGCCGAGTACCACCGCTTGGCCGGTGCCGTGCTGTCGCGCATCGAAGCCACGCTCGATGGCTGGCTACAGAGTGACGTGATCGACATCGACTCGCAGCGCACCGGTGGCTTGCTCGAACTCACGCTGCCGGCTGGTAGCAAGATCGTCATCAACATGCAGCCGCCGCTGCATGAGATGTGGCTGGCCGCGCGCGCCGGCGGCTACCACTTCAAGCAAGTCGATGGCCAGTGGCGCGACACCAAAGACGGCGTCGAGTTTTTTGATAGGTTGTCGCGCGAGGCGAGCGCTCAGGCCGGCAGGGGCCTGACGTTCAGTTCTTGAACAGGTCGAGGATGCTCTTCTTCTCGTCCTCGGTCGGCGCGATCGGTGCCGGCGCCTGATCGAGGCCGAGACTGGTCACGCCCGCGCCGTGGGCATATTCCTCGTAGACCCATTCGCCGCCCGAGTTGATCAGCCCTTCCGGTGCCTTGGCGGCGGACTTTTGCGGCGGTAGCGCCTTCAGGGCGTATTGCATGTACTCGATCCACACCGGCAGCGCCAAGCCGCCACCGGTTTCCTTGTCACCGAGCTTGCGCGGCGTGTCGTAGCCAATCCAGACCACGGCGACGAGGCTCGGATGCCAGCCCGCAAACCAGGCGTCCATCGAGTCATTCGTGGTGCCCGTCTTGCCATAGATATCGTTGCGCTTCAATGTGCCTTGCGCCTTGGCCGCCGTGCCCGAGCGGGTGACCTCCTGCAGCAGGTCGGTCATGACGAAGGCGTTGCGGGGATCGATGACGCGCATCGACTCATCCGGCCGCTGCGACACCGATTCCTGCAGCACACGGCCGCGGTGGTCGGTGATGCGTTCGATCAGCCGCGGTGCGACCAGGTAACCGCCGTTGGCGAACACGCCGTAGCCGCTGGCCATTTGCAGCGGCGTGACCGCGCCCGCGCCGAGCGCCATGGTCAGGAACGGCGGGTGTTTCTCGGCGTCGAAGCCAAAGCGGGAAATCCAGCCTTGCGCAAACGGTGGTCCGATCGCTTCGAGGATGCGGATCGAGATCATGTTCTTCGACTTGGCCAAGCCACGCTTCAAGGGCATCGGGCCGTCGAACGTGCCGTCGTAATTCTTCGGCTCCCAAGGCTGACTGCCGGTGGTCGTGGCGTCGAAGAACAGCGGGGCGTCGTTGATCACCGTGGCCGATGTGAAACCTTTTTCGAGTGCAGCCGAATAGATGAACGGCTTGAAGCTCGATCCCGGCTGCCGCCACGCTTGCGTGACATGGTTGAACTTGCTCTTGCGGTAGTCGAAGCCGCCGACGAGCGTGCGGATCCAGCCTGATGTGGGGTCGAGCGCGACGAAGGCGCCTTCGACTTCCGGCACTTGCGTCAGTGACCACTGGCCCTTGGCGTTTTGCAGCACACGCACGATCGCGCCGCGGCGGACCTTCTTGGCGGCCGGTGCCTTGTCCGCGAGGCCGGAGGCCACAGGACGAAGGCCCTCGCCAGTGATCGTCACGGCCTCGCCGTCCTGCATCACCGCCACAACCTTTTTTGCCGACGCTTCGGTGACGACGGCCGCGCGCAGGTCGTCGTTGTCTGGGTGGTCGGCCAGCGCCTCGGCAATTCGCGTATCGACTTCGGCGGCCTGGGCCGGCAGGTCGACGAAGGCCTCCGGGCCGCGATAGACCTGCCGCAACTCGTAGTCCATCAGGCCGCGGCGCAGCGCCCGATGGGCCACCAGTTGATCGGCTGAGCCCACGCTCAAGACCACGTTCAGTCCGCGCGTGTACGACTCGTCGCCGTACTGCGCAAAGACCAGCTGCCTCGCCGCCTCCGCCACGTACTCGGCGTGCACCGCCACTTCAGATTGACTCTTGTAGCGCAGCTTTTCGATCCGCGCCGCCGCGGCTTGCTCGGCCGTGATGAAGCGGTTGTCGAGCATGCGGTCGATGATGTACTGCTGCCGCGCTGTGGCCCGTTTCGGGTTGACGATCGGGTTGTAGATCGACGGGCCTTTCGGCAGCCCAGCCAACATCGCCGCCTCTGCCACCGTCACGTCTTTGAGCGGCTTGCCAAAGTAAATCTCCGAAGCCGCCGCAAAACCGTAGGCCCGCTGCCCCAGAAAAATCTGGTTCATGTAGGCCTCGAGGATCTGATCCTTGGTCAGCAGGCTCTCGATTTTCCAGGTCAGCAGCACCTCATAGACCTTGCGCGTCAGCGTTTTTTCGGTCGACAGGTAGAAGTTGCGCGCAACCTGCATCGTGATCGTGGAGGCGCCCTGGCTGCGCGCTTCGGACAACTGCGCCAGCGCTGCACGCGCAATGCCCACCAGATCGACGCCGCCGTG
Organism: uncultured beta proteobacterium; assembly: GCA_963814385.1. Classification (GTDB taxonomy): domain Bacteria; phylum Pseudomonadota; class Gammaproteobacteria; order Burkholderiales; family Burkholderiaceae_C; genus CADEEN01. The sequence goes on from CAWFCX010000050.1 coordinate 64,594, forward strand.
GTCATAGAAGCGCGCGTCCTCGATCGCCAGAACCGCGTCGCGCATCACCTTGGGCACGTCCTTGATCGGCGTGAAGCTGCGCCGCTCTTCCCCGAACTCGCCGAGCAGCACGCCGTCGGCCGAAAACACGCGTAGCGGCAGCTTCGGCCGGTAGTCGGTCAGGCTCGTGATCGGCGGCAGGTTCGGGTAGGCCACCGCGAGCGCCACCGCCACCAACGCAGCCACCATCAGTATCAAGGTCGCAGCAATGCCCAACAGCCATGCCAGTGGCCGAAGGATCCACGGGGTCCAGGAGGGCAGGCGGGAAGGCAGGATCACTTGAGTGGGGGATGGGCAGAGAAGAGGCCGTCCAGCAATGTGCCGGTATCGGCACCAACGCTCGTCGGGACGCGACGCAACACGATGCAGTGGGATTATAGAAACGCTGGTGCGGGCAATGATGCCGAGCGTGAAGTGCTGCTCGACATGCTGTGCGAGCAGCGTCAACGCCGCCGGGCAATTGGTTTAAGGTCGCATGCCATCTGGAGTCGTCGCACGTCAGAGTTACACAACGCGGCGCCTCTTGAAAGCGTGCCTTTTCCTTGGGCACACAAGGGCTTTACTGCTAGCATTCAAGTAACTTCTTAACAATCCAGTGTGCCGTTGAAACATGTTCAGCGAGGCACTTTGGGGGTACCCGTCGTGAGTTTTCTTGACGCGTTGTTCGGTCGCACGCACTCGTCGATGATCGGACTGGACATCAGCACATCGAGTGTGAAGCTGGTGGAACTGGGGCAAAGCGCCGCCGGCGAATTCGTCGTTGAACGGTTTGCATCGGAGCCTTTCGAGAAGGGCTGGATAACCGACGGCCAGATCGAAAAGTTCGATGAAGTCGCCGAGGCGGTCAAGCGTGTCGTCACCAAGAGCGGCACCAAGACCAAGAACGTGGCCATGGCGATGCCGCAGTCGGCGGTAATCACCAAGAAGATCATGTTGCCGGCCGGTCTGCGCGAGGAAGAGCTCGAGTTGCAGGTCGAAAGCGAAGCCAACCAGTACATCCCGTTTTCGCTCGATGAGGTCAGCCTCGATTTTTGCGTCATCGGGCCGAGTTCGACCTCGATCGGCGACGTCGAAGTGCTGATCGCCGCGTCGCGCAAGGACCGTGTGCAGGACCGCCAAGGCCTGGCCGAAGCTGCCGGCCTGAAGCCGATGGTCCTGGACATCGAAAGCCACGCGTCGCGTCTGGCGATGAGCCGCATCGTGCGCACGTTGCCCAGCGAGGGCAAGGACGCGTTGGTCGCGTTGTTCGAGATTGGCGCCGACACGACGAGCCTGAAGGTGTTGCGTGATGAAGAGTTGCTTTACGACCGCGACCAGGCCTTCGGCGGCTCGCAATTGACCCAACTGATTTCGCGTCAGTACGGTTTTTCGTTTGAGGAAGCCGAGCAGAAAAAACTCGGTGGCGAACTGCCGGAAGACTACGAGTCGGCCATCCTTGCGCCCTTCGTCGACAGCTTGTCGCAGGAAATCGGCCGTGCATTGCAGTACTTCTTCACCAGCACGCCGCACCACAAGGTGCATTACGTGATGTTGGCCGGGGGCACGGCAACGCTGCCGGGCCTGAAGGAGCGCGTTACAGACCTGACCGGCTTTGCCTCAATGGTCGTCAACCCGTTCGAACATATGAAGCTCGGCGGCTCGGTGCGTGAGAACAAGGTGCGTCGCGAGGCGCCGTCTTACCTTACGGCCTGTGGGCTGGCGATGCGGAGGTTCATGCAGTGATCCTCATCAACCTACTCCCGCATCGGGAAGAAAAACGCGCCGCGCGCAGGCGCGCCTATTTTGCTGGACTTGCCGCCGCGTTCTGTGCCGGCCTCGTTGCTGTGGGCCTCTGGTTTGCGGTGTTGAGCCAGATGAAGTCGGCGCAGGAAGAGCGCAACGCTTACCTCGGCTCCGAGATCAAGAAGCTCGAAGCCGAGATCAAGGACATTGCCAACCTTCGCGCTGAGATCGACGCTTTGAAGGCGCGCCAGAAGGCCGTCGAAGACCTGCAGGCCGATCGCAACGTCCCTGTGCACTTGCTCAACGAGTTGGTCAAGCAAACGCCGGAAGGTGTGTACCTGACCAACATCAAACAGGCTGGGCAGATCGTGACGGTGACGGGTGTGGCGCAGACCAACGAGCGTGTCTCGGAGTTCCTGCGCAACTCGCTCTACAACTCAACGTGGCTCGAGCGCCCGGAATTGATCGAAATCAAGGCCGTTGCGGCGACAGCACAGGGCCGCACCTCAACGGCATCCCGCCTGTTCGATTTTTCGATGCGCGTATCGATCAAGCGTCCCCAAGCGCCTGGCGATGCGGCCAGCGCGCCGGCCGGCAAGGCGCCGGCAACCGTTGCAAAAGCTTCCTGAGATCGCATCATGGCCACCCAGACCAAATCTCCCAACTTCGAACTGAGCACGATGTTCGAGAACGCTGCGGCGCAGTTCCGCGGCCTGGACACGCGTCAGCCCGGCCAGTGGCCGTTGTTGCCCAAGCTGGCGACGTGGCTGGCGCTGATCGCCTTGGTGCTCTTGCTCGGCTGGTTCTTGCTGCTGCAAGGCAAGTCCGACGAGCTTGAAGCCGAGCGCACCAAAGAACCGGCACTCAAGACCGACTACCGCAGCAAACTCGCGCAGGCCGTGAACTTGCCGGAGTTGAAGAAGCAAAAGCTGCAGGTTGAAGAGTACGTGACCCAGCTTGAGAAGCAACTGCCCGGCAAGGCTGAAATGGACGCGCTGCTGTCGGACATCAACCAGGCCGGCATCGGCCGGGGGTTGCAGTTCGAGCTGTTCCGTCCGGGTTCGGTGGCCGTCAAGGACTACTACGCCGAGCTGCCGATTGCGGTCAAGGTCTCGGGGCGATATCACGACATCGGCGCTTTCGCCGCCGACGTGGCAAACCTCTCGCGCATCGTCACGCTGCACGACTTGACAATCGTCACGCCGAGCAGAGACGGCGGCGGCGCGCTCGCGATGGAGGCCACCGCAAGAACTTATCGCTACCTTGACCAGGCTGAAGTCTCCGCGCAGGCCGCGCAGAAGAAGCCGGCCGCAGGAGCCAAGCCCGCCCCGGCGGCAGCCAAGAAGCCATGAACTCAACCCTGATGTCTGCCTATCGCGTCGTTGCCGGCGTGGCGCTGGTCGGTTTGCTCGCTGCCTGTGGCGCCGAGCTGTCTGAGCTTGACCAGTGGACCGCGCAGCAAAAAAAGGAAGTCAAGCCGAACGTGGCCCCTTTGTCGCCGCCGAAGAAGTTCACGCCGCAGCCCTATGCAACGGCCGAAGCTGTGGACCCGTTCAGCAGCCAGAAGCTGGCCGTCGCCTTGAAGCGCGACGAACGCGCGCCGAGTTCGTTGTTGGCCGCGGAACTCAAACGGCGCAAGGAGCCGCTGGAGGCCTATCCGCTGGACACGATGTCCATGGTCGGTAGCATCAACAAAGAGGGTCGTCCCTACGCGCTGCTGCGTGTGGACAACCTGCTTTATCAGGTGAAGGTCGGCGACTACGTTGGTCAGAACTATGGCCGCATCCTGCGCGTGGGCGAAACGGAACTCGCCCTGCGCGAGGTCGTGCAAGACGCGGCGGGGGAGTGGATCGAACGTAACAGCACCCTGCAGTTGGTTGAACAGCGGGCGGCGCGATGATGAATTCGAAGGAGAAGCGCATCATGATGAAGTGGCGTGTATGGGGGGGAGCACTGGCACTGACGCTGGCCGCTCCGATGGCCTTTGCGCAAACGGTGATCCAGTCGATCACCAGCACGCAACAGGCGGGCGCCGACGTGGTGCGCATTGAAATGAGCGAGGCACTCAAGGCAGTGCCTGCCGGCTTCACGATTCAGCAGCCGGCGCGCATCGCGATCGACCTGCCGGGTGTGGGCAATGCGATGGGCAAGCCTTCTGTAGAGATCAACCAAGGCAATCTGCGCTCGGTCAATGTGGCGCAGGCCGGTGACCGCACTCGGCTCGTCTTGAATCTCAAACAAGCCGCAACCTACCGCGCGCAGATCGACGGCAAGGCGCTGCTCATCGTTGTTGACAGCACTGCACCGGCTGCCGCTACGGTGGCGGCAGCGGCCCCGGGTACGGCTCCCGCAGCGACCACCGCTGCCGCGCCGACCACGTTCGCGCCGAGCCAGAATCGCGACGCGCAATCTTTGCGTGAGATCGACTTCCGCCGTGGCGTCGATGGCGCCGGGCGCGTGATAGTGACTTTGCCGAGCAACCAGGTCGGCGTGGATATCCGCCAACAGGGCACCGGCCTGTCTGGTCGAGTTCCCGCGTAGCACGGTGCCCGACAGCCTGCGCAAGCGTCTGGACGTCACCGATTTCGGCACGCCGGTGCAGACGGTGACGACCACGCAAAGTGGTGACCGCGTGCGCATGGTGATCGAGCCGCGCGGCAATTGGGAGCACAGCGCCTACCAGAGCGACACTCAGTTCGTCGTCGAAGTGCGCCCGGTCAAGGTGGACCCGAACAAGCTGACGCAAGGACCGGGCTACGCCGGCGAGAAGCTGAGCCTGAACTTCCAGAACATCGAAGTGCGCTCGCTGCTGCAGGTCATCGCCGACTTCACAAACTTCAACGTCGTCACCAGCGACACCGTCACCGGCAGCCTGACGCTGCGCTTGAAGGATGTGCCCTGGGACCAGGCACTCGACATCATTTTGCAAGCCAAGGGATTGGGTCTGCGCAAGAGCGGCAACGTCATCTGGATCGCGCCGAAGGATGAACTGGCGATCAAGGAACAGGCGGACCTGGAGGCTGGCAAGAAGAAGTCTGAGCTTGAGCCGCTGCGAACCCAATCGTTCCAACTCAACTACACCAAGGCCGACGATGTAGCCAAGGGGTTGGCGGGCACGAGTTCCGGCGGGGGCGGCGGCGGTGGTGGTGGCGCAGGGACTGCCAGCAAGATCCTGTCGGCGCGCGGCAGCGTCATCTCCGACCAGCGCACGAATCAGCTCTTCGTCACCGACATCCCTTCGAAGCTTGAAGAGATCCAGAGCCTGATCGCACGTATCGATATTCCGGTGCGACAGGTGCTGATCGAGGCCCGCATCGTTGAGGCGTCGGACACCTTCGGAAAATCGCTGGGTGCAAAGCTGGGCTTCGTTGACCTGCGCGGTATCCGTGGCGGCTTGCCCGGCTGGAGTCTCGGCGGCGGCAACCGGACCACCATCGGTGGCAACTATGTCGGCGTTGGTCAGATCACACGGCAAACGCCCGACAACGGCGACGCGTACACGAACCAGCAGATGATCAACCTGCCGGCAGTTGGTCAAGGCGGCTACGACCCGGCCAACTTCGCGTTGTCGATTTTTGGCGCCGCCTCCAATCGTTTCCTGAACCTGGAGATTTCGGCGCTCGAAGCAGACGGTAAAGGCAAGGTGGTGTCGAGCCCACGCGTAATCACCGCCGATCAGGTCAAGGCTTTCATTGCCCAAGGCCAAAAGGTTCCGTTCCAGCGTGCGACCAGCTCAGGCGCAACGGCCATCGATTTCATCGAGGCTTTCCTCAAGTTGGAAGTCACGCCGCAGATCACGCCGGAAGGCAACATCATCATGGATGTGAAGATCAACAAGGACAGCCTGGGCGCGCTGACCGCTTTGGGCCGCGAGGTCAACGTCAAGGAAATTCGCACGCAGGTTCTTGTCGAGAACGGCGGCACCGTGGTCATCGGCGGTATCTACGAGCAGGAGTCCAGCGAGAGCATCACCAAGGTGCCGTTCCTCGGGGATGTGCCGTACCTCGGTAACCTGTTCAAGACGAAGTCTCAGGAATCGCGGCGCACAGAGTTGCTGGTTTTCCTGACGCCGAAGGTCGTCACCGAAAAGGCAGCAGTGCGGTGAAGGCGCACGACCCACTGGCCGCTGGCCAAGTCAATGGGGGCTCAAACCGCTGGCTCAGTCTGGCGTGCCTCGCGTTGCTCGTTGCCTGCGGTGGCGGGGGTGGGGCCACGGGCACCACGCCCTTGGGCGAAGGCTCCGGCACGACACCCATCGGTTCCGGTGCTGGCACGCCGCCGTTCGGCGCTGGGTCCGGTGGCGGGCTGACGGGAGATGGGCCGCGCCCGACGGCGGATGCGGCCGTGGTGGTCAGCGATGACGCCATCCAAGGGACGGTCGTCAATTCGCGCACCGGCGCCCCGCTGGCGAGCGCATCGGTAGCTTTTCCTGGAGGTGCACTGACGACTGGCAGCGACGGAACTTACGGACAGCAAACTGCCACTGCTTCGGCGCGCGTGCTCTTTGAAGTCAGCGCTGCCAATTACGAAACCCTCTACGCACCGGCCGAAGTGCTCGGGACTGTGCCCTCGGTCGGTCTACAGCGCCTGACGCCTTTCGGAACCACCGCTGACGTGACGGTGGCTACCGGTGGCACCGTCACCGACACGGCCAGCGCAGCTGCTGTTGCCTTGCCCCCGAACGCAATCGTGCCAGCGGGCGGCGGGACCGCGCCCACAACCGTGGCCGTGCGCGTCACGCAGATTGCTGTGGCGACCGACAGTCATGTCCTGTCGGGCGACTACACCGACAACAACTTCGTCCCGCTGGAGACATTCGGCGGCGTCAATTTGAGTGCGTCGGCCCCCGTCGAAGTGGTGGGCGGGCAGACGCTGTCGCTGAGCATCCCTGTGAGCAGCCGCGGCGCGGCGCTCGCGACGGCCAACCTGTATCGACTTGATCCCAGCAACGGGCGGTGGGTGCAGGACGGAACGGCCACCCTGTCCGGCAGCATCTATACAGCGGCTGTGGCGGCATTCGGCCAATGGATGGTCGGTGCTCCGATCACTACGCCGGTGGCCATCTCCGGGTGCGTCAACGATGACCTAGGGCAGCCAGTGGCCAACGTGCGTGTCGAGGCCGAGGGCATCAACTATTCGGCGACTTCGCAGGCCACAACGAATGCACAAGGCCAATTTACCGTTCTGGGCCGACCGTCAAGTCGGCTCTTGGTGTCAGGACGGAAAGGCACCTTCTTGACCAATGCCGCTTCCGCTGATGTCGGAGCGGTTGGCACCTTCGAGATAACCACATGTCTGACGTTGCCGTCGTCTAACGCCGCTACGATGCGATTGACTTGGGGTGCCAGCCCGTCGGATATCGACTCGCACCTGCGCACGCCCGATGGCTCGCATGTCTACTACTCGTCCAAGGGATCTTTGACGACGTCGCCGTTTGCCAGCCTTGACGTCGATGATGTGACCGGTTTTGGGCCCGAAGTAACGACGATCCGCCGCCCACGCGTCGGCATCTACCGCTTCTATCTGCACAACTTCTCGCAGAGTTTCACGCCGGGCATGACGGGGTCGCCGACGCGCGTCGAGCTGAACTACGTCGGCCGCACCGTCGTGTTCAGCCCACCGCCGGGTGAAGCCAGCGCGTTGTACTGGCACATGTTCGACCTCTACATCGCGCCGAACTGCACGATGACGCTGTACCGCTACAGCCGCTGGCGCGCCGACGAGCCGCAGAATCCGAACTCCTCGACGACGACCTCTGCTGCCACGGAGTGCGTTCCCTCCTAGCGTTCGGCGGGCCCATGTCTTGATCTCGCTGGTCGGCATGCCCGGCAGTGGCAAGTCCACGGTCGGGCGTCACGTTGCGCGGCACCTCGGGCTCGCCTTCGTCGATACCGACCACCGGATCGAACAACGTATCGGCTGCTCGATCCGTTCTTACTTCGAGTTGCACGGTGAGGCGGCATTCCGTGACGTCGAGGCCGAGGTCATCGACGAAGCCACGGATGACCGCGCAACCGGTGTCATCGCTACAGGAGGTGGCGCCGTGCTGCGCGAAGGCAACCGCGCTGCGCTGCGGGAGCGCACGCAGGTCTTCTACCTTCGCAGCACGCCAGAAGACCTGGCGCGGCGCCTGCGTCACGACACGCACCGGCCGTTGCTGCAAGGCAGCGCCGATCCGCTGATTCGTCTGCGCGCGCTGTACCAGGAGCGCGATCCACTCTACCGGCGCTGTGCGCACTTCGTCATAGAGACCGGCCGGCCTTCGGTGCACACCCTCGTCAGCATGGTGCTGATGCAGATCGAGCTCGCCGGCTTGGCCCCAGCCGCCACGCAGGCGCCGCCACCGCGCCCGTAAACTTGACGGCATGTCCTCCATGCCACCGTCTTCACTCACCACCGCGCGCGTTGCCATCGCAATGGATGATCGTGGCTACGACATCCTGATCGGTCGCGACTTGCTGGACGACGAGTCGGTCTGGCGCGGCTTGCCCAGCGCCGACTGCGCGGTGGTCGTCACCAACCCGGTGGTCGCCGGGCTGTATATCCGTGCGCTTGAACGGGCCATTGCACCGCACTACCGTCGCGTGCTCACAATCGAATTGCCCGACGGCGAGGCGCACAAGGACTGGCCGACGCTCAACCTGATCTTCGACCGCTTGCTCGCCGAGGGCTGCGACCGCAAGACCGTGCTGTTCGCGCTCGGCGGCGGCGTCGTCGGCGACATTACCGGCTTCGCGGCGGCGGCCTACATGCGCGGCGTGCCCTTCGTGCAGGTGCCGACAACGCTGCTGGCACAAGTTGATTCTTCGGTGGGCGGCAAGACCGCGATCAACCACCCACGCGGCAAGAACATGATCGGTGCGTTCTACCAGCCGCTGCGCGTGATCTGCGATCTGGCCACGCTCGACACGCTGCCGCCGCGTGAATTCAGCGCAGGCCTGGCCGAGGTCATCAAGTACGGCCCGATCGCCGACGCAGCGTTCTTCGACTGGATCGAGCGAAACATCGATGCCCTGCGCGCCCGTGACCCTGCCGCGCTGGCCTATGCAGTTCAGCGTTCGTGCGAGATCAAGGGCGCCGTGGTGGCTGCCGACGAGCGCGAGGCCGATGTGCGGGCGATTCTCAATTTTGGCCACACGTTCGGACATGCCATCGAAGCGGGATTGGGCTTTGGCCAATGGCTTCATGGCGAGGCCGTCGGTTGCGGCATGGTGATGGCGAGCGACCTGTCGGCGCGATTGGGCCTGGTGCCGCAGTCATTCGTCGATCGTATTTGCGCGCTGTGCCTGCGCGCCCGGCTGCCCGTGCGCGCACCGCGGCTCGGAGGGGCAGATCACTGGCTCGATCTGATGCGCCTGGACAAGAAGGCCGAGGCCGGCCAGATTCGCTTTGTCGTCATCGAGCAGATCGGCCGCGCCGCGCTGCGCGCTGTGCCGGAGAGCATCGTGCGCGCGACGCTTGCTGCGCACTGCGAGTGAGCGAGCCCTGCCGCTCCGAAGCGCTCAGCCCCGGAGCGCGTAGCGCGAAGGTTGCCTCATGAACGCGCTCGCCTGCTACGCCTGCGATCCTGCGCAGTCGCGCGGCCGCCGCGTCGCCGAGCCCAGCGCACCGCCGCGCAACGACCACCAGCGCGACCGCGACCGTGTGGTGCACTGCACTGCATTTCGCCGCCTCGTCTACAAGACCCAGGTCTTCATCAACCACGAAGGTGATCTGTACCGCACCCGGCTGACGCACTCGCTCGAAGTGGCCCAGCTTGGCCGTTCGATCGCGCGCGCGCTGGCGCTCAACGAAGACCTGCTCGAAGCGATCGCGCTCGCGCACGACCTCGGCCACACGCCCTTCGGGCACGCGGGCCAGGACGCGCTCGATGAGTGCATGAAGCCGCATGGCGGTTTCGAGCACAACCTGCAGAGCTTGCGCGTGGTCGACGTGCTCGAGCAGCGCTACCCGTGCTTCGACGGCCTGAACCTCACGTATGAAACGCGCGAGGGCCTCTTGAAGCGGTGTTCGATGGCAGTTGCGCAGCACATGGAAACGCAAGAGCCCGGTGGCCCTGCGCGGCGTATCGTGGCTGGTGAGAGTCCAAGCCTTGAAGCGCAACTCGCCAACCTTGCCGACGAGATGGCCTACAACGCGCATGACATCGACGACGGCCTGCGCTCCGGTTTGCTGAGCATGGCGCAGCTGCGCGATGTGCCGCTGTTTGCCGTGCACCGAGCGGCAGCCCTGGCAGAGTACCCGCGTCTGCAGCACTCTCCGGATCGTCGCCTGTTGGCCGAAACGCTCCGCCGCATGCTCTCAGCGCAGGTTGCCGACGTTATCGCGGCCACCAACGCCAATCTGCACAAGCACTCGCCGGCGCACGCGCAAGACGTTCGCGCCTTGCCGCCCCTGGTGCAGTTCACGCCGCCAATGCGAGAGCAGGTGACGGCGCTGAAGCGTTTTCTGTTTGCGTCGCTGTACCGTCACCCGCAAGTGGCGCACACGACCTCGCAGGCGCGCGACGTCGTGCGCGCGCTGTTCGTCGCGTACGCCGCCTCGCCACAGCAGCTGCCCGACGAGCACCGCCTCGCGCACGATCAGATCGGATTGCGCGCCGTGGCCGACTACATTGCCGGCATGACCGATCGCTTTGCCTCGCGCGAGTACACGCGGCTGACGGCGCGCCAGGCGTTCGAGGGCCACTGACGATGAAACGACCCCTGGCTCGCTGCGCTCGCGTCCCCCAAGGGGAGCGTCAGCGTCTTGGGGCGGCCCGGCGGCGCTGACATGGCGCGCCAACCGCGCCTGTCGGTCGCCGGCGAGCTGCACCACGTGCTGCTGCGCGGCCACAACGGCCAAGCGGTGTTTGCCGACGATGACGACCGCGCTGCATTCACCGAGCTGCTGCGCGAGCCGGCGGCCCGGCACGGCGTGTCGATTCATGCGTATGCGCTGCTGGCTGCGGAGGTGCACCTGCTGGCTACACCGGGCCAGGCTGAGTCTCTCGGCCGCTTGATGCAGTCGATCGGCCGCCGCTACGTGGCGCTGTTCAACCGGCGCCATGCCCGGCGCGGCACGCTGTGGGACGGCCGCTTCAGAACCAGCATCCTCGACAGCCAGACGCTGCTGCTGCCGGCGATGCTGCACATCGAGACGCTGCCGGTACGGGCAGGGCTGGCGGCCGCTGCGCAAGACTGGCCGTGGTCGAGCGCTGCGCATCACAGCGGTCGCGGCCGGGCGTCCGTGCTGACGGACCATCCGCTGTATTGGCGGCATGGGAAACACACCGTTCGAACGAGAGCAGGCGCACACACTTGCTTTGCACGAGGCACAGCAAGAGGCGGTGGACACGCGTTTCGATCGAGCCGTGCAGAAGGCGCTGGCCCTCGGGCCGCCCGGGTTCGTGCTCCACATGGCCGAATCGCTTGGGCGGCCGCTGGCAGCGCGCGCGCGGGGCCGGCCCGTTGGCAGTTTTCGCCGTAAGACTGTCCCTGATTAATCGATCAATGGTTGCTCAAGGCTGATATATCGACACTGACCCCATTTAAAACTCGTTGGCGAGATTGCTGCGGCGCAGTAATCTCTCGCTCCTTTCAGCCGATCCGTGGAGTGCGCGAGATGAGCATCGCCAGCCGCCAAGAACTTGAAACCGCCGCAGCCAAAGGCCTGTACGACCCGACACACGAGCACGACGCCTGCGGTGTCGGCTTCGTAGCTCACATCAAAGGGCAGCGCTCGCACAGCATCGTGGAGCAGGGTCTGAAGATTCTGGAGAACCTCGACCATCGCGGTGCGGTCGGCGCCGACAAGCTGATGGGCGACGGCGCGGGCATCCTGATCCAGATCCCCGACGAGTACTACCGCGCCGAAATGGCCGACCAGGGCATCGATCTGCCGCCGCCGGGCGAGTATGGCGTCGGCATGATCTTCCTGCCTAAGGAGCACGCGTCGCGGCTGGCGTGCGAACAGGAGCTTGCGCGTGCGGTCAAGGCGGAAGGCCAGGTGCTGCTGGGCTGGCGCGATGTGCCGGTGGACCGGGACATGCCGATGAGCCCCGCCGTGCGCGCCAAGGAGCCGGTGATCCGCCAGATCTTCATCGGCCGCGGGCCCGACGTGATCGTGCCCGACGCGCTGGAGCGCAAGCTCTACGTGATCCGCAAGACCGCGTCGGCAGCGATCCAGGCCTTGCAGTTGACGCACAGCCGCGAGTACTACGTGCCGAGCATGAGCTGCCGCACGGTCATCTACAAGGGCTTGCTGCTCGCCGACCAGGTGGGCCAGTACTACCGCGATCTGGCCGACGAGCGCGTGACGAGCGCGTTGGCGCTGGTGCACCAGCGCTTTCTCGACCAACACCTTCCCCGAGTGGCCGCTCGCGCACCCGTACCGCATGGTCGCGCACAACGGTGAGATCAACACGGTGAAAGGCAACTTCAACTGGATGCGCGCGCGCGAAGGCGTGATGCAGTCACCTGTGCTCGGCAGCGATCTGCAGAAGCTCTACCCGATCAGCTTCGAGCACCAGAGCGACACCGCCACCTTCGACAACGCGCTCGAGCTGCTGACGATGAGCGGCTACCCGCTCGCGCATGCCGCGATGATGATGATCCCCGAGGCCTGGGAGCAGCACGAGGGCATGGACATCCGCCGCCGCGCGTTCTACGAATACCACGCAGCGATGATGGAGCCGTGGGACGGCCCCGCGGCGATGGTCTTCACCGACGGCAAGCAGATCGGAGCGACGCTTGATCGCAATGGCCTGAGGCCGGCGCGCTACATCGTCACCGACGATGATCTCGTCGTCATGGCCAGTGAGAGTGGCGTGCTGCCGATCCCCGAGCCGCGCATCGTCAAGAAGTGGCGCCTACAGCCGGGCAAGATGTTCCTGATCGATCTCGAACAGGGCCGCATCGTCGATGACGAAGAACTGAAGAACCAGTTCGCCTTTGCCAAGCCGTATCGGCAGTGGATTGAAAACGTGCGCATCAAGCTCGATGCGATCGACATCGAGCCCGCGCAGCCGCTGCCTCACGCTGAATCCCTGCTCGACCGCCAGCAAGCTTTCGGCACGACGCAGGAGGACATCAAGTTCCTGCTCGCGCCGATGGCCACCGCCGGTGAAGAAGGCATCGGCTCGATGGGTAACGACTCGCCGTTGGCTGTGCTGTCGGACAAGAACAAGCCGCTGTTCAACTACTTCAAGCAGCTGTTCGCGCAGGTGACGAACCCACCGATCGACCCGATCCGCGAAGCCATCGTGATGTCACTCAACAGCTTCATCGGCCCGAAGCCGAACCCGCTCGACATCAATGCGGTCAACCCGCCGATGCGCCTGGAAGTGACGCAGCCGGTGCTCGACTTCGACGACATGGCGCGCCTGCGCTCGATCGAACGCCACACGCACGGCAAGTTCAAGAGCTACGAGCTCGACATCACGTACCCACTCGCGTGGGGCAAAGAAGGCATCGAAGCCAAGCTCGCGTCCTTGACGGCCGAAGCGGTCGACGCGCTCAAGGGTGGCCACAACATCCTGATCGTCACCGACCGCCGCATGCGCCGCGAGCGCGTGGCGATCCCGGCATTGCTGGCGCTGTCTGCTGTTCACCATCATCTCGTGCGCGAGGGTCTGCGCACGACGGCGGGCCTTGTCGTCGAAACCGGCAGCGCGCGCGAGGTGCATCACTTTGCCGTGCTCGCGGGATACGGCGCGGAGGCCGTGCATCCGTATCTTGCGATGGAGACGCTGGTCGCGCTGCACAAGGAGCTGCCGGGCGACTTGAGCGCCGAGAAAGCCATCTACAACTACGTCAAGGCCATCGGCAAGGGCCTGTCGAAGATCATGTCGAAGATGGGCGTGTCGACCTACATGTCGTACTGCGGCTCGCAACTCTTCGAAGCGGTCGGTCTGGAAAAAACATTCGTCGGCAAGTACTTCCGTGGCACGGCCACACAGGTCGGCGGCATCGGCGTGTTCGAAGTGGCCGAAGAGGCGTTGCGCTCGCACCGCGCGGCGTTCAGCGACGACCCGACACTGGCCACGATGCTCGACGCCGGCGGCGAATACGCCTGGCGGGTGCGCGGCGAGGAGCACATGTGGTCGCCCGACGCGATCGCCAAGCTGCAGCACGCGGCGCGTGCCGGCAAGTTCGAGACCTACAAGGAATACGCGCAACTGATCAACGACCAGAGCAAGCGTCACATGACGCTGCGCGGCTTGTTCGAGTTCAAGATCGATCCGGGCAAGGCGATTCCGGTCGAGGAAGTCGAAAGCGCGGCCGACATCGTCAAGCGATTTGCCACCGGCGCGATGTCGCTCGGCTCGATCAGCACCGAGGCGCACACGACGTTGGCGATCGCGATGAACCGCATCGGCGGCAAGAGCAACACCGGCGAAGGCGGCGAAGACCCGGCGCGCTACCGCAATGAGTTGAAGGGTATCCCGATCACCGCTGGCATGAAGGTCAGCGACGTGATCGGCGCCAAGGTCATCGAAGCCGACTACGAACTCAAGGCCGGCGACTCGCTACGCTCGAAGATCAAGCAGGTGGCGAGTGGCCGCTTCGGCGTGACAACCGAGTACCTCGTCAGCGCCGATCAGCTGCAGATCAAGATGGCGCAAGGCGCCAAGCCGGGTGAGGGCGGCCAGTTGCCCGGCGGCAAGGTCAGCGAGTACATCGGCATGCTGCGCTACTCGGTGCCCGGCGTCGGCTTGATCTCACCGCCGCCGCACCACGACATCTACTCGATCGAGGATCTCGCGCAACTGATCCACGACTTGAAGAACGCGAACCCGCGCGCGTCGATCAGCGTCAAGCTCGTCAGTGAAGTGGGTGTCGGCACGATCGCCGCCGGTGTGGCCAAGTGCAAGGCCGATCATGTGGTGATCGCCGGCCACGATGGCGGCACGGGCGCATCCCCGTGGTCCTCCATCAAGCATGCCGGCACGCCGTGGGAGCTGGGCCTGGCCGAAACGCAGCAGACGCTCGTGCTGAACCGCCTGCGTGGCCGCATCCGTGTGCAGGCCGACGGGCAGATGAAGACCGGCCGCGACGTCGTCATCGGCGCGTTGCTCGGCGCCGACGAGTTCGGTTTCGCCACCGCGCCGCTCGTCGCCGAGGGTTGCATCATGATGCGCAAGTGCCACCTCAACACGTGCCCGGTCGGCGTGGCGACGCAAGACCCGGTGCTGCGCAAGAAGTTTGCGGGGCGGCCAGAACATGTCGTCAACTTCTTCTTCTTCGTCGCCGAAGAAGCGCGTCAGATCATGGCGCAGCTGGGCATGCGCACGTTCGACGAGTTGATCGGCCGCGCCGACCTGCTCGACACGAAGAAGGGCATCGCGCATTGGAAGGCGCGGGGCCTCGACTTTGCGCGTGTGTTCCACCAGCCCGCGGTACCGGCTGACGTGGCGCGCCACCAGGTCGAAGAGCAGGATCACCGCCTTGCCAAAGCGCTCGACGTCTCGCTGATCGAGAAGTGCAAGGCGGCCATCGAGCGCGGGGAGAAAGTGCAGTTCATGCAAGACGTGCGCAACGGCAACCGCAGCGTCGGTGCGATGCTGTCGGGCGAGCTGATCCGCCGCCGGCCTGAAGGGCTGCCAGACCACACGATCTTCATGCAGATGGAAGGCACGGGCGGGCAGAGCTTCGGCGCTTTCCTCGCCGCCGGCATCACGCAGTACCTGATCGGCGACGCCAACGACTACACCGGAAAGGGTCTGTCGGGCGGACGCATCGTCGTGCGGCCTAGCATTGATTTCCGTGGCGACGCCACAGCCAACATCATCATCGGCAACACGGCGCTCTATGGTGCGACGAGTGGCGAAGCGTTCTTCCGCGGCGTGGCCGGTGAACGCTTCGCTGTGCGCTTGTCGGGCGCGTCGGCCGTCGTCGAGGGCACCGGCGACCATGGCTGCGAGTACATGACTGGCGGCACCGTCGTCGTGCTCGGCAAGACCGGACGCAACTTCGCCGCCGGCATGAGCGGTGGTGTGGCCTATGTGTATGACGAAGACGGCCACTTCGCAAAGCGCTGCAACACCAGCATGGTGTCGCTTGACAAGGTGCTATCGCGCGACGAACAAGACGCTGCTGCGTTTCACAAAGGCCAGGCCGACGAGGTCTGGTTGAAAAAACTGGTCGACGATCACCACCGCTGGACCGGCTCGCTGCGCGCGCGCCACATCCTCGACCACTGGGCCGAGTCACGCGCCAAGTTCATCAAGGTCTTCCCGCACGAGTACGCGCGTGCGCTCAAGCAGTTGAATGC
The DNA here is from genome assembly GCA_963814385.1 of uncultured beta proteobacterium. GTDB lineage: Bacteria > Pseudomonadota > Gammaproteobacteria > Burkholderiales > Burkholderiaceae_C > CADEEN01. The sequence goes on from CAWFCX010000050.1 coordinate 80,608, forward strand.
AAACGTCGTTGCTGATGCAGCCGTGAGCAAGGCGAAGTCGAAGACCACCACCGCATCGGCCAAGTAAGAGAACGACATGGGAAAAGTCACCGGCTTCCTCGAATACGAACGGCTCGAAGAGGGCTACGAACCCGTGCCGCAGCGCGTGAAGAACTGGAAGGAGTTCGTCATCGGCTTGAACGACGAGCAATCCAAGACGCAGGCCGCGCGCTGCATGGATTGCGGCACGCCGTTCTGCAACAGCGGCTGCCCAGTCAACAACATCATCCCGGATTTCAACGACCTGGTCTTCCGTGGCGATTGGCACAACGCGATCACGGTGCTGCACCAGACCAACAACTTCCCTGAGTTCACCGGCCGCGTCTGCCCTGCCCCGTGCGAAGCGGCATGCACGCTGAACGTCAACGACGACCCAGTCGGCATCAAGAGCATCGAACACGCGATCATCGACCGCGCCTGGGCTGAAGGGTATGTGAAGCCACAGCCGTCGAAGGTGAAGACCGGCAAGAAGGTCGCCGTTGTCGGCTCCGGCCCTGCCGGCTTGGCTGCCGCGCAGCAACTGGCGCGCGCCGGACATGACGTGACGCTGTTCGAAAAGAACGACCGCATCGGCGGCTTGCTGCGCTACGGCATTCCCGACTTCAAGATGGAGAAGACGCACATCGACCGCCGCGTCGCGCAGATGCAGGCCGAGGGTGTGACGTTCAAGACCAGCGTGCTCGTCGGCGCGATGCCGAAGGACAGCAAGGTCACCAACAACGCCAAAGAAACCATCACGCCCGAGCAGTTGAAGGTCGAGTTCGACGCGGTGCTGCTCACCGGCGGCGCCGAGCAATCACGCGACCTGCCGGTGCCTGGACGCGACCTCGACGGCGTGCATTACGCGATGGAGTTTTTGCCGCAGCAAAACAAAATCGTCGCCGGCGACAAACTCAAAGGTCAGCTGCGTGCCGACGGCAAGCATGTCATCGTCATCGGTGGCGGCGACACCGGCAGCGACTGCGTCGGCACCAGCAACCGCCACGGCGCGGCGAGCGTGACGCAGTTTGAGCTGATGCCGATGCCGCCCGAGCACGAGAACAAGCCGCTGGTCTGGCCCTATTGGCCGACGAAGCTGCGCACGAGTTCGAGCCACGAAGAAGGTTGCGATCGCGAGTTTGCGATCGCGACCAAAGAGTTCATCGGCAGCAAGGGCAAGTTGACGGCGCTGAAGACTGTGCGCGTCGAGTGGCAAAACGGCAAGATGGTCGAAGTGCCGGGCAGCGAAGAAGAACACAAGGCCGAGCTCGTGCTTCTCGCGATGGGTTTCACAGCACCTGTGGCCAGCGTGCTCGAGGCCTTCGGTGTCGATCGCGACAACCGCGGCAACGCCAAGGCCAGCACCGACTTCATCGGCGGCTACAAGACCAACGCGGAAAAAGTCTTTGCTGCCGGCGACATGCGCCGCGGCCAGAGCCTCGTCGTCTGGGCGATCCGGGAGGGTCGCCAGGCGGCGCGAGCGGTGGATGAGTACCTGATGGGGACTAGCGACCTGCCGCGCTGATGCGGCGGTAGTTCTTCACGCACCGCGTCTGGCTCACGCCCGACGCGGTGACTGAGCCTCCCGCTCATCGCACTACCCGATCCGCCCATCGGCGCCGGGGCGGGGCGTGCATTTCTTCGCACGCCCGTTTCTGCGCGCTCCCTACGATCCGCTCCCATACACAAGGACGCGTTGGGAGCGATCGCATGAATGGTTGGATGTTCAACTCTGGTAGTCCGCTGAGGCAGCGCGCTAGCGGCTTCACGCTCATCGAACTGATGATCGTCGTGGCCATTGTCGCGATCCTGTCGGCTATCGCCCTGCCGTCCTATCGCGACTACGTTTTGCGCGGCCAACTCACCGATGCCCGGAGCCAGCTCTCCGTATGGGCTGCGCGCATGGAGCAGTCCTACCAGGACAACCGCAACTACGGTGCTTCGGGCGGTGCTTGCGGAATCACCGTCGCAAACACGCAGTATTTCACCTACAGCTGCACCAACACAGGCCAAGCGTTCACCCTGACCGCAACCGGCACCGGCGGCACCGCGGGCTTCTCCTACACGATCAACCAGACATCGGCTCGCACGTCCACGGTCTCGTCGGCCTGGGGTGGTTCCAGTTATGCGTGCTGGATCGCACGCCGAGGCGAGGCCTGCTCATGAGCCGGCGGCCAATGAAGGGCCTGTCCCTGATCGAGCTGATGGTCGTGCTCAGCGTCATTGGCGTGATGCTGATGCTGGCGGCTCCGGGCTTCGGCAACTGGACCCGGAACTCCCGCATCCGCACGATCGCGGAAGAAGTCCAGAACGGGCTGCGCTTGGCGCAAGCCGAGGCCGTGAACCGCAACCGGCGCGTTGCCTTCGTGCGCACCAACGCAACACCCGCACGCAATGCCGCACCGGCCACCAACGGCACCAACTGGTACGTGCAAGTGCTGCCGCTGCCGAGCGAAGTGGGCGACGCGGCCTTTGATGCTACGTCCTACGTTCAGGGTGGTGCCTTCTCTGCACAGGTCGGCGCCACGGTCGGCGGGCAAGCGCTGCACTGCTTCAACTCGGTCGGTCGCGTCATCAACGACACCACCACCGGCCTCGGCGCAGATTGCGTGGCCCCAGCGGACGCAGCGAATCCAGAAGACATTGACGTGACGCTCACTGGCGGAGATCGCTCGATGCGCGTCGAACTATTCCTCGGCGGCCGTGTGCGCATGTGCGACGTCAACGCCGCTTCAGGTGAACCCAACGCTTGCACCCCATGAACAATTCCCGTCGCGCCAGGCGCACGCGCGGCGCGCAAACCGGTTTCACATTGCTTGAGACGCTGGTGGCCATCGTCATTTTCTCGATCGGCCTACTGGGTGTGGTCGGCCTGCAAGCGCGTTCGATCCAGTTCTCCGTCGACGGTGAGGACCGCAACCGCGCGTCGCTGATGGCCGACGGCATCGTCGCCACCATGTGGGGCGACAACATCCCATCGGCAAGCCTCGACGCGGCCGCGCGCACGGCGCTTGCCGCTGGCGCAACGGGCGGGCCGTACAACGCAACCGCCGTCGTTGGCGCACCCGATGCCGACGGCGTCGTCGAAATCCGTATCACCTGGCGTCCGCCTTCACGCCCTGCGGCGGAGCCGGACAGCGCGTACACGACCAAGGCCTTCATCCCGGCTCCGACACCATGAACACCACTTTCGCCCGAAAGCAATTTTTGCCGCGGCAGGCGGCGCGTGGGACGTCCTTGATCGAACTCATGATCGCGATGGTGATCGCATCTCTCGTCACGTTGGCCATCTTCACCGTGATGTCGACGTTCGAAGGCCGCAAGCGCACGACGACTTCAGTCAACGATGCGAACCAGGCTGGCAACTATGCCATGCACCTGCTGGACAAGCTGGTGCGCAGCGCCGGTTCGGGCTACGTACAGGCTGGCCCGCCGCCCAATGCCGACAACACCGATCGCGTGGCCATTGCCTTCGGTTGCCGGTTGCTGGTGGCCAGCGGCGCCACCACCGTGTTGCCGCGCGGCAGCGCGCTGCCTACGCCGTTCGAGAACCTGGACACCGGCACGCCCGGCGCCCTGCGCCTGGCGCCGGTGATCATCGCGCCTTCGCAGTCGCATGGGACGGGATTCAATGGAGAACGCTCCGATGTGCTGGTGGTGATGTCCGGTGCGGCAGGCTTCGGTGAAGTGCCGCTGGCCCTGTCCGGCCCAATCGCGGCCAACAACATGCCGGTGGTCAGCGCAGTATCGATTGCCGCCGGCGATCTGCTGCTGCTGGCGGACCAGCCCTCGCCCGTCGATGTCGAGGACTGCATGGTGCAGCAGGTCAGCGCGGGCTTCACTGCGGCGCCGATCGGGCTCACGGGCACCTATTCGCCGACCACGGTAGCCGGCGTGTCGCGAGCCATGTACGACGACAAGTCCGTCGCCATCAAGCTCGGCCATCCGACTGCCAACCCGCCCAACTTCATGGCCATCGGCGTCGGCGACAACACCACGCTGATGAGCTACGACCTGCTGCAGACCCGCACCCCCGCACTTCAGGCAGTTGCCGACAGCGTGTACGAGCTGCACGCGGTCTACGGCGTCGACGACAACGACGATGGCAATGTCAACAGCTGGGTTGATCCGCGCACGACGACAGGGCCCTTTGCCCTCGCCGACCCTGATGAACGGCACGCGCTGCCTCCGCTGAGCGCATTGCGCAGATCAAGGCGATCCGCGTTGCGATGATCCTGCGCTCCACCTTGCAGGAAAAGGCCGCCGACGCCAGCGCGAACCCATTCACGCCGGCCTCATACACCCTGTTCCAGTCCGTCGGCCTGGACCGGCAGCGCGACTTGACCGCCGACGAGCGGCGTTTCCGCTACCGCGTCATCGAGGCCACCATCCCCGTGCGCAACGCACTGCTGGCACCGACCTTCTGACCATGACCACTCGACACGCAGCCATCCACGCGCGCAGCGCTCGTCCGTCCAGCCGCGCCCGGCAGCACGGCGTGACGCTCATCATTGCCTTGATCGCCCTGGTGGTGCTCACCGTCGGCGCCGTGGCCATGACGCGCTCTTCGGACGTATCGCTGCGCATGGCCGGCAACCTCGCCTTCAAGCGAGATCTGGTCAACCAGGGCGAGCGCGCGATCGCGACGGCGCTGGCCGAACTCAACAGCGGCAGCCTCTCGGCGGAGACCACGCGCAATGCCAATCGTCTCGCGAGCAACTATTCGGCTTCGCTGCTGGGCTCTTCGGCTCAGGGCATCCCGAGTGTGCTGCTGAGCGAAACGGCTTTCACCGCGGCGGGCTTCACTCGCACCGACATCAACGACGCCTCGACCGGCGTGACGGTGCGCTACGTCATCGACAGGCAATGCAGCGGAGCAGGAGCCTATGACATCGCCGCTTGCCAGGCGGTGACCGCGAAGGCGCCACCGAAGAGCTGCGACGGCATCAACTGCGACGTGACGACCGGCGCCGTTACCCGCCCCGTGTACCGCATCAGCGTGCGCATCACCGGGCCGCGCGGCAACCAGACCTATACCCAGACCACGGTGGCGCTTTGAACAGCGCACGCCGCGGGATCCGTCAAGACAACCAGGGAGGAGCGCCATGCGCTTGAAGACCATCACCAACAGCCTGAAACGCCTAGTCGGCCGGGTGCTGCTTGGAGCGTTCATGGCCAGCTCGCTGGTGCAGGCTGCCGGTGCGGTCAACCTGGCTGACCGACCGCTTTTCTCCAGTACCAACGTGCCTGGCAACCTGATGCTGGCGCTGTCGGTGGAGTGGCCTACTGCGAACACGCCGGCTTACCTGAGCACGACTGCATACAACAACGCCACGCCGTACCTCGGCTACTTTGTGCCGACGAAGTGCTACCGGTATGTCTACGTCAGCACCAACGCAAGTCAGAGCTACTTCACGCCGAACAGCGCCGTCTCGGGTGCAGGCACTTGTGCAAGCACGGCCGCGACCCATCTGTGGAGCGGAAACTACCTCAACTGGGCTTCGATGCAGTCGCTCGACATTTTTCGGTGGGCACTGACCGGTGGGGATCGCGTGGTGGACACCGCTACCGAGACCATCTTGGAGAAGACCAGGGAGTCGAATCAAGCCAGCGCCGCAGTGTTTGCCGACAAGACTTTGTCGGCGGCGGTCTCCACGATCACGCCATTCTCGCTTTCCTCGTTGGTGAGCCGCGGGCGGGGTATGGGAACGCAGGTGCAGTTCTTGCCGGCCCCCGCGCTCGTGAGCTGTAGTTTCAACGTCAACAACAACCGCCGGGTTCTGTTCACGTGCACGCCGACCGGGGGAACTGCGACGACTTGCGCCACGGCCAACAGCATCCCCGCCAGTGGCGGGACGGCGACCTGTCCGCTTGTTCTGAGCGACTCTGCGGCGCTGGCGTGCACGGTCACCCGGCCGAGCTCGAACACCTACAACATGACGTGCGCCGGCAGTTCGGCGACATCGTCGGTGGCGTCCCAGACTTGCACCTCCTCCAACGTCAACTACAGCAGCAATGCCGCCAATGCGACGTGTACCTCCGCCAACGACACCGCGGACTACACGGGCACGGGTGTGCTGCTTGCGGGCCGCAACTACAACGCGCAAATCCGCATCAAGGCGTGCGACCCGACGGGTGGCGGCGTGGAAAGCAACTGCAAAGCCTACGGTACCAACTACAAACCCGAAGGTCTGATGCAGGAGTACGCCATGCAACTGCGCTACGGCGCGTTCGGGTACCTCAACGACCTCAACACCCAGCGAGACGGTGGCGTCCTTCGAGCTCGCATGAAGAGTGTCGGGCCCAACGTCCCGGTGCCAGGCTCGGCGGCCGTCACAAACGCCAATGCCGAGTGGAGTGCCACCACGGGCATCTTCAACCGAGATCCCGATGCGGCGGATTCAACCGCCACTGAGGCCGATGCGACGGCGGCGGGGTATGCCGTTACGGTCGACGACAGCGGAGTGGTCAACTATTTGAATCGCTTCGGCAAGCTGACGGGCAACAGCTACAAGTCTCAGGATCCGGTCAGTGAGATGTACTACGCCGCCACCCGTTACTTCCGCAACCTCGGCAACGTGGCGTCGTACTCCAGCCTTGCGGGTGCTGGCAGCCAGGCCAACCTGGCGCGCTGGATCGATGGCTTCCCGGTGATCCGCAGTTGGAACGATCCCGTCCAGTACAGCTGCCAGAAGAACTTCATTCTCGGCATCGGTGACGTGAATACCCACCGCGATCGCAACGTGCCGGGCAGCACGATCACGAGCACGGACGAACCGGCCGTGCCGGCCGAGGTCACGGCCGACAGCACTGTCAACGCAACAACCGCCAACAACATGGTCGGGCAGTTGGAAGGGATCGCCAATCTCGGCACCTTCACCTCGGGCCGCAACAACTCCTACTACATGGCGGGCCTGGCTTACGACGCGCACACCAAGGACATTCGCAGCGATCACAGCGGCAGTCAGACCATCAGCACCTACTGGCTGGACGTGCTTGAGGGCCAGACGTACTTGAGCAAAAACCAGTTCTGGCTTGCGGCCAAGTACGGCGGCTTCACGGTCCCCAGCGGCTTCGATCCGTACGCCACGGCCAACGGCACGACCACGCTGTCGTCTGGCATGTGGGCGACCACCGGCGAGACCGTCGGGGCCGATCCGCGCCCGGACAACTACTTCATTGCGTCCAACGGCGCTTCGATGGTCTCTGGCCTGCGCAACGCGTTTGCACGCATCGTTGCAGAGAACTCTGCGGCAACCTCGACGGCGTTCTCGACCACCACCGCCAACACCACCCGCTCCGGCACCGGCAGCTACGCGACCACTTACAACCCGCGCGGCTGGACGGGCGACGTGATCGGCTCGGAACTGAGCTTTGACGCCAATGGCGACCCGGTCCTCACCGGCCGCTGGAATGGCGCCTCGATCCTGGATGCGAGGACGTCGACCAGCCGCACGATCGTGACCTGCTGCACCTCCGGCGGGGTCGGCGTGCCGTTCCGCTACACCGACATGACCGCGACGGCGCTGGCGCCGCGGACCAACCTGACCTCCTTCGGCGCGGTCCCGGGTGTCACCAGCCAATCGGCGACCAACTACCTGTCGTATCTGCGCGGCGATCGAACGCAGGAACTGAGCAACGGCGGCCCGTACCGCACCCGCAGCAGTGTGCTGGGCGACATCGTGGGCTCGCGGGCCAATCCGGTGGGCAAGCCGCAGTTCCCGTACGCCGACCAGTTCAACGCCGGCTACGGCACCTTCAGGAGCACCTACACCAACCGCAAGACTGTTGTCTATGTCGGCGCCAACGACGGCATGCTGCATGCCTTCGACGGCGCGATGACCGGCACGACGGCGGGCTCCGAGCTGTTTGCTTTCATCCCGAGCTTTGCCTACGGCGACACCACCACGGCGCCGACGCAGGGCTTGGCCTCGCTCGGCAACCCGAACTTCGCGCACCACTATCTGGTGGATGCCACTGCACAGAACTTCGACGTCGACTTCAACCGCACCAGCGGCGCGACCACGACCGCACCCGACTGGCGCACGATCCTCGTCGGTGGTCTGGGCAAGGGCGGGCGCGGCTACTACGCGCTCGACGTGACGGACCCGACGTCATGGATCAGTGAAACCGCGGTGGCGGGCAAGGTGCTATGGGAGTTCACCGACCCCGACATGGGCTACAGCTTCGGCGAGCCGCGCGTGGTCAAGACCGCCAAGTACGGCTGGACGGTGCTGCTGAGCTCGGGCTACAGCAACGCCGACGGCAAGGCTTACCTGTTCCTCGTCAATCCGCGCACGGGTGCGCTGCTCGAGAAGATCGCCACGAGCGAGGGCAGCACGACGACGCCGCTTGACATGGCCCACATGGCGCTGTTCATCCCTTCGACGCGCGACTACACGGTCGAGAGCGTGTACGCCGGCGATCTGCAGGGCAACGTCTGGCGCTTCGACCTGCGAGGCACCGCCGCCTACGCTGCGCCCACGAAGATTGCGCGACTCACCGATGGATCCGGCAACGCACAGCCTGTGACCACGGTGCCGCGTGTCGCCGTAGATGCGGCCTCCAGCAAGCGGTATGTCGCAATCGCCACCGGCCGTCTGCTGGCCGACAGCGACATCAGCGACGGACAGCGCCAGACTGTCTACGCGATCGCCGATGGCACGGCTGTCGAGGGCGGCTTCTTCACTTCGGCCACGCTGCCGGGCAGTGCCAGCTTCCCGATCACGCGCAGTCAGCTGAACAACAACTCCAACGTCCTGGTGGGCATCGGCAGCGCACCCGCCAGCGCGATGGGTTGGTACTACGACCTTGAGATTGCGAGCAATGGCGTCGCCGAGCGCGTGACGGTCGACATGGACACTTACCAAGGTAGCGTGGCCGCTGCGATCAACTTGCCCAACGGTGACGCGTGCAGCCCGTCCGGTAGCGGGCGAGCCGTTTCACTGCGCTTGGCGGATGGCCGGACGACCTTGGTCACGACCGATACCGCCACGGGCGTCACTACGCTCATTGCGACGATCAACTTGAGCGGCGCCGTGACCAACCTGCAGTACTTTACGGTGGGAGGACGCACGGACTTGCTCATCGGTGCGGGCACGAGCAGCGGGAGCGGCAGTACGGGTGTTGGCTCGGGCACCGCGGGTCAGCAAATTATCAGGGGGCAGAACGAAGCGACGGGCAGTACCCTGCGGCGACTGAATTGGCGTGAAGTCCAGACTGCCAACTGAGCAACGGACTGAAGGGGCGCGCGCGTTGCCAATGCGGCGGCCGGCGCTGCTGGCACTGACGGCGGTGTGCGTTCTCGCCCACGCCGGGGTTCTCTGCGGGTTGCCGCGCCTTCACGCGTCCCCCGGCACGGACGCGGAGCGGCACAACGTCATGCGCCTGATGAATGTCAGCGTGGCGATGCCCGACGCGGCGAAACCCGACACGACCGTGACGCAGCGCAGCGGGCCCGACGCCGCGCGATCTGCGACCCCGGCCCCCAGAGCCAGCGCCGCCCGCGGCGGCGGCGTCGCCCGCCCCGCGCCGGACGCGCCGCGCGAGTCGGCGCCGGTGGTCTTGCCGCCAACGGTCGAAGCTGCCATCGAGCACCTGCCTACCAGTGCGCTCGACGTACCGCCGATGCCACGCTCCGCGCCTGACGAGCAGTTAGTCGAACACGTGCACCGATCGGGACTGCCGATGCAAATTCGCCTATACATCGATGCTGGCGGCAGCGTGACCGAGACCAGCCTGCTTGGCGCAGCGCCGGGCGACGAAGAGGCCGTCGAACATGTCATGGCGATGTTCCGCGAGACAGCGTTCTCGCCCGGGCGGCTGCGCGGCCGTGAGGTGGCCTCGTACATCGATATCGAGCTCGTGCTGGAGCCGACACTGCCGCCCTTGGGGCGCATCGTTCGCCAGTAGTTGCGTCATCGCACGGCACCGGCTGTAGTGTGGCGGCTGTCGCGTGGGTATGGGACTGCGTGCGACAATCATCCACATAAAAACAGCCGCCGCGCTCCGGGCCCCGCGCCCGCCAAGCCGCTTGAAATCCGACGCCCTCATCGACATCGACCATGTCACCTTCGGCTATGACGCCAGCCGCACGATCCTGGGTGACATCTCGTTGCGTTTCATGCGCGGCAAGGTCACGTCGATCCTCGGCGGCTCGGGGTGCGGCAAGACGACGCTACTGCGTCTGATCGGCGGCATGGCCGCGGCCAACTCGGGCCGCGTGATCTTCGACGGTGAGCTCATCAACGCGCGTGACCGCACGCAGATGCTGCGCTTGCGCCGGCGCATGGGCATGCTGTTCCAGTTCGGCGCGCTGTTCACCGACCTCACGGTGTTCGACAACGTGGCCTTTCCGCTGCGCGAGCACAGCGGTCTGCCCGAAGCGATGGTGCGCGACATTGTGTTGATGAAGCTGCATGCGGTGGGACTGCGTGGCGCCGCAGGCCTGCGCATCTCGGAAGTCTCCGGCGGCATGGCGCGGCGCATTGCGCTGGCACGCGCGATCGCGCTCGACCCGGAGCTGATCATGTACGACGAGCCGTTCGCCGGGCTCGACCTGATTTCGATGGGCGTAGCGGCCAACCTCATCCGCAAGTTGAACGACGCCACCGGCGCCACGTCGCTCGTCGTCTCGCACGACGTGCCCGAGTGCATGGCGATCAGCGACTACGTGGTGCTCCTGGCCGCGCCCGGCGGGCGTGTGGTGGCACAGGGGACGCCGGCCGAGTTGATGGCGTCAACCGATCCCGAGACGCGCCAGTTCGTGCGCGGCGAGCCCGATGGCCCGGTGAAGTTTCACTACCCGGCGCCGACGTTGGCGGAAGACTTTGGGGTCGGCGCATGAGTGCTGCGCGGCCGTTCCGGAGGCGCTCGCTCCCCCTCGGGGGGACGGGCCGCAGGCCCAAGGGGGCCACATGAACTTCGTTCAAGCCGTTGGCGCGCGCACGTTTCTGGCCATGCAGCGCTTTGGCCGCGCGGCGCTGTTTTTCATCGACCTGTTGGCGCACGTGCCGCAGTCGATCTTGCGCTTTGGCCTGGTGGTTAAGCAGATCCATGCCATCGGCAACCGATCGCTGGTCATCATCCTGGCCTCGGGCCTGGCTGTCGGCTTCGTGCTGGCGCTGCAGATGTACTACGCGCTGTCCACGTATGGCGCCACCGAGTCGCTCGGCCTGATCGTCAATTTGAGTCTGGTGCGTGAACTCGGGCCGGTGGTCACGGCGCTGCTGTTCGCCGGCCGCGCCGGCACGTCGCTGACGGCGGAGATCGGCCTGATGAAAGCCGGTGAGCAGCTGGCGGCGATGGAGATGATGGCCGTCGATCCGCGTGCTCGCGTTTTCGCGCCGCGCTTTTTGGGCGGCATCATTTCGATGCCCTTGCTGGCGGTGTTGTTCTCGGCCATTGGCATCATCGGCGCCTGGGTCGTCGGCGTGGTGCTGATCGGCCTGGACTCGGGCAATTTCTGGTCGTTGATGCAGTCGCGTGTCGACGTGTGGCGCGACGTCGGCAACGGTGTGTTGAAGAGTTTCTTTTTTGGCGTGGTCTGCACGGCGGTGGCGCTCTATCAGGGCTGGCAGGCCGAAGCCACGCCCGAGGGCGTGGCCTACGCCACGACGCGCACCGTGGTCGTGTCGTCGCTGGGCGTGTTGGCCATGGACTTCGTGTTGACGGCGCTGATGTTTTCGGCGCCCTGAACAGGCATGATGGCGCTTCATAGGAGTCGTGTGCGATGAGCAAGAAAAGCATCGAAGTTCTGGTCGGCCTGTTCGTGCTGCTGGGCATGGCCGCGCTGGTGTTCCTGGCGTTGAAGGCGGCCAACCTGGCCAGCTTCGGCCAGCACAAGGGCTACACCGTCAGCGCGCGCTTCGACAACATCGGCGGCTTGAAGCCGCGCGCGCCGGTGCGCAGCGCTGGCGTGACCGTTGGGCGTGTGAAGAGCATTTCGCTCGACCAGAAAACCTTTCAGGGCTTGGTGCGCCTGGAGATCGACAACCACGTCAAATTCCCCAAGGACACGTCGGCCAAGATCCTCACAGCCGGTTTGTTGGGCGACCAGTACATTGGGCTGGAGCCCGGCGCCGACGAGAAGGAGCTGGCCGATCGCGATGTGATCAAGCAGACGCAGTCTGCCGTGGTGTTGGAAAACCTGATCGGCCAGCTCATCTTCAACAAGGCGGCGGATGCGGGCAGCGGCACTCCCGCGGCTGCGGACCCGGCGCCGAAAAAGTGATGAACACCCAACGCCACCACGCCTTCGTGCTGTCGCTGGCCCTGGCGGCCGGCGCTGCGCACGCGCAGTCACCGAACGATCCGTTCGAGAAGGTCAACCGCGCCGTCTTCGGCTTCAACGAGGTGTTGGACAGCGCCGTGTTGACGCCGGTGGCCAAGGGCTACCAGGCGGTGGTGCCGGAGTTGATGCGAACGGGTGTGGCCAATTTCTTCGGCAACTTCGGCGACGGCTGGTCGGCGATCAACAACCTGCTGCAAGGCAAGGGCGAGGCCAGCGCAACGATGGTGATGCGCGTGGCCACCAACACGCTGTTCGGCATCGGCGGCATCTTCGATGTCGCCAGTGATCTCGGCATGGAGCGCCAGAGCGAAGACTTTGGCCAGACGCTGGGCCGCTGGGGCATGCCGGCCGGCCCGTACCTTGTGTGGCCGCTGCTCGGGCCGTCCACGGCACGCGACACGCTCGGCCGCCCGCTCGACCTGGCGTGGTCACCGTCGCTGGCGATCAACGACAGCGGTGTGAATCTCGCCCTGAGCGCACTCAACCTGGTCGACACGCGGGCCAGTCTGCTCAGCGCATCGCGCGTCGTCGACGGCATCGCGTTGGACAAATACACCTTCATTCGCGACGCTTACATCGCGCGACGCCGCAACCTGGTGTACGACGGCAACCCACCGGAGTTGCCAGAGGAGAATGACCCTGCTCCGGCGTCTCCTGCGGCGCCTGCGGCCCCGAAGTAAACCCAGAGGCGTCCCGCGCGTTGTGGGCCTCGTGCCTGCATCCTCTGCGGGCGCTGTGAAAGGAATCCATGTTGTCTTTGAAGCGAACCCTGGCCGGCCTCGTCATGTCCGTGGCGGCCGCCGCCGCGATGGCGCAAACCACGCCCGACGCCCTCATCAAGCAGGTGTCGACGGATGTCATCGACACGATCAAGGCTGACAAGGCGATCCAGGCCGGCGATCTCGGCAAGATCGTAGCGCTGGTCGATGCCAAGGTCATGCCGCACGTGAACTTCCAGCGCATGACGGCGTCTTCCCTCGGCCGCCACTGGCGCACCGCGACACCCGAGCAGCAAAAGAAGCTGCAAGACGAGTTCAAGACCTTGCTCGTGCGCACCTACGCGGGTGCGCTGACGCAGGTCAAGGACCAGACGGTGCAGTTGAAGCCGCTGCGCGCCGCTGCCGAAGACACCGAAGTCGTCGTGCGCACGGAGGTCAAGGGCAAGGGCGAGCCGATCCAGCTCGACTACCGGCTCGAGAAGGCAAACGCCGATTGGAAGATTTACGACGTCAACGTGTTGGGCGTGTGGCTGGTCGAGCAGTACCGCGGCCAGTTCGCGCAAGACATCGGCTCGATCGGCATCGACGGCTTGATCGCGAAGCTGGCCGAGCGCAACAAGTCAGCCTCCAAGAGCTGATGGTTGCGCTGCCCGCCAAGCTCAACATCGGCGAAGCGAGCTCGGCATTGCCCGAACTCGCGGCTCAACTGGGGCAGAGCAGCGGCGCGCTGGTGGTCGATGCCAGCGCGCTGAAGGAATTCGATTCATCGGCGATTGCGACGCTGCTCGAGCTGCGCCGCCGCGCGCCAGGCCGCGCCTTCAGCGTCAGCGGTGCGCCCTCGGCGATGGTCGAGTTGGCGACGATGTACGGCGTTGCCGAGCTGCTCGCCTTCGGCGCCTGAGCTGACGCCCCTTCGCCCGCTGCGCAGGCACTCCACCGAGGAAAGTGCTCAGGCCGACGCTTGGGAGCGGCCTGGCGCTGGCCTGAGACTCACTCCGTCTTTGCGTAGCGCTTCGCACGCAGATTGCGCTTGATCTCGGCCAGCATCGGCCGCAATTCGCCGCCCAGCCGCAGTGCGACACCCGTGGTCAGGATGTCGACGATCACCAGGTGCAACAGGCGCGACACCATCGGGCTGTAGCGGTCGTAGTCTTCGGGGTGGTCGGCCGCAAGCAAGATGTGCTGCACGCCGGACGCTGCACGCGCCAGTGGTGAGCCGCTGGCGGTGATGACGATCGTCGTTGCGCCTTTGCGGCGCGCAATTTCAGCGGCGTCGAGCAGGTCGCGGCTGCGGCCCGAGTTCGAGATGATCACGGCGCAGTCACCGGGCTGCAGCATCGTGGCGCTCATCACCTGCACATGGCCGTCGGCCACCGCGGTGGCCGAGACGCCCAAGCGAAAGAATTTGTGCTGCGCATCCTGCGCCACGATGCCCGAGTTGCCGACACCGTAGAACTCGATGCGCCGCCCGCTGCGGCCGGCCTCGGTCAGCGCCTGCAGCGCGCGCTCGAAAACATGGCCTGCGGCGTCGTTGCGATAAGCCAGCAAGGCGCTGACCGCGTTGTCGATCACCTTGACGATGATGTCATCGGGCTTGTCGTCTTCATCGACCGCACGGTGCACAAAGGGCACGCCTTCGTTGACAGTCCCGGCGAGCTTCAGCTTGAAGTCCGCCAGACCGTCGTAGCCGACGCTGCGGCAGAAACGAACCACCGTCGGCTTGCTGACATGCGAGCGATCCGCGAGCTCGCTGATCGGCAGCGACGCGAAGCTGCGCGCATCGGCGAGAACCAGCTTGGCCACCCGCTGCTCGGCGGGCGGCAGCGCCGGCAGTGCAGCATGGATGCGCTCAAGCATCGTCATCGCGTGGGCGTCATGCTTCTTCGTCCCAGGTGAACCCGTCGCGCGCGATCAGCGCGCTCGATGCCGGCGGACCCCACGACCCTGCTGCGTAAGGTCGCGGGCCCGTCGCATCGTTGCGCCACGCTTCGAGCACGGGTTCGACCCATCGCCACGCTTCCTCCTGCTCGTCGCTGCGCACGAACAGATTCAAGCGCCCGGAAATCGAGTCGAGCAACAAGCGCTCGTACGCACCGACGCGGTCGGCGGCAAAGGCTTTGTCGAAGTCCAGGTCGAGCTGCACTGGGGTCAGCACGTCGTTGTTGCCGGTCCCCTTGGCCGCGAGCAGGTGCAGCGCCAAGCCGTCTTCGGGCTGCAGCTTGATGACGAGCTTGTTGGCGCGCGCACTGCCGGCGAAGATCGCGTGCGGTACCGGTCGGAAGTTGACGACGATCTGCGCGTCGCGCGTGCCCAGACGCTTGCCCGTGCGCAAGTAAAACGGCACGCCGGCCCAGCGCCAGTTCTGCACCTCGGTGCGCAGCGCGACGAAGGTTTCGGTCGCGCTGCCCGGCGGCACCTTGGCTTCTTCGAGATAGCTGGGCACCGGCTGGCCATCGATGCTGCCCGCTCGGTACTGACCGCGCACCACGTCGCGCGCCACGCTGTCGGCGGTGAAGGGTTTGAGCGACTTCAAGACCTTCAGCTTTTCGTCACGGATCGCATCGGCATCGCCGTTGGCAGGCGGCTCCATGGCGATGATCGTCAGCAATTGCAGCGCATGGTTCTGCACCATGTCGCGCAACGCGCCCGTGCGATCGTAGAAGTCGCCGCGTGTGCCCACACCCAGGCCTTCGGCAATCGTGATCTGGATGTTCGCAATGCTCTCGCGGCGCCACAGCGGCTCGAACAGCGCATTGCCAAAACGCAGCGCGGCCAGGTTCTGCACCGCCGGCTTGCCGAGGTAGTGGTCGATGCGCAGCGCCTGCGCTTCGCTGAACGACGCACGCACGACTCGGTTGATCTCCTGCGCGCTGGCCAGGTCATGGCCGAGCGGCTTTTCGAGCACCACACGCACATCCGGCCCGTTCAGGCCGGCGCTGCCGAGCTGTGCGCAGATCTGCGTGAACAGATGCGGGCTCGTCGCCAGGAAGAACACCTTGACGTCGGCGCCGCGCTCGTCGAGCCACTGCTTCAGGCCGGCGTAGTGCTCGGGTTGCGCCAGATCCATGCGCCGGTAATGCAGCAACTGCGCAAAGCGTGCGAACTCGTCATCGGTCGGACGCTTTGACGCATCGACCTCAGCGAACTTCTCCTTGATGAAGGCGCGGTACGCGTCGTCGCTGCGCTCGTCGCGCGCCACGGCGAGGATGCGGCCGTCGGCAGGCAGCTTGCCGTGGCGCCACGCCTGGAACAGGGCCGGCATCAGCTTGCGCCACGTCAGGTCGCCGGTGCCGCCGAAGAGGACGAGGTCGAAGGACATCGCAGGAAGCGCCGGTGACGGAGTGTCAACGACGATGTAATTAAGTTACGGATTGGATGATGCATGAGTTTCTTGGGCGGGTCAACGCGCGCTCCGCGATGTGCGCAGCGCCGCCTGAAGAAACCGCGTGAAACCAGCCAACCAGCCGCTGCACAATGCGCTGCTTGGCAGCCTTGCGCGCCGACCGCTTTGCTCCGCGATGAACCAGCTCGACCAGCTCAGGCAGTACACCACCGTCGTCGCCGACACCGGCAACTTCAAACAGCTCGCGCAGTTCGCGCCGCGCGATGCGACCACCAACCCGACCTTGATCCTGAGGGCGGTGCAGCAACCCGAGTACGCACCGCTACTGGTCGACACGGTGGCCAACGTCAAAGGCAAGCCGTTGGACCGTGTGGTCGATCAAGTGCTGGTGCGCTTTGGCTTCGAGATTCTGAAAGTCGTGCCTGGCCGCGTCAGCACGGAAGTCGATGCGCGCTTGTCGTTCGACACAGCCGCGACCATCGCCCGCGCGCACCGCCTGATCGAGCTCTACGAGCGCGCCGGCATCGGCCGTGAGCGCGTGCTGATCAAGATGGCCTCGACGTGGGAAGGTATCCAGGCTGCCAAGGCGTTGGAGCACGAAGGCATTCACTGCAACCTCACGCTCTTGTTCGCGTTCTGTCAGGCGGTGGCCTGCGGCGAAGCCGGCGTGCGTTTGATCTCGCCGTTTGTCGGCCGCATCTACGACTGGCACAAGAAGTCAGCTGGCGCGGCCTGGGATGATGCGGCCAACGTCGGTGCCAACGATCCTGGCGTCAAGTCGGTGGCGCAGATCTACACCTTCTACAAACGCTTCGGCATCGACACCGAAGTCATGGGCGCGAGCTTTCGCAACATCGGCCAGATCCAGGCGTTGGCAGGCTGCGATCTGCTAACGATCAGCCCGGAGTTGTTGGCCCAATTGCAGGCATCCACGGACGAACTGCCACGCGCCCTCGACCCCGTGGCTGCGAGGGCTGTGTCGGTGCACGCCGCAACCTACAACGAGACCACATTCCGCTGGGCCATGAACGAAGACATCATGGCCCATGACAAGCTGGCCGAAGGCATTCGCGCGTTCGCCGCGGACGCCGTGAAGCTCGACCAGATGATCGAGAGGCTCACATGAAACCCCAAAACTCACTTTGTCCGCTGCGCCCCGAAGCAGCGCGCGGTACCTCCGCACCGGCCGGGCGGTACTGAAATGAAACGCTGCAACACCACGGCCGCCTGGGCCGCACTTGGTGGCCACTACCAAGCGCATGGCCGCGACTTCGATTTGCGCGAAGCCTTTGCGCGCGATCCCGAGCGCGCCCACACGCTGGTCTGGGACGCACCCGAAATCTATGCCGACCTGTCGAAGAACCTGCTCGACACGGCCACGCTGCATTTCCTGCACGACCTGGCGCGCGAGTGCGGAGTCGAAGCGCATCGCGACGCGATGTTCGCCGGCGAGCCGATCAATGCCACCGAAGGCCGCGCGGTGCTGCACACGGCGCTGCGTGCGCCGCGTGGCGCCGGGCCGTTTTCAGATGAGGTGCATGGTGTGCTCGACGCGATGTTCGCTTACGCCGAGCGCGTGCGCGACACGGCCACGAGCGACATCCGCCACATCGTCAACATCGGCATCGGCGGCAGCGACCTCGGGCCACAGATGGCCGTTGTCGCGCTCGAGCCCTTCGTGCATCCGGAGCTGACGATGCACTTCGTCAGCAACGTCGACGGCCACGACCTGACGCGTGTGCTGCGGCGCCTGAACGCAAAAGAAACGCTCTTCATCATCGCTTCCAAAACCTTCACGACACAGGAGACGATGGCCAACGCGATGGCCGCGCGCGCTTGGTTCCTGGCGCAAGGCATGACCGAAGCCGACATCGCCGAACACTTCGCTGCGACGACGACCAACGTCAAGGCCGCGGCGCAGTTCGGCATCACCACCACCTTCGGCTTCTGGGATTGGGTGGGCGGGCGCTACTCGCTGTGGAGCGCGATCGGCTTGCCGATTGCCCTTGCCATCGGCGCGGCACCGTTTCGCTCGCTGCTCGAAGGCGCCCATGCGATGGACCGCCACTTCGCCGACGCGCCGCTGTCCTGCAACCTGCCGCTGCAGTTGGGCCTGCTCGACGTCTGGTACCGCAACTTCCATGGCTTCACGAGTCGCAGCATCGCGCCCTATCACCAGGGCCTGGCGCGATTGCCGGCGTACCTGCAGCAGTTGGAGATGGAGAGCAACGGCAAGCGTGTCGACATGTCGGGCGAACCCGTGCCGTTTGCGACCAGCCCGGTGGTCTGGGGCGAGCCTGGCACCAACGGCCAGCATGCCTACTTCCAGATGCTGCACCAGGGCACGGACGTGGTGCCAGTGGAGTTCATCGCTGTGCGCACACCGAGCCATGGCCTGGCCGACCAGCACACCAAGCTGCTCGCCAACTGCCTCGCGCAAAGCCAGGCGCTGATGCTTGGCAAGAGTGCCGATGAAGCGATGAAGGATTCGGCGCCAACGGCATCCGCCACCTTCGACCGCGCGCAACTCGCGCAACACCGCAGCTTCCCTGGCAACCGGCCGAGCACGACGCTCGTGCTCGATGCCCTCACGCCGCGCTCACTCGGCGCGCTGACAGCCCTCTACGAACACCGCGTCTTTGCCAGCGGCGCGCTGTGGGGCATCAACAGCTTCGATCAGTGGGGCGTCGAACTCGGCAAGGCATTGGCGAACCAGCTGCTGCCGCGTTTCGCATCGGGCGACGTGCAGGGGCTCGATGGCTCGACCGCGGCTTTGCTCAAGCGCTTGACCTCGTGACGCGGCGCCGCACCGCCGTCTTCGACGTCGGCGGCGTCATCGTGCGCTGGCAGCCCGAGGCGCTGATGCGCCAATGCTTTCCACAGCACGCGGTGGACGACGCCAGCGCCGCACGGATCAAGTCGCAGGTTTTCCAGAGCTTTGCAGAGGGTGGCGACTGGGCCGCGTTCGATCGTGGCCAGGTTGAGCCCGCTGCGCTCGCCGGCCGCATTGCCGAGCGCAGCGGCCTGCCGCATCATGGCGTCACCGCGCTGATCGATGCGATTCCCGATCACCTGCAGCCGATGCCCGAAAGCGTGGCGCTGATCGAGCGCGTGCGCGCCGCCGGGCACCGCATCGCGCTGCTGTCGAATATGCCGCGGCCCTATGCCGACCACCTCGAGGCCACGCACGAGTGCTTCGGCTGGTTCGAGCAACGCGCCTGGTCGGGGCGCTTGGGCATGATGAAGCCGCAGCGCGAGATCTTCGATCACCTGCAGGCTGCGCTCGGCATCGAGCCGTCGCAGGCGCTGTTTCTCGATGATCATCCGGGCAACATCGACGCCGCGCGCCGCTTGGGGTGGCATGCGGTGCACTTTCGCGACGCCGCACAGGTCGAAGCCGAACTGGGCACGCTCGGCTGGCTTTAGACCAGGCGGGCATCGCTCGATGCCGTGAGTTCGGCGCGTGCGCCATGCCGGCGCTTCCGCACACGCGTGAGGAGCCTTGCGCGATGGCGCGATGCGCGACAGGTCGCAGCTCCTATGCTGAAAGCATGGTGATCGCAAGAAGCGACGGCTTTGCCGGCTCTCGCCCGGAGGGACACGGCCCAGCAAACATGCTGCGGCGGGCCAAGGCAGTCGGCGGCGACCCTACTGGTGCGACCGTCCGCGGGTGGCACCACGCTCGATCTGCTGCTGCCGGTGGCTTGAGTCAGCGCGGCGCTTGGGCCAGCGCCGGGCCGCTCCCAAGCGTGGGTCCAAGCCTCCCCTCGGTGGAGTGCGAGCGTCGCGAGCGAGGGGCTGTCATTTCGCCAGCCAAGCCTGCGCGAGGCGCACCCACATCGTCGCGCCGAGCGGGATCAGGTCGTCGTTGAAGTCGTAGCTCGGGTTGTGCAGCATGCAGGGCCCCTCACCGTGGCCGAGGCTGCGGTGCGCACCGTCGCCGTTGCCGATGAGAAAGTAGCAGCCGGGCTTCGCCTGCAGGAAGTAGCTGAAGTCTTCAGCGCCCATCGTGGGCTCGAACTCGAGCACATTCTGTTTACCAGCCACCTCGGCGGCGACGCGGCGGAAGAACGCCGTCTCGGCGTCGTGGTTGATCGTCGGTGGGTAGTTGCGGTCGAAGACGTATTCGCACTGCGCGCCGAACGCGGCGCAGGTGTGCTCGGCCACTTCCTGCATGCGGCGCTCGATCATGTCGAGCACTTCGAGCGTGAAGGTGCGCACCGTGCCTTCGATGACACAGCTGTCGGGCACGACGTTGGTGGCTTCGCCAGCATGGATCATCGTCACCGAAATCACGCCGGCATCGATCGGCCGCTTGTTGCGCGTGATGATGGTCTGGAAGCCCTGCACCATCTGGCAGGCGATCGGCACCGGATCAATGCCGTTGTGCGGCAGCGCGGCGTGGCTGCCCTTGCCGCGGATCGTGATCTTGAATTCGTTGGACGACGCGAAACACGGCCCGGTCTTGACGCCGAACTGGCCGACCTTCATGCCCGGCCAGTTGTGCGCGCCGAAGATCGCTTCCATTGGGAACTTTTCGAACAGGCCGTCCTTGATCATCTCGCGCGCGCCGCCGCCGCCTTCTTCGGCAGGCTGGAAGATCAGATAGACCGTGCCGTCGAAATCGCGCTGCTTCGAAAAGTGCTTGGCGGCGCCGAGCAGCATTGCCGTGTGGCCGTCGTGGCCGCAGGCGTGCATCTTGCCGGCGTGCTTGCTGGCGTGATCGAAGTGGTTGTGCTCGGTCATCGGCAGGGCGTCGATGTCGGCGCGCAGGCCCACCGCGCGCGGCGACGTGCCGCTTTTGACGATGCCGACGACGCCCGTGGTGCCCATGCCGCGATGCACCGGAATGCCCCACTCCGTCAGCGCCTGGGCGATCAGGTCGCTGGTGCGGTTTTCTTCGAAGCAGAGCTCCGGGTGCGCGTGGATGTCGCGGCGCAGCGTGGCGATGCTGGCGGCATCGGCGAGGATCGAGTCGATGGCGAACATGGCGGTTGCACTCCGTGTGTGCAAACCAGTTTACGCCTCGGTCCAGACCCCGGCCGCTTCAGTGGATGAAGCGGTCGTCTCTGGAGAACATCGACAAGTCGACAAACCGCGAGCCCTCGTGCGCCGTGGCCGAGTAGCGCACGGTCACGCCGCCCAGGTCGAAGGCGGAGCGCTCCAGCGCACCGACGAAAGTCGCCCGTGTGAGGTTTTTGCCACTGGCCTGCAGCGCCATCACGAGCGCCTTGGCGGTGAGGTAACCCTCGAGACCGCCGTAGGACAGCGCCACACCGGGGCGCAACTTGAACATCGCCTCCTGGTACTCGCGCGAAATCAGGTGCTTGCGCTCCCAGGGGCTGGGCACGACTTGCGCAAACACCATGCCGTGCGCCAGTGGGCCGAGATCGGCCGCGAGTTGCGTCGAGCCTGAGTTGACGGCCATGAACGTGGTCTTGATGCGTGTTTTGCGGGCACGGGCGATCAGCTTGCCGTAAACGCCGATACTGCCGTGGTTGAACATCATGTCGGGTTGCGCGGCGCTGATCCGGCCCGCCATCTCGTCAAGCATCTGCTCGCTGATGTCGCCTCTGAATGGCACGGCCAGCGTCACGGTCAAGCCGAGTTCGGCAGCGGCGATCTTCACGTTGTCGAGGTGCGCACGGCCAACCTCCGAATCGGCATGGAAGAAGCCCACGCTTTTGAGACCGGTGCGCTGGCCCCATTCCATCAGCGCGCGGAACTCATCGCGGTGCTCCGCCCGCACCGGAAACACCATCGGCGAGTGCGGCCGGCGCAGGTTCGGCGACCCGGCCATGGGGCCGAAGAAGGGCACGCGCAGTTCCTCGGCTGCATTGGCCACGGCTGTCGAGGGTCCACCTTCCTGCGACGCGAAGAGGATGAACGCCCCTTCGGCGATGAGCTGGCGCGCGTTGGATTCAGCAGTTGCCGCCTTGTTGTCGTCGTCGAGCGTGCGCAGCACCAGCTTGCGGCCGTGCACACCGCCGCCGCCATTGATGGCGTCCAGGTACAGCTTGATGCCGTCGAGCGCCGCCACGCCATAGCGGTTCTTGCCTCCTTGTAGCGTGATGTTCTGGCCGACGACGATTTCACTGGCGCTGACGCCCGGCTCGGCGGCATGAACAATCGTTGCGCAGGCGCCGCCTGCAACGATGCCCAGCAGCGCTCGACGGCGCAGGCGAAGATCACGTGAGTGCGTCACCATGTACTACCTCGGGACTGAGTTCGAGTGGCGGAGGCCTGAATCCTAGCGCCGCACCTTGCCGTCGCTGGAGAGGATCGTCAGATCGACGAAGCGCGACCCCATGTGCTTGTTGGCGTTGAAGTCGACGAAGAAGCCGCCCAGGTTGAGCTCGCGCAGTGATTCCAGGCTCGCGATGAGCGTCTCCGGGCTCGGCACGCCGCTGATGCGCTTGACAGCCTCGCTGAAGGTCTTGGCGGCGACGAAGCCTTCGATGCTGCTGTAGTTGGGCTCGAACTTGTCGCCGTCGGCAGATCTACCCGCGGCCAGGTACTCGCCTGACAGCGGCGACGCCGGCGAGTAAGGGTAGGGCATGACTTGGCTGACGACCACGCCGCGCGCGTCGGCGCCGAGCTCGTCGGCCAGGGCCTTGGTGCCAACGAAGCTGACGTTGTAAAAGGTGCCGCCGTAGCCTGCCTTGCGCGCTTCGCGAATGAACGCGGCGCAGGATTTGTAGGCGCTGATCTGCACGATGGCGTCGGGCTTGGCGGCCAGGATCGACTTCACCGCCGCGGCCACGTCCACCGTGTTGCGCTCGACGGTGCCCAGACCGGCGGGTTCGAGGTTGAGCGGCTTCAACGCGCGCAGCACGCCGTCGAGTCCGGCCTTGCCGTAGGAGTCGTTCTGGTGGAAGACAGCGATGCGTTTGGCGCCGATCGATGTGACCTGCTTGACGATCTCGGCCGTCTCGTCGAAGTACGAGGCGCGCACATGAAAAGCAATGCGGTTGAACGGCTCGCGCAACGCCTGGGCGCCGGTGAACGGTGCGATGAAGGGCACTTGCGCCGCGCTGGCCAGCGGCAGGGCGGCAATGCTGGTGGGCGTGCCGATGTAGCCGAAGAGCGCGAACACACCATCCTTGATCAGCTTTTCGGTATTGGCCTTGCAGCGGTCTGGCTCATAGCCGTCATCGACGCTCTTCAGCTCGATCGTGCGGCCGTTGACGCCGCCCTTGGCGTTCTGGCGATCGAAGAACAGCAGCGCACCGCGCTTGAACTGTTCGCCCAATTGCGCGGCCGGGCCGCTGAAGGCTGCCGACTGACCGAGCACGATGCTCTTGCTGGCCGACTGCGCCCACAGCGGGGTGGCCACGGAGGCGGCCACAGCGCCGGCCAGCTGTTTGAGCGCCCGACGGCGTCCGCTTGCGACTAAGGGACGGACGTTCATCACTTTTCTCCTGCTAGCGGCGGACTTTTCCGTCGCCCGTGAGCATCGACAAATCGACATAGCTCGATGCGACATGGTCGCGCGAGCCGAAGGCGAGCATGAAGCCGCCGAAGTCGGCGCGCTGGACCGACTCAAGCTCAACGTGCCCTCGAGGCCCGTCTTCCCGTAGGCGTCGTCTTGGTAGAAGACGGCGATGCGGTTCAGGTCCAGCGCGCAGCTCGATCGTCTGGCCGTTGATGCCGCCGTTGGCGTTGACCTGGTCGATCCACTTCTTGGCGCCAGCATGCATCTGGATGCCGAACTGCGCCGCCGGGCCGGAGAGGGCAACGGACTGGCCGATCAGCACGCTGCGGCCTTGCGCGACGGCGGGCAAAGCGAGGGCCGCCGAGCCGGCGAGGGAGCGCTTGAGATGGGTGCGGCGTTGCACGGCGACAGGCACAGCGTAGAAGTAGCGCCAGTGTCTGCCGATTGCCCGAGCGCGGAGCAGGCCGGGCGCGACGCACGCCCGGTCGTTGTGCAATAGTTCATTCATGAGCAAAGTAGCTGCGCCCAGTCGTCTGTCCCGCACGGTTCATGCTGCCTGCCCGCACGACTGCCCCGACACCTGCGCGATGCGTGTGACCGTCGAGGCCGGGCGCGTGGTGCGCATCCAGGGCGACCCCGAACACACAACGACACAAGGTGCGTTGTGCACCAAGGTCAGTCGCTACGCCGAGCGCACTTATCACGAGGAGCGCGTGACTTTTCCCTTGAGGCGGGTTGGCGCCAAGGGCAACGGTGAGTTCGTGCGCGTGTCGTGGGACGAGGCTTTGAGCGACATAGCGCAGCGCCTCAAAGGCATGGCGGCGCGAGATGCGCAAGCTGTCGTGCCCTACAGCTACGCCGGCACGATGGGCCTCGTGCAAGGCGAGGGCATGGCGCAGCGCTTTTTCCACAAGCTCGGCGCCTCACTGCTCGACCGCACGATCTGCTCGGCAGCCGGCGGCGATGCGCTGGCCGCCACCTACGGCGCCAAGATCGGCATGCAGATGCGCTTCTTCTCGGAAAGCCAGCTGATCGTCATCTGGGGTAGCAACTCGATTGCCAGCAACCTGCATTTCTGGACGCTGGCGCAAGAGGCCAAGCGGAGCGGCGCGAAGCTGATCGCGATCGATCCGCGGCGCACCGAGACTGCCGAGAAATGCCATCAGCACATCGCGCTGCTGCCCGGCACCGACGGTGCGCTGGCGCTCGGCGTGATGCACGAGCTGGTGGCGCAGCAGTGGCTCGATCACGACTACATCGCGCGCAACGTTGACGGTTTCGACCGCCTGCAAAAACGCATCGCCGAGTGGCCGCCCGAGCGTGCGGCCGCCGTGTGCGGCATCACCGCGGACGAGGTGCGCGGCCTGGCGCGCGATCTCGGCACGACGCAGCCAGCCGCGATTCGCCTGAACTACGGCATGCAGCGTGTGCGGGGCGGTGGCAGCGCGGCGCGCCTGGTCGCGTTGCTGCCGTGCCTGACGGGCGCATGGCGGCACCGCGCCGGCGGCTTGTTGTTGTCGAGCTCGGGCTGGTTCAAGAAGTACAAAAATCCGTCGCTGGAGCGGCCCGATCTGCTCGCCGGCCGGCGTCCGCGCACGATCAACATGAGCACGATCGGAGACGACCTGCTGCGTGAGAGCTCGCCCGCGTTCGGGCCAAAAATCGAAGCGCTTATCGTCTACAACAGCAACCCGGTGGCGGTGGCGCCGGAGTCGAAGAAGGTCGTTGCCGGCTTCGAGCGCGAAGACCTGTTCACGGTGGTGCTCGAACATTTCATGACCGATACCGCCGACCATGCCGACTATGTGCTGCCAGCCACGACGCAACTGGAACACCTCGACGTGCACGGCACCTACGGCCACACCGACGTGATGTGGAACGAACCCGCGATCGCGCCGATCGGCGAGGCCAAACCCAACACGCAGATCTTTCGCGAGCTGGCGGCGCGCATGGGCTTCGCCGAGCCGTGTTTCGACGACGACGACGAGACGCTGGCCCGCCAGGCCTTCGACTGGGAGGCCATCGGCACGAGCTTCGACGCGCTGCGCGAACGCGGCTGGGCGAGCCTGCCGATTGCCGACGCGCCCTTCGCCGACGGCGGCTTTGCCACCGAGAGCGGCAGGGCCAAGGTCGATGTCTGCGGCCTCGGCGTGCCCGAGCATGTGCCGAACTACGAGAGCGTGCTGTCGTCGCCCGAGCTGGCACAGCGCTTTCCGCTGGCGATGATCTCGCCACCGGCGCGTCATTTCCTCAACTCCACATTCGTCAATGTGAAGAGTCTGCGCACGATCGAAGGCGAGCCGCTGCTGGAGATGCACGCCGACGACGCCAAAGTGCGCGGCATCGCCAGCGGCGTGATGGTGCGCGTCTTCAACGATCGCGGCGAATACCGGTGCCGGTGCGAGGTCAGTGCGCGGGCGCGGCCGGGCGTGGTCAACGGCCTCGGCGTCTGGTGGCGCAAGCTCGGCGCGGACGGCACCAACGTCAATCAGCTGACGAGCCAGCGCCTGACCGACATCGGCCGCGCGCCGACGTTCTACGACTGCTTGGTTGAAGTCAAGCCGTGCGGCGCTGGACGCTGATGGCCAGTGTCGGTGTTGCGGGCCTGGCGGCGCTGATCGGCGCTGCTTGTCTCAGCGTTGGCTGCTCGACGATCGGCTACTACGCGCAATCGGTCGGCGGCCACCTCGACTTGCTCTCGCGCGCCAAACCGATCGATGAGTTGAGAGCCTCCGAGTCGACGCCCGCGCCGTTGCGCGAACGTCTGGCGCTCGCCGCGCGCATCCGCGACTTTGCGATCAGCGATCTTGGCCTGCCCGACAACCGCAGCTACCGCCGCTACAGCGATTTGGGCCGCAACGCCGCCGTGTACAACGTGACGGCTGCTCCCGAGCTGTCACTGAAACTCGAAACCTGGTGCTTCCCGGTCGTCGGTTGCGTCGGCTACCGCGGCTACTACGACCGCGCGGCCGCCGACGCCGAGGGTGCCGTGCTGCGCGAACGCGGTCTCGAAGTCAACGTCTATGGCGTGCCCGCGTACTCCACGCTCGGCAAACTCGACTGGCTTGGCGGCGACCCATTGCTCAACACGTTTGTGAACTGGCCCGAAGGCGAGTTGGCGCGCCTGGTCTTCCACGAACTCGCGCACCAGGTCGTCTATGCCGAGGGCGACACGATGTTCAACGAATCGTTTGCGACCGCAGTCGAGCGCATCGGTGTGCAGCGCTGGCTGATGCAGCATGCCGGCGAAGAGGCCAAGCGCCAGTACGCGACGCAGGACGCGCGGCGCGAAGATTTTCGAGCACTGACCACACGCTACCGCGACCGATTGAATGCGCTCTACACGAGCGCGGCCAGCGATGCCGACAAACGGGCAGGCAAAGCCGCGTTGATGCGCGAGTTGCGCGGCGACTACGCCCAACTCAAAGCCGAACGCTGGAGTGGTTTTGCCGGCTACGACGGCTGGTTCGAACGTGCCAACAACGCCAGCTTCGGCGTGCTCGCGGCTTACAACGAACTCGTGCCGCCCTTCGAGCGCCTGTACGAACGCGAGGGCCGCGACTTCAAACGTTTCTACGGCGAGGTGGCGCGTCTGGCCGCCTTGCCGAAGGAGCAGCGGACGGCGACACTGAACTCATTCTGAGGAGACCTGTTTCATGCCCGACATCAAGATCCACCGCGACCACGCACTCGGCCTGCCCAAGGCGCGCAAGATCGCCTGGAAATGGGCCGAGCAGGTTGAAAAAGAATTCTCGATGGAATGCACCGTCACCGAAGGCGAGTTCAGCGACACCGTTCACTTCACCCGCAGCGGCGTCAACGGCACGCTGATCGTTGCGCCCGATCACTTTGACCTGAACGCCAAGCTCGGCTTCTTGCTCGGTGCCTTCTCGAAAACGATCGAGAACGAGATCAAGAAAAACCTGGATGGGCTTCTGGCCAAGAGCGTTGCGGACAAAAAGCCGGTCGCAAAGAAGGCGGCCAAGAAGTCGTGACTACCGCTCTATTGCGTTGTCGCATTGGGCCGCCGCACGGTCATCGCGGCCTCCGTTGTCCAGGCAGCGGTCAACGTCGATCTGCGTGAGCACATAGGGCACAACGAACGCAGCAGCAACCCCCGCAGCCACCAGCAGCACAAAGACCGCAGCTATCCATTTGGCCTCGCGTTCGAAGTGCTGCATAGATGTGACTACTTCAACGACTCGATCAGCGCCACGTACTCCTTCATCGCCTCGTCGTTGCTCTTGCCCTTGATCGCGTTCCATGCGTCCCATTTCGCGCGGCCGACCATGTCCGTGAAGCCGGGGCGCTTGCCGTCGACGTCACCGCCAGAGCCTTGTTTGTAGAGCGCGTAGAGCTGCAGCAACGTGGCGTTGTCGGGCTTCTCGGGCAGGTTCTTGCTGTCGGCAACGGCTTTGTCGAAGGCGGCTTTGGAGGTGGCCATGGTGCAGAACTCCTGTTGTGAAGGACGAAGTAGGAAGATACCGTCAGCATCTTAGCCAGCATGTCACAGCGTCCGCTGCCGAGGAGAACCCCGATGTCTGCTGCCGTTGAGCGTATGTCGCGCGTCGATCACGCGTGGTTGCGCATGGACAGCGACGCCAACCTGATGATGATCATCGGCTTCTGGCTGCTCGAGCCGAGGCTGACGCTGGCCGAACTGGCCGAGCGCATTCAGACCGCGCTGCTCGCCTACCCGCGTTTCCGGCAGAAGGTGGTCGAAGCCGATGGCGAGGCGATGTGGGTCGAAGACGAGCACTTCGACCTCAGCCATCACGTCACGCGCGAAGTGTTGCGCCACCGGCATGGCGAGCCGGCGCTCGACACGTTGAAGCGCCGCGTCGCCGAGCTGGCGACGCAGCCGCTCGACCCATCACGGCCGCTGTGGCAGTTCCATCTCATCGAAGACCTGGATGGCACGCAGAGCGCGATGATCTGCCGCATCCACCATTGCATCGGCGACGGCATCGCACTGATCTCGGTGACGCTGTCGATCGCCGATGGCGGTAAGCCGCCGCCGCAGAGAAAACCGCGCGAGGCCCAGAACGAGCACGACTGGATTGCAGACACGCTGGTCAAGCCGTTTGTCGACTTCACCGCCAAGGGCATGGCGCTGCTGGGCTCGGCCGACGCCGCGCGCATCGGTGTGCAAGTCGCGCAAGACGCCGCTGCGTTGGCGCTGATGGCAGACGATTCGCCGACGCGCCTCAAGGGCAAGGCCACGCCGGGCAAACGCGTGGCCTGGGGCGAGCCACTGCCGTTGGAGGACGTGAAAGCGGTCAGCAAGGCCTGGGGCGTGTCGATCAACGACGTGCTGCTCGCGGCGGTGGCCGGCGCCATCGGCAGCTACCTGCGCAGCAAGGGCGATGACCCGACCGGACAAGAGATCCGCGCCATGGTGCCGGTGAACCTGCGCCCGTTAGCGGAGGCCTACAAGCTGGGCAACCGCTTCGGCCTCGCGCCGCTGGTGCTGCCAATCGGCATTGCGCATCCCGGCGAGCGCCTGTACGCGGTGCATGCGCGCATGAACGCGCTCAAGGGCAGCTACCAGCCGCTGTTGGCGTTTGCGGTGTTGGCGCTGTCGGGGCTCGTCGTCAAGCCGATGCAGGACGTGATCACCGGCCTGTTCAACGAGAAGACCACCGCGGTCATGACCAATGTGCCGGGGCCGCGGGAACCCATCCACTTCTGCGGGCGCACGGTGAACCAGGTGATGTTCTGGGTGCCGCAGTCGGGCGACGTCGGCGTCGGCGTGTCGCTGCTGTCTTATGCCGGTGGCGTGCAGCTCGGCCTCATCACCGACGCGAAGCTGTGCCCCGATCCCGAAAGCATCGTCGAGCACTTTGCTCCTGAGTTCGAGAAGCTGCTGCTACTGGCGCTGATGTCGCCGTGGCCGGTGATGGAGTGAAGTCTCCTTCACCGCAGAGGCGCAGAGGCGCAGAGGACGCGGAGGAAGCGCAGAGGAATGCAGTTCTTGTATTTCTCTGCGCACCTCTGCGCTCTATGCGCCTCTGCGGTGAATGAAACTGCTTCAGTCCTCCAACTCTTCTTTCGCCATCTCCACATCCAGCCGCTCCATCGCATCCGCCGGCTTGCATGCCGCCGCGTCGGCATAGAGCTTTTCGGCTTCCTTCATCTTCTTGTCGCCTTCGAGCATCACGAGGCCGTTGGCGTACTCGACCATGCCGATCGCGCTTGCCGGGTGCAGCTTCAACGCCTGCTGGTACATCTTCAGGCCGGTGGACTTGTCGGCGCCTTGCGTGCGGCCGAGCAGCGAGCCCACCTTGTCGATGACCTCGGCGTGGAACGTGCCCAGGCTGATGTGCGCATCGGCATGTTTGGGCGCGAGCTTGATCGTCGTTTCGAGCGCGCTCTTGACCTTGCTGCCCAGCCCCTGCGTCAGCGCCTTGGCCACGCTGATCCCTTGGCTGTAGCGGCCCAGCGCATAGGCCTGGTAGTAGTAGGCGTTGGCGTTTTTCGGCTCCTCGTCTTGCAGGGATTCGGCGCGCGCGGCCACTTCCTGGAACATCGCCAGCTTGGTCTTCTCGCTCTTCTCGACGTAGTTGGCGTAGATGGCCTGCGCCTTGTTGGCCACGGTGATGCCGGCGCCGCCCGCCTTCAGACCGGCGTCGAAGGCCTTCTGAAACTCGCCGCGGTGGAACAGCACCCAGGCCTCCAACACCTTGGCGTCCTTGGGCAGCGGCTCGGCGTCACCGGCATGCAGGCGCGCCCACTGCTTCTTGACGGCCGCGGCGTCGAGGTCGAACAGGTCGTACGGGTAAGCAGTCCACTTGGCCATTTCGAATGTCTCCTTGTTGTGATCAGTGACGTGATCAATGTCTGTATGGCGCGACCAGCGAATGCAGATGGTCACGCGCCGCGGGCTCGATGTAGGGCATCAGCAAGCTCAGCACGTGGTACGCGCCACGTGCCAGCGCCGGGCCTGCGGTCTCGGGCTCGAGCGCGCGCCGCGGGTCGCGCACGTACTCGAAAGAGAGCCAATAGGTCAGCACGACGACCATCGCCGTTGACACGGGTTCGGCCTCGCGGGCGTCGATGCGCACGGCGTTGCCGCGCGCGAGGCCACCGAGCACCGACTGCACCGCGCGGCCCTTGGCTCTGAGGATGTGCTGGAACTGCATCTCGAGCTTGCGGTTCTTCGACAGCAGATCGTTCAGGTCGCGGTACAAGAAGCGGTAGGCCCAGATCGTCTCGAACAGCATGTGAAAGAACAGCCACGCGTCTTCGACGTTGCGCACGTTGTCGGCGGCCAGCAGGATTTCGGCGAGCGCCTTTTCATAGCGCGCGAACAGGCCGTTGATCAGCTCGTCCTTGGCCGGGTAGTGGTAGTAGAGGTTGCCGGGGCTGATCTTCAGCTCGGCCGAGATCACCGTCGTGCTGACATTCGGCTCACCGAAGCGGTTGAACAGCTCGAGCGTCACATCGAGGATGCGCTCAGCCGTCCGGCGGGGCTTTTTTGTGGGAAGAGTCGCAGGCATGGACAGCGATCTTGCACCAGGACGTGCGGTCGGTCGATCGGGGCGGACTCAGGGTTTGCCGCGCGCCCGGCTCAACAAGACCAGCGAAATGCCGCCGAGGATCGCTGCCGACGACAGGACCAGGCGCATCGTCAACGCTTCGGACAACAGCAGCACGCCGCCGATGGCGGCCAGCGGCGGCACCGAGAGTTGGACCGTCGCCGCGCGCAGTGCCGAAAGCTGTGGCAGCGCGGCGTACCAGATCACGTAGCCGAGGCCCGAGGTCACGGCGCCGGAGGCGATGGCGAGCAGCACGCCTGAAGGGCTGGCCTTGAACTGGCTCGCAAAGACCAGGCTCAGCACCAGCGCGAGCGGTGCGGCGCGCATGAAGTTGCCGGCGGTCGCCGCCACGGGCTCGCCTGCACTGCGCCCACGCAGCGAATAGACGCCCCACGCGATGCCGGCCGCGGCCATCAACAGCGTGCCGGCCACGGGCGGCGCGGCCAGCCCGGGCGACACCAGATACAGCAGTCCGCCGACCGCAAGCGCGAAGCCTGCCCACGCCACGGCCGTGAAACGCTCGCCAGCACGCAGGCCAAACACGAACATCGTCAACTGCACCGCACCGAACAGGACCAGCGCGCCGGCGCCCGCGGGCAACGTGACGTAGGCGAACGAGAAGGCCGCGACGTAGGCCCAGAGCATCGTTGCGGCCAGCCAGTCGGCGCGCGCAGGGGCGGGTTGGTTGCGCCAGCGCACAATGGCCATCAACACCAATGCGCCCGACACCAGGCGCACGCTGCCGAAGCTGGCCGCATCGATGCTTGCCTGCTGCAGCGCCAAGCGGCAGAGCAGGGAGTTCGCCGCGAAGGCCAGCATCGCCAACACGGTGAGCGCCATCGTGTGTGCGGTCGTGCGTGCCATGAAGCGATGGTAGGCGCAAGGTCATCGGCTGACGGCTCTGCTTGGATCGAAAGCGCTCCCTACAATCGTCTGCATGCCCGCTGTCGTGTTCGATCAGGTCGCCAAGACCTATGCCGGCGCACGCGGTGAAGTGCGTGCGCTCGACGGCATTTCGTTCGCCATTGAATCGGGAGAATTCTTCGGCCTGCTCGGCCCCAACGGTGCCGGCAAGACGACGCTGATCTCGATCCTCGCTGGCCTGACGCGGGCCACGCGCGGCACGGTCACCGTGATGGGTCATGATGTCATTCGCGACTATGCGGCCGCGCGCAAGTCGCTCGGCATCGTGCCGCAGGAACTGGTGTTCGACCCGTTCTTCTCGGTGCGCGAATGCCTGCGCATCCAGAGCGGCTACTTCGGCATCCGCCGTAATGACGCCTGGATCGACGAGCTGCTCGCCGGCCTCGGCCTGGCCGACAAGGCCGACGTCAACACACGCCAGCTCTCGGGTGGGATGAAGCGCCGCGTCCTGGTGGCGCAGGCGCTGGTGCACAAGCCGCCGGTGATCGTGCTCGACGAACCCACTGCGGGCGTCGACGTGGAACTGCGGCAGACGCTGTGGGGTTTTATCGCCAACCTGAACAAGGAGGGCCACACGGTGCTGCTGACCACGCACTATCTCGAAGAAGCCGAAGCGCTGTGCGGCCGCATCGCGATGTTGAAGCAGGGTCGCGTGGTGGCGCTTGACCGCACCGCCAACCTGCTCGCCGGCACCGCGAGCACGATGCTGCGTTTCAAGACCGACGATGCGCTGCCGACGGATGTGGCGGCGCATGCGCGGGTCACCGGGCGCATCGCCCAGGTCACGGCGCATGACGCCGCCGAGGTCGAAACCATCCTCGGCCGCTTGCGCCAGGGTGGCGTGCGCATCGAAGACCTGGAGATCGGGCGTGCCGATCTCGAAGACGTGTTCATCGAGATCATGCAGAAGGAAAGTGCATGAGGGCCGAGCGCAGGGCCGCTCCCAAGCCGGCCCGCATCCCCTCGGGGGATCGATCGCGGTACTCCGCGAGCGAGGGGCTCACATGAACCTCGTGTACCTCGCGGGTGCCGGCACGCTCTTCAGGAAAGAAATCCTGCGCTTTTGGAAGGTCAGCGTGCAGACCGTCGCCGCGCCGGTGCTGACGGCCGTGCTCTACCTGCTGATCTTCGGCCACGTGCTCGAAGCGCATGTGCAGGTCTTCCCCGGCGTCGGCTACACGAGCTTCCTGATCCCGGGCCTGGTGATGATGAGCGTGCTGCAGAACGCCTATGCCAACAGCAGCAGCTCGCTGATCCAGAGCAAGATCAGCGGCAACTTGGTGTTCCTGCTGGTCTCACCGCTGTCGCACTGGGCCTGGTTCGCGGCTTACGTCGGTGCGAGCGTGGTGCGCGGGCTGGCGGTGGGCTTGGGTGTGTTCGCAGTCACGGTGTGGTTTGCGCCGGCGCATTTCGAAGAGCCATGGTGGATCCTTGTCTTTGCCGTGCTCGGCGCCGGCATGCTCGGCACGCTAGGGCTGGTCTCCGGTCTGTGGGCAGAAAAGTTCGATCAGACCGCAGCCTTCCAGAACTTTCTGATCATGCCGATGACGTTCCTCTCAGGCGTTTTCTACTCGGTGCATTCGCTGCCCTCGTTCTGGCAGGGCCTGTCGCACCTGAATCCTTTTTTCTACATGATCGATGGCTTTCGCCGCGGCTTCTTTGGCGTGAGTGACGTCTCGCCGTGGTTGTCATTGGCGGTCGTGGGGTCGAGCTTTTTGATCATCTCGGCCGTCGCGCTGCGCTTGCTCGCCACCGGCTACAAGATCCGAAGCTGAACCGCATGCAGCTGCCGTACGACCGTGTCGCCCTCGTGTTGCAAGGCGGCGGCGCGCTCGGCGCGTATCAGGGCGGCGTGTTCGAGGGCCTGACCGAGGCGGGCATCGAGTGCGATTGGGCGGCCGGCATTTCCATCGGTGCGATCAACGCCGCGCTGATCGCCGGCAATGCGCCTGCACAGCGTGTCGAGCGCTTGCGCGAGTTCTGGGACACGGTGACCGCACCGCCGCTGCTGCCGCCGACGGCCGCGTGGTGGGCCAACGCGCTGGAGTCGGGCGGCGCCGCGGCGAGAACCGCGCTCGGCTGGTTCGAGGCGTCGCGCGCGCTGCTCGAAGGGCAGCGAGGGTTCTTCGTGCCACGCACGCCGTCGCCCGCGTTCAGCACGCAATCCGCGCCGGGCGAACTCAGCCACTACGACACCGCGCCGCTGCGGGCCACGCTCGAACGGCTGGTCGACTTCGACCGCCTCAACCACCAGAAAGGCCTGCGCCTGACCGTCTCGGCCGTCAACATCGAGAGTGGCAACTTCGAACTCTTCGACAGCCAGCGTGGCCCGTGGGCCGGGCGACTCACCGCGGCCCACATCGTGGCGTCGGGCGCGCTGCCGCCGGGCTTTGCGGCGGTGGAGATCGAAGGTCAGCACTACTGGGATGGCGGGCTGGTGTCGAACACGCCTTTGGCCACCGTGCTCGATGAAGAACCGCGGCGCGACACGCTGGCGTTTCAAGTGGATTTGTGGAGTGCGCTCGGCCCGCTGCCGAAGAACCTGCTCGACGTCGAAGAGCGCGCCAAGGACATCCGCTTTTCGAGCCGCACGCGCGCGGTGACGCGGCAACTCGAACGCGAACGCCATCTGCGCCGCCTGCTGCGCGAAGTGCTGGCGCGCGTGCCGGCGAGCCAGCGCAAGGGCGATGCGTGGTGCATGGAGGCCGAGGCACAGGCGTCCGATAAGACCTTCAATGTCGTCCACCTGATCTACCAGGACAAGGCTTGGGACAGCCACCACAAGGACTACGAGTTCAGTGCGCTGTCGATGCGCGACCATTGGGCCAGTGGTCTGGCCGACATCCGGCGCACGCTGGCGCATCCGGATTGGCTGGCACCGCCCGAGCCCTCGCAAACGACCGTCACGCACGACGTGCACCGTAGCAACCACAAGCGCTGACACAATGACCGCCATTCGAAGGAGATCCGCATGAACCACCGCCTTTCACCCACAGACGACGACAAGGACAAGGCCGACAGAGCCGAGCGCGGCAGCAGCAGCCTGATGGAGCAACTCGCATTCAAGGCGCGCTTCGTCATGGTCTTCGGTGAGATCGACGACAAGGTTGCCCGCGCCACCAGCGAGCGCTTGATCCTGCTGGCTCAGGAGTCCGACGCACCGATCCACATGCTGATCTCGTCACCGGGCGGCCATGTCGAATCGGGCGACGCCATCCACGACATGATCCGCTTCGTGCGCGCGCCGGTGACGACCATCGGCAGCGGCTGGGTCGCCAGCGCCGGCACGCACATCTTCCTCGCCGCGCCGAAGGAGCGCCGCGTGTGCCTGCCCAACACCCGCTTCATGATTCACCAGCCGTCGGGGGGGGCCGGTGGCCGGGCCAGCGACATCGCGATCCAGGCGCAGGAGATCATCAAGATGCGCGAACGCATCGCCCGCGTCATCGCCAAGGAAACCGGCCAGAAATTGGAGCGCGTGCTGGTCGATATCGACCGCGACCACTGGATGAGCGCGCAGGAAGCGATCGAGTATGGGCTGGTGGCGCGGGTGATAGAGAAGCAGAGCGAGCTGAAGTAGCTCGGTCGCCCTCTGCCTAGCGCAGTGCGTCGGCGACCGGCACGCCGAGTGCCAGACAGGCCAGATGCAGTGAGTCACCGCGGCCCGGCTGGCTGAGCAGCGCACGAGATAGTGCTGCATCGACCCACGCCCGAAGCAGCAGTGGTCTTTGCATGACCGACAGCTGTCGCACGCGCAAGGCCGCGATCAACTCGTGCTGAGACGTCGGCACGGTGGGCGGTGCGAGCCCGCCACCGGGGCTGCGCCGTGGCGGCAGGCCCATGGCTTCGAGCGCGGCGAGGGCATCGACAAGCCATGGGTGCCGAGCAGTGTTGTCGTTGGTCAGCACGCGCGCCATGCAGCGTGTGGCGGCGCGCACTTCGTCGGCGTGGGTGGCCAAGGTGCCGCGCGCGGGTGCGGTCGGTCCAGGTGCAAAGAAGTGCTGGATGACGAGTGCACGCCACTGATCCGCGGCAAGCTCTACGCCGGCGAGCGCCGGGTGGCTTCTGCGTTGGGCCCACTCGTGCCGCAGGCGCTGCTTGTGCAACGGCGGTGATTGGCGCAGGCGGTCTAGCAGCTTTTCCATGACCTGGCGGCGTGCCCCCGGCCGCAGCACCTGCACCTCTTCGCGCACGGCGTTGGCGACATGCAGGTCGGCTGTCGCGGCCTCGTAGCCGCGCCAGCGGGCCGCGGCGTCGCGGGCCTGCGGATCGATTGACAGGGCCAGCATCGCGGCCTGCCACTCGCCGATGCCGTACCACCGATCGATGCGGCGCAGCGCGTCGCGCTCGCGTTCGGCATCGTCGAAATGGGTCGGCTTCTGGGTCGCGTCGTGGCGCGCGGACTCCGCGTCGGACACACCCGATTGCCACGAACTCAGCGCAGGGCTTGCCGCCGCTTCTGCCAATTCAGCCCGACCTGGGCCTGGGGCGTTGCCGGCGACTGCTGGCGCCATCAACGACGCAGGCTGCGCCATCGCGTCGGCGTCTTCCATGGCCAAGCGATCTGCGGCCAGCAGCACTTCATCGGCCTCGAACGACCGCCCGTACAAGCGCGACAAGCGATCGGCCAGCGGCGGGTGTGTAGCCAGCCACTGCCGCCACCCGCCACTGCGCGACGCCACGTCGCTCGACAGCAGCAGATGCGCCAGGCTGGATGTATGCGCGCTGGCAAGGCCCTTGATCCGCCGCGCTTGTTGATCGGCGATCTTGCGCAACGCGCCGCCGAGGCCATCGACATGGCGCGCGAACTTGACCGCCGACGCGTCGGCGAGGAACTCGCGTTGCCGGCTCACTGCGGCTTGCAGCAAGCGGCCGGCGAGCCAGCCGAGCGAGCCGACGGCCATCAATCCCAGGCCGAACAGTGCGCCGGCGCCGCGGCGCCCACGCTCGTCCGTGCTCCACAGCGATAGGCCCAGGCCCCAGATCATCTGCAGGCCCCAGACCAGACCGACCAAGCGCATGTTCAGCCGTGTGTCGCCATGCACGATGTGGCTGAACTCGTGTGCGACCACGCCCTGCAATTCGGCGCGCGTCAGGCGTTCGAGCGCGCCACGGGTAACGACAACAACCGCGTCGTCGCCGCGCCAGCCGGCGGCGAGCGCGTTGATCGCGTCATCGCGCGGCAGTACCCAGGCTTGCGGCGCGGGGCGCTGGCCACTGGCAATCGCCATCTCCTGCACGACGTTGACAAAGCGCCGCTCGCGGCGCGCGTGTTCGTCGTTACCACTGGGCTGTGCGGGGCGCGCGCCGGCCAACTCGGCCACATGCGGACCGCCCTTGTGCAGGCGCATCGACTCGACCCAGCAGCCGCCGAGCACGAACAGCAGCACGAGACCGGTGTTGGTCTCGATGAAATAGGTCGGCAGGCCGCGCGCGAAGGGCACGGTGATCCAGAAGATCAGCGCCAACACCAGGTTGACGGCGATCACCAAGCCGATCACGACCAGCACGAACAGGCCGATCAGCTGCCGCGTCTGTTGTTCAGCGGCTTCCTGGTGGCGGCGGAATTTCATCTGAGCCGGTGCGCAAGCGCCCATTCGCCCCGAGCTTGTCGAAGGGCAAAGACCAAGCTCAGCTCGAATGGAACTAAGCCAGGTTCACTCTCGGCGCTGCTCGCTCGACTTCTTTCGTCGTGCTCTCCAGCATCGCTGCTTCGCGGAAGCTGAACAGCCCGGCGATCAGGTTCGTCGGCGCCTGTTGCGCCGCGTTGTTGTACTCGAGGACCGAGTCGTTGAAGGCCTGGCGCGCGAAGGCGATGCGGTTCTCGGTGTGGTTCAGCTCTTCGGACAGGCTCTGTAGCGTGCCGTCGGCTTTCAACTCCGGATACGCCTCGACAACGACGTTCAGCTTGTTCATCAGCCCCGCCAACGTGCCTTCCGCACCGGCGAGCGCCGCGATGCGCGCGGCGTCCATCGGTTTGGCCGCGGCGGCCTCGCTGGCACTCTTGGCGCCGTTGCGCGCGGCGATCACCGCTTCCAATGTGTCGCGCTCGTGCTGCACGTATTTCCTGGCCACATCGACGAGGTTGGGAATCAGGTCGTAGCGGCGCTTCAGTTGCACGTCGATCTGCGCAAACGCGTTGCCGATTTCGTTGCGGTGCCGTACCAGGCGGTTGTAGGCGGCCAGTGCCCACAAGGCCAGGACGAACAGGATGGCGAGCGTGACGATGGCGGTCGTGTTCATGGCGATGGTTCCCCCTTCGGGCGGGAATGTAGCCCCGCGCGCCTAGAATTCAATGGTCATGACCGATCCCACCGCCGCAGACGTGCGGAATTTCATCGCTGGCGGCCTCGAATGCACGCATCTCGAGGTCGACGGCGACGGCCGGCACTTCTTTGCCACCATCGTCGCTGCCGATTTCGACGGCAAGACGCGGGTGCAGCGCCATCAGCGCGTCTATGCGGCGCTGGGCGATAGAATGCGCGCTCAAATCCACGCGTTGTCGATGAAGACACTCACCCCTGCCGAGTGGCAAGCCCTTCCGGCCCCCGCTACGGCACAACCGCATCACCATTGAACCGCCCGCGGCGCGCGCTGCGGGGGCTGGTGGCGCGTGCTTGCAGACAGTGTCCACCTGAGCCCCTCGCGGCCCACGTCGTCAGACTGAAAGACGACCATGGACAAACTCCTCATCCGCGGCGGCCAGCGCCTCCAAGGCGAGATCGCCATTGCCGGCGCGAAGAACGCCGCGCTGCCGGAGTTGTGTGCGGCGCTGCTGATCGCCGAGCCGCTCGTGCTCGACAACGTCCCCAAGCTGCAGGACGTGGCGACGATGGCCAAGCTGCTGCGCCACATGGGCGTGGCGATCGAGCGACCCGAAAGCGCGCCGACACGCATGATCCTCGACGCCACGCGCATCGGCGCGCCCGAAGCGCCGTATGAGCTGGTGAAGACGATGCGCGCGTCGATCCTCGTGCTCGGTCCTCTGCTGGCGCGGTTCGGCAAGGCCAAGGTGTCCTTGCCCGGCGGTTGCGCGATCGGCTCGCGGCCGGTGGACCAGCACATCAAGGGCTTGCAGGCGATGGGCGCGCAGATCGATGTCGAGCATGGCTACATCGTTGCCAAAGCGAAGAAGCTCAAAGGCGCGCGCATCACGACCGACATGGTCACGGTCACCGGCACCGAGAACCTGCTGATGGCCGCCGCGCTGGCCGAAGGCGAAACGCTGCTCGAAAACGCGGCGCAGGAGCCGGAGGTGACCGACCTCGCCGAGTTGCTGATCGCGATGGGCGCGAAGATCGAAGGCCACGGCACGAGCCGCATCCGCGTGCAAGGCGTGAAGGCGCTGCATGCGCCGAAGAAGCCGCACAGCATCATCCCGGACCGCATCGAGACGGGCACCTTCCTCTGCGCCGTGACCGCAGCCGGCGGCGACGTGAAGCTCACGGGCACCTGCGCCGACCACCTCGACGCGGTGATCGACAAGCTGAAGGAAGCCGGTGCGCAGATAGAAGAAGGCGACGGCTGGATGCGCGTGCGCATGAGCGGCCGGCCGAAGGCGGTGAGCTTTCGCACCAGCGAGTACCCGGCGTTTCCGACCGACATGCAAGCCCAGTTGATGACGGTGAACTGCATCGCCGAAGGCAGCGCGGTGATCAGCGAAACGATCTTTGAGAACCGCTTCATGCACGTCAACGAACTGGTGCGCCTGGGCGCGAAGATCGAGATCGACGGCCACACGGCGGTGGTGCACGGCGTGCCGCAACTATCGGGCGCCACGGTGATGGCGACGGATCTGCGCGCGTCGGCGTCACTCGTCATCGCCGGCTTGGTCGCCGAAGGTCAGACGCTGGTCGATCGCATCTACCACTTGGACCGTGGCTACGACCGCATGGAAGCCAAACTGCGCGGCGTCGGTGCGAGCATCGAGAGAACGCCTTGATGTTGACGTTCGCCCTTTCGAAAGGCCGCATCTTCGACGAGACGCTGCCGCTGTTGAAGCGCGCCGGCATCGAAGTCACGGACGACCCCGAGACCTCGCGCAAGCTCATCCTGGCGACCAATCGCGCCGACGTGCGTGTCGTCCTTGTGCGTGCCAGCGACGTTCCGACCTATGTGCAGTACGGCGGCGCCGACCTCGGCGTGGCGGGCTCGGACATCCTGATGGAAACCGAGGGCGACGGCCTCTACCGCCCGCTCGACCTGCGCATTGCGCGCGCACGCCTGTCCGTCGCGGTGCGCTCGGACTTCGATTACGCCAGCGCCGTCAAGCAAGGTTCGCGCATCCGCGTCGCTACCAAGTACACCGCCACCGCGCGCCAATTCTTCGCCGACAAAGGCGTGCACGTCGATCTGATCAAGCTCTACGGCTCGATGGAGCTGGCGCCGCTGACGGGGCTGGCCGATGCGATCGTGGACATCGTCTCCACCGGCGGCACGTTGAAGGCCAATGGGTTGATCGAAGTCGAGAAGATTGCCGACATCTCATCGCGGCTGGTGGTCAACCAGGCGGCGCTGAAGTTGAAGCGCGAGGCGATGCGGCCGCTGATCGATGCGCTCGAAAAGGCGGTGCAGGCGTGATCGTGCGTCGTTTGTCCACGGCGGAGGCGGACTTCGAAGCAAAGTTCGCAGCGCTGCAATGGTCGGCCGAGGCAGACGCGTCGATCGACGCGACGGTGGCGTCGATCATTGCCGATGTGCGCCGACGCGGCGATGCGGCGGTTCTCGACTACACGGCTCGCTTCGACACCGTCAACGCGGCAAGCGTTTCAGCGCTCGAACTGTCACCTGGCGAACTTAACGCCGCACTCGACGCCATCACGCCCGAACAACGCCTCGCGCTCGAAGCCGCCGCCGAGCGCGTGCGCTCGTACCACGAGCGCCAGCTCGACGTGAGCTGCCGCAGCTTCGCCTACCGAGACGCCGACGGCACGCTGCTCGGCCAGAAGGTCACACCGCTCGATCGCGTCGGTGTCTATGTGCCGGGGGGCAAGGCGGCGTACCCGTCGTCGGTGCTGATGAACGTCGTGCCGGCGCGTGTGGCCGGTGTCGGC
This sequence comes from uncultured beta proteobacterium, assembly GCA_963814385.1. Taxonomy (GTDB): domain Bacteria; phylum Pseudomonadota; class Gammaproteobacteria; order Burkholderiales; family Burkholderiaceae_C; genus CADEEN01. Next base: position 121,930 of record CAWFCX010000050.1, read on the forward strand.
GAAGTCATCATGGTCGTGCCGACGCCGCGCGGGGAACGCAATGCGATGGTCCTCGCCGCAGCGCACATCGCCGGCGTGCACCGCGTCTTCACCATCGGCGGAGCGCAAGCCGTTGCTGCGCTGGCTTACGGCACGTCAACGATCCCGCGCGTCGACAAGATCACCGGGCCCGGCAACGCCTATGTGGCGAGCGCGAAGAAGCAGGTTTTCGGCCAGGTCGGTATCGACATGATCGCGGGGCCAAGCGAGATCCTCGTGCTCGCCGATGGCACGACGTCGCCCGACTGGGTCGCGATGGATTTGTTCTCGCAGGCCGAGCACGACGAGCTGGCGCAGAGCATCCTGCTTTGCCCCGATGCCGCTTACCTCGATGCGGTGGCCGCATCGATCGAACGACTGCTGACGACGTTGCCGCGCGAAAAGATCATCCGCGCTTCGCTGGCCGGCCGCGGCGCGCTGATCCAGACGCGTTCGATGGAAGAGGCCTGCGATATCAGCAACCGCATCGCGCCCGAGCACCTCGAGGTGTCGAGCGCGAACCCCGAGCGCTGGGAGCCGTTGCTCAAACACGCCGGCGCGATCTTTCTCGGCCGTTTTACGAGCGAGAGCCTTGGCGACTACTGTGCCGGGCCGAACCACGTACTGCCGACGGCCGGCACGGCGCGCTTCTCGTCGCCGCTGGGTGTGTATGACTTCGTCAAGCGCACTAGCCTGATCGAAGTGAGTGCGAAGGGCGCGCAGTCGCTGGGCGAAATCGCGTCTGTGCTCGCGCAGGGTGAGGGCTTGCAGGCGCATGCACGCGCGGCGGAGATGCGGCTCGGGGTTGTTGACGCCGCGTCTGCTTCATCCACCGTTTTGGAAGTGCGAGCTGTCACCGACGACAACGTCGATGAGCTGATCAAACTCAAGACGACCGCAGAACAAGAGAAGTTCGTCGCCTCGGTGGCCAAGTCACTCGCGCAAGCGTCGGTACGCCCCGCAGGCCGGCCGCTCGGCTTGTACGCGAACGGCCAGCCGGTCGGCTTCCTGCTGCTGTGGGATGCGCGACGCGACCCCGATCCTGCCGAACGCGCCGACCAGCTGTATATCTGGCGCCTGTCGATCGACGCGCGCTACCAGCGCCAAGGCCACGGCCAGGCGGCGATGCGCTGGCTGATCGACGAAGCCAAACGCATGGGCGTGGCCAGTGTCGGCCTGTCGCATGTGCCGGAGAACCCGGTGGGCTCGTTCTACGAGAAGTTCGGCTTTGCGTACACGGGCAAAGTCAGTCACGGCGAGAACGAGATGGTGTTGCCGCTGCGGCCTCATGGTGCGAGATGAGGCAACGCGTCGTATTCATCGACGTTGACGACACGCTCGTTCGATCTGTCGGAACAAAAAGGATCGCCATGCCAAGTGTTGTAGCGCGTGTGCGCGAGCTTCACGCTGGGGGTGCCGCGCTTTACCTCTGGAGTTCGGGTGGAGCGGACTACGCGCGGTCATCGGCTATCGAACTTGGGGTGGAAGCATGCTTTGTCGCCTTTCTCCCGAAGCCGGATGTTTACGTTGACGATCAACCCGTCAGTGACTGGCGATTCTGCAAACACGTACTGCCTGCCAATGCAAACGACGCTTAGCCTCACCCGCCGCATCACCCGCACGATCCGCCAGGACGTGACCTCAAGCGCCGGCTATGCCATCCAGCCGAGCGCCGGCATGGTCAAGCTCGACGCGATGGAGAACCCGTTCGGGTTGTCGCAGGCGTTGAAGCGCGCGCTCGGTGAGCGGCTGGCGGAGGTGGCGATCAACCGCTATCCGGTCAACAAGGGCGAGGTCGCGGCGGCTTTGACGCAGCACTTCGAGGTGCCCGGAGGTTGCAAGCTGATCGTCGGCAATGGGTCGGACGAGTTGATCGACTTGCTGTCGGTGGCTTGCGATGTTCCTGGCGCTACAGTGCTCGCGCCGCTGCCCGGCTTCGTGATGTACGAGATGTCGGCGCGGCTGCGTGGCTTGAAGTTTGTGGGTGTGCCGATGACGGCCAACTTCGAGTTGGATGAAGCGGCGATGCTGGCAGCCATCGAGCAGGCCAAACCTGCGCTGACCTACATCGCCTACCCGAACAACCCGACGGGCAACCTGTTCGACGAGGCCATCGTGGAGAAGATCGTCGATGCCGTCGGCGCGCAGGACGGCCTCGTCGTGTTCGACGAGGCCTATCAACCGTTTTCGTCGCGCACCTGGATGCCGAAACTCGCAATGCATGAGCATGTGCTGGTGCTGCGCACCTTGTCGAAGTTCGGTCTGGCGGGCGTGCGCATGGGCTACCTCGTGGGCGCGGCGCCGCTGATCGAGCAGATCGACAAGGTCAGCCCGCCTTACAACATCAGCGCGCTCAACGCGGCGGCGACGCTGTTCGCGCTCGAACATGCCGAGGTCTTTGCCGAACAGGCCACGGTGCTCAAGCGCGAGCGCCAGCGCCTGATGATCGCGCTGCGCGGCATGAGCGGCGTGACGGTGTTCCCGAGCGAAGCCAACATGATCCTCGTGCGCGTGCCCGATTCGAAGCGTGCCTTCGAGGGCCTGAAGCAACGCAAGGTGCTGGTCAAGCACATCGCCGGCCTGCATCCGCTGCTCGCCAACTGCCTGCGCCTCACAGTCGGTGCGCCTGAAGAAAACACCTTGATGATCGACGCCTTGAAGGAATCGCTGTGATGGACCTCCGCATCGCCGAAGTGCAGCGCAACACCAAGGAGACGCAGATCCGCGTCAAGGTCAATCTCGACGGCACGGGAGTGGCCCGGCTGGCCACCGGCATCGGCTTTTTCGATCACATGCTCGACCAGATCGCGCGCCACGGCCTGATCGACTTGCAGATCGAGGCCAGCGGCGATCTTCACATCGACGGCCACCACACGGTCGAAGACGTCGGCATCACGCTCGGCCAGGCCGTCGCCAAAGCCGTAGGCGACAAGGCCGGCCTCACGCGCTACGGCCACGCCTATGTGCCGCTCGACGAAGCGCTGTCGCGCGTGGTTGTGGACTTCTCCGGCCGTCCTGGCTTGCACATGCGCGTGCCGTTCAAGAGCGGCATGGTCGGCGGTTTCGACACGCAGCTGGCTTACGAGTTTTTCCAAGGCTTTTCGAACCATGCCGGCGTGACGCTGCACATCGACAACCTGCACGGCGACAACGCACACCACCAGTGCGAGACGGTGTTCAAGGCCTTCGGGCGCGCGGTGCGCATGGCGGTGGCGATCGATCCGCGAAGTGCGGGGGTGATTCCTAGTACGAAGGGATCGCTGTGACCCAACCGTTCGCTCTGAGCCTGTTGAAGGGCTTCGACAAGCTCAGCCCGAACGGGTTTGGTGCGGGGCCATGAGAACCGTTGCCGTCATCGACTACGGCATGGGCAATCTGCGCTCGGTGTCGCAGGCGGTGGCCCATGTCGCGCAGATGGCCGACGACGTCAAGGTCATCGTCACTGGCAACCCCGAGGAAGTGTTCCTGGCCGAACGCATCGTGCTGCCCGGTCAGGGTGCGATGCGAGATTGCATGCGCGAGTTGGCCGACTCGGGACTCAAAGACGCTGTGCAGGGCGCCCTGCGCACCAAGCCGGTGATGGGCGTGTGCGTCGGCATGCAGATGCTGCTCGATCACAGCGAGGAGCAGGACACCCCCGGGCTCGGCGTGATTCACGGTGAGGTGAAGCGCTTTCGCCTCGAAGGCCGAACACAACCCGACGGCAGCCGCTTCAAGGTGCCGCAGATGGGCTGGAACCGCGTGCAGCAGGCCGAGGCGCATCCGCTGTGGCACGGTATCGCCGACAACGCCTGGTTTTACTTCGTGCACAGTTTTTACGCCGAGCCTGCCGATGGCCGCCACAGCGCGGGTATCACCGAGTACGGTACGCCCTTCACATCGGCCGTGGCGCGCGATAACATTTTTGCCACCCAGTTCCACCCCGAGAAAAGCGCTGACGACGGTTTGATGCTGTATCGCAACTTCCTCACCTGGAAGCCCTAACGCTTTTTTCCCCACCCCATGCTGCTGATCCCTGCCATCGACTTGAAGGACGGTCATTGCGTGCGCCTCGAAAAAGGCGACATGGCCAAGTCCACCACCTTCGGCGAAGACCCGGCCGCGATGGCGCGGCGCTGGCTTGATGCCGGCGCGCGGCGCTTGCACCTGGTCGATCTCAACGGCGCGTTCGCCGGCAAGCCGGTCAATGAGGACGCGGTCAAGGCGATCCTGCGCGAAGTGGACGGCGAGATTCCGGTGCAACTCGGTGGCGGCATCCGCGATCTCGACACGATCGAGCGCTACCTCGATGACGGCATCAGCTATGTCGTCATCGGCACCGCGGCGGTGAAGAACCCGGGCTTTGTCAGAGACGCGTGCACGGCGTTCGGCGGCCACATCATCGTCGGCCTCGACGCCAAGAACGGCAAGGTCGCCACCGACGGCTGGAGCAAGCTCACGGGCCATGAGGTGGCGGACCTGGCCAAGAAGTTCGAGGACTACGGCGTCGAAGGTGTGATCTACACCGACATCGGCCGCGACGGCATGCTGACCGGCATCAACATCGACGCGACTGTGCGTTTGGCGCAGGCGGTGACGATGCCCGTGTTCGCCTCAGGCGGCCTGGCAGGACTGCCAGACATCGACAAGCTGTGCGCGATCGAGAGCGAAGGCGTCGAGGGCGTGATCTGCGGGCGTGCGATCTACAACGGCGCGCTCGATTTCGTGGCGGCGCAGAAGCGGGCGGATGAACTCAATGGCGAGAGCATGTAGTGCTCGCCAAACGCATCATTCCCTGCCTGGACGTGACCGGCGGCCGCGTCGTCAAGGGCATCAATTTTATCGAGCTGCGCGATGCCGGTGACCCGGTGGAAATCGCCGCGCGCTACAACGAGCAGGGCGCCGACGAGCTGACCTTTCTCGACATCACCGCCACCAGCGACGGCCGCGACCTGATCCTGCCGATCATCGAAGCGGTGGCTTCGCAGGTCTTCATTCCACTGACGGTCGGTGGCGGCGTGCGCACCGTGGCCGATGTGCGGCGGCTGCTCAATGCCGGCGCCGACAAGGTCAGCTTCAACTCGGCAGCGGTGGCCGACCCCGATGTGATCGGCGCGGCGAGCGACAAATACGGTGCGCAGTGCATCGTCGTTGCCATTGACGCCAAGAAGCATGTCGATGGCGGCTGGCATGTCTACACGCACGGCGGGCGCAAAGACACCGGGCTCGATGCCGTCGAATGGGCAAAGCGTGTCGCCGCGCTCGGCGCTGGCGAAATCCTGCTGACGAGCATGGACCGCGACGGCACGAAGATCGGCTTCGATTTGGAACTCACGCGCGCCGTGGCCGATGCGGTCAGCGTGCCGGTCATCGCCTCGGGTGGCGTTGGATCGCTCGAACACTTGGCGGATGGCATCACGAAGGGCGGCGCCGACGCGGTGCTTGCGGCGAGCATCTTCCACTACGGGCAGCACACAGTCGGTGAAGCCAAAGCGCTGATGGCGTCGCGCGGCATTCCCGTTCGCAATTGATGAAGCGCCTGAGCTCGCTGTTGCTTGCTGCCCCCCGAGCGGGCGCTCAGCAGCTTCGGACGCCCGAGCGCCACTGATGCTGAAGAACGAAGTCCGCCTGATCGGTGGACAGTGGAAGCGAACCAAACTGCCGGTGGCCGACCGGCCCGGCCTGCGTCCGACGCCCGACCGCGTGCGCGAAACGCTGTTCAACTGGCTCGGTCAAGACCTCACAGGCTGGCGCGTGCTCGATGCGTTCGCAGGCAGCGGCGCGCTCGGCTTCGAAGCAGCGTCGCGGGGCGCCGGCGAGGTGGTGCTGCTTGAGCGCGATGCGGTGCTCGCACGGTCTCTGATCGCGTCGAAGGCCCGATTGAACGCTGACACGCTGCAGGTTCACGCCACCGATGCACTGGCGTGGATGGCCAGTGCCGCGCAGGGCCGCTTCGACCTCGTCCTGCTCGACCCGCCGTTCGACGCCGGCTTGCACGCGCAGGCGGCCGATCTGGGGCAAAAGCTGCTCAAGCCGGGTGGCTGGTTGTACGTGGAGTCGGGAGACGCTTTGGAGCCGCCGCCGGGATTCGAGCCGCATCGCCAACTTCAAGGCCGGCGCGGTGCACGCCCACCTCTGGCGCCGCGCCGACCTAAACTGCGCGCATGACCTCCGCCACCCGCCTCACCGCCGTCTATCCGGGCACCTTCGACCCGATGACGCTCGGCCATCAGGACCTGATGGCGCGGTCGAGCCGGCTGTTCGAGCGCCTGGTCGTGGCGGTGGCAGCAGGGCACCACAAGCGCACCATGTTCACCATTGCCGAGCGGCTGGACATTGCCCGCGAGCTGGCCGCCCCCTATGGCAACGTCGAGGTGATGGCCTTCCGCGGCTTGCTCTCCGACTTCGTTGGCGAGTGCGGCGGCCGCGTCGTGGTACGCGGCCTGCGCGCGGTGAGTGACTTCGAGTACGAGTTCCAGATGGCCGGCATGAACCGCCAACTGATGCCCGACGTCGAAACGCTGTTCCTGACGCCGAGCGATCAGTACCAGTTCGTCAGCGGCACCTTCGTGCGCGAAATTGCCAGCCTTGGCGGTGATGTTTCCAAGTTCGTGGCACCGTTGGTGCTTCAGAAACTCAAGGAACGGGTCGCGCAAGCCCCGGAAGAGTGAGTCGATGGCATTGATGATCACTGACGAGTGCATCAACTGCGACGTCTGCGAACCCGAATGCCCCAACGACGCGATCTCGATGGGGCCGGAGTTCTATGTCATCGACCCCGGCAAGTGCACCGAATGTGTCGGCCACTTCGACGAGCCGCAGTGTGTGCAGGTCTGTCCGGTGGCGTGCATTCCGGTGCACCCGGAACACATCGAAGCCAAGGACTCGTTGTGGGCGAAGTACCGGCGGCTGACGGCTCAGCCCTGAATTCTTTCGCTCGCCGGGGCCCTGATTTTCTTCTTGGTCTTCTTCGCCACGGCTGGCTTGCTGCTCGGCTGGTCCTTGGCCGCCTTCTCTGCGGCCGAGTACGGAATGAGCGCCACGCTGGCCGGACCGGCCGCCTTCTCCGCCGCGCGCCGTTCGCGTGTGAGTTTGTCGGCGAGCCGCTCTTCGCGTTTTGCGGCGTCGGCCGCGGCCTGGCGCTGCTCGCCGCTGCGCGCGTCATCGGTCTTCAACTCAGCGCCGCCCTTGCAGGCTTCGTCCGAGTAGGTCACCCGGCCAGCTTCGTTCTCGCAGCGATAGACCTTCTTGTTCTGCGCCAGCAGCGGCTGAGCGGCGAGCAGCAGCATCGCGGCCACGATCAACGATTTGGACATCACGAACTGTTTCCCTCCTCGGGTGGCGCGGGTGACTGGGCCGGTTTGGGCGGCTTTGGCCGCTCCGGTTTGTCGGCATGCACCTTCATCATCGCCTTTGTCATGTCGCCCGCCAACACCAAGTCGAGGGATTCGAGCGAGCGTTCGATGGCCTGCTCGATCCCGGTGCGGTGCTCGGGCGACGGTTTTTTCAGCACGTAGTTCGGCACTTCGGTCTTGACCCCCGGGTGGCCGATGCCCAGGCGCAGCCGCCAGAAATCCTGCGTGCCGAGCTGCGCGTGGATGTCCTTCAAGCCGTTGTGCCCGGCGGCGCTGCCGCCGAGCTTCAACTTGGCCTGGCCTGGTTGCAGGTCGAGTTCGTCGTGCGCCACCAGAATCTCGGCCGGCGAGATCTTGAAGAAGCGCGCCAGTGCGGCCACTGACTTGCCAGACAGGTTCATGAACGTCATCGGTTCGAGCAGCCATAGCGGCTCGCCCCCCGCTCGATTGATCCTCGCCACGAGACCGTGGTAGTTGCGCTCAGGCACGAGCGACGCACGCAGCTTCGATGCCACCGCATCGATCCACCAGAACCCGGCGTTGTGCCGCGTGTGTTCGTATTCAGGGCCGGGGTTGCCCAGGCCCACGAGCAGTCGAATGGTCATGGGCGACGATGATAGGGTGCAGAAAAAAGAAGGCCCCGCAGTGCGGGGCCTCGGAGGATTGCAAGCCTCGCGGCTTACTTCTTGTTCTGACGTTCGTCTTTCTTCTTCTTGGCTGGCGCGGCAGCCGCCACCACCGGAGCGGCGGCCGCGGCTTCTTCGACTTCTTCCTTCGGCATCGTCACGGCCACGATCACCGGATCGATCTTGCCGTGGCGCACCCACTTGATGCCATCGGGCAGCGTCAACTCGCTGGCCTTCAGGCTCTGGTTCTTGACCAGGCCCGACAGGTCGATGGCGATGAACTCCGGCAGCTTGGCGGCCAGGCATTCGATCTCGATGTCGGTCGTGACGTGGCTGACCAGGCACTTGTCCGTCTTCACCGCTGCCGAGTTTTCTTCGCCGGAGAAGTGCAGCGGAATCTTCTTGTGCACGCGCGTCGTTTCATCGACGCGCTGGAAGTCGATGTGCAGCACGTTTTGCTTCCACGGGTGCATCTGGAAGTCGCGCAACAGCACCTTCTGCACCTTGCCGCCGATGTCCATCTCGAGCAGCGAAGCGTGGAAAGCTTCTTTCTTCAATGCGAAGTACAGCGCGTTGTGATCCAGCTCGATGAGCTTGGGCTCACCGCCGCCGTACACGATACCGGGCACCTTGTCGGTCTTGCGCAGGCGGCGGCTCGCTCCGGTCCCCTGCAGGGTGCGTTCGTAGGCTACGAACTTCATGGTTTCATCCCTTTCTGTGTTGTGGATGTCGGGGCCCGCGACCAGGATCCCCTGTTGAATTGCAGGCTGCAAAGCCTGCGCTGGTGGGCAGGGTGCCGAAGGCATCCCGCTTTCGTTCTACTCAAAAATTGTTGTTCTGCTCTGCGAAGAGCGAGGTGACGGACTCGCCGTCGGTGATGCGGCGAATCGTCTCGGCAAACAAAAACGCCACGCTCAGCTGGCGAATCTTCTTGTTGGCCTGGGCGGCGTCGTTCATCGGAATCGTGTTGGTGATCACCACCTCGTCGAGCTGTGACTTGCCAATGCGATCGATCGCCGCACCGGAGAACACGGCATGCGTGCAATACGCATAGACGCGCTTGGCGCCGCGCTCCTTCAACACCTCGGCGGCTTTGACCAGTGTGCCGGCGGTGTCGATCATGTCGTCCATGATCACGCAGTTGCGGCCGTCGATCTCGCCGATGACGTGCATCACTTCGGAGACGTTGGCGGTGGGCCGGCGCTTGTCGATGATGGCCAGGTCGCAGCCGAGCTGCTTGGCCAGGGCGCGCGCGCGCACCACGCCGCCGACGTCGGGCGAGACCACCACCAAATCCTTGTAGTTCTTGCTCTTCAGGTCGGCGAGCAGCACGGGGCTGGCGTAGATGTTGTCCACCGGGATGTCGAAGAAGCCCTGGATCTGGTCGGCGTGCAGGTCCATCGTCAGCACGCGCTCGACGCCCACGGTCTCCAGCAGGTTGGCCACAACCTTGGCGCTGATCGGCACGCGGGTGCTGCGCGAGCGGCGGTCCTGCCGCGCATAGCCGAAGTACGGGATCACGGCGGTGATGCGGCGCGCGCTGGCGCGCTTCAACGCATCGACCATGATCAGCAACTCCATCAGGTGCTCGTTGGTCGGCGCGCAGGTGGACTGGACGACGAAGACATCGCGCGCGCGCACGTTCTGGTAGATCTCGATGTCGGCTTCGCCGTCGGAGAAGTGGCCCACCTTGGCCCGGCCGAGTTCTACACCCAGGCTCGACGAAATCTCCTGCGCCAGGCCTCGGTTGGCATTGCCGGTGAACAGCACGGTGTTGAACAGCACGGCGAAGGCTCTACGGTGAGGCGTGAGGACGGAAGCGGCAAAAAGACTTGGCAGGGGAGGAAGGACTCGAACCCTCGCATGTCGGAATCAAAATCCGATGCCTTGACCAACTTGGCGACTCCCCTACACAGGACCGAGGCTTTCACCTCGACCCTTGAAAACCGTTTCAGCCGGCCCAGTCCAACAAGGGATGCTGCGCCAAGCTGCGGCACATCCGGCCCACCCAGCCCACAGGAAGCGAGTCTTCCTGTGGCCATGTCACCAAGGGTCGGTCGTCCATGCCGTTCCTCGCAAACACCGCGCTGCCCGATCCACTCATCCGGCTGTTGCCGAACTGCTTTTGCAGCCTCTCAGCGGCCTGGGCCACTTCGGGGCAGCGGTCTTCAGCGGGCGGTTGAAGGTCGTTTCGACCCCAACTGGTGCGCCAAAAACCCGGTTGCGTTGCCTCTGCGAGAAAGCCCGCGAGTATAGCCGAGGGTGTATCGCGGACCAACGCCGGGTGCATGAAAACGTCAGCCGTGGCCAGGCCTGCGGCCGGTTTGAGGAGGGCCAGCCATTGGCGCGGCACGTCGATCGGTGTCAGGCGCTCGCCGGTGCCTTCGACAAAGGCGTTGCGGCCACCGACAAAGAACGGCACATCGGCACCGAGCTTTTGCGCCAGCGGCAGGAGCCGCGCGCGCGGCCAGTCCAAGGTCCAGAGACGGTTCAGCGCCAGTAGCGTGCTGGCAGCATCGGAGCTGCCGCCACCCAGCCCGGCAGCCCACGGCACCTGCTTGTCGATCGAGATGTCGGCCCCAAGCCGGCAGCCGCTTTCGGCCTGCAAAAGGCGTGCGGCTTTGAGTGTCAGGTCATCGGCCGGCAACACGGCGCCGAGGTCATGGCGGTACAAGGCGCCGTCGGCCCTTCGCTCGAAATGCAGCGTGTCGGCCCAATCGATCAACACGAAGACCGATTGCAGCAGGTGCAAGCCATCCGCGCGGCGGCCGACAACATGCAGGAACCAGTTGATCTTGGCCGGCGCGGGCACGTCATACAGCGCGGCCAGGCTCATCAGGCAACCTCCGTGCTTCGCACTGCGGTCAATTCGCCCTTCGGGCGGCCGGGCGTGCTCATGCCGGTATTTCCAATCGAGCCCGCACGCTCACAGCCGGCGCACGCTCGCGGGTGGCGTGCAAGAGACCCTCGGCAAACCCGCCGAGGTCAACACGCCATCCCAGTTGGTCAAAACCATCCGCGCGCTTGACGCTCGGGGCGCCTGACCAGGGCCGGCCGCGCAGCCAGTCGATCAGCGCCACCAGGGGCAGCGACTCGCCGAACAAGTCTTGCGCCATGTCGTCGAGCGTGTCGTAGGCGCGCGCGCCTTGTGCGCCGGCGATCTCAGCGCTTCCGGGCTGCCAGCGCACTTCGGCCAGCGTGGCGCCAAGCGGGCCGGTCAGTCGCAGCGTGCCGCGGTCGGCATTGCCGCGCAGATCGAAGTCGGCGCTGAAACTCTTGGGTGGCGTTTGCGGCGAGGCCTCGACGCGAACAGCCAAGCGGCCGGCGAGGTCGGCGGGGCTCGGCTGCGGGACGAGGTTCGCGCAGCCGCCGAGCGCCGCAGTGGCCGCAACCAGCAGCTTTCGCCGCTTCACAGCTTGACTTGCAGTCGCGCCAGCGTTTCGCGCAGCACCTCGTTGTCGGCGTCGCGTGCGCGGCCTTCGCGCCAGACGCGCCGGGCTTCGTCGCGCTGGCCAGCGGCCCACAGCACTTCGCCCAGGTGTGCAGCAATCTCGGTGTCGGGCCGCGAGGCATAGGCGCGCTTCAAGTGCAGCAAGGCTTGCGTGTTGTTGCCCAGGCGGAATTCGACCCAGCCCAGGCTGTCGGCGATGAACGGGTCGTTGGGCGCGAGCTCGACCGCCTTGGCGATCAGGTCGCGCGCTTCTGGTAGGCGCTGGTTGCGCTCGGCCAGCGAATAGCCGAGTGCGTTGTAGGCGTGTTGGTGATCTGGCTTGAGTTCGATCACACGGCGCAACACGCGCTCCATCTCGTCCATGCGCAAGAGTTTTTCGGCCACCATGGCCTGTTCGTAGAGCAGGTCGATGTCGCTCGGGAAGCGGTCGTTGGCGCTGACGAGCACGGCGTGCGCATCGGGCCAGCGCTTGACCTCGCGCAGCACCTGGCTTTCGGCGATCAGCTTGGCGCGGGCGTCTTCGGGCTTGCGTTCCGGCACCTGCTGCACCAGCGCGCGCGCCTCCTTGAATTTGCCTTGTTTGGCCAGCAGCGTGGCGCGGCGGGTCTGCACTTCGAGCGCGCGTTGCGGGTCGTCGATCTTGTCGAGCCAGCCTGCCGCCGCCTTGCCGTCGCCGCGCAACTCAGCCGCTTGGGCGAGCATCAGCCAGGCCTGCGTGCGTCCGCCTTCGGCGAAAGTGTCCGGCTCTTCGTCATCGTCACTGGCCGCGGCGGCCTGCTCGGGCTGCGCCGCACCGAGCTGCAAGTAGCGTTGCAGCGATGCATCGGCGTCCTTCGATTGGCGCAGTTCGAGTTGCAGGGCGCCGAGCGTCAGCCAGTAACCCGCTTGTGCGGGTTGATCCCGCGTCAGCATGCGCATTTGCGATTCGGCATCGACCAAGCGCTGCGCGGCGCTCAGCGCGCGCACATACCCCAGGCGCACGTTGGCTTCGGCCTTCGGTTGCGCGAGGTAGCTGATGATGATTTTCTCGGCCGCGGGTTGACTGGCCAGCAGTTCGAGCGCCAGAAACACCGGTCCTGCTGCGCCACTGTCGTCGGCTTGCGCACGCTCGGCCAGGCCCAGCGCGCGTGGGGCGTCGCCGGCTTGCAGCCACAAGCGCGCACTGGCCACGCGGGCTGCGGTACGTGTGGCAGGCGCGTCGGCGTAGGGTTTCAACACCTCGTCCATCTGCACAGCCAGACCGCGCTTGTCGGCAACCCGCTGTGTCATTCTTGGCAGGGCTGCGAGAGCGCTGCTGCGCTCGGCTTCGGGCGTGCGGGTGAGCAGCAGCCGCAGCGGCTCGGCGAGTTCGCTGCCGCGGTTCTGCACCGCGAGAATCTGCAACTCGAAGCGCAGCGCGTCGAGCGACTCGGGCAGTGCCAGGCGCCAGGCGCGCGCCGAGGCCAAAGCCTGATCCGCCGAACGCGCTTGCAGCGCCACCTCCACCGAACGTCGGAACAGCGCCTCGTCGCGCGTGCGCCGCGCCACGTCGAGGAACTTGGCTTGTGCAGCGGCTGGATCGCCATCGCGCAAATCGAGTTCTCCGAGCAGCAGCTGATAGAACAGCGGCGCGTCGAGCGCGGAAGCTGCCGGCGTTTGCGCGGCGGCGCCGTTGGCGACCACCAGCGCAGCGGCAAGCACGAGAGACAGGCGTGACTTCATGGTCTGGTCCATTCTAGGCATTGGGTAGGACGCTGACGCAGCGCGATCGTTCACACCGAACAGGCCTTCTATGATTTGTTCATGCCCGAGCTGCCCGAAGTTGAAACCACCCGTCGCAGCTTTGCCGGGCGCATCGACCGTGCCACGGTGGTTTCGGCGCGGCTCGGCGCCGCATTGCGCTGGCCGCTGGGCTGCACGACAGGGTCGCTGATCGGCTGCACGGTTGGCCAGACCGAGCGCCGTGGCAAGTACCTTTGGTTGCCGTTATCGCGCGGTGGCGAGACGGCCGGCGGGCTGTTGATGCACCTGGGCATGTCGGGTTCGCTGGCGTTTCGCGAATCTGCGTTGCCGCCGGGCAAACACGATCACTTCGATCTGCTCACCACCCACGGACTGTTGCGGCTGACCGACCCGCGCCGCTTCGGCGCCGTGGTCTGGTCCCCGGCGATCGATCAGCCTCCGGCGGCTGTGTTGCTGGCCAAGCTCGGCGTGGAGCCTTTCGACAACTCGCTGACTCCGCAGTTGTTTCACGCTGCCCTGCAACGGCGCCGCGGGCCCATCAAGGCGGCGCTGCTGGGCGGCAGCATCATCGTTGGTGCCGGCAACATTTACGCGTGCGAAGCGCTGTTCGCGGCCGGCATCGACCCGCGCACGCGGTGCGACCGCATCAGCCGACCGCGCGCCGCGCGCCTGCTCACCAGCGTGCGCGACACGCTGGCCCAGGCGCTGGCGCTTGGCGGCTCGACGCTGCGCGACTTTCGCGATTCGCATGGCATGGACGGCGCGTACCAGAACCAGTCGCGCGTCTATGGCCGACAGGGGCTACCCTGCCCAAAGTGCGGCGCGGCGGTGCTGCGGGTGGTTCAGGGCCAACGCTCCACCTTCTTTTGCAGGCATTGCCAGAAGCGCTGAATTGTCAGCCCCTCGCTTGCTCTGCTCGAGCGCGCCCGAAGGCAGGTTCAGGCCTACCCTTAAGAGGGGCTTGGCGCTAGATCGAGGACGTGAAAAGTGCGACAAATCGCACATGCCGCGACAGCGGTCGGTCAGGAGTTGTTTCGGTTGCTGCCAGGGCAAAAACCTTCCGCTAGCATGGCTCGAACCCCGAAAAAGAGCCATGAACGACCGTTTTGAATACAGCCTGGCCGGCCAGCTTGATGCTTTGGCATCGTGGCGCGGCCTGCTCGACCGCCGAGCGGGCGATTTGGCGCGCTTTCTGCAAACCCATGGGATGGACGATGAAGCCAGCGAACGCCACCTCGCGTCGCTGCGCGAGCGCCTAGCCACCGACCGGCTGTGTGTCGCCTTCGTAGCCGAGTTTTCGCGCGGCAAGTCGGAACTGATCAACGCCATCTTCTTTGCCGATACCGGCCGCCGCGTGCTGCCGGCTACGCCAGGCCGCACGACGATGTGCCCGGTCGAGATCGGCTATGACGCGGCGTTGCCGCCGGTGCTGGCGCTGCTGCCGATCGACACGCGCCTGGAAGCGCAGTCGCTGACCGATCTGCGCGCCAAACCGGCACTGTGGACCCGCTTGCCCTTGGAGCCGTCGCGGCCGGACAAACTTGCCGAGGCGCTGACCGAGGTGATGCGAACCAAAGGCGTGCCCGTCGAGACGGCGCGCGCTCTCGGCTTCTGGCACGACGATGCGCTGCAGGACAACCCACCCATGCTTGCCGATGGCCTGGTGGAAGTGCCGGCCTGGCGCCATGCGGCGATCAATTACCCGCACCCGCTGTTGAAGCGCGGCTTGGTCGTGCTCGACACGCCGGGGTTGAACGCCATCGGAGCTGAGCCCGAGCTGACGCTGTCGCTGCTGCCGGCGGCGCACGGCGTGGTCTTCATCTGTGGCGCCGATACCGGCGTCACCAAGTCCGACCTGGCGGTGTGGCGCGATCACCTCGGCGGCCAATCGATGGCGCGCTACGTGGTGCTGAACAAGATCGATGCCTTGGCTGATCCGCTGCTGTCGCCCGAAGCGGTGCGCGCGCAGATCGACAGCCAGGTGAAGAGCACTGCGGCCACGCTGGAGATCGAGCCGTCGCGCGTCTTCCCGTTGTCGGCGCGCCAGGCGCTGACGGCGCGTATCGAGGGCGACCGCCAAGGCCTCGAAGACAGTCGCCTGCTGGCGCTCGAGAACGCGTTGGCAACACAACTGCTGCCGCGCCGCCGCGAGGTCATCACCCAGTTGGTGACCGAAACTGCACAAGCCATCGAGCAACAGGCGCAGCGCAGCGTGGGTGACCAGCGCCGTCAGATCGCCGAGCAGATGCTGGAGTTGCGCGGCCTGCGCGGCAAAAACAGCGGCAAAGTCGCCCAGATGATCCAGCGCGTCGATGCGGAGGCGAGCGATTTCGAGCGCTGCACCGAAAAGCTGATCGCCTTGCGCGCCGTTCATTCGCGCGTGCTGCGCGAGCAGCTCACCGCTCTGGCCGCCGACGCGCTGCGCGACGAGGTGGCGCAGATGCAGGATGAAGCGTCGGCCACGCTGTTCAAGCTCGGCGCCAAGAAAGCGTTCATGGCGCTGTGCATGCGGCTACGCATGCGCATCACGCGCGCGCGCTCGCGCAGCCAGGAGATCCACGAGATGCTGCAGGGCAGCTTCAAGGCGCTAAACACCGAGTTTGGTTTCGCGCTGACCCTGACGCGCCTGCCGACGTTGGAGCGCACTGACCGCGAGCTGGATCTGATCGAGAGCAGCTACGTGCAGTACCTCGGCCTGTCCAATGCCCTGCGCCTTGCCGAGCCGCGCTTCATGGAACAGTTTCGGCGCATGCTGCTGTCCAAGCTGAACATCGTGTTTGAGAACGCCAGCGGCGAGATCGAGCTGTGGAACAAGTCGGCCTCGACGCAGGTGGATTCGCAACTGCGCGACCGCCGCCGCGGTTTCAAGCGCCGCCGCGAAAGCCTGGAGCGCATCCAAACCGCGTCCGGCGAACTCGACGCGCGCATCGCTGACCTCGAGCAGCAGGAGCAGCGCTTGCAGGATCTGTGGGCCAACGTGCGCCAGCAGGCCGCGGCGCTGCGCGATGCGACCGTGGAGCGCAACACGGCTGCCGGCGGCGAGCACGCGCGCCACGCGGCCGGCTGAACGCGGCACTCGACACACCGCGCGACACTCGCGGTGTGCCAAACAAAACCCAAGCTGCGGAAGATGCGTTCGCCGCGCGTGTGATCGCCTGGCAGGAGCGCCATGGCCGCCATGACCTGCCGTGGCAAAACACGCGCGACCCGTACCGCGTCTGGCTGTCGGAAATCATGCTGCAGCAGACGCAGGTGACGACGGTGCTCGACTACTACGCGCGCTTTCTGCAGCGCTTTCCCGATGTCGCCACTCTTGCCGCCGCGCCGCTGGACGATGTGCTGGCGCAGTGGAGCGGGCTGGGCTACTACAGCCGTGCGCGCAACCTGCACCGCTGCGCACAGGTGGTGGTGCAACAGCACGGCGGTGCCTTTCCATCCGGCGCGGCCCAGCTGATGGACTTGCCCGGCATCGGCCGTTCGACCGCGGCGGCGATTGCCGCGTTCTGTTTCGGCGAGTGCGTGGCGATCCTCGACGGCAATGTCAAGCGCGTGCTGACGCGTGCGCTCGGCTTCGACGCCGATCTGGCGGTTGCGGCACACGAGCGCGCGCTCTGGGAGCACGCGCGGGCACTGTTGCCCGCGCATGGCATCGAGCGCTACACACAGGGCCTGATGGATCTCGGCGCGACGCTGTGCACGTCACGCGCGCCGCGTTGCGACGAGTGCCCCGTGGCGACAACTTGCGTCGCCAAGGCGCAAGGCCGGCCTGAACGCTTGCCGGTCAAGACAAGAAAACTCAAGCGCGGCGCACGCCACAACGCGATGTTGTGGCTGGTCGATGCGCACCAGCGAGTCTGGTTGACGCAGCGCGAGGCCAAAGGCGTGTGGGCCGGGTTGTGGACGCTGCCGCTGTTCGAGTCGCTCGATGCACTGCATGAGTTGCTGCGCGACTGGCCCGGCCGCGGCGAAGCGTTGCCGCAGATAGACCACGCTCTGACGCACTTCGATTGGCGGCTCGAACCGTGGCAGCACGCGCTCGGTGCGCGTGTGTCGGCGGCGCGAAGGACAGCAATCGAAGGTGTGCTGCCCCGCGGCGCGTGGTTCACCCGCGATGAAGCGCTGGCGCTTGGACTGCCCGCGCCGATCCGCAAACTTCTGCTCAGCTACTGAACGACGCCCTTGCCTTTGAGGTACTCGTGCACCAGGCGCAGCCGCGCTTGCCCGTCAGGAAGGGTCATGAGCTTTTGCTTCGCGGCCAACGGAATCGGCAGGATCTCGCACCATCGGTTGGCGACCCAACCGGCATCGTCCAGGCGGTAGGGCTCTGCAAACGGCGAGTTGCCTTTTTCAATCAGCGAGGCGATCACTTTCTGCAGCGCGCGCACGGTGGCGAACAGGTCGGGTGCTGGCGAGGCGCCGTCGTCGGGCATCAGCAGCTCGATCTCACTGCTCCACAACCCGTTGTCCTGCTGCGTCGGCTTGCCGACAATCGTGAAGCGCTCGATGCCCAGGCAGCGCAGCTTGAGCAGGTTGGCGCCTTCGGCATCCACCGTGTCGATGTGCGCTAGCACGCCGTGCGACTCGAAGCGCACGTTGCCGCGGCCGGATTCTTTGCCGGCGGCCAGGCAGACCACACCAAAGGGCTTCTTCTCGCGCAGGCACTGACTGGCCAGGTCGAGATAGCGCGCCTCGAAGACCTTCAACTGCAGCACGGAGCCGGGGAACAACACGCTCTTCAGCGGGAACAGCAAGACCGTTTGGCGCTTCATGATCCGTGGCTGTCCTGCTCGCGGTGCCGCAACAGGGTTGCCGCACGTTGCG
Source organism: uncultured beta proteobacterium (assembly GCA_963814385.1). Classification (GTDB taxonomy): domain Bacteria; phylum Pseudomonadota; class Gammaproteobacteria; order Burkholderiales; family Burkholderiaceae_C; genus CADEEN01. The sequence goes on from CAWFCX010000050.1 coordinate 139,902, forward strand.
TGAAGCGCTGCGCGAGCCACTCGGCGGCATAGACCGAGCGGTGCTGGCCTCCCGTGCAGCCCAGCGCCACCGTGAGGTACGCGCGCTGGCCGTCGTTGAAGGCATCGAGCCAGCGGCCGATGAAGGCCTCGATCTGCGACAACATCTCGGTGACTTCGGGTTGTGCAGCGAGGTAGGCCGCCACCGCCGCATCGCGGCCGTTGTGTGGGCGCAGCTCGCGGATGTAGTGGGGGTTCGGCAGCACGCGCAGGTCGAAAACGAAGTCGGCATCGAGCGGCACGCCATGCTTGAACGCAAACGACTCGAAGACCAGCGTCAGCGCGGCGCCCTTGGCGCCGACGGCATCGCGCAGCCAGCGCGCCAGTTGCGCCGGGCGCAACTGGCTGGTGTCGATCACGGTGGAGAGTTCGCGCAGGTCGGCCAGCAACTCGCGCTCGAGCTCGATTGCGTCGATCAACGCGCGCGGAGATGCACCGGCCGCGTCAGCCGACAGTGGATGCGGTCGCCGCGTTTCCGAGAAACGCCGCACCAACGCGTCGGTGCTGGCGTCGAGAAAGTACGGCCGCACGGCCACGCCTTCCCGGCGCAGACCATCGAGCAGCGGCAGCAGATGTGGCAGCGAACCGGCACTGCGAACATCTACCGCCACGGCGACGCGCTGCGAGCCAGCTTCGCGCTGCTGTTCGACCGCGATGAAGTCGCGCAGCAGCTCAGGTGGCAGGTTGTCAACGCAGAAGTAGCCTGCGTCTTCGAGCGCATGCAGCGCGATCGACTTGCCCGAGCCGGAGATGCCGGTGATGAGCACCAGATCCAGGGCGCCCACCGCGCCCGCAACCGCTGTCACTGACGAACTCACTTCGCGTTGCGCCTTTCTTTCGGATGTGCCTTGGGCGTCGCTGACGACGCCGAGCCGAGCAGTTCCTGCGCATGGGCCACGCTGGTGGCGAGACGCTCGCCGCCGAGCATGCGCGCCACTTCGGCCACGCGCGCTTCGCCGCTGACCGCTTGCACGCCGCTTTGCGTGCTGGCGCCGCGTGCCTGTTTGCTGACGACGAAGTGGTGGTCGCCGCAGGCGGCAACTTGCGCCAGATGCGTCACCGCCAGCACCTGCCGCGAATGTCCGGATTGGCCGAGCTGCTTCATCAGCCGGCCCACGGTGTCGGCAACCGCGCCACCGATGCCAGCGTCGATCTCATCGAAGATCAGGGTGCCCGCGCCGCCATCCGCCCCGCGCGCCGTCGTCACCGCAATCGCCAGCGCCAGCCGCGACAGTTCGCCGCCTGAGGCGACTTTGGCCAGTGCGCGCGGCGTGCTGCCGGCGTGGCCGGCGACGCGCAGCTCGACGCTTTCAAGTCCGAACGATTGTGGCTCGTCTTGCGCAATCAGCGCCACTTCGAAGCGGCCACCGGCCATGCCGAGCTGCTGCATCGCCTGCGTGACCGCGCCGGCGAGTTTCGGCGCGGCCAGCTGGCGCGCCTTGGTGATGCGCTGCGCTTCAGCGCGCCAGGCGCGCTCGGCGTCGGCGGCGGCACGTTCGAGCGCGGCGCTGTCGGTCGCGGCGTCGAGCTGGGTCAGTTCCGCGCGCCAGCTCGCCAGCAGCGCGGCCAATTCCTCGGGCGGCCGTCTAAAACGCCGCGCCAAACCGATCCAGGCCGACAGGCGCGTGTCAAGTTCGGTCAGGCGCTGTGGGTCGATGTCCGCATGCTGCAAGTAGCCCGAGAGCGAATGCGCCGCGTCGGTCAACTGCGCGTGCGCGCTCTGCAGCACTTCGGCCAGAGGCGTCAGTCGCGTGTCGATGCGCGCCGCCTCCGTCAATGTGTCGGCAGCCTGCAATGTCAGCGCTGCGGCGTTGGTGTCGGCATCGGACACAGCATCGAGCGCGCCTTGCGCCGCCTCGATCAACGTTTGCGCATGTGCCAGCCGCGTGTGTTCGGCATTGAGCTCCGGCCATTCGCCTTCAGCCGGGCCGAGGCGATCGACCTCACCGACCTGCCACACCAGCCGCTCGCGTTCGCGCTCGATCTCCGCGCTTTGCGAGCGCGCGCGTTCGAGCGCGGCGGTGGCGTTTTTCCATTGCGCCCAGAGCGCCGTCAGCGGCGCCGGGTCCACACCAGCTTCGCTGTCGAGCAGCGCGCGCACCGCTGCCGGCCGCGTCAGGCTCTGCCACGCGTGCTGGCCGTGGATGTCCACCAGTGCATCGGCGGCTTCGCGCAGTTGCGTCACCGTGGCCGGGCTGCCGTTGATCCAGGCCCGGCTCTTGCCTTGCACATCGATCGTGCGTCGCAGGAGCAGCGTGTCGTTCGAGTCGAAGCCGGCGTTTTCGAGCCAGGCTCCAAGCGATGCGGGGGTATCGAACTCGGCGGCGATCTCGGCGCGCGCCGCGCCTTCGCGCACGACGAGCGCATCGCCGCGCGAACCGAGCGCCAATTGCAGCGCGTCGATGAGGATCGACTTGCCGGCGCCGGTCTCGCCGGTGAGCACGGAGAAGCCGGCGCTGAACTCGACTTCGAGTTCGGGCACGATGACGAAGTCGCGCAAAGAAAGGCGTCGAAGCATCACACGACTCCTTCGTACCAGCGCAGCTTGCGTCTCAACGTCGCGTAATAGCTCCAGCCCTTTGGATGAAGAAACCGCACCCGGTGCGCCGAGCGCTTCATGCGCACCTGGTCGCCGTGCTGCAGGCTGGCCAGGCTTTGCATGTCGAAGTTGGCCGAGACGTCGCGCCCCGAGACGACGGTGATGCGCACCTCGCCATCGTCAGGCAGCACGATCGGCCGATTCGACAGCGTGTGCGAGGCGTTGGGCACGAGCAGCCAGCCGCCGATGCCCGGATGAAGGATCGGCCCGCCGGCCGACAGCGAGTAGGCGGTGGAGCCGGTGGGCGAGGCGACGATCAAACCGTCGGCGCGCATGTTGGCGACGAACTCGTCGCCGACGTCGACGCGCAACTCGACCATGCCCGCAGTGGCGCCGCGCGTCACGACGACGTCGTTCAGCGCCACGCTGGTGAAGATGCAGTCGTCACCGCGCCACACGCTCGCATCGAGCATCGCCCGGTGTTCCTCTTCGAACTCGCCGCGCACCATCGGCGCCAGCGCGTCCTTGAAGCGATCGACGGGAATGTCGGTGATGAATCCGAGCCGGCCCTGGTTGATGCCGATCAGCGGCATGTCGAAGCGCGCCAGCTCGCGCGCGATGCCGAGCATCGTGCCGTCGCCGCCGACGACCACCGTCACGTCGCATTGTTTACCGAGCTGCGCGGCGTCCTGCGCCGCGTAGGCGGTGATGCCGGTGGCCTGCGCCGTGGCCACTTCGAAACTCACGTCCAGCCCTTGTTGAACGAGGAAGCGCGCCACGTCTTCGAGCAGCTCGCGCATGCCCTGCGCCTGGGGTTTGCCCACGATCGCGGCGTGACGAAAACGCTGGGGAGTCGGCATGGGCGGATGATAGAGGTACTCTCTGAGCGCAAAATTCAAAGGTCATGAAACCCCAAGCTCACTTTGTTCGCGTCCCCCGGGGGGAGAGTCGGCGTCTTGGGGCGGCCTGGCAACACCGACATGGATGACCGTGCGAAGTCCCTGCTGAAAACCCTCGTCGAGATTTACATCGCCGAGGGCACGCCCGTGGGCTCACGCACGCTGTCGCGCGCCTCGGGCCTGGAACTGTCGCCGGCGACGATCCGCAACGTCATGGCCGACCTGGAAGAACTCGGCCTGATCGCCAGCCCGCACACCAGCGCCGGGCGCATCCCCACGGCGCGCGGCTACCGCGTCTTCGTCGACACGATGTTGACCGCACGGCCTTTGGATTCGGTGCAGCCGCTGTCCAATTCGGCGCGTGAGCAGTTGCAGCCGGGGCAGCCGACGCGCGTCATCGCCAGCGCGGCGCACATCTTGTCCAGCCTGTCGAACTTTGTCGGCGTGATCACCGCGCCGAAGAAGGCCAGCGTCTTCCACCACATCGAGTTCATGCGCCTGGGCGAGCGGCGCGTGCTGCTGATCCTGGTCGCGCCCGATGGCGATGTGCAGAACCGCGTCATCATGACCGCGCGCGACTACTCACAGGCCGAACTGGTGGAGGCGGCGAATTTTCTCAACGCGCACTACGCCGGTCTGTCGATCGACGCCGTGCGCGAGCGCCTGCAGCAAGAGGTGGAAACGCTGCGCAGCGAGATCGCCGCGCTGATGCAGGCCGCGGTGCAGGCCGGCACCGAGGCCATTGCGAGCGAAGAACAGCTGGTTGTCAGCGGCGAGCGCAACTTGCTCGCGGTCCAGGACTTCGGCAACGACATGGGCAGCTTGCGCAAGCTGTTCGACCTGTTCGAGCAAAAGACGCAACTGATGCGCCTGCTGGACGTGAGCAGCCGCGCCGAGGGCGTGCGCATCTACATCGGCGGCGAGTCGGGCGTGGTGCCGTACGAGGAGCTGTCGATCGTCAGCGCACCCTACGAAGTGGATGGGCGTGTCGTCGGCACGCTCGGCGTGATCGGCCCGACACGCATGGCGTACGACCGCATGATCCAGATCGTCGACATCACGTCGAAGCTGGTGAGCAATGCGCTGAGCGCTCCGCGCTGACGTCTGCCGAGCGCGCCGCGCGGACGACTGCGCTGCGCGGCCAACAGCACAATGCAGCGATGTCTGCATCCTGGTTGGTCGTCTTCGCATCGTTGCTGTTCGCAACAATGGGGGTCTGCGTCAAGCTGGCCTCCGCGCACTACGGCAGCGGCGAGATCGTGATGTACCGCGGGCTGATCGGCGCGCTGATGATCGGCGTCGTCTGCCGCTGGCGCGGCGAGTCGCTGCGCACCGCCTTGCCGGCGCAGCATTTCCTGCGCAGCCTGACCGGCGTCGTGGCCTTGTGTCTTTGGTTCTACGCCATCGGCAAACTGCCGCTGGCCACGGCGATGACGCTGAACTACACCTCGTCGTTGTGGCTCGCGCTGTTCTTGCTCGGTGGCGCCATGGTGCTGCGAACGCAGCCCGTCGATGCCCGGCTCGTCGCTGCGGCGCTGGCCGGATTTGTCGGCGTCGTGCTGGTGCTGCGTCCAACCGTCGATCAGGATCAGTGGTGGCACGGCCTGGCCGGTCTGCTGTCGGGCATGGTGTCGGCCGCCGGCTATTTGCAGATGGCGGCTCTGGGCCGTGCCGGCGAGCCGGAGAGCCGCACCGTTTTCTACTTCTCGATCGGCGGCGTGCTCGGCGGCGCGGCATTGACGAGCCTGACGGAATGGCATGCGCACGATTGGAGCGGCGTCGGCCTGTTGCTCGCGGTGGGCGTGCTGGCCACGGCGGCGCAACTGATGCTGACGCGTGCCTATACGCGCGGCCGCACGCTGGCCAATGCGAGTCTGCAGTACCTCGGCATTGCCTTTTCCTACCTCTACGGCGTGCTGCTGTTCGATGACCGTGTCACCTGGATCGCGGTGCTCGGCATGCTGCTGATCGTCGGTGCCGGTGTGTGGGCCACGCGTTTGCGCATGCCGGTCGCAGCCACGGCTCCAAGCGCGCCCGACAAGCCCTGACCCGCGATTTCGCGCGGTCTCAGCGCAGGCTCGGCGCCAAAACGGGGGCAGCGCCGGGTTGCTTGACATCGTTTGGTCTTCCAATGGCGCGGAGCGGCGCAAGGCTCTATACCTGGGCGGCGCGGTCACGGTCTATTCGGGCCGCAAGTACCCGCACTCATCCGCTCCCCAGATTGGAACTGACACTGTCATGCGCAACAAATATGGAAATGCCGCCGCCGTCGACGAGGTCGATGGTTTGCCGCTGGCCGATCTGGCCGCTGTGATCGAACACGCCTGGCGCGCCGGGCCCGGCGCCGTCCACCCTCCCGTGGTGCACGAAGCTGTCGAGTACGTCATCGATGCGCTCGACGCCGGGCGGCTGCGCGTGGCCGATCGCCAGGGCGTCGGCCAGTGGACCGTCAACCAATGGGTCAAACAAGCCGTGCTGCTGTCGTTCCGCCTGAACGAGAGCAAGCTGATGCGCAGCGGCGACCTGTCTTACTTCGACAAGGTGGAGTCCAAGTTCGCCGGCCTGGACGAGGCCGAGTTGCGCGCCAGCGGCGTGCGCACGGTGCCGCCGGCGATGGTGCGGCGCGGCGCCTACCTGGCGCGCAACGTCGTCGTGATGCCGAGCTTCATCAACATCGGCGCCTATGTCGGCGAGGGCACGATGGTCGATGGCTGGGTCAATGTCGGCTCGTGCGCACAGATCGGTGCCAATGTGCACCTGAGTGTCGGCGTGTGCATCGGCGGCGTGCTCGAACCGGTGCAGGCGCAGCCGACGGTCATCGAAGACAACTGCTTCATCGGCGCGCACTCGTCGGTCGTCGAAGGCGTGATCGTCGAACAGGACTCGGTGCTGGCGATGGGCGTGCACCTGGGCCAGAGCACGAAGATCCTCGACCGCGAGACGCGCCAGGTGAGCTATGGCCGCGTACCGGCCGGCTCGGTGGTCATCGCCGGCACGCTGCCGTCGGCCGATGGCGCCTACAGCACCGCCTGCGCGGTGATCGTCAAGCGGGTCGATGCGCAAACCCGCGCCAAGACCAGCATCAACGAGCTGCTGCGTTCCTAGGTTCGCGCCGGCCTCGACTCAGGTCACGCTGGTGAGCGCGGCATCTTCGCGCGCGCTCGCGTGCTGCACGGCCTGAACACGCGCGATCGCGCGGGCGAGCACGGCGGCTTCAACCGGCTTGGAAACGTGATCGTCCATGCCGGCCTCGAGGTAGGCGTGGCGGTCCTCTGTCATGGCGTTGGCGGTGAGCGCAATGATCGGAATGCCTGCGACGCCGCTGTCCAGCGCGCGGATGCGGCGCGCGGCGGCCAGGCCGTCCAGGCCGGGCATGTGAATATCCATCAGGACGAGGTCGTAGCGGCTGGCCTCGACTTTCGCCAGCGCCTCGAAACCGTTGCAGACGACGTCGCAGCTGTGGCCGAGCTGGGCCAGCATGGCGCTGATGACGAGCTGGTTGACCTCGTTGTCTTCGGCCACCAGGATGCGCAGGCCTTCGACCATGTCGGTCGCGGCGTCCATCTGGGTGTCGGCGCTGAACATCTGCGGCGCGTCGCTGCGCTGTAGCGCCACGGTGACGCGGAACAGGCTGCCGCGGCCGAGATCGGTCTCGACATCGATGTGCCCGCCCATCAGGTCGACCAGGCCGCGGCTGATCGCCAGACCCAGACCGCTGCCGCCGTAGCGCCTGGCGATACCGCTGTCGGCCTGGATGAAGCGCTCGAACAGCGTCGGCAGTGCGCTCGCGGCGATGCCGATGCCGGTGTCGCGAACGGCGGTGATCAACTCGACCCGGTCGTCTTCGAGCACGCGGAAGCCGACGTCGACGCTGACCGAGCCGCGCTCGGTGAACTTGACGGCGTTGCCGATCAGGTTGAACAGCACCTGGCGCAAGCGTCCTTCGTCGCCTTGCAGCACGGCAGGCAACCCGCTCTGGAACTGCACGCCGAAGATCAAGCCCTTCTCGTGGGCTCGCGTCGAGATCGACGCCGCGACCTCGCTCACCAGGCGACGCGGGTCGAAGTCCGAGACCACCAGATCGAGCCGACCGGCTTCTACCCGCGACAGATCGAGGATGTCGTTGATCAGCGTCAGCAGCGCCCGGCCTGAGCTGCGGATGGTTCGTGCGTAGCTGCGCTGCTCGTCGCTGAGCCGCGTCTTGAGCAGCAGACTGTTCATGCCCAGCACGCCATTGAGCGGTGTGCGGATCTCATGGCTCATCGCCGCCAGGAACTGCGACTTGGCATGGTTCGAGGCCTCGGCGGCTGCCTTGGCGCGAGCCAGTTCACGCTCAGCCTTGGTGATGTCGCGCATCACGCTGACCGTGCCGCCGTCGGGCGTGCGTCGCTCGACGACGTGGATCACGATGCCGTCCTGCAACTCCTGCTCGAACATGCCCCTGCCACTGCGATGCTGCGCCAGGCGCATCTGGCGCCAGGCCTGGCGTTGCGCTGGGCTGTCGGCGTCGCTGACGAGCGACTGCGCCGTGATGTCGACCAGGCTTTCGAAACTCACGCCGACGCCGATCGCCGAGTGCAGCCACGGGAACATTTCCAGGTAGCGCGCATTCCATGCGACCACGCAGTCCGTGGCATCGCAAAGCAGAAAGCCGTCGGCCATCGACGCCAGCGCACGGTCCATGATGGCCTTGGCCCTGGCGATTTCGAGCTGGGCGCGGGCCAGCCGCGCCAGTTGCCAATGGGCCGCGCAGCCGGCGGCGAGCAGCATCGCCACGAAGGCCGCGGCAGCGCCGAACACGACCTGGCGGTCGTGCCGCCAACCGCCCAGCGCTGCGTCCTCGGAGATTCCGGCCGAGATGCGCAGTGAGCGGTACAGCGACGGCCGTGCGGCCAAGATCGACGCCGAGCCGTCGAGTCGACCCGCCGCGCGCACGGGCTTGCCACTCAAGGCCGGCTCTGGCAGCGGAGTGGCCAGCACCTGACCGAGCTGCGCATCGCTGGCCGGCACGCTAGTCAAGAGCTGGCCGTTGTCGCGCTCCAGCGTCACTACCAGGCCCGGAATCTGCACCGATTGCGCCAGGATCGTCGCCAAGATCGACACCGGCACCTCGGCCACGACGAGCACGCGCCGCGCGGGCCCAAGCAAGAGGGGCCGGGCAAAGTAGATGGCGCGTTCGGCGTTGGCGCGGTTGTGCACCGGCGCGCTGATGGCCAGCATCGGCCGCGGCTGCGCCAGCGTGTCCTGCGCGAAGCGCTCGGGCAACGCCAGCCCCAGGCGTTCGGTTTGTTCGCGTGCCGAGGCCAGCACGCGGCCGTCGGCGTCGATCACAGCCAGATCGCGAAACTCCAGCTTGCGCTTGACAATGCCACGCAGCGTGCGCTCGGCGCTGCTGCGTTCGAACACGCCGTCGGGCGCGAGCAGGTCATCCATGCCGGCGAGCAGCAGATCGACGTCGATCAAGGTGCGGTTCAGCGCTGCTTCGGCGCCGCTGACGAAGCGTTGCACTCGGTCCTCGGTCTCCAGCACCGCCTCTTGCTCGGCGCGCAACTTCAGCCAGGCCGCGGCGCCTGCGGTGGCCACCACCAACGCGGTCACGGCGCCCCAGATGGCAATCGTCAGAGAGCGGCGAGATTGCATGCGTGGCTCGGTTCAGCGCGGGTTGTGGCAGCCGCAGTCGGCAACCCGATCAGTGCGCCTCGACGCCGCTGACCTGGCCCACCGTCTGCTTCCACACCGTGGCGCACGACGGGCCGCAGCGCTTGAGCCATCCCGGCAACACGCTGTTGACCAGAATCTCGCGGCGCTTGGCGGCATCGGCAGGGCTCGCACGAACCTCGGTCATGCGGCCCTTCCGTCCGGCGACACACTCGGCAACCCCGGTGTTGCAGGCCGTTCCGGCGCGCGTTTCGTTCTCGGCTTCGGCCCAGATGGTTTGCTCCAGCTTCGGCAACTCGCTCCGCAGCAGGCTCTGAAGGTCCTTCGGCAAAGCGCCCCAGGCCGCGCCGTTGGCCAGGAAGGCGGCGACGCCCCAGTTCACCACCATGGTGTGAAGGTGGCTCGTGGCCTCGTGCAAGCCGATCGTGTTGCCCGACATGGCACCAGTGATGGCGCAATCGATGTTGCCGCTGCGCATGTTGGCGACGATGTCGGCGAAGGCGGTCTGCACCGGGGTTGCGCCCAGGGCCGTGACCCAATCCGATTGCGTCGCACTCGACACGCGGATGCGCCGCCCGGTCAAGTCGGCCAGGCTGGCGAACGGTTTGGCGCAGAACGTGACCTGCGCCGGATAGGCATAGATCGCCAGCAACTCGCTGCCGTAGCGATCGCGCAGCACTCTTTCCAGGTAGGGGCGGAAGGCACCGACGTTGCGGCGCAGCGTCGGCACGTCCGGGTTCAGCCCGGCCAGATCGGGTGCAGCCAGTTCGGGGTCGAGCACCGCGCTCAGGTTGAGCAGCGAGGTGCCGAACGGCACGACGCCGAGCTGGATCAGCCGCAGCATCTCCTGGCCGCGAATGCCGGCGCGATCGAACGCCACGATCTCGGCGCTGGCGCGACCGTTGCTCATGCGCGCCAGCTCGCGCGTCCAGAAGGGCTCTTCGTGGCGCGTGTACTGGTTCACACCGGCCAGCCCGCCGACGATGCGCAGGTGCTGCGGCGCCGGGGCAGGGACTTGTGCGGCGCCAGGGGGCGCGTGCAGCAAGGCTGCCGCAAACGCGGCCCAGGCGACGGCGCACCATCGCTTTGAACGAGTGGCTGCCAGCCCACTGGGGGCTTGGTGCCGAGGGTCAACGGGATTCACGCAATGCACGATGCTCATAGCGAGAATTGTGCGGCGCACCCCCACTGGCCGAAGGACCGAACAGGAGCCAAACCCCAGGCCAGTTCCAACTATTGCGCACTCTGCTCACCGCACTGCGCGGCTCGCACAGCAAGCATCACGCCGGCAAGAAGCCCTCGATCGACAGGTAGCGCTCGCCGGTGTCGTAATTGAAACCGAGTACGCGAGCCTTGGCGTCCAGCTCAGGGAGCTTTTTCGCGATCGCCGCCAGCGTCGCGCCGCTCGAGATGCCCACCAGCATGCCCTCTTCGCGCGCGCAGCGGCGCGCCATCTCGCGCGCCTCTTCGGCTTCGACCTGGATCACGCCGTCGAGCAGCGCGGTGTGCAGGTTCTTCGGGATGAAGCCGGCGCCGATGCCTTGGATCGGGTGCGGCGACGGCTGGCCGCCACTGATCACCGGGCTCGCCGACGGCTCGACGGCGAAGACCTTCAACTTCGGCCAGCGCTTTTTCAGCACCATCGCGCAGCCGGTGATGTGGCCCCCGGTGCCGACGCCGGTGATCACCGCGTCCAGACCTTCGGGGAAGTCGCGCGCGATCTCTTCGGCGGTGGTGCGCACATGCACCTCGATGTTGGCTTCGTTCTCGAACTGTTGCGGCATCCACCCGCCTGGCGTCGCGGCGAGCAGTTCCTGGGCGCGTGCGATCGAACCCTTCATGCCCTTTTCGCGCGGCGTCAGCTCGAACGTCGCGCCGTACGCGAGCATCAGGCGTCGGCGCTCCACGCTCATGCTGTCGGGCATGACGAGCACCAGCTTGTAGCCCTTGACCGCCGCCACCATGGCCAGACCGATGCCGGTGTTGCCGGACGTGGGCTCGATGATCGTGCCGCCAGGCTTGAGTTGCCCACCGCGCTCAGCCGCTTCGACCATCGACAGCGCAATGCGGTCCTTGATCGAGCCGCCGGGGTTGGCGCGTTCGGACTTGATCCAGACCTCGCGGCCCGCGGGAAACAAACGGTTGATGCGGATGTGCGGTGTGTCGCCGATGGTGGCGAGGATGGAATCGGCTTTCATGGCGGCCTTTCTCGGGACGTGAGCGTGAGCCGCGATCGTAGCGAGCGCGGGCCCGTGCTGCATGCCAAACCTAGAATCCCCGCGCGGGCCGTTAGCTCAGTCGGTTAGAGCAGAGGACTCATAATCCTTTGGTCGCTGGTTCGATCCCAGCACGGCCTACCAAATTTCGCCAACAACGACAGGCATTTAGCGCGGCTTGTCGTTCCTGTCGGCGGCGGGCACCACCACCGGTTGCGCCGGATTTGTGCCGTGATTCGCCAGCCGCTCGTTGCATGGCGCACGAGGGCGGCGAGGTCGCCGTCGAGATCGATGCCGGAAGCAAGGCGGCGCTGGCGTTCAAGGGCGTCAAGGCCGCGATCCAACAGAGCCATGGCCCGATCACCCCCAGCCGCTACGGCATCGACGCCGCGGCGTTCTGGTTCGTCGCCCTGGAGTGCTGCTGCTGCCAGCAGCAGTTGATGATCGACGCCTGCGGCCACGCGCCCAAGCTGGTGCCCGGCGACAAGGCGCGCTACAGCCGCGAGCATGTGGGCAGCGAGTACATCGGCTGGCAGCACTTCCAGCCAGTCTGGCAGCAGCTCGTCAAGACCCGGCGCGACATGTTCGACTGGTCGATGGCGTGATAGGCCCTGGCTCTTGTCTTGCGCGCCCGGCGGTGCGAGCATCGCGCACCCCAACCAACCCCCGAGGAGCACGCCATGGCCACTTCCGCTTTCGACGCTGATGCATTGATCTCGACGTTCGAGAGCGCGAGCGCCAAGGGAAGCGCGCAGTTGCAGAAATCGGTCACCGAGGCGACGCTGGCCGCGCTGCGCGGCCGCGAGCTGACGCTGGCCAACATCCGCTCGTCGCTCGATTCAGTGACCAAGGCCGTGTCGATGGGTGCGGCCAAGAGCCCCCTCGGGGCCGATGCCGTCGAGGGTCTGCTCGACAAGGCGGTGGCCGGCATGGACGCGGCGCTCGTCAAGGCGGTGCAGGCCAACCAGGCGGCGCTGCAGCAGTTCGCCGACCGCGGCGTCGATCTGCGCGAAACGCATCTGAAGAAAGCGCTCGATGAGCTGGAAAAATTCGACGGCCTGCTGATCGGTGCGGTAAAAAAGGCCGGCGCGGCGGCCGGCCCGATGGCAGGCCCATGGCAGCAGGCGATGGAAAAACTGCAGGCCGGCGGCACGCTGTCGGGCTCGAGCGCCGCCAAGACGGTCGAAGACTTCGCCGACCAAATGCAGACCGCGATTCGCGGCGCACGCAGCGCGAGTGTGCGGGCGGCAAGCGCCCTGGCCGAAAGTTATGCGGCGATGGCCAGCGGCGTGCTGGTGGGGCTTGTCGGAGGCGATGGCGCCGCGCGAGGCGGCAAGCGCGGCTGCCGCGAACGAAGGCACCGGCGAAGAAGAAGCGCTGAAGCCAAATCTCCTTCACCGCAGAGGCGCAGAGGAACGCAGAGGTCCGCAGAGGAACCTCAGACAGCTCTTCTCTGCGTCAACTCTGCGTCCTCTGCGCCTCTGCGGTGAATGAAACTGAACTCTTTCAGACCGCAGCAGCAACCACCTTCTGCTCGATCGCGCCGAACACCGACTGCCCGTCCTTGCCCTTCATCTCGATCTTTACCGTGTCGCCGAAGGCCATGAACGGCGTCTTCGGCGCGCCGTCTTCGATCGTCTCGATGCAGCGCTTCTCGGCGATGCACGAGTAGCCCTTGCTCCAATCCTTGTTGCTCACCGTACCCGAGCCGATGATCGAGCCGGCGCGGGCGCGGCGGGTCTTGCACAGGTGTGCGATCAACTGGCCGAAGTGAAACGTCATCTCGGGGCCGGCGTCGCACATCCCCACCTTCTTGCCGTTCCAGCTGACGTGCATCGGCAAGTGCAAGCGGCCACCTTGCCAAGCGTCGCCAAGCTCATCCGGCGTCACCGCCACCGGGCTGAATGCGGTCGCCGGTTTGGATTGAAAGAAGCCGAAGCCTTTGGCGAGTTCGTTGGGGATCAGGTGGCGCAGGCTCCAGTCATTGGCCAGCATCACCAGGCGGATGCCCTCCAACGCCTGCTCTGGCGTCACGCCGTTCGGTACATCGCCGGTGATCACGGCGATCTCGGCTTCGAAGTCGATGCCCCAGTCGGCGCTGGCAAACGGCGCGTCGTCGCAGGGGCCAAGCAGGTCGTCGCTGCCGCCCTGGTACATCAGCGGGTCGGTGTAAAAGCTCTCTGGCACCTCGGACTTGCGTGACTGGCGCACCAGTTCGACATGGTTGATGTAGGCCGAGCCGTCAGCCCACTGGTGCGCGCGCGGCAGCGGCGCCATGCACAGCGATGGCACGAACTCGAAGGCATGGCGCGCCTTGCCCTGGTTCAGCGTCACGTACAGGTCCTGCAACTGCGGCGACAGGAAGTTCCAGTCGTCGAGCACCTGTTGCAGGCGGGTAGCGATGCCGGTCGCAAAATGCGCCGTCGTGAGATCGCGTGAGACGACGACCAGCTGGCCGTCGCGCGATCCGTCTTTAAAGGTGGCGAGTTTCATCGTGGCGCAATTGTCGGCCCTTCCCATGACACCCGGCGCGAGCGCGTCGCGGCGCTGGCCGTTTTTCGTCTTCGCCGGCTTGGTCGTGTTGGCCCTGCACTGGGCGCTGCTGCTGTGGCTTGCTCCGTCGTGGATCGATCCGGAAGAGCCGTCGGCGGCGTCGCCCACGCTGTCGGTGCGCAGCGTGACGCTGCCGGCGGCACCTGCACCGACACCGCCGCCCGCCGGCGTGGCGCAGCCTGCGCCTGTGCCGAAGGTCCTGCGTGCGCCTTCGGTGCGCCAGCCCGCAGCGTCCGCTCCACCCGCCGAGACGCCGCCGCCCGCAGTGGAAGTCGCGGAGGCCACCCCCGAGCCGATGGCGGCCGCGCCTGTTGTGGCGCCCCTCAACGCGACCCCTGCGTCGGCGATCGACGTGCCGGTTTACGCCACGCGCCTGCCACCGGCCGGCACGTGGCGCTATCAACTGACGCGCGGCATTGCCAGTGGCGAAGCGCAATTGAGTTGGTGGCCGACGGAGCAGCAGCGCTACGAGATGAAGCTCGAAGGTTCTGTCGCCGGCATGTCGGTGCTCGATTGGGTCAGCGCGGGCGCCATCGACAACGCTGGCATCGCGCCCGAGCGCTTCGTCATTCGCCGCCGCGGCAAGGACAGCCAGGCCGCGAACTTCCAGCGTGACGCCGGCAAGATCAGCTTTTCCGGGCCGATACACGAGTTGCCGCTGATTGCCGGCGTGCAGGACCGATTGAGCTGGATGCTTCAACTGCCTGGGGTGATCGAGGCCGCGCCGCAGGACTTCGGCGCCGGGCAGCGGGTCGTGCTGATGGTCATCGGCGCACGCGGCGGCGCCGACGTGTGGACGTTCAACGTCATTGGTGCCGAGCGCGTCGGCGAGATTACTGCGTTGAAGCTCGTGCGCGAGGCGAGGAAACCGCGCGACCTGCAGGTCGAGGTCTGGCTCGACCCGGCGCGCGCGCACATTCCAGTGAGGGCGTTGCTGACGCAGCCCGAGGGCGGTTCACCTTTGGAGCTGCAGCTGCAGACGGCGTCAACCGGACCTTGATTTCCGCGTTGCAGGGCTCAAGTGGCGTCTTGGAGGTACAGAGATGAAACAACCCCTAGCCCACTTCGTTCGCGTCCCCCAAGGGGAGCGTCACTCCCTTGGGACGGCCCGGCGTTACTGACATGCTCATGCTCTACAACTCGGACCAGTTCGCCGTCGTTCAATTCGACACCGAAGCGCGTGAGCATGTGCCTGCGCGCGGCGGCTATGAGATCGTGGACAAGTTCGCGCGCAAAGAGATTTTTCTCGACGGTGTGCTCGCCGCGCAATTCAAGGCCGGCGTCGATGCGTTGATCGAAACCAGCCCGAGCGAAGAAGAGCTCGACGAGTACATCGGCCGCTACGGTGCAATGGCGCAGCAGCCCGTGATCTTGCATTGATGAGCAGTTTGTAGCGCCCGCGGGGCTTGCCCCGGCGCGGCCGCCAAGCCAAGATGGCTTGCCCCTGGTTGGACTCTTTCGAAAGCCCGCATGACCGCCAAGAGCCGCGCCACCGCCGCCCTCATCGCATCGCCCGCCTTGCGCGAGGCGCCGGTGCTCGACCGCATGTGCTCGCAGTTCGTGCTCGCGCTGACGCTCAAGAACGCCGGCCGCTTCAACCTGCGCCGCGACTGGTCGAACCTGTTGGCGCTCACGGGCCGCCACCTCGTCTGGCCGGCGCCGGTATTGAAGCGCGTGCGCGAGTTCCTCGGCCGGCGTTGCAAGGACAACCTGCAATGGGCCGGCCACGACGCGCTCACCGACGAAGCCTTCGTACAGCGCCATGGCGCCTGGCGCGGCCCGTACGAAGAGGGCACGCTGTTCTTCTACATCGACGAATACGTCAAGGACGCGCCCAAAGATTTGCTGACGGTTCTCGGCGCGACGGCCGAGTGGCTGGAGCGTTCATTGAAGAAGGAATCGACGCTGGTGCAGAAGAACATCGAGGCGCTCGGTGGCCTGCTGCAGTTGAATGCCGCCGAGCGCGCCCTGCTGCTGTATGGAACGCTCGCTCGGTATCAGCGTGAACTGCGCGGTTTGCTGGTGGAGTTCAAGGTCGGCAGCGCGCAGGAAGCGTATGCGGCCATCGCCAACGTCGCCGGTGTGAAAGAGCAAGAGGTCGCCGAAGCGCTGCGCGCCGGCTCGCGGCTGGAGCGCACCGGCATGGTCGAGAACCTGATCTCGGAGCACAACATCACCGACCTGGCCGACCTGATGAAGGTCAGCGAGCAACTGCCGCCGGTGCTGATGCGCGAGTACAAGGCGCCGGCCGAGCTGATGGCCGTGTTCACGCGGCCGGCGGCGAAGAGTGAATTGACAGCCAACGATTTCGCCTTCGTCGCTGACGACGTGAAGGTGTTGACGACGCTGCTCGCCAACGCGGTGGCGAGCAAGGCCGCGGGTGTCAATGTGCTGCTCTATGGTCCGCCCGGCACCGGCAAGACCGAGCTGGCCCGCGTCTGTGCACAGGCTGCGGGCTTGGAGCTGTTCGAAGTGGAGTACGCCGACCGTGACGGCAACTCGCTGACCGGCCGCGACCGCTATCGCTCGCTGCAGATCAGCCAGGTGTTCCTGAAGGCGAGCCCCAAGGTGGCATTGCTGTTCGACGAAGTCGAAGACGTGTTCCCCCCTGTCTCCGCCGACGCGGCGCAACTGCTGGCGCGCATGGATGCGACGGACGCTGCACCGTCGTCGAGCGTCAGCGGCAAGGCCTGGGTCAATCAGATCCTCGAAACCAATCCGGTGCCGGTGGTCTGGGTGACCAACCGCATCGAGCAGATCGATCCCGCATTCCGCCGCCGCTTCCAGTACCACCTCGAGTTGAAGTCGCCGCCGCCGGGTGCGCGCGAGGGGCTCGTTGCGCGCTCGTTGGCTGGTGTGGACGTCAGCGAGGGGTTTTCGCAGCGCCTGTCGGAGCGGCGCGGGCTGACGCCGGCGCAGATCCGCACGGCGGTGCGCTTTGCGAAGTTGGCAGCCGGAGAGGGCAGCACGGCCGAAGCGATGATCGAGCGACAGCTCGGCAACGCCGACAAGGCGCTCGGCACCTCGCGCAAACAAGCGGGCGCGCGGCGCGTCGTCACGACCTACGACTTGTCGCTGCTCAACGTCGAGTCGCGCTTCGAAATGCCCAAGGTCATCGAAGCGCTGCGTCGCCGCGGCCACGGCACGCTGTGTTTTCACGGCGCGCCAGGCACTGGCAAGACGGCGCTGGCCGAGCACATCGCCAGCGAGTTGCAAAAGCCGTTGATGATCCGCCAGGCGAGCGACCTGGTGAGCAAGTTCGTCGGCGAGACCGAGCAGAACATGGCCAAGATGTTCGAAGAAGCGCAGAGCGAAAGCGCCGTGCTGCTGCTCGATGAGGCCGACAGCTTCCTGCGCAGCCGCCAGCGCGCCGAGCGCAGCTACGAAGTGACGGAAGTCAACGAGATGCTGCAGGGCATGGAGCGTTTTGGCGGCCTGTTCATCTGCACCACCAACCTGTTCGACGAGCTGGACGAAGCCGCGCTGCGCCGCTTCACGTTCAAGGTCAAGTTCCGGCCGCTGCGCGCCGAGCAGCGCGAATCGATGTTCGTGGTTGAAGCCTTGAACGGCGAGGCCGACAAGCTCAGCGCCGAGCAACGCGAGCGGCTGGCCGCCCTCGATCAGCTCGCACCCGGTGACTTCGCCGCGGTGAAGCGTCAGATCGATGTGCTGGGCACCGGCTTCGAGCCGGACGAGTTCCTGGCGCAGCTGGAGAGCGAGCACCGTGTCAAGCCCGGCGTGCGCGAGCGACGCGGCATCGGTTTTTCTGCCAGGACCTGAGGCCGGCTGGGTCACCCCAGTTTGAAGTGCCTGCGGCGGCCGCGCGGTTGATGCAGCGGCGAATTCCTCTGCAACAATCCGCGCCTGCCGTCGTCCGCCTGAGCCTATTCCCGCATGCCCCCTGTGAACCCGCCCCTGATGGGGACTGCCGCGCCTGGCGTGGGGGACACGCTCGCCTGGTTCATTCTTGGCTTGGCCGTTGCGGCGTTGCTCCTGCACACCTTGCGCAAGGTGCGCTCGCAGGATTGGGTCGTGGCGTTGTGCTGGGGCATCGGTGGGGCCATGGTCGTCGGCACCGGTTTGTGGCTGTTGCAGCTGTTGTCGTGGCGCGTGGCGTTGCCGCAGGCCACGCCCTGGTTCCAGTTCGGCCCGTTTCTGGCCTCGTGGTGTGCGTCCGTTGCCGGCGCCTCGCTGGCCGTCGTGGCAGGGCGTTGGATTTTGTCGCCACGCGCCGCCAACCCGGTCGTGGGTTTGGCCCTGACGGCAACGATGGCCGCCGTCTTCGTCTTGCTCGGCTCCTCGCTGGCGCAACCGCCGCGCTGGGAGCTGATCGCCGGCCCGCCCTCAGTGGCGGCGTTGGCGCTCGCCTGCCTGGGCGTTGGCGCCGCGATGCAGATGATCAACCGCCCAGGCCGGCGAACCACGCACCGCACTGTCGGCCCGCGCCTGCTGGGTCTGGGCGTGTTCGCGCTGGCCTTGGTCGCAGGGCAACTGCTGGGTCTGCACGCTGCGCCGGTGCCGCTGCTCGCGTCTGCTTCAAGCCTGGACACGATGCCACCCGATGCGGTGGATGCACGCATGGTTGCGGTGCTGGTCGGGTTTGCGGTGTTCATCGTTGGCATGGGTCTGGTCTGCGCGCTCGTCGATTCGCGCACGGGCCGCCGCGCGCAAGCGCTCGCCGGCTCGCTGCAATCGGCCAACCGGCGGCTGCGCGAACTGGCGTTCCGTGACGGGCTGTCGGGCTTGCCTAACCGGCTGCACTTCGAGGAGCAGCTCGACGCGACCCTGGCCCGCGTTGGCCGCCAAGCGTCGGCGATGGCGGTCCTGTTCATCGACCTTGACGGCTTCAAGGCGGTCAACGAATCCTTCGGCCACGCCGCCGGCGACGAGGTGCTGCGAGAGGTCGGCCGCCGCCTAGCCGCACAGACGCGCGAGCAAGACAGCGTTGCCCGCATCGGCGGCGACGAGTTTCTGCTCCTCTACGCCGAGCCCGGCTCGCAGGAGAGCACGGCCGCGCTGGCGCAGCAGACGCTGCACGCGCTGGTGGCGCCGTATCACTTGCCCGGCGGCAGCGATGTGCGCCTGTCGTGTTCGATCGGCATTGCTGTGTTCCCCGAGCACGGCCCGCTCAGCCGCCTGATCACCAATGCCGACGCGGCGATGTTCGCCGTCAAACGCACGGGCGGATCGACCTACGCCTTCTTCGATCCGCGCATGGGCCTCGATGGCAGCGACCAGCTCGAGTTGCAGACCGACTTGCGCATGGCCGTCGAGCGCGGCGAACTGGCGCTGTTCTACCAGCCCAAGGTGGATGCGCGCAGCCGTGAATGCACCGGCGTCGAAGCGCTGGTGCGCTGGCAGCACCCGACTCGCGGGGCGGTAGGCCCGACCGAGCTGATCGCGGTGGCCGAGCGCTTTGGCCTGATCGGCGCCATCGGCCAGTGGGTCATCGACGAGGCCTGCCGCCAGATGCGCGCCTGGGACGAGCAGGGCCTGAGGCTGCGCGTCGCGGTGAACCTGTCGGCGCAGCAGTTGCGCCAGGACGATCTGGTGCAGCGAGTGCGCCAGTCTTTCGAGGCGCATCGCGTCGATGCCTCGCTGTTCACCTTCGAGATCACCGAGAGCGTGGCGATGGAAGACACGCAGGCGACGATGCGAGCGTTTGCGCAACTCGCGCGCGCCGGTGTCTCGCTGGCAATCGACGACTTCGGCACCGGTCACTCGAGCTTGGCGTACCTGCGCACGCTGCCGGCGCGGCAGTTGAAGATCGATCGCAGCTTCGTGGCCGACCTCGGCATCTCGGGCGACGCGATGGCGGTGGTCGATGCGGTGATCCGACTGGCGCATGCCCTGGGCCTGCGCGTGGTGGCCGAAGGTGTCGAGACCGAGCGCCAGTGCGAGATCCTCGCCACGCTCGGCTGCGACGAATTCCAGGGCTACCTGTTTGCGCGGCCGATGGCCGCCGAGCAACTGGTCATCTGGGTCGCGGGTGACTTCCGCCGCACCGGTCCGGCGCCGCAAGCGATCGGCGTCGAGGCGGCGTCGGTTGCGGTGCCGCGCATCCTTCAGTAGCTAGGATGTGTTGACATTCAGATCGCCCCGCGCCGGGGTGGCCAAGGACGCAAGGCAAGGCGTGCTTCGCCGCCTGGGGTAGGGTCCCAGGCGAGAGGCGCAACGCGGCCTTGCGCCCTTTTGTACCCCGGCCCCTGGCTCTGAAAGAGCCACTTCTTGGCTCGGGGTGAGGCCCCAGAAAGCGCCCACTCGTCATTGCAAAGCCTCGCTGGGTCCCGACCCAGCTTCGTTTTGCGCCTAGATTGGGCGCTTTCTGGGGCCTCACGCGGGGCGATCTGAATGTCAACACACCCTAGAGCTGCTCCCACGGCAGGCCGTCGAAGCGCCAGCCGTTCTGTCTGCCACGCTGGAAGTGCTCGTCGAGATCGCCCTCGAAGCCATGCAGCACGTTGACCACCTCGGCAAAGCCGGCCGCTTCGAGCGCGGTCGCGGCCTCGACGGTGCGCTTGCCCGAGCGGCAAATCAGCACCACTGGGCGCGACGCATCGCCGCCGGCTTCGCGCCGAACCTGGTCAACGAAGGCTTGTGGGTGGGCCTGCATCTCCGGGTACTCGTACCACGGCACATGCACCACGCCCGGCGGATGGCCGACGTACAGGTACTCGATCTCCATGCGCACATCGACGAAGAGTGCGTCGTTGTGGGCGCGCAGGTAGTCCCAGGTCTGCAGTGGGGTGAGGTGCTTCATCTGCCTACAATCTTGGCATGAAGTCAGAGCAGCCCTTTACCCGTGGCGCCGCGTTGCCGGCGCTGCTCGCGCAACGCATCGTCATCATCGACGGCGCGATGGGCACGCTGATCCAGCGCTACAAACTCGGCGAAGCCGACTTTCGCGGCGAGCGTTTCAGGGATCACAAGAAAGACGTGAAGGGCAACAACGAGTTGCTGCAACTGATGCGGCCCGATCTGCTGCGCGAGATTCACGACGCCTACCTCGTGGCCGGCGCCGACATCATCGAGACCAACACTTTTGGTGCGACCTCGATCGCGCAGGAAGACTACGGCCTGGCGCATGTCGCGCGCGAGATGAATGTGGCCGCGGCGCGCATCGCCAAGGCCGCGACGCAGGCTGCCAGCACGCCGGACAAACCGCGCTTCGCTGCCGGCGCGCTGGGGCCGACCCCGCGGACGGCCAGCATCAGCCCCGACGTCAACGACCCCGGGGCGCGCAACGTCAGCTTCGAGCAGTTGCGCGCTTCGTACCGCGAGCAGGCCGAAGGGCTGCTCGAAGGCGGCTGCGACCTGTTCCTGGTCGAGACGATCTTCGACACGTTGAACGCCAAGGCGGCGATCTTCGCTCTCGATGAGTTGATGGCCGAGACCGGCGAGCGCCTGCCGGTGATCATCTCCGGCACCGTCACCGACGCGTCGGGGCGCATCCTCTCCGGGCAGACGGTGCCGGCGTTCTGGCACTCGGTGCGCCATGCGCGCCCTCTGGCGGTGGGCCTGAACTGCGCGCTCGGCGCGGCGCTGATGCGGCCCTACATCGAAGAGCTGGCCAAGGTGGCGGGCGACACCTTCGTGTCGTGCTACCCGAACGCCGGGCTGCCGAATCCGATGAGCGAAACCGGCTTCGACGAAACGCCGGAGATGACAGGCGCGCTGCTCGAGGAGTTTGCCAAGAGCGGTTTCCTGAACATCGCCGGCGGCTGCTGCGGCACGACGCCAGAGCACATCGCGGCGATTGCGCGCAAGGTGTCGGCGTACCGGCCGCGCGGGTTGCGCGACCCTCTATTCGCCGTGCTCGAAGCCGCCTGATCGGCGGACAAGCCTACGGTTTCTTTTCGGTCCACCCGGCCGGTTTGACGGGGCTGCCCTTGGCTGCTGTGGCGCTTTCGTTCTTGTTGCGCGCCATTGGCTGCGAGCTTGCCGCCGGGATCGTCAGGCGCAACTGCACCGGCCCGCCAGCGCGCGGCGCGCTCTCGGTGAGGGCCACGCGCGTCGCGGCAACGCCTTTGGTGCCGAGCGCATCGCGCATGCGCTGAGCGCGCGATTGCGCCAACGCGGCACTGCCGTTGGCGTCGGCCGGTGCATTGATGTGGATGCGTGCCGCGTTCTGGCGCAGCAGGCTCTGCGCGACGCGGTCGAGCACGGCGTTCAACGCCGGTTTGATGTCGGCTTTGCCGGCGTCGAACGAGTTGGCCAGCGGCACATCAAGTTGCAGCGTCACTGGCGGCTGCGCAGCGATGACCACCGGCGTGCCGCGAAACCAGTCTTCGAGGAAGCGCTGCTCCGTGGCCAGCGCGTTGGCTGGCGGCGTGGCGGGCACGGCAGGCCGTTGTGCTGCATTCGGGTCGGCAGCGGTTCCGCTGGCGGCCGGCGCGCCGAGCACGCCCGACGGCCGCGACGGCGACGACGGGCTGCTGGCACAGGCGCTCATCAGCAGCACGGTTACGACGCTGAGGGTGGTGCGCCAGAGCGCGGCGGGGGACGACATCGACATCATGAACGCCAGGGTGGGTTGAGCAACTGCCGCCGACTGTAGGCTGCATCGACGGACCTGCAAAGCGGGCTCGCGCGCGGGCGTCTGAAATCTAGGGAGAAGGTGCAACCGGGGGTGTCGAGTCAGCGGCTGCTGGCGGTGTTGCCGAAACATCCGGAAGGGTTTGGCGCAGCTGCACCAGTGCAGGCGGGTGCCAGAACAGCAGCGCCACTTGCGCTCTCTCGCGCCGTCCGGGTGACATCGGCCGCAGCGCCTCGATGACACGCGCCACGCGCGCCTGGTCAATTTGTGCAGCGGCGTACTCGGCCTTCAAGTGCGCGTCGGGCGCCGACAGCAGGCTGGCCAGCCAGGCTGCTGCCACCGGGCCGACCGCGGACGCATCGTGTTGCCCGAGGTGCACGCGCACGGCGCGCTCGGCCCCGCAGACACCGGCGCCCCAAGGCGCGAGGGCGAGGTAGAGCTGCAGGATGCGTGCCTTGCCGAGCGTGCGCTCCATCTCGACCGCGTACAGCAGCTCGCGCAGCTTGCGCGACGCGCTGCGCTCGTCGCCGGCCACCACCAGCTTGGCCAGCTGTTGCGTCAGCGTGCTCGCGCCGGCCACCGCCGCGCCGGGTTTCTGGTTGTGCGCCAAGGCATCGGTCAGCGCCTGCAAGTCGTAGCCCGGGTGCTCGGCAAAGCGCGCGTCTTCGGCGGCGATCACGGCCCGCGGCAGCCAGCCGCCGATCGCCGGCACGCTGCTCTGCGCGTCGACGCGACAAGCCGCGGGGCGCTGCATGTCGGCCAGACGCTCGGTTTCCAGGCCCGAGACCTCGAGGCCTTCGACCGTGGGCTTGATGCGCCACGGGCCGTTTTGTGTTGGCGCCGACAGCGTCAACGCGAGTGTGCCCTTGACTTGCACGGCGTCGCGTTCGGGCAGGTCGCTGCCGAGCACGCTTACGACGTTGGCCATCGGTGTCGGCGCCAGCCTGGCTTCGACCTTGAGCAGGCCGGTGCGGTTGAATTCGCCGCGGCCTTCGAGCGTGATCGTGGGTTGCGCGCCGAGGGTCAGTGTGCCGCGGTAGCGGTCGGCGCCGTCGTTGTGCAGCACGAGCTCGGCGCGCTCGATGGCGAGCGGTTGCGGCCCGAGCGCGCGCAGGGAGAAGCGGCACGGCTCGCAGCGCGCGGCCACGCTGCCATCTTGCCGCGCGCTCAGCCACCAGCGACCGTGCACCGTGGTGACGCTGCGGCCATCGACCACGCGCGCGCCCAGCGGGTGCGTGGCCGCCCGCAGCAGCACGGCCATGCTCACGTCGTGCTCGACGCTGTGGCCAGCGAGCGTGAAGCGCACCGGGTGCGACGACTCCGAGTTGCGCGCCGCGAGCGCGTTCCAGGCCATGGCCGCCAGCGTGGCCGCGATCGCGACCGACACGGTGAGCAGCACCGCGGCAAAAGCAAACCAGCGACGAAGTTTCATAACAAACTCTCCACACGGGTGATGGCGCGCCAGGGCCCGGCGCTCTTGTCCAGTGAGGCCGCCCAGAACCACGCCGAGGTGTCGGTGAAGGCCTGGCCCTGCGCATCGACGATGCGTTCGCAGACGCGCACCCGCCGGCTTCCGTCTGCCGATGCGCGCGTGGCTTCGAAGCAGCGCCAGAGCAGCGACTCGGCGTCGCTCTCCAGGCGCGTGGCGTCGATGCGCCAGCCGATGCCGCGCCAACAATCGGCGGCAGGGTGGAGCATGCGCGTCGGCCGGTTGACGTCGCGCAGCACCAGCTCGCCGCCGTCGGCGACGGCAAAGCGCGCGATGCGGCCCGGGAACTGCGCCGCAAAGCGGTGCTCGACGGCCGACAGCGCCAGCGGCTGCAGCGGCGCACCGTGCCACTGCGTCGGCCATTCTCCATGGGTTGCGGCCGTCGGCGCAGGCTCGGCCTTCGTCAACGCCAACGGCAGCATCGCGCACCACAGCGCGAGCGCGATCAGGGCGAACGGCCATTGCTCTGATGCGTGGTGACGCCAAGTCTTCTTCACGCTGAATCTCCCGAACGACGTGGCGCCATCAGCCGCACCGCCAAGCCCACGACCACCACCAGCCAGACGATGCCGATGGCCTCGTGCACCCAAGGTGCGAGGCCCTGCGGGCGCGCTTCGAGCGCCACCAGCGTCGTGTTGCGCAGCACGTTGCCGGCGAGCACGACGAGGCCGACGAGTGGCAAGCGGCGAAGGAACGCGCCATCGCGCCGCTGCGTGAACAGCGCGACGCTGCACGCTGCAAAGTACGCCAGCCAGGCCATCTGCACGCCCGAGCACGGCGCGTCGACGATGACGAGCTGGCCGTTGACCGTCATCGCTGCGCCGCTGCGCTCGGCCGCAACGCCCATGGCTTGCAGCAGCCAGGCGCTGCACTGGGCGGTGAAAACACGCAGCGGGTAGCCGGCGTAGAACTGCAGCGACGCGATGAGCGGCAACGCGAGCAGCGTCAAACCCGCCATCGCCGTGCGTGGCGAATGCTCGGGCAACCACGCGAAGACATGCGCGCTGATCGCCAGCGCGGCGAGCAAGGCGGCTGCGAGTGGCGGTGCCGCAAACACGGCGGCTGTTGCTGCAATCGTCAAAGCAGCGGCGGCGCCGAGCCAGGCCAGCCGCGGCGTGGTGCGCACCGATTCGTGCGTGCGCCACAGCCACAGCAACAGCACGGCGATGGCCGCCAGGCCGAGCGGGTCGTCGGAGCCGTCGGCAACCCGGCGCGCCGCCCACGCGCCGTGCGGCCACAGCGCCAGCGCATGGATCGCCAGCCAGGCCGGTGCGGTGACGATCACCGGGCGGCAGGGCAGGGTGCGTGCGAGCGACATCGTGATCGCCTCAACGATGGCGGCGTGCATGGGACACACCGGCCGCGACCAGGCCCAGCACGACAAGCAGCGCCAGCCAGGCCGCCGGTTCCGGCGTGCTCGGCACGGCCGTGCCCAGGTTCCCGATGGCCTTGTTGCTCACGCCCTGCGGAAGCGGCAGCGGTTGATTGACGCTGACGGCCCGGTTGTCGGCATCGAGGTGGCGCACGACGTGATCGACGGCGATGAAACTCGTGTATTGCGTCAGCAGGCTGTGCTGCAGGCCGAGCGTCGTGATCGCTTCGCGTTGCGAGTTGCCGCCGCGCAGCGCTTCTTCGTCCGACAGTTGCTGGATGCGGCGGCGGGCCCACAGCAGGCGCAGCGCTTGCGCCTCCGGGTCGGGCGTGGCGACGGGCACGACCTGTTGCCAGTCGCCATTCGCAGCGCGGCCGTCGAGCACCAATTGGCCTTTCGGGACTTGCAGCGCGCCGTTGCCGTCGCGCGTGCCGCGCCACTTGCCGAACAGCGCCACCGGCCTGCCGCCGAGCACGTCGGGCAGGGCGTCCAGGCGTGCCGGCTCCACGTCGTACACATCCAGGCCTTCGAAGCGCGCGCGCACGCTGGTCAGTACCGGCGCGTCGATCATCTTGCGCAGCCTGTCGGCTTGCGCGTGTGCCAACTCGGGCTTGGTGACGACGAAGGGCTCGCCCTGGCCGGCACGCGCGATGCCTTCGATCAGGTGCCGATTGACCGACGCGCCGATGCCGAAGGCAAAGACATTGCTGTTGCCGAGGTTCTTGCGCACGAGCGCGAACACGCGCTCTTCCACCGTGACATAGCCGTCGGTGACGACGATCACCGTGCGCGCCACCTCGGGGTTCTTCGGCAGCGCAGCGATGCGCTCCAGCGCTGGCACGATCTCGGTGCTGCCTCCTGCACGCAGGTTGTCGATGGTGGCGATGGCACGCTCGACGTTGGCGCGCGTCGCCGGCACCGGCGTGTCGGACAGCATGCGGTTGCTGCCCGAGAACAGCAGCACGTTGAACGAGTCGCTGGCGCGCAGGCCGCCGATCAGGTGGCGCAGCAAGGTCTTCGCCGTGTCGAGCGGAAAGCCGTGCATCGAGCCCGAGATATCGACCACGAAGACGTACTCGCGCGGGTTGATCATCGACGTGGCAATCGCCTGCGGCGGCTCGACGAGGGCGAGGAAGTAGTTTTCTTCGCCGCTGTTGCCGGGGTAGAGCGTCAGGCCACCGGCAGTGTTGCTGCCGGCCAGGCGGTAGTCGAGGATGAAGTCGCGGTTGTTGGCGGGAGCGCCTTCATTGGCGAGCGCGACTTCGGCTTGAGCGCTGGTTTCGCCTTTGACTTCCAGTTTGTGCGACGTCGATTCGATGTCACTCACCGGCAGTGGCGAGGCGAAGTTCACCGTGAGGTCGAACGCGGTGTTGGAGGCTTGACCTTGCGGCAGATGCGCTGTGGCAGGGAACGACGACGTGCCGCCTTCGCTCTTCGCCACGTGATAGCGCGGCCCGACGACCGTCGGGTACACAAACCGGTAGCGCCCGTCGGTCGGCAACAGCAGCTCGGTGTAGCGCAGCTCGACGACCACTTCGTCGCCGGGCAGGATGTTGGCGACGTTCATCTGGAAGACATTGGGCCGGTGCTGGTCGAGCAGCGCGGCGGTCTTGCCTTCTTTCTTCGCGGCCTCGTATTCGAGCTTGGCGCGCTGCTTCTCGCGGATCGTGGCGTTCAAGACGCGGTCGCCGAGGCGCACCGTCATCGCGTGCACGGCCGCCTGCGTAGAACCCGGGAAGACGTACTTCGCCTCGATCGTGCGCTGGCCTTCGTTCTTGTAGCGCTGCGTCACGCGCACATCGGCGATCGGGCCAACGATGCGCGCATCGACCTTCGTGCTTTTCAGCGGCAGCCGATCGACGCCCGGGTCGGTGCTGGCGATGTGGAAGTACGGACCTTCGCGCTGGGCAGCTTCGCTGTCGTCGGCGTAGGCCGGCGACCAGGCGATCAGCAGCGCTGCGGCGAACAGCGACGTGGCGATTGCAAGAATGACCCGGCCGATGCGGCTCGCCGGCGCCATCGTCGGTACTTCGTGTTGGGAAGGCATGTGCGCGCTCCTTGTGCATTCGCGCCACCGACAGCCGGTGGCATGAACGCAAGGGTCGCGCGGGGCGGTGAACCCCTTAGGAAGCGGTCACGAAGGAAAGGAGCGCTTTGTGTGAAGCCGGCGTGAAGCCGCGGCTACTTGCTTTCGCTGGCGCTGTTGGCGGCCTTGTCAAAGGACGTGCGCATCGCCTGGTAGGCGTTGGCAAAACCTTCCTTCGTCGCATCCCAGGTCTTGACGGACGATCGTTGCAACTTGGTCAGTTGCGCGCCGGCCTGCCGCTTCTTCTGCTGCAGCTCCTTCATGTTGGCCTGATGGGCCGCCTTGGCTTCAGCGCTGCTGTGCTGCGTCTGCTTTTTCATCTCGGCGATCTTCTTGTCGGTCTCGGCGATCAGGCGCTTGCCCTCGGCCACGGCCTCGGCCTTGCGTTCATGCGCGTAGGACGAGATCTTTTCGGTGGTGGTGGGCTCGGCAGCGATTGAAGCTGCGGCGAGCGCGGTCAGCAAGACGGCCAACAGACTGCGAAACAGTGATTTCATGATGTCCTTCAGGTTATTGGGCCGCTTGTCGGCGCGCCGGCCGTTGCGCCACCTTGATCTTCACATCGACGGCCTTGTCGCCGCGCTGCACGCCGATCGCGGCGTCGCTACCGGGCGGCAACGCGGCCACCGCGTTCAGCAACTCGGCCGTGTTGGCCACTTGTTTGCCGCCGATCTTGGTGACGACGTCGCCGGGCTGGATGCCGCCGCCGCTGGCCGGGCCGTCCTGCAGCACGCCGGTGATCAGCACGCCGCTTTTGACCGGCAGGCGCAGCGTGTCGGCCATGTCGGGCGTGAGGTCGCGCGGCTCGACGCCGATCCAGCCGCGGATCACTTTGCCGTCTTTGATCAGCCCTTCCATCACCGCGCGCGCTGTGGCGGCAGGGATCGCGAAGCCGATACCCAGGCTGCCCCCGCTGCGGGAAAAGATCGCGGTGTTGA
The DNA here is from genome assembly GCA_963814385.1 of uncultured beta proteobacterium. Lineage (GTDB taxonomy): Bacteria > Pseudomonadota > Gammaproteobacteria > Burkholderiales > Burkholderiaceae_C > CADEEN01. The sequence continues at coordinate 168,226 of CAWFCX010000050.1, forward strand.
TGCCGACGAGGTTGCCGTTCGCGTCCACCAGCGCGCCGCCCGAGTTGCCGGGGTTGATGGCGGCGTCGGTCTGGATGAAATTCTCGAAGGTGTTCAGGCCCAGGCCTTTGCGATCCAGCGCGCTGACGATGCCCGAGGTGACGGTCTGGCCGACGCCGAACGGGTTGCCGATGGCCAGCACGCTGTCGCCGACGTGCAGTTGATCGGAGTTGCCGAAGGTGATCGCCGGGAGTTTGTCGAGGCCGATCTTGAGCAGCGCGACGTCGGTTTCCGGATCGGCGCCGACAATTTTGGCCGGCGCCTGTCGGCCGTCGGCGAGCATGACCTCGATCTCGTCGGCGCCTTCAATGACATGGTGGTTGGTGATCAGGTAGCCCTCGGCCGAGACGATCACGCCCGAACCGAGGCCGCGTTGCGGCTCCATGCCTTGCGGTGCGCCGCGCTGACCGAAGAAAAAGCGGAACCAGGGGTCGTCGGCATGCGGGTTGGCTTGCGGCGCCTTGCTCGCGGCGATGCTGACGACCGCCGGCGCGGCGCGCTGCGCGGCCGCCGCCAGGCTGCCGGGGGCGGCTGCTGGGACGGCGCCGGCAGGCACCGCCGAGATCGACACGATCTGCGGCAACATCTCGCCGGGCGCACGATTGAGCCATTGCGGCTTGAGCGTGGCCACGACGAACAGCAGCGCCAACGCCACGGTGACGGCTTGCGAGAAGATCAACCAGAGTCGGCGCATGAGAGACTGAAAGATATGGCCGCATGCAAGGAAATCGAGAGCTACCTCGCCACGCTATTGGCGGTGGATCGCTTCAAGGATTATGGGCCGAACGGTTTGCAGGTCGAGGGCCGGACTGAGGTGCGGCGCCTGGTCAGCGGTGTGACGGCGAGCCGGGCGCTGATCGATGCCGCGATCGCTGACAGCGCCGATGCGATCCTGGTTCATCACGGTCTGTTCTGGCGCGGCCAAGACGGCCGGCTCACCGGCTGGCTGGCCGAGCGCGTGAAGCGGTTGATGGCGCATGGCGTCAACCTGTTCGCCTACCACCTGCCGCTCGACGCGCATGCCGAACTGGGCAACAACGCGCAGCTCGGGTTGAAGCTCGGACTCGCGGCGGACGCGCGATTCGGTGAGCAAGACCTGGGTTTTGCCGGCCCGGCTTCGCTGACGCTCGAGGCGCTGGCGCAGCGTGTGCGGGCGGCATTGGCGCGTGAGCCGCTGGTGCTGCCGGGCGACGGCCGCGCCGTGCGCCGCGTCGGCTGGTGCACCGGCGGTGCGCAGGGCTACTTCGAGGCCGCCATCGCCGCCGGTGTCGATGCCTTCATCACCGGCGAGGTGTCGGAACCGCAAGCGCATCTGGCGCGTGAAACCGGCGTCGCGTTTCTCAGCTGTGGGCATCACGCGACCGAGCGCTACGGCGCGCCTGCCGTGGCCGCGCACGTGGCCGAGCGATTCGGCATCGAGCACCACTTCATCGAGATCGAGAACCCGGCATGAGCGGCCGCGCGCACGGCCGCCCGAAGCGGGCCGCGATCCCCTTGGGAGATCGACCGACGTACCCGTCGGGCGAGGGGCTGTCATGACGCCGATGCTCATCACGATGGGCGATCCCGTCGGCATTGGGCCGGAGATCGTCATGCACGCCTTTCTGCGCGGCGCGGCGGAGGGTTGCGTCGTGGTGGGTGATGTGCGCGTCATGCGTCGGGCGATGGCGTTGCTGGACGATCCATGGCCGATCGCGCAACTCGATTCAGCGCAAGATGTGTCGCGCTGCCCCGAGCGCTGCGTGCCGGTGTGGCAGCCCGACGGCCTGCCGTCGGCGCTCGATCGACTTCCTTGGGGCGCTGTCGATGCGCGCGCTGGCCAGGCCGCGGCGCTGTGCATCGAAGCCGCGGTGCACGCGGTGCAGCGCGGTGAGGCTGGCGCGATCGTCACGGCGCCGATCCACAAGTCCGCGCTGGCCGCAGCGGGCGTGCCGTACCCCGGCCACACCGAAATGCTGCAAGCACTCGCCGGCGGCATGCCGGTGCGCATGATGCTGGCCAACGACGAGTTGTGTGTCGTTCTGGTGACGATCCACCAGTCGCTGCGCACGGCGATCGATGCAGTGACGTTCGGGGCTGTGCTCGACACACTGCGCATTGCCAACGCCAGTGGCACGAAACCTCGCATTGCCGTCGCGGGCCTGAACCCGCATGCCGGCGAAGACGGCCTGTTCGGCGACGAGGAGCAGAAGATCATCGCGCCGGCCGTCGCCGCTGCCCGCGCTGAAGGCATCGACGCCCAAGGCCCGTTTGCGCCGGACACCGTCTTCATGCGCGCCCGCCGCGGCGAGTTCGATGTTGTCGTCGCGATGACACACGACCACGGCCTGATTCCGGTCAAGTACCTCGGCGTCGAGCAAGGCGTCAACGTGACGCTCGGCCTGCCGTTCATGCGCACCAGCCCGGATCACGGCACGGCATTCGACATTGCCGGCCTGGGACGGGCTGATCCGTCGAGTCTGGAGGCAGCGATTGCGTGGGCCAGACGCCGATCCAGCGACCGCCGCGGATCTGGCTTTGCCAGGCCGCGGGCGGTGCACCCTTGAGGCGGAGCGGCGCAGCCGTTCCGGGGGTGGGCGATCAGTGCCTGGACAGCGAGGCTGCCGATGTGCTGTTGCCGCCCCCGCGCAGCGCGGACAACTGCTTGCGAGCACGCGCCGTCGCGCGCTCGATCAGGTACGCGTTTTCGAAGGCGCGCAGGCGACCCGTTTCGCAAAGCCGGTACAACATGCGCGCCGTCATCGAAATCGCGTGTTGATGATCCTTGCCGCGCGTGAAGACGAAGAAGGTGCGGCCCGGGCTGATGTGAGACAGGCGGACTTTGTGCCACTGGCCTTCGAAGTGCATGCGGTACGAAAAGCCGATCTGCACATGGTCGGCCAGCGTCGCGCCTTTGGTGGGCTCGATCGGTTCGGGCTCCGGCAGGCCGTCGATCATCTGGTCCTGTTCGGTGACCTCGGGTTCGGCCTCTTCGGCCGAAAGGTCGATGTCGATGCTGCCGTCCCAGTCGATCGCGCTCTCTTCGACCAGGCCGATGCGCTGCGCTTCCTCGGGCGTGAACGGTTCGACCACCACGTCGTCGAGCACGGGGATGGCGGACAGCCCGCGCACGTTGTCCTCGGGACGTGGCAGCGGCGTGGCCATGATGGCGTCGAGTTGGCGCGACAGCAGGTTGTAGTCGAGCATGCGCATCGACTCGCGCTTGAGAGAGGCCGCATGCGCCGGCAACAGCTTGGCGAAGAAATCCTTCTTCGCGGCGGGCGGCCAGCCGATCAGCGCGATGCCATCGTTCAAGTCGCGCATCAGCTGCGGCAAACGCACCAGGAAGGCTTTGCGATCCGCGGGCGATCCCTTGGGCTGCACGCTCATCACCAGTTCGCGACCGCCGATGCGCAGGCGCTTCATCTCCTCGCTGTCGGCGCCATATTTCAGTGAGGCCTTCATCAGCGCCTGGCTCCAGACCTGCGTCAGGAACTGGCGCATGAACTCGTCCATCGGCACCGGCGTCAATGCGCTGTGCAACTGCTGCGTGAAGCGCTGCTGTACCAGCAGCTCACTTTCTTTGTTGTCGAGCACATTGCCAGCGTCACTCTGCGCCTCGACATCACGCTTGACCTGGTCGGCAACGAAGGCCTCAAGCTTGTCGAGCGTCTGCTCATAGACCAGCATCTGGTCGAAATCGCCGCCGACGATCTCGTCAACCAGTTGGCGAACCAGTTCGAGGAAGTGCTGGCCGGGGCCCTGCCCGAAGTCTTCGAAGGCGACCGCCAGCGAAGCGATGCGGTTGACCAGCCGGCGCACCGGGTGCCGGCGCGATGAGAAGAAGGTGGCGTCACCAAGCGCGGCGCGCAGCACCGGGAGTTGCAGGCGGGCAATATGGCGCGCCATCTGCGGCGCGATTTTCGGGTCGGCCAGGATCTGGTCGAACAGGCTGCCGACCACGTCGATCACCATGTGATCGAGCGAGCCGCTGGCGGTGCGGCGCAACTCGTCGCGATTGGCGACGATCACATTGGGCGGCAGCGGCGCCCCGCTTGCGTCCAAGCTGCTGGCGGCTACGAGCTGGGCGTCGGTGGCGAGGTTGCCCAGCATGGCAAGGCGCCGTATAAGCGTCATGACCTCGGCGTCGACCTGGCCGATGGTTACTCCAGCGCTGCTGTAGCCGCCGCTGCGGTTGCCTTGGCTGCCAGGACCATAGCCACCACTGCTGGCCATTCCCGAGCGGGTGGTCGGCACGCCGGAGGACCCGGAGGAAGCGGCTGAACCGGACGAGCTCGAAAACAGGCCTGCGCTGCTGTCGCCGGCCTCCCCATCCATGCCCACCGGGCGGCCCTGGGTGTCGTAGCCGGTGTGCGCGTGGGCTTGGTGCGCGGGGTCGTTGCCGGGGCCCTGCACACCGCGCACTGTCATGTCCGGCGCGCGCACGCCGGCTGACTTGAGCTCCTGCACGATCGTGCCGTACAGGGTTGGCATCGCGCTGGCGAGGCTGCGGCCCATTTGCTCGGTCAGCAGACGCCGAACGTCGGGCCGATCACTGACGGCGTCGCAGGCCGTGACCATCGAGCGGCCCAGCAGCTCGGGGCGAAGCGGATTGCGGTACTCGCCATCGGCACGGCTGGCGGTGTGCAGCAAGCCCATCAACAGCGTGTCGAGTTCGCGCAGTTCCCACTCGCAATCGTGCCGCAGAGTCAACGCAATGCGATCGGCGGTGACCTGGTTTTCGACTTCGCGGTCTTCGACCAGCGTCAGGCTCTGCCAAGTGGACCCGAGCTTGCTGTTGAATTTCGACGGGCTCGTCTCAAGGCGCCGCAATTCGCGCAGCACGCCATCGTCGAGGTGCTCGTTGAAGGTCATCACGTAGGCCGAATGACGCTTGTTGAGCTCGAACTGCGCCGCCAGAAACTGTTCGCGTTCGATCGTGCGGCTGCTGGCCAGCGCTGCCAAGCCCAACGAATCCACGCAGCGCAGCGCGGCATCGCGCGCGGCGGCCTTCACGCGCTGTGCGGCCGCCTTAAGGGCGGGGGGAACGACGGGAGCGGAGGGAATCATGGGGGCAGGGCGCTACATTGGCGCTGTGGGCTCCTTCGACATCAGGATCGAGCAGAAAAATGCCGCGCCTGAACCAGGCGCGGCATCAAGTATGCGTCCAAATCTGGCGCATCGCGCGGCCCGCTGCGGGCCGCCGGTCTCACTTCTTCAACGCGTCGCGGATCTCGCGCAGCAGCACCGTGTCTTCGGGCGGGGGCGGGGGCGCATTGACGGTGTTGGTCTTCAGCCGGTTGATCTGCTTGATCATCATGAAGATGATGAAGGCCAGGATGATGAAGTTGATCGCCACGGTGATGAAGTTGCCATAGGCGAACACCGGCACGCCGGCCTTGGTCAGCGCCTCGTAGGTCTGCGGGACGCCCGCAGGCCCGTCGGCCAGCTTGATGAAGTAGTTGGTGAAGTCAAGGCCGCCGAAAATCTTGCCCACGACCGGCATGATCAGATCCTTGACGATCGAATCGACAATCTTGCCGAAGGCCGCGCCGATGATGACGCCGACCGCGAGGTCGACGACGTTGCCCTTCATCGCAAACTCTTTGAACTCGCTCATGAAACTCATCTGCGCTTCTCCTCAGGGATGGTTGGTAGGGAACGATAAACACAACGACACGAGGTTCGCGTCGGCGGCGCGCAGTATTGCCCATCAGTTCTTCGCGTCAAGCCCGGTCGGACCCGACAAATGCGTCCGCTAGAATTGGCGGTTGTCCAGCATTCCAAGCCCGACGAGGAAATTCATGAGCCAAGATGCCATCGACCCGAGCCGCCGTGCCTGGGTGGGTATCGCCTGCGGCGCAGGCGCGGTAGGTGCAGCAGCAGTCGCGGTGCCGTTCGTTTCGAGCTTTGCGCCGTCTGAGCGCGCCAAGGCTGCCGGAGCTGCAGTCGAAGTTGACATCAGCGCCCTCAAGCCCGGCGAGATGAAGACCGTGGAGTGGCGCGGCAAGCCGGTTTGGATCGTCAAGCGCACTCCCGAGCAGTTGGAGTCGCTGAAGAAGACCGATCCCAAAGTGGCCGACCCCGAGAGCAAGCGCAAGCCAGACGAGCTGACGCCCGAGTACGCGCGCAACCAGTACCGTTCGCGCAAGCCCGAGTTGCTCGTCGCCGTGGGCATCTGCTCGCACCTGGGCTGCTCGCCGACTGACAAGTTCACTCCGGGCGCGCAGCCGAGTCTGCCCGACGACTGGCAGGGCGGCTTCTTCTGCCCGTGCCACGGTTCGATGTTCGACTTGGCTGGCCGTGTCTACAAGAATGTGCCGGCCCCCGACAACCTCGAAGTGCCGCCGCACATGTTCCTCTCCGACAGCAAGCTGCTGATCGGCGAAGACAAGAAGGCGTGATCAGCGCTTCCCGAGTTCAAAGAGGCAATTGACGATGGCTGATTTCAAGGAACTGCCGGCCAGCGCGCCGGTGACGGCGCAGGTCACGAACTGGTTCGAGAACCGCTTCCCGACCGCTTTCGCCGAGTACAAGAAGCACCTGTCCGAGTACTACGCGCCGAAGAATTTCAACTTCTGGTACTTCTTCGGCTCGCTGGCGCTGCTGGTGCTGGTGATCCAGATCGTCACCGGCATATTCCTGGTGATGCACTACAAGCCCGACGCGGCGCTGGCCTTCGCCTCGGTCGAGTACATCATGCGCGACGTGCCCGGCGGCTGGCTGATCCGCTACATGCACTCCACCGGCGCCTCGGCCTTCTTCGTCGTGGTGTACCTGCACATGTTCCGCGGCCTGATCTACGGCAGCTACCGCAAGCCGCGAGAGCTGGTCTGGATCTTCGGCGTGGCGATCTTCCTGTGCCTGATGGGCGAGGCCTTCATGGGTTATCTGCTGCCCTGGGGCCAGATGAGCTACTGGGGCGCGCAGGTCATCATCAACCTGTTCGCCGCCATTCCCTTCGTCGGCAACGATCTGGCGCTGCTGATCCGCGGCGACTACGTGGTCGGCGACGCGACGCTGAACCGCTTCTTCGCCTTCCACGTCATCGCGATTCCGCTGGTCTTGATCGGCCTGGTGGTCGCGCACCTGCTGGCGCTGCACGACGTCGGCTCGAACAACCCGGACGGCGTCGAGATCAAGGCCAAGAAGGACCCGAAGACCGGCATCCCACTCGACGGCATCCCGTTCCACCCGTACTACACCGTGCACGACATCCTGGGCGTGTCGGTGTTCCTGATGATCTTCAGCGCGATCGTGTTCTTCGCGCCGGAGATGGGCGGCTACTTCCTTGAGTTCAACAACTTCATCCCGGCCGACCCGTTGAAGACGCCGGCGCACATTGCCCCGGTCTGGTACTTCACGCCGTACTACTCGATGTTGCGTGCCACCACGTCGAGCCTGATGCCCTGGCTGTGGGCTGGCCTGGTGCTGATCGGCCTGTTCCTGGTGGCGCGCTCCAAGCTGCCGGCGCTCGTCAAGAGCGCCTACTGGGGCTTGATGGCGCTGCTGTTCTTCCTTTTCGGCGTGCCCGCGATCGTGCTCGGTTGGTTCAACATCGACCTGGGCATGAAGGTGCTCGCCGGTTTCGACGCCAAGTTCTGGGGCGTGGTGGTGATGGGCGCGGCGACCATGATCCTGTTCTTCCTGCCCTGGCTGGATCACAGCCCGGTGAAGTCGATCCGCTACCGGCCCGGTTGGCACAAATATGTGTACGCCGTCTTCGTCGTCGTCTTCCTGATCCTCGGCTGGCTCGGCGTCGAGACGGTGTCGCCCGAAAAGACCTTGATGGCGCAGATCGGCACGCTCTACTACTTCGGCTTCTTCCTGTTGATGCCGTGGTGGAGCCGTCTGGGTGAGTTCAAACCGGTGCCTGACCGCGTGGTCTTCAACGCCCATTGATCCGATGACGATGATGAGCAACAACAACATGATCAAGCGCCTGCTCGCAAGCATCCTGCTCGCCGCCGCCGGCATTGCCAACGCCGCCAGCGACGGTGTGGCCTGGGACCGCTTCCCGACCGAGAAGCTGGCCGATCAGGCCTCGCTGCAAAACGGCGCCAAGCTGTTCGTCAACTACTGCTTGAACTGCCACGCCGCGTCTTACATGCGCTTCAACCGTATGCAGGAGATCGGCCTGACGCCCGAGCAGATCAAGAGCAACCTGCTGTTCACGACCGACAAGGTCGGCGAGACGATGAAGGTCTCGATGGACGCCAAGAACGCCAAGGAATGGTTCGGCGCTGCGCCGCCGGATCTGTCGGTGATCGCGCGTTCGCGCGCCGGCGCCGGTGGCAGCGGCGCTGACTATCTCTACACCTACCTGCGCACCTACTACCGCGACGACAGCAAGCCCACGGGCTGGAACAACCTGGCCTTCCCGAACGTCGGCATGCCGCATGTGCTGTGGGAGCTGCAAGGCGAGCGCCGGCCGCTGTACGAGAAGAGAAAAGACCACGGCAAGGAAGCCGATGTTTTCACCGGCAAGTGGGAAGTCATCAAGGCCGGCACGCGCGATGCGCGCGCCTACGACGATGACGTTGCCGATCTGGTGGCCTTCATGCAATGGATGGGCGAGCCGGTGCAGAAGTCGCGCGTGCAGATCGGCGTCTGGGTGCTGCTGTTCCTGGCCGTCTTCACCGTCATCGCCTGGTTCCTGAACGCTGCTTACTGGAAGAACATCAAGTAGCCGTTGATCCGTCCGACGGGCGCAGCGGCTGCTCCGCAGCCGCTGCGCCTCGCGTTTTAAAGCTTTACCGACACCGAACAACAGGAGCCCGCCCCCATGATGGTGCTTTACTCCGGAACGACTGATCCTTACTCGCACCGCTGCCGCTTCGTGCTGTTCGAGAAGGGCATGGATTTCGAAATCCGCGACGTCGATGTCTTCGCCAAACCCGAAGACATCGCGCTGATGAACCCGTACAACGAGGTGCCGATCCTGGTCGAGCGCGACCTCATCCTGTACGAGTCGCACATCATCAACGAGTACATCGACGAGCGCTTCCCGCATCCGCAGCTGATGCCCGGCGATCCGGTGGCGCGGGCGCGCGTGCGCCTGTTCCTCTTCAACTTCGAGAAGGAGTTGTTCGCCAACGTCAACATCCTTGAAGGCCGCAGCGTCGCCAAGGGCACCGAGAAACAGCAGGAGAAGGCGCGTGACCAGATCCGCGACCGCCTGACGCAACTGGCGCCGATCTTCCTGAAGAACAAGTTCATGCTCGGAGACGACTTTTCGATGCTCGACGTGGCCATTGCGCCGCTGCTCTGGCGCCTGGATTACTACGGCATCGACCTGTCGAAGAACGCGCTGCCGCTGCTCAAGTACGCCGAGCGCATCTTCTCGCGGCCGGCGTACATCGAAGCGCTGACGCCGTCCGAAAAGGTGATGCGCAAGTAGGCGCCGGCCGGTGGCGACGATCCCGATGGCACCAGAAGGCCAGGGCAGCTCGACGCGGCCCTACCTGATCCGTGCGCTGCACGACTGGTGCACCGACAACGGCTTCACGCCCTACATCGCGGTCCATGTCGATGCCGGGGTGCAGGTGCCCAAGGAGTACGTCAAGAACAACGAGATCGTGCTCAACGTCGGCTTCGAAGCGACGTCGGGCCTGAAGCTCGGCAACGACGTGATCGAGTTCAAGGCGCGCTTCGGCGGCCAGGCGCGCGAGATCGTCGTGCCGATCGATCACGTGGTGGCGATCTACGCGCGCGAAAATGGCCAGGGCATGGCCTTCCCGGTGCCGAGTTCGGCGTCGTCCGCCGGGCCGTCGGTGCTGCCGCCGGCCGAAGGCGGCGCACGCGGCACGCCGCCGCGGCTGACCGCCGTCGATACGCTGAGCTCGAACAACAGCGAGTCGGAAGAGCCGCCGCCGGCGCCGCCCGGCGGCCCCAAGCCGTCGCTCAAACGCGTGAAATGACCACCCCGAAGCGGCTGTCGCCGCCTCCCCTCAAGGGGCACCGCTGGCGGCCCGGCAGAGCCGGATCCGCGGCGGTTGCTTGAGAAGTCACGGGTCTCGCGTGGTGCGCGCTTGGTCACTGACTTGCGCGGCGCGCCGGGCCTAGAATCCGCGCCCTGGGCCGCCGGCTTAGCTCAGCTGGTAGAGCAACCGCCTTGTAAGCGGTAGGTCATCCGTTCGATTCGGATAGCCGGCACCACGCGCTTGTGTTGACAGGGTCAGTAAGAGCGCAGGCGAACCCGTATCGGAAGGTCACGGAAGGAACGAGCGCGCAGCTCTTCGTTCAGACGGGGCAGTAGTTGACGCAGTTTGGCGGCCACCGCCGCATTGGAGACAAGCAACGACCAGCCCTCATCGTCGATCGGCCCCGGCTTCACTTCGCAGGCCAATTTTTCGGGCAGCAGTGGCGCGATGGCCGCGAAACGCTGCTCGGATTGCTGCAGTCTCGCGGCCAAGCTGGACAGGCTGTCGCTCGACGTGATGGCGCGGTCCAGGCTGATTGGCAGAGGGACCGAAGCAGTGACCGTCTTGCGCGAGTTCATTTCAACGCGGCTGCCGAAAGTGACGAGAGACCCGTGTCTTCCCAAGCAACCGCCACGGAGCCGGCTTTGCCGGGCCGTTGGCGGTGCCCCCTTGAGGCGGAGCGCCGAAGGCGCTCCGGGGGTGGGCCCATCAGGAGTTTAGGCGCATGCAGATCATGATCACCCACGGCAGCCTCGCGACCACGCGCGTGCTGCATGTCAACCGCATCCAGCTCGGCTTGGCGATCGCCGCGCTGGCCGTGGTGCTGATGTTGCTCTCCGGTTTGGTCTATCACTTCGTCTTTCTGAAAGCGGCGCGTGAAGGCTGGCCGGTGGTCAGCCAGGTGGTCCGTCTGGTGGTGCGCGACGAGTTTGCGCAGCGCGACCGCTTCGTGCGCGAGAACCTCGACGTCATGGCCACCAAGGTCGGCGAAATGCAGGCCAAGCTGCTCAAGCTCGAAGCGATGGGCGATCGCGTGTCCGGTCTGGCAGGCGTCAAGCCCGAAGAGTTCAAGCCGGTGCTGTCGCCGCGGTCAGGCGCCTCGGCGCCGGCCGTTGTCAAAGGACAAGGCGGGCCGTTCATTCCAGGGTTGAACGACACCCAGCGCGGCGCGCTCGATGCCTTGGCGGGCAACGTCGATCTGATGGACGAGCGCACCGACCAATACACCGACCTGTTCACGCTGATCGAGTCGCGCCTGCTGGAAGGCCGGCTGGCGCAACTGCTGATCCCCAGCACCAAACCCGTGGACGGCCCGGTGGGCTCGGGCTTCGGCTTTCGCACCGACCCGATCACCGGCCGTGGCGCGCTGCACATGGGCCTGGACTTTCCGGCCGACGTCGGCACGCCGATCGTGGCTGCGGCGGGCGGCGTGGTCATCAACACGGAAAACCATGCGGCCTACGGCAACATGGTCGAGATCGATCATGGCAGCGGCCTGGTCACACGCTACGCACACGCCTCCAAGCTGCTGGTGAAGAACGGCGACCTGGTGCGGCGCGGCCAGGCCGTGGCCCAGGTCGGCAACACCGGGCGCTCCACCGGCCCCCACTTGCACTTCGAGGTGCTGGTCGATCGCGTACCGCAAAACCCGGCCCGGTTCCTCGCTGGCCGTGGCAGCGAAACCAAGCCCGTGGCCGCGAGTCAGCGCCCCCGCTGACCCCGCCGTTAAAATTCGCGGCTTTTTCCCCATCACCCATCGGATGGGGGCTCTCGCGGCTTGAGGATGGCCACAAGCACCTCATCTGCACGACGCACTCCGGACCTCTCGCCCATGTTGCCCAAACTACTGACTTCGATCTTCGGCAGCCGCAACGAGCGCCTGCTCAAGCAGTTTCGCGCCGTCGTTGCCAAGATCAACGCCCTCGAGCCGCAGTTCGAAGCCCTCGACGACGCGGCGCTGCGTGCCAAGACGGCGGAGTTCAAGGCGCGGCTCGAACAAGGCTCGACGCTCGACGACTTGTTGCCCGAGGCCTTTGCCACGGTGCGCGAGGCCAGCAAGCGCACGCTGAAGATGCGCCACTTCGATGTGCAACTGATGGGCGGCATGGCGCTGCACCAGGGCAAGATCGCCGAGATGCGCACAGGAGAGGGCAAGACGTTGATGGCGACGTTGCCGGTGTACCTGAATGCGCTGGCCGGCAAGGGTGTGCACCTGGTCACCGTCAACGACTACCTGGCACGGCGCGATGCCGAGTGGATGGGCCAGATCTACAACTACCTCGGCCTCACCGTCGGGGTCAACGTGCCGGGCATGGGCCGCGAAGAAAAGCAGGCGGCGTATGCCGCCGATGTCACCTACGGCACCAACAACGAGTTCGGCTTCGACTACCTGCGCGACAACATGGTGCAGAACACCGTGGACCGCTCGCAGCGCACGTTGTCGTATGCCATCGTCGATGAGGTCGATTCGATCCTGATCGACGAAGCGCGCACGCCGCTGATCATCAGCGGCCAGGCCGAAGACCACACCGAGATGTACGTGCGCATCAACGCCGTCGTGCCGCAGTTGAAGCAGCAGATCGGCGAGGAAGATCTGCGCACCGGCGAGGGCGTGATCGATGCCGGCGACTTCACGCTCGACGAAAAAGGCCGTCAGGTCTTCCTGACTGAGCAGGGCCACGAAAACGCCGAACGCATCCTCGGCGCAGCGGGGTTGCTGGCCGAAGGCGCGAGCCTCTACGACCCGGCCAACATCACGCTGATGCACCACGTGTACGCCGCGTTGCGCGCCAAGCACCTCTACCAGCGCGACCAGCACTACGTCGTGCAAGACGGCGAGGTCATCATCGTAGACGAGTTCACCGGCCGCCTGATGACGGGTCGCCGCTGGAGCGATGGCCTGCATCAGGCGGTGGAGGCCAAGGAAGGCGTGGCGATTCAGAGCGAGAACCAGACGCTGGCGTCGATCACCTTCCAGAACTACTTTCGCATGTACGGCAAATTGTCGGGCATGACCGGCACTGCCGACACCGAGGCCTACGAGTTTCAGGAGATCTACGGCCTGGAAACCGTGGTCATCCCGCCGAACAAGCCGACGATCCGCAAGGACGAGCTCGACCTCGTCTACAAGACGAGCAAGGAGAAGTACGACGCGGTCATCAACGACATCCGCGACTGCCACGAACGCGGGCAGCCGGTGCTCGTTGGCACGACGTCGATCGAAAATTCCGAACTGATTTCCGGCCTGCTCGAAAAAGTGAAGCTGCCGCACCAGGTGCTCAACGCCAAGCAGCACGCCAAGGAAGCCGAGATCGTGGCGCAGGCCGGGCGGCCGGGTGTGATCACGATCGCCACCAACATGGCCGGGCGCGGCACGGACATCGTGCTCGGCGGCAACGTCGAGAAGCAGGTGCATTTCCTCGAGATCGACGAGGCCATCGCGCCCGACGACCGCAGCCAGCGCATCGCGCAACTGCACGGTGAGTGGCAGAGCCTGCACGACAAGGTCAAGGCCGAAGGCGGCCTGCGCATCATCGCCACAGAGCGCCACGAGTCGCGCCGCATCGACAACCAGCTGCGTGGCCGCTCCGGCCGCCAGGGCGACCCGGGTGCTTCGCGCTTCTACCTCTCGCTCGACGATGCACTGATGCGCATCTTTGCCGGCGACCGCGTGCGCGCGATCATGGACCGGCTGAAGATGCCCGAGGGCGAAGCCATCGAGGCCGGCATCGTGACGCGCAGCATCGAAGGCGCGCAGCGCAAGGTCGAGGCGCGCAACTTCGACATGCGCAAGCAGTTGCTTGAGTACGACGATGTGGCCAACGACCAGCGCAAGGTGATTTACCAGCAGCGCAACGACATCCTCGAGTCGGCGTCGCTCACTGAGATCACCGACAACCTGCGCAAGAGCGCGATGGAAGACGTGGTCCGTACCTTCGTGCCGGCCGACAGCTTGGAAGAGCAGTGGGACGTCGCCGGCCTGGAGCAGACGCTGCGTGACGAGTGGCACCTCGACATGCCGCTCAAGGCCGAGGTCGAGAAGGCCGATTCGATCACCGACGAAGAGATTCTCGAGAAGGTGCAAGCCACCGCCGACAAGACCTTTGCCGACAAGCTGGCCATCGTTGGCGAAGACCAGTTCACGCCGTTTACGCGCATGGTCATGCTGCAAAGCATCGACACGCATTGGCGCGAACACCTGGCCTCGCTCGACTACCTGCGCCAGGGCATCCACCTGCGCGGCTATGCGCAGAAAAATCCGAAGCAGGAGTACAAGCGCGAGGCGTTCGAGCTGTTCTCGCAACTGCTCGGCCTGGTGAAGATGGAAGTCACGCGCCTGCTGATGACGGTGCGCATCCAGACGCAGGAGCAGGTGGCGCAGGCCGCCGAAGCGCTCGAAGAGAAAGCCTCGCAGGTCAGCAATGTGACCTACACGCACCCGAACGAAGACGGCAGCGTGTCCGAGGAGACCGATCCGGCAACGCTGACCGAGGTGGTGGCGCGCGTTGGCCGCAATGACCCTTGCCCTTGCGGCAGCGGCAAGAAATTCAAGCTCTGCCACGGAAAATTGAGTTGAGCTTGTGAGCGAACTGTCGCGTTGCTTCGACCGAGTCTTCGTCGTCAACCTGCCGTCGCGTCGCGACCGCTACGACGAGATGGGGGAGCAGTTGCGCAAGGCCGGGCTCGATTGGTCGTCACCCGAGGTGATCCACTTCCCGGCGGTGCGCCCGGCCGATGACGGCGGCTTTCGCAGCATCGGCGCGCATGGTTGTTATCGCAGCCACCTCGGAGTGATCGAGCACGCCATCGCCGACGGCATCGACTCGATGTTGCTGCTCGAGGACGACTGCAATCTCAGCGATCAATTCAGCGCGCGCATGCCCGCCATCAACGCCGCGCTGAAGAGCAGCGATTGGTCGATGTTCTACGGCGGCTATCACCTGCATGGTGTGGAGCCGCCGCGCGCCGACGCTGCGCATCCGATCACGCCCGTGTCGCCCGAGCAGCCGATCTGGCTGGCCCACTGTTTCGCGGTGCGCGGCGAAGCGCTGAAGGCGCTGCCGGGGTTGCTGCGCTTGCTGATGTCTCGCCCCGCAGGCGACCCTGCGGGCGGCAAGATGGACGTCGACGGCGCCTACAGCTGGCTGCGGCGCCTGAACCCGCGGTTCAAGACCTACATCGCCACGCCGGACATCGCCTACCAACGCTCGTCGCGAACCGACATCAGCCAACTGTCATGGCGCGACCGAACGCCCGTGATCAGGGAGTTGCTGGCCGTCGGCCGCAAACTGCGCAATCTGCGCGGCCGCTAGCGTTTGTCGTCCGCGCCATCGAAGCGCATCGGGTTTGAACTCGCGCCGCTGCGCAGCGCCCAGCGCCAATGCGCTTGGCGCTTGGCCCATTGCAGCCAGGCACGCCAGACGCCCACGCCCGGCCGGTCCACGGCGTCCCGCAAGTACGACGCGTGCAGCCCGACGAAGCCTTGCAGGCGCTCGCTGCACGTGTCGAGTGCGAGCGTCTCGCGCTGTGCGCGCTCGGCTTGCGTCAACTCCCACGCCACGGCCTGCAGGGCACGCGCGGCATCGGCGTCGACGCCGACAGGGACGGCGGCGCCCGTGGGCGAGCGCTCGAACAAGGTCGCGTAGACCACGAGCGACATGAAGTACGAACCGAGCGGCGTCAGGTGCACATCGTCGCGGAACAGCCGATCGAGCGCAGCGCGCGGGCTGGAGGCGCCCAAGCCTGCGATTCCACTGCCTTGCGTGGCCCGCTCCACCAGTGCGGCCAGTAGCGCGCCTGCGGGCAAGAAGGCGATTCGATCGCCTCGCTGCTCGGCAGCCAGCGACCGATTGATGCGCGTGACGACGCATTGCCACAGCGGCGACGCGGCGCGCTCGTGGGCGATCCAGCGCCGTGGGTCGTCGCGGTTGTCGAGATTCAGCCACGAGGTATAGAACCAGGTCTGGCCGCGCGCGTTGCCGTCGGTGAAACGGTCGTGCAGGCTTCGCAACTCGCGCACCGTGTCGTTCCACACCAGGTTGCCGATCAAGGTGTGTTGCTCGGTAACGATCAGCGCGTCGTACGGCCCGCCCTGCAAGGCCTGCGGCATCTGTCGGTTGCGGTCGCGGATCGAGCTGCCGCCGACGTGCTGCCGGTTCCACTGCAACGGCGCGCCCAGGCTCGCCGCGATACGGGCCACGTCTTGCGGCAGTGGCTCATCGAGCAGGCTGTGGCCCGAGTAGAACAGGCGCTGCGGCGGCAACGTCTGTGCAGGGGATGCCGTGACCATGCAAAGCGCAACGGCGGTGGTGGCGAGACGCTTCATGAGTCGGGGAGTGGGGCTCCTACAATTCTCGGCCATCTTGTCATCAACCCAGGACTGCCATGCCCGTCAATCTGACTGCTCCTCTGGCTGCTGACCTGCACGCCGTGGCCGGCCTGCGCATCGGCACCGCGATGGCCGGCGTGCGCAAGGCCAACCGGCGCGACCTCGTGGTCTTCGTGCTCGATGAAGGCGCTGCTGCCGCGGGTGTGTTCACGCTGAATCGCTTCTGCGCCGCGCCGGTACAGATCTGCCGTGAGCATCTGCAAAAAAGCGGCGGTGTGCGCGCGATCGTCATCAACACCGGCAATGCCAATGCAGGCACCGGCGCGGACGGTCTGGCGCGCGCGCGCCAGACCTGCGATGCGCTGGCGCAGCACTTGAAGATCGCGCCTGAACAAGTGCTGCCGTTCTCCACCGGCGTCATCATGGAGACGCTGCCCGTTGACCGCGTTGTCGCCGGCCTGCCGGCAGCGCTGGCCGACTTGTCACCGACGCATTGGCTCGACGCCGCGCAGGGCATCATGACAACCGACACGCTGCCCAAGGCGGCTTCGCGGCAAGTGAGCATCGGTGGCAAGACGGTCACAGTGACTGGCATCGCCAAAGGTGCCGGCATGATCCGGCCGAACATGGCAACGATGCTCGGCTTCGTGGCGACCGACGCGGTGATCGAGCCGAGCCTCATGCAGATGCTGGTGCGCGAAGCGGCTGATCAGAGCTTCAACCGCATCACCATCGATGGCGACACCAGCACCAACGATTCCTTCGTGCTCATCGCCACGCAGCGCGCCGGCCATGCCCGCATCACGCAGCTCGAATCTCCCGAAGGCGCCCTGCTGCGTGAGGCGGTGTTCGGCGTCGCGCGCCAACTCGCGCAAGCCATCGTGCGCGACGGCGAAGGTGCCACCAAGTTCATCACCGTGCGTGTCGATGGCGGCCGCACGAAAGAAGAGTGCCGTCTCGCCGCCTATGCGATCGCGCACTCGCCTCTGGTGAAGACAGCCTTCTTCGCCAGCGACCCGAACCTCGGCCGCATCCTGGCCGCGGTCGGCTACGCCGGTATCGGCGACCTCGACCAGGGCCTGATCGATTTGTTTCTCGACGACGTGCATGTTGTTGTCAAAGGTGGCCGCCACACGGCCTACCAGGAGGCCGATGGCCAACGCGTCATGAAGCAAAGCGAGATCACGATCCGCGTCGATCTGCACCGCGGCCCGGCGCATGCGACGGTCTGGACCTGTGACCTGTCGCACGACTACGTCACCATCAATGCGGACTATCGAAGTTAGGGGAAGCGAGGGCCTGTGCAGCGACGAGGGCCGCTGCTACAGTGACTTCTTTCCAGCGAGAACCCCATGACCACCACCCACGACATCCCGAACCCACGACGCTTGCGCGCCGCCGTGTTCGCGCGCGTTGCGGGTGCAGGCACCCGCTAGCCGTCTCGCTCCAGCATCCCGTCGGGCCTGCGCTGAGCGATCAGTGTCAGGCCCGAACTGTTTTGTCTTTCACCATCATGTTGTCACTTGTTTTGCCGTCACGTTGGTGGCCCGCCTTGCGCAGAGCGGTCGGGCAGCGCTTTGCGCTGCCTGCGAATGACCTGCTGCGCGATGCCGCCTACCGCCGCCTGTGGACATCGATCCTGATCTCCTCGCTCGGTGGCCAGGTGACGATGCTCGCGCTGCCGCTCACGGCCGTGGTATTGCTTCAAGCCACGCCGACGCAGATGGGCTTGCTGGTGGCAATGGAGATCGCGCCTTTCGTGCTGCTGTCGCTGCCCTCGGGCGTGTGGCTGGACCGTGTGCGCAAACTGCCGGTGTACATCGCCGGTGAACTGACCTTGTCGTTCGTCGTCGCCAGCGTGCCGGCCGCCTACTACATGGGCTGGCTGACGATGCCGTGGATGTACGTCGCCGCCTTCGTGATGGGCTGTGTCTATTCCGTGGCCGGCTCAGCGGCGCAGATCGTCCTGACGCAGGTCGTCTCGCGCGATCGGCTGGTCGAAGCGCATGCGCGCAACGCGCTCGCGAGCTCCGGCGCCGAAGTCGCCGGGCCGGGCTTTGCCGGCGCGCTGATCAAGGCCGTCAGCGCACCGGTGGCGCTGCTGCTCGATGCCTTGATGCTGATCGTTTCGGTGTTGATTCTGCGCGGCGTGCGTGTGCAGGAGGAACTGACGCCCGCGAAGGAATCTCACTTCTGGCGCGATCTCAAAGCCGGCATCCGCTTCGTGCACGGCACGCCGCTGTTGATCACGATGGCCTGCACCGTGGGGCTGTGGCAGACCTGCCATCACGCCGCGATCGTCGTGCAGATCCTGTTCGCCACGCGCACGCTGGGTTTGAGTGAGTCGCAGATCGGACTGTCCTTCGTCGGCCTCGGCGCCGGCACCGTGCTCGCCAGCACGATGGGCCACCGCATCTCGTCGCGCATCGGGCCAGGGCCGTGCCTGCTGCTCGGCTTTGGCGTGTGCGGCCTGGGCTGGTTGCTGCTTGCCGCGGCGCCCGCCAATGCGCTCGGGCGCGTGATGTTCGCGCTGATGCTGTTCCTGTTCGGCGTCGGCGCGGTGCTGATCTACATCAACTTTTTGTCGCTGCGGCAGTCGGTGACACCGGCGCCGCTGCTCGGCCGCATGACGAGCACGATGCGCTGGTTGATCCTGTTGCCCGCCGGGCCGGGCGCGCTCATCGGCGGCTGGCTCGGCGAGCATGTCAGCCTGCGTGCGTCGCTGCTGTTCGCCGGCGTCAGTGCACTGATCGTCACGCTAGCGGCCTGGCGTTGGACGATGCTGCGCGGCGTGCGCGAGTTGCCGAAGCCGGAGAGCGACGACGACGCGTTGGGCGCGGAAGCCGCCGTGTCGGCGCTGCCGATTGACGCGTCAGACGCCGAGCCTGCCAGCGTGCGGAGAGAGCCGATCGACCGCGTCGGTGATTAACCCATCAAGCCCCATGCCGAGCAGAGCGCGCGCGCTTGATTCATCGTTGACCGTGTAGCACAGCGCCCACTGCTTCGCAGCATGCAGGCGCGCGACCATCTCGGCGCTGTAGAGCTTGTAGTTCGCCACCACTGCAACGCAGCCCAGGCGCTGGGCGAGATCGAACCAGCCGTCGTAGAGGCTGTCGATCAGCAGCGCACGCGGCAGGTGCGGCACCGCGGCGCGTGCGCCTTCGAGGGCGTCGGCCTGGAACGAACTCAGCAGCGGCGGCGTCGCGCGCCCCGCCCACAGGCGTTCGGCATGGCGTGCGACGACCTCGCCAGTGTGCCGGTCGGTGCCCGGCGTGGGCTTGATCTCGATGTTCAGCGCGTGGCCGCCGGCATGGCAGAACGCCGCGACGTCGTCGAGCGTCGGCAGTGGCTCGCCGGCATGCGCGCGGCTGTGCCAGGCGCCGGCATCGATACGCGACAACTCGGCCCACGGTTTGTCGCCGGCCACGCCGCGCGCGTTGCTCGTGCGATCGAGCGTGGCATCGTGCAGCAGGAAGGGCACGCCATCGGCAGAGAGTTTGACGTCGCACTCGAAGGCGCGGTAGCCGTGTTGCGCGCCGAGGCGGAACGCGGCCAGCGTGTTCTCCGGCGCGAGCTTGCCGGCGCCGCGGTGGGCGATCCACAAGGGCCAGGGCGACGGATTCATGCGACGCGTTGCTTGGTCTGCGGGTCGAACCAATGCAGATGCTTTGCATCGACCGCCACCGTGAGCGCGCTGCCGACGACGGGCGCAGGCAACGTCGCATCGAGGCGCACAGTGAACGAACTCTCACCGAGCTTGCAGTACACCAGCCGCTCGGCGCCGAGCATCTCCACCACATCGACTTTCAGCGACCAGCCGCTGGCAGCCGGGTCGGCATGTTCGGGCCGCACGCCGAGCAGCAGCGCGCCGTTGCGCGGCGCGGCGGCGGGCAATGCGAGCGTGGTGCCACCGACGGTGAAGCGTGTGCCGTCGGCCTGGCCTTCCATCAGGTTCATCGGCGGGCTGCCGATGAAGCTGGCGACGAAAGTGGTGGCCGGCCGCTGATAAACCTCTTCGGGCGTGCCGATCTGCTCCATGCGGCCGGCGTTCATGACGATCATGCGCTGCGCCAGCGTCATCGCCTCGACCTGGTCGTGAGTGACGAACAGCGAGGTCGTGCCGAGCTCGGCATGCAGCTTCTGGATTTCGAGCCGAGTCTGCGCGCGCAGCTTGGCGTCGAGGTTGGACAGCGGCTCGTCGAACAAGTACACCGCCGGCTGGCGCACGATGGCGCGGCCCATTGCGACGCGTTGCCGCTGCCCGCCCGAGAGCTCGCGCGGCTTGCGTTGCAGCAGTTGCGACAGCTCCAGAATCTTCGCCGCCTTCTGCACGCGCGTGTCGATGTCGGCCTTGCTCACCTTGGCGATCTTCAAGCCATACGCCATGTTGTCGTACACGCTCATGTGCGGGTAGAGCGCATAGTTCTGGAACACCATCGCGATGTCGCGCTCTGAAGGTTCGAGATTGTTGACGATGCGCCCGCCGATGTGAATCTCACCGCCGGTGATCTCTTCCAGACCCGCGACCATGCGCAGCAGCGTGCTCTTGCCGCAGCCGCTCGGCCCGACGATGACGATGAACTCGCCGTCGGTGATCTCGGCGTTGACGCCGTGGATGACCTTGTTGAGCTTGGCGCCGCTGCCGTAGGCCTTCTCGACATTGCGCAGTGAAATCGCACCCATGCTTCTTGTCCTTGTCTCTTACCCGTTGGGCAACGCCAGATAGTCCCAGGTGACGAAGCCTTCGCGGTCGTCAAGGTGAAAGGCGTCGATCGGCGACCAACCGCCTGTGTTGTTCACTTGGTGCACGCTGTAGCCCTGTGCGGTGAAGAACTCGAAGATGGCTTCGGCGCGTCGGTTGTGCTCGGCGGCCAAGCGGGCGTCGATCGGTTTCTTCTCAGCGCCAAAAAAATTTGGCAGCACCTCGAACATCACCGGCGGCTTCCACAGACGCAACGTGTCGGGCAGGCCACGCAGCACTTCGAGCTCAGCGCCTTCGACGTCGATCTTCAGCACGGCGATCTTGTCCAGGCGCAACTGCGCAATCGCGGCATCACCGCGCAGCACCGGCACCAGGACTTTGCGCGTGGCCGACATGGTGGCGCGAAAGCCCGAGGCGTCGAACGACGCGCTCTCATCGACATCGTCGTTGTCGGCGAACAGCTCGAGCACACCGGCCTCTTCACCGAGCGCCACGGGAATCACATGCGCATCGGCAATGCCGTTGTGCCTGATGAACTGGTCGACATAGAAGCAACAGGCGATCTGCGGCTCGAAGCCGATGTAGCGCCGCTTGTCGCCGGTGGCCAAGAACTTGCACAACGTCTGGCCGACGTTGACCCCGATGTCGATGAACGCGCCCTCGTTGCGGCGCAGCAGTTCGGCAATCACGGCGCCGAGGTGTGGCTCATGCTCGTCGCTGCGGCAGAACTTGTCGCTGAAATAGCCTTTGAGTTTGTATGCGCGGCCACCGAGCAGGCGCGGCTTGCCCAGCGCGTAGCGCATGTGTTTGGAGTGCCAGGCCAGGCTGTCGATGAGACTCATGAACACCGACTATTTTTCTGTGTCCACGAGGCCCTTGACGAACCATTTCTGCATCAGCATCACCACGAGCGCCGGCGGCAGCATGGCCAGGATCGCCGTGGCCATGATGGTGGCCCAGTCGTTCGTGGCATCGCCGTCGGAGATCATCTGCTTGATGCCGATCACCACCGGGTACATCTTCTCTTCAGTGCTCACCAGCAGCGGCCACAAGTACTGGTTCCAGCCGTAGATGAACTGGATGACGAAGAGGGCGGCAATCGACGTCGTGGACAGCGGCAGCAGCACATCCTTGAAGAAACGCATCGGCCCGGCGCCGTCGATGCGCGCGGCCTCGACCAGCTCATCGGGCACGGTGAGGAAGAACTGGCGGAACAAGAAGGTGGCGGTGGCCGAGGCAATCAGCGGCACCGTCAGCCCGGCGTAGCTGTTGAGCATGCCGAAGTCGGACACCACTTTGTAGGTCGGACCTATTCGCACCTCCACCGGCAGCATCAGCGTGACGAAGATGGCCCAGAAGAAGAACTGTCGGAACGGGAAGCGGAAATAGACGATCGCAAACGCCGACAGCAGCGAAATCGCGATCTTGCCGAAGGCGATGATCAGCGCGCTGACCAGGCTGACCGTCATCATGCGACTCACCGCGACCTTGGTGCCAGGCCCAGTGCGTTCACCGGTGAGCGCCTTGGTGTAGTTGACCGCGAGTTGATCGCCCGGCAGCAGCGGCATCGGCGTCTGCGCAATGCGCTGGGTGGTGTGCGTCGACGCGACGAAGGTGATGTAGACCGGGAAGGCGACGATCAACACGCCGATGATCAGCACGAGGTGCGAGAGCGCGGTCAGCAGGGGTTTGCGTTCGACCATGGTCCTTAGTTCCCTTCACCGCAGAGGCGCAGAGGGCGCAGAGTCAACGCAGAGGAAGATCTGGTTTCTTCCTCTGCGAACCTCTGCGTTCTCTGCGCCTCTGCGGTGAATGAGACTCGCATTCAGTAGTTCACCTTCTTCTCGACGAAGCGGAACTGCACAACGGTGAGCGCAACAACGATCACCATCAGCACCACGCTCTGCGCCGCCGAGCCGCCGAGGTCCAAGGCCTTGAAGCCATCGTAGTAGACCTTGTAAACCAGGATCGCCGTGTCCTTGCCCGGCCCGCCGCGGGTGGCGGCGTCGATGATGGCGAAGGTGTCGAAGAAGGCATAGACGACGTTGATGACGAGCAGAAAGAAGGTTGTCGGCGACAGCAGCGGGAAGATGATGGTCCAGAAGCGGCGCCACGGCGAAGCGCCATCGATGGCGGCGGCTTCGATCAGCGACTTCGGGATCGACTGCAGGCCGGCAAGGAAGAACAGGAAGTTGTAGGAGATCTGCTTCCACACCGCGGCCAGGACCACCAACGTCATGGCGTGCGTGCTGTTGAGCAGGTGGTTCCACTCGAAGCCGAACTTGCCAAGTGCATAGGCCACGATGCCCATGCCAGGTGCGAACAAAAACAGCCACAACACGCCGGCCACCGCGGGCGCGACGGCATAGGGCCAAATCAGCAGCGTCTTGTAGACAGCGGCGCCCTTGATCACGCGATCGGCGAAGACGGCGAGCACGAGCGACACAGACAGTCCGATCACCGCGACGAGGATCGAGAACACCGCGGTGGTCTTGAACGACGCGAGATAGGTCTCGTCGTTGTAGAGATTCTCGAAGTTCTCCAGCCCGACCCAGTTGACCGAGGTGCCGAACGCGTCTGACTGCTGGAACGATTGCAGCAGCGCCTGACCCGCAGGCCAGAAGAAAAACGCGACGATGACAAACACCTGCGGCGCCAGCAGCAGCCACGGCAGCCAGCGCGAGCGGAAGAAGACGCGCTTCTCTACTGCCATGTTCTGTCTATCTGTTCATTCCCTCCCCGCTTGGCCGGGGAGGGTTGGCAGGGGGGCTCAATGGACGGCTGAAAGCTAACGAAAGCTAACAAGGGCTCAGCCCTTGTTAGCCTTTTCGAATCTCTCCAGCTGCTCGTTGCCGCGCTTGACCGCTGAATCGAGTGCTTCCTTCGCGCTCTTCTTGCCGGCCCAGACCTGCTCGAGTTCTTCGTCCTCGATGTCGCGGATCTGTACGTAGTTGCCCAGACGGATACCACGCGATTTGTCGGTGACCTTGCGGATCATCTGCGTCGGCCCGACGTCCGTGCCCGGGTTGCTCTTGTAGAAGCCCGATTTCTCGGTGAGCTGGAACGCGGCGTTGGTCACCGGTAGGTAGCCGGTGGCCTGGTGCGTCTTGGCGGCGATCTCCGGCTGCGAGATGAATTCAAAGAATTCGGCCACGCCCTTGTATTCAGCAGGTTTCTTGCCGGCCAGAGTCCAGAGGCTGGCACCTCCGATCACGGTGTTCTGTGGCGCGCCGGGCACGTCCGGGTAGTAGGGCAGGGTGGCCAGGCCCCAGCCGAACTTGGCGTTCTGTTTGACGTTGCCATAGAAGCCGGTCGACGTGGTCACCATCGCGCACTCGCCGGAGATGAACGCCGGCTCAGGCACGTTTCGGCGCCCCTTGTAGATGAACAGGCCCTGCTTGGCCATGTTGGCCAAGTTCTCGATGTGGCGCACATGCAGCGGCGAGTTGAAGACCAGACGCGCGTCCATGCCGCCCAGGCCGTTGCGCTTGGTCGCGAACTCGACGTTGTGCCAGGCCGAGAAGCTCTCCAGCTGCGTCCAGCCCTGCCAAGCGATCGTGAGCGGGCACTTGTGGCCGCTGGCCTTCAACTTGGCGCCGGCCAGTGCCATTTCAGGCCAGGTCGTCGGCGCCTTCTCCGGGTCCATGCCGGCGGCTTTGAATGCATCCTTGTTGTAGTAGAGGACCGTCGTCGAGCTGTTGTACGGGAAGGACAGCATCTGGCCGTTGGGCGCGGTGTAGTAGCCGGCCACCGCGGCCACGTAGGCGTTAGGGTCAAACTTCTTGCCCGCGTCGGCCATCACCTTGCCGGCCGGCACGATGGCGCCCTTGCTGGCCATCATGGTTGCCGTGCCGACCTCGAAGACCTGCAGGATGTGCGGCGCGTTGCCGGCGCGAAAGGCGGCGATGGCGGCGGTCATCGACTCGTCGTAGCTGCCCTTGTAGATCGGCGTCACCTTGTAGGTCTTCTGGCTCTCGTTGAATTGCTTGGCCAGGGTGTTGACCCACTCGTTGTTGAAGGCGGTCATCGAGTGCCACCACATGATTTCGGTCTGGGCCTGCACCGACAGCGTCGTGGCCATCAATGTGCTTGCCAGCGCGGCGAGGGAAAGCGACTTCAGGTTCATCAAGGTCTCCGAGGGGTTGTGGACTCATTCAAACCGGCGAGTCTCGCCAGCTTGTGTGACAGCCCCGTTTCTGTCACGGAAGCCGCATCACGGGCAAGGGGGGAAGCCCCCGGAACCACCGCGTGCACAACAGGTGATTTCTGCGGCACGGTAGCATCGGGACTACCCTATGAATGCACCCTTGCCCCTGCACGCCAGCCAAGCGCTGACCCATGACGAGAACAGCGCGCCCCATTTGCAAAGGCTGCGCGAGATTCCCTACAACTACACCTCGTTCTCCGACCGCGAGATCGTGTTGCGCCTGCTTGGCGCGCGCGCCTGGGAGCTGCTCGACAAGCTGCGTGACGAGCGCCGCACCGGCCGCTCGGCGCGCATGTTGTACGAAGTTCTGGGCGACATCTGGGTCGTGCAGCGCAACCCGTATCTCGAAGACGACCTGCTCGACAACCCGAAGCGGCGCGCCGCGCTGATCGATGCGCTGCACCACAGGCTGCACGAGGTCGAGAAGCGGCGCACGCCGCAGGCCGATCCGGGGCGCGATGCGCTGGTCAGCGAGTTGCTCGTGGCGGCCAGCGCCGCGGTCGAGCGGTTCGCTGCGCATTTCCGCGCCGTGTGGGATTTGCGCAAGGCCACGCGCCGCGTGCTCGGCCGGATCACGGCCAAGGACAACATCAAGTTCGACGGCCTCTCGCGCGTCTCGCATGTCACCGACGCGACCGACTGGCGCGTCGAGATGCCGTTTGTCGTGCTGACGCCGGACACCGAAGCCGAGATGGCGGCACTCGTGGCCGGCTGCGTCGAACTCGGTCTGACGATCATCCCGCGCGGCGGTGGCACCGGCTACACCGGCGGCGCGGTGCCGCTGACGTGGAAGAGTGCCGTCATCAACACCGAAAAATTGGAAGCGATGAGCGAGGTGGAGATGGTGTCGCTGCCGGGCTTGGCGCAGCCTGTTGCCACCGTTTTCAGCGAAGCCGGTGTTGTCACGCAGCGCGTGGCCGATGCGGCCGATCGTGCGGGTTATGTGTTCGCGGTCGATCCGACGAGCGCCGAGGCGAGTTGCATCGGCGGCAACGTCGCCATGAACGCCGGCGGCAAGAAGGCGGTGCTGTGGGGCACGGCGCTCGACAACCTGGCCTCCTGGAAAATGGTCACGCCCGACGCGAAGTGGCTCGAAGTCACGCGCCTCGACCACAACCTCGGCAAAATCCACGACGTCGAAGTGGCGTCGTTCGAGTTGAAGTACTTCGACGCCACGGGCAAGAAGCTCGAACGCAGCGAGCGCCTCGACATTCCGGGATCGACCTTTCGCAAGGAGGGCCTGGGCAAAGACGTCACCGACAAGTTCTTCGCCGGCCTGCCGGGTGTTCAGAAAGAAGGCTGCGACGGCTTGATCACCAGTGCGCGCTGGATCGTGCACCGCATGCCCAAGCATGTGCGCACGGTCTGCATGGAGTTCTTCGGCAATGCGAAGGACGCGGTGCCGTCGATCGTCGAGATCAAGGACTATCTGTTCTCGCAGGCGCAAGTGAAGCTCGCCGGCCTGGAACATCTCGACGACCGCTATCTCAAAGCCGTCGGCTACGCGACGAAGAGCAAGCGCGGCACGCTGCCGAAGATGGTGCTCGTCGGCGACATCGTCGGCGACGACGAGCATGCGGTCGCCAAAGCGACGAGCGAGGTCGTGCGAATCGCGAACTCGCGCGCGGGCGAGGGTTTTGTCGCCGTCAGTGCCGACGCGCGGAAGAAGTTCTGGCTCGACCGCAAGCGCACCGCGGCCATTGCCAAGCACACCAACGCCTTCAAGATCAACGAAGACGTGGTGATTCCGCTGGAGCGCATGGGCGAGTACACCGACGGAATCGAGCGCATCAATATCGAGCTGAGCTTGCGCAACAAACTGGAGCTGGTCGATACGCTGACGAGTTTCTTCCGCAAGAGCCCGCTGCCGCTCGGCAAGAGCGACGATGCGCAAGAGATTGCGAGCGCCGAGCTGATCGAAGACCGCGTGCAGCAGGCGTTCGCGCTGTTGACCGAGGTTCAAGCGTTGTGGTCAGGTTGGTTGAACGGCCTGGACAGCGCGGGCTTCTTCGAGCAAGTGCAGGACAACCGATTGCGGGCTTCGTGGAAGACGCAGATCCTCAAGCCGCTGCAAACACTGTTCGCGGGCGCGGCCTTCGTTCCGGTGATCGACGAGTGCCGCCGCATCCACAAGGAGGTGTTGCGAGGCCGCGTCTGGGTGGCACTGCACATGCATGCGGGTGACGGCAATGTGCACACGAACATTCCCGTCAACAGCGACAACTACGCGATGCTGCAAACCGCGCACGAGGCGGTAGGCCGCATCATGGCGCTCGCGAGGCGATTGGATGGTGTGATCTCGGGCGAGCACGGCATCGGCATCACCAAGCTCGAGTTCCTGAGTGACGACGAATTGCGCGGCTTCGCCGACTACAAGCAGCGTGTCGATCCGCAGGGCCGGTTCAACAAGGGCAAGCTGCTCAAGCGCACGGGAGACGACAGCTTCGCCGCTGATTTCTCGGCCGCCTACACGCCGAGCTTCGGCCTGATGGGCCACGAGTCGCTGATCATGCAGCGCAGCGACATCGGGGCGATTTCCGACAGCATCAAGGACTGCCTGCGCTGCGGCAAATGCAAGCCGGTCTGCGCGACGCATGTGCCGCGCGCCAACCTGCTCTACAGCCCGCGCAACAAGATCCTCGCCACGTCCTTGCTGATCGAAGCATTCCTCTACGAAGAGCAGACGCGGCGCGGCATCAGCATCCGCCACTGGGAAGAGTTCGAAGACGTGGCCGACCACTGCACGGTCTGCCACAAGTGCCTGTCGCCGTGCCCGGTGAAGATCGATTTCGGCGACGTCTCGATGAACATGCGCAACCTGCTGCGCAAGATGGGGCAGAAGAGTTTCCGTCCCGGCAACGCGGCGGCGATGTTTTTCCTGAACGCGACGAATCCGCAGACCATCAAGCTGATGCGCAGCGCGATGGTCGATGTCGGCTTCAAGGTGCAGCGATTTGCCAACCAGATGCTGCGTCTGGCGGCCAAAACGCAGACCGAGGCACCGCCCGCAACGGTGGGCGCTGCGCCGATCAAAGAGCAGGTGATTCACTTCATCAACAAAAAGATGCCCGGCGGCTTGCCGAAGAAGACGGCGCGTGCGCTGCTCGACATCGAAGACGCGCACTACGTGCCGATCATCCGCAACCCGGCGGCGACGACGGCCGACACCGAAGCCGTCTTCTACTTCCCCGGTTGCGGCAGCGAACGACTGTTCTCCCAAGTCGGCCTCGCAACACAGGCGATGCTCTGGCACGCCGGCGTGCAGACCGTGCTGCCGCCCGGTTATCTCTGCTGCGGCTATCCGCAGAAGGGCTCAGGCCAGTTCGACAAGGCCGAGAAGATGATCACCGACAACCGCGTGCTCTTCCACCGCGTCGCCAACACGCTGAACTACCTCGACATCAAGACGGTGGTGGTCAGTTGCGGCACCTGCTACGACCAACTCCAGGGCTACAGCTTCGAAGAGATCTTCCCCGGCTGCCGCATCGTCGACATCCACGAGTACCTGCTCGAAAAAGGCCTGAAACTCGACGGCAAGGGTGCTTACCTCTACCACGACCCCTGCCACAGCCCGATGAAGCTGCAAGAGCCGATGAAGACGGTGAAGGCGCTCGTCGGCGACAACGTGATGAAGAGCGAGCGCTGCTGCGGCGAAAGCGGCACGCTCGGCGTGACGCGGCCCGACATCAGCACCCAGGTGCGCTTCCGCAAGGAAGAAGAGCTACAGAAGAACGAAGTTACCTTGCGTGCGAGTGGCGTGATCAAGCAGCGCGACGACATCAAGATCCTGACCTCGTGCCCAAGCTGCCTGCAAGGCTTGAAGCGGTACGGCGCCGACTTGAGCAACGGCCTGCTCGAAGCCGACTACATCGTCGTCGAAATGGCGCGCCACATCTTGGGCGAGGACTGGTTGCCGCAGTACGTGGCCAAGGCCAACGCCGGTGGCATCGAGCGCGTGCTGGTTTAGCTCTCCGGCGTGAAGCCGCTGGCCTGAATCACCGGGCCCCAAAAGTCGTGCTCGCTTCGCATCTGCGCTGCGAGCGATGACGCGGTCGATGTCTCCACTGCCAGACCGATCTTGTCCCAGGTGTCGCGCACATCCGCATCCTGCGCCAGCGACTGAACCGCTCGCGATGCCGCGTCGACCGCGGCTGGCGACGAGCGCCCCGGCATGAAGACGCCGAACCATTCGCGTTGATCAAGGGCCGGAAAACCCAACTCGCGAAAGCTCGGTGCTTGCGGGTAGAAGGGCGAGCGCTGTGGCCACGAGGTTGCCAACACTCGCAGCTTGCCTGCTTGCTGGAAAGGCCGTGCGGCGGCTTCTGTGGACAGCGCGGCGGCAACCTCACCGGCTGCCGCGGACTGCATCGCCAAGGTGCCGCCGCGGTAGGGAATGTGCGCGAACGGTACATCGGTTGCCTTGGCCAGCAGCATCGCCATGAAGTGCGGCATCGAGCCCGCGCCCGCGTTGGCGCATTGCGCCGCAGGCGCATCCGCTTTGCACCAGCGGATGAAGCCATCGAAGTCCATCACCGCAGCCGGCACCTTGGGACCGACCGCCAGTGCAAACCGCGTTACTGCCAACACTGAGGTCGGCGCCATGTCGGCGAACACGTCATATGAGATCTGCCGGTAGATGTGCGGGTACATCGTGACGATCGACGCTGGTGTGACCAGCAGCACCGAGCCATCGGCCGGCGCCTTCTTCAACTCCTCCACCGCCAGACGCCCGGCCGCACCGGCTTTGTTCTCGACGACGCAGTGCCTGGCGTAGCGCCCCGTGAGCTTTTCTGCGAGCTTGCGGCTGATGATGTCCACCGAGCCGCCGGGCGGATAGCCGCAGAAAATACGCGCGGCATCGAGTTGCGGTTGCGCGCGAACTAGCAAGGGCCAGGCTGCGCAGGTTGCGCCCAGGCGCGCGATCGCTTGGCGGCGGGTCAAGGTCCATAGTTCGGTCGGGTTCATGGTGATTCCTTGAAAACGATACTTAACCGTTGGTGAGGACCAGGGTCCAGTGAAGGTGCAATCGATCCGGCTCGTCGGCAAAGACAGTCGGCGTCAACAGCGCCGGCACAGCGACGGTGCGGTACCAGCGGTCGTCCAGCGTTGCCGCATCGCTGCCGATGAACATTTGCGTCACGAGGCGGTCGATGGCGCCCGTGACTTGAAAGTGGATGTGCGGCGCGCGCTGGGCCAAACCGTCCGAGTAGGGGCCCGGAACGATGCTGTCGAAACCAACCGTGCCTCGAGCATCGCTGTGCGTCACACCGTAGCCCGAGAAGCAGGGCGCGACGTGCGCCTGATCCGCTGCGCTGAGATGGCGGTACCGGCCCTGGTGATCCGCATGCCACACCTCCACCAGCGCGCCGGCTACCGGCTCGCCACGCAAATTCAACAGCGTGGCGTCGAGACGAAGGGCGCGCGCTCCTGGTGGCAATGCGGCGCTGCTCCACAAGCGCGCGCTCGCGGCCGGGTCAGGCAGGACAGGATAGAACGGTCCCAGCAGCAGCCCCGGTGTGCGCTGCAGCGTGGGCGGTGCGACGACTCTGTATTCCATGCCCTCAGCGTAGGATGTGCCGCGATCACCTAAAAGCTCTGCTTCGTGATCAAGTGATAACGCATCGTGATTGGAGGCGTCCTTGGACATCCATCGGTTGAAGCGCCGGCTGCGTCTGCGCGATCTCGATACCTTGGCCAGTGCGGTGCACTTCGGCGGCATGCACAAGGCTGCCGAGGCGCTGCACCTGTCGCAGCCGGCGGTCACCAAGGCGATTCACGAACTCGAAGACATCCTCGGCGTGCCGCTGCTCGAGCGCGGAAGACGCGGCGTCGAGGCTACGCCCTACGGCTTGGCACTGGTCAGGCGCTCGAAGGTGGTGTTCGACGAACTCGAAGGCGCGCTCAGAGAGATCGAGCACCTCGCCGACCCGGCTGCCGGTGAAGTGCACCTCGGTTGCATGGAAACGCTGCACGCGGGCTTGGTCGGCGCGGCCGTGGAGCGTCTGACGCGCAAGCACCCACGCATGAAGTTCGTGCTGGAGTCGGGCCAGTCGCCGGACCTGATCGAACATTTCTTGCGCGAGCGCCGCGTTGAGTTCGTCGTTGCCCGCCCGGTGCAGCTGCCGTTGCCGGCCGAGGTGGAAGGTGAAGCGTTGTTCTGCGACCAGTTGCTGGTCGCGGTGGGGCCGCAGAGTCCGTTTGCCAGCCGGCGCCGCATCGCCTTGGCCGAGCTGGCCGACGAGACCTGGATCGTTTCACGCAATGAGTTGATGAGCGAAGGGCCGCTCGGCGAAGCCTTCGCAGCCGCAGGCTTGGAGATGCCTCGCAGGCACATCGTCTCCGGCTCGCTGCACACGCGCTACAACCTGATCGAGACCGGGCGCTTCGTCACCGTCGTGCCACATTCGTTGCTGCCGTTCACCCATCATCGCCAGCTTCGCATCTTGCCGATCGAATTGCCGCGCTGGCAGACTGCGACCATGGTGCTGACGCTGCGTGGGCGCACGTTGGCCGCGGCGGCGCAACTGTTTCTGGCGACGTTGCGTGAACTGGCGCAGTCTCTGAACGATCCGGTGCGGGCTGTGGGCCGCATCAGCAAGACCAAGCGCGCAGTGAGCCGCTGACAGCCCGTCAATGCGCCGAAACCGGCGGCGCCACCGACTTGCGCCGCAGCCGCGGATCGGCATCGCCCGGATGCACGTAGAGCGACGAGCGGAACGCGTCCTGGTCGTTGTTGCGCGCATCCATGGCCCATTGCAGCAGGTCGGCTGGCGCCATCGGTTGCGCGAACAAGAAGCCCTGCAGTTCGTCGCAGCCCATCTCGGTGAGGATGCGGCGCTGCTTGACCGTCTCCACGCCTTCGGCAACGACGCGCTTGCCGAGCGCGTGCGCGAGTTTGACGACGGCATCGACGACGGCGCGCGCGTCGGCGCTGCGCTCCAGGTCCATGACGAAGCTGCGGTCGATCTTGACTTCCTTGGCCGGCAGCTTGCGCAGGTACGACAGGCTCGAATAGCCGGTGCCGAAGTCGTCGATCGACAGGTGCACACCGATCAAGCCGAGTTGCGCCAGCGTGGCCTGCGTCGATTGCGTGTTCTCCATCGCGAGCGTCTCGGTGATCTCGCAGGTCAGGCGGCTCGGTTCGATGCGGTTGCGTGTGAGTGCGGTGCCGACCCGCTGCGCCAGATCGGGCTCGCGCAAGTGCTGCGCCGAGAGGTTGATGGCGACGCGCATGTTCAGGCCGGCCTGCGCCCACAGGCCGGCCTGGCGGCAGGCGCGGTCGATGACCCAGTCGCCCAGGCGCGTGACCAGGCCGAAGCGTTCGGCCAGCGTGACGAAGATCGTCGGCGGCACGTCGCCGCGCGTGGCGTGTTTCCAGCGCAGCAGCGCTTCGGCCGCGGTGATGCGTCCGCTGGCGGCGTCGATCTTGGGTTGGTAGACGAGCGTCAGGCCATCGTTGTCGAGCGCCTGGCGGAAGTCGCGCAGCAGCTCGAGGTCGTGCGACATGTCCTCGTCCATCTCGGCCGTGAACACGCCCAGGCGCGCGCCGCCGGCGCGTTTGGCAGTCTGCACAGCGGTCTCTCCGCGCGCGATCAAACGCTCGGCGTCGCCATGGTCGGGGTACAGCGCAATGCCGATCGAGCAGGTCAGGTGAACTTCCTTGGTGCCCATGCGGTAGGGCTGCCCCACCGCATCGATCAGCCGCTCGGCCAGGCGCGTCAGCGGTTCACGTTCCGTCTGCTGTGTCAGCAACACCGCAAAAACGTCGCTGCCCAGGCGCGCCAGCATGTCCTTGGGCTGCATCAGGCGGCGCATTCGGCGGCTGGCGTGTTTTAGCAGCAGGTCGCCGATCTGGTGGCCATAGGTGGCATTGACCGGCTTGAAGCCGTCGAGGTTGATGAGCAGCAGCGCCAGGCGGCGGCGCTCGGTGTCGCAGCGCGCCACGGCCTTGGCCAGGCGCGCTTCGAGCGCGGTGCGATTCGGCAGCGCGGTCAGCACATCGATATCGGCGTTCGGCGCCGCTTGCAGGCGTTCGGCCTGGCGCTGGCGCCGCGCCTGGCGCAGGCTCGCGGCGAGGAAGGCTCCGAGCGCGGTCAATGCACCCATGGGCACCAACGACGCGTCCAGCGCCAGAGGGGCCGCGGATTCGCGCCAGGTCACGGCCGTCAGCACCGCGGCGGCCAGAAGCGCGCAGGCCGTGCGCAGGGCCGCGTGCGCGTTGATGTTGCGCAGCGGTTTGTGCAGCCCTCGCAGCGCGACGGTCAGCACCAGCGCCGCCACCATCAGCGCCACCGGCGTCCACGGCAGGCCCGAGCCGGGCAGGGCGTGCAGCAGTGACAGGAACGCCAGTGATGCCAGCAGCACCCCGCCGCTGCCGAGCAGTTGCTGCGGGTGGTGCCAGGGCGCGAGCACGCCGAGGCGCGCGATGTAGGCCGTCACCGCGCCCAGCAGCCCCATCAGGACCACCGTGATGCCGTTGCCGGCGGTGTGCGATGCCGAAGCCGCATGCGCCGGCCACCACAGTCCGGCCGCCAGCAGGACCACGGCCACAAGGTCGAGGCTGCGTGTGCGCAATGCACCCGGCGCGGTCGCTTCCCAGGCCACGGCCGAACCCACCCACAGCAGCGCCGCGCAGAGCGCGACGGCCATCGAGGGGTTCAGGACACTGGCGTCGAGTGCAGCCGTGAGGGGCATGGGTGCAGGCCTTGTGGGCCCGTTCGGCTTCTTGAGCGGCGAATTCTCGGTCGGCGGTGGGCGCCTCGGCCGGCCCACTTCTCACGCCGATGCGTCGCCCGTGAAGTAGTCCGTGCCTTTTCTTTGCCCCAAGGCGCGCCGCTACACTTAAACCATGGCCTCTGCTCCTTTGCCCACCGCGCTCACAGTGCACCAGCAATCGAAGCTGCTCGAAGTGGCGTTCGATGACGGCGCCAGCTTTCGCATCCCCTTCGAATTGATGCGGATTTATTCACCGTCGGCCGAAGTGCAGGGCCATGGACCGGGGCAGGAGGTGCTGCAGACCGGCAAGCGCGACGTCGGCATCGACGCGCTGGAGCCGGTGGGCCACTACGCCGTGCAGCCGACGTTCAGCGACGGCCACAGCACGGGCATCTTTTCCTGGGACTACCTGTACCGCCTCGGCGCCGAGCAGGAGCAACTGTGGCAGCGCTACGAAGAGCGCCTCGGGGCCGCCGGCGCATCGCGCGACGCGCCGATGATCGAAGCGGCCGCCGCCGGCGGCGCCTGCGGGCACCATCACTGAAGTGAACGACAAAGACAGCGAGACGCACTTCGGCTTCGAGCAGGTGCCCGTGGCCGAGAAGGCCGGGCGTGTTCGTGGCGTCTTCGACACCGTGGCCGACAAGTACGACGTCATGAACGACCTGATGTCGCTCGGCCTGCACCGCGTCTGGAAGCGCTACACCGTGGCCGTGGCGCAGGCCAAGGAGGGCGACCGCGTGCTCGACATCGCCGCCGGCACCGGCGACCTGACGCGCGCCTTCGCCCGGCAGGTCGGGCCGCGCGGCCTGGTGGTGCACAGCGACATCAACGAAGCGATGCTGCGCCGCGGCCGCGAGCGCCTGGAAGACGAGGGTGTGCTGGCGCCGTCGCTGCTCGCCGATGCGCAAGCGCTGCCGTTCGCGGATGCGGCGTTCGACGTCGTCAGCGCCGCCTTCGGCCTGCGCAACATGACGAACAAGGAGCAGGCGCTGGCCGAGATGGCGCGTGTGACCAAACCCGGCGGCCGGCTGCTGGTGCTGGAGTTTTCGAAAGTCGCTGCGCCGCTGGCGCCGGTGTACGACTGGTACTCGTTCAACGTGCTGCCCAAACTCGGCCAATGGATCGCCGGCAATGGCGAGAGTTATCGCTACCTCGCCGAGTCGATCCGCATGCACCCTGATCAGGCGACGCTGAAGTCGATGATGAAAACCGCCGGTTTCGCGCATGTCGATGTGCACGATCTGGCCGCCGGCATCGTGGCGCTGCACGCCGGCATCCGCTGCTGAGGCGTTTACATCTTCGAGCAGGGGCCGGCCGTTCTCGCGCTAGGGTGAGAGCCTGTTCTTCTGCCCCCTCATCAAGCCTGTGTTGACCCGCGTTTTTTTCTCTTTGTTGTTGTTGCCGGTGTCGTTCGCGTCAGCGGCGGCAAGTTCCGCACGCCCCGATGCCAGAGTGCTGCGCTGGAGCGACACCGCCACCTGGGGCGGTGCGGTGCCGGCGGCGGGCGCGGAGGTGGTGGTACCTGCGGGTGCAACCGTCGTGCTCGACACCGACACGGCCGTGCTGGGCAACCTGCGCATCGAAGGCACGCTGCGCTTTGCGGCGGCCGACGTCGAGCTCAAAGCCGCCGCGATCCAGGTCAGCGGCGCCTTGCAGATCGGCAGCGCGGCGCAGCCGCACCGCCATCGCGCCACGATCACGCTGTCCGGCTCGCCGCTGGCCACGGGCAACAACGGCATTGCGCGCGGCCTGAACGTGCAGGGCGGCCGGCTGGAACTGTACGGCGCGGTGCCGCAGCCGCTGTGGACGCGCCTGGGCGACCACGCCAAGGCCGGCGCCACCGAACTCGTGCTGTCGGCGCCGACGCAATGGCGAGCCGGCGACACCATCGCTGTGGGCCCGAGCGATTTCTACGGCGTGGCCGCCACCGAACGCCTGGTCCTGTCCGCCGACGCCAACGGCCAACGGCGGACGTCTGGCCACGCGCAACCCGTTGGCGGCTGCACGTTGGGGGCGCCTGCAGCACGTCACCAGCAAGGGCATGAGCCTCACACCTGAGCCCGGCTACAGCCCGCCCGTGAGCCCCGCGCCCACCTTGCTCGACGAACGCGCGCCGGTGGCCAACCTGTCGCGCCATATCGTCATCCAGAGCGCCGACGACAACCACTGGCGCAACAGTGGCTTCGGCGCGCACGTCATGGTGATGGACCTGCGTAGCAAGGTCGTCGTCGATGGTGTCGAGATGCGGCGCATGGGCCAGGCTGGCGTCGTCGCGCGCTACCCGATTCACTGGCATTTGCTGAGCTATGCCAACGGCCAGCACCTCGGCGACGCCACGGGCCATGCCCTGCGCAATAGCGCGATCTGGCAATCGGCCAACCGCTGCGTCGTGCTGCACGCCACCAACGGCGTGCAAGTCACGAACAACATCTGCCACGATATCGCCGGCCACGCCTTCTTTCTGGAAGAGGCGGTCGAGCGGCGCAACGTGATCGAGGGCAATCTCGCATTGAAGGTCAGAAGCCCGGCGCCCGGTCGCGTTCTGCAAGCCCACGAAGGCCCGGGTCAGTACCAGGTCGGGGCCTCCGGCTTCTGGCTCACCAACCCCGACAACACGGTGCGCGGCAACCTGGCCGGCGACGCACAAGGCAACGGCTTCTGGCTGGCCTTTCCGCGCAAGCCCGGTGGTGCGTCGGCCAACGTGCCGCTGCTGCCGGACCGGCTGCCGTTCGGCGTCTTCGACGACAACATCGCGCACTCCAACGGCCAGCCCGGCATCAACCTCGACTGGGCCGTCACCAACGAGGCCGGCAACGTGGCGCCCAACCGCTACATCCCCACGCCCGAAGGCAAAGAGCACAACTACACCAACCAGATCCGCATGGCGATGCGGCGCAACACGGTCTATAAAAACGGCATGCATGGGCTGTGGAACCGCGTCGCCGAGCCCGACTACCCGGAGTGGGTCAGCGCCGACAACGCCGGCGTGCACTTCGCCGGCTCCGGCGACGACGGCCGCATCACGCGCGGCCTGCTGGTGGGCCAGAGCCTGAACCACAACGTGGCCACGTACCCGAAAGACAGCGACCCGCCGTCGGCCTTTGCGACCTACCACTCCACCTACGCGATGCGCGACAACACGGTGGTCAATTTTCCCTTCGTCGAGGGCAAGCCGAGCGGTGCGTTTCGCACCAACGACTACTACATCACCGCGGTCGACAAAGGCACGGTGCGCAACGGCATCAACCGCCTCATCGCCAGCCACCCCGGCTATCGCACACCGCCGCCGCACTTCGACGGCCAGCCGCTGGCCAATCGCCACTGGACGTATTCCGGCGCGCTGTGGGACCCCAACGGCTACTGGGGCCCGAAGAACAACTACTGGGTCTATGACCTGCCCTTCCTGACGGCCGGCGCCACGTGCCAGCCGGTGGCGCCGGCCGGCAAGAACGGCCAGTCGTGCGCGGGCGAGTACTACGGCGTGGGCGCGTTCCAAACCGACTTCGACATGAGCCGCTACGAGTTCAAGGCGCCGATCGAAGTGACCCGCCAAGACGACAACGGTGGCGCCATCGGCACCTGGAGCATCGCCGACGGCGCCAAGAGCACGATGCTCGGCCACATGCGGCATTTCGCCGCAAGGCCAGGCGCGCGCTATGTGCTGCGCTTTCCTGGCAAGCCCAACCCGCGCTTTTTTGCGATGACGGTGGGCAACGCCTACCGCCCGACCGACTCGGTGTTGATGGCGGTGGCCTTCGACGGCAAGACCGCCGTCAGCGGCCACATCGTCTCGGGCTACGAGCACAGCCGCGAGGCGCCGCCCGAGCGCAGCACGTTGCGCGCATTGACGAGCGCGCAGAGCCTGGCCGAGGTGGCGGCGAGCCCGGCCGGCGCGCTCTGGCAGGACCGGGCCAACAACCTGGTCTGGTTCAAGGTGCAGGGCGGCGGGGCCTATCCGAATGCCGACAAGCTGGCGGCCACCTCGGATGAGGCCGCCTACAAGCCGATCAGTGTGGTCCTGAAATCGACAGCGACGGGCGGCTGATGAAATTCGTGTGGGTTGCCTGCGCACTGCTGTGGCTGTCGGCCTGCGGTGCTGAAAAACAGAGCGCGGGCGGCAATGCCGAGCAGGTGCTGGCTGTGTACAACGGCTGCGTCGATGCGATGCTGCGCAGCGCCTGCCAGGCGATGAACGACAAGAGCGAATTGCCGGTGTCCGAGGTGGTGCTGATCGCTGGCGTCGGCCGCGTCGACGCCAAGGCCTACCGCGCGCTGCGCGAGGCCGGGGAGGGGATGTGTGCGCAAATTCAAACCTCGTGCGGCGCGGCCTGGGAAGGCGCGCCTTGCCGCACCGCGCGCGCCCTGTGGGGCGGGCAAACGCACAAGCCGAAATGATCCGCTGAACGCCCGCGCGGCGTTCGCGACATCCTTGGCGGCCCCTGCGCGGCGCGCAAGGTAGATTCGTCGAATCCACGATGAACCCCACGCCCTCCGCTCCCTTGCCGCCGCTGGCCTGCCGCTACCTGCTGGTGATCCACATCCCGCTGGTCATCGACAGCCAGGGTCGGCGCTGGATCGAGCGCCTGTGGGCGGTCGATCTGGCGCGCCACACCGGCTACATCCAGCATCTCACGGTGGCCTGCCCGTTCGTGCACGCCGAGGCCGGCGACGACGCCGTGCCGGCCGATGAGAGCGGGCTTCAATTTGTCGAGATCGCGTTCCCGCAGCGCTCGCTGGTGTCGATGCTGCGCGCGCCGCTCACGCTGCTGGAGTTGTGGCGGCTGATCGGCGGCCACGACTTCATCCATTCGATCTACGGCAACTGGTGGCCGTTTTCGACGCCCTACCTGGTCGACGCGATCGCGCGCTGGCGCGGCAAGTGCCTGATGGTCGTCATCGAGTCGTCGGACTGGCGTCTGCTGCCGGGCGAGCAGGCCTCGCCGCTGCGGCGCCTCCAGGTGCGCATGGGCGAAGCGCTGAACCGCTGGGGCGTGTCGCTGGCCGATCTGGCGCTGTTCACGCACCCGGGCTACCACCGCGAGCTGATGCCGCGCGGCACCGAGCGGGGCCATGTGATCCCCGCCTCGTGGATTGACGAGGCCTTGGTGCAAAGCGACGCCGCCGCGCACGCCCGCTGGCAGGCTCGGCGTTGCAACGGCCCGGCCGCGCTGCAACTGCTGTTCGCCGGCCGGCTGCAGGACGACAAGGGTGTGCGTGTGATGCTCGACGCGGTGCAGCGCCTGCGCCGCGACGGTCGCACGCCGGTGCACCTGTCGATTGTCGGCGCCGGTCCGCTGGAGAGCCTGTGCCGCGAGCAGGCCGCGCACAACGACGCCGGTGTAAGCGTCGAGGTGCTCGAACCCGTGCCCTACGGCGAGCCCTTCTTTTCGCTGCTGCGCCGCTTCGACGCCGTGCTCGTGCCCAGCCTGGCCGACGAGCAGCCGCGCATCGTGTACGACGCCTTTTCGCAGGCGTTGCCGGTGCTGGCCTCGGCCACGCCCGGGTTGCAGGCCTGCGTCAGCGACGGCGTCGATGGCCGCTTGTTCGCGCCAGCCGACGCCGAAGCGCTGGCGGACGCTGTGCGGGCAGCTGCGGCCGACGCCGTTGCGTTGCAGCAACTCGGCTTGGCGGCGTTGGCCACGGCGCGTGCAATGACGCACCAGGAGATGCACCGCCGCCGCCACGTGCTCATCGCGCGCTCCTTGGCAGAGCGTGGATTGGCGTGAATTACATTCAGATCATGGACCACCCCCGTAGCGGCTTCGCCGCTCCCCCTCGAGGGGGCCGAGGCGCGCGGCTCCAAGCCGCCCTGCGTCGGCTTGGACGGGCCGAGGAATTGCCGCGTCTCGCGGCCACGCGGCCTGCAAGGCACACCATCGGCCTGGCAAAGCCAGATCCGCGGCGGTCGCTTGGCAAGGCACGGCGCTCTTGTTGAAATGACAGAAGAGACTCGCCGCCCACGGCTGCACAACGTGGCCGTCATCGCGATTGGCCGCAACGAGGGCGAGCGCCTGCGCCGCTGCCTCGAATCCGTGGCCGACCGGGTGGCGCTGGTGGTGTATGTCGATTCCGGCTCGACCGACGGCTCGGTGGAAATGTCCAAGGCGCTCGGCGCCGAGCTGGTGGCGCTCGACATGAGCACGCCCTTCACGGCGGCGCGCGCGCGCAACGCCGGCGCCGTGTTGGCGCTGAAGCTCAGGCCCGACCTTGAGTTCTTGCAGTTCGTCGATGGCGATTGCGAAGTCCATCCGGCGTGGCTCGACACGGCCCACGATTTCCTGCGTGCCAACGCCAGCGTGGCGGCCGCGTTCGGGCGCCGCCGCGAGCGCTATCCCGAGCGTTCGGTCTTCAACCGGCTGTGCGACATGGAGTGGAACGTGCCGCCCGGCGAGGTGCGCTCCTGCGGCGGCGACGTGATGATGCGCACCGACGCGCTGCGCCGCGCCGGTGGCTACCGCGAAGACCTGATCGCCGGCGAAGAGCCCGAGCTGTGCATCCGCATCCGACAAACAGGCTCGACGATCCGCTGCCTCGACGCGCCGATGACGCTGCACGACGCGGCGATCCTGCGCTGGGGGCAATGGTGGATGCGCAACAAGCGCACCGGCTATGCCTTTGCCGAATGCTCGCGCCTGTTCGGCGCGCCGCCGGAGCGCCATTGGGTGCGCGAATCGCGGCGCTCGCGCCTGTGGGGCATGGCGCTTCCTGCGCTGATCGCGGTGCTTGCGCTGGCCGTCTCGCCGTGGTTCGCATTGCTGCTGGGCATCTATCCGGTGCAGATGCTGCGCTTGTACATGCGCAATTCCGGCGAACCGCGCGAGCGGGCGCTCAAGGCGGTGTTCACGACGCTGGGCTACTTTCCGGAAGCCGCCGGCCACCTGCGCTACTGGGGCAAGCGCCTGATGGACAAGCGCTCGGCGCTGATCGAGTACAAGTGAACACACCGGCCGACCGGGAGCTCGATCCGCAAGGCGAGCTGGCGGCACTGGGCGTGGACTTGCGCTTGTGGCTGGTCGATCTGGACACAGCACCGAGCGATGACGCCCCCGGCCTCACCGAGCTGCAACGCGCCGCGCGATTCGTGCGCCCGGGCGATGGCCGGCGCTACCTCGCCTCGCACGCCGCCCTGCGGCGCGTGCTCGGCCGCCGTGATGGCTGGCGGACCGGTGCCAACGGCAAACCCGCCTTGGCGTCGCCGCCACCGCACTTCAACCTGAGCCGGCGCGGCGGCGTGGCCCTGATCGGCATTTCGGCGACACACGAGGTGGGCGTGGACTTCGAGCCGCTGCAAACCATGGCCGACGCCAACGAACTGGCGCAACTGCACTTCACGCCGAGAGAGCGCGACGCTGTGGCGCGCGAAGTTGGGGCGGCGCGCGACAGCGCCTTCCTGCGCTGCTGGACGCGCAAAGAGGCCTGTCTGAAAGCCACTGGCTGCGGCCTGTCGCTGGCGCCTTCGACCTTCGAATGTGGCGTGCAAGCGGCGTCCGCGCGCGTGCAGGTCAGAACCGTGCAACGCGAGTGGACTCTGCTCGTTCACTCGCCCGATATCGCAGGCCAGGACATCCTGGCCTCGTGGGCCGTGGTCTTGGCATGAGGCAGCCCCTGGCTCACTTGGTTCGCGTTCCCCAAGGGGAACGTCAGCACCTTGGGGCGGCCCGACGGTACTGAAATGAAACCCCCAAGCTCACTGCGTTCGCTGCCCCCCGAGTGGGCGCTCAGTACCTTCGGAACGGCCGGGCGGTACTGACATGAAGCTGCTAAAGACCCTGGCCAAGCGCGCCTTGACCGCCGAGGCGCCCTACGCTGTGCTGCGCGCTCGCGCCTTGCGCGGCAACCCGGTAACGCTGCTCACTTATCACACGCTCGGCGCCGACGACGAAGACTTCGACGCCTGGACTGTCCTCAAACGCAGCGGCTTCCTGACCCAGGTCGAGCGGCTGCGGCGCGACTACGACATCGTCAGCCTCGACGAGGCCTTGGCCTGCGGAGAGTCCGCTCGGCCGCGCGTCGTGCTGACGTTCGACGACGGCCACAGCGGGTGGCACGAGCACCTGCTGCCGATCATCGAGCGCGAAGCGCTGCCGGTGACGTTGTACGTCGCCACGGGTCATGTTCAGAGCGGCGTGCCGTACTGGTTCGATGCCGTGGTCAATGCGGTGCAGACCGCCGAGCCCCTGATCATCGATGCCGACGCCGCAGGGCTCGGTCGCATCACGCTCAACCTCGAGCGCGGCGAGGCGAACTGGCTGCGCATTTCGGCGTTGCTCGAGGCGATGAAGGCACTCGACCCTGAGCCGCGCGACGCGCTGGCCGCACGCATCGTCACCGCCACGGCCGCGAGCCGTCGCCCGCGCTTTCGCGCGCTGGTGCCGCTCGACGTGGCGCAACTGCGCGAACTCGCGCAATCGCGCTGGGTGACGATCGGCAGCCACTCGCATGGCCACCAGTTGCTCGACCGCATCGATCTGGGTGCCGCGCGCGACAGCATTGCCCAGTCCATCGCGCTGCTGGCTCAGTGGACCGGCCGTGCCGTGACCCACTTCGCCTACCCGAATGGCAACTACAACGGGCCGCTCGCAGGAGCGTTGCCCGCGCTCGGACTGACCAGTGCCGTGACCACGCGGCATGGTCTGTGGCGGCGTGACGGCTCACGCTACGAGTTGCCGCGCGTCGGCGTTGGCCGATTCGACGACGCCGCGCGCCTGCGACTCAGCTTGCTGGGGTGAGGCGCGGCGAGTCCGTCACGCGTTCAGCAAAGATCCGGCCCAACTGAGCGGCGTTGTCCCGCAGGTTGTAGTGCTCCTGAACTTGCGTCCGCCCCGCTTCGCCGAGCTGCCGCGCCAGGGCCGGGTCGGCAATCAGACGTTCGAGCTGTTCGACGAGGCCGTCGACGTTTGAGGGTGGCGACAACAAACCGGTCTGACCATGTGTGATGAGTTCAGGAATGCCGGTGATCTGCGACGTGACGCAAGGGATTTGCATCGACATCGCTTCCATCAGCACCACCGGGACGCCCTCGGCGAAGCTGGCCATCGCGAAACAGTCGGCGCGCGCGTAGTGCTCGCGGATGCGGTCCTGATTGACAGGCCCCGACAAGGTCACCACGTCGGCCAAGCGGCGCTCCTGCACCAAGGCCTCCAGTACCGCGGCGTTGACGCCACCGCCGACGATGTCGAGGGTGACCGCACGCCCCTTGTCACGCAGCCGCGCCACCGCCTCGACCAGCAACTCCTGTCCCTTCGCGGGCGACAGGCGACCGACGCAGAGGATGTGGAACGGCTCGTCGGCGCGCGTGCGCGTCGCCGGCCGCGGCGCGAAGTGCGCCACGTCGATGCCCAGGCGGCACACCACCAGACGCGCCCAGTGGCGCGAGTCGGAGACGAACATCAACTGGCTGCGCGCGAAGTCACTGATGCAGACGATGAAATCGGCGCCGGCCACTTTTTGCGGCAGGTGCTGGCGCCAGGCGTCGTAGAACTCGTCGGCGCCGTGGACGGTGATCGACATGCCGATGTCGAACACCTGCTTGGTGAGCAACCCCACTGTGGCCGGCTGCGAGCCGAGGTGCACGTGCAAGTGGACCAGTTGCCGGCGCTGCATCCACCGACCCACCATCAGGGCTTCGGTGAGGTAGAACGCGTGCAAGAGCAGCGCACGCAGGTCAAGGCCCGCCAGCGACAACGCGTTGCGCCAGCCGCGCAGATAGTGGCGCGGTCGCGTGAACAAGGCATTCGCATGCGCGGCGAGCGCCCCGCCAATGCCATGCGCTTTGACGTAGTACGTCTGCGCAGACTGCGCGGCCTCGGCGTGCGTCAGCTTGTCCTGCGGCCGGTCGCTGTCGTTGATCGAAGCGATTTCGATGTCGAAGCCGAGTTGTTTTAGCTCGGCGATCTCACGCACGACAAAGATCATCGACAGCGTCGGGTGCCGAGCGGACAGGTAGGCCATGCGGCGCACGCCGCTGGCAGAGGCTGTCGCCGTCATGACTGCGCGATCGACTGGACGGCGTCGCCTTCGACCAGCGGTAAGCGTGTCGGGGATGCCCAGCGTTTGCGCGCGTCTGG
The DNA here is from genome assembly GCA_963814385.1 of uncultured beta proteobacterium. Classification (GTDB taxonomy): domain Bacteria; phylum Pseudomonadota; class Gammaproteobacteria; order Burkholderiales; family Burkholderiaceae_C; genus CADEEN01. The sequence continues at coordinate 212,189 of CAWFCX010000050.1, forward strand.
CACACGCCGATTCGTTTTTATAGTGGCTCGCATATTCTTGATCAGTGGAAGCGACACGCCGCGCGCTTCGGCGGTTGTCGAAGCGATGTTGCCACGTGCTACGAGCGCGACTTGGCCACCGTCGGGTTGACGGCGATGTTGGCCGTCATCAGCGACGAATTGCGCACGAAGTCGCCAAGCACATGCGGTGTCTCGTAGTCGTCCTTGCGCTGCACGATGCGGCGTGCGCGCCACAGCGCGTGCGAGACGATCCAGACCAGGTCGGTCGCCACGGCGTACAGGCGCGAGTGATTCTTGATGAAGTAGCGGCGGCGCGACTCGAACCAGTAGCGCGGCAGGCGTCGCGGCTCGGGCGGCTTGTCGACCACCCCGGTGCTCGCGCCGGCGACGTGAAAGACGCGGCTCGTCGGCACGTACCAGCAGTCCCAACCGGCGCGTTGGGCCTGCAGGCAGAAGTCGGTTTCTTCGTAGTAGAGAAAGTAGTGTTCGTCCATCAGGCCGATGGCGTCGAAGACCTCGCGCTTGACCATCAGGCTGGCGCCGGGCACCCAATCAACGCGCGTCTCGCGGCCGTCCATCGGTTGCAGGATCGCCCAACGCGAGAGTAGTTTGGTGACGAAGCCGAGCTTCAAGCCATCGTCCAGTTCGGACAACAGCGACGGGAAGCGAAAGGCATAGGGCCAGAGCACGCCACGCTGCTCTTCCATCGCGCTGCCAGCCAAGCCGATTTTTGGATGCTTGCCGAGGAAGTCGATCAACTCGCGCATCGCGCCGGGGTAGATCGTCGTGTCTGGGTTGAGCAGCCAGTAGTAGGCCGGCGGCTTCTCGCTGGCCAGCGCCGGACCGACGACCTGGTTGTTGCCGTAGGCGAAGCCGCCGTTGAGCGGCGCTTCGATCAGGCGGGCCCAACCCGCCCAGCCTTCGGCGCGTATGGCCTCGGCGATGCGCGGCACTGAGCCGTCTTGCGACTGGTTGTCGACCACCGTCACGCTGGCGTTGCCGTGAGCGCGGACCTCGGCTTCGAGCGAACGCAGGCAGTCGATGACGAGCGCGGGCGTTCGGTAGTGAACGATGACGACGAGAACGGAAGGAGCGGAAGAGGTCATGGCTGCGTTATCCATCAATGTCTGCGGTTTGCAGCGCCGACGGCTGCGGCGCTGTGCGCGGCACGGTGCGGCGCTCGAAGGTCGGCGCGGGCGAGCCGGCTTCGGTGCCGCCGGCCTGCGCGCGCACCAGATGCTGGTTCATGGCTTCGGCCAGGCGGTGCACGTTGGGTTCCTGCAGCAGGCTGGCGTGGCCGCCGGGCACGTCGGTCACTTCGAGCGGCGTGGCCACGCGTGAACTCCAACCCAGTTGTGCCTCGCCGTAGCGCTCGATGTAGGGCTGGTCGGCCGGCGTGCCGTCGCCGCGCGTGGCGCGGTACAGCGCGACCAGGCCCTGTAGTGGCCGCGTCCCGGGATCATGCTCGCGGTGCGCGTGCTCGTAGAGCTGCAAAAACGGAATGTCGGCGGCCGGCGCCTGCGTGTCGCCGGCCGCGTCGGGAGCGCCCTGCTGGCGCATGCGGCGCACCTTGCGCGCGTCGGCAGCGCGCGTCCAGCGCGTTTGCAGCTCGTAGCGCGCCGCACGCGTGGCCTTGGCGACCAGCATGGGCAGCGCGCGCAGCACCGACAGCGGTGTCGGCTTGCCGCCGTCATTGCCCTGGCTGAACAGGCGGCGCAAGCGGTCGCGGCGGGCATGGCTGACGTGATCGATCTCGGCCAACTGCGAGTCTGCGGCGTCGAGGATGCCGACATACGACGTGTGCTCGCCGGACTCTTGCAACTGACGCGCCATCTCCACGGCGATCACGCCGCCGGCGCACAGGCCGGCGATCATGTACGGGCCTTGCGGCTGTACGCGGCGCAGCGTGCGGATGTGCGTGGCCGCCCAATCGCGGATCGTCGTCTGCGCGTACTCGCCGCGCGCATTGATCTCGGGCTGCAGACCGTACACCGGGTGCCCGGGCTCGAGCTTGAGCGCGAGGTTGCGGTAGAGCAGCGTCTCGCCCATGCCGTCGTGGACGAAGAACAGCGGCGGTTTGCCCGAGGCCGGGCGCACCGGCACCAGGGTCGCGCTGCGAATCACCGGCGCGGCCGAGGGCGCGGCCGTGGCGTTGTCGGCCGACGGATCGATCGGGCTGCCGTTGGGGTCGATCAGTGCGGCCAGGGTCTCGACCGTCGGCGCTTCGAGCAGCGCGGTCAGCGGCAGCGCCTTGCCGATCTTCTTCTTCAGTTTGTTGATCACTTGCACCGCGAGCAGCGAGTGACCGCCAAGGTCGAAGAAGTTGTCCGTGGCGCTGACACGCGCATGGCCGAGCATCTCCGCCCACATGTGCGCGATCAGTTTCTCGGTGGCGGTGGACGGCGCCTTGTAGCCCGCCATCGCTTCCGCGGACTCGGCCTGTGCGGCGACCACCGGCGCGGCCGTCTGGCGCAGCTTGGCCAGCAGCGCGATCAGGTCCTGCGGCGAGACGACGATCTGCGGACCGGCGTTGGCGGCGAGCACACGCTCGATGACCTCCGCGCCTTCGGCCGACAGGATGCCGTCGCGCAGGCCGAGCGCGAGCACGTTGTTGGCCGTGGCGCGTGGGCGCGCTGGAGCGGGCGCGGCGGCGGTGGCCGAGCGCGCGAGCAGAGCCTTGTCGCGCACGCGGATCATCGTGAAGTCTTCGACCTCGACGACGACCTGGCCGCTGGCGTCGCGGATCGTCACGTCGTAGTGGGCAAGGTCAGGGGCCAGATCTGTTGCGCCGCTGTCATCGTCGTTCAGGTCGGCGCGCCAGCGCACATGGCTCGTCACCTGCGGTGTCAGCGCGCCGTACACGCGCAGCTTGCCGTACAGCGCCGGCACGTAGAAGTCTCGCGACTCGTCGTAGCCCGGGACCAGCGCCTGCGCGCCGCCAGTGGCCATGTCCATCAGCGCCGGGTGCAGCGGGAACTCGGCCAGATCGGGCGCGAAGGCGGCGGGCAATTCGAGCGTGAGCAGCGCCTCACCAGCACCGAACTGCATGCGGTGGATGTTGTTCCAACGCGCGCCGAACAGCAGGTGTTCCGGCGTTGATGCGCTGTCCTGGCTGCGCTGCTGGCAGCGCTCACTGATGACGGCCAGACTGTCGGCTGACTTCGGCGCCGTGGCGACGCGCGACACCTGGCCGCGCACATGCTCCGTCCAGGCGTCGTTGACGAAGGCCTCGCCCGCCGTGCGGCCGACGACGGAAAACGATGCCGCCGGCGTGCCGAGGCCACGCAAGTGCACACGCAGGTCACGCTCTTCGCCGGCGCGCACGACAAACGGCGTCAAGAACGTGACGTTGCGCAGCTCGATCGCGCCGCCATGTGGGTCGCCGCGCAAGGCGAATGCGTTGCGCACGATCTCAAGATAGCCGGTGCCGGGGATCAGTGATTCGCCTCCCTTGAGCTGGTGTTCTTCGAGCAACCAATGCGTGGCCCGCGACAGCCGCGCCGCAACGACACGCTCGTCGCGCGTGTCGACGAGCAGTTGCTGCGCCAACGGGTGGCCGATCTCGACACCGTCTTCACCGGACAGCGCATCGGGCGCCAGGCCGAGCTGGTTCGCCAGCTCTGCGGCCATGCCGACTTCTTGCCACTGGCTCCAATCGATCGCGACCGTGTGGCCTTCGCCGCGGGCGTAGCGTGCTTGCGCATAGGCGTCGAGAAAGGCGTTGGCGGCGGCGTAGTCGATCTGCCCGGCCAATCCGGCGAAGGCGCTGATGGATGAGAACAAAATCAGGAAGTCGAGCGCCGGGGCCTGCTTGTCGTCGGCCAGCGCGGCCTCAAGCGCCAGCGTGCCTTGGACCTTTGGCGCCAGCACCGAAGCTGCGACCGCAGCATCTTTCAACTGGATCACGCCGTCGGCGAGCACCCCGGCGGTGTGCAGCACGCCGTGCAGTGCGCCAAAACGCGCGCGTGCCTGCTTCAGGGCGGCCTTCATCTGCGGCGCGCTCGTCACGTCGGCCGCGATCACCAGCACTTCGGCGCCGAGCGCTTCAATCGCCATCACCTGACGGATGCGATGTGCTTGCGACGGTGCGATGCTGCCGTCGGCCAGGCGCTGCGCCCACTCGCTGCGCGCCGGCAGCCCTTGCCGGCCGACGAGCACGAGGCGCGCTTGCACCGTCTTGGCGAGGTGCTCGGCGATTGCCAGACCGACGCCGCCGAGGCCACCGGTGATCAGGTAAACACCGTGCGCGCGCAGTTTCGATTGCCCAGGCGCCACGGCGGGCAGCGGCGCCTCGGCCTGCTCCTGCACCCAGCGCTCTCCGGCGCGCCAGGCGATGACGTCATGCGACAGCGTGGCCGACAGCGCGGCGTCGAGATCGGCGGCCAAGCCGTCGAGCAGGCGTCGCTCAAGGGGTGACGACGCGGCAGGCGCATCGACGTCGACCAGCACGCAACGCACGTTTGTAAACTCGCGCGGAATGACCTTGCACGGGCCGAGCAGCGTGGCTTTGGCCGGGTCGAGATCGGTCTCGCCGGCAACACGTTGCGCGCGCTGCGTGATCACCATCAGCGCCATCGGATCGGACAGGTCTTCGCGGCCGATGATCTGCGCGATCTGCAGCAGGCGGTAGATACCGCGCTGCAAGGTGGACTCGACATCGCCCGTGCCCAGGTTCCACAGGTGCACGATGCGCGACGGCGGCGGGCTGACCGCGAGCACATGCGCGAATAGGCGCTCGATGTCGTTGGCGTTCTTGGCGTCCACCGTGACGTTGCGCGCATCGACTTCGCGCCATGACTTGCCGGCCGTGGCGACGATGACTTCATCGCCTGCGTCGCGCAAACGTTGCGCCAGGCGGTCTGCAAAACCTGAACCATCGGACAGCAGCAGCGTGCGCCGCGGCGTGGCGCCGGTGTGCACGACGACTGCGGGCGTGGTGACACTGCGTTGCCACACCGGCTTGTAGAACCATTGCGCCAGGTCCTTGCGTTTGTGCAGCGGCCGGTCTTCGGGCGCCAGCACACCGGTCACGCCGGGCTCGACCCAATGGCGTTGGTGATCGAAGCGGTAGGCCGGCAGCTCGATGCGATGGCGCGTCTCACCCACGCCGTCAAGTTGGCGCAGCTTGCTCCAATCGACATCGGTGCCCACGGCCCACAGGCGTCCGAACGCGCCGAGCATGAAGGCCTGGTCGTGCACCGCTTCGTCGGCGTGGCGCATCGACGTGACGATCGGCTGCGTCATCTTGCGAGCCGGGTGGTTGCGCGTCAGGCTCGACAGCGTGCGGCCGGGGCCGACTTCGAGCAGCACACGCGATTCGTCGGCGAGCAGCGCTTGCACGCCGTCGGCAAAACGCACCGTGTGCCGCAGGTGGCGCACCCAGTAGTCGGGCGAGGTCGCTTCCGCCGCAGTGATCGGTTGGCCGGAGAAGTTGGAGATGAAGGGCAGCGTCGGCGCGCGCATCGTGATGCCGCGCAGGAAAGCGCCGAACTCGGCAAGGATCGGCTCCAGCATCGGCGAATGCGCAGCGACATTGATGCGAACGCGCGCGGCGTCGATCTCCATCTCGGCCAGACGCGCTTGCAGCGCTTCGATCGAGGCTACTGGCCCCGAGGCCACGCACAGGCGCGGGCCGTTGATGACGCCGATCGCCAAGTCTGGCGTCAACAGCGGCAGCAGTTCGGCCTCGGGCAGTGGCACGCTGAGCATCGCACCTTCGGGCAGCGTCTCGAACAAGCGGCCGCGCAGTTCGACCAGCGTCAGCGCGTCGGCCAGACTGAACACGCCGGCCAGATGCGCGGCCGTGTACTCGCCCATGCTGTGGCCGATCATCGCGTTGGGCTCGACACCCCACGATTGCCACAATTTCGCTTGTGCGTACTGTGTTGCGAGCAGCGCCGGCAGCGCCAGCGACGGGCGTTGCAGTTGTTCCGCGGCGGCCTCTTCATGCCCGGCCGCCGGGAACAGCAGCGGCTTCAGATCGAGCTTCAAGCGCGACTGAAGAATGCTCAAGCACTCATCGATGGCGCGGCGGTACACCGGCTCGCTGTCGTACAGGCCGCGGCCCATGTTGGGGTGCTGCGCGCCGCCACCGGCAAACATGAAAGCCACACTTCGCGGCACGTCGGCCGCGGTTTCGGTGACGATGCGGTCGGCGTTGACGAGGGCTGCGGCCGCATCAGCGCTGCTCTCGGCGACGACGATGCGCCGCAATCTGCATTGCCTGGCGGCCGACCTGCAGGGTGTAGGCCGCATCTGCCAAGTTCGTGTCGGGCTGCGACTTGAAGAACGCCGCCAGTGTTTCGCTGCCGGCATCGAGCGACTTCATCGAGCGCGCCGATTGCGCGAGCACCTGGAAGCGGCGTGTCGGCGCGCTCGATGGGCCACGCGGCGGCGCTTGTTCGACGATGATGTGACCGTTGGTCCCACCGACGCCGAGCGAGCTCACACCGGCGCGGCGCAGCACGCCTTGCGCTGGGTTCCACGCGATGCGCTCGGCGTTCAGATAAAACGGCGTGCGCTCGAAATCGCACGCCGGGTTGCCCGACTTGAAGTGCAGCAGCGGCGGGATCTCGCCGGCCTGCATCGCCTTGGCCACGGCGATGAAGCTCGCCACGCCGGCTGCGGTGTCGGTGTGGCCGATGTTGGTTTTCACCGAACCGAGCGCGCACCATCCAGTTCTCGATTCGCCGCTTTTGTCGGTGCCCTGACGATAAGCTTGCGTCAGCGCAGCGACCTCGATCGGGTCGCCTACGGGCGTGCCGGTGCCATGCGCCGAGACGTACGTGATCGTCTCCGGCGACACGTTGGCAATTGCCAGCGCTTCGGCAATGGCTTGCGCCTGGCCATCGACGCTCGGCGCCATGTAGCCGACTTTTTGCGAGCCGTCGTTGTTGACGGCCGAGCCCTTGATGACGGCGTGGATGTGGTCGCCGTCGGCAATCGCATCGGCCAGGCGGCGCAGCACGACCACACCGGCGCCGCTGCCGAACACCGTGCCTTTGGAGGCGGCATCGAAGGCGCGGCAATGACCGTCGGGCGAGAGGATCTCGTTTTCGCGGTAGAGATAACCGTGGCGGTGCGGCAACTCGATCGTCACGCCACCGGCCAGCGCCATGTCGCACTCGCCGTTGAGCAGGCTCTGCACACCGAGGTGGATGGCGACGAGCGACGTCGAACATGCGGTCTGCACATTGACGCTGGGGCCGCGCAGGTTCAGCAAGTAGGAGACGCGTGTCGTCAGGAAGTCTTTGTCGTTTCCGGTGTGGCGGACCAGAAAGAAGCCGACGCTGCCCATCAACTTCGGGTTGGTCAGCAGGTTGTACGGCATGTAGGCGTTGTGCCCCGAGCCGCCGAACACGCCGATCGAGCCGCCGAATGTTGCAGGCACATGCGCTGCGTTGTCCAGCGCCTCCCACGCCACCTCCAGGAAGTGGCGGTGCTGCGGGTCCATGATCGACGCTTCGCGCGGCGAGAAACCGAAGAACTTGGCGTCGAAGTCTTCCATGTCGGGCAACACCGCGCCGACACGCACGTAATTCGGGTCGGCCAGTTCGGCCGGGTTCACACCGCTCGCAGCCAGTTCGGCTTCGGTGAATGTGGACAGCGACTCAACGCCGTTGCGCAGGTTGTTCCAGTACTCGTCGATCGTGCGCGCACCCGCAAAGCGGCCGGCCATGCCGACGACGGCAATGTCGGTGTCCAGCGCTTGGGTGTTGTCGTCGTGCGGGCTCATCGTGTCGTTGTCGTCGCGGCTGCGCCGCTGCGTTGTTGTTGGCGCCGTTGCATCGCGGCACGCCGGCCTTGCGCTCGGTCGCTGCCTTGTTGCGCGCCGCCTGTGCTGCCTTCGGTCAGGTAGGTGGCCAGGCTTTGAATGGTCGGGAAGCGGAAGATATCTGTGATCGACAGATCGCGCTGTAGGGCTTCTTTCAGGCGGCGGTGCGCCTGCACTGCGAGCAGCGAGTGGCCGCCGAGGTCGAAGAAATTGTCGCGCGTGCCGACCTGGGCAAGTTTCAACACGTCTTTCCACACCTCGGCAATCTGCGATTCGAGATCGCAAGTCGGTGCGACGTACTCTGCCGCTGCAGCCGTGGCAGCGATCGCATCGGGCGCGGGCAGCGCCTTGCGATCGATCTTGCCGTTGGGGGTGTGCGGAAATTCGTCCAGCATGACGAAGGCCGACGGCAGCATGAACTCGGGCAGGCGTGCGCGCAGCGCTTCGCGCAGCGTGGCGCTATCGAGGGTTGCGCCGCTGCGGGCGACGATGTAAGCCACGAGGCGCGCATCGCCCGGCTGGTCTTCGCGCGCCACCACGACCGCTTGCGCCACACCGGTCTGCTCGGCGAGCGCGGCTTCGATCTCACCCAGCTCGATGCGGTAGCCGCGCACTTTCACCTGATGGTCGAGACGGCCGAGGAATTCGAGCACGCCATCGTCGCGCCAACGCGCGAGGTCGCCGGTGCGGTAGAGGCGGCCACCGTGCTGGCTGACGGTGTTGGGTACGAAGCGATCGGCCGTGAGGTCAGGGCGTTGGAAGTAGCCGCGCACGACGCCGTCGCCGCCGATCGCGAGTTCACCGGGCACACCCGGCGGCAGTGGCTGCAAGCGCGAGTCGAGGATGTGAACCTGCTGGTTGGCCAGCGGCCTGCCGAGCGGGATCACGCCCGACGCGTCTTTGCCGACTGTGTGTACGGCTGACCAGATCGTGGTCTCGGTGGGGCCGTACATGTTCATCACCTTGCCTTGCACGAGGCCGGCGAGATCGCGCGCCAGCGTCGGCGGGAAGGCCTCGCCGCCCACCATCATGCAGTGCAGTTTGGCCAAGCCGGCACGTGCCGCATCGTCGGCGGCGAGCATGCGCGCCATCGACGGCGTGCATTGCAGGTGTGTAACGCGGTGGCGCCGCATCAGATCGGCCAGCGAGGCGTCGCCGCCGACGGCTGTGGGCATCGACTGCTCGCGCAGCGCATTCAGGTGCGGCAGGTGCGCGAGCACGGTGTCCGAGGCGATGCCGAAGTCGATCAGGCAGGCCACGTCATCGACGCCGACGGCCTTGATGCGGTCGATCATCGCCAGGCAAGACTCGGGCGTACCGAACAGGCCACTGTCCGCGAAATAGCGCTCGAACGAGTGTTCGAGAAGTGCGTCCATCTCGTCAGGCTTCAGGCTTTGCAAATCGATGCTGCCTTGGTCCTTCGCGTCCATGCCCTCGCGCCGCTTGAACGCCGGGAAACTCCACGCGTACTGTTTGACGAGGTGCAGCGACGTCTTCAGGTACTCGATCAACGGCCGCTTGACGGTGGCGCGCACGGCGTCCATGTCGGGGCCGACGAAGCTGTGCAGCATCAGCGAAACAAAACCTTCGCCGGCATGGCCGGCCTCTTTGTAGGCCTTGCGGTACGCCGCGATCTTTTCGGCGAGTTCCTCGACGGATTGACCGAGCAGGTGTGTCAGCACGTTGGCGCCGATGCGGCCGGCGTCGACGAAGGTCTGCGGGTTGCCGGCCGAGGTCACCCAGTAGGGCAGCTCCTTTTGCACCGGCCGCGGCAGCGTGCGCAGCTCCACCGGTTTGCCAAGCGGGCCGTCGAACGCAACGCTCTCGCCGCGCCAGAGTTTGCGCACGACTTCGATGTTGCGCAGCATCACGTTCTTGTTGTCGGCAAAGTTGCCGGGCATCAGCGCGAAGTCGTTCGGCTGCCAACCCGAGGCGAACGAAATGCCGACACGGCCCTTGGAGATGTTGTCCACCACCGACCACTCTTCGGCCACACGCGCCGGGTGGTGCAGCGGCAGCACGACGCTGCCGGCGCGTATGCCGATGTGCTCGGTGACGGCGGCCACCGCAGCGCCCGCCACCGCCGGGTTGGGGTACAGGCCGCCGAAGGCGTGGAAGTGACGCTCGGGCGTCCACACCGCCGAGAAGCCGTTCTTGTCGGCGTACTTGGCGCCTTCGAGCAGCAGGCGGTACTTGTCTTGGCTGTTCTCGTTCTCGTCGGCGGAGAAATAGAAGAGGCTGAAATCGAGCTTGCGCGACGCATGCGCGCCGCGTGTGATGCCGCCGCCGGCGCCGAGCTTCTGATCTTCTGTGGCGACGACCACGGTGTAGCCGCGGGCCAGTGTCCAACACAACTCGAGCACCGAGATGTCGAACGACAGGCTCGTCACCGCAAGCCAGGTGCCGGCAAAGTCGGCGTCCAGGTGCCGGTCCATGCCAGCAAAGAAGTTGACGACGTTGCGGTGCTCGATCATCACGCCCTTGGGCTTGCCGGTCGAGCCTGATGTGTAGATGACGTAGGCCAGATGTTCGGGAGTCGCGCCGCCGTCGATCCGCGCATCGCTGCTTTGCGCACGCAGTGCGTCTTCGATCAGCAGCACGCGCGTGGCGCCAGACTGAAGTTGCTTGCCGTGCTCGCGGTCGGTGATCAGCACCGCAGCTTTTGCGTCGTCCAGCATGTAGGCGATGCGGTCGTGCGGGTACGCAGGGTCGAGCGGCACGTAAGCGCCGCCGGCCTTGAGAATCGCCAGCAAGCCAACGATCAACTCGATGCCACGCGGCAGGCACAGGCCCACCAGCACGTCGGGGCCGATGCCCATCGCCACCAGTTGCGATGCGACGCGGTTGGCGCGGCGGTCGAGCTCGGTGTAGCTGATCTCGACGCCGTGCGCGATCAGGGCCGTGCGCTGCGGCAGGCGCGCGGCTTGCTGCTCGAACAAATGGTGCACGCAGGCCAGCGGCTCGCCGTCGGCGCGCAGCGCATTCCAGTTGTGCAGCACTTGCTGCTGCAACGAAGCGCTCATCAGCGGCAGGTTGGCGAGGGCGCGCTCGGGCGCGGCAGCGGCGGCATGCGACAGCGCGAGCCACTGCTGCTGCAACTGCGCGACTTGCACAGCGCTCAATTTGGCGGTGTCGAAGAGCCAGCGCGAATGGCTGCCGTCGCGGGTCAGCGCGATGGTCAGTTCGCTGCCGGTTTCGGCGTGGGCGTCATCGAGGCGATCGACGATCAGCAGCGCCAGCGGCAACACACGCGGGTCGCGCTGCGCGGCGCGTGCGCGCAGATCGGGTCGGCGCGCGACGAGGTCGTTCAAGTAGCCGCCGCGGCGCTGCAACTCCTGCAGCTGCGCTGCGCACGACTGGGCCAAGTGGTTCAGGTTCCGCGTGAAATCGATGGCTGCGCGCCAAGGCACTTGCGCGGCCCACAAGCCCGTGCTGTCGGTCGCGCTGCCAAAGCCGATGTCGAACTCGCTCTTGTCGGCGCAACGCGAAAGCCAGGCAAGCACTGAGGCCACACGTTGCGATGCATCGAGCGCACCGGGCACGGCGACATCAACATGCGCGTGGTTGGAAGTTGCGATCGCGTTGCTGCGCTCGATGGTCGGCAGCTCAAGCGCGTCCTGCGTCTCCAGCAGTTTTTGCCAGAACGGCTCGTGCGTGGCCGTTGCATTCAGGCATGCCTGCATCGCTGCGGTGGGTGAGGGCAGGCGCGTGCCGGCGTGCAAGCCATGCGCTCGCGCAGCAGAAGGTGCATCGATCGCGCTGCCGCAGGTGTGCTGCAAAGTGGTCAGGCGCAGATCGGTGTCGCCAGTCGCTACGGTTATCGACGTTGCATCGACGGCGGTGACCGTGCCGGCCGCGTGGGTGCTGCGCTGCTCCGTGGTCTCCACGCTCGCCACGATCAGCACGCCCTGGGGCGTTAACAGTTTGGCGCTGGCAACAGGGTTGGCGTAGGCGCCGAAGTCGAGCGCGCGCACCAGGCGCGCGATGGCGGCGGCGGGTTGCGCCCAATCGATCACTGCCAGCGGCCGGTCACGGCGCTTGTACAGACGTTGAGGCGCCGACGCCTGCGCGCGCGGCACCAGCGCGCCATCGACCAGGCCCCGTGCGACTTGCTCGAAGCTCTCGATGGCGGCCTCGAAGCAGCGCGTGTTCAGCGTCAGCGCGCTTTCGGTGTCACTCAGATCAAAGCGTCGTTGCGCCAGGATGTCGCCGCGATCGACCTCGCACGTCATCAGATGCCAGGTAATGCCGTGTTGCGCTTCACCATTGAGCAGGGCCCATACAGGCGTGTTCAAGCCGGCGTATTCGGGCAGCGGTCCATCATGGAAGTTGATCGCTGCGCGTGTCGGCAGCGCAATCACCTCGGGCGCCAACACATCGAGATTGGTGATGCTGAACAGGTAGCCAAAACCGCGCGGCGCGTCGGCCGACAACAATTGCGACGGCTCGGCAAACAGCGTGATCTGCATGGACTGCGCCCAACGCCGCAGTGCCGGCGCACGCGAGACGATGGCTGCGATGCCAAAGCCGAGCCCTTGCAAGGTCTGCGCGCATTCGATCAGCAGCGATTCGCTGCCGATCAGCACGGCTTGTTTGTCGAAGGGCGTGGACATGTGGGTCATGGGGTGGGCCATCGTGGGTCTGCGGCGCGGCGCCGGGAATAACGCGCTGGCGACAAGACCGATCGGTTTGTCATCGGCAGCGCCGCCGCAGTGAGTAAGCAAAGATTATTCTCGTGCCGCGACCGCGGGTGAGCCGCCCGATCGCACACCCGAAGGTGGTTTTGGCACGCGTGCGCCGCATGGACGTGATTTTGTTCCGATCAGGCTCAAGGCGTCTGCCCGATTGCCTGCGTCATGATGTGCATCACCTTTGCCGTTGCCGAGGCGCGTCGGCTTCGTCACCATGCCTCGCACGATAATTCTCCAAACGTAACGTACCTCGTCAGACACGGCACCTCGCGCGTCCATGAACCCCACTCGTCGCAGCCTCGTGATCGCCGGCTCGATGGCCACCGTGGCCCTCGCGACTGCGGCTGCGCGCCAGTCGTTGGCCGATGGCCAAAAGGCGTCACCGCCGCAATTGGCGCGCATCGTGCCGCGCGAGTTCGCCGGCTGGCGCGAACTGCCAACCGCGCCGACCGTTGTCAGTGCACAGACGCAGGACATGTTGCAGTCGATCTACAACGAGATCCTGGCCCGTGTCTACGCCGCTGCCGATGGCTACCAGGTCATGCTCTCGATTGCCTACGGCGGCGATCAGCGCGGCACGTTGCGTGCACACAAGCCGGAGGTCTGTTATCCGGCGCAGGGCTTCAAGCTGCTCGACAGCGCCGACATGGTGCTGTCCACAGAGCACGGCCCGATCCCGGCGCGCACGCTGCGCACCGTGCTCGGCCCGCGCAACGAGCCCGTGATGTACTGGTTTGCCTACGCGGGGCGCACCAGCGCCTCGTCGTGGGAGCGTCGCCTGCAAAGCCTGCGTCTGAACTTGACCGGCCAGGTCCCCGACGGCCTGTTGTTTCGTGTTTCGTCGATCGATGCCGACGCGCCGCGCGCTTGGCAGCGCCAGGGCGACTTCGTGCGCGCGCTGCTGGGCGCCTGCGCACCATCAGCGCGTGCGCGCCTTGCCGGTCTCGACGCCGCGGCGTGATGCGGCCGTGTGAGGCCACACCGCTCACTCGTTCGTAGTACACGTCGAGCGGCGTCGGCTGTAAGGGACGGCAACAACTGCGGTTGACCCGCGCCGGGTTCCGCGTAGCCATCGAGCGTGCTGCAGTTCACTGGCTGTGGGCTTGCACTGCCATCGTTTGTGCGGTTCTCACGCGCAGTTTTGACGCGCGTTCTGAGGGGCGAAATGACGCCGCCTCGGTGCGGCCTTACAGCCGGTGGGGTCACCCCCGATACCGTCAGCGCCTGCATCGACGAACACCGCCCGCGCAACTCGCAGAAGTCGCCGGCAACAACAGGGGGATGGACCAGAGGTCGATGCAGCAACCTCACATCGCCTCGCGCCTGCCCATGAAACTGTCATCTGCCCCGGCTTCCCGTTTCGCTGTCCTGGCCGTGCTACTGGCGCTCGGCGCCTGCTGGGGTGGTGACGACGATCCCCATGCGGTGGTGCGCGAAGAGTTCGAATCGCGTCGCGACCGCGTGTCGCCGTCGCTGACGCTGAGCAGTCCGACTTCCGCGGCGTCGATCGACAGCCCGCAAGCAGTCCTCGCGTTGGCCGGCACCGCGAGTGATGACCGCATCGTCGCGCGCGTGACATGGGTCAATGACCGCGGCGGCAGCGGTGTCGCCTACCAGGACTCGGCATCCGCCAGCGTGACCTGGAGTGCCGCGAACATCGCCTTGGTCGATGGCAACAACAACATCGTGCTGCGCGCGTATGACAAGGCCGGCAACAGCACGGCCAGAGCGCTTCAAGTCAGCCACAACGCGGCGACCCCGCCGCAGGGCGCCGCGCCGGCCCCCGCACCTGATCCGGGTCAGCCCGCACCGGCGCCGATCCCCCTGCCGCCGAGCGGCCCCGTGACCACCGCGCCGGGCGAACTGCGCTGGAGCGACACGGCCACCTGGGGCGGCGCGGTGCCGGCCGCGGGCGCGGAGGTTGTGGTGCCTGCGGGCGCGATCGTGATCCTCGACACCGACACGGCCGTGCTCGGCAATCTGCGCATCGAAGGCACGCTGCGCTTTGCGGCGGCCGACGTTGAGCTCAAAGCCGCCGCGATCCAGGTCAGCGGGGCTTTGCAGATCGGCAGCGCGGCGCTCCCGCACCTGCACCGCGCCACCATCACTTTGTCCGGGGCGCCGCAGGCCACTGGCAACAACGGCATATCGCGCGGTTTGAACGTGCAGGGCGGCCGCCTGGAGCTCTATGGCGCCGTGCCGCAGCCGCTGTGGACGCGCCTGGGCGATCACGCCGGTGCCGGCAGCAGCAGTCTCGCCTTGTCGGCCGCGGCCAACTGGCGCGCCGGCGACACCATCGCCGTCGGCCCGAGCGACTTTTACGGCGTGGCCGCCACCGAACGCCTGGTGCTGGCCGCCGACGCTGCTGGGCAGCGCCTGTCCACCCGCAGCCCGCTCGGCGCTGCGCGCTGGGGCCGCTTGCAGCATGTCACCAGTAACGGCATGAGCCTCACGCCCGAGCCCGGCTACAGCCCGCCAGTCGCCCCGGCGCCGACCGTGCTCGACGAGCGCGCGCCGGTGGCCAACCTGACGCGCAACATCGTCATCCAGAGCGCCGACGACAGCCATTGGCGCGCTGGCTTCGGCGCGCACGTCATGGTGATGGGACTGCAATCGAAGACCGTCATCGACGGTGTCGAGATGCGCCGCATGGGTCAGGCCGGCGCGCTCGGCCGCTACCCGATGCACTGGCATATGCTGAGCTACGCCAATGGCAGCTTCATCGGCGATGCCGTAGGTCATGCCATCCGCAACAGCGCCATCTGGCAGTCCGCGCAGCGCTGCATCGTCCTGCACGCCACCAACGGCGTGCAGGTCACGAACAACATCTGCCACGACATCGCCGGCCACGCTTATTTCCTCGAAGACGCCGTCGAGCGGCGCAACGTCTTCGAAGGCAACCTGGCGCTGATGATCCGCGCGCCTGCGCCGGGCAAAGCCCTCAAATTCCACGAAAGCGCCGGCCAGTTTCAGGTCGGCCCCTCGGGCTTCTGGCTGACCAATCCCGACAACACGCTGCGCGGCAACGTCGCGGGCGATGCCGAGGGCAACGGCTTCTGGCTGGCTTTCCCGCGCAAGCCCACCGGCCCGAGCGCCAACGTGGCGATGCTGCCCGACCGGCTGCCGTTCGGCGTCTTCGACGACAACGTCGCGCACTCCAACGCCCAGCCCGGCATCAACCTCGACTGGGCGACGACGGACGAAGCCGGGCATGTCAGCCCCAACCGCTACATGCCCAACGCCGACGGCAGCGAGAACACCTACACCAACCAGATCCGCATGGCGATGCGGCGCAACACGATCTACAAAAACGGCAGCGGCAACGTCGGCAGCGGTGGCTTCTGGAACCGCGTGGCCTTGCCTGACTACCCCGAATGGATCAGCGCCGACAACGCGGGTGTTCACTTTGCAGGCTCCGGCGACGATGGGCGCATCACGCGCGGCCTGTTCGTCGGCCATAGCTTGAACCACAGCAGCAGCACCTACCCGCCAGGCGCCGAGCCGCCGTCGGCCTTTGCGACCTACCACTCCACCTACTCGATGCGCGACAACACGGTGGTGAACTTTGCCTTCGTCGAGGGCAAGTCCAGTGGCGTCTTCCGCACCAACGATTACTACACCAGCGCGGTCGACAAGGGCACCGTGCGCAACGGCGTCAACCGCCTCGTCGCCAGCCACCCCGGCTACCGCACGTTGCCGCCGCACCTGGATGGCGCGCCTTTGGCCAACCGCCACTGGACCTATGCCGGCGCGCTGTGGGACCCCAACGCCTACTGGGGTCCGAAGAACAACTACTGGGTTTACGACCTGCCTTTCCTTACCGCTGGCGCCAGCTGCCAACCGGTGGCGCCCGCCGGCAAGAACGGTCAGTCCTGTGCAGGCGAGTACTACGGCGTGGGTGCATTCCAGACCGACTTCGACATGAGCCGCTACGCCTTCAATGCGCCGATCGAGGTCACGCGCCAGGACGGCAACGGCAGCCCGATCGGTGTCTGGAGCGTCCAGGACGGGGCCACCAGCACGATGCTCGGCCACATGCGCCACTTCGCTGCCCGTCCGGGCGGACGCTACATGCTGCGCTTTCCGGGCAGGCCCAATCCGCGCTTTTTCGCGATGACGGTGGGCAATGCCTTCCGCGCCAGCGACAGCATGCTGATGGCGGTGGCGTTCGACGGCAACTCAACGGCCAGCGGCTACACGGTCTCGGGCTACGACCATCAGCGCCAAGCCCCGCCCGAGCCGAGCACGACGCGGGCGATGAGCCACGCGGCGAGCCTCGCCGAGGTCATGACTGGTGCTGGGACACGCCTGTGGCAGGACCGAGCCAATCACTTGGTCTGGTTCAAGGTCCAAGGAGGGCTGGCGTATCCCAACGCGGCCAGCCTTGCGGCCGAATCGGACGACGCGATCTACCGAAATATGAGCATCGTGCTCCAGGGCGGTTGATCCGTGAGGGATTGCTCACTTTCACGAGCGGTTGGCTGCGATTGCTCACCATTTCGAACCAGTTGCGGACAAGTCAAGGCGATTCGGGCCCCTACTATTAGGGGGTCGGTTGCTGGACCCGTCGCCAGCTCGAGTTGCCGCGATGGTCGGCTCGATGTGACGGGGGTCTGGTTGATCGGCCTCCACGGTTTTTGAGACCTGTCGAGACGTGAGTTTGCTTCCGTCCGGCCGGAGAGGTGTTTGCCCGCGAGTTCCCGAGTGAGCGTGCAAGGTCTTGGTTGCAACGTTGAATGAGAAGAATCAATTGAAGTCGGCACACCTGCTTTTTTGTTCTGTCGCGGTTTTGCTGGCCGGTTGTGGCGGCGGCGGTGATGCGTCGAGCGCCGCTGCCGGTGGAAACGCAACGGCTCCGGTGGGATCGACCTCAAGCAGCGGCTGGACCGTTGTTGCCAACGAAAACGAAGCCTTCTCGTTGAGTGCTGCGCGTGTCGTGCGCTACGGCACGGGTGCCGTGTGGGTAGAGAAAATGGTGTCGGGGCACGCCACTTGTTCCAACAGCTACTTCGGCGCCGATCCGCAAGCAGGCCAGGTCAAGCGCTGCGAGGCGCCCGCCACCGGCGCCGCGGTCGCGGATCCGGCACCTGAGCCGACGCCCGCTCCGGTGTCTGACCCCAACCCCGGCACCGGCACCGGCACCGGCGCCAACACCAGCTCCGAGCCAGGCTCCTGCCCCGGTCCCAGCACCGGCACCGACTCCCGCGCCGGCCCCGGCTGCTGCGCCGGCACCCACCCTGGGCAATTCGCTGAGTTCGGCACGTGTCTTCATCTCGGGCCACAGCCTGACGGATGACCCGCTGGGCCAGTACATGAGTTCCATCGCCGACAGCTTGGGCACACGCATGCTGTGGAATCAGCAGATCGTGCTCGGTTCACCAATTCGCGTCCGCACGCGCGGCGACAACCTGAGCGACGACAGTTTTTCCGGCTACCGCAACGGCAAGAACCGGGGTGGCAGCTCGGGGCTGAACTCGGCGTCCGAGCTCGCCAACCCGCAGACCCTGGGGGGCGAGCGTTACGACACCTTGATCCTGGCCGAGCGCCACGACCTGGCCAACGTCCTGATGTGGGAAGACACGGTGCGCTATGCGCGCCACTACCACGAGCGTCTGGTCACGGGCAACTCGCGCGCCAACAGCTACCTCTATCACGCCTGGCTCGAGGTTACGAACAAGAACGACCCGAGCGCCTGGATCAACTACGAACGCGCCGCGGCGCCGGCATGGCAGTGCGTCGCCGCACGCGTCAACCAGTCGCTGGCCGGCTCCGGCCGCTCCGACCGCATGGCCTACCTGCCTGCCGGTCTGGCGCTGGCCAACCTGGTCGAGCGGGCCACACGCGGCGGCGTCGCCGGTGTCTCCGGCGGCAGCGTCGGCGAGACGATGAACCGCCTGTTCTCCGACAACGTACACCTCACCAGCACCGGCGTTTACTACATGGCGCTGGTCAACTACGCGTCGGTATACCGGCGCTCGCCGGTGGGCGCATGGGCGCCGGCGGGCGTCAGCGCAGAGCAGGCGCGCTCGTTGCAAGACATCGCCTGGCAATCGGTGGCCGACCACTACAACAGCGCCGGCACGCCGTCGATGTCGCAATGCCAGGCCGTGATGCGCGAGCAGTACTGTTCTGCCTTTGCCAGCTACAAGGGCGGCAGCGGCATGCTCAGTGGCTGCGTCAGCAAGTTCTCCGCACAGTCGCAGGACAACCCGTTCTACTACAACGCCGGCAGCGACGCGGGCTACTGGTTCCCGGCGCCGCGCTAAGAGACGCTGTCGGCTGACAGGGTCAGCCGGCGCTGTCGATCAGGTGCTGCGCGCCATAGGCCTGTAGATCGGCGCGCAAGACACGGTGCGACACCGTGCCGGCGCGCACAGCCCGTGGCGTCACCTGCCAGGCGTCGACCACCGACATCAGGCCGAGCAGCGCGCTGTCTAGCGCAGGCGCTGCGCTCAAGTCGAACTCGACGCTGCTGCCGGTGCGCAGCAAGTCCGCAACCGTGAGGCGAAGCGCGTGCTGATCGGCGTCGCGCCGCCAGTCTCCCGTCACAGCGAAGACAGCGGTGCCCGCGTGCTCGTGCAGCACATTGAACTGCGGTGCGCCACCAGCGCCCGGCGGCACGATGTTGAGCCAGCGCCGTGCCGACCACGGCAACAAGCGCGTGCACAGGGCTCCGACCAGCATGCGGCCGTCGCTCCAGTAGCGGCGCCACAACTGCGGCTCCTGCACGATGCGCCACAGCCACTCAAGCCCGGTGCGCTGCATCCACGGCGGCGCACGCTCGATGCTTTGCGCGGCGAAGTTGATGACGGCCCCGAGGTGGCTGATCACCGGTGCCTGCAGTCGTGCGCGGTTGTGTTCGATCCAGGCCTGGCCCTTTTTTGCGCCCAAGGCCACCAGCACGAACTCGGCGCCGCTGGCGTTGATGCGCGCGATCGTTTCGTCCGAGCTCATGGCCTCGATGCCGCCGAAGCCGCCCTCGTCGTGCCCGACACACTGGAAGCCCCGGGCTTGTGCGTTCAATTGCGCTGCGGCCTGTGCCCCCACGCCCGGCGGGCCGCCGAACAGAAAGAGCTTGATCGGCGGCCGCTGCGCCGAGCGGCCGGCCGCCTGCAAGCGCTCGAAGAGGTCCGCGCCAGCAACGCGTCCCGGCAGGCCAATGCCCATCCAGCGCGCCGCCAGCACGATCGGAAAGCCGTCGGCGACGCTCAGATCGCTGCGCAGCACCGAGCCGCGGAACTCGCGTTCCTGGGCCGCGGCGGCAACGAAATTGACGTTGGGCGTGGACAGAAAACACGGCCGGCGCGTGGCCACGCAGCGCTGGACGTGCGCGACGGCGCCCGCCAGATCGATGCGATCGAACACCAGGCCGAGCAGTGCATGCACGTCGCGGCCGAGATTCAGTTCGCGTCGGCTCCCGGTCGCGTGCACGATCAGTGCGTCGTCGGCCGCTTCAGTCGCCTTCACGTTTGGCCCGCACCCAGGTCGATTGGCGCTTCCACAGGAAAGCGGCGTACATCGGCAGCTTGCGCAAGGCATAGGCCGGCGCGGTGAGCAGCAGCTCGGACAAGCCGATGATGTCGCGGCCGGCGATGCGCCAGGCGGCGAGGATGGAGACCACCAGCAGGCCCAGTGCGCCGGCGCTGATGAGCAACGGCACCGCGCTGGCGCCGAGCCACAGCGCGCCCGCGCCGAGCAGCGCCAAACCAAGCTGCAACTGCACGAGCAGGGCCAACGGCGGCACCATCAGGTCGGCCGCCATGGCGAGCAGGCGCGCGTCGGCACGGCGCAGGCCAGCTGCGATCAGGCGCGGGCCATGCGCGAACATCAGCGCCAGGTTGCCATGCTCCCAGCGGCGGCGTTGCGAAGCCGCGGCATCGTCGGTGGCGGGGAACTGACTGGTGACGCGGGCGTGTGGTGCGAACAGCGGCGGGTGGCCGCGCAGCGCCAGGTCGGCGCCGAGCTGCACGTCCTCGGCGATGTGGCCGCTGGCCAGCGGTGCATCGCACAGCAAGGCCCACGGAAACGCCATGCCGGTGCCCATCAACTGGCAAGGCGCGCCGATGGACCACCAACCGAGCGGGCGCACGCGGTTGCGCACGCGCCAGGCAAAGGCCGAGACGCGCGCGCGCAGGCCCGCGCCGGCCGGCGCGTTCATTTCGTACAGCGCTTGCACCGGTCGTCCGCTGCGCTGACACAAGGCGGCCAATGTGTCGAGCGCGCCGGCATCGAGCAGACAGTCGGCATCGACGACCACCACCATCGCAGGCGGCTGCGCGCTCAGGTGGCGCACGCCGAAATCAAGCGCGAAGCCTTTGCCGCGGCGAACCGTGTCGCTGCGCTCGATGACCTCGGCGCCGGCCTGACGGGCCACCGCAGCGGTGTCGTCATTGCAGTTGTCGGCAACGACCAGCACCCGGTCACCCGTTCGCAATTGCGCTTGCAGGCAGCGCAGCGTGGCTTCGATGCCGACGGCTTCGTTGTGCGCGGGGATCAGCACGGCCAGGGCGGCGCCGTCTGTGCGTGGCGGTGCCGCGGCGCGCGCGCGCCGGGCGCCATGTGCGAGCAGCACCTGAGCCAGCAACACCAACACCGGCAGCGCGGCCAGCGCACACAGCGCGCTCGTTGCGTAGCTCAGCGGCGCGATCCAGAAGGCCGTCAAAGTAGTCTCCCGGGGGCGGCTTGTCAGCGCGCCAGCCAGGCCGCAGCGCCGGCCAGGGACGTGCCGGCAGCCCACCCCACTGGCCACGCCAACAGGGTCAAGAACTCATGGCGCCAGCTGGCGATGCGGAAGTGGTGGTCGAACCACCAGACGACCGGCACCATCGCCACATGGTGCAGGGCAATGGCCCAGAAGGCCCCCTGAACGCCAAACTCGCCATAGGCCAGCGGCACGGTGGCGAAAAACGCGATCACGCGCACCAGTTGCATCACCGCCGGCGCTTTCGGCGCGTGCAGCGCCAGGTACGCGCTCGACGAGACTCCGTAGCGCGCAAAGATCAAGGCGAACGACAGGATGCGCAGGATCGACCCAGCCTCGGCATAGCGCGGGTCGTACAGCAGCCCGACCAGCCACGGGCCAATCGCAAACATGAAACCTGCCGCCGACACGAACAGCAAGTCCACGGGCAATCGCATGCGCAGATACACCTCGCGCAGGCGATCCGGGCTGGTGCGGATGACATCGGCGAATGCCGGCGCCGCCACCTGCATGAAGACGCGGCCGACAGCCAACTCCAGGACTTGCGCCAGGTTCTGACCGATGGCGAAGCAGCCCAGCAGCGCCGGTGCGACCCAGACGCCCAGCAACAGTTTGTCGCCGTTGTTGGCCAGTACGAACAGCAGCGACGAGGCCAGCACCCATTTGCCGTAGCTGAAGATCTGGCGCGCAAAGTCACGATCCCACGCCAGGCGGTTCGGCAGGCCGCGCAGCCACAGATGGCCGGCAACGGCCGAACACACGGCGGCGACGAAGCCGCCGACGACGATGGCCCACACCGAGCGTGTGAGCCAGCTCAGCACGATCGCGGTGGAGACGTTGATGAACATCGCCGACAGCTCGATCAGCACAACGCGCTTCTGGTCGATGCGCCGGTCTGCGGTGAAGCGCTTGGTGCTCTCGAAACCCTGTGCAAGTGAAGTCAGCGTGCCCAGGGCCAGCAACAGCGGCAGTTGCGGCGAGGCATAGACGGAGTGGTCCGACAACCATCCCCACTGGTGCGCGGCATAGAGGCCCAACGCCGTGAGGCAGCACAGGCCCCAGACCAGGAAACCGCGACCGATCTGCATTGTCCACGCGGTATTGAGCATCAACGGTTCGTCGCCGTGCTTGCTGTGCACGACCGCTTGTCGCAGGCCGATGTCCGACAGCAACGACGCGACGACGCCGATCGTGATGACGATGGTCATCAGGCCAAACGCTTCGGGTGCCAACAGGCGGGTCAGGATCAGGCTACTGCCCAGACGCAACACCAGCGTGCCGCCGTAGGCAAACACCGTCCAGCTGCCGGCGCGCAGGATGCGCTCTTTCAGCGGCGGCTGGCTGGCGGCGGCAGGGGTCATCGTTGGATTGGCTGTCGACATATGGCGTGGGCCGCCGCGGAGGGTAGCGGCAGGGGCGGCAATTCAGGCCGGCCGGGCTCTCATTCTCGGCTGACGCGCTCGCGCACGGTGCGTACGCGTCAGCTGGGTGTGCATTCGTGCGCGGCGCGCCCTCTATGTGTGTGGCATGCGCTGTGGCCAGGACGCCCACCCGCCTGGACAACTTGCCGGTTCACGCGGGGTTGCTCGATCGCCCTGTCGGCTGGTTTGCCATGCGAGGCGGTATGGGCCCGCTGCGCAGGCCCCGTGGTTTGGCGCCTTGGCTCGCCACGGGCATCGGGCTTCTTCGCCACGCGGGGGCATGGACAGCATAGGTGATGCACAAACCAACGACCATCCAATGCACGATCGGGATGTGAAAGTAGTGGCTGACCGTTCCAATCACCATCAGGATGCCGACCATCGACATGGCGAGTGCGCGGCCTGCGGCCTCGCCCCCGAGGTCCACCTTGCCCAGCCGACGGCTTGTCAGCCAAGACGCTGCCAACGCGTAGACCGATGGCAAGACAAACAGCAGCAAGCCAATCAGGCCATAGGGCAGAGCGACGCCGATGTAGGAGTTGACGATGTCGATGATGCCCTGGCCCTGGCGCATCTCTTCGAGCACTGGGTTGTAGATGTACCGCAGCGAGCCGAAGATTGGGTTCTGCCAGAACACGATCATCGCCCGGTCAATCAACAAGGCCCGGTACGAGACGTTCTCCGCCTCCACCGAGCCGACGAAGGGCAGCAGGTCAATGAACTTCTGACCCCGTGGCGACAGCACCAGAGCGGTCACGGCGACGGGCAGCACGGCCAACATCCACAGGATGCGGCGCTTGGCGCCCGGCCCCGTGGCCAGACCCAGCATCACGGCAAACGCACAACCGAGCCAGGGGCCGCGCGACACAGCCGCCAGCATGCCGCCTACTGGAATGAGCACGAGAGCCATGCCGAGCCACTTGGGTGTGTAGCCGCGGGCCAGCAGCAGTTGCCAGATGACGGCGATCATCGCCATGAAGCCCATCGCGATGGCGTTGCCGGTGGTGGTCAGGGCACGCAGACTGCCGCCGTCGTCAGCGCCACGCCGCAGGTACATCGTCAGGTCAACGTCCGGCACACCCAGCGGGCCGCGCAGGCTCTCATAGACCAACCAGCTGCGCAGGTTTTCGAAGATGGCAACAAGGCTGATCACCACCAGGCCCATGACGAAGGCGGCCATCACGTCAACCAGGCGGCGCCGGTCTACAACCGCGCGCGTGATCACGTAGTAGAGCAGCGCATGGTCGAGCACGATGTAGATGATGTCGCGCATCAACACGGTGATCGACACGCTGGTGGCGTTGACGATGATGACGTACACAAAGTACGCCCCGAAGAGCATGTCGGGGACGCGCAGGCGTGGGTTCGACGCACCGGCGTTGAGGTACAGCCGCACCGCCGCGGGTAACAACAGCACCAACGCGAGCACGCGCGGGTAGTCGATGTCGAACAATTTGTTGATGACGCCCAGGCCCGGGATCGGCACGGCGAACTGCGGCACGGCGAACAGCAGCACGCAATAGAGGGCCACCGGATTGTTTTCGCGGCGCGCGGCAAAGCCGACGATCAGCGCCACGGCCAGCATGGCCAGCCAGAAGTCGTGCGCCAGGAATGTTGCGGCTGTGACGGCCAGCCACACGTTGCGCCTGAGCGCAAAGTCCTGCTTCGTCATCGCTTGCGCGGTCAGCGGCTTGCCCATGACCACGAATGCGGCGCAAGCCATGGCCATGATGTACACAAAGGCGACGAGATGCTCTTTCATGACGCCTTTGTCAGCCAGCGAGCCAGGCACCAATCGAGCGCGAAGAAGGCCGAGAGCGCCACCAACATCAAGACGATGCCGGCCGCGCCATGCAGGAAGCCCTGCCCGGCAGCGTCGCCGAAGTGGTACGTGATCAGCACCAGCGAGATCACGCGCACGATGTTGGCGGCGAAGGCGATCGGCACGATCGCCAGCACCAGCAATGCTGTGTGCAAGCGGCTCTGGCGGCCCATGATGTGGATGAACAGGGCACCCAGCGCGGCCAGGCTGAACATCGAGTTCAGGCCCGAGCACGCATCGGCGACTAGCAGCTCGTAGCGGCCGACTGTGAGGATGACGCCGCTGCGGCCGATCGGATAGCCGACGAGGTGCAGCAGATCGACGACGATGATTGAGATCCAATGCTTCAGCGGCTCGGTCAGTGCATCGATCAGCGTGCCCGGCAGCGGCACCATGAAGACAAGGTAGAACACCGGGAACCAGGCGGCGCGTAGTCCCTGCGAGCCTTTGAGCAGCAGCAGCACCGCGCCAACAATGAAGACCTGCGAAGCAAACTCGACACTCGACACGCCGGCCGCGCGGCCAAACGCATAGAGCGCGAGACCCAACGCAAGCAGCAGCCATCCCGATGCGCTGCGAGGCGCTTCAGGCGCGCGGTGCACCGCTTGCCGCGATTGCCAGAACAGCCAAGCCGCGATGGCGAGGATCAGCGGAGCGTGGCCGAACTCATCGGTCTGCCACAAGCCTTGCGCGGCGTTCCAGTAGCTGGGCAGGTACAGAGCCGCCAGGCCCAGCGCGACCCACAGCCAAGGTTGAAGCGGCCTGCTGGCCTGCGCCGCTGCCGCCATGGCGATTCAGGCGTCTTGGGCTTGCGACGCGTTGCGCCGTGCCGCGACGTCTACCAACACCGAGCCGACGACGAAGACGTTGCTCTCGGCCATCGCGGCTACTGCATCGTCGAACTGTGCCGTGCGGGTGAGATTGGTGCGCGCCAACATCAGCGCCGCACCGGCACCTCGCGCCAGTAACAGCGCATCGGGGCCTTGCTCGATGGCCGGCGTGTCGATCAGCACGACGTCGAAAGTGGACATGCTCTGCTGCAAGATGCGCGGCAGCGCAGGCCGGCTGAGCAACTCGCCCGGGTTCGGCGGGATCGGGCCTGAAGGCAGTACCGCCAAGCCCGGGATGCCGTGCACAAAGGTCACCACCTGGTCCTGCATGCGCCCTGCCAACAGGTTCGACAGGCCCGTCTGATTCTCGATCTTGAACAGCTTGTGCTGGCGCGGCGTGCGCATGTCGGCGTCGATCAGCAGCGTGCGCTCACCTAGCTGCGCGAAGGTGACCGCCAGATTGGCGGCAAGGTAGCTGCGGCCCTCGCCGCGCGTGGCGCCGACGACTGCCAGGCTGGTGTTGGCGCCCTTGGCGTCGAACCATCGCAGCTGCAACTGGCTGCGCAATGCGCGCAGGCCTTCGCCCTCTGGGCTGAACGGCTTGTAGGCGGCGACGACCTCGGGGCTGATCGGCTTGTTGGGGCCGGGCTGCAGGTACGGGTAGTCGAACTGCAGCGACAGCGCGTACAGGACATCGGACTCGCTGATCAAGCCGAGTTCGATGCCGGCCTCGCCGAAGCGCAGGTCGGATTGCTTCTGGAAATTGATGATGCGCTCGGCGTCCTGCGGCGTCAGCCGGCCGGCATCGATCAGGATCGCGCCGATCGACCGGTCTGCATTGCGGACCTTGGTCGACAGCATCGTCACCGGTGTCATTGAACGCCCCCATCGAAGGTTAACTGGGGCGAGGGTAGAGCAGGGCGGCGCTGGTGCGCGAGGCGCGGCGCGTGGCGCGAGCGGCCGGCCGTGTCGGACATCACGCCCAGCACCGGCACGTCGCTGTAGGCCACGAGGTCGTCGGCGCTGCGCACCCGGCGGTCAATGTACTCCAGCAAGAAAGCCAGACCGACTCCGCCGAGCAGACCCAGGATCACGCCAACGAGCGTGTTCTTGACGATGTTCGGCTTGGACGGGTTCAATGGCTCGATCGCCGGGCTGAGCACGCGCGCGGGCGTTTGTTCGGCCTTGACTTCGATGGAAAGCTGGGAGAGGCGCTGCGCAACCGCGTCGTACGCGCGCTGCGCGGTGTCAAGGTCACGCAGCAGCACCGACGCTTCGTCGCGCTGCGAGCGCAGCGCCAGCACGGCCTTCTTCTGGCCCTCGACCAGCGATTGCAACTCGGCGACCTTCTTGCCGACGTTGCTGTTGACATTGCTCGTGCCGCGGACGACGCGGCTCATTTCGGCGTTGAGCTGCTGACGCAGTTCGGCCACGCGCGCTTCGATCTCGATGCGCTGCGGGTGGCTGCTGCCAAACTTGCCGCTGACCTCGGTGAGCTGTAGCTGCGCGCGCGCCAGCTCGTTCTTCAGAGACTGCACCGCGGGGCTGCCGATGACGTCGGGCGAGGCATCGTTGCCGGAGGCCGTCCTGCGGCTCGAGGTGTCGGCCTGCTCGGTCAACGCAGTGCCCAGCGCGGCCTCCAGACTGTTCAGGCGCGTGACCTCCTGGTCCATGCGCTCGCTGGTGACGACGATGCCTCGTTTCTGCTGGAACGCCGACAGGCGCTCCTGTGCCATCTGGAGCTCGACGCGCAACTTCTTTTGCTGCTCATCGTAGAACTTGGCGTATTCGTTCGTCGGATCGCGCTTGAGTTCGACGAGGGTGTCGAGGTAGGCGCGGGAGAACGCATTGGCGCCGGCGGCGGCGAACTTGGGGTCAGAGCCGGTGAACGAGATGGTCAGCAGGCTGCTGCCGCGGCCAGGTTCGATCTTCAGGCCCTTTTGCAGCAAGGAGCCGAAGTACGTGTCCAACGGAATGCGGCCTCCGGTCTCTTCGCGCCACTGCTCGACCGCCTTGGCGTTTTGCGCCAGGCCGAGCATCTTGACGACGAGTGTGGCCACGCGTTCGTTCTGCAGGATTTCGGTTTGCGTGGCGATGTACGAGGGCGTTGCGAAGTTGGGCGCCAGCGTGGCCACCAGCGAGTCGACCTTGACGTCAAGCAACAGCGTTGTTTCAGCGGTGTATTGCTTGGGCAGCATCAGGCTGACGGCCAGGGCCACGCCCACAGTGGCCAGCAGCGTGCCAAGCACGATCAACCATCGCAAGCGCAGGATCAGGAGAATTTGACGCGGGCTCATGGCATGCGCTCCTAAAACACCGACTCGCGGATGTAGATGATGTCTTCGGGTTGCAGCCGGTCGGTCATGGCCGGTTCGATGATGCGCACCTTGCCTTCGGCATCGCGCCGGTGAACGCGCAGTCCACGCTCGGTGCCGCGCTGCGTCAGGCCGCCGGATGCGGCCAGCGCCTGCATCACCGTCATGCCGCGCTCCAGGCGCAACGAGCCCGGTTTCTGCACTTCGCCATACATATAGATCATCGGCGCGCGTTCGACCCAGACCACGTCGCCGTTTTGAAGGGTCAGATCATTGGCGCGTCTGTTGGGCCCGAACACCGAAGGCAGGTCGATCTCGACGCGATACGGCTGGCCGTTGCGCGTTCCCACCACCACGACCTGATCGGCGCCGGTGGGGTTGACGCCGCCGGCGGTGGCGATCACGTCAGTGAGCTGCACATTGCCGGTTTCGAGCGGGTAGCGGCCAGGTTTACCGACCTGCCCGAGCACCGACACCTGGTTGCCGCGCACCTGCTGGACAGCCACCGAAACCTGAGGCTGTTTGACGAAGTTGCCTGTGCGCAGGCCATCGGCGATGCGCTTTTCGGCTTCCGACACGGTGAGTCCGGCCAACGCGACGCTGCCCAGCAGCGGATAGGAGATGGTGCCCGCTTCCGTCAGACGGGTCTCCAGAGTCAGATCGGCGCTCTGGTAGACCGAAATGCGGATCACGTCGCCCGCGGCCAGTCGGTACTGCGCGTTCGCTGCGGCCGGCTGAGTCTGCTGCGCCCACACCAGGACAGGTGCCGCGACCAGGGCCAGAGGCGCCGACACAAACAGGCGCCGCGAGATCGATTTGGAAGTTCGTCGATTTCATTTCAGTCCCAGCCCTTTGTTGACAGTGATGGCGTCGATCGCGCTGGCCGGTTTGGCTGCGCCCTCGGCGGCGGTGTTAAAGCCAGCGTTGGCGCCCACGCTTTCGTTGACAGATTTTGTGCCATGCGTGCCAGTCGCCGTTGCCGCCACGTCGGCCGCAGTGGGCGGTTGCGCGACGTCAGCGGGTGGCGGCGCCGAAGCAGCAAAGCGCCCCCGATACTCGATCTTGGCCGCCGCGCGCAGCGCTTTCAGATCATCGGCCATCAACTTGCGCTTCTGCTCGTTGAGCAGGAACTGTTCAATGGCTCGCGACGCGCGCTCGGGCTCCACGGGCTGCGTCTTCGAGCCGCGCAGGATGACGATCTGAGCGCCCTTGGCCGTCGGGTTGAGCAGCGACTGGCCCTCAGCCATGCGCGCGAGCACCGGCAGCACTGACAAGGGCAACTGCTCTGCGGCGCGTACCGACGCGTTGCTGGCGAACTTCAGGTTGTTGGCCTTGAGGTAGTTCACGAGGTCATCCGCAGTCTTGAGTCGGCGGCAAGGCAGCTTTCAGTGCGTCCACCTGCTTGGCATCGGCCTCGACTGAGAATTCCTGCAGTTGGTAGATCTTTCGCTCGCTGAACAGCACTGGATGCTCGTCGTAGTACTTCTTGATTTCGGTCGATGTTGGCCGCGCCGCACCCTCACCGAGCTTGTCGGAGTAGGCTCGGGCAATGATTTCCTGGCGCGCCGAGTCGATCGCCTGAACGACCTTTGGTTCACGGTCGAGCTTGAGATCCATCGCTTTTTGCACCGCCAGTTCGCGATTGATCAATCGCTCCAGGATCTGGCGCTCGACCTCCTGAACCTGCTCCGGCTTTACCGTCTGCTGCGAGAGTTGCGCTCCGATCTGGTGGACGGTGATCTCTTCCTTGTTCACCCTCGCCGCCGCCTGTGTCGCCGAGGTCTCCCTGGCCCCGCAGCCCGCCAGCCCTGTCGCAATGCCGACCAGGGCACCGACGGCCAGGGCCGAGCGCAGGACGACAGCAGCAGTAAAACGATCGACTCGCATGGATTCCAGTCCTTGCACGGCGCGTCAGGGGGCGCGGACACCGCGCCAGCTACCGTGATGCGGCGACTCGGCCCTATACCGAATCACCGCGAAAAACATTGATAGAGTTTACCCACCCCGCGTCAGTAACGGCCGGTGTCGCCCGTCGGCACAGGCCAAGCGGCATGGCGCTTGTGGAATTTGCACACACCCGATCAGGGAGGGGACGGGGCGGAGCCGCTCGGTGCTTGGCCCGGGCGTGCCGATGCCAATCGCCCCCGCCAGTCTGAGGGTACCCATTTCGTGCGGGCTGGGCCAGAATTGCGCACACGCAGTCCGCGAAACCCTTGCCTCGCGACCATGATCAATCAGCCACCCCCCAAACCGCTGCCCCCGTTGGACGCTTTGGATTTCGAGATCACCGATTTCGACGAAGCGCGGCGCGCGCTCGATGAGTTGCCGGCCGGGTTGCAGGCCATGCAGCAACTGACCCCGGGGTACTGGGAACCTCGGCGCCGCGGCGCCCTGCCTTCTGACCGCGCATTGACGGGTACGGCGATGGATTGGATCGTGGCCTTGCCGCCGCCGATTCGCCCGCACACCACCTGCGAGCAGTTCCCGCGCGTTGCCAACGCCATCGCCGAATCGTGGGAAGACGTGCCGTTGTGCACGCGGATGCTCGACCGCATGCTGCACGACTATCGCGGCGGACGGCGCGGCTTCCCCTCCAGCGTGCAGGCCGAACTCAGCACCTTGATGCATCACCAGCAGGAGCGCCCTCGCCGCTGACGGCGGCGTGTCAGCGGCGCGCAGCTCAACTGTCAGTGCCGAACCCGTCCGGATGGCTCGACTGCCAACGCCAGCTGTCTTCGCACATCTGGTCCAGAGTGCGCCGCGCCCGCCAGCTCAAAGTGGCGCTGGCGCGTGAGGGGTCGGCGTAGCACGCCGCCACGTCCCCTGGGCGGCGCGCCGCGACAACGCAGGGAATCGCGCGCCCGCTGGCGCGTTCGTAGGCTTTGACCAGTTCGAGCACGCTGGCCCCGCGGCCCGTGCCCAGATTGAGCGTCATCGAGCCGTCTCTGCCGAGCAAGTGCGATACCGCCGCCACATGGCCCTCTGCCAGATCCATGACGTGGATGTAGTCACGCACGCCGGTCCCGTCGGGCGTGTCGTAGTCGTTGCCGAAGACCTGCAGGTGGGGGCGCCGGCCTACGGCCACTTGGGCGACGTAGGGCATCAGGTTGTTGGGCACGCCGCGCGGGTCTTCGCCGATCGAGCCGCTCTCGTGAGCGCCGACCGGATTGAAGTAGCGCAGACTGGCGATGCGCCAAGCGCCGTCTGCCTGGCGCAGATCGGCCAGGATTTTTTCGGCCATCAGCTTGGTCTGGCCATAAGGGTTGGTGGCAGCCAGCGGCGCATCCTCGAGGATCGGCAGTGATTCAGGCTGACCATAGACCGTGGCGCTGCTGCTGAACACCATGCGCTTGGCAGCGACGCGGGCGAGAGCCTCGCAGGTTGCCAGCAGCCCGCCGATGTTGTTGCGGTAGTAGGCCAGCGGTTGCTGCACCGACTCGCCGACAGCCTTGAGTGCGGCAAAGTGAATCGCCGCATCGACTCGATGTCGTTGCACCACGTCGCCCATGGCTGACGCGTCGCAAACGTCGGCGCGCTCGAAGACCGGCGCGGTGCCGAGCAGCGCCTGGAGCCGATCGAGTACACGCGGCGAGCTGTTGACGAAATTGTCGACGCCGACCACCTGGTAGCCTGCCGCCGCCAGGCACAGCCAGGTGTGCGAGCCGATGTAGCCGGTGGCACCCAGTCAGGAGAACGACGGGGCTGTTTCACAGCCTCAGTTCAGCGCGATGCTGCCGGCGCAGCCAAAGTTGCTGCCGCTGTACTCGGTTGCGCCGAAGCCGGAGGCCGAGCGCGTTTCGTGGCCCACTTTGCAGCCCACTGTAATGATGCGGGTGGCCTGCCAGAGCGCGCCGATCGATGTCTCGTCGTGTTGTCGTTGCCCGTGCACGCCGCTGAGGTTGTCCACCGCGCTTCGCCGCGCATGGCTGAGGGCGCCGTTCAGCACAATCTTGCCGGTGAGATCGTAGTTGGCGCTGAGGGCAAAGATGTTGGTGACACGGCTGAAATCGGTGGCGGTCAGGCGCGTGCGGCCGCCATTGACCAGGTTCTGGAAACCGGATTCCTGACCGGTGTCGCGTGACAGGGTGGCCGTCAGCGCCGTGCGGCCGGTCGGCCGCCATTGCCATGAGACGTTGCCGGTGACGCCGGAAAAGTCGACAGAGTTCGGCGGCCGCTCATAGTCGGTCTTGCCGAAATTGAGCCGCGTGGAAAGTGTGCTGGCGCCCGTGGCATTCCAGTTGGCGCTGAACATACAGGTCGCGGCGCGAATTGGAGTCGGGCAAACTCTGGCCGAAGGCCGGCACGTCGTAGTCCGAGTACTGCACGGACAGGCCTGTGCCCAAAGTGAGGGCGCTGCTGGGGCGGTAGACCACACCGGCGCTGGCGCTGTTCTGCTCGTACTCGCGTGCATCGAACTCCGGCGCCGAGAAGTTGACGCGCCGGTAGCCCAACGTGCCTTCAAGCCCGAACAGACTCACGCCACCCCACACGGCGCGCGCGCTCAACTCCTGAAAGCTCTCGTTGTTCTTCAGGGAGACGTGTGCTGACGCCGGTGTTGAAGTCGGCTTGGCGGCGCCCGGCGTTGGCCTGTAGGTTGCCAGACAGGTTGCCCACAGTTTCCCAGTCCACCCCGGCGCCGAGGCGTGTAACCCTGACCGTCGAGGCCGTCGAGGTTTGAATATCGGGTGTGGGACATCGATCCGTTCGCATAGGCACGTTGCCGGCCAAACGGCACATTGACGCCACCGCTGAGCGTGGTGGTCCATACCGTGTCGCTGACCTCGTCGCCGCGGGGGGCGTTGACGGCGTTGGTGAAGTGCGTGACGTCTTGTGACAGACCGACGTTCCAAGGCCGCTTGGCGTCGTCTGCTTGCTGGGCAGCCAGTGGCAGGTGCATGGCCACGCAGACGGCAAACAGGAGTCGATGAGCGCTAGCGTGATGCATGAGGCGGTCTCCAGAGCTGGGCAATTCGATTTAGTACGCGTTGCGGTCGAAGAACAGCACACGGACCGTTCGAACAATGATCTGCAGATCCAGCCCGAGCGACCAGTTGCGCAAGTACTCCAGATCGTATTCGACCCGCGCCTTCATCTTATCCACCGTCTCAGTTTCGCCACGCAGGCCGTTGACCTGCGCCCAGCCGGTGATGCCCGGTTTGACCTTGTGTCGCACCATGTAGGCGCTGATCAGCTCGCGATACAGCTCATTGTGAGCCACGGCGTGCGGGCGCGGGCCGACGATGCTCATGCGCCCCTGGAGCACGTTGAAAAACTGCGGCAGTTCATCGAGCGAGGTCTTGCGCAGGAAAGCGCCGAAGCGGGTGATGCGCGGGTCGTCTTTGGTTGCCTGTGCGACCACCGGGCCGTTGTCCTGGGCTCTCATCGAGCGAAATTTGTAGACGGTGATTTCTCCGCCGTCGAGGCCATTGCGCTTCTGGCGAAAGATCGCCGGCCCGGGAGAACTCAGTTTGACGCCAACGCAAATGGCCAGTAGCAGCGGCGATATCAGCAACAAGATCACCACCGCCAGCACGACGTCGGAGACTCGTTTGACGAGTTCGTTGGTGCCGGTGAAAGGCGTCTCGCAGATGCCGACCACGGGCACGCCGTTCATGTCCTGCAAACGGCCCTGAATGATGCTGATGCCGAAGACGTCGGGCACAAAGAACAGCGACGCCGTCGTGCCCTGAATGCTCTCCAACAGTTCGAGGATGCGAGGCTGTGAGCCCAAAGGCAGCGTGATGAACACTTCCTTGACGCCTTTGGCGCGGATGAACGGCGCGGCGTCTTTGAGCCCGCCCAACATGTGACCGCTGGTTTCGCCCGCCAAACGCTCGTCGGTGCGGTCGTCGAACCAACCCAAAAACTCGCGGCCCTCTTCGCGGTCGCCCTGCAAGGCGGTCGCCACCTTGACCCCCAACAAGCCGGCACCGACGACTACGGCCGGATTGCGACCCGCCGGATCACGCGCGCGCTTGCGCAGAATCGCCCGTCCGAGCCACACCGCCATCCATTGCACCAGCGGCGTCACGATCGCCCAGCCCAGCAGTACGTTCCGGTCGAAGTAATGCATGCTGTCGGTGGCGTAGCCGCACAGCAGCAGGATCGCGAGCAAGGTGATCCACGACGCCACGAGGTCGGTGGCGGCGTTGAGCATGCCTTCCTTGTAGCGATTGCGCCCGGGGAAGGTCAGCGCGAACACGAGAAGGCAAAGCACCAGATCGGGCCGCATGATCGGCTCGCGGAACCACAGCGCCGTGCCCAGATAGACCAGCACGATCAGTGTCGGTTCAAGAATGGCGGCAACCAGCGAGGTCACCGATTGCGGTGCGCTGTAGAAAGTGCGTTTGTAGCTGCGGTCCTGAAACATCGACAGCGAAATAGAGGGTTGGCCAGGCTGCTCTGCAGCGGAAGTCGAGCGCGGCGTTTGTCTTCTTGGTGATGCGACGCTTGGTGGCACGATTCTCCCCCAAAGTGCGCCCGCGATCGGAGCGCAGTCGCCAGAGATGCCGCAGGGGTGCTGCCTACAATCCGTGCAAATGTTGCAATCGGTTCGAGAGTTGGTGTTGCCGGCGGCGCAGGCCCGGCTGCTGCTGCTGGTCAACCACGTTGTCGCCAGCGAACCCGCAGCGGTGCTGCGGTTGAAGGTCCATGCAGGACGCCGTTTGACGGTGGCACTGGTGGACCAGCCTGCATGGTTGCCGGCCTTGCCGCCGATGCGCGTGGTGATCACACCGGCAGGTTTGTTCGACGGCGATGCCGAACCGTCTTCAGGCGCCCCCGATCTGACGCTGCGCATGTCGATGCCAGCGCCGCCCCAGTGGGTGGCAGCGTTTTCCGGCGGCCCGCTGCCGGAAATGCACATTGAAGGCGCGGCCGCCGTGGCAGCGGACATGCATTGGCTGGCCGACAACCTGCGTTGGGACATCGAAGCCGACCTGGCGCAGGTGGTGGGGGCCATGCCGGCGCGACTGGCGATGAGCGCAGGCCGCTCGGCCCGCCAAGCGCTGCGCCGGTCGTTTGCTCCGGGGCCGGGCAGTCACTCGCGATGAGGCAGCTGGCGCGGGCTCTTTTCATTGCATTGACGCTGTTGCGCTTCGGCATCGACGACCTCGCGTTGTCGGGCCTGAAGCAGCGCTGGGTGCGGGTGCTGGCGCGAGTTGTCACGCTGGGCCGTAGATTCGACGAGCCGCGCGGCGTGCGCCTGCGGCGCGCCCTTGAAAAGCTGGGGCCGATTTTCGTCAAGTTCGGCCAGGTCCTGTCGACACGGCGCGATCTGATGCCCGCCGACATAGCCGACGAGCTGGCGCAACTGCAAGACAACGTGCCACCGTTTCCGGCCGCCCAATCGGCGGCGATCGTCGAGCGCGCGTTCGGCAAGCTGCTGACCGATGTCTTCACGAGTTTCGACGCCGAGCCGGTGGCCAGCGCGTCGATCGCGCAGGTCCACTTCGCGGTGCTCAAAAACGGTCGCGAGGTGGCGGTCAAGGTGCTGCGCCCGGGCATGCTGCGGGCGATCGACGACGACATCGCACTGCTGCACCGCATGGCCGGCTGGGTCGAGCGCAGCGGCGACGACGGCAAGCGCCTGAAGCCGCGCGAGGTTGTTGCCGAGTTCGACACCTACCTCCACGACGAGCTGGATCTCGTGCGCGAAGCGGCCAACGCAGCGCAACTGCGCCGCAACATGGCCGGGCTGGCGCTGGTCGAGATTCCCGAAATGCATTGGGACTGGTGCACGTCCAACGTCATGGTGATGCAGCGCATGAACGGCATCCCGATCGGCCAGACCGACCGCCTGCTGGCGGCCGGGGTCGATCTGAAACGCCTGTCGCGCGACGGCGTGACGATCTTCTTCACGCAGGTCTTTCGCGACGGCTTTTTTCATGCCGACATGCATCCGGGCAATATCCAGGTCAGCGTAGAACCGGCGACCTTCGGCCGCTATATCGCGTTGGACTTCGGCATCGTCGGCACGCTGACCGACAACGACCGTGACTACCTCGCGCAAAACTTTCTGGCGTTCTTCCGCCGCGACTACAAACGCGTTGCCGAGTTGCACCTGGAGAGCGGCTGGGTGCCGAGTGAAACCCGGATCGATGCGCTGGAGAGTGCGATCCGCACCGTCTGCGAGCCACTGTTCGACCGGCCGCTGAAGGACATCTCGCTCGGTCAGGTCTTGCTGCGCCTGTTCCAGACCTCGCGCCGATTCAACGTGCAGATCCAGCCGCAACTCGTCCTCCTGCAGAAGACCCTGCTCAACGTTGAAGGGCTGGGCCGGCAGCTCGATCCAGAGCTCGACCTGTGGAGCACGGCCAAGCCGTTCCTCGAGCGCTGGATGGGTGAGCAGATCGGCATGGAAGGCCTGACGCAGCGCCTGAGAGACGAAGCACCACGCTACGCCAAGCTGCTGCCGGAGCTGCCGCGCTTGCTGCATGCCGCGCTGCAACAACGCGCCGACCCGGTGGCGACGCAGTCGCTGCTCGTCGAACAGCGCCGCACCAACCGCCTGCTGCGCGCTGCGCTGTGGGTCGCTGTCGGGTTTGCTGCCGGGCTGCTGGTGGCCCAGGTCCTGATGCGATTCGCCCCCGTGTGGCGCTGAGCGCCGACTAAACTTTCTCCCGCCGTCAACCACCCTTTGCGGAGCTCGCCGTGCTGATCGTCTTCGTCGTCGCCTACTTGTTGGTCACCATCGCCATCGGTCTGATTGCCGCGCGGCGCGTTCACGGGGCGAAAGACTTTTTGGTCGCTGGCCGCTCGCTGCCGCTGTACATGAACGTGGCCACGGTGTTCGCCACCTGGTTCGGTGCTGAGACGGTGCTCTCGGTGTCGGCGACGTTCGCCAAGGATGGCCTGCACGGCATCCCGGGCGATCCGTTCGGCGCTTCGGTGTGTCTGGTGATTGCGGCGCTGCTGTTTGCGCGTCTGTTCTACCGCATGAACTTGCTGACGATCGGCGATTTCTACAAGCAGCGTTACGGCAAGCTCGTGGAGGTGCTGACCAGCGTGGCCATCGTCCTGTCCTACCTCGGCTGGACCTCGGCGCAGATGACCGCGCTCGGCTTGGTGATCGCCACGCTGTCGGGCGGCGCGATCGAGCTGAACACCGCCATCCTGATCGGCGCCGGCGTGGTCATGATTTACACCATCTTCGGCGGCATGTGGTCGGTGGCCTTCACCGACCTGTTCCAGACCGTGGTCATCCTGATCGGCCTGACGCTCGTGGCCGTGCTCGTCGGCGATCTCGCCGGCGGCGCCGGCAAGGTGATTTCGCAAGCCGCGGCCGATGGTAAGCTGATCATGTTTCCGGCCGACATGGACGGCGCGAAGTGGTGGGCCATGGCCGGCGCGTTTTTCGCGTTCGCGTTCGGTTCGGTGCCGCAGCAGGACGTGTTCCAGCGCATGACCAGCGCCAAGGATGAAAACACGGCAGTGCGCGGCACGGTGATCGGCGCGCTGATTTACTTCTGTTTCGCCTTCGTGCCGATCTTCATCGCCTACGCGGCGATCGTCGGCGACCCGTCGATCAAGGAGTTGTTCAACGCCGAAGACGCGCGCGATGTGCAGCGCATCCTCCCCGACCTCGTGCTCGGCAAGATGCCGTTGTGGGCGCAGATCATGTTCTTCGGCGCGCTGCTGTCGGCGATCCTGTCCACCGCCAGCGGCGCGCTGTTGGCGCCGACGGCGCTGTTCACTGAAAACGTGCTGCGCCCCTTCGTGCCGCACATGGGCGACAAGCAGTTCCTGCTGACGCTGCGCATCATCCTCGTCACGTTCACCGCAGCTGCGCTGCTGTTTGCGCTCAACAGCAAGAGCACGATGTACGAGATGGTGCAGAACGCCTACAACGTGACGCTGGCCGGCGCTTTCATCCCGCTCGTCGCAGGCGCGTATTGGAAGAAGGCGACGACGCAAGGCGCGCTGTTCTCAATCATTCTGGGCATCGGCACCTGGTTGGCGGCCAACACCGTGGCGTCGGAGGCGATGGTGCCGGCCAACCTGGTGGGCTTTTTCGCATCGGTCATCGGCATGCTGCTCGGCTCGCTGGCGCCGCAGATCATCGGCAACAAGGGCCACTCGATCGAAGCGGCGTTGAAGGCGGCCCACCACGCGGGCGCGCACGCGGCCAAACCTCACTGAAGGGCCGCGGCGCGGCAGCGTCTCGATGGGGCGCTGCCATAATTCGCGGTTCCCAACGAGGTTAACCATGCCCATCTACGCCTATCGCTGCGCTGCTTGCGGCCACGCGAAGGACGTTCTGCAAAAGATGTCCGATGCGCCGTTGACGGTCTGTCCGTCGTGCGCGGCGCCGCGCTTTGAAAAACAGGTCACGGCCGCCGGCTTTCAGCTGAAGGGTTCGGGCTGGTACGTCACCGACTTTCGTGAAGGCGCAGCGAAGAAGGCCGACAAGCCTGCCGAGGGCACGGCCGAGAAGAAGCCGGACGGCGCCAAACCTGCTGCCGATGGCGCTGCCGCCGCTCCGGCGCCCTCAGCCGCTCCGGCGCCGGCACCCGCCGCTGCTGCGCCCGTCGCCGCGCCACCGCCCTCGGGTGCTTCATCGTCATGAAGAAGTACCTGATCGCCGGCTTGCTGGTCTGGCTGCCGCTGGCGGTCACGGTCTGGGTGCTGCAGGCGGTGCTTGGCATCGTCAGCGATCTGTTTGGCTGGCTGCTGACCGCATCGCAGACCGTGCTGCCCGCGGCGGCGTTCGCGCCGATCGAGATGCTGCGCAAAGTGCCGGGCCTGGGTGTGTTGGTCATGCTGCTGCTGCTGCTGGCGACCGGCGTCTTTGCCGCCAACATCGTCGGCCAATGGTGGTTGCGGCAGGGCAGCCGCATCCTGCACCGCATTCCGATCGTCAAGTCGATCTACAGCTCGGTCAAGCAGGTTTCAGATACCCTGTTCTCGTCGAGCGGCAACGCCTTTCGCGAGGCCGTGCTGGTGCAGTACCCACGCGAAGGCTCGTGGACGATCGCCTTCGTCACCGGCAAACCCGGCGGCGAGGCCGGCGCGCACCTGCACGCCGACTACGTGAGCCTGTACGTGCCGACAACGCCAAACCCCACCTCGGGGTTCTTCTTGATGGTGCCGCGCGCTGACGTGGTTGCGCTGCGCATGAGCGTCGATGAAGCGCTGAAGTACATCATTTCGATGGGTGTCGTGGCGCCGCCGTTGGCCGCGCGAAATTGACCCGGAGCTACAAAATGCGAACCACCTATTGCGGCCTCGTCAGCGAATCGCTGATGGATCAGACCGTCACCCTCATGGGCTGGGCGCACCGCCGCCGTGATCACGGTGGTGTGATCTTCATCGACCTGCGCGACCGCGAAGGACTCGTGCAGATCGTCTGCGACCCCGACCGCGCCGAGACCTTCACAACAGCCGAGGATGTGCGCAACGAGTTCTGCCTGAAAGTCGTCGGCAAGGTGCGCGCGCGCCCGGCCGGCACCGAGAACAGCAACCTCGTCAGCGGGAAGATCGAAGTGTTGGCGCATGAGTTGGAAGTGTTGAATCCCAGCGTCACGCCGCCGTTCCCGCTCGACGACGACAACCTGTCAGAGACCGTGCGCCTGACGCACCGCGTGCTCGATCTGCGGCGCCCGCAGATGCAACGCAACATGATGCTGCGCTACCGCGTGGCCATGGAGGTGCGCAAGTTCCTCGACGCCAACGGCTTCATCGACATCGAGACACCGATGTTGACCAAGAGCACGCCCGAGGGCGCGCGCGACTACCTCGTGCCGTCGCGCGTGCACGACGGCATGTTCTTCGCGCTGCCGCAATCGCCCCAGCTGTTCAAGCAGTTGCTGATGGTGGCCGGCTTTGACCGCTACTACCAGATCACGAAGTGCTTCCGCGACGAAGACTTGCGCGCCGACCGTCAGCCCGAGTTCACTCAGATCGACATTGAGACCTCCTTCCTCACCGAGGAAGAGATCCGCACAATGTTCGAGGGCATGATCCGCAGCACCTTTCATCACGCGATCGGCGTTGAGCTGCCGCCGTTCCCGGTGATGACCTGGACCGACGCGATGCGCCTGTACGGCTCCGACAAACCCGACTTGCGCGTCAAGCTGGAGTTCACCGAGCTCACCGACGTCATGAAGGACGTCGACTTCAAGGTCTTCTCAGGGCCGGCCAACCACGCCGAAGGCCGCGTCGTCGCGCTGCGCGTGCCC
Source organism: uncultured beta proteobacterium (assembly GCA_963814385.1). Taxonomy (GTDB): domain Bacteria; phylum Pseudomonadota; class Gammaproteobacteria; order Burkholderiales; family Burkholderiaceae_C; genus CADEEN01. The sequence goes on from CAWFCX010000050.1 coordinate 251,922, forward strand.
GGCGGCGCCGAAATGAGCCGCGGCGAGATCGACGGCTACACCGAGTTCGTCAAGATCTACGGCGCCAAGGGCCTGGCCTGGATCAAGGTCAACGAGGCCGGCGCCGGTCGCGACGGGTTGCAATCGCCGATCGTCAAGAACATCCATGACAGAGCGCTGGCCGAGATCATGAAGCGCACGGGTGCGCGCAATGGCGACCTGATCTTCTTCGGCGCCGACAAGGCCAAAGTCGTCAACGACGGCATCGGCGCCTTGCGCGTCAAGGTCGGCCACAGCGAGTTCGGCAAGACCAAGGGCCTGGCGCATGGCGATTGGGAGCCGCTGTGGGTGGTCGATTTTCCGATGTTCGAGCACGACGACGACGCCCAGCGCTGGAATGCCGTGCACCATCCGTTCACGAGCCCGAAAGACGGCCACGAAGACTGGCTTGAAACCGATCCAGGGCGTTGCGTGGCCAAGGCCTACGACGTGGTCTTGAACGGCATCGAGCTCGGCGGCGGCTCGGTGCGGATCCACCGCGAAGAGGTGCAGAGCAAGGTCTTCCGCGCGCTGAAGATCAGCGCCGAAGAGGCGAAATCGAAGTTCGGCTTCCTGCTCGACGCGCTGCAGTACGGCGCGCCGCCGCACGGAGGCATCGCCATCGGCCTCGACCGCTTCGTCATGTTGATGACCGGCGCCGACAGCCTGCGCGACGTGATTGCGTTCCCGAAGACTCAGCGCGCGCAGGATCTGCTGACCAACGCGCCAGGTCCGGTAGACGAAAAGCAGCTGCGCGAGCTGCACATCCGGCTGCGCAACACGGGCGCTGCAGCCGCATGACGGCGACCACGCTGGCTTGACGTTGCGGGGCTTTGTGCAGAATCCAAGGCGCGGGCATCCGCCGCGTCTTTTTCATCGCCGTGACTCACAAGATTCCTGAGTCGGTCCTCGTCGTCATCCACACACCCACGCTCGACGTGCTGCTGATCGAGCGCGCCGACAAGACCGGCTACTGGCAAAGCGTCACCGGCAGCAAAGATGCTGTCGATGAACCGTTGACGCTGACCTGCGAGCGCGAGGTCGCTGAAGAGACAGGCATCGTCATCGGCCGTGAGCAGGTCCCACGCCTCGCACTGCGCGATTGGGGCTTGCAAAACATCTATGAGATCTACCCCGTCTGGCGCCACCGCTACGCACCTGGCGTGACGCACAACACCGAGCATGTGTTCGGACTGACCGTGCCCGCGGGCACACCGGTGCGCCTGGCCCCGCGCGAGCATGTGGCGTATGTCTGGCTGCCATGGCGCGAAGCTGCCGACCGCTGCTTCTCGCCAAGCAATGCGGAAGCAATCCTGATGCTGCCGCGCTTCATGTCATGAGACTGCCCCCATGCTCGCCGCGTTGGCGGCCCCCCGAGGGGGCGCGTCAGCGTTTCGGCCGCGGCCCGGCGGCGCTGCCATGATTCGCCGCGCCTTGCACAGCCAACTGCCGCCCGGCGCCGGCGATTCGCGCCTGCGCGTGGCCACGTACAACATCCACAAGGGCGTGCGCGGCCTGGGCTTGCGCAAGCGCCTGGAAATCCACAACCTCGGGCTGGGCATAGAAGCGCTGGACGCCGATCTGGTCTTCTTGCAGGAGGTGCGCCTGTACAACGCGCCCGATGCGCGGCGCTTCGAGCGCACGTGGTTCGGCTGGCCGGCCGAAGGGCAGGCCGAGTTCCTCGCACCCGAAGGCTACGCCGCTGCGTACCGCAGCAATGCCATCACGCGCCACGGCGAGCATGGCAACGCGCTGCTGTCGCGCTGGCCGCTCGGCGACGTGGGCCACCATGACGTGAGCGACCATCGCTTCGAGCAGCGCGGCTTGTTGCATGTGCCGGTGCAGTGGCAGGGCGGCGTGGTGCACGCGGTGGTGGCGCACCTCGGACTGATCCATTCAAGCCGCGTGCGCCAGTTGCAACTGCTCGCCGCGTACCTGGACGCCGCGGTGCCGCGCCATGAGCCGTTGATCGTGGCCGGCGACTTCAACGATTGGGGCGAGCGCCTCGACGCGCCGATGAAGGCCATGGGCATGACGCGCGCTGCCGGAACGCGTGTGCGGCCCACGTTCCCGTCGCGCGTGCCGTTGTTTGCGCTCGACCGCATCTACACCCGCCAACTGACCTGCCAGTTGACGCATGTTCCGCGTGGCGCGGCATGGGCGCGCATGTCGGACCACCTGCCGCTCGTCGCCGAGTTTGAATTGGCGGCGCTATGACGCCCACCCCCGAAGCGGCTGCGCGGCTCCCCCTCAAGGGGGCCGAGGCCCGCGGCTCCAAGCCGAGCTGTGTCGGCTTGGACGGGCCGAGGGATGGCCGCGTCTCGCGGCCATGCGGCCTGCAAGGCCCGCCAGCGGCCTGGCAGAGCCAGTTCCGCGGCGGTCGCCTGGACATGCGCGCTTCCTCCGTTTTGGCTGGCGCAACGAGCAACGGGTTGCTGCCGTGAGCGACGGCGTTGTTGTGCGCGAGCCGGTTGTCGAAGGCGAGGCGGTTTTCTCCGGCGGCAACGAAGTCACCCTGCTGTCCGGTGGCGACGAGTTGTTCCCAGCGATGCAGGCCGCCATTGCGGCCGCGCACCACGAGGTCTGGCTCGCCACCTACATCTTTTATCACGACGATGCCGCGCGCGCGATGGCGTACGCGCTCGTCGCTGCTGCGCGGCGCGGCGTGCGAGTGCGCGTCGTCGTCGATGGGTTTGGCTCCAAGGCCAGTCTGCACGCGCTGCGCGAATGGTTCAGTGGCAGCGCGGTGGCGCTGGCCGTGTTTCGGCCGCTCGACCGCTGGACCGCGTATCTGCAGCCGGGGCAGTTGCGCCGGCTGCACCAGAAGCTGCTTGTCGTCGATGACGAGTGCGGCTTCGTCGGTGGCATCAACATCGTCGGCGATCGCGTCGATCTGAATCACGGCCCGACCGCGACGCCGCGGCTGGATTTTGCTGTGGCCGTGCGCGGGCCTGTGGTGCAGCCGGTAGCGCAGACCGCACGCGCCATGTGGACGCGCGCCGCCTTCGGTCACGAGTGGCGTGAAGAGCTGATGTCGTTGGCCCGCAGCGCCGAGCCACTGTCCGGCGCGCGCACGCTGCTACAGCAGTTGCGCATCGTGCCGCGTCCTGGCGCGCGCGCGGTCGAAACGTTGTTGCCGATGCAGGCGGCCTTCGTCGTGCGAGACAACCTGCGCCAGCGCCGCGCCATCGAGCGCAGCTATATCCATGCGCTCGAAGACGCGCGGACGCGCATCGATATCGTGTGCCCGTACTTCTATCCGGGACGCATCTTCCGACGCACCTTGCGCAGCGCCGCGCAGCGCGGTGTGCGCGTGCGGTTGCTGTTGCAAGGCAAACTCGACTACCGCATCGCCGGCCTGGCCGCGCAAGTGCTTTACGACGAACTGCTCTCGCACGGCGTGCGCATCTACGAGTACACCCCCGCCTTCCTGCACGCCAAGATCGCGCTGACCGACGACGACTGGGCCACGGTCGGTAGCTCCAACATCGATCCGCTGTCGCTGCTGCTCAACCTCGAGGCCAATGTCGTGGTGCGTGACGCGCGGTTTTCCGCCGCACTGACCGCGGCCTTCGAACAGGCCTTGGCCGCGTCACGCGAAGTGACAGCGCCACCGGTGCCGCGCGGTTGGGTGGCGACCCTGCGCCGTGGCTTCGTGGCGTGGGCCGCGCATTGGGTGATGCGCGTCGCCGGCCTCAGCGGCAAATATTGACCCACCCCCGAAGCGCCTGCGGCGCCTCCCCCTCAAGGGGGCACCGCCAGCGGCCTGGCAAAGCCAGATCCGCGGCGGTTGCTTGGCTTCCGCTGTGTCGTGGGAAGCTCTACCTCAACGTCTTGCCGAAGCAGCAACTCGTCGGGTCACCAACGTAGTTGCCGTAGGGCGGGATGCGGCGCCAGCCTGCAGCGCGGTACAGCGCGGCTGCGGGCTTCTGGCGCGTGCCGGTTTCGAGCAGCAGGCGGCGGTAGCCCAGCGCCAGCGCATCGGCTTCGAGCCGCGCCAGCAGCGAGCGGGCCACGCCCTCGCGGCGCGCCTGTTGCGTGACGAACATGCGGCGCAGTTCGCCGCGCTGGCCATCGAGCCGGCGCAACGCGCCGCACCCCACGGCCACCCCTTCGCGCCAGGCCAGCAGATACACCTCGCGCTCGCCGAGCGGTGTGTTGGTTGGCGCCGGGCTGCCGGGTGCAAACAGTTCGGGGTACAGCGCACGCGCTTCGCGCGCGGCTTCGGCCAGCAGAGCGAGGGCCTGCAGGTCCAGTGGATCGACGGGTTTGATGACGAGCGGAGCGATCGTCGCTTCCAGCTCAGCACATTCGGTCATCGGGGCAACATGCTCGCAAAAAGGCAAAGTGCGGAAAGCTCGCGCTCGACATCGATCGGGAAGCCGCGCCGGCCTTTGCGGCGGTCGTTGAGCAGGTTCTCGAACACTTCGTCGCGATGTTGCGGGTCCGGCCAGGCATCGACGATCGAGTTGATGACGCGCGCGTAGCGCTGCATCGTGATGACCGGCCGCAGTTCTTCCGGCAGTTCGGCCAGCCACGTCATGCTGCGTCCGGTCAGGGCGCGGTCGGTCGCCAAGTTCTTGCGCCGCACCTTGGCCCAGTACTCGGGGCTGAGCATCGAGGCCATCGCCGCGTCGACTTCGTCGAGCGCGTCGCGCGCCGCCTCGATCGACACGGGCTCGAACTCCATCATTCCCGACGCGCGCGGGACGTAAGCGGGGGTTCTCGGGACGCGGCGCTTGGCTGACATGGCTGGCGCTATTTTGTTTTGACCCGGCCGCGACCCGGCGGCAATGTGTCACGCCCTGGCGCGCTTTCAGGCATCTGCCTGGGGCAAAGTGCGACGCAATTCGAGCTGAGCCGCCAGCCGGCCGACGGGTGTGCCGCGCCAGTTGCGCAAGGTCACATCTGACAGCTCAGCCAGCAACGCGCGCTCGCCCTCGCTGCGGGCTGCGCCGAGCGCTTCAAGCAGCGCCGCCAGCGCCACCTCGCAGGCGCGTGCGTTGTTACCGTCGTCCATCTTCAGCGCCAGGCCCCAGCCCGCGTCGGGCAGAGCGGCGCAGTACATGCCTTCGGCGCCTACCTTGCAGAACACTCGCTCGCCGAACAACGTCATGACACGCGTGTCGAAGCGCCCGCTGCCGCCGACCATGAACGGTGCTGCGGCGACAGCCTTGCGCAGGCGGCTGGCCGCCGCAGCGCGGCCCGGCGTCAGGCCCTGGCCCGTGGCGACGCGTGCCATGGCGTGGGCGAGCCGCGTCAAGGCAACGCCGAAAGTCGGGATCGAGCAGCCGTCGATGCCCATCGGTGCTTTGCCGAGCGCGCAGCCAGTGGCACTTGCAACGGCCGCCGTGACCTCGCGCATCAGCGCATGCTCAGCGTTCACGTAGCCCCTGAGGAAATCGCGGGGCTCACGCTCCCCGGCCATCACGCAGCCCAGACAAACGAAGCCGGCATGTTTGCCCGAACAGTTGTTGTGCAGAGCGCTCGGCGTGCGGCCCGCAACAGCGAGATCGAGCTTGGCGGCTTCGTCGTATGGCGCATGTGCGCCGCACTCGAGCACGCTGTCGTCCAGCCCGGCCTTGGACAGCATCGAGGCGGCGGTGCGGGCGTGCTCGGCTTGCCCGTTGTGCGACGCGCAGGCCAACGCCAGCTCTTCGTCGGTCAGGCCGAACCGGTCCGCCGCGCCGCTTTCCGCCAGCGGCAAGGCTTGCAGGATCTTGATCGCCGAACGCGGAAAGACGGGACGCAGGGTATCGCCGCGCGCGGCCACGACCGTGCCGCCTGCATCGACCACCGCAAATGCGCCACGATGGAACGATTCGACGACGCCGCCGCGCCAGACTTCAACCAGGATGGGGTTCATTGGGGGTCCACGAGGGCTCGACGACGCTTGCTGTCTTGCGCCTCCGCATCGTCCCCAATGCACATGGGGCTACCTACAGGGGCGCCGGACATCGCCCTACATTCTGCGTCGGCGTACCGGTCGGCGCGCCTCATCAACACATCACGGAGACATAGCATGAAGTCGTTGTCCCTCAGTACTGTCGCCGCGGCAGCCACGATCTGCCTGGCGGCGGCCCCGGCGCTTGCCCAGCAAACGCTCGAGAAGCTGAAGCAGATGCGCGTGGCCACCGCGGACCTGAACATTCCGGTCGTTCCTCAGGGCGGCGCCAATGCCGCGGCAATTCGCGAGAACCTGAAGCGGATCAAGCTGCCCGACGGTTTCAAGATCGAGCTGTTTGCCATCGTGCCCGACGCGCGCCACATGGCCGTCGCGCCGTCCACCAACATGCTGTTCGTGGGCACGCGCAAGACCACACTCTGGGCGGTGACCGACCGCAACTCCGACGGTGTCGCCGATGAGGTCAAGTCCTTCGCGCCAGGCCTGAACTTCAAGGTGCCCAACGGCGTCTGCTGGACCAAGGACGGTTTCCTGATCGTCGCCGAGCACAACCGCGTGCTCAATTTCCCCGCGGCCGAGTTCTTCTATGAAGGCCCGGACGTGGCGGTGATCGAGGTGGCGGCGCAGGGCAAGCTGATCCCGCCGGAAGAGGAGAGCTACAACCACGGTGCGCGCACCTGCCGCGTCGGCGACGACGGCAAGCTCTACGTCACGCTCGGCCAGCCCTTCAACGTGCAGCCGAAGGACAAGGTGGCGTTGTACGAACAGCTGGGCATCGGCGGCATGATCCGCATGAACCCCTTCGACGGATCGGGCCGCGAGGTGGTGGCGCGTGGCGTGCGCAACTCGGTCGGCATGGACATCAACCCCAAAGACAAGACTGTCTGGTTCACCGACAACCAGACCGACGGCATGGGCGACGAGATCCCGCCGGGCGAGCTCAACCGCATCACGAAGACCGGCGGCGAGCACTTTGGCTACCCGTACATCCATGGCAACAACACGGTGATCGCAGGCACGGCTGCTGCGCCGGATTTGAAGGACATGAAGGCGCCTGCCGCCTGGACCAAGCCGCAGATCGAATTCCCGGCGCACCAGGCGCAGCTCGGCATGACCTTCTACAACGGCAAGCAGTTCCCGGCTGCATACCAAGGCGGCGTGTTCGTGGCCGCGCACGGCTCGTGGAACCGCACCAAGGCCAGCGGCGGCCTGGTCAACTTCGTCTCCGTGAAAGCCGACGGCACGGCCGACAAGAGCACCGTGTTCGCCGAGGGCTTCCTCGACAGCGAGACCGGCAGCTACCGCGGACGGCCGGTCGACGTCGCGGTGTGGAAAGACGGCTCGCTGCTCGTCTCCGACGACTATGCGGGCGCGATCTACCGCATCACCTACAAGCCGTGAGGACGTTGACAGTCTCTCGTGTGAGGGCCGCCGCGGTGCAAGCCGCGGCGGCTTTTTGTCTGCTGCCGGCGGTGGTCTGCGCGCAGAGCAAAGCGCCGGCCGCCGCACAGGCGTGCAGCACCTGCCACGGCGCCAACGGCCTGTCCACGCTGCCGAATGCGCCGCACCTGGCGGGGCAGCCCGCGATCTACCTGGCCGAACAATTGAAGGCCTACCGCAGCGGCAAGCGCGCCAACGAAGTGATGAGCGTGATTGCCAAGCCGCTCGCCGACGCCGACATCGACGCGCTGGCGGCGTGGTACGCGTCGATCAAGATCGACGTGAAGATGCCCTGACCTGACCGCGACAATGGGCGCATGCCGCCCACCGCGCTCGCCCTCGTTCTGACCGCGGCGCTGCTGCACGCACTGTGGAACATCGCTGCCAAGCGGGCCGGCGGCAACCACCATTTCGCGCTGCTGTCGGTGTTGATGACGGTCGTGTTGTGGACACCGGTGGCTCTGTGGTTCGGCGTGTCCGAGTGGCGGCTTTGGGGCGTTGCCGAGTGGTCGGTGCTGGCCGCCAGCGCGCTGACGCACGTGCTCTACTTCAGCGTGCTGCTCACCGGCTACCGCAAGGCCGACCTGACGGTGGTCTATCCGGTGGCGCGCGGCAGCGGGCCGCTGCTGGCGTCCGTCGGCGCCGTGCTGGTGCTCGGCGAGACGATCACGCTGCTCGGCGCGCTGGGCATCGTGGCGGTGTGCGGCGGTGTGTTCCTGATTGCCGGCGGGCCGCAGCTGTTCGCTCGCAACGGCAGCGCCGCGCACGCCAAGGCCATCACCGGCGTGCGTTGGGGCGCGGCCACCGGCGCGCTGATCGCCTGCTACACCGTGATCGACGGCTACGCGGTCAAGGTGCTGCTGATCGGGCCGGTGCTGGTGGACTATGTCGGCAACGTGCTGCGCCTGCCGCTGCTGGCGCTGCCGGTGCTGCACGACAAGACCGGCTTCGCGCCCGCCTGCCGCACGCAGTGGAAGCCGGCACTGGTGGTGGCCGTGCTCGGCCCGCTGGGCTACGTGCTGGTGCTGTACGCCGTCAAGATGGCGCCGCTGTCGCATGTGGCGCCGGCACGCGAGGTCTCGATGTTGTTCGCTGCGCTGATCGGCGGGCGGCTGCTCGGCGAAGGCGAACGTGCGCTGCGCCTCGTTGGCGCGGGATGCATTGCCGCCGGTGTGATCGCCTTGGCGACGGCCTGACCTGACGGCCCCTCGCTCACGGCGTTCGCGATCCCCCGAGGGGCTGCTCAGGCCGCTTGGGAGCGGCCCGGCGCGAGCCTGAGCTCAGATTGGCGCCGACAATCTGCGGCATGGACTCTGTTTCGCAAATCGCGCTCGGCGCCGCCGTCAGCGTGGCCGTCATGGGCCGGCGCAGCGCGCTGTGGAAAAGCGCCGCATGGGGCGCGGTGGCCGGCACGCTGCCCGACCTCGATGTCTTCATCGACCATGGCGACGCGATCGCCAACATGGTGCTGCACCGCGCCGAGACACACTCGCTGTTCTGGCTGACGCTGTTTTCATTGCCGTTGGCGGCGTTCATCGCGCGCCTGCACGGCGAGTGGCACTCGTGGAAGCGCTGGTGGCTGGCGATGTGGCTGGCGCTGATCACGCACCCGCTGCTCGATGCGATGACGGTCTATGGCACGCAGCTCGCACTGCCGTTTTCGAATCACCCGTTCGGCGTCGGCAGCGTCTTCATCATCGACCCGCTGTACACGCTGCCGCTGCTGGTGGGCACCGGCATCACGCTCGCGTCGACGCGCTTGCGCGCCAACACGCTCGGCCTCGTGCTCAGCACGGCGTATCTGGCGTGGGGCTTCGGCGCGCAGCAGCATGTGGAGCGCGTGGCGCGCGATGCGCTGACGCGCCAGGGCATCGCCGCCGAGCGTGTGCTCGTCACGCCGAGCGCGTTCAACAGCATCGCCTGGCGAGTGGTTGTGATGCAGCGCGAGCACTACCTCGAAGGTTTCTATTCGCTGCTCGACAAGGAGCGCACGATCGCCTTCGACCGTTTCGAGCGCGGCGCGGCGCTCGAAGACGAGGTGCGCGCCATCCAAGGTGTGCAGCGCATCCGCGATTTCAGCCGAGGCTTTTACGCGCTGCGGCAACAGGGCCCGCGCGTGTTGATCACCGACTTGCGCATGGGCCAGGAGCCGGCGTACACGTTCACGTTTGCGATTGCCGAGCGCTCGAGTCCGGCCAAGGCGCTGCCCGTGCCGGAGCAGGTCGGCACACGCCCCGATCTCGGACGCGCGCTGCCGTGGTTGTGGCGGCGCATCGGCGGCGACCCTTCGCCACCGCCGCGCTAACGGCGCTTCAACACCAGCGCCAACTCGGTCCACCCCGCCGGATGCGGCAGCGCCGTGTAGGGTAGCGCCGGCCAAGCCCATTGTGATTCGGGCAACAGCGCGCGCACGGCGTTGATGTCCATGTGATACGGCGGGCCCTCGATGCGGCCGACGGCGGCGCTGTCGCGGCGGCACTGCATTGCCATGAGCAACAGCGTGCCGCCGGGACGCAGCCACACGCCCAACTGCGCGGCGTAGATCGCCCAATGGTCGGGATGCAGCGCGCACCAGCAGGTCTGTTCGTACACAACATCGAGTGCCGCGGCGGGGTGCCACGTCAGCACATCGGCTTGCACCAGATGCGCGCTCGCACCCTGTGCGGCCAGGCGTTCGCGTGTCAATGCCATGGCGGCACTCGCGTAGTCGATCGCCGTGACCTCGCAGCCAGCTTGCGCCAACGCGAGCACGTCGTGGCCGCTGCCACAGCCTGGCACGGCGATGCGCTGACCGGCGCGCAGCGTGCCGTCGGCGATCCACGCGGCGATCTGCGGGCCGGGCGCAGCGCGGTCCCAAGGCGTTTGCTGTTGTTCGAAGCGGTGCTGCCAGAAGTCTCTGTCGGGTCCAGCCATGCATCATTGTGAGGGCCCACACAATGGCCACATGAGCTTGCAGTTGTTGGGCATCGATTTCACCAGCGCGCCGACGCGGCGCAAACCGATCACCGTGGCGCGCGGCACGCTGGCAGGCTCGCGATTGGCATTGCAGCGTGTCGATGCGCTGCAAGACTTCGCGGCGTTCGAAGCGATGCTGCGCGAGCCGGGTCCGTGGCTCGGTGGATTCGACTTTCCGTTCGGGCTGCCGCGCGAACTGGTCGAAGCCTTGCAGTGGCCGCGCCAGTGGTTGCCGCTGATGCGCCACTACGCCGCGCTGTCGCGCGCCGACATCCGCACGCAGTTCGCTGCGTTCTGCGCCGCGCGGCCGGTGGGCGGCAAGTTTGCGCACCGCGCTTGCGACATCCCCGCCGGTTCGAGCCCGTCGATGAAGTGGGTCAACCCGCCCGTGGCCTACATGCTGCACGCCGGTGTGCCGCGGCTGATCGACGCCGGCGTGCACCTGCCCACGCTGCACATCGGCGACACCAGGCGCACGGCACTCGAGGCCTACCCCGGCCTGTTGGCGCGCGAGCTGATCGGCGCGCGCTCGTACAAGAGCGACGACAAGGCCAAACAGACGCCCGAGCGCCTGATCGCGCGCAAGGATCTGCTCGAAGCGCTGGAGCAGGGCCGCAGCCGCCTCGGCATCCGCGTTGCGATGAGTCACGCCCAGCGCGATGCACTCGCGGCCGACGCCAGTGGCGACCGGCTCGATGCGCTGCTGTGCCTGGTGCAGGCAGCGTGGGCGAGCCGGCAACCCAACCACGGCTTGCCGAACCAGGTCGATGCCGTCGAAGGTTGGATCGTCAGCGCATGATCACTTTATTTCTGTATTGACAGAAATAGACGCCGGGCATAGCCTTCGGGCCATGGAACTCTCGAACACCGCATCGCGCTTCGTCCTGCACTGGGGCGAAATGGGCACCCGCTGGGGAGTGAACCGCACGGTCGCGCAGATCCACGCGCTGCTGTTCTACGTCGGCCGGCCGATGCACGCCGAGGAAATCGCCGACACACTCACCATCGCCCGTTCAAATGTGAGCACAAGCATACGTGAATTGCAAGGATGGAAGCTGATCAAGCTGGTCCACCTGTCCGGCGATCGGCGTGACCATTACGAAACCTCGACACAGGTCTGGGAGCTGCTGCGGGCGGTGGTCCGCGAGCGCCAGCAGCGCGAAATCGCGCCGACGATCGCCGTGCTCGGTGAGTTGCTGGCCGACCCGGCCATCAGCAAGGAGCCTGCAGAAGCCAAGCTGCGGGTCAAGGAAACACTGGAGTTGCTGCAAACGTTGACCGCGTGGAGCGACGAGATGCTGCGACTTGACACCGAAACGCTGACCAAAGTACTGCGGATGGGCGCCAAAGTGAAAAAACTGCTCGGCCGCGACACGCTGCCGGATGCACCGGCCGGGGCGGATGGGTCGCACGCGGCCCGTGAGATCACGGCAGCCGATCTGCTTGGACCCTAAGCGGCAACATTTTTTTAGTCGTTGAATTCTGTTAAGACTGAAATAAACGAAGAATCGAGATCCAAAATGCGCAACGACGTCCCCACGATGCAGGCCGGTCCCAACGGTGCATCGGCGGTCCAGGGCCGCGTGCACTGGAGCTGGGTCAAGTCCGTCTGGTGGTTCGTCGTCGCCGCGGGCACGGCGATGGCGTTGACAACGCACTTCAGCATCGGCGGCTTGCTGCTCGGCCTGGTCACGACGGCTGTGACGCTATGCCTCGGCCACTCGCTCGGCATGCACCGCCGCTTCATCCATCGCAGCTATGAGGCGCCGCTGTGGCTGGAGCGCCTGTTGGTCTATCTCGGCACGCTGGTCGGCATGGCCGGGCCGCTGGGCATGATGCGCACGCACGACCTGCGCGACTGGGCGCAGCGTCAGCCCGAATGCCACGACTACTTCGGCCACCGGCGCTCGTTCCTGCATGACGCTTGGTGGCAACTGCATTGCGCGATCGAACTCGATCGGCCGCCGCGTTTCGTGCCGCCGCCGGAAATCGAGCGCGATGCGTTCTACCGCTGGCTCGAGCGCCATTGGCTGTGGCAACAACTGCCGTGGGCGGCGCTGTTCTTCGCGCTCGGCGGCATCGGTTGGGTGCTGTGGGGAGTCTGCTTCCGGGTCTGGGTCGGCGTCACCGGCCACTGGCTGATCGGCCACTTCGCACACCAGCGCGGCCACCGCGCGTGGGACGTGCAGCGCGCCGCGGTGCAGGGCTTCAACGTGCACGTGCCTGGCCTGGGCGTGCTCGGCTGGTGGATCACGGGCGCCATCACCTTCGGCGAGTGCTGGCACAACAACCACCACGCGTTCCCGGCGTCGTCGCGCATCGGCCACGCGCGCCGTGAGTTCGATCCGGGGTGGTGGGTGCTGCTGCTGTTCAAGCGTGTCGGACTCGTCGGTCGCTTGGCGTTGCCGCCGGATCTGCCATACCGGCCCGAGCTGCGGCCCATGCCGGCGGAGTCGATCTACCCGGTGACGCTGCTCTACGACCGCCGCTGCGCCGTCTGCCGCTTGGAGATGGACGGGCTGCGCGAACGCGATCGCGAAAACAAGTTGAGCTTCATCGACATCTCGCAAGACGGCTTCGACGCCGCGCCATGGGGCGCAACGATCGAGCAACTCGGCGCGCTGATCCACGCGATCGATGCGCAGGGCCGCACGCACCGCGGTGTGCCGGCGCTGCGCCTGGCGTATGCAGCGGTCGGACTGGGCTGGCTGTGGGCGCCAACGGGCTGGCCGGTGCTGCGCAAGTTGTCCGATGCGAGTTACGCGGCGTTCGCGCGCCATCGCTACGCGATTTCGCGCGTTGGCGCGCCGCTGATCGGATACATCGCCGCCGCGCGCATGGCGCGGCGCATGCGGCGCTGCGCCAAGGGTGTCTGCGAGCGCTGAACAGTCGAAAGGAAAACACCATGAGAGTCCTCGTTGTGGGCGCCACCGGATGCATCGGCCGCGCCGTCGTTCACGCCTTGCGTTCGAGAGGGCAAACGGTGATCGCCGCGTCGCGCGGCGATGCCGCGATGCCAGTGGACTACATGCAGCCGGTGGCGCCGCAAGCCTGGGCGTCGCGCTTGACAGCGGCGCGCATCGACGCCGTCGTCAACTGCGTCGGCATCCTGATGCAAAGCCGCACGCAGACGTTCGAGCGCGTTCACGCACAAGGCCCGAGTGAGCTCTTCCGCGGTGCGGCGTTGGCCGGCGTGTCGCGCATCGTGCAGGTGTCTGCGCTCGGCGTCACGGAAGAGGGCGACGATCACCCGCCTTACATCACGAGCAAACGCGAGGCCGATCGCGCGCTCGCCGCGCTGCCGGTCATGCACGCGATCGTGCGGCCGTCGCTCGTTTATGGCACCGGCAGCGCCAGCGCGGCGCTGTTCGCCACGCTGGCCAGCCTGCCGGTGATCTCGCTGCCCGGCGGCGGCGCGCAACGCGTGCAACCGATTCACGTCTTTGAAGTGGCCGAGGGCATCGCGCGCTGGATCGAGAACAGCGAGTCGAAGAGCGGCGTGTTCGAACTCGCCGGCCCGAGGGCGATGAGCTACCGCGAGATGCTCGCCGCGTACCGTGAAGCGATGTCGCTCGGCGCCGCGCTCTGGGTGCCCGTGCCGATGGCGCTGATGCGGGCCGGCGCGTCGCTCGCGGAACTCCTGCCGCAGAAAGTCTTCAGCCGCGACACGCTGCGGTTGCTAGAGCGTGGCAACACCAGCACAGCCAACGCCGCGCCGCAGTGGCTCAAACGCGCGCCGAGCGCAATGAACGTCGGGTTGCGCGTCACGCCGCCGAAACCGGCACTCGATCTGCGCGTGGCGCTGAGCCCCGCCGTGTCGTGGCTGCTGCGCGCTTCAGTCGCGGTGCTGTGGCTCGTCACTGCGCTGATCAGCGCGCTGCTGCCGCACGAGTCGGGCGTACTGCGCCTGCTGGCGCGTTGCGGCTTCGACGGCGAGCTCGGCGTGGCCGTGCTCGTGGCCTCTTGCACCTTGAACACGCTGCTCGGCATCAGCATCCTGCGCCGACCGGGGCCCTGGACCTATGCGATGCAGATCGGCGCGGTGCTCGGCTACACGCTCACAGCGGCGATCAACATGCCCGAGCTGACGATCGACCACTGCGGCCCGCTGCTGAAGAACCTGCCGCTGCTGGCGATGCTGGTATTGCTGTGGCTGGCCACGCCGGCGTTGCCGCAGCGCGTGCGCGAAGGCGCGGCACCGCATCGCTCAAGCGCCGTGCGCCGCGTCAGTACGGCGCGACCCTAGCGCTACAGTGGGTCGCAGCATGTCTGCGCCCACCGCCATCGAGACTTGGTTTGCCACCCGGCGTTGGCAGCCGTTCGAGTTCCAGCGCGCGGTATGGGCTGCGATGGCCAAGGGCGAGAGTGGCCTGCTGCACGCCAACACCGGCAGCGGCAAGACTTACGCGGTGTGGTTCGGGGCGCTCGCGCGCGCCGCGGCGGTCGGTGTGGCGTTCGAGAGCAAGACCGCACCGCCGCTGGGTGTGTTGTGGCTGACACCGATGCGTGCACTGGCCGCGGACACAACGCGAGCCTTGCAGCTGCCGCTGCCCGATGTGGCGCCGGCATGGACGGTGGGCCAGCGCACCGGCGACACACCGAGCAGCGAACGCGCGAAGCAAGACCGGCGCATGCCCACTACGCTCGTCACCACGCCCGAGTCGTTGTCGCTGATGCTCACGCGCGAGCGCGCGGCGCAGGAGTTGGGCGGCGTGCACACGGTGATCGTCGATGAATGGCATGAACTCATCGGCAACAAGCGCGGCGTGCAAGTGCAGTTGGCGCTCGCGCGACTGAAGCGCTGGAACCCGCAGCTCGCGGTGTGGGGCCTGTCGGCCACGCTCGGAAATCTGGGCGACGCGATGCGCACGCTGTGCGGCGATGGCGCGACGCTGGTGCAGGGCCGCAGCGACAAGCGCATCGTCATCGACACGCTGCTGCCCAAGGAGCCAGGCCGTTTTTCGTGGGGCGGTCACCTCGGGGCGCAGATGCAGCAGCCGGTGGTCGAAGAAATCGAACGCACGGCGGGCACGACACTGGTCTTCACCAACGTGCGCTCGCAGGCCGAGATCTGGTATCAGTTGCTGCTCACCGCGCGACCCGAGTGGGCGGGGCAGATCGCGCTGCACCACGGCTCGCTCGACAAGAGCGTGCGCGAGTGGGTCGAAGCGGGTTTGAAAGCGGGCTCGCTCAAAGCGGTGGTCGCCACCTCGAGCCTCGACCTCGGTGTGGACTTCCTGCCGGTCGAGCGCGTGCTGCAGATCGGCAGCCCCAAAGGGGTCGCGCGATTGCTGCAACGCGCCGGCCGCAGCGGCCACGCACCGGGCCGCGTCAGCCGCGTCACGCTGGTGCCGACGAACACGCTCGAACTGGTCGAGGCCGCAGCGGCGCGGCGTGCGGCAACGGCCGGGCGTGTCGAGTCACGTCTGTCACCAGACAAGCCGCTCGATGTGTTGGTGCAGCACCTGGTCACCGTCGCCCTCGGCGGCGGCTTCAACGCCGACGAGCTGTTCGATGAAGTACGGACCGCCGTCGCCTACAAGGGGCTCACACGTGAAGAGTTCGATTGGGTATTGGCCTTCGTCGAGCGCGGCGGTGCCAGCCTCGGCGCGTACCCGCAGTACCACCGCGTTGTCCGTGGCGACGACGCGATCTACCGCGTGCCCGATCGCGGCATCGCGATGCGCCACCGCTTGCAGATCGGCACCATCGTCAGCGACGCGTCGATGAGCGTGGCCTGGTTGTCGGGCGGGCGCATCGGCAGCATCGAAGAGAGCTTCATCGCGCGCTTGAAATCAGGCGACTGCTTCATCTTCGCCGGCCGCGTGCTCGAGTACGTGCGCACGCAGGACATGACCGCCTATGTGCGCAAGGCCACCAAGGCCAAGGGCGTCGTGCCGGCCTGGAGCGGCACCAAGATGGCCTTGTCCGAAGCCATGACGGACACGGTGCAGGAGCTCCTGCACGGTTCGGCGCAGGGCGATTTTCTGGAACCCGAGATGCAAGCCGCGCAGCCGATGCTGGCCACGCAGGCAAGGCTCTCGCAACTGCCGCGGCCGGGTGTTCTGTTGATCGAGCGCTACGAATCGGCCGAAGGGCATCACCTTTTTCTGTACCCATTCGCCGGCCGCAACGTGCACATGGGCCTGGCGCAATTGCTGGCGTGGCGACTCTCCCGTGCGCAGCCGAACACGTTTTCGCTGTCGATCAATGACTTCGGTTTGGAGTTGCTGGCGGTGCAGCCCGTGGACCCAAAGCCGCTGCTGGAGGGCTCGGTGTTTAGCACGCGCGAGTTGATGGCCGACGTGCTGCAAAGCCTGAACTCCGGTGAACTCGCGCAGCGCCGCTTCAGAGAGATCGCGCGCGTCGCGGGTTTGGTCTTCAGCGGCTACCCCGGCGCGCCGAAGAGCATGAAGCAGGTGCAGGCCTCGTCGAGCCTGTTCTGGGAGGTGTTCAGAAAGTACGACGCTGGCAACCAGTTGCTGACGCAGGCCGAGCGCGAAGTGCTGGCGCAAGAGCTTGAGATCGAGCGCCTGCGCAGCAGCTTGAAGCGCATGGCCGCGCAGCGGGTGGAGCTGGTGACGCTGCAGACGCCAAGCCCGTTTGCGCTGCCGCTGATGGTCGAGCGCTTTCGTGAAGAGCTGTCCACCGAGAAGCTGGCCGATCGCTTGCAGCGCATCTTGGCGAACGCGCAAGCCGTGCTCGATGGCACGGAAGTGACCCGTGCTCCTGCACCGAGCCGCCCACGTCGGAAGCGACAATCGGTCTGAATGATGTTGAGCAAAATCGCCCATCACGCCAGCAAAGCGCGCCTCGCCACGCGCCTGCTCGCACTGTGGAAACTCGTGCGCCACCGCGACACGCCGCGCGCGCCGAAGCTGATCGCGCTGCTCGTGCTGGCCTATGCGCTGAGTCCGATCGATCTGATCCCCGACTTCATCCCGGTGATCGGCTTGCTCGACGACATCGTCCTCGTGCCGATGGGCATTGCGCTGGCGGTGCGGCTGACGCCGCCGCACTTGTGGCAGGCGCGTTTGGCCGAAGCCGAGGTCAGCGCCGACAAGCTGCCGCGACTCTGGTGGGGCGTGTTGTTGATCGCGGTGGTCTGGTTGCTCGCACTGGGGCTGTTCGCGTGGTGGCTGGCCAGCGTATTTTCTTTTGGAGTCATGGCATGAAGCGAATCGTTGTCACCGGCTTGCTGGTGGCGCTGGCTGTGTTCAGTGCAGCCGGCGCCTACGCGGCACCGAAACCGAAAAAAGAAAAGCCGCCGCCGGAACCGACCGAGCTCACCGGCCAGGTCAGCCGCATCGTCGATGGCGACACGCTGTGGCTCAAGACAGCGGCCGACAGCGAGCCGGTGGTGATCCGCATCGAAGGCATCGATGCGCCGGAGCGCTGCCAGGCCGGCGGCGCCGACGCCACGCAGGCGCTGACCCGGCTGGCGCTCAATCGCAGCGTCACGGTGCAGATCGTCGCCCGCGATGACCATGCGCGCATCGTCGGCAAGGTGTTCGACGGCACGGTCGACGTTGGCGACCGCATGGTCCGCGACGGTCACGCCTGGAGCGCACGCTTCAAATACGACCGAGGGCCCTATGTGGCTGAAGAGCGCATGGCCATTGCGCTCAAGCGCGGGCTCCATGGCGAGGGCGGGGCTGTGCAGCCGCGCGAGTTCCGGCAGCGCAATGGGCCGTGCGAGGGCGCTGCTGCGGCGGCGCCGTCTGCCGCTGCGCCGAAGCTCACCGCTGCCGCGCCGGCGGCAACCTCAGTGGCCAGCGCCTACCGCTGCGACGGCCGCACCTACTGCTCGCAGGTGAGCTCGTGCGAAGAGGCAACCTGGGTCCTCAAGAACTGCCCTGGGGCGAAGATGGACGGCAACAAGGACGGCGTGCCCTGCGAAAAGCAGTGGTGCAAACGGTAGCGCGCTAGGCGACGCTGAAGAAGTCGCCGCGGATGCGCGCGCCGCGAGGGACGTTTACAGCGTTGCCCTGACTCGCCACCGCGCCGTCATCACAAGCGGCGCAGCGCCGCCAGCAGCTCGTCACGCTCGCCGCCCTCGGCTGTGAGGCCCGCGAGGCGCGCGATGAACTGCGTGCGCGTCACGGCACCCGCCGCGGCACGGCCGACCAGCAGCGTCGCCAGCGGCCCCACGTGGTGGGCCATGAGTACCTGTGCCGCTGCCAGCAGGCGCGCGTCCACTGGCTCCCCGTTCGGTACGCCGCCGGGTTCGTCGTTCAACACCGGCAACACCGCGCCCGTGGGCGGGTGCGTTGCCGGGCCACGAGGCTCTGCGGCCAGGTGGTCCGACAGCACGACGCGCATCTTCTCGATGAAGGCCGCGCGGCGTGAGGCCGGCAGGGCGTCGTTGGCCACGCGCATCAACAACGCCGCGGCGTTGCGGTCGCCGCGCGCGGCCGCGCGCTGCACGACGTGGTGCGCCAACGGCCCAAGTTCGTTCACCAGCTCGGCGGTCAGGCGCGCGAGCAAGGCCGCGTCGAAGGGCTGCGGCGTGGCTTGCGGTGCCGGGGCAATGACCGGTGCGGGCGCAGCGGCTGCCACAGGGGCGACGATGGGTGCCGGCGCCGCAACAGGTGCAGGCACAGGTGCCGGTGCGGGCACAGGTGCAGGTGCAGGTGCCGGTGCGGGCACAGGTGCAGGTGCAGGTGCAGGCGCAGGTGCAGGTGCAGGTGCAGATGCAGATGCAGATGCAGATGCGCGCGCCGGCGCCGCCGCAGCCACGCTGGGCGCCGTGATGCTGCGCTTGCCTCCTTCGTCGCCGGCCGGCGACAGCGCCAGCAGACGCATCGCGGCTTCGGATAACGCATGCGGCACCGCGCGCTCGGCAGCCAGCGTTAGCGCGTGGCGCATGTCGAGTGCGCTCGCGTAGCGTTCGTCGGGCGATTTGGCCAGCGCGCGCTGCACCACATGGGCAAAGCGGGCCAGCGGCACGAACTGCGGGTCGTCGGGTGCCGCCAGCGGCGGCACGGGCAGATGCAGCGTCTTGTACATCACCACATCGGCGCTGCCGCGAAATGGCCTTGTGCCAGTGAGCAGTTCGAACAGCAGGACACCGCAGGCGTACACATCGGCACGCTGGTCTCCCAGGGCGCCGTTGGCGTAGCACTCGGGCGCGAGGTAGCCGGGCGAGCCCATCACGCCGGCGCCGCGCGGCAGCGCTGCTGCTTCGCCGCCCACCTCGTGAACCATCTTCGCGATGCCGAAGTCGGTGATCTTCAGCCGGCCCTCGCGCGTCACGATCAAGTTGGCCGGCTTGATGTCGCGGTGCCACACGCCCTGGTCGTGCGCGCATTGCAGGGCGACGAGCAACTGCACCATCAGGCACAGCACATCGTCGATCGGCAGGGCCGCGGGCTGCGTCATGCCGGCAAGCAGCGGCGTGCCGCGCACGTACTCCATGGCGATGAAAGACTGCGCGCCGTCTTCACCGTACTCGTACACCGCCACGATGCCCGGGTGCGACAGGCGCGCCGCCGCTTGGGCTTCATTGCGCAGGCGCAGCGCCGCGGCCACGCTGGCATTGACCGAGCCGCAAGCGGGCTTTCGAAAAGTTTTCAGCGCCACGCTGCGGTCGAGCAGCGGATCGTGGGCACGGTAGACCACGCCCATCGCACCTTCGCCGAGCACGCCCTGTAGCGTGTAGCGGCCCAGACGCAACGGCGCAAGTGTTGTTCCGCCGTCATCGAACGGCACACCCGTGGGAGTCAGCCTCGCGCTCATGTGGGCACCCCCGCGCTGCGCGCGGCCCCTCCGCGAGGGGCGGAGCGCTCGCTTCGGAACGGCCGTGCGCTCGCGCTCATGCTGGCACCCCCGCGCTGCGCGCGACCCCTCCACGAGGGGCGGAGCGCTCGCTTCGGAACGGCCGTGCGCTCGCGCTCATGCTGGCACCCCCGCGCTGCGCGCGACCCCTCCACGAGGGGCGGAGCGCTCGCTTCGGAACGGCCGTGCGCTCGCGCTCATGCTGGCACCCTCGCGCTGCGTGTGTTCATGATGCGGCCGGTGCCTCCAACATCTTCATCGCTGCATGCAGGCTGCGCCGCATGCGGTTGAACGATTGACCGAGCACGCCGATCTCGTCGCGGCCGCGTGTGGCGAAGGGCGGCGCATCGGCCTTGCCCAGGCTCACCCGTTCGGCCAGCGCCGCCATCTGCGTCACCGGGCGAATCACCATCGCCCACAGCACCAGGTTCAGCGCCAGGCCGGTGACGAGGAAGACGGCGCCGAACAGCGTCATCACCGTCGCCCAGGTCTGCTGCGAGCGCGCCAGTGGCACCGTCATCGGCACCGACACCATCTGCGCGCCGACGATTTCGTGCAGCTGCCAGCCGAAGCCGTTGGCCGGGCCGTACTTCTCCACGAGCGTCTTCGGTGCCGCGTCGATCGTGCTGTGGCAGCGCAGGCAGGCGCCGTCGTTGATGCGGATCGGCCGCGCGATGTACAGCGCCCGGCCGGCCGGCGTGTCGCGCTGTCCGATGAATTCCTTGGCCTCGGGCGACTTCTTGAACTCGCCGATCACGTCGGCTTCCCATTCGACGGCACGGTCGCGCGGGTTGGTCGGATTCAGAGTCGCTTCCTTGTAGCTGTAGTCGGGGTAGTTCTTCTGGATCTTCGCCAGCACTTCGGTGGCCGAGAACGCCGGCACCGATTGCGGCAGAAAGCCGTACTTCATCTGCGTTTCGAGCAGCGGCGCGATCTGCGTCGACGTGTACGCGCGCACCGCCAGCGCCTTCTCGAGCAGGAAGCGCGCGTGCTGCAGCACTTCTTCCTGCGCATGGCGATCGAGCAGCGAGCGCGTCACCGTGCCGGTCACGAGCAGGCCGAGCAGGAACACGGCGATGAAGACGAGGTTGAACTTGACGAGCAGTTTCATGGTGAGGGCGGTCCTTGGGAAATGTTCGGAGGGGGCGTGCGGTCAGCGGCGCGGCGGCGCGGGTGTTCGCGTGGTCAGCGTGGGCTCGGTGGCCAGCAGTGCCGTCGGTGGCAGCGTGACCGGCTGGGCCGCGCCGAAGTCCGCTGCGCTGGCCGGCACCGGCAGGCTCGCCACCCAGGCGCTGCTGGCGGGCGCTCGCGCCACGGCACGCGCAGGCGAGTAGCGCCTGGGGGTGTGGGCGGCTGTCTTCACGGGGCTGGCAGGGCGTGAGGTCGCGGTGGTGTTGCCGCCGCTGCGTCCGCGCAGTTGTGTCATCAGTGCCGGCTCGGCTTGTGACCAAGGCGCGAGGTCGGCCGCGTCCAGCGGCTGGCTGTTGGCCGGCTCAACGCCGCCGCCGTCGAAGCGCGTGACGCGGCGCGGCAGCGTGTCGGCCAGCGCCCGCGGCACGTCGCGCAGCGCGGTGTGGCGCGCGGCCACACGCACCGTGCCCGATGCCCCGTCGCGTGACCAGGTTTCGCCTTCGCGCAGCAAGACCTCGGCGCCGGCGCCGCGTGGCCGCAGCGTCAGGCCGCGCGACTCTGCAAAAGCCAGTGCGTTGCCGTCGGCCGCCGTGTGCATGAGCATCGCGCCGCGCGCATCACCCGTCACGATGCCGTGCGGCGTGACCACGCGGCCCACTGCCGCGCCGGCCGACAACTTGACCCAGCCTTGCGCCAACACGGCGCTGGCGCCGGCCCAGCCCTGTGCCTGTGCGGCGCGCTCGGACAGCAGCAGCACCTGCGTGGCCGGGCCGAGGTCGAGCGCGCGGCCATCGGCGAATTCGATGCGCGCCACGCGGGTGGCGGCCGTGGTGCGCACGATGTCGTCATCGGCCAGGGCCAGGCCTTCGGCGGCGTCGAACTTCTGCGCGCCGCGCAGCACCTGCACCGGGCCGTCGGTGATCGTCAACAGCGTGCGCGCGGGCTCTGCGGCCATCGCCGGCAGGGCAATCGCGCCCAACAAGCCCACCGCCAACGCGACATAGAACGCCGCCTTGGCCACCGTCGCTCTTTTGGTCTCTTCCATCACTCGGCTCCTGGCCCTTGCAAAAGCGAGGGCATGGCACGCAGGATAGGAAGCAAACGCGCTCAGGTCACTCGTACTAAAGGGGGAAAAGCGGGTGCGGGCTAGGGGGTGTGAGTTAGGGGTGTGGCACTCAATTTCACGCGCGCCAGCGCGCGGCGAGCGCGGCGGCAGCAGCGATGCTGAGCGCTGACATGCACAGCTGCGAAACCGCCAGACCGCTGAACAGGTCGCCGCCGCTGCCCAACAGGCGCAGCAGCGGCTTGACGCCGAGCAACACGGCCGGTGTCAGCGCACCGAGCAGCGCCGCTCCGCCCGCTGCAGCGCGCGGCGACAGTTGCAAGCCTCGGCGCGCCGACAATCGCAGCGTGACAGCGAAGGCCAGAGCCGGTAGCAACACCAGCAGCACCGCGAACGGCACGGCCCAAGGCCAACCGCCCTTGCTCCCACGGCTGGCCGCCTGCGACAGCAACTCGACCGACACCAGCCCGATCACCAGCGAACGAACATTGCGCCGCCGTAGGCCAGCGCAGGCCAGCGTGTGCGCGTGCGCGGCAGGATCGGGCTCGAACTCAAAGAGCTCACTTGCGCATCAACGTGCTCTTGCCGAACAGGCTCTCGATCAGATCCACCGCCAACTGCGCCGTCTTGTTGCGCACGTCGAGCGCCGGGTTCAGCTCCATCACGTCGAGTGACGCCAGCCGCCCGGTGTCGGCGATCATCTCCATGCACAACTGCGCTTCGCGGTACGTCGGCCCGCCGGGGATGGTGGTGCCGACACCCGGCGCGATGTCGGGGTCCAAGAAATCGACATCGAAGCTGACGTGCAGGTGCGTGTTGGCGTCGAGCGTGGCCAGCGCCAGCTCCATCGTGTGGCGCATGCCCATCTCGTCGATGTAGCGCATGTCGAAGACTTCCAGATCCTGTTCGTGCACGAAGCGCTTCTCGCCGGGATCGACGCTGCGGATGCCGATCTGCCGCACCACCTTCGGGCTGATCGCCGGCACCGTGCCGCCGATCTCGATCAGCTCCTGCGGCCCGTGGCCGCACAGGCAGGCCACCGGCATGCCGTGCGTGTTGCCGCTCGGCGTCAGCGTGCTGGTGTTGAAGTCGGCATGCGCGTCGAGCCACAACACGCGCAGCTTCTTGTTGGCTTCGCGGCAGTGGCGGGCCACCGCGCTGATGCTGCCGATGCCCAGGCAGTGGTCGCCGCCGAGCAGGATCGGCAGGCGGCCCTGCTTCAGCTCGGCGTGCACGGCGTCGTGCACCGTTTTGTTCCACTGCACGACCTCGTTCAAGTGGCGGTAGCCGTCCACCGGCGGCAGCCACGGGTTGGCCGGGCCGGCGAGGTTGCCGCGGTCGATCACTTCGAGGCCGTGGCCCTCCAGGATCGGCACGAGGTTGGCCACGCGCATGGCCTCCGGCCCCATGCTCGCGCCGCGCGCGCCGGCGCCGATGTCGGTCGGCGCGCCGATGATCGAGATCTGTGTGTTCATGCGGCGGGATTGTGGGCTATGCGGGCCGCGACAATCCAGCTTTGCCCACGACGAAAAGAGCCCATGAACACCTCCGACCTCACCGACACCGAGCCGCTGCACGAACCCACGCTGTGGCGCGACAACGGCTGGACGGCGCGCGTCATCAAGAACAACGACGACGACGGCTGGGCGGTGGAGATGATCAAGGCCGGCGAGGCCGAGCCGGCGCTCGTCGGGCCGTGGACGATGGGGCGCGACAAGAAGAACCCGAAGCCGCTCGACACGGCGGCTTTCAATACGCTGGTGAAGACGGCGAGCGAGGTGCTGCGCCGGCACGAGCAGCAGTTGCACGCGCTGCTGCACAAGAGTGTGGTCGTGGCGCACCGCAGCGGGCGCATCGAGGTCACGCTCGACATCGTGCCGGATGACGACGATGCGCATGCCGTGCTGGCGGCGATTGATGCCGATGGCAACGAGTTGGCGCGGGCACGCGTGCCAGCCGCTTTCAAGCTCGGTCCAGCCAGCGCCGCGGCGTGGATCGAGAGCGGGTTCGAGAAACCGCGCTGACACAAGCTCCCCGTTCGCCCTGAGCTTGTCGAAGGGCCTGGTTCCCGATCATCCTGAGCATGTCGAAGGACAAGCTCAGCCTGAACGGATCGTCACGGACACTCATCCGGTCCGTCTTACCGCCCCGCGCCCCCTCGCTGCCGGTCCACGGCCACCGTGTCGACGGCCGACGCATCGTGGCCCCAGGCGCTGCGGATGTGCGTGACGACGGCCGCCACGTCTTCGTTCGACAGTGCTATTGCGAACGGCGGCATGCCGTGCGGCCGCGGGTTGGCGGCGGTGGCGGGGCCGTAGCCGCCACCGAGCACGACGCGGATGACGTTGTTGGCGGGGTCCATCATCACCGCGCGGTTGCCGCGCAGCGCGGGCGCGACGCCGGGGCTGCCTTCGCCTTGCTCACCGTGGCAGTTGGCGCAGTGCTCTTCATAGCGCTTGGCGCCGAGCGTGCGCTGCGCTGTCGGCGCCGCCTCGTGAGTTGGCGGCTGCGTGCGCCGCGCCGGCAATGCGCGCAAGAACGTGGCGATGGCTTGCAGGTCATCGTCGACGAGGTGTTGCGTGTTGCCGGCGACGACAGTGGCCATCGGCCCGCTGACGGTGGCGTGCGGATTGCGGCCGCTCTTCAACAGCGCCACCACGTCGGCCTGCGACCACTCGGCCACGCCGGCCTGGCGCGCATCGTCG
Organism: uncultured beta proteobacterium; assembly: GCA_963814385.1. Lineage (GTDB taxonomy): Bacteria > Pseudomonadota > Gammaproteobacteria > Burkholderiales > Burkholderiaceae_C > CADEEN01. Next base: position 276,916 of record CAWFCX010000050.1, read on the forward strand.
AGCGCTGGTGCGAACCAACTTTGCTCGGTGACAACGCCGCCGCGCACGTCGAGCGGCCCGTCGGTGGCGCCCCAGGCGTTGCGCTGGCCGTGACAGGCACTGCAATGGCCGAGGCCGCTGACGAGGTAGGCGCCGCGATCGGCCGGTGGCGTGCCGGGCCGAAAGTACAGCGCGCGCCACCCCGCCAGCGCAGCCTGCGTGCCGTAGACCCCACGCAGCTCGTGCGCGCGATTGGCCTGCGCCACCGCGGGCACGGTGCGCAGGTAGGCCAAGAGATCGCGCACGTCGTCGCGCGAGACCTGCGTGAAATTCGGGTACGGACATGCCGGCACCAGCCAGCGGCCATCGGCCGAGCGGCCGTTGTGCAGCGCGCGCCAGAAGTCGGTGGCGCTCCAGCGGCCGATGCCGTTCTGCGCATCGGGTGTGAGGTTGGCGGCATAGACCGTGCCGAAGGGCGTGGCCAGCGCGCGGCCACCGCCATAGGGCGCGCCGCCGCGCGCGGTGTGGCAGCCGGCGCAGTGGCCGGCTTGGGCCAAGTAGGCACCACGTGCGGCGTCGCCGGGGCCACTGGCCGCGGGCGATTCGTCGAGGCGGTTGAGCAGCGCGACGGCGAGCGCCAGCAGCGCCGCCACGGCGACGATCAGGGCGAGCGCAACGCGCTTCATCGCACGCCCCCGCCACAGCGTTTGGGCGGCGGCGCGGGCAAGGCCTCGGCGGCCTTGGCAGGCGCCGGCACCGGCTGCGCGGCCAGCCATTGCGACACGGCGCTGATGTCGTCGGGCGCCAGCGCCTTCGCCACTTCCGCCATGCAGTCCGGCGCAAGCGCGCGCCGGTTGCCGGTGCGCCAGCCGCCGAGCTGCGCATTCAGGTAGTCGCGCGGCAAACCGAGCAGCCCCGGCGTGGCCGGCTGGACGCCGGTCAGCGCGCTCCCATGACAGGCCGCACATGCCGGAACACCGAGCGCCGCATCGCCTTGCAGGGCCAGCGTGCGCCCGCGCTCCAGCATCGCCTGCGACGCCGTCGGCGGCTGCGGTGCAGGGTAGGGCAGCTCGATCGCCGCGAAGTGCGCCGCGATCTCGCGCAGGTAAGCCTCGCCCACAGGCCCGGCCAGCGGCTCGATCAAGTTGACCATCAGCGCGTAGTGCCGGCGGCCGTCACGAAAACCGGTGAGCTGGTTGAACAGATAGCCCGCGGGCTTGCCTGCTATGCGAGGGTAGTAACCGTCGGCCGCGGCCCGGCCCTGATCGCCGTGGCAGGCGGTGCAGGCTTGCACGCGTTGGGCCATCGTGTCTGGCGCGGGCGGCGCGGCGGCCGTGGTTGCAACGAGCACGGCCAGCACGACTGCAACGCCTGCGCTTTTCATTTCACGGCCTCGCGGCCTTCTTGCGCGGTGAGCCACAGCCGCACATCGAATTCGAGCTGGTGGTACGCCGGCTCCATGTGCGTGCACAGCGCATAGAAGGCCTTGTCGTGCTCACGCACCTTCATGTGCGCGAGTTCGTGCACGACGATCATCTTCAGGAACTCGGCCGGCGCGTCCTTGAACACACTCGCCACGCGAATCTCGCGTTTGGCCTTGAGCTTCGTGCCTTGCACGCGCGACACGGTGGTGTGCGTGCCGAGCGCATTGCGCAACACCTGCAGCTTGTTGTCGTACGCCACCTTGGCCAGCGGCTCGGCGTTGCGCAGGTGCTCGGCCTTGAGCGCGGTCACGTAGTCGAACAGCGCGCGGTCGCTGCGCACGTCGTGCGTGTGCGGGTAGCGGCGCAGCACGCTGTCGAGCAGCAGGCCCTCGGCGAGGAGCTGTTGCGCGCGTGCCAGCAACTCGGGCGCGTAGCCCCGCAAGTAGGGCAGCGTGTTGATCAGACAACAACCATTGCGCTGCGCGCTTCGGCGCTTGAGCGCTTTGGAGTGGCCCATCGCGCTCACGAAACCGCTGTCATCCGCAGCCGGCGCGCTGCTTGCTCCGCGCATGCCTCGGCGTCACGCTGCAGGCTGCCACGGGTCGATCACGGCGGCGCCTGCCGCTCTGAAGGGACCAGTATCGCGGCTCGCGACCGCCAGACCGTTGGCCAAAGCGATGGCAGCGATGTAGCCATCGGCGCTCGCAATGGCCAAGCCGGCAGCACGGGCTGCAGACACCAGCGCGGCATAGGCTTGTGTGCACGCCAGATCGAAGGGCAGCACGCGGCCGGCAAACAGCGGCAGCACGCGCTTCTCCAGGCTGTCGTGCAAGCCCGTGCGGCGCTTGCCTGCGGGCAGCAGCGCCACGCCGGCCCGAAGTTCAGCCACGGTGATGGCCGACAGAAAGAGCGTCTCCAACGGCTGCGCGTCGATCCACTCGATCACGCGGGCTTCGGGCGCTGAGCGCAGCGGCTCCGACACCACGTTGGTGTTCAGCAGGATCACTGCTACTCGAAGCTCGGCGGGTGGCCCGGCGCCTTGCTGCGCACCTGCTCGAAGACGGCGAACTCGTCGTCCGTCAGCTTGGCGCGCCGCCCCATGTCTGCCAGCACCGAGCCCAGCTTCACCCGCCCTTGTGGGCTGACGGCGGACTCCAGGATCTCGCGCACCTCGGCCTCCATGCTGTGGCCGCGACGCGAGGCCCGTGCACGCAGCGCGCGGTGCACCCCATCGGGAATGTTGCGAACCGTGAGCATCGCCATCTTCATCACTCCGTCAAACCGACAATGCATGCATTGTATCGTTGTGCCTGCGTTTGCAGCATGACCCATCGGCCCCTGCTCAAGACACCGCAGCCACCCGCAATCGGCGCGCCGCCTCTTCGTCACGCGCATCGTCGATCTCGCGCATCACCGCCTGCAGGTCCGCCGGGCGGTTGTCGCGCTCGTGGCGGCCGGTGAGCACGCTGTCCACGCGCAGCAGGCCGCGCGCATACAGCGCCCAGATCTCGGGGCCGTACTCGGTGGCGAGCAGCTCGGGCGCGAAGCGGCCGAAGAAGTCGCGCAGGTTGTCCACGTCGCGCAGCAGCATGCGCGCGGCGTGGTTGTTGCCGGCCGCGTCCACCGCCTGCGGCAGGTCGATGATCACCGGGCCGTCGGCCGCCAGCAGGATATTGAACTCCGACAGGTCGCCATGCACGACGCCGGCGCACAGCATGCGCACCACCTCCTGCAGCAGCGTGGCGTGGTGGGCGCGAGCGTCCTCGGGCGTGAAGGCCACGTCGTTCAGGCGCGGCGCGGCGTCGCCGTTGGCATCGGTGACCAGCTCCATCAGCAGCACGCCGTCGTGGAAGTTGTAGGGCCGCGGCACCCGCACGCCCGCCGCCGCGAGGCGGTACAGCGCATCCACTTCGGCGCTCTGCCACGCCGCCTCCTGCGACGCACGGCCGAAGCGCGTGCCCTTGGCCATGGCACGCGCCTGACGCGTGTTCTTGACCTTGCGGTTCTCGGTGTAGTCCACCGCCTGGCGGAAGCTGCGGTTGTTCGCTTCCTTGTAGACCTTGGCGCAGCGCGTCTCGTCGCCGCAGCGCACCACGTAGACCGTGGCTTCCTTGCCGCTCATCAGCTGGCGCGACACACTGTCGATGAAGCCTTCGTCTTGGAGGGACTGCAGGCGGGCGGGGGTTTTCATTGTCTGGCGCGCATGTGCGCCAGCAGCACCGGGTCTGACTCTGGACTCGGCTTCACAGCGGCACGGCGGCGGCCATCACGCTGTCGCGCAGCGCCGGGTTCAGGCTCGCTTCGGTGACGACATCCACGCGCCTGCCCAGCAACGCCTGCGCGTCCAGCGACAGGCCACCCAAGGCGAGTGCACTGGTGCCCGGGGCCAGGCTCACCAGCAGGTCTACGTCGCTGTCTTGATTGCAGTCGCTCCGACTCATCGAACCAAAAATCCGAACACACGTGACGCCGCGCCTGTGTGCCAGGGCGAGCAATTCGGTGCGATGGGTTTCGATCAGCGGGTGCATGAGCGGCAGTGTAGTCAGCTGGGTCGCATGACGCTGTTGGGCGGTGAGTGCTCCTGCCCGCAGGCACCGAAAAATACCTGTATGCAGATCCAGCAGTTTGCGCTAAGGTAACGTCTGCGAGTTCAACAACACCCAGCCACTGCGGTGCCATGACAAAGACCACGCCAGCCTCTGCGGCACACGACTTCACAGCGTTCGTTGGCCCGCGCAGGTTCAAGACCGTCCTGGCCGACCCGCCTTGGCAGTTTCAGAACCGGACCGGCAAGATCGCCCCCGAGCACAAGCGACTTGCGCGTTACGGCACGCTGACGCTCGATGACATCAAGGCACTGCCAGTCAGCCGCGTTGCTGAGGACACGGCGCACCTGTACTTGTGGGTGCCTAATGCGCTGCTGCCCGAGGGCCTGGCTGTGATGCAGGCCTGGGGCTTCAACTACAAGTCCAACATCGTCTGGCAGAAGGTGCGCAAGGACGGTGGGCCGGACGGGCGCGGGGTGGGCTTCTACTTCCGCAACGTGACCGAGATACTGCTGTTCGGTGTGCGTGGCAAGAACGCTCGCACGCTTCAGCCTGGACGGACGCAGGTCAACATCATGTGCACCCGCAAGCGCGAGCACTCACGCAAGCCGGATGAGCAGTACCCGCTGATCGAGAGTTGCAGCCCTGGTCCTTATCTGGAGCTGTTCGCCCGTGGTGAGCGGCCTGACTGGACGATTTGGGGCAACCAGGCCGACGAGAGCTACATGCCATCGTGGCCGACGTATGCGCATCACTCACGTCGCCATCTTGAAGCAGTCACTGCGGAGTAACGTCTTCCTCTTCCAACGCTTCGACTGCCGCGGCGTCGAAGCGGATCATCGCTGCTGGTAGACCAAGAAGGACGAGCGGGCAAGGGTTGCCGACACCGCGCTGAATTCGGTGCTGCAGCTTGTCCCAATGCGTGGTGGCTTGGCCGTACTTGTTGCCAACGAAGTTGTCGGTCCAAGCATCAGCGAAGGGCCTCGGCTCCTTCTTGCGCTCAACACGCTTGAGAACGTTCGCCTTCTGCTTTGGAGTCGGCACGTAGCCATTGTTCGCAAGGTCATCGAAGCTGTTGATCTTTCTGTCCTCGGCGAACTTGCGAACGGCATCCCATAGGTTCGCTTGCAGCGATGATCCGCGTGTCACAAGGATGCCAACGCTGATGGCTCCCTCTGCATGCAGACGCTTGAAGTTCTCGAGGTCTCGGTCGAAGAAGGGGTCTTTGTTATTCCACTCGATTTCAAGCGCCACGACGCCCACGCCTGTGAAGCGACGAACGTGATCGACTTCGTGTGAGGTGGACTCCATGGGGATGCCATCAACGGTCTTCGTGATGATGAACTCGTGCTTCTTCCAGGCCATCCCGGCAAGTGTCCTGCGAAGCCGCTGAGTGAACTTCGTTTCGCCGCCACCACTACCGATGATCTCCGTGATGGGCAACTCGAGGTTGGACAGCGCCTTCTCGAGTTCGGCGATGGCCTGAGGGAAGTCCTGAACCAAGATGCCTGCCGCGTGCGACACGAAGACGACATCGAAGCCCTTGTCCTTCAAGGACTGGAATGGACGCTTGGGTGCTCTCGCCATGGGCGCTGATGATATGGGGTCGACTGCTGTCAGGGCTTCAACTCAGGTCTCCTGGGCCGCCCCATCACCCACCCCTGCGCCCCCGCCCCCTCACCTGCGCCAGCGGCCGCTTCCCCTTCAACTGCCGCTCGATCCCGTCGTTGAGCTGCCCGCGCAGCGCCAGCACCTCCTGCAGGTGCCCATAGGCGCCGGGAAAGCGCAGGTCCAGCCACAGCCACAGCGTGCAGGCGCGCAGCGCCTGCTCCATCGCGTCGAGCCGGCTGTGGCCGTCCACCTGGTCCAGGAACCACGGCGCGCCGGCCTGGCCTGAGTAGGCGTGCTGGCCGGCCCAGTCGAGGAAGTGCTGCAGCTGCTGCTCGGTGCGCGTGTCCACCGGCGCCTGGGCGTAGATGAAGCGCTCCTTGAGCGACAGGCGCGCGGCGCAGTCGTCGAGCTGCTCGGCCAGCGCCAGCATCTGCTCCAGCTCGGCCACCGCGAAGTGCGCGTCGTCGAGCTTCAACTGCTCGACGAAGACGCCGAGCACGTCGCGCAGGCGCGTCATCTGCAGGCGCGAAGCGATGGTCTGCACGTGCCAGTTGTTCGGCGCCACCGGCGCCTTGAAGTCGCGCGGCGCGCGCGGCGTCTTCGGCAGCAGCTCGGTCAGCAGCTTCAGCGCGCCGGGCTCGGCCTCCTTCAGCACGCCGACGAAACCTTCCTCGTGGATGCCGAAGCGCCCGGCGCGTCCTGCTATCTGGTGCACCTCGCTCTCGCCGAGCGGGCGGTCGTCGATGCCGTCGAACTTGGTCATCGTGCTGAACAGCACGCGCCGGATCGGCAGGTTCAGGCCCATGCCGATGGCGTCCGTCGCCACCAGGATGTGCGAGGCCCCTTCGGCAAAGCGCTCGGCCTCGCGCTTGCGCACCTCGGGCGGCAGCGCGCCGTAGATCACGCTCACCGGGTGGCCGGCTGCGGCGATCTGGTCGCGCAGCATCAGCACGTCGCGGCGGCTGAAGGCCACCACCGCATCGCCGAGCGTCAGCGAGGGCAGCGGCACCGGCTGCGGCAGCAGTTGCACATGCTGCTTGCGCTCGAAGTGGCGCACGGTGCAGCGCTCGCCGCACAGGCCGAGCAGGTTCTCGATGGCCGGCACCGCGTAGGCCGAGCAGATGACGATGACCTCGCTCGCCGGCACGGCCACGATGGCCTGCGTCCAGGCCCAGCCGCGCGAGCCGTCGAAGATCATCTGCGCCTCGTCGATCACGGCGCAGTCGATGACGGTGTTGGTGCCGACCATCTCGATCGTGCTGCTGACCACGCGCGCGCCGGGCGCCGGCACGTTCTCTTCGCCGGTGAGCAGCGAGCAGGGCACGCCGCGCGCCACCAGCCGGTCGCGCCCTTCGAGCGCGAGCAGGCGCAGCGGCGCGAGGTAGGCGCCGCTGGCCGCCTGCGCCAGGCGCTCGAAGGCGGCGTGCGTCTTGCCGCTGTTGGGCGGGCCGACGTAGAGCGTGACCTTGCGCTGCAGCTGGCGTGCCTTGGCAAAGGTGTCGGGGTAGCCCTGGAAGGCGAGGTCGGAGTTCAGGCCGGCCAGCGCGTCGAGCTCGCTGGTCTGGTGCTCCCAGCGGTCCTGCGCGCGCGAGCACGCGGACTTGAGCTCGGGCAGCGCCAGCGGCGTGCTGCACTCGGCCTGCAGGCGTGGCAGCAGCGAAGGCAGGTGCTGCGCCGAGAGGGCACGGCTGCGTTCGAGCAGCGATTCCAGGTGCGCTTTGATGGCTGCGGCTTCGGGGTGCTGCGGCGGCGGGCCGAGCGCGGCCTGCAGCGCTGCTGCATCGCTGTTGCGGAAGAAGGCCCACACCGCATCGGCTGGCACCGGCACGCGGAACAGCACCGGCACCGCCCAGCCCGGCTCCGACAGCGTGAGCGTGTGGCGGATCAGGCGCGTCCACACGCCGGCGCGGCGCGACACCGCCATCTGTTCGAGCGCGGTGCTGCGCTCCAGCATCAGCGGCCGCGCTTTCGGGCCGCTGCCCACCGCGTCGAGGTGGGCCAGCGCAGCGTCGATCAGGGCCGGGTCGATCCAGCGGCTCGGCCGTTGCCCGGGCACGGGCTTCTGCAGCAGGATGAGGCCGAGCGTGTCGAGGTGGGTTTCGAAATCGGCATGCGTGTCGGCCACGCTGTTGCCAATGTAGTCGGCGGGCTTGGTCACCTGCGGCAGGTGATGCACCGCGTGGCGGATGCGCGCCAGTTGCGCCTCGCCGATGTGCGGAGGCAGGCGTTGGGCGTGGCGGGGGATGGGCAGGAGCGGTTGCGGCACGGCACCGATAATCGCCCATGAACACGAGCGCGCCGCCTGCAGCGAAAAAAACTTCCGACTTCGCCAGCCTGCCGCTGCCGCCGGCCACACTGGACAACCTACAGCGCCTGGGCTACACGAGCATGACGCCGATCCAGGCGGCGAGCCTGCCGCTGGCGCTGGCGGGCAAGGATTTGATCGCGCAGGCCAAGACAGGCAGCGGCAAGACGGCCGCGTTTGCGCTGGCGCTGCTGGCGAATCTCAACCCGCGTCGCTTTGCGGTGCAGGCCTTGGTGCTGTGCCCGACGCGCGAGCTCGCAGAGCAGGTGACGCAGGAGGTGCGCAGGCTGGCTCGTGCCGAGGATCACATCAAGGTGCTGACGCTGTGCGGCGGCAGCATGATGCGCACGCAACTGGCGAGCCTGGAGCATGGCGCGCACATCGTCGTCGGCACGCCGGGGCGGATCATGGATCACCTGGAGCGCGGCAGCCTGAGCCTCGAGGCGCTGAACACGCTGGTGCTCGACGAGGCCGATCGCATGCTCGACATGGGCTTTCACGACGACATTGCGACCGTTGCCAAGCAGTGCCCGAAGCAGCGCCAGACGCTGCTGTTTTCGGCGACGTACCCGGAAGGCATTGCGAAGTTGAGCGCGGCCTTCATGCGCGAGCCGCAGACGGTGACGGTGGCCGAGCAGCACAGCGCGACCAAGATCCGCCAGCTGTTCTTCGAAGTGCGTGAAGACGAGCGCCTGCACGCGGTGTCGCTGCTGCTCAATCACTACCGGCCGGTGAGCACGCTCGCCTTCTGCAACACCAAGCAGCAATGCCGCAACCTCGTCGATGTGCTGAAGGCGCAAGGCTTCGCCGCGCTCGAACTGCACGGCGACCTCGACCAACGCGACCGCGACCAGGTGCTGGTGCAGTTCGCCAACCGCAGTTGCAGCGTGCTCGTCGCCACCGACATCGCCGCGCGCGGGCTGGACATCGCCGAGCTCGAAGCGGTGATCAACGTCGACGTGACGCCCGAGCCAGCGACGCACACGCACCGCATCGGCCGCACGGGCAGAGTTGATGCCGAGGGCTGGGCCTTCAGCCTGGCGACGCTGGACGAGATGGGACGCGTCGGCCAGATCGAGCACGTGCTCGGCTTCAAGTCCGAGTGGCAGCCGCTGGCGTCGCTCACACCGGCGAGCAATGAGCCGCTGCGTCCGCCAATGGCCACGCTGCAGATCCTCGGTGGGCGCAAGGAAAAGATCCGCGCCGGCGACGTGCTCGGCGCGCTGACCAAGGACCTGGGCTACGCTGCGGCGCAAGTCGGCAAGATCAACGTCAACGAGTTCTCGACCTATGTGGCCGTGGAGCGTGGCGTCGCGCCGCAGATGTTGAAGAAGCTCTCGACGGCGAAGGTCAAGGGGCGGGCGGTGAAGGTGCGGATGCTGCAAGGGTGACGGTAGTACGTGTTCTACGAAGTCCTTGCGCTGGTGCGGCGGGAGAAGACCACGGTCTGCTTGTCGGGTTTGAAGCCGGCGCTGGTGTAGAGACTGCTTGCCGCTCGGTTGTCCGGGCCGAAGCAGAGCTTAATGCGCGAAGCGCCGGCCCGGGCGAGGAGGTCGATACCGGCGCTGAGCAGGTGGCGGGCCAGGCCTCGTCGGTGGTGATCGTCTTCGGTGCGCATCGGTTCGACGAGGCCCGTTGCGGTTTCAGGATCGAACCAGAACAGGCCGTACGCCGCGACGGCGTCGAGGCTGTCGAGCACGACCAGGTCGAGGTCGGGCCGATACAGCGACGTTTGGCGTAGCCGCGTTTCGACGTCGGGTCCGCTTCGGCGGTTCATGTGATGCGGTCGCGGTGCCGTGCCCGTCCGGTCGAGCAGGCGATAGTGCTCGTGCAGCGGGCTGATCTGAGGTCGGGCTTCTGCAGCCAGCCACGCAGTGACCACGGACAGACTCGACGGAGTACCGTCCGCCCCGGCTTCCTCGATCGCGAAGCCATGGCCGGTCAGCACCGCACGCATGACGTCATCGCTGCGATCAGCGACGACTTCCACGGATCCGAACCCGGACTCGTTGGCGTGAGCGACCCCGTTCTCGATGACCTGTGCAACGAAGTCGGGCGTTGCATCGGGCATCACGATCGGGTCGAGAGCAGTTGCGTCTCCCCAGTCGGTCGCGATCACGGCCGCTTCGGGCCGACCGAGGTCATCGAACCAGAAGAGCTGTGGGAGATGGTCGGTCGAGCGCGGTGTGCGCCACCACCAATGCAGGTCGGCTGCTTCCAGCAACCCGGCGGTGGGGTCAGCGCTGCGGATGCGGCGCAGGAGCGTCGTCGCAGCTTCCAAGTAGAGAGCACCAACACGATGCTGCTTTCTCGGTGTTCGCACGTCTGGCTTCCTTTGGCCCTGCCACGCCATCCGCGGCCAGCGCCTCACACATCGTCTGCAAACTCCCCCGTCTCCGTCTGCGGTTCATCGAGTCCGAGCGCGGACTCGAGCACGGCCCACGCTTCTTCCGCCGTCTCGACCAGGTGGAACAGCTTCAGATCTTCGGCCGCGATCATGCCGGTCTCGACGAGCCAGTCGAAGTTGACCAGCTTGGTCCAGAACTCGCGGCCGACGAGCACGATCGGGCGCTTGCGCACCTTGCCGGTCTGGGTCAGCGTCAGCACTTCGAACATTTCGTCCAAGGTGCCGAAGCCGCCGGGGAAGCAAACCAGGCCCGCCGAGCGCATCAGGAAATGCATCTTGCGCAGCGCGAAGTAGTGAAACTGGAAGCACAGGCGCGGCGTGATGTAGGCGTTGGGTTCTTGCTCGTGCGGCAGCACGATGTTCAGGCCGATGCTCGGCCCGCCGGCCTCGCTGGCGCCGCGGTTGCCGGCTTCCATGATGCCGGGGCCGCCGCCGGTGACGACGACGATCTTCTCGTCGAGCTTGTGGCTCGCTTTGGTGATCAGCGACGACAACTGCCGCGCTTCTTCGTAGTAGCGCGACATGTGCAGCGCCATGCGCGCGCGGGCGATCACTGCTTTGTCATTGCCGGTCTCTGCTGTGGCCAGACGCTCTTCGGCCAGCGTCATCGGCACCAGGCGTGCGCTGCCGAAAATGACGATCGTCGCGACGATGCGCTCTTCGCGCAGGATCAGTTCGGGCTTCAGTAACTCGAGCTGCATGCGCACCGGGCGCAGGTCTTCGCGCAGCAGGAAGTGCTCGTCGGTGAAGGCCAGCTTGTAGCTGCTGTCGGCGCCGCCGTAGAGCGAGGTCGGTTTGAGCGCAGCGGCTTCTTCTTCGGCGGAGGGGAAGTTGCGCGCGCTGAGGTCGGGGTGCTTCGGGCTCATGGCAAGGCGGGTTTTGCGAGAGGGCGCGAGCTTACGCCTGTGGGGCGAGGGTGCTCACATAGTCGTGTTGCGCTGTCGAGATGGTCGAGACGCGGTACTCGACGGGCTTGTCGTTGAAGGTCAACGCTGTGCGCCTCACCTGCAGCACGGCGCTGCCGGGCGCCACGCCGAGCACGCGCGCGGCGGGTCGGTCGGCGCTGACGGCGCGCACACGTTCAGTCGCACGCAAGACGGTGATCGCGAACTCGGTCTGGTAGAGGTGGTAGATCGTGCTCGGCCGTTCGCGCAAGCGCTTTTCCGACAGCCCGCGGAACAGCGCAGCCGGCAGCGCGAGCTTGTCGTAGACCACCGGCCGGCCTTGCAGTGAAAGCCGGTTGTCGACGTGGATGGCGGCGTCGCCGACGCGGCATCCGAGCGCGGTGGCCGCTTCGTCATCGAGCTTGCCGCGCTCAAATGACAGCAACTCCACGCTGGGTGCATCGCGCGCACCGTCGCTGCGCTCGACGTGAAAAAACTGGAAGACGAAGCGTTCGGTGGTGTGTGACGCGACAAAGGTGCCGCGGCCCTGACGGCGCACCACGATGCGCTCGGCCACCAGCTCATCGACGGCGTGGCGCAGCGTGCCGATCGACACGCCCAGAGCGGCCGCCAGCGTGGGTTCGCTGGGCAACGCGCTGCCCGCCAGGTAGCGGCCTGACTCAATGGCCTCGAGCAAGGCACGCTTGGCTTGGCGGTACAGCGGCGCGCCGGCCACATCGGGCGGCAACGGGGTGAACGGCAACGCAGACTCCATCGCAGCTGATGCTAGCCGCGGCAGAGAATTCATTCAAGTCATGTATATGACAAGGTTGACGCGCTTGGAAGCGTCACTAAACTGAGTCCATTCCCTCAACAACCCAACAGGAGCACGCATGAATCATTTCGTGTTGCATGACACCAAGGACTCGGTCGCAGTCGTCGTGGTGGAAGGCGTGAAAGCCGGTATGGAGCTGTCCGGCTGGATCATGGACGAGGACAAGATGACCAACGTCGTCGCGCGTTCGGACATCCCGATCGGTCACAAGGTGGCGCTGCGCGACATGGCCGTGGGCGACACGGTCTGGAAGTACGGCATCGACATGGGCAAGGTGGTCGCGCCGATCAAGGCCGGCGAGCATGCCCACGTGCACAACATCAAAACCAAGCGTTGGTGATTGGCCGGGCCATCAGGCTACTGCGCGGCGCTCCTGCGTCGTTGCGAATCCTCGCAAGGCAGGCAGCCTTGCTGCGGTTCGCGCCTAGCCTGAGCACCGCTCGCTACGTCTGCTGACCCACCCCATTTCGATCAAGATCAAGGAACCCACGATGTCCGCCATCTCCAAAGACACCACCTTCCTCGGCTACCGGCGCGAAAACGGCCGCGTCGGCATCCGCAACCACGTCATCATCCTGCCGCTGGACGACCTGTCCAATGCCGCGGCCGAGGCCGTGGCGCACAACATCAAGGGTGCGCTGGCGATTCCGCACCCCTACGGCCGGCTGCAGTTCGGTGCCGACCTCGAGCTGCACTTCCGCACCCTGATCGGGGCGGGCTGCAACCCCAACGTGGCGGCGGTGGTCGTCATCGGCATCGAAGACGGCTGGACGCAAAAGGTGGTGCAGGGCATTGCCACCACCGGCAAGCCGGTGGTCGGGTTCGGCATCGAGGGCCACGGCGACCACGACACCATCCTGCGTGCCAGCAAAGTGGCGCGCGAGTACGTGCAATGGGCCAGCGAGAAGCAGCGCGAGGTCTGCCCGATCCACGAGTTGTGGGTCAGCACCAAGTGCGGCGAGAGCGACACCACCAGCGGCTGCGGCGCCAACCCGACGGTCGGCGCGGCGTTCGACCAGCTGCACCCCTTGGGCACCACCCTGTGTTTCGGCGAGACCAGCGAGATCACCGGCGGCGAGACGATCGTCGCGGCGCGCTGCGCCAACGACGCCGTGCGCGACAAGTTCATGTTCATGTTCAACCGCTACCAGGACATGATCAACCGCCACAAGACGACCGATCTGTCCGACAGCCAGCCGACCAAGGGCAACATCGCCGGCGGCCTGACCACGATCGAGGAAAAGGCCCTGGGCAACATCCAGAAGATCGGCAAGAAGTGCACCGTCGATGGCGTGATCGACAAGGCCGAGATCCCGACCCACCCGGGCCTGTGGTTCATGGACTCCTCCGCGCCGCCGCCGAAATGGTGACGCTGTGCGCGGCCTCGGGTTATGCGGTGCACTTCTTCCCCACCGGCCAGGGCAACGTCATCGGCAACCCGATCCTGCCGGTGATCAAGATCTGCGCCAACCCGCGCACCGTGCGCTTGATGAGCGAGCACATCGACGTCGACATCTCCGGCCTGCTGCAGCGCGAACTCACGCTCGACCAGGCCGGCGACAAGCTGCTCGAGTGCATGCTGCGCACGGCCAACGGGCGCTTGACCGCGGCCGAGGCGCTGGGCCACCGCGAGTTCGTGATGACGCGGCTGTACGAGAGCGCTTGATGCAGCGGTTGTTGCGGCGCGCGGCGCTGCTTGCACTCGCAGCGCTCTGCGTGGCCGCGCCCGCGGCCGCGCAGAGCGACTACCCGAACCGGCAGCTGACCTTCGTCGTGCCCTACCCGCCGGGTGGTGCGGCGGATGTCTTCGCTCGCCAGTTGGCGGGCGATCTCGCCAAGCGCCTCGGCCAGCCCGTGGTGGTGGACAACCGCGCGGGCGCCAACGGCAACGTGGGTTCGGCCTCGGTGGTCAAGGCGCCGGCCGATGGCTACACGCTGTTGCTGGGCACCGCGAGCACGGTGGCGATCAACCCGCACCTGTACGGCAAGAACATGCCCTACGAGCCGCTCAAGGATCTGCAGCCGGTCTCGGGCACGCACTCGATGGCCAACGTGCTGGTGGTCAACCCCGCCACGCCGTACAAGACGGTGCAAGACGTGGTCGCCGCGGCCAAGGCCAAGCCGGGTGCGCTGACCTACGCTTCGGCCGGCAACGGCAACACCATGCACCTGGCGGGCGAGCAGTTCCGCGCCCAGGCCGGCATCGACTTGCTGCACATCCCCTACAAGGGCGGGCCACCGGCCATGAACGATGTGCTCGGTGGCCAGGTGCCGATGATGTTCAACAACCTGCCGGCCATCCTGCCGATGGTCAAGAGCGGCAAGCTGCGAGCGCTGGCTGTCGCCACGCCGCAGCGCTCGCGCCTGCTGCCCGATGTGCCGACGATGGAAGAGGCCGGCTTCAAGGGCTATGTCTCGACGGTGTGGAATGGTGTCTATGTGCGTGCGGGCACGCCGCGCACCGCCGTCGAGCGCCTGAACCGCGAGATCGTGGCCGCGCTGCAAAGCCCGGCGATGCGCCAATCGCTCGAAGAACAAGGCTACGACGCGATCCCGTCCAGCCCCGAACAGTTCGGTGCCCTCGGCGAGAGCGAAACGCCGCGTTGGGGC
>CAWFCX010000051.1:0-153464 GCA_963814385.1 uncultured beta proteobacterium
GATGGTGTTGTTCCTGTTCGTCGTCATGATGCTCGACGTCAACACCGACGCCTTCCGCGAGAATTTCTGGAAGCACTTCCCGCTCGCCGGCATCGTCGGCGCGCTGATCGCGCTCGAGATGACGCTGATCCTGCGCGGCGGCTTCGACCTCGGCACGCCCAAGCCGTTTCCGGCTGACATGGCGAACGTGGCCAACACCAAGCTGCTCGGCATCGAGATCTACACCGACTACCTTACCCGCTGCAACTCGCCGCGGTGCTGCTGCTCGTGGCGATCATTGCCGCCATCGCATTGACGCTGCGCGAGCGCAAGGACAGCAAGCACATGGACCCGTCGCAGCAGGTGCGCGCGAAGAAGGCCGACCGCGTGCGCCTGGTCAAGATGGCGCCGACCATCGAAGCGCCGAGCGCCCCAGCCGCCGCCGCCGCCGAGGAGAAGAAAGCATGATGGGCACGCTGACGCTGTCGCACTTCCTCTCGCTCGGCGCGATCCTGTTCGCGCTGTCGGTGATCGGCATCTTCATGAACCGCCGCAACCTGATCGTGCTGCTGATGGCCATCGAGCTGATGCTGCTCGCGGTGAACATGAACTTCATCGCCTTCTCGCACTACCTCGGCGACATGGCCGGCCAGGTCTTCGTGTTCTTCATCCTCACCGTGGCCGCGGCCGAGTCGGCGATCGGCTTGGCGATCCTGGTCGTGCTGTTCCGCAATCGCGCGTCGATCAACGTGCAGGACATGGACACGCTCAAGGGCTGACCGAGACACCATGGCAATCTCTCAGAACCTCCTGCTCACGGCCGCCCTGGCGCCGCTGGTCGGCGCCATCGTCGCCGGCTTCTTCGGCAAGACGATCGGCCGCCGCGGCGCGCACGTCATCACGATCCTCGGCGTGCTTGTGTCGCTGATCTGTTCGGCCGTCGTGCTGAAGGACGTGATCGCCGGCGCGCGCTTCAACGCCACGGTCTACGAATGGATGGTGCTCGGCAATCTGAGGATGGAAGTCGGCTTCCTCGTCGATGGCCTGACGGCGATGATGATGGTGGTCGTCACCTTCGTCTGCCTGATGGTGCACATCTACACCATCGGCTACATGGAAGACGACGACGGCTACCAGCGCTTCTTCGCCTACATCTCGCTGTTCACCTTCAGCATGTTGATGCTCGTCATGAGCAACAACTTCCTGCAGCTGTTCTTCGGCTGGGAAGCGGTGGGTCTGGTGAGTTACCTGCTGATCGGTTTCTGGTTCAAGAAGCCGACGGCGATCTTCGCCAACATGAAGGCGTTTCTCGTCAACCGCGTCGGCGACTTCGGCTTCATCCTCGGCATCGGCCTGCTGGTGGCCTATGCCGGCTCGCTGAACTACGCCGAAGTGTTCGCCAAGGGTGGCGAGCTGGCGAAGATGAGCTTCCCCGGCACCGACTGGATGCTGATCACCGTGGCCTGCATCTGCCTGTTCATCGGCGCCATGGGCAAGAGCGCGCAGTTCCCGCTGCACGTCTGGCTGCCCGATTCGATGGAGGGCCCGACGCCGATCTCGGCGCTGATCCACGCGGCGACGATGGTCACCGCCGGCATCTTCATGGTCGCGCGCATGTCGCCGCTGTTCGAGCTGTCGGACACCGCGCTGTCCTTCGTGCTGATCATCGGCTCGATCACCGCGCTGTTCATGGGCTTCCTGGGCATCATCCAGAACGACATCAAGCGCGTCGTCGCTTATTCCACGCTGAGCCAGCTCGGCTACATGACGGTGGCGCTCGGCGTCTCGGCGTACTCGGTCGGCGTCTTCCACCTGATGACGCACGCCTTCTTCAAGGCGTTGCTGTTCCTCGCCGCCGGCAGCGTGATCATCGGCATGCACCATGACCAGGACATCCGCAACATGGGCGGCCTGCGCAAGTACATGCCGATCACCTGGATCACGTCACTGGTGGGCTCGCTGGCGCTGATCGGCACGCCACTGTTCTCCGGCTTCTACAGCAAGGACTCGATCATCGAGGCCGTGCACGCGAGCCATCTGTATGGTTCGGGCTTCGCCAACTTTGCGGTCGTGGCCGGTGTCTTCGTCACGGCGTTCTACTCGTTCCGCATGTACTTCCTGGTCTTCCACGGCAAGGAACGCTTCCACCACAAGCCGTTCCCCGGTGAGCATGATCACCATGACGATCACGGCGAGCATCACGAACCGCATGTGCCGCACGAGTCGCCCTGGGTCGTCACCGCCCCATTGATCCTGCTCGCGCTGCCCTCGGTCTTCATCGGCTACTGGACCATCGGCCCGATGCTGCACGGTGACTTCTTCAAGGACTCGATCATCGTCAACGCCGCCGCGCATCCGGCGATGGCGGAGATCGGCAAGCACTTCCATGGCGCGCTGGCGATGGCCACGCACGGCCTGATGACGCTGCCGTTCTGGCTGGCGCTCGGCGGCGTCGTCACGGCCTGGTTCTTCTACCTGAAGCAGCCCTCGATCCCCGCGGCCATCAAGACCCGCTTCGAGTGGGTCTACAAGCTGCTCGACAACAAGTACTACATGGACTGGTTTAACGAGCATGTGTTGTCCGCTGGCGCGCGCCTGCTCGGCACCGGCCTGTGGAAGGGCGGCGACGTGGCGCTGATCGACGGCGCGCTGGTCAATGGCTCGGCGCGCGCGGTCGGCGCCATCGCGCAAGTGACGCGTCTGTTCCAGACCGGCCACCTGTACTTCTATGCGCTCGTCATGCTGCTCGGCATCTTCGGGCTGATGACCTGGCAGTTGTGGCCGCAGGTTCGAACGCTGTTCGGCCTCTAGAGCAACAAACCAAGAACAACAAGAGGAATGAGCTGAATGGGACTGCTGAGCGTTGCGATCTGGCTGCCGATCCTGGCGGGCGCCGTGCTGCTCGCGACCGGCCGCGACGAGAACGCCCATGCCGTGCGCTGGATGGCGCTCGTCGCGGCGATTGCGAGCTTCCTCGTCACGCTGCCGCTGGTCAGCCGCTTCGACGTGGCCAGCGCGGCGATGCAGTTCGAAGAGAACCTGCCGTGGATCGAGCGCTTCAAGGTCAACTACCACTTGGGAGTGGATGGCATCTCGGTCTGGTTCGTGCTGCTGACGGCGTTCATCACCATCGTCGTCATCATCTCGGCGTGGGAAGTGATCACCGAGCGCGTGCACCAGTACATGGGCGCGTTCCTGATCCTGTCGGGACTGATGGTCGGCGTGTTCTGCGCCCTCGACGGTCTGCTGTTCTACGTTTTCTTCGAAGCCACGCTGATCCCGATGTACATCATCATCGGCATGTGGGGCGGCCCACGACGCGTCTATGCGGCGTTCAAGTTCTTCCTCTACACGCTGCTCGGCTCGCTGCTGATGCTGGTCGCGCTGATCTACCTGTACTACAAGAGCGGTGGCAGCTTCGAAATCCTCGACTGGCACAAGCTGCCGCTGCCGCTGTCGGCGCAGAGCCTCTTGTTCTTCGCCTTCTTCGCTGCCTTCTCGGTCAAGGTGCCGATGTGGCCGGTGCACACCTGGCTGCCCGACGCCCACGTCGAAGCGCCCACCGGTGGCTCGGTCGTGCTGGCCGCGATCATGCTGAAACTCGGCGCCTACGGCTTCCTGCGCTTCTCGCTACCCATCGCGCCCGATGCATCGCGCCACTGGGACTGGCTGATCATCGCGCTGTCGCTGATCGCCGTGCTCTACATCGGCCTCGTCGCCCTCGTGCAGCAGGACATGAAGAAGCTCGTCGCCTATTCGTCGATCGCGCACATGGGTTTCGTCACGCTCGGCTTCTTCATCTTCAGCGAGCTCGGCATTTCCGGCGGCATCGTGCAGATGATCAGCCACGGCTTCATCTCGGGCGCGATGTTCCTGTGCATCGGCGTCCTCTACGACCGCGTGCACAGCCGGGAGATCGCGTCCTACGGCGGCGTCGTCAACACGATGCCGACCTTCACCGCCTTCGCCGTCTTCTTTGCCATGGCCAACTGCGGCCTGCCGGGCACCAGCGGCTTCGTCGGCGAGTGGATGGTGATCCTGGGCACCGTGAAGTTCAACTTCTGGCTTGGGTTGCTGGCCGCGACGACGCTCGTCTTCGGTGCCGCGTACACGCTGTGGATGGTCAAGCGTGTGTACTTCGGCGACGTGGCCAACGCTGATGTCAAAGCCCTCAAAGACATCAACAGCCGCGAGTTCACGATGCTCGCGCTGCTCGCCGCCGCGGTGCTGTGGATGGGCGTGTACCCCAAACCCTTCACCGACGTGATGCACCAGAGCGTCACGCAACTGATCCAGCACGTGGGTCAAACAAAACTATGAACTGGGCCGCCGTCACCCCCGAGATCGTCCTGCTGACGATGGCCTGCGCGATCGCGCTGGTCGATCTCTTCGTTGAAGACGAGCAGCGCACTCCGACGTTCTGGCTCACGCAAGCCTCGCTCGCTGCTGTGGCCTTGCTGCACCTGGTGCGGCTGGACGGCGCGCAGTCGGTCTATGCGATGCAGGGCATGGTTGTCTCCGACCCGCTCGGCCACCTGCTGGCGTTCTTCGCCACGGTAGCGGTGATGATCACCATCGGCTATGCGCGTTCGTACATCGGCGCGCGCGAGATGTTGAAGGGCGAGTTCTTCACGCTGTCGCTGTTCTCGCTGCTCGGCGTGTGCGTCATGGTCTCGGCCAACAACTTCCTCGTCGTCTATCTCGGCCTGGAGCTGATGAGCCTGTCGCTCTATGCGCTGGTGGCCTTGCGGCGCGACCATGGCACCAGCACCGAGGCGGCGATGAAGTACTTCGTGCTCGGCGCGCTGGCGTCGGGCTTCCTGCTCTACGGCCTGTCGATGATGTACGGCGCCACCGGCAGCCTCGACATTCCGCGCGTCTTCGAAGTCATCGGCAAGGGCCAGGCCAACCAGAGCGTGCTCGTCTTCGGCCTGGTCTTCGTCGTTGCCGGCCTCGCGTTCAAGTTCGGCGCCGCGCCATTCCACATGTGGGTGCCCGACGTTTATCACGGTGCGCCCACGGCCGTCACGCTGTTGATCGCCGCGGCGCCGAAACTGGCGGCGTTCGGCATGACGATGCGCCTGCTCGTCGAAGGCATGCTCGGCCTGGCGACAGACTGGCAGCAGATGATCTCTGTGCTCGCGATCTTGTCGCTGCTGATCGGCAACCTCGCCGCGATCGCGCAAACCAATCTCAAGCGCATGCTCGCCTACTCGGCAATTGCGCAGATCGGCTTCATGCTGCTGGCACTCACCGCCGGCGTCGTCAGTGGCAACACGCTCTCGGCGGGCAACGCCTACAGCTCGGCGCTGTTCTACATGGTGGTCTATGTGCTGACCACGCTCGGCTCGTTCGGCCTCGTCATGCTGCTGGCGCGACAGGGCTTCGAGTGTGACGAGATCTCCGACCTCGCCGGCCTCAACCAGCGCAGCCCGTGGATGGCCGGCGTGATGGCCGTCTTCATGTTCTCGCTCGCCGGCATCCCGCCGACCGCCGGCTTCTACGCCAAGCTGTCGGTGCTGCAGGCGCTGATCACCACCAACCAGCCCCATCACCTGTGGCTCGCGGTGTTCGCGGTGCTGGTTTCGTTGGTGGGCGCGTTCTACTACCTGCGCATCGTCAAGGTCATGTACTTCGACGAGCCCACCGCCGACGCCGCGGCGCCGTCGCAAGAGGGCGGTGGCGCGAACGCGCTGTTGGCGGCCAACGGCGCGGCCGTGCTGCTGCTCGGCATCCTGCCCGGCGGATTGATGACGCTGTGCAGCATCGCCATCCTGCGCACCCTGGCGACGTGAACGACAAAGACGCGCACCCAGACGCGCCTGCGGACGCACATTTGCGCGAAGTGACGGTCAGCAGCGAACAAGTCTGGCGCGGCCGATTCCTCGACGTGCGCCGCGACACGGTGGCGCTACCCAACGGCGCGCAGGCCACGCGCGAGTACATCGTGCACAACGGCGCGGTGATGGTGGTGCCGATCTTGGACGACGGCCGTCTCGTCATGGAGCGCCAGTTCCGCTACCCGATGGGCCGCGTCATGCTCGAGTTCCCCGCCGGCAAGATCGACGCCGGTGAAGCGCCGTTCGTCTGCGGTGTGCGCGAGCTCGAAGAAGAAACCGGCTACCGCGCTGCCGAGTGGGCGCGTGCCGGCGTGCTGAACAACGCCATCGCCTACTCCAGCGAAGGCATCGAGATCTGGTTCGCGCGCGGCCTGACGCTTGGCGCCGCCAAGCTCGACGACGAGGAATTTCTGGAGATCGTGACCCACAGCGAAGCCGAGATCGACGCCCTGTGCGCCAGCGGTGGCATCACCGATGCCAAGACACTGATCGGTCTGCTGTGGCTGCAAAAGTACCGTGCCGGCTTGTGGCCGTTGACCTGGCAGCCGGCACTCTGATCGCCCGACCGCTAACATTGGCGGGATGACGTCCCCCAGCCCGCTTCGTTCACTTCTCCTGAGGGAATCTGCGTCGCCTTGCGGCGGCCCGGCGGCAACGCGATGAAAGTCATCCACCTCCGTTGCGAATCATGAAAGTCATCGATTTGCGATGCCAGAGCGGCCACCGTTTCGAAGGCTGGTTTGCCGGCGACGACGACTTTCTCGACCAGAACGGCCGCGGTTTGATCGAATGCCCGCTGTGTGCCGACAAGGTCATCGTGCGGCTGCCCAGCGCGCCGCGGCTGAATCTCTCGGGTGCGCAGGCGCCTGTCGCGCCCACTCCAACAGCGCCCGCGGACGAGAGCACGACGATGCAAGCGCGCTGGATGCACGTCGTGCGCCAGGTGATCGCCAACACCGAAGACGTCGGCGAGCGCTTCGCCGACGAAGCGCGCCGCATTCACTACGGCGAAGCCGAAGAGCGCGCCATCCGCGGCCAGGCCAGCGCCGACGAGCGAGAGGCGCTGCGCGAAGAGGGCATCGAAGTGCACCCGCTGCCGGTGCCGGCGGTGTTCAAGGACACGCTGCAGTAGGTCTGCCTTCGGCCCGCTGCTTTTCTAGAGCACGCGACCGGGATTCATCAGCCCGCGAGGATCGATGGCCTGCTTGACGGCACGCATCAACGCCAGCGCCGTCGCATCCTTGAACTGCACCATCTCCTCGCGCTTCAACACGCCGACGCCGTGCTCGGCCGAGAACGATCCGCCGTGTTCGGCGACGGCGGCATAGACGATCGCATTGATCTCGTGCTCGCGCTCGCGCAGGAACGTCGCCGCATCGACACCTTGCGGCGCCTGCACATTGAAGTGCAGATTGCCGTCGCCCAGGTGGCCGAAGTTGACGAGGCGCATGCCGGGCGCGGCGCGTGATAGCGCGGCCTCGGCCTCGGCGCAGAACGCCGGGATGCGCGACACCGGCAACGCGATGTCGTGCTTGATGTTCAGGCCCTCTTCGGCCTGCGCCAGCGGGATCGACTCGCGCAGATGCCACATCGTGTGCGACTGCGCCACGCTCTCGGCGACGGCCGCGTCGCCGATGATGCCGCGCTCCAGCGCTTGGCCGAGCACACCTTCGAAGCGCTCGCGGGCGTGGGCCTCGCTCTCGTTGTCGGAGAGTTCGAGCAGCACGGTCCACGGGGCCGAAGCGGATGACAGCAGCGGTTGGCGCAGTTGCCGCATGTGCTTGGCCACGAGCGACAGCGAGAACGCGTTCATGGCCTCGAAGCCGGTCAGCCCGGCGGCGAGTTGCTGTTGCGCCAGGCCGAGCAGCGCGACGCAATCGGCGAGCGCTGCGCACGAGGCCATGGCCGTCATCGTCGCGGCCGGTTTGGCATGCAGCGCCAGTGTGGCCGCGGTGATGACGCCGAGCGTGCCTTCGCTGCCGATGAACAGGTCACGCAGGTCGTAGCCGGTGTTGTCCTTGCGCAGGCCCGACAGGCCGTGCCAGATGTCGCCCGACGCGGTGACCACTTCGAGGCCGAGGCAGAGCGCGCGCGCATTGCCGTAGCGCAGCACCTGCGTGCCGCCGGCGTTGGTGGCCAGGTTGCCGCCGATGGTGCAGCTGCCTTCGGCAGCGAGTGACAGCGGGAACAGCAGGCCGGCGTCGTTGGCCGCCTGCTGCACGGTTTGCAGCACGCAGCCGGCTTCGACGGTCAGCGTGAGGTTGGCGCGGTCGAGCTCGCGGATGCGGTTCATCCGCGTGAGCGAGAGCAGCACCTGCGTGCCGCTCGCATCCGGCACGCCGCCGCCGACGAGGCCGGTGTTGCCGCCTTGTGGCACGAGCGCCGCGCCGTGCGCCGCGCAGGCGCGCACGACAGCGGCCACGTCGTCCGTGCTGCCCGGCCGCACGACAGCGAGCGCTTTGCCGCGCCAGCGTTTGCGCCAGTCGCGTTCCCACGCCGACAGGTCGCCGTCGGTGAGAACGTGCGCATCGCCGACGACAGCGCGCAGCGCGTCGATCAACGCCACCGTCATGACTTCCTCAGCCTCCACCGCACATGCATCGAGCACGCCGCGAACAGCGCCAGGCCGAGCAGCACTTGCAGCCAAGCCAACGTCATCGACAGGCCGCGCTCGGTGACGCCGCGCACAAGACCTTCGGCCACGTACAGCCACACGGCCAGACTCAACCAACGGTGCGTGAACATGCGGAACTGCGTGAGGCCCGCGACGGCAAACGCGAGCGGCAGCACTTTGAGCGCCCACGAGCCTGAGCCGGTCGGCGCCAGCCACAGCTCCCAGCCCAGGCCGAGCGCGATCAGCGCCAGCAGGCTCGCCAGCGCCACCGCGCGTGTGCGCAGCAGCACGGCATCAGGTGCAGTAGAAGCGGCGGCCGTGTTCATCACTGGCATCATAGGGTGATGAACGACCCCCACGCTCGCACTTGCTCGCTGCCCCCTGAGGGGGCAGAGTGCCGCGGCTCCAAGCCTGCGATTGCAGGCTTGGACGGCACGAGGAGGCATTGCGTCTCGCAATGCCGCGGCCTGCCAGGCCATGGCCTTCTTTGGGCGGCCAGGCGCGGGCAACGATGACAATGTCCGTTGCACTTTCCCAATGGCGCAGCCGCGCCAACGAGCTCGTCGAAACGCTGCAGCGCTGGCCCTGGCTCGACACCGCGCGCACGCTGCGCGAGCGTTTTCGCGAAGACCGGCTCGGCCTGACTGCGAGCAGCCTCACGTTCACAACCTTGATCGCGCTCGTGCCGCTGGTCACGGTGATGCTCGCCGTGTTCAGCGCCTTCCCGATGTTCGCGAGTTTTCAGACGGCGCTGGAGAAGTACTTTTTGCAGGCCTTGGTGCCTGATGGCATCGCCAAGCCGGTGCTGTCGGCGCTGACGCAGTTTGCCGCCAAGGCAGCGCGCCTGGGTGGGGTCGGCCTGGGCTTGCTCGTCATCACGGCGCTGGCTTTGATGCTGACGATCGACCGCGCGCTCAACGCCATCTGGCGCGTTCGTCGGCCACGGCCGATCGCCAAACGCGTGCTCGTCTATTGGGGCGGCCTGACGCTTGGCCCTTTGCTGCTCGGCATCAGCTTGTCGCTCACGTCGTGGGCGCTGACGGCCAGCCAGGGCATCGTCGGCGCGATCCCCGGCGGCGTGGCGATGCTGCTCAACCTGATCGAGTTCGTGCTGATGGCCACCGGCGTTGCGGCGCTGTACCACTACGTGCCGCACACGCATGTGCGCTGGCGCCACGCGCTGGCCGGCGGTGTTTTCGTGGCCATCGGCATCGAGGTCGCCAAGCGCTTGCTCGCCTGGTATGTGAGCACCATCCCGACCTTGTCGGCTGTGTACGGCGCGTTTGCGGCGGTGCCGATCCTGCTGCTGTGGATCTATGTCGGCTGGCTGATCGTGCTCTGGGGCGCAGTGATCGCCGCCTATGCGCCGAGCCTGTCGATGCGCATCGCACGCATGCCGACGGCACCGGGCCACCGCTTTGCGCTGGCGCTGTCGGTGATCGGCGCGTTGGCGCGCGCCAAGAGCGGCAGCGCTCGCGGCCTGGCCCTGCATGAGCTGGCGGCTGCGCTGGGCACCGATCCGCTGCAAGTCGAGCCGGTGGTCGATACGCTGGCAGCGATGGACTGGGTGGCGCGCCTGGATGAAGAGGGGGGGCAGCGCCTGGTGCTGCTGGCCGACCCGGCCACGACACCGGCGCGCGCACTGATCAACGCGCTGCTGCTCGAATCGACGCCTGCTACCCGTGCCTTTCGTGAGCGCACGGGGTTGGAGCGATTGACCGTTGCCGAGTTGATCAGCTTCTGACTACCGCCCGGCACTAGTGGCCTGTTGGATCGTTTTCAGGAGGGGTTCAGGTGACCAACGCGCACCTTTTCTCTTCGCTTCGTCCAGAGCTTCGGTCGTATAGGCAACCCCGGAGCCAGCAAATCGGATCTTCCTGGCGTTTCCCAGTCCACCACCTGAGAAAAAGCCTCGGCATGTCAGTTTATCGTTGGTGCCAAGCACTCGAAACACTACTGCATCGTGTTCGTTTTGATCGGCCGACCAAACCAGGTCCTTCTCATCAATCCCGGGGCCAACGAGGATGCTGAAAGAGCAAGAGAACGTTCGTCGCCCAGATCCCAAGAATAGGTGGAACGCTTTCGAGGGATCAGAAGGCGGCTGTGGCGGTGCTACCGACACCACGAACGGAATCACCGAACAGCCACTCATGTCGTCGCACTTCGAATCTTTCAACGCGTCCTGCGGGCAGACCTCGGCTGGAGGATATCGACGCCATGGTTCCGATGTGGAGTGTCTGGTGAAGACTGCGCGTCTGCCGATCACCTCTCCGCCCAACCTGCGCGAGACGATCGTCTCTATCCCTTCTATTCCTAGCCTCTCGTCGTCCGGCCCGGTTGTCTTTCTCGTGAGCACGCTTATCGGTAGTGCATCTAGGGGGAGGTCTATGGTTTTCCTTGATCCGACCATAGTCAACGCCCGATCTTCATCCCATCCTTGCATGGGCTGGCTAGGCTGGCCACTTTCTACTTCTTGAACCGCCATGTAGAGGCCGTTGCCCGGCCCAAGATAGTCCCACGGCAGATCTTTGCTGGAGAGGTAGCTCGCTCGGCTTTGACCCGATTGCTCTAACACCAGTCCAAGAACTGGCTCTCGGATCTGCGGGAGCCGAACGACAGCGCGCTCTGTGCAGATCGCCCGAAAGCGGCTCACCGAGTCGCGGTGCATCTGATACTTCGCATAGTAGAGCGGCGCTCCATAGATGCTCCCGAAGGCTCCAAGAGCCGTGCACGCCACGCCCAGCGAAAAAGCAACGCCATACGTGCTGCGAACGACACGTGCATACACGATCGAGAGAATTCCAATACCCAGCAGCAATGGAAAGTAGGTGGCTACAAGTGCTAGAAGGTAGCTGGTGATCAAGTCGTCTAAGTTCCTCTTCTAGTTGCAAGCCGCGAGCAGTACTGACTCCATTTAGGGATCAACGTAACGCATCACACGGTCCTTGCCTGTCCGCTTGGCTTCGTACATTGCCGCGTCCGCCAGTTGCAGCAGGCGCAGGCCCTGCGTTGCGTCATGCGGCGCGAGCGCGTAGCCGATGCTGGCCGAAACCGACGCGGCGCGTGGGCATTTCGCGGTGCAGGCGCGCACCGCACGCAGCAGGTGCTCCGCCAGCGCCGCTGCGCCCGCGGCGTCGCGCACGGGGGCCAGCACGAGGAACTCATCGCCACCGAAGCGGCCGACCGCGTCTTCCAGGCGCACCGCGTCCTGCAGCGCCTGCGCCAGCGAGACCAGCAACACGTCACCGGCTGCATGGCCATGCGCGTCGTTGAGGCCCTTGAAACCGTCGAGGTCGATGAAGAACAGCGCCACGGGTTGCGTGGTGCAGGCCGCTGCCGCCGTGTCGAGCCGCTCCATCATCGTGCGCCGGGAGAGTGCGTCGGTGAGCGCGTCGCGCTGTGCGGTGCGGGCCAGGCGCTGCTGCGCTTCGGTCAACTCGTGCACGTCGATGGTCACGGTGTAGACGCCCTGCACCGCGCCGCCGCTGTCATCCAGGTCCGGCACGTAGCTGGTGCGCATCCAGCGCGCCCCTTGCGGCAGATCGGGCACCAGGCGCGTGTACTGCACCGACTCGCCGGCCAGCGCACGGTCGAAGTAGGGCTGGTGCTCGGCCCAGCGCGCCGCGCCGCGCGCGTCGCCGATCGGCCGGCCGATCAATGCTGAAGCGGGCATGCCCACAGCCTCCTGGTACGCCAGGTTGACGAAGCGCAGCTTGTACTCGCGGTCGACGTAGGTCAGCGGGTAGGGGATGTGTTCGGTGAATCGGTTCAGGCGCTGCCGCGCTTCCTGCAGTTGCTCGCGCTCGATCACGTCCTGGTGGATGTCGAAGGCGATCGTGTAGACCGCTTCCACTTCGCCTTGCGCGTTGCGGTCGGGGAAGACCTGCACACGCGTCCAGCGCGACGCCGCGCCCTGGTGAGTGACGTGGCGCTCGTAGCTCACGGTGCGGCCGTTGAAGGCCTGTGCAAACGCGTCGCTGGCTGCCGCCCAGGCCGCTGCACCGTAGAGATCGGTCAGCGTATTGCCCACCAGTTCGGAGCTCGGCCGGCCGGCCCAGCGGGTGTAGGGTCCGTTGCAGAACAGCAGCGTCGCGTCATCGCTTGACGAGCCCGAACGTCCCCATCGCCCGATCGGCAGATCGATTGCCTCGACCAGGCGCTCGGCAGGGTCGGCTGAGAGCGCGCGGGCAGGTGTGTCATCGAGCTTCATCGCGCGTGCATCGTCGCATCGCGAGGGGCACGTTGTCATTCACCCTAAAGGGGGAATATTCACGTCTTTGCCACAGCCGTCATACCGCGTGGATCACCACCAGCAAAGCCTGCGCTGCGCTTTTCCCGGGGTTATGGATACGGTGCGGCACGTCAACCGCGTAGCGCGCCGTCTCGCCGGCGCGCAGGCGCGCACTCTCGGCGCCGGCATGCACTTCGAGCGTGCCGCTGTGCACCGTCAGGTGCTCGCGCGACCCGGGTTCGTGCGCGCGCGAGTCGAGCGCACCGCCGGGCTGCACGCTGAGCTGATACCACTCGAAGCGACCCGCCAGATCGATCGGCCCGAGGATGCGCAGCTCGCACTTGCCATCCGGGCTGGCCAACAGCGGCGTGGCGTGGGCCGGCACGGTAGCGAGCAGCGGCTCGGCCGGCTTGGCGTCGCCGAGCAGTTCACCCAGGGGCACGCCGAAGGCCGTGGCGAGCCGCCAAACCACCGCCACCGTCGGATTCGCCTGGCCACGCTCGATCTGCGACAACATCGACTTGGAGACACCCGCCTGGCGCGACACTTCGTCCAGCGACAGGCTACGCTGTTCGCGCAACGCCGCCAGCGCGGCGCCGACGCGGGGTGGTTGCGGCGGCGAGGCCGTGGACTTTCGCGTTTTCATTGAACGTTTGTTCGATATACTGGAAATCAATCAATCGAGTGTACTGCCATGAGCACTGCCTTTTCCGCCCATCTGCAAAGCGAACTCGACGGCCTGCGCGCCGCGGGGCTCTACAAGAGTGAGCGCGTCATCACGACGCCGCAGGGCGCGACCATCAAAACGACCGAGGGCCGCGAGGTCATCAACCTGTGCGCCAACAACTACCTCGGCCTGTCCTCGCATCCGATGGTCATCCAGGCTGCGCACGAGGCGCTCCGCACGCATGGCTACGGCATGAGTAGCGTGCGCTTCATCTGCGGAACACAGGACCTGCACAAGACGCTGGAAGCCCGCATCGCGCGCTTTGTCGGCTGTGAAGACGCCATCCTCTACGCTGCGGCGTTCGATGCCAACGGCGGCCTGTTCGAGCCGCTGCTCGGTGAGCAAGACGCGATCATCAGCGACGCGCTCAACCACGCCTCGATCATCGACGGCATCCGCCTGTGCAAGGCGCAGCGCTGGCGCTACGAACACAATCACATGGCCGACCTCGAGCGCTGCCTGCAGGAGGCCAGGGCCAAAGGCACGCGGCACGCGATGGTCTTCACCGACGGTGTGTTCTCGATGGACGGCACGATCGCGCAGCTGGATGCAATGCGTGTGCTGTGCGACCGCTACGACGCGCTGCTGGCCATCGACGAGTGCCACGCCAGCGGCTTCATGGGCCAGACCGGGCGCGGCACGCACGAGCACCGCGGTGTGTTCGGCAAGATCGACATCGTCACCGGCACCTTCGGCAAGGCCCTGGGCGGTGCCTCGGGCGGCTTCACTGCCGCGCGCAAGGAAGTGGTGGAGCTGCTGCGTCAGCGCTCGCGGCCCTACCTGTTCTCGAACACGTTGATGCCGGCAATTGCCGGTGCGTCGATCGCCGTGCTCGACTTGCTCGAGTCCAGCACGGCGCTGCGCGACAAGCTCGCAGACAACACCACCTACTTTCGTCGCGCGATCACCGAGGCCGGCTTCGACATCAAGCCCGGCGAGCACCCGATCGTGCCGATCATGGTCTATGACGCGGTCAAGGCTCAGCAACTCGCGGCGCGCCTGCTCGAACTCGGCGTCTATGTCGTCGGCTTCTTCTTCCCGGTCGTGCCCAAGGGCCAGGCGCGCATTCGCGTGCAGATGAGTGCGGTGCACGAGCGGCACCACCTCGAAGCGGCGATGCACGCATTCGCGCAGGCGGGCCGCGAGCTGGGCCTGGTGAAGTGAAAATTCTTCTCATCGGTGCCAACGGCCAGATCGGCACTGAGCTGGCCACCGCACTCGCCGAACAACACGGTGGCGGCGCCGTCGTCACCAGCGACCTCGCGCCGCAAGGCAAGGTGCCCGGGCTGGCCCACGAAGCGCTCGACTGCACCGACATCGGCGGCCTGACGCAGATCGTCGAGCGCCACGGCATCACGCAGGTCTATCACCTTGCGGCGGCACTGTCGGCGCGCGGCGAGAAGCACCCGATGTGGGCCTGGGACCTGAACATGAAGGGCTTGCTGAACGTGCTCGAAGTGGCGCGCTCGCACAAGCTGGAGCGCATCTTCTGGCCGAGTTCGATCGCCGCCTTCGGGCCGAGCACGCCGCAAGAGCAGACGCCGCAGAAGACGGTGATGGACCCGAGCACGGTCTACGGCATCAGCAAGCTCGCCGGTGAGGGCTGGTGCGCGTGGTACCACCAGCACCACGGCGTCGATGTGCGCAGCCTGCGCTACCCCGGCCTCATCAGCTGGAAGACGCCACCCGGTGGCGGCACGACCGACTACGCCGTCGAGATCTTTCACGCGGCGTTGAAAGAGGGCCGCTACACCTGCTTCCTGCAAGAGGACCAGGCGCTGCCGATGATGTACATGGACGACGCGATCCGCGCGACGCTGGAGTTGATGAACGCGCCTTCACACCAAGTGATCGAGCGCACTTCATACAATCTGGCCGGCATCAGCTTCACGCCGCTGCAGATCGCCGCTGCGATTCGCCAGCGCATCCCCTCGTTCACGATGGACTGCGTGCCCGACTTTCGCCAGGCCATCGCCGCCAGCTGGCCGCGCTCGATCGACGACAGTGCCGCGCAGCGCGATTGGGGTTGGCGCCCGCGCTATGACCTGGGTTCGATGGTCGATGCGATGCTGGACAACCTGCGCACGACGCTCGGCCCGCGCGAGCCTTGAATCAGCGCTCGGCGTCGTCCAACACCGGTTCGTCCGCAAACGCCGCCACGTCGCGGATGTTCTTCTGCACGGCCACCGCGCCGAACAGCGCGAGCAGGAAGGCCATGCCGTAGAAGCCCTTCTCGGCAAACGACAATTGCGCGTTCCACAGACTCACGGTGAGCAGCGCTACCGAGATGCCGAGTGACAGCCAGCACAACCCGAAGTAAATGCCGGTGACGTGAATGCCTTCGAGCCGGTCGCGAACCGACTTTTGCAGCGATACCGCCGCGAACAGGCCGTACATCAGGATCGTGAAGTACAGCCCTTTTTCGTTGAGCTGCATGTTCGCGTTCCACAAGCCCGCCAGGTACACCACCGAGCCGATGAACAGGGCGGCCCATGAGGCGCCGATAAACGCGCCGGTCGGCCTTTGGATTTGCAGCGTTCTGGCCATGTGGATGTCTCCTCGGAGTTGGGTGCCGCGACTGTAGCGGCACACCGATGACGCGCTGTGCGCGCTGCCGTCAAGCGCGCAGCGACGCCTGATAGGCCTCGATCAGCGGCAGGATCGCCTGCCGGCGAGCCAGGCTCTCGGGCGGCCACACCTTCTCGCGTTCGTAGTACGCCGCAAACGCTGGCGTGCCCTCGGGCAGCACCACCCACGGCTGCTTCGACGCGGTGAAGATGTGCACGTCGGGCGGCAGCAGGTCCGGGTTGTCGAGCGTGCCGACGCGCACGAACGCCACCACCGGGCCGGCGCCGGCGTAGTGGCTCCACACGGCGACGCGGCATGTCGGGCAGCGCGCGATCTTCTGGCCGAGGCCGCTGTCCGACGGCGTGTCAACAACGTCCGGTTCGATGCCAAGGTTGGTCACGCGATCGGCTTCGATCATGGCGTTGAGCGCAAACGCAGCGCCACTTTCCCGCTGGCACCAGCGGCAATGGCAGCAGTGGACGATGAGCGGTGCGGTCTGCAGGCGGTAGCGAACGGCACGGCAGTCGCAGCCCCCTTCGGTGGGAAATGCATCGTTCGCCATCGCTAGGTTTTTGAAAGGCCGGACGACCACAGCGCGAGCAGCAGCGCCACCAGATTGACCGGAAAGAGTTGATACCAGAGCGGAAACCCGGCGCTTACCAGACCGGCAAAGCCGCCGATCTGGTAAAGGTAGAACACGGTGCTCAACACCGCCACGCCCAGCGCCGCGATGACGATGCGGCCGTGCGAACCCCAAGCCGCCACGCGGCAGCCGGCGAAGATCGCGGCAATCGACAGCAGCAGATCGAGCGCCAGGAACAGGCTGCCGGTGTCGCTCGTGTCTTCGCCCAAGGCGCTTGCGGTGGCGCCAGCCAGCACAGGCGCCACCAGCCACGCCAGGAAGTTCGCCAGCAGCCACCCGGCGGCGATCATCACCAGCACCTTGCCCCAGCCGGCGGGCGGCCGGTTCATGTCGGTGACGGGGGCGCCGGGCGGCGCGTAGGGGTTGGTCATCGAGTGTTTGCTGCCGGAGCGTTCACACCGCCAACAGATCCACCTCGAACACCAGCGTCGCATTCGGCGGGATCACACCACCGGCGCCGCGCGCGCCGTAGCCGAGCTCGGGTGGGATCGTCAGCACGCGCTTGCCGCCGACCTGCATGCCTTGCACGCCTTCGTCCCAGCCGCCGATCACCATGCCGGCGCCGAGGTCGAACTTGAAGGGGTCGTTGCGGTCTTTGCTCGAATCGAATTTCTTGCCGCGGTTGTTGTCGGCGGCCGGATCGTAGAGCCAGCCGGTGTAGTGCACGGTGACTTCGGTGCCGGCTTTTGCGGCAGCGCCGCTGCCGACGGTCACGTCGTCGTACTGCAGGCCGCTGGCGGTGGTGGTGCTGGACATCCTGGGGTTTCCTTGTGGTTTGAAAAACGAAGCCGCAATGATGCGACACACTGGCGCCGATGTCCGCCGGTGAAGACCTGATCGTGTTGCGCCCCGAGGGCCTGTACTGCCCCGCGGGCGATTTTCACATCGACCCGTGGCGCCCCGTTGCCCGTGCGGTGGTGACTCACGCCCATGCCGACCACGCCCGTGTCGGTCACGGTGCGTACCTCGCCACCGCGGTCAGCGAAGGCGTGCTGCGGGCGCGGCTCGGCGCTGGCATTGCATTGCAGGGGTTGGCGTATGGCGAAGTCGTGCAGCTCAACGGCGCGCGCATCAGCCTTCACCCGGCCGGCCATGTGCTCGGCTCGGCGCAGGTGCGTGTCGAGCATGCGGGCAGGGTGTGGGTGGCGTCGGGCGACTACTTCGTCAGTGGCGTCGAGGGCGATGTCAACACCACCTGCGCGCCGTTCGAGCCGGTGCGCTGCGATTGCTTCATCACCGAGAGCACCTTCGGCCTGCCGATCTACCGCTGGCGCGCGCAGCGGAGGTGCTGGCCGAGATCAATGCCTGGTGGCAGGCCAATGCCGACGCCGGCCGCGCCAGCTTGCTGCTCGGCTACAGCTTCGGCAAGGCGCAACGCTTGTTGGCCGGGCTGGAGGCGAGCATCGGCCCGATCGTCGCGCATGGTGCGGTCGAGACGCTGAATGCGGCATACCGAGAAGCCGGCGTCGAACTGCACACAACACAGCGCATCGACGACGTGCCGCGCGAGGACCTCAAGCGCGCGCTGGCGATCGCGCCGCCCGCCGTCCAGGGCAGCGCCTGGGCCAAGCGCCTCGGCGACGCCAGCGACGCCTTCGCCAGTGGCTGGATGCAACTGCGCGGCGCGCGGCGGCGGCAGGGTGTCGATCGTGGTTTCGTGCTCAGCGACCACGCCGATTGGCCGGGCCTGCAGTCCGCCATCACGGCGACGGGCGCCGAGCGCGTGATCGTCACGCATGGTTATGAAGCGGTGATGGTGCGGTGGCTGACCGAGAAGGGCTTGAACGCGCAGAGTTTCCAGACGGCATATGGCGACGACGCGGCCGAAGCTGCGCACGAAGTTCAGACATGAAATCCTTTGCTGCCTTGTTCGCCGCGCTCGATGCGAGCACCGCCACGAGCCACAAGGTCGAGGCAATGCAGCGTTACTTCGCCAACGCACCCATCGCCGATGCGGCCTGGGCGGCGTACTTCCTCGCCGGCGGCAAGCCGCGCCAGACCGTGCCGACGGCGGTGCTGCGGCGCACGGCTTGCGAGGTGGCCGGCATCGACGACTGGTTGTTCGATGCCAGCTACCAGGCGGTCGGCGATCTGGCGGAAACCATTGCACTCGTCCTGCCTGCGGGCGATGCGAGCGACGAGACCGGCCTTGCGGTGTGGGTGCAGGAGCGCTTGGCACCTCTGCGCGGGCAGCCACCCGAAGCCCAAGCCGCCGCATTGCGCCAGTGGTGGCACGTACTCGACACTGCGCAGCGCTTCCTGCTGACCAAGCTCATCGGCGGCGGCTTTCGTGTCGGCGTCAGCAAGCTGCTGGTGCAGCGCGCTTTGGCGCAAGTTGCCAAGCTCGACGCCAAGCTGGTGGCGCAACGCATGATGGGCTACACCGATGCGCGCAGCGCGCCGACGACCGAGCGCTATGCCGCGCTGCTCGCGCCGGCAACGCAACAAGCGGCGAGTGACAGCGGGCAGCCCTATCCGTTCTTTCTTGCCCATGCGCTCGAAGCCCCGCCCGAATCGCTCGGTCCGTGCAGTGATTGGCTCGTCGAGTGGAAGTACGACGGCATCCGCGCACAGGCGGTCAAGCGCGCCGGCCGCGTCTGGCTGTGGTCGCGCGGCGAAGAGCTGATCAGCGAAGGCTTTCCCGATGCGCTGGCGCCGTTGGCAGCGCTGCCGGACGGCACCGTGCTCGACGGCGAGCTGCTGGTTTGGCCTGAGGGCGCTGAACAACCGGCGACTTTCGCGCTGCTGCAGAAGCGGTTGAACCGCAAGGTGCTCGGCAAGAAATTGTTGGCCGACGCGCCGGTGCGCTTCGTCGCCTATGACTTGCTCGAAGACGAGGGTGTCGATCTGCGACCGTTGCCGCAGCACGAGCGCCGCGCGCGGCTCGAAGCGCGCGTGCAAGGCAGCGCCGTCACGCTCTCGCCGCTCGTGCAGGCGAACGACTGGCCTGCGTACGCCACGCTGCGCACGCAGTCGCGCGAGCGCGGCGTCGAAGGCTTCATGCTCAAGCACCGCAACTCGGCCTACGGCAGCGGCCGCACCAAGGCCGACGGCACCTGGTGGAAGTGGAAGATCGAGCCGATGACGGCCGACGCGGTCTTGATCTACGCGCAGGCCGGCCACGGCCGCCGCGCCAGCGTGTACACCGACTACACGTTTGCGGTGTGGAGCCGTGCCCCTTCGAACGCCGAAGAAGCGCAGGCCGTGATCGACGCGATCGCGCGCCGCGAGCCCGCAATCGACGGCGCGCTGCAACTGATGCCGTTCGCCAAGGCCTACTCGGGTCTCACCGACGAGGAGTTCAAGCGTGTCGATCGCGCCATCCGCGCGACGACGCTCGAAAAGTTCGGTCCGGTGCGCAGCGTCAAGCCGACCCTGGTCTTCGAACTCGGCTTCGAAGGCATCCAGCACAGCCCGCGTCACAAGAGCGGCATCGCGGTGCGCTTCCCGCGCATGCTGCGCATCCGCGACGACAAGCCGCTGCACGAGGCCGACACGCTGCCGGCGTTGATGGCGCTGATCGGATCGGCGTGAGCGGGGCATTGCCAAGTTCGGCTTGGCCTATACACTAAGCCAAATGGCTAACCAAAACGCAGTCCTCACCGACGTGTTCTACGCGCTGGCCGATCCGACGCGGCGCGCCATCGTCCATCTGCTCGGCCGCGGGCCGGAGTCGGTGTCGGTGCTGGCGGCGCCGTTCGCGATGGCGCTGCCGTCGTTCATGAAGCACCTGGCCGTGCTCGAGCGCAGCGGCCTGATCCGCTCGACCAAGGCCGGGCGCACGCGCACCTGCGAGCTGCGACCGTTGGCGCTGTCGCAGGCCGAGCGCTGGATCGCCGAGCAGCGCGCGCTGTGGCAGGCGCGCAGCGATCGCATGGCGAGCTTTGTCGAAACACTTCACCAACAGGAGTCCTCCCGTGCCCAACCCAAACAACGACGTCAGCGCTGACGTTCACGACCTGACCATCTCGCGCCTCGTGCGCGCGCCGCGGGCGACGCTGTGGCGAGCCTGGACCGAACCCGCGCTGCTAAAGGAGTGGTGGTGCCCGAAACCGTGGACCACCGAGGTCCGTGCCTTCGATCTGCGCCCGGGCGGCGCCTTTCACACCTTCATGCAAGGCCCCGACGGCGGCACCAGCGACAACCCGGGCTGCTTCGTGGCGGTCGTGCCGCAGCAACGCCTCGTCTTCACGTCGATGCTGCTCGCCGACTGGCGGCCGGCGACGCCTTGGATGCCGTTCACCGCGACCATCTCGATGGCCGATGAAGGCGA
The DNA here is from genome assembly GCA_963814385.1 of uncultured beta proteobacterium. Lineage (GTDB taxonomy): Bacteria > Pseudomonadota > Gammaproteobacteria > Burkholderiales > Burkholderiaceae_C > CADEEN01. Next base: position 20,876 of record CAWFCX010000051.1, read on the forward strand.
CGGCACGCGCTACATCGCCACCGTGATGCACCCGGACAAGGCGACGCGCGACCAGCACGAGCAGATGGGTTTCTTCGACGGCTGGGGCACCTGCATCGACCAGCTCGAAGCGCTGGCGCGGCAACTGCGCTGACGCGGTCTATTGATTCGGCGGTCGCGCCGCCGATGTGCGCAACCTCTTGCCCTTGAGCCAACTCGGTTGTGCCGTCGCCGGTGCGCGCCGTTCGCGGTGGCGCTCGATGTCGATGAACAGTTGCGTCACGAACTCGATGAACAAGCGAACGCGCGGAATGCGGCGCACGCTGGCGGGGTAGAGCAGGTTCACCGGCACGACCTCGGTACAGCTCCAATCGGTGAGCGCGGGCTGCAGGGCTCCATCGGCAAGCAACCGGCCGCGGCGCGTGTCCCACTCAAGGATGCGCGCCACGCCCAGGCCTGCGATCGTCAGGTCGCGCACCATGTCGCGGTGCACGTTGTCGACCACAACGCTGCCGCGTGCAGCGACCGAAACACGCTCGTCGCCGCGCGCGAACTGCCACAGGTCCATCACCGCACCGCCGATGGCGCGGATGCAAAGGCAGTTGTGCTCTTCGAGTTCGCTCGGGTGTTTCGGCATGCCGTGCAACGCCCAGTACGAGGGTGCGGCGCACACGGCAAAGCTCGTCGCCCCCAGGCGCCGCTGCACCAGATCGCCCACCTGATGCGGCCAGCCCATGACGAGCATCGCGTCCACGCCGCGGATTTGCTCTTCGCTGGGCTGCATGAAGTAGCGCATGTCGAGCTGGATGTCAGGGTACAGCGCTGCAAAACGCGGCAGGGCGGCGGTGAGGCACTCTTGCGCGATCACCGGCTGCACGCCCACGACCACCGTGCCGCGGGCGCTTGAACTTGCTGCGCTGGCCTGCTCGTCCGCATCGGTCAACTGTTCCAGCGCAGGCCGGCAGGCTTCGAGGTAGCGGCTGCCGCCCGCGGTGAGCGCCAGGCCGCTGGCGTGGCGCTCGAACAGTTTGAGGCCGAGCTCGCGCTCCAGCGTGCCGACGAGTTTGGCCACCGCAGCCACACTCACGCCCAGGCGCCGCGCCGCGCCGGAAAAACTCGAGCTCTCGGCCGCGGCAACGAAGTAGTGCAGGGATCGCAGCTTGTCCATGGTGATGCTCTAGGGGTTCAACCAATGGTTGAAGGGCGTGGCAACGCAACGAGTATGTCGCTTTGCGCCCTGACTGCCTACAGTGAACCCATCGACGATCACTTGGGAGTGCGTGATGAAGACGAGACGCGATTGGATGCTGTGTGCGCTGGCCACCGCTGCTGGATTGCCGGCTTGGGCCGACGACGCGGCGTGGCCGTCCAAGCCGATCCGCCTGGTCACCGGCGCGCCCGGTTCGATCACCGAGATCCGCGCGCGCTGGCTCGCCCAGCGGCTGGCGCAAGCCTTGGGGCAGAGCGTGGCGGTCGAGGGCAATTCGAGCGCGGGCGGCAACGTCGGTGCGCAACAGGTGGCGCACAGCGCTGCCGACGGCTACACGTTGCTGATGATTCATCAGGGTACGGCTGCGATCAATCCGCATGTGTATGCCAAGCCCGGCTACGACGCGCTGCGCGATTTCGCACCGATCACGCGCTTTGGCTATGGCAACCTGCTGCTCACCGTGCCGAGCGAAGCGCCCGCGACGTCGGTCGCGGAGCTGATCCGATGGGCCAAGTCCAGACCGGGTGCGCTGAACTATGGCTCGCCGGGCATCGGCACGCCGCCGCATGTGGCCGGCGAGATGTTCGTCCGCATGGCCGGCATCAACGCGGCGCACATCCCGTACAAGGGAGGCGGCGCGCTGATGACGGCTCTGCTCGGCGGCCAACTCACCTGGTCGATGGAAGGGTTGACGGCGCAACTGCCGCACGTGAAGTCGGGTCGCCTGCGCCCGTTGGCCGTCACCGGTGCGCGTCGGTCAAGCGCGTTGCCCGAGGTGCCGACACTGGCCGAAGCCGGCGTGCCAGGCTACGAGTTCGAGGGATGGACCGGCATCGCCGCGCCAGCCGGCACGCCCAACGCGGTGATCACTCGGCTGCACACCGAGATCGTGCGGCTCGTCGACACGACCGAAGCACGCGACTGGTTCGCCGCCTCCGGCGCCGAGCCTGGGCTGCTGAGCCCTGAAGCGTTTTCGCAGTTCATCCGCGCCGAGCACGACAAGCTGGGCAAAGTGATCCGCGACGCGGGCATCAAGGCCGAGTGAGACGCCGATGACAGACACCGACAACAACGAAGAGCGCTCGCGGCTGTTGGCGCTGATCGAGGCAAGCTGGACCACGCAGGCCATCCGCGCGGCGTGCTTGCTCGAGCTGCCGCAGCAACTGGCTGCCGGCGCGCAAGAAGTCCGCACCCTGGCTGCCAACACGCACAGCGATGCCGCCGCGTTGCGCCGCTTGCTGCGCTCGCTCGCAACGATCGGCGTGTGCCGCGACGACGGCTCCGACCGCTTCGCGCTGACGACCACAGGCGCGCTGCTCTGCGGCGAACATCCGCAATCTCTGCGCGCCTGGGCTTTGCAGGTCGGTGGACCGCAATGGCAGCGCCTGGGCGAATTGGCCGAGTCCGTGCGCAGCGGCCAGAGCTGGCACCAGCGCCACCAAGGTCGCGGCAGCTACGACGCGCTTGCTGACGATCCGGACAAAGCGGCGCTGTTCCATCGCGCGATGGTCGAGCTGACGCGCCGCGTTGCCGCCGACGTGCTGCACGCCGTCGACTTCAAGGGCGCGAAACGCATCGTCGATGTCGGTGGCGGTAGCGGCGAGTTGCTGGCGGCCGTGCTCGCTGCGCAGCCGGCGGCGCAGGGTGTGCTGTTCGACCAGGACCACGCCATCGCACTGGCGCCACCGGTGTTGCTACGCGCTGGTGTGGCGGCGCGCTGCGAGTGCGTGGCCGGCAGCTTCTTCGACAGCGTGCCCGCCGCGGGCGATGTCTACCTGCTCAAGAGCGTGCTGCACAACTGGGACGACGAGCGCTGCGTCGCGATCCTGCGCCGCTGCCGCGAGGCGATGGCCACCGACGCCCGGCTGCTGTTGATCGAGCGGCTTGTGCCCGAGCAGGTGGGCACCACCGCGAGAGACCGTTCGTTGGCGCGGTCCGATCTGAACATGCTCGTCGGCCCGGGCGGCCGCGAGCGCGGGCAGCGCGAGTTCGCTCTGCTGCTGGAGGCCGCCGGCATGGCCTTGGCCAAGGTGCATGCGACGCGCGGCGCGATGTCGGTGATCGAGGCGCGCTGAGCGCCCTGCGGTCAGGAACTAAGGGGCGCTGCCCAGCGCTCACGCCAGAAGGAAGTGGCGTTGTCGAGCCATTCACTGGGGGACTGTGCAGCGTCGGCCGGCAGCGCCAAGAGCGACCCGGCGGCGTTGAGCGCACGTAGCGGCTGACTCACGTCCAGCGCCGCCGCGCCATTGCTCTTCGACAGTTTCTCGCCGCGCGCGTCGCGCAGCAGCGGCGTGTGCAGGTAGCGCGGCGTCGGCAGTCCGAGCAGGCGTTGCAGATGAATCTGGCGCGCGGTGTTGTCAGCGAGGTCTTCGCCGCGCACGACGTCGGTGATGCCTTGTTCGGCGTCGTCGACCACCACCGCGAGCTGGTAGGCCCACGGGCCGTCGGCACGCTGCAGAACGAAGTCGCCAACGGCGTGCGTCACGTCTTGCTGTTGCTCCCCGAGGCGGCGGTCGCGCCACACGATGCGAATGTTTTCGCCACAACGCAGCCGCCACGCGCGTGCGGGTTTGCCGTTCAAGCCATTGCGGCAGGTGCCGGGGTAGACCAGTTCGGCCCCGCGCTGCGCCGGCTGGCCGAGCGCGGAGTGTTCGGTTTCGATCTCACGTCGTGTGCAGCCGCAGGGGTAGACGAGGTCCGCGTCGCGCAGTTGCAGCAAGGCGCGTTCATAGCGCGCGCTGCGTTCGCTTTGGCGCACAGGCGTCGCATCCGGCACGAGGCCGACGGCGTGCAACTGACGCAGGATCTCGTTTTCAGCACCTGGCACGGTGCGCAGGCCATCGACGTCTTCGATGCGCACCAGCCACGTACCGCCATGCGACCGGGCATCGAGCCAGCTCGCCAGCGCGGCCACCAACGAGCCGGCGTGCAGTGGGCCACTCGGGCTCGGCGCGAAGCGGCCGATGTAGTCAGGCGCTTTCAATCGACGGCCGTCGGCAACCCCGCATGCCGCTCCAGCAACGCGCGCCGCGTGGTCTCGCTCTCCAACTGCTGCAGCCACCAGCCGAGCGCCAGACCTTGCGGCGGCTTCTTCGGGTCGGGCGCGGCGGCGGCCCGCCAGGCGTAGCTCATGCGCGCGCGCGGGTTGTCGCGCTGCACTTCCTTGACCACCAACCGTCCGGCGCGGATGTGCTCGCGCGCGATCGGCTCGGCGAGAAAGCCGCAGCCCAGGCAGCGCAGGTGGGCTTCGAGTTTGGCCTGCACCGTGGCGACGGTGAACACGTCCTGTCCAGGCAGCAGATGAAAGGTCAGCGGCTCGTGGCGGCGCGCGCTGTCGGCGACCGCCACCGCGCGGTGGCGCAGCAGTTCGTGGTCGCCGATAGGGCCCTCGTGCGCGGCCAGCGGGTGGTGCGGTGCTACGGCGAAGACAAAGTCGATCTCGCCCAAGGGCTTCAACTCGATGCCGGCCGGCGACGTGACCACGCCGCTGCCGACGCCGATGGCCAGATCGGCCTCGCCGGCGAGCAGCGCTTCCCAGGTGCCGCCGAGCACTTCGCTGCGCAAGCGCAAGCGCGTGCCGGGACCGTCGTCGCTGCCTTCGACGGGGCGCAGTGCGAAGAAGGCTTCACACAGCTCGAACAGCGTCAGCCGTGCGATGACACCGTCTGCCGCCACCGTGAGTTGTGTTTCCCAACCGCAAGACACGCGGCGCACGCGGTTGGCGACCGCGTCCATCTCGGCCAACAGGCGCCGGCCTTCGCGCAACAGCTCGTCGCCAGCCGCCGTGAGCACGGCCTGGCCGCTCTTGCGGTCGAACAGCAGAACGTCGAGCGCGTCTTCCAATTGGCGCACGCTGTAGGTCAACGCAGACGGCACCTTGCCCAACTCGCGCGCGGCCGCGGCAAAGCTGCCGGCCTTGGCGATGGTGTCCATCATCACCAAGGCGTCCGGTGTCAGCGCGTTCCTTCGGTCAGTCATGTCAATGGCGCCGGGCCGCCCCAAGCCATTGACGCTCCCCTCGGGGGGCGCGAGCGCAGCGAGCTTGGGGTCAACATGTCGTTCATCTTATTTGAACGAGCGCTTCAAGCTCACAGCGCCCGAGCGCCTGTCGCGGTGCCTACAGTTCTTCCACCATGTTGACACTTCGCAAATCCCAGGACCGCGGCTATGCCGACCATGGCTGGCTGAAGAGTTTTCACAGCTTCTCGTTTGCCGACTACCACGACCCGGCCCACATGGGCTTTGGCAACCTGCGCGTCATCAACGAAGACCGCATCGCGCCGGGCACGGGCTTCGGCACGCATGGCCACCGCGACATGGAGATCGTGTCGTACGTGCTCGACGGCGCCATCGGCCACAAAGACAGCATGGGCAACAGCTCGTCGATCGTGCCCGGCGAGGTCCAGCGCATGAGCGCTGGCACCGGTGTGCGCCACAGTGAGTTCAACCATGCGGCCGACAAGACGACGCACTTTCTGCAGATCTGGATCCTTCCTGACCGGCAAGGCATCGCGCCGGGCTACGAGCAGAAAGCGTTCTCAGCCGCCGACAAGCGTGGTGCGCTGAAGCTCGTTGCGTCGCCCGACGGCCCGAACCACGTCGAGGGCTCGGTGACGATCCATGCCGACGCGTCGATGTACGCCGGTCTGTTCGACGGCACGGAACGCGCCGAACTGGCGCTGGACAGCCAGCGTCTGGCTTATGTGCACGTGGTGCGCGGCCGCGTCAACATCAACGGCCAGACCCTGGCCGCGGGTGATGCCGCCCAACTCTCCGGCGAAAGCCATCTCGTCATCGACCAGGGCCATGAGGCCGAGGTCATCGTCTTCGATCTTCAGCCTTAACTCCAGGAAAAAAACGTGAGCAAGAAAATTGTCATCGTCTATCACAGCGGCTACGGCCACACCAAGAAGGTTGCGGAGGCGGTGGCCGAGGGCAGCAGCGGCGCGCTGATCGCGATCGATGCCGAGGGCAACATGCCCGACGGTGCCTGGGATCAATTGCTGTCAGCCGACGCGATCGTCTTCGGCGCGCCGACCTACATGGGCGGACCGTCGTGGCAGTTCAAGAAGTTTGCCGACGCGTCGAGCAAGCCCTGGTTCGGCAAGCAGTGGCGCAACAAGCTCGCGGCAGGTTTCTCGAACTCGGCGACATTGAACGGCGACAAGTTTTCGACCTTGGCCTACTTCTGGACCCTCAGCCAGCAGCACGGCATGTTGTGGGCCGGGATGGGCATGCACGCGAGCAATGCCAAAGCGAGCACGCGCGACGACCTCAACAACGTCGGCGGCTACGGCGGCCTGATGACGGTGTCGCCTTCCGATGCTTCGCCCGACGAGATGGTGCCGGGCGACCTCGCCACCGCGCGGGCGTTCGGCAAGCGCATCGTCGAAGCGGCAGCGCTGCTCAAGTAAATTCTCTCTCTTGCTTTCAAAGGACCTGTTCCATGAACACCCAAGGTTTCCCTATCGTCATCGCCCGCATCCTGCTGGCGCTGATGTTCGTGCTCGCCGGCATTTCCAAGCTCACGGGCCTCGAAGGCACGGCCGGCTACATCGCCAGCAAAGGCCTGCCCGCACCCATGCTGTTGGCTGTCGCGGCCGGCGTGGTCGAGCTGGTGGCCGGCGTGCTGCTGATCGTGGGCTGGCAAGCGCGCTGGGCCGCGCTGGCGCTGGCCGCGTTCACGCTCGTGGCCAGCATCATCTTCCACAACTACTGGACGATGCCGGCGGAGCAGCAAATGATGCAGCAGCTGATGTTCCTGAAGAACCTTGCCGTCACCGGCGGCCTGCTGTTCGTGTTTGCATTCGGCGCGGGTTCGCTGAGCCTGGATGCCCGGCGCAACGCGAACGCCTGAGGCCGCGATGAAGCTGCTGTTGATCGCCGGCAGCGCGCGCAGTGGCGCGCTCAGCGTCAAGCTGCGCGACGCCGCGCGCCAGGTGGCCGCGGCCACCGGCGCCGAGACCAGGGTGCTCGACCTGCGCGAACTGGCGCTGCCACTGTACGACGGCGACATCGAAGCTTCACAAGGCGTGCCCGCGGGCGCGGCGGCGCTGCGCGACGCGATTCGACAACACGACGCGCTCTTGATCGTCACGCCCGAGTACAACGGATTTCCGACGCCGCTGCTCATCAACGCCTTCGATTGGTTGTCGCGCCTGAAGGACGGCCTGGCTGCCACCGCTGACAAGCCGGTGGCGCTCCTGGCCAGCTCACCCGGTCAACTTGGCGGCTTGCGAGCGCTGAACTATCTGCGCCAGTATTTGCAGATGGCCTTCCAGATGCTCGTTGTGCCGCAGCAGCAGGCGATCGTGCGCGCAAACGAGGCCTTTGCGGCCGACGGCAGCCTGGCTGATGCCAAGGCCGCGGCCACGCTGATCGGCGTCGTCAACGCCGTTTTGACCTTGGCCGCGCAGCGCAGGAGTTGAGGGGCGGCGCGCTACAGTGCCAAGTGTGGCAACGTCCTGGCAACTGATCTTTTCCGCCCTGCCGCGCTGGGAGTGGCTGGCGCTGGCCTGGTACTTCTTCTGCTGGATCGGCTATGCGCGTTTCGCCAAACGACGCTCGACGGTACAACCGTCGCTGCTGGCCGAAGGCAACCGCGAGCGCCGCTTGTGGATGATTCAATCGACGCGCCGCGATGTGCGCGTGATCGACGCCATCGTCGTCCAGAACCTGTCGACCAGCCCGAGCTTCTTCGCCTCGACCACGCTGCTGATCGTCGGCGGCCTGTTGGCCTTGCTCGGCTCATCCGAGCAAACCAGCGCGCTGGTCTCGGAGCTGCCGTTTGCCGTGCGCACCTCGCGCCTCGTGCTCGATTTGAAGCTGCTGCTGCTGACGGGCGTTTTCGTCTATGCGTTTTTTCGATTCACCTGGAGCCTGCGCCAGTACAGCCTGGGTGCGCTGCTGGTGGCCGCCGCGCCGGATCACAAAGAGTTCGAAAGCCTGAGTGAAGCCGACCGCGAACGTTTTGCCGACCGTGCCGGCGGCGTCATGGGTCTGGCGGCCGAGTCGCACAACGACGGTCTGCGCGCCTACTACTTCGCCTTCGCGGCGGCGGCCTGGCTGGTGTCGCCGATTGCCTTTGCCGTCGGCAGTGCCGGTGTGGTCTGGGTGCTGTTCATGCGCGAGTTCCACTCCGAGGCGCTGCGCCTGATGCGCGAGTGACGGCACGGTATATGCGTGCGCGCATGAAAGCCATCCGAGCCGCCGTATGCCGCCTCGGTTTGGGTCGCGCACATAATTCGTTACTTCTCAACCACCCGTCGTTCGCACCAGGAGAACCCATGATCGACTCCAAGAAGCGCTTGCTGTTCCGCCTGTCCGGCGCGTCCACGCTGGCTGTGGCCGCCGCCCTCGTCGGCTGCGGCAAGAAGGAAGAGCCGGCCAAAGCGGCGGCACCGGCCGCGGCGCCCGCCGCCTCGGTGGCTGCCGCGCCGGCCAAACCCGAGCCGCTGAAGATTGCCTTTGCCTACGTCGGCCCGGTCGGCGACGCTGGCTGGACCTATGCGCATGAGCAGGGGCGCAAGGCGGTCGAGGCCGAGTTCGGCGACAAGGTCAAGACGAGCTATGTCGAAAACGTGCCTGAAGCGGCGGACGCCGAGCGCGTGATCCGGCAGATGGTCAGCGATGGCAACAAGCTGATCTTCGGCACCACCTTCGGCTACATGGACCCGATGATGAAGGTCGCGGCCGACACCAAGGACGTGAAGTTCGAGCATGGCACCGGCTTCAAGACCGCCGACAACATGCGCACCTACGACAGCCGCACCTACGAAGGCGCGTACCTGGCGGGCATCGTTGCTGGGGGCATGACCAAGAGCAACACGCTCGGCGTCGTCGGCTCGATCCCGATCCCTGAGGTCATCCGCAACATCAACAGCTTCACCCTCGGCGCACAGAGCGTGAACCCGAAGATCAAGACCAAGGTGGTCTGGATCGGCAAGTGGTTCGATCCGCCGAAGGAAGGCGAGGCCGCGCAGAGCCTGATCAACGGCGGCGCCGACGTGCTGTTCCAGAACACCGACTCGCCGGCCGTGCTGCAGACCGCCGAGAAGAACAAGAAGATGGCCTTCGGCTGGGACAGCGACATGAGCGCCTTCGGCAAGGAAGCGCACCTCGGCTCGGCGATCATCAACTGGGGCCCGTACTACAAGAAGGCCGTCAAGGACGCGCTCGACGGCACGTGGAAGACGACGCAGGAATGGTGGGGCGTCAAGCAGGGCGCGATCGACCTGATCGCCGTCAGCGACAAGGTGCCGGCTGAACTGAAGGCCAAGGTCGATGCCGCGCGCGCTGGCCTGAAGGACGGCAGCCTCCACCCGTGGAAGGGACCGGTCGTTGGCCAGGACGGGAAGAACGTCGTCGAGAAGGACGTGACGCCGGACGACAAGTTCATGCTCGGCATCAACTTCTACGTCAAGGGCGTGGACGGCAAAGTCCCGTCCGGCGACAAGAAGTGAGTCGCTGAACGCACGATGATCGAGGCCGCCGCGGGCAACTCCGGCGGCCTTTTGCATTGAGACCCATGAAGACCATTCACTTCGATCGCATCCCGCGCGACCGCCTGCCGGCGCTGCTGCGCACGATGCCCAAGGCGGAGCTGCACGTCCACATCGAAGGTTCGCTCGAGCCGGAGATGATCTTTGCGCTGGCGGCGCGCAATGGCGTCGAGTTGTCGTACCCGAGCATCGAGGCGCTGCGGGCGGCGTATGCGTTCTCGGACCTGCAGAGTTTTCTCGACATCTACTACGCCGGTGCGTCGGTGCTGCGGACCGAGCAGGATTTTTTCGACCTCGGCTTTGCGTACCTGCAAAAAGCGGCAGCAGAAAACGTGCGCTGCGCCGAAATCTTCTTCGACCCGCAGACGCACACGGCGCGCGGCGTGCCGATGAAAAACGTCATCCTCGGCCTGTCGCATGCCTGCCATCGTGCACACGCCGAGTGGGGGCTGCACGCCAAGCTGATCCTGTGTTTCCTGCGCCATCTGAGTGAAGAAGACGCGATGGCCACGCTCGAGGCTGCGCTGCCGTGGCGCGAGCAGTTCATCGGCGTCGGCCTGGACAGCAGCGAGCACGGCCACCCGCCGGAAAAATTCGCTCGCGTCTTCGCGCATGCGCGCGCGCTCGGCCTGCACCTGGTGGCGCACGCCGGCGAAGAGGGGCCACCGGCCTACATCGAGTCGGCGCTCGACGTGCTGCATGTCGAGCGCATCGACCATGGCGTGCGCTGCGTCGAGTCGCCGGCGCTGGTGCAGCGGCTGGCGGCATCGCGGATGCCGTTGACGGTGTGTCCGCTGTCGAACATCAAGCTGCGCGTCTTCGACACGCTGGCCGAGCACAGTCTGCCGGCGCTGCTGCAAGCCGGCCTGTGCGCCACGATCAACAGCGATGACCCTGCGTACTTCGGCGGCTACCTGAACCAGAACTTCACCTTGACCTTTGAAGCGCTGCCCGCGCTCGGCGCGCGCGAGGCCTACACGCTGGCCCGCAACAGCTTCGAAGCCAGCTTTGCCAGCGCGGCCGACAAGGCGCGCTGGATCGGCGAGCTGGATTCGCACTTCGCCGCGGCTGCGGCGCTGTGACGACCGGCTACTCGGGCAGACCGCTCGCCGCCAAGCTCGGTATCGGGCCGGGCGCAGATGTGCTGGCCCTCAACGCGCCGGCCGGCTACGCCCAGTGGCTCGCGCCTTTGCCTGAAGGTGCGCGCATCGTGTTGCGCGCCAACGCCGCCACACGCTTAGTGCACCTGTTCTCGACCGACCGCACCCAGCTCGCGGCGGCGTTGAAGTCGCAGCGCGAACACCTTCCCTCCGACGCGGTGCTGTGGGTATCGTGGCCGAAAAGGAGCGCCAAGGTGGCGACAGACATCACCGAGGACACGATTCGAGAGTTGGCGCTGCCGCTCGGTTGGGTCGATGTCAAAGTCTGTGCAGTCAGCGAGGTCTGGTCGGGCCTCAAGCTGGTCGTGCGCAAGAGCCTACGTTGAAAGCCCCGGACTTGGTGGAGCCGGCTTCTTCTCGCTGAGCAGGCAGACAGCCAGCGACAGCACGCCGCCGATGGACATCAGCATCAGCGCGCCGATGCTCCAGACGATCCACGCCACCAGGGGTGCGTTGCTGCCGACCCAGCCGAGCACGGTCTGCGCCAGGTCCATCGCCACGCCCAGCAGCTGTTGCCAGCCGGGGAACCAGCGCTCGATCAGATCAGCGTAGGGCACGCGGCGCACCAGTTCTTCCACATCGTCGAGCCACTTCGGATCGATCGACAGCAGCGCGTGCAAGCCCCACGTGAGCAGCGACCAGACGGCCAGCCCGACGAAAGTGAAGATCCAGATGGCGATGTGCATGTCGCGCGTGTTTGGAGAAGATGCCGTGGCGCCGCCGGATTGGAGCACCGGGCGGCCCATCATGCTCTCCTTACAATCCCGCCCTGGGACCTTGTCCTACAAGCGCCGCGTGCCACCGCGCGTTTGCATTCGCAACCTGTGGCCATGTCGAGGACAACCATGCTCAAAAACCTCATCGGCGCGCCGCTGCTTGTTCTGTTCGTGCGCGCTCGTGACGTCACTCCCCTCCGCCGCCGAGCCGCTGAAAGTCGGCTTCGTCTATGTCAGCCCGGTCGGCCAGGCCGGCTGGACCTACCAGCATGACCAGGCGCGTCAGGCGATGGAAAAATCGCTCGGCGCCAAGGTGCAGACGCGCTACGTCGAGGCCGTGCCCGAAGGCGCCGACGCCGAACGTGTGATGCGCGAGATGGCGGCCGATGGCACGCGACTGATCTTCGCCACCAGCTTCGGCTACCTCGAACCGGCGCTGCGCGTGGCGGCGGACTTTCCGAGAGTGACGTTCGAACACGCCGGCGGCTACAAGGCTGCGCAGAACCTGAACACCTACAACGCGCGCTTCTACGAAGGCCGCTGGCTCGCCGGCTGGCTGGCCGGCAAGACCAGCAAGTCAGGTGTGGCCGGCTATGTGGCGGGCTTCCCGCTGCCCGAGGTGATCCAGGGCATCAACGCGTTTGCCCTGGGCATGCGAGCGGCCCACCCGCAGGCGACGGTGCGCGTGGCCTGGCTCGGCACCTGGTTCGATCCACCCAAAGAGCGCGAGGCGGCGCTGGCGCTGATCGGCGGCGGCGCCGACGTGCTGGCCAACCACAGCGGCTCGCCGGCGGTGCCGCAGACGGCACAGGAGCGCGGCGTCAAGGTCATCGGCTACCAGAGCGACATGAGCCGCTTTGCGCCCGATGCGCAACTGGCCGCCGTCACGTCCGACTGGGGCGGCTATTACACGCGCGTCGCAAAGGCGGTGAGCACCGGCGCGTGGAAGCCGCAACCGACGTGGGGCGGCATGAAAGACGGTATGGTGCGGCTGTCGGCCGTGCATGGGGCGGTGCCCGCCGACGTGAAGCGCGAACTTGCCGAGCGCGAGAAGGCGCTGATCGCCGGCACGGCGGGCCCCTTCATCGGCCGCCTGATCGATCAGGACGGCCGCGTGCGCCAGGAGCGCGGCGCGTTGGGCGATGATGCGATCGCGAAGATGGATTGGTTCGTGCAAGGCGTCGTCGGCGCCTTGCCAAAATGACCCACCCCGGAGCCGCTACGCTGCTCCCTCAAGCGGGCAACGCCAGTGGCCTGGCAAAGCCAGATCCGCGGCGTTAGCTGGAACTTCACCGGAGAGTCGTGATGAGACTGAGAGACTTGCTGTTTGCGGCGGCACTCGCCGCGCCGCTGGCCGCTTTTGCGCAGGGCAAGACCCTGCGCTTCGCCAGCGCGTTCGACCCGCAGAGCATGGACCCGCATGCGCTGGCGCTGCTCTACCAGACGCGGATCGTGACGCAGATCTACGAAAGCCTGGTCAACCGCGGCAAGGATTTCAAGCTCGAACCATCGCTGGCCACGTCGTGGGAAATGACGAGCCCGACGACCTGGCGCTTCAAGCTGCGACCAGGCGTCAAGTTCCACGACGGCGCGCCTTTCACCGCCGACGACGCGGTGTTCTCGATCGAGCGCGCGCTCGACAAGGCCTCGCAGCGCAAGAACCAGATGCTCGGCATCGTCGGCGCGAAGAAGGTCGATGCCAACACGATCGACGTCACGACGTCGCAGCCCGACGCCGTGTTGCCCGACAAGTTCTACCTCGTCGGCATGCTGAGCAAGGCCTGGGCCGAGAAGAACAGTGTCGTCAAGCCGCAGGACTACAACGCCAAGCAGGAAACCTTTGCGGTGCGCAACGCCAACGGCACCGGCCCGTTCATGCTGGTGCGTTACGAGGCCGATGTGCGCACAACGTTGAAGGCCAACCCGGAGTGGTGGGGCAAGGGCACCGCGCTCGGCGGTGGCAACCTCGACGAAGTGCAATACCAGGTGATCCAGGCCGACGCGACGCGCCTGGCCGCGCTGCAATCGGGGCAGGTCGACTTCGTGATCGACCCGCCGTTCCAGGATCTCGCCCGGCTCAAGGCCGACAAGAGCCTGAAGACCAGCGAAGTCGACGACATCGGCACGCAGTACTTTGCGTTGAACCAGCACAGCGTGGAGTTGCAGGGCAGCGACGTCAAAGGCAAGAACCCGTTCAAGGATCTGCGCGTGCGCAAAGCCGTGCAACTGGCGATCGACACCGACCTGATCGTCAAGCAGGTGCTGCGCGGCGAAGGCAAGGTCACCGGCTCCTTCGTCTCGCCGCTGGTCGATGGCTACCTGCCCGAGTTCGAGCAGCGGCCCAAGGCCGACGCCGCTGCGGCGCGCGCGCTGCTCAAGGAAGCCGGCTATGAGAACGGCTTCTCGGTGCAGATGGATTGCGTCAACGTTGCCTGGCGCGCGTCGGTGTGCCAGGCCGCAGCGGCGATGCTGGAGAAGGTCGGCATCAAGGCCAGCCTCGCCACCTCACCGAGTTCGGTGTTTTTCCCGAAGCTGAGCCAGGGCACCGGGTTTTTGGTCGAGTTCGGCTGGAGCGCCACGCCCGATCCGTGGAACATCTTTCAGTCGCTGGTGCGGACCAATGACGGCTTGACTGCCGGCGCGTTCAACGCCGGGCGCTACAGCAACCCGAAGCTCGACGTGCTGATCGACGGCATCCGCGTCGAGCCCAACCTTGCCAAGCGGCGCCAAATGGTCGGCGAGGCGCTGCGCATCGTCAACGCGGAGCTGCCGCTCATTCCGCTGTACCGGCGACAACACAACTGGGTGATGCGACCGAACGTCGACGTGGTGCACTGGCCGAACGATGTGCTGGAACTGCGCTGGGTGACGATGCGCTGAGCGGCGCTGCCGCTTCGGCCAAGCGGCGCAACAAGTCGCGCGCGGCGTGGGCCTCGACACCGCGGTTGCCGCGCCACAGGCTGCGCAGGAAACCGCTGACGGATCGATCGGTGGGTGGCGGTGCCGGGATGCGGTGCATGGCCGAGCCGCCGAATTGCCGCTGCGTGATCTCATCGAGAGCGCGCAGGCGCGCATCGAAGTGGCGCGTATCGAGCCGCATGCGCTGGTACAGCGCCTGCACCGCCTGGCTTTCGCCTTCGAGCACTTGCAGGTAGTAGCCCGCGTGGTGGAGCAAGGCGCCGCTGATGCCCAGCGCCGCGTTGCGCCGGTGCGAGGTGGTCAGGATGTGTTGCACCGTCTGCTCGTTGGCAGACGACGGGGCGAGGCTGATGTAGAGCAAGCTGCAGAGTTGGTGCATCGAGTCACGGTGCGCGTGTGGCCGGCCAATCCGGCGCGCGTAGAGCCGTGAGCACATGGTCGCGCCAGGCGCCGTCGATGAACAGGTATTCCTTGGCGACTCCTTCAATGCCAAAACCCAAGCGTGCCAACAAGTGCAGGCTTCGCGTGTTCTCCGGCCGCACATTGGCCTGTACGCGGTGCAGCCCGACGCGCGGGCCGAAGGCATCGGCCAGCGCCGCCGTCAGCGCCTCGTGCATCAGGCCGCGGCCTTCGTGGGCTGCGTCGATCGAGTAGCCGAGCATGGCGTTGCAGAACGGGCCGCGCGCGATCTGCGAGAGGTGGGCGTGGCCGATCGCCTGCGCCGCGTCGTCGCGCAGGCTCAGCCACCAGCCGACCAGCGTGCCGGCCGCTCACCGCGGCGGCCGCCGGCGAGGCGCTTGCTGGCCGGCAGCGTGAACAGCGACTCTGCTTCGGCGGGTTCCACCGCGCGTGGGCTTCGCGGTTGCGGCGGTAGTACGCGGCCGGGCGGTGGCCAGCGCCGGTTCGCTGGCACGCAGCAACAGGCGCTCGGTGTGAAGCTCGGCCAGCGGCGTCATGGGCCGGACGATATCAACTCATCCGCTGCTGGCCCGAACGCATAGGTGTCCATGCCGAGCGCGCCGAACGTCATGCTCTCGTGCAGGCGCTGCGGCGCCGCCTCTCGCCCGCCGGCGCCGGCGGCGATGTACCAGGGCAGCAGGTGCTCGTCGCTCGGGTGCATGTCCACCGCGTGCGGCGCCAGCGCGCGGTAGTCGAACAGCGCTGTCCCAGTCGCGGGCGCGCGCTGCGCTCGGCCATCCAGGCGCGAAAGGCTTTGCTCTCGGCGATCTCGGGCTGCCCGGCGTCGTGCATGCCGTTCTCGAAGACCCGGCGCAGGTTGTGCGTGATGCTGCCGGTGCCGACGATCGAGCACGCCGTCGCCGGCCAGCGGCGCCAGCGACTGGCCGAGAGCGAACAGCGCCGCCGGGCTTTCGCGCGGCGACCAGGCCAGCGGCAGCACCGGCACGTCGGCCTGCGGGTAGAGGTACTTCAGCGCCGTCCAGATGCCGTGGTCGAGGCCGCCTTGATCGACGCGGCGCACGCTCACGCGGTCGGCCAGTGCGGCGCGCCCGGCGCGTCGTAGCGCAGCGAGAACAGGCGCTGGTCGAAGTTGCCGAAGTCGTACACGGCCTCGTGACGCGCCGCGGCCAGCGCAGCGGGTTCGCGTGCCAGCGTGTGCGCCGACAGCGCCAGGATGGCCTTCGGCCGGCCGAAGGCGGCGTCGATCGCCGGGCCGAGGCGCTGCAGGAACGCGCCGGCCGCACCGGGTTCGAGCGCGATCATCGGCGAGCCGTGGGAGATGAAGAGGGGGGGCAGGGTGGTCATGCCGCCATTGGAACCCGCCCGCCGCGCCGCGGATTGCATGGCAATGAATGCGGCGTTGCGTGAGGCCGGCGGGGCTGGCTGCCGCCGCTGTAATGAGCGCAGCCATGGGCGCGCGACGGCGCGAGGGTCTCGACAAAACGCACGATCTCCTGTGCGAAGCGTTGCGGCTGCTCCCAATGCATCGCATGGCCGGCGCCAGGCCAGATCGACGCGCGGGCCTGCGGCATCTCATGCAGCAGGCGCTGCGTGTCGCTGGCCGGCACGAAGGCATCGGCCTGGCCGCTGACGAGCTGGCCGGCTATGTGTCGCGGCCTCGATCGTCGGCCTGCTCGGCGTCTTCAACGCCGTCTTCCAGCACGCCAACCTGCACACGCCGCGTTGGCTGGCGTGGATCATCCAGCGCCCTGAGGCGCACAGCATCCACCACGCCGCCGACGTGCACGGCTGGAACTACAGCGACTTGCCGCTCTGGGACAAGCTGTTCGGCACCTACCGCGCCGCGATCGGTTTCCAGCCGCGTGTCGGCTTTGGCACCGGCCCGCGTCGGCGCTGGGCCGCCATGGCGCTGCTGCACGACGTGCACGCGCCCGACTTTCGCCGGCCGCCGCTGCCCGTCGGGCGCGCGGAGCTGTGCAGCGCAGGCGAGGACTGATGCGACGTTGAGTTCATGTCGCTGGCGCGGCGGCCTGGGGCCAGCGTCCCATGGCAACACGAGCGGCGTGTGATTAGAGTGGCGGCATGTCGCTGCACCGCCTTGCCGTCGCCAGACTTGAGCTGCATGCGTACCCGGCGGTGATCGTCGGCGAACGCGTCGCCGCGCTGAAGTTGAAGCGCGGCCTGGCGCTGCTGGCCTTGCTCGCCGACAGCACGCGGCCCATCTGCCGCCAGCGGCTGGCCGAGCTGCTCTGGCCCGATGCGGCGGTCGCCGTCGGCCGCGGCCGCCTGCGCCGACTGGTGCACGAGCTGCACAGCGCCCTCGGCTGTGCGTTGATGCAAAGCGACGCCGATGCGCTGTGGCTAGGGCCCGGCTGCACGAGCGATCTGCAAGCCACCGCGGCGGCGACCGAGGCGGTGCTGTCGTCCGACGAGATCCGCGCCGGCGAGCTGGCGCGGCTGCTTGCACCCGGCTCGCATGGCGTGCTTGACGGCTTCGAGCTCGACGACAGCGAGGCCTTCGCCGAGTGGCTGGCCGGGCGCCGCCTGCACCACGAAGGGGCCTGGCGGCGCGCCCTCGAACATGCCGCCGAACTCGCCGCAGCCGAGCGCGACGCACCGCTGCTTGACACGATCGCCACGCGCTTGCTGCAACGCGACGCCTGCGCCGAAAGCGGCCATGCCGCACGCATGACCGCCTGCGCCTTGCGTGGCGACGGCGCCGGCCTCGAGGTGGCCTACCACGACGCCGCGCAGCGCTTGCGTGAAGAGCTCGGCGTGCGCCCGTCGGCGCGCCTGGAAGCAGCCTATGCCGCCGCGCACACGCTGCTGCGCGGTGCCCACGGCGCACTCACCGTCGGCTACGCCGACAGCGGCCAGGGCGACGTCGCCCACGCCTGCTGGGGCGAGGGCCCCGAGGCCATCGTCGTGCTCTGGGGCATGGTCAGCAACCTCGAAGTGGCACTCGATGAACCCCGCGCGCGCGCCTTGCTCGACCGGCTTGCCCAACGCCACCGCATCGTCATGCTCGACCGCCGAGGCACGGGCCTGTCCGAGCGTGTCGGTGTGGTTGCCGACGCGGCCAGCGGCGCGCGCGACATCGTGGCCACGCTCGACCACCTGGGCATCGAGCGCGCGTGGCTGTTCGGCTCGTCGGTCGGCGGCACGATCGCCCTGGACTTCGCGCTGCGCCACCCCGAGCGCATGGCCGGGCTGCTGCTCTTCGGCACCAGCGCCTGCGGCGCCTGGTCGCCCGACTGGCCGTGGGCGTTGAAGCGCGAAGCCTTCGACGACTGGGTCGCCCGCCTCACCGAGCCGGCGCTGTACGACGACAGCCTGCGCCGCTTCGCACCGTCGGCCGCAGACGAGCCCGCCGTGCAGACCTGGTACGCGCGCCTGCTGCGCAATGCCGCCTCGCGCCGCGGCGCGGTGGCCAGCCTGCGCGCCTACCAGGCAATGGATCTTCGGCAGCGCCTCGGCGCGCTGCGCATGCCGACGCTGGTCATGCAGCGCCGCGGCGACCGCATCGTGCCGTTCGCCGCGGGTCGCTGGCTGGCGCAGGCGATCGCCGGCGCGCGCTTCGAGGCGATGGACGGCGCCGACCACTTTCTCTGGCATGGCGAGGCGTCGCGTGTCGCCGCCAGCGTCGAGCAGTTCGTCGGCCGCCACGGCGCCGTGTGCAGCGCGCGCATCGCCGCCTGACGCGCAGCGGACGCTGGTGCGCCAAGCTCACGCCTTCACTCACTTCGACGGAGACTTTCGATGAAGACCCAGGATCTGCATGGACACCACCTCAGCGGTGCCGACGCGCGTGCCGCCGAGCACTACGAGCGCGCCTGCGCGCTGCTGCGCTGCTACCGCGGCGATCCGCTGGCCGACGCCCAGGCTGCGATCGCCCAGCGTCCGGACATGACGATGGCGCATGTGCTGGCGGCCTACCTCAACCTGCTCGGCACCGAGCCGGCCGCGGTGGCCGCCGCGCAAGCCGCGCACGCTGCTGCGGCGACACTGCCGGCCGACGAACGCGAGGGCCTGCATGTGCGCGCCGCCGGCCGCCTTGCCCAGGGCCGCTGGCACGACGCCGGCCGCATTCTCGAAGACCTGTCGGCGCGCTACCCGCACGACCTGCTGGCGCTGCAGGTCGGCCACCAGATCGATTTCTTCACCGGCGCACTCACGCATGCTGCGCGACCGCATCGCGCGCGCGCAGCCGTCGTGGCACGACGGCATGCCGGGCTACCATGCGCGTGCTGTCGATGCTGGCCTTCGGTCTGGAAGAAACGCGGCGACTATGCGCAACGCCGAGACGCTACGGCCGGCGCGGCGTCGAGCAGGAGCCGCACGACGGCTGGGGCTGGCATGCGGTGGCGCATGTGATGGAAATGCAGCACCGCCGCCGCGACGGCGTCGCCTGGCTGACGCAGCCAGACGCCGGCGCTGGAGCGAAGGCAGCTTCCTGGCGGTGCACAACTGGTGGCACCTGGCGTTGTTCCACCTCGGTCTGGGTCAGATCGACGAGGTCCTGGCGCTGGTCGACCAGCGCATCCTCGGCGGCGCTTCGCCGCTGGTGCTCGAAATGATCGACGCTTCGGCGATGCTGTGGCGTCTGCAGCTGCGCGGCGTGGCGGTGGGCGAGCGCTGGCGAGCGCTCGCCGAGCGTTGGACAGCGGTCAGCGGCGCACAGCATGCTACGCCTTCAACGACATGCACGCGATGATGGCCTTCGTCGGCGCCGACCGCATGGGCGACGCGCGAGCACCTGCTGATGGCGCAACAACAGGCGCTCGAAGGCGATACGCGACAACGCGGCTGTTCCTGCGCGAGGTCGGCATCGACGCCACGCGCGCGATCCATGACTTTGCGACCGGTCGCTACGCCGACGCCGTCGAGCGTGCTGCGCACCATCCGCCCGGTGGCGCAGCGCTTCGGCGGCAGCCATGCGCAACGCGACGTGATCGACCTGACGTTGATCGAGGCCGCTTCACGTGATGGACAGCGCGCTCTGGCTGACGCGCTGCGGTGCGAGCGCGAGTTTCTCGCGCATTGACGCCGGGGGTCCGGCGCAGGCCGATGGCGCGCTGCGGCCATCGGCTTGTCCCCATGAGCACCAGCCGCAGGGGCCTGGAGTATGGTGCGCGCTTCACGTTTGCACAGCATCGCCGTGGCCGATACCGAAGAGAGTTTTTCGCCGCCCTCGGCGTTCGCCCTGGCCTGGCGCCAGACGCTGCGCGACTTTCGCGCTGGCGAATTGCGCCTGCTGCTGGTAGCGGTGACGCTGGCCGTCGGCGCTCTCACCGCCGTTGGGTTCTTTGCCGACCGCCTGGAGCGCAGCCTGGCGCGCGACGCGCGGCAGTTGCTCGGTGGCGATGCCATCGTGTCGAGCGATCGGCCGACGCCGCAGGCGTTCCTGGACGAAGCGCGCACGCGCGGCCTGCAGGTCGCAACGACGACCGGCTTTCCGAGCATGGGCCGTGCGCCGGACGACAAGGGCGGCGCCAGCAAGCTCGTCGCCGTCAAGGCGGTCAGCGAGGGCTATCCGCTGCGCGGGCGCTTGAAGCTGCGCAACACACCCGAAGCGCCCGAGCGCGATAGCGCCGGTGCGCCCGACCCCGGCACGGCGTGGGTCGATGCCTCGTTGCTCGATGCGCTGCAGTTGAAAATGGGCGACACGCTGCTGCTCGGCGACGCGGCGTTGAAGATCGCGCGCATCGTCGCCATCGAGCCCGACCGCGGCGCCGGCTTCATGAGCTTTGCGCCGCGGGTGATGGTGAGCCACGGCGACCTCGCTGCCACGCAGCTGATCCAGCCGGCGAGCCGCGTCAGCTACCGTCTCGCGGTGGCGTCGCCGGCCAGCCGCGATGCCGAGGTGTCGGCCTTCGTGCGCTGGGCCGAAGAGCAGATTGCCAAGCAGCAACTGCGCGGCGTGCGCGTCGAGTCGATGGAATCCGGCCGCCCGGAGATGAAGCAGACACTCGACCGCGCGAAGAAGTTCTTGAACCTGGTCGCGCTGCTGGCGGCGTTGCTGGCCGCGGTGGCGGTGGCGATTGCGTCGCGCGAGTTTGCCGAGCGCCACCTGAACGACTGCGCGATGCTGCGCGTGCTCGGCCAGCCGCAGCGCTCGATCGCCGGTGCTTACGCGCTCGAGTTCGGCGCGGTCGGGCTGATCGCCAGCGTTGCCGGTGTGCTGCTCGGTTTGCTGGTGCACAACGTCTTCGTCTGGCTGCTCGCGGGATTGGTTCAGGCGGACTTGCCGCCGGTTGGGCGTGTGGCCGGCACTGTTCGGCATCGGCGTCGGCCTGACGCTGTTGATCGGGTTCGGCCTGCCGCCCGTGCTGCAACTGGCCAGCGTGCCGCCACTGCGTGTCATCCGGCGCGATGTCGGCGGCCTGAAGCCGGCGTCGCTGCTCGTGCTCGGCGCCGGCGCGGTCGGCTTCGCGGCGCTGCTGCTCGCGGTGTCGTCGGACTTGAAGCTCGGCCTGATCGCCGTCGGCGGTTTTGCCGCGGCGGTGGCGCTGTTTGCGCTGCTCGCGTGGGGCGCGGTGCTGCTGTTGAAGCGCGCCGTGCCCGAAGCCAATGCGCCGCGTTGGCTGGTGCTGGCCACGCGCCAGATCGCGGCGCGTCCTGCCTTTGCGGTGCTGCAGGTCTCGTCGCTGTCGGTCGGTTTGCTCGCCCTCGTGCTGCTCGTGCTGTTGCGCACCGACCTCGTGTCGAGCTGGCGCAAAGCCACGCCGCCCGACGCGCCGAACCGCTTCGTCATCAACATCCAGCCCGAGCAGGCCGCGGCGTTTCGCAAGACGCTCGATGGCGCCGGCGTGCAGCGCTACGACTGGTACCCGATGATCCGTGGCCGCCTGGTGGCGGTGAACGGCACGGCGGTGACGCCCGAGACTTTCGGTGCCGAGCGTGCCAAGCGCCTGGTCGAGCGCGAGTTCAATTTGAGCCACACGGCACAACTGCCGAGCCACAACACGGTGACCTCAGGTCAATGGAAAGAAGACGAAGCCGGTGCGGCGAGCGTCGAAGACGGCCTGGCGCAGGAACTGGGATTGAAGCTCGGCGACATGATGCGATTCGACGTCGGCGGCGCCACGCATGAGGCGCGCATCACCAGTCTGCGCAAGGTCGATTGGGGGTCGATGCGCGTCAACTTCTTCGTCATCTTTCCGCAGTCACAGATGGCGGGGCTGCCGGCCACGGTGATCACCGCGTTTCGCGCGCCGGAGACGGCCGGCTTCGACAACGCGCTGTCGCGTGACTTCCCGAACATCACCACGGTCGATGTCTCGGCACAGATCGACCAGGTGCAGCGCGTGCTGGGGCAGGTGATCCGCGCGGTCGAGTTCTTGTTTGCGTTCACGCTGGCCACTGGGCTCGTCGTCTTGTTCGCCGCCGTCACGGCGACGCGCGAAGCCCGCGCCAAGGAGTTCGCGGTGATGCGTGCGCTCGGCGCCAGCCAGGTGCTGCTGGGCCGCGTGCAGCGCGCCGAGCTGGCCGGCGTCGGTGCGCTGGCTGGCGTCCTGGCGTCGGTGGCGGCGATGGTCGTTGGCTGGGCGCTGGCGCGTTATGCCTTCGAGTTCCAGTGGACTGCGTCGTGGTGGGTGCCGTTGGCCGGCGGTGTGGCCGGTGCGGTGTTGGCGCTGGCCGCGGGCTGGTGGGGCCTGCGCGACGTGCTGCGCCGGCCGGTGGTGGAAACGCTGCGCCGCGCGACGGCCGAGTAGCCGCCAATCGAAGCGCCGCGCGCGGCGCGCGGTGGCGGTTGGGCGGGCCTTCGTGTGGAGCCGCTACAGTCCACTTGCCATGGCGACCCACGAACGCAAGCGCAGCCTGCGCGTGCTGCACCTCGAAGACTCCGAAGTCGATCACGATCTTGCGGCGGCGTTGCTCGCGCGCGAAGGCCGCTCGCTGACGGTACTGCGGGTGGACAGCGAAGCGGCGTTTCGTGCGGCGCTTGAGGAAGACTGGGACGTCGTGCTGTCCGACTACAACGTGCCCGGCTTCCCGGGCCTGCAAGCGCTGGAAATCTTGAAGCAGGGTAACCGCCTGCTGCCGTTCGTGATCCTGTCGGGTGAGATCGGCGAGGACGTGGCCGTGCAGGCGATGCGCGCCGGCGCCAGTGACTACCTGCTCAAGAGCAACCTGACGCGCCTGGCTCCGGCGCTCGAGCGTGCGATCGAGGCCAACGAGACGCGCCGTGCGCGCAACGCGGCCGACCGCGAGCTGACCGCGTCCAAGAAACGCCTGTCGGAGTTGGCGCAGCATCTGCAAAGCAGCATCGAGCGCGAGCGCGCGGCGATCGCGCGCGAGATTCACGACGACGTGGGCGGTGCGTTGGCCGCGTTGAAATTCGATCTGGCGTGGATGGCGCGCCATGCCCACGATGCCGACGTGCAGGCGCGTGTGGCCTCGGCGCTCGAGATGACAGGCCATGCCATCGAGGCGAGCCAACGCATCATGCACAACCTGCGCCCGGCGATCCTCGAGCAAGGCCTCGTTGCGGCGCTGCAGTGGATGGCGCAGCGCTTCGAAAAGCGCACTGGCATCGCCTGCTCATTTCGCACCAGCCACGAGCACCTGGATTTGCCGCAGGGCGTGCCGCTGGTGGCGTACCGCGCGGTGCAGGAGGCGCTGACCAACGTCAGCAAGCACGCGCACGCCAAGCGCGTCACGATCGACCTCTCGCTGGCGCGCGGCACGCTGTCGATCGAGGTCAGCGACGACGGCCGCGGCCTGTCGTCCGACGCGCTGGCCAAGGACGGCAGCTTCGGCATTCGCGGATTGCGTGAGCGCGCGGAGACGGTCAGCGGCTGGGTCGATCTGTCGAGCGCTGCTTCGGGTCCGAAGTCGGGCACGACGATCATCCTGTCGGTGCCGGTGTCGCAATCGCAGCGTGCCAAGGCCGCGGCGACAACGCTGCATGGCACCGACAACACCGAGCACGATCCATCAGCCTGGGGCAGCGATCTGTGATCATGGCCCACCCCCGTAGCGGCTTCGCCGCACCCCTTGAAGGGGGCAGAAGCCCCCAGCTCCGAGCCGACCTGCGTCGGCTTGGACGGGCCGAGGAATGGCCACGTCTCGCGGCCATGCGGCCTGCAAGGCACCGCCAGCGGCCTGGCAAAGCCAGTTCCGCGGCGGTCGCTTGGTTCTATTTCGCGCAGCGCGAGTCGTTTGGCGCGACGAGCCCATTGGGATCAGTGAAATGATCGATGTGATCATCTGCGACGACCATGCGCTGATCCGGCGCGGCATCCGCGACACGCTGACCGACGCGGTGGACATCCGCGTCGTCGGTGAGGCCAGCGACTACGGCGAGCTGCGTGCGCTGATGCGCGGCACGCGCTGCGATGTGCTGGTGCTCGACATCAACATGCCCGGGCGCAGCGGCCTCGACGTACTGCACGCCTTGAAGGACGAGGGCAGTGCAGTGCGAGCGGTCGTCGTCAGCATGTATCCCGAAGACCAGTACGCGCTGCGCGCGCTGCGCGGCGGCGCCTATGGCTATGTCAACAAGGGCGGCGACCCGCAGCTGATCGTGCAGGCCGTGCGCACGGTGGCCCAGGGCCGCAAGTACGTCACACCCGAGATCGCGCAGATGCTGGTGGAGAGCCTGACTGCGCCCGCGCCCGAGTTGCCGCACCAGAAACTCAGTGACCGCGAGCTGCAGACGCTGGTCATGATCGCCTCGGGCAAACGCCTGTCGGACATCGCCACCGAGCTGACGCTGTCGCCGAAGACGGTGTCGGTCTATCGCGCGCGCGTGCTCGAAAAACTCGGCCTGGCCAACAACTCCGAGCTGACGGTTTACGCCATCCGCAACGGCTTGGTCGGCGAGTAGCGGCGTCGGACCGCGAGCGGAGGCTGCTTTGTGAGCAGCCACTGCCAGCACTTACCGTTGATTGCAATGCAGTGGCCTGTTGGGCGCGACTCGGTCGATAGCATCGAATGCTTTGCACAACTACAAAGCACTCCATGCGATCTGTGTTCTTGTCGTGCGCCGCCGCTGTCCTGTTTTCCGCGTGTGGAGGGAGTGATCAGCCTGATGGATCGGCCGCGGAGTCGAGTGCATCGTCATCGGACCGTGCCCAGGCGCTGGCTGCCGGCAATTGGACTGCCGTCGCCAACGAGGGTGAATGGTTCGATGTCGCTGCCACGAGCACCGTGCGATACGGCTCGGGCAACGCATGGGTCACGAAGAGCGTGACCGGCCGCGCCGCCTGCTCGAACAGCGCCTTTGGTTCCGACCCGCTTTTCGGCGTCGTCAAGCACTGCGAAGTCGAGACTGCCGGTGTGAGCGCTTCGGCAACGGGAGGCTGGACACGCATCGCCAGCGAGGGCTCGCCGTTCGCGGCCGCCGGCACCCTCACCGTGCGCTACGGCACGGGCAGCGCGTGGGTGCAGCGCACGGTCACCCAAAACGGCGTCTGCTCGAACGGATATTTCGGCTCCGATCCGGCGTTCGGCGTCGTCAAACAGTGCGAGGTGTCCGCCGCTGCCGCCGCGGCGCCAGCACCGGTGGCTCCCACACCGTCACCCACCCCGGCTGCCGCGGTTTCCGGCGCGCGCTCGCGCGCCGCAATCATGATCTCCGGCCATAGCCTGACCCGCCCCGACATCTTTGCCAAGATGGAAGCGGTGGCCAACAGCCTCGGCACGCCGATGGCCTGGAACCACCAGACCGTCAACGGCTCGCCGATGCGCGTTCGCACGCGGGGCAACGATGCCACTGACGCGTCGTTCTCCGGCTACCGCATGGGCGAGAACCGCTACGGCGCGAACATGAATATCGTCGCCGAGTTCCTGAATCCGCAAACGCTCGGCGGCCAGCGCTACGACACGCTGCTGCTGACCGAGCGCCACGACATCGTCAACACCCTGATGTGGGAAGACACGGTGCGCTACACGCGGCACTACCAAGACCGGCTGGTGGCCGGCAACGGGGGCGCCAACGGCTACCTGTACCACGCGTGGCTGCCGATCTACGACAAAAACAACCCGGCGTCGTGGATCGCCTACGAGCGCAGCGTGGCGAAGGCCTGGCAATGCACGGCGGCGCGCGTCAACGTGTCGCTGGCCGCGGCCGGGCGCGGTGACCGCATGACCTACCTGCCTGCGGGCTTGGCCCTGACCGATCTGCTCGAACAGGCGGTCAATGGCTGGGTGCCCGGCCTCAGCGGCGGCGGCGCCGGGGCCACCGTCGATCGTTTGTTCACTGACGGTGTGCACCTGACGACACTCGGCGAGTACTACCTCTCCTTGGTCAGCTACGCCTCGGTGTACCGCCGTTCGGCGGCGGGTGCGTGGGCACCAGCCGGCGTTACGGCAGAGCAGGCGGGCTCGCTGCAGAAGCTGGCATGGCAAGCGGTCTCGAACCACTACAACAACGCCGCCACGCCGGGCATGGATCAGTGCCAGGCGCTGATGCGCAACGAGGTCTGCACCGCCTACGCCAACTACTCCGGCAATCCCGGTCTGGCCAGCAGCTGTAGTGCGCGTTTCTCGGAACAGTCTCAGAACAATCCGTTCTACTACGGCGGCAACGACAGCGGCTATTGGTTCGCGGCGCCGCGCTAATCGCTAGTCTCTGCTGGCCCGCCGCCGCACCGCGTCGAGGTAAGCCAGCCCATCGGGCGGCAGGCCCGAGCGCTGCGACGCCCACACCATTTCGCCCAGGCATTCCATGACCTCGTGGTGGGCGTCGTGCAGCGAGCCACGTCTGGCGGCGAGCAGCTCCACCGCCTGGCGGATGCCGCGCGGCTGGTCGATCGAACACTGCTCGCTGATCGTCAGGTGCATCGAGAGATGCAGGAACGGGTTGGTGCGCCCGCTGTCGACGCTGTAGTGCGCGGCCAGCGCCGCGTTCACGTCGGCCAGATCGGCCTGGTGTTCTGGATGCTCGCCGATCCACTGCGCGGCCAGCACCTCGATGGCTTCCAGCGCGAGCCCCTCGCGGTCCTTGCGCCAGGCCTCGCAGAAGAAGCGGCGGACGTCGTGCTGTGAGGGATTGAACATGTCGGTGGTGCCGGGCCGCCCCAAAACACCGACGCTCCCCTCGGGGGACGCGAACGCAGTGAGCTTGGGGCTGTAGGAACGACAATTGTCTTATCCATTTCAAAGGCCATGCATGCAAGTCAGTACCGAACAGCTCTTCACCGAAGCGCGCACACAAAACGGCTTCAAGCCCACGCCGGTCAGCGACGAGCAACTGCGCGCGCTCTACGACCTGCTGAAATGGGCCCCGACCTCGGCCAACTGCTCGCCAGCGCGTTTCCAGTTCGTGCGCAGTGCACAAGCCAGGGAAAAGCTGATGGCCTGCACGCCGCCGGCCAATGCGCAGAAGATCGCCCAAGCGCCCGTCACCGCCATCATCGGCATGGACATGGCGTTCCACGAGAAGCTGCCGTTTTTGTTTCCGCACACCGACGCGCGCGCCTGGTTCGCCGGCAACGACGCCAAGATCGCCGAGACGGCGTTTCGCAACTCGTCGCTGCAGGGCGGCTACTTCATCATCGCCGCGCGTGCGCTCGGCCTGGGTTGCGGCCCGATGAGCGGCTTCGACGCCGTCAAGCTCGATGCCGCATTCTGGGCCGGCACCACGGTCAAGACGAACTTCATCTGCACGCTCGGCGAGGGCGACCCGAGCAAGGTCCTGGCGCGCAGCCCGAGGCTGGCGTTCGACGAAGCCTGCACGTTTGCGTGAGTTTCATCAGCGACCCCTGGTTCTACGCCGTCGCCGTGCCGGCGGTGCTGCTGATGGGGCTGTCCAAGAGTGGCTTCCTGATCGGCTTCGGTGCGCTGGCCACGCCGCTCCTGGCGTTGTCCATGCCGGTGCCGCAGGCCGCGGCGATCATGTTGCCGCTGCTGCTGGTGATGGACTTCACGAGCATCCATCAACTGTGGCGGCAGCGTGACCGCGAGTTGCTGCGCCTGCTGTTGCCGGCCGGGTTGATCGGCACAGTGGTCGGCACGCTGCTCTTCGGTGTCTTGTCCAGCAAGGCGGTGGCCGCCGTGGTGGGCGCACTGACGCTGCTGTTTCTGGCTCAGCGCCTCCTGTTTCCGCCGCACCGCGATGCGCCGCCGCCACCCAAGGCGGTGGGCTTCGTGCTCGGCATCGCCGCTGGGTTCACGAGCTTCGTTGCCCATGCCGGCAGCCCGCCGCTGTCGGCCTATGTGTTGCCGTTGCGCCTGGAGCCGATCCGATTCACGGCGACGATGGCGGTGCTCTTCACAGCGATCAACTTGTCGAAATGGATTCCGTACGCGTGGTTGGGCCTGCTCGACATGCGCAACCTGGCCACGTCGCTGCTGCTGGTGCCGTTGGCGCCCGTGGGCGTGTGGCTGGGCATCTGGCTGACGCGGCGCATGGCATCGACCTGGTTTTATCGCATCGCTTACAGCGGCATGGCGGCGACTGGCTTGAAGCTGCTGTGGGACGGCCTGCGCTGAGGCTCAGCGCCGCTGGGTCGGCTCGTCGCCTGTCCAGCCGTCAGCCGGTGGCCGCGGCTGTCCTTGCGCTGCCGCTCCTCGGCCATGAACTGCTCCATCTGCGCGCGGCCGATCTTGCTCATCGCGATCAGCTTCGACTCGTCCTTGAAGTGCGGTGCCGCTTCGTTGAGCTGTTCCAGGTTGTGGCGGCGGAATCGCAGCGCCAGGTTGCGCGCCTGGTGGCGCTCGAAGCCGAGCGCTTCGAGCACGCCGCGCGCGCTCATCAGCGCGGAATCGAAGGTCTCGCGTTCGATCAGCGTCACGCCGCGGTCGCGCAACTGGTAGTAATGCTGCACGTTGCGCGCGCGGGCGACGATCTGCAGCGCGGGGAAGTGCTCGCGCGCCATGTCCACCAGGGCCAGGCTCTGTTCGACGTCGTCGATGGCGACAACGAGCACACGCGCTTCAGTGGCGCCGGCCTTGCGCAGCAGATCGAGGCGTGTCGCGTCGCCGTAGAACACGGTCAGGCCGAAGCGGCGGATGCCTTCGACCGCTTCGCTGTCGTAGTCGAGCACCGTCGGCTGGATGCCGTTGGCGAGCAGCACGCGTCCGATGATCTGCCCGTAGCGGCCGAAGCCGGCGATGATGACCTGCTCGTTCTGCGCCTCGTCGATCTCGGCGAGTTTCGGCGCGCTGTGTTGCGTCAACCGCGGCAGCAGCCACTTGTCGGCCAGCACCAGCGCCAACGGGGAGATCAGCATCGACACCGCGACGGAAGCGACGAGCAGCGACGACACCGAGCCGTCGATCACGCCCGCCTGCTGCGCCGCCTGAAACACGACGAAGCCGAACTCACCGCCTTGCGCGAGCAGGATCACGAACACCGGCCGTTCGGCCAGCGGGATCGGCATGCCGCGCGCGATGGCGATCAGCACGATCGCCTTGATCATCAGGAAGCCGAGCACGATGGCGGCCACCAGGCCCGGCTGCGCGAACACCACCGCGAAGTCGATGCTCATGCCGACGGCGATGAAGAACAGGCCGAGCAGCAGGCCCTTGAACGGTTCGAGATCGGTCTCCAGCTCGCGCCGGTATTCGCTCTCGGCGAGCAGCACGCCGGCCAGGAAGGCGCCCAGGGCCATCGACAAACCCACCGCATGCATCAGCGCCGCGGTGGCAACAACCAGCAGCAGCGCCGCGGCGGTGAAGACCTCGGGCGTCTTGCTGCCGGCGATCCAGCGCAGCGCCGGCCGCAGCAGCAGGCGGCCGCCGAGCAGCAGCCCCGCGATCACCGCCACCGCCTTCGCGGCGCCCCACCAGCCGCCGCCGGCCGCGTCGGCCGCCGCAGGGGCGAGGAAGGGCAACAAGGCCAGGATCGGAATCGCCGACACGTCCTGGAACAGCGCGATCGCCGAGCACGCCCTGACCCGCATTGGTCGGCATGGCCTTGCGCTCGCCCAACACCGCCAGGCCGATCGCGGTGGACGACATCGCCAGGCCGAGTGAGCACGCCAGCGCCAGCGGCCACGGCACGCCGAAGAGCAGGGCCACACCGGTCATCAGCGCCGCGCTCGCGCCGACTTGCACCGTGCCCCAGCCGAAGATCGGCCGGCGCATCGCCCACAAGCGCCGCGGTTCGAGTTCGAGGCCGACCAGGAACAGCATCAGCACGACGCCGAACTCGGCCACCGACAAAATGGTCTGCGCATCGGTGACGAGCTTCAGCCCCCACGGGGCCAATGGCGATGCCGGCGCCGAGGTAGCCGATGATCGAGCCGAGGCCGAGCGCGCGCGCCAGCGGCACCGCGATCACGGCGGCGGCGAGGTAGATCAGGCTGGTCGTCAGCCAGGTGGTGTGTCCGTAACGTCGACCACGGCCGGTGAATACGCCAGCGGCGCCAGCAAGCGCGGTGCGCTCTGGCCATCGATCGCCAACGCCCAGCTGTTTGTCGCCGCTGGCGTCGTGTCGTCCGGCAGCGCGTAGGCGATCTCGCGGTCGTCGACCCACTCCACCTGGTCGTCGACGCTGCGCGTCTCGCGCGCGAGCACGGTCTCTTTGCCATCGGCGAGTTCACGCACGATGAGCTGCCAGACCACGCGGCCTTGCGGCGGCGGCATCGATGCGGCGCTTGAAGGCGACGCGCTGGCCATCGGGCGAGAGCGAGGGGCACTCGACATTGGGCGCGACCACGGTCATGCGTTGCTGCGCGATATCGCCTTGGACCAGCCACTGCTGGCCGCTGGTTTGCAGCGTGGCGTAGAAGCCTTTGGCGTCGGGCGTGAAGGTGACGCCCCAGAAGTTGAAGTCGGCTGGCCTTGAAGGGCTGGCCGTCCTTGATGACTGCGAAGGCTTCGAGGTCGGCGGCGAGCAGGCGTGCCACTCTGCACGTCGATGATCGACGTGCGCGTGGAAAAACCCGGCGCCGAGTACGAGTGCCCGCTGACGAAGACAGTGGTCGCGGCCAGCGTGCCGTCGGCCGACATGCGGGTGCGGCTCGGCGCACCGGCGAGGTCGAAGCTCGGCGGTGGTGCGCAGGCTGCTGTCGAACAGATGCGCGTGGTAGGTCGTGATCGCGCCGCGTTTGGCTTCGAGGCAGATGCCGCGGCCCGGCGGCGGCGTGCACGCGGTCGCAGTTCAGCGTCGACGACCGCGCGCGCCCCGTCGGTGGCGCCAAGCGATTCGAGCGCCATGCGGCCATGCGACGCGCCGGGGCCGGTGACACGCAGCAGCAGGTAGGGCGCAGCTGGGCAGCGACGGTCAGTGGCCGTTCGGTGCGCGTGATCGTCGCCGCCACTTGCGCGCGCTGCTGGGCCGCCCACCACGCATACGTGCCGGCTGCGCTGATGCACACCACTGCGACGCCGAGAAAGGCGAGCACGCGGGCGGGGGAGGGTGAGGTGAGTGGCGTTCATTGCAAGGTCTCCAATCGAAGCCAGGTGCGTGCGGTGAGAAACAGCGCCGTGGTCAGCGCGAACCGTGAACGCCGTGACGGCGGCTTGCAGACTCCAGGCCTGCCACAACACGCCGAACAACGTCGAGCCGACAAGCCGCGACAGACCGGTGGCGGTGGTGATCATCGCGAAGCCGCTGGCGCGCAGATCGGCTGGCAGCCAGGCGCTCACGGCCGCCATCAGCACACCGTCGGTGCAGGCGTAGTAGGCGCCGAGCAACGCCAGCGCCAGCGCGCCCCACAGCTTGTGCTGTGTGATGCCAGCAGACACAGGCAGGCCGCGAGCAGCAGCGTGTGGCCGAGCAGGATGACGCGGCCGCGGCCGATGCGATCGGCCAACTTGCCCGCGGGCACGGCCAGCGCGAGGTAGGTCAGCGCGGTGCCGAGAAACAGCAGCGGAAACCAGGCCACCGGCAGCGCGGCGCTGCGTGCAGGAGCAGATAGAAGAAGGGGTCGGCGACGGTGGCCAGGCCGAGCGCGGCCGCGGCCAGCAGCACCGTGCGCAAGCGCTTCACGCGCAGCAGCCCATCGCTTGCGCGAACGGTGGGGCGCGCGGCCGCGGCTGCGCTGGCCGCTCGGCTGCGCACCAGCAGCAGCAACGCGGCGAGGCCCGGCGAGCGCGATGCAGAAGCTGGCGACGAAGACGACGTCGTAGGCCTCGGGCAGCGCAGCGAGGATCGCGAAGGCCACCAGCGGCCCGAGCAGCGCGCCCGCGCTGTCGAACGCGCGGTGCACGCCGAACGACAGGCCATGTGCCGCGGCTCGCTGGCCAGCGAGATCAGCGCGTCGCGCGGCGCGGTGCGGATCCCTTTGCCGACGCGATCGATCGCCATGACGCGCCGACAGCGCCGGCCACGACGTGCCCGCGGCGAGCCAGCCGAGCTTGCACACGGCCGACAGGCCATAGCCGGCCGCGCGACTGCTTGTGGCGCTGCCAGCGGTCGGCAACCAGCCGCCGGCCAGCCGCGCCATCGCGCGCGCCTGGTACACCGCGTCGAGCAAGCCGTGCAGCGGCGAGAGCTGCAGCGCGAAGACGAGGTACAGCGGCAGGATCGACGTCACCTTCCGAGGCACGTCGGTGAGCAGGCTGGTCAGGCCGAGCGCGTAGACCGTGGGCGCGACGCCGTCCAGCGCGCGCCGCGCAACTTGCGCATGGCGCGGTGTCGAGTGATACATCAGGGGCGTCTGTGAGCGCACTCGAGCACTCGCAGGCGGCGTCTCGACATCTCGGCATCGGGATAGCTCTGAGGTGGTGAAGAGGATGCCGGCACCGAGGTAGCCGATGATCGAACCGAGGCCGAGCGCGCGCGCCAGCGGCACCGCGATCACGGCAGCGGCGAGGTAGATCAGGCTCGTCGTCAGCCAGTTCGCGTGCTCCATGCGGTCAGCGGCTGCGCGGCCGCCTCATTTCGGTCGATCCGTCGCACGCACCGCAATCACTTCGCAGGCCGGCAGTTCGTTCATCTCAGGCCACTCGGGATAGCTTTGCAGGCGATCGACAAAGACTTTCGCATGCGCCGCCAACTCGGCCTCGCCGACGCGGTGCGCGCCGTGAAGCAAAAGCGGTGGCAAAAAACGCATGCCGACCAGGGCTGCAGTCTGTTCGTACGGCGGCAGGAACGCATCGAAGAAGTGCCGGTTCACGCCCTGCGGCCGGTAGCTGTCTTCAGCGCCGCCAGTTGAGGTGACGAGCCACAAATCTTTGCCCGCCAGCGCCGTGCCACCGGGACCATAAGCCCAGCCGAAGGCGAAGACCTCATCGACCCACAACTTCAGCAGCGGCGGCATGCCGTACCAGTGCAGTGGCTGCAGCCAGACGACGAGTTGCGCCGCCGCGAGTGCCTGCTGCTCGGCGGCCACGTCGATCAGGTAGTCGGGGTAGAGCGCGTAGAGGTCGCGCACCTGCACGCCGTCGGCCAGCGACGAAGCGGCGGCGCTGCGCATCATCTGCACATTGACGCGCGAATGTTCGAGGTGCGGGTGCGCGGCGAGGACGAGGATCTGCGTCAAGGCTTGCGGAGGCCTCAAAGGGCATGTGCGGGGACCTCGTTACCATAGCCGCAAACAACCGCCGGAGGAGCTCGCATGCCTGTGATCGTGGTGGCCAATCCCAAAGGTGGGGTGGGTAAGAGTACGGTGGCGACCAATCTGGCCGGTGCCTTGGCGAGGGCGGGGCGGGCGGTGATGCTCGGCGACGTGGACCGGCAGCAATCGGCGCGTCAGTGGCTGGGCCTGCGTCCGGCGGCGCTGCCCGAGATCAAGACCTGGGACGTGGCGCGCGAGGGGGTCGTGCGACCGCCCAAGGGCGTGACGCATGTCGTGCTCGACACCCCCGCCGGTCTGCACGACAAGAAGCTCGACACCGTGCTGGCCATCGCCGACCGCGTGCTGGTGCCGCTGCAACCGAGCCTGTTCGACATCCAGGCCACGCATGCCTTCGTGCAGGACCTGCGCGCGCGCAAGCCGCGCATGAAGATCGCCGTGGTGGGCAATCGCGTCAAAGAAACGACCGTCTCCGCCGATCATTTGCGCCAGTTCTTGGGCACGCTCGGTGTGCCGGTACTGGCGATGCTGCGCGACACGCAGCTCTATGTTCAGCTCGCCGCGCGTGGAGCGACGCTGTGGGACGTGGCGCCGAGCCGCGCCGAGCGCGATCTGGCGCAGTGGCAACCGGTCGTCGAGTGGGCGGCATGAGACGGTTCGCTCGTCTGAGCGATCTCGCCGCGCTGGTGGGCAGCGAGTTCGCGCACAGCGAGCGGGTGCTGATCGATCAGTCGCGCATCGATGCCTTTGCCGATGCCACCGAAGACCGGCAGTGGATTCACATCGACCCGGAGCGCGCCGCGAACGGCCCGTTTGGTGCGACCATTGCGCATGGCTTCCTCACGCTCAGCCTGCTGCCCAAGCTGATGCACAGCGCGTTCGCCATCGACGATGTGCGCATGGGCGTCAACTACGGTGCCAACCGCGTGCGTTTTCCGGCGCCGGTGCCGGTGGGCAGCCGCTTGCAGGCGCGCTTCAAGCTGCTGGCCTTCGAGCCGATCGACGGCGGTGCGCAACTGATCATCGAAGCCACGATGTTGCGCGACGATCAGGCCAAACCCGTTTGTGTGGTCGAGCAAGTGGTCCGGCAATTTGTCTGAAAGGCCGTCGCGATGAAAGTGCTGCTCGTTGATGACCATCCGTTGATCCTGGCGGCGCTGCAAAGCGTGATTCGCGGTCTCGGCGACGATGTCACCGTGGTCGGCGTGTCGACCGAAAAAGAGGCCCGCGCCGCGTTGAAGCGCGACCCCGACTACGACCTTGTGCTGCTCGATCTTCAGCTCGGCGCCAGCGACGGCTTCGACCTGCTGGTCGATCTGCGCAAGACGTACCCGGCGCTGCCGATCGTCGTGGTCTCGGCGTCCGACCGCACCAGCGATGTCATCCGCGCCATCGATGCCGGTGCGATGGGCTTCGTGCCCAAGCGCGCCAGCAACGACACGCTGGTCGAAGCGCTGACGATGGTCATGAACGGCGGCATCTACGTGCCGCCGATGGCGCTGGGCCTGCAGCGCGCGCCCGAACCTGCCTCCGAGGGCGACACAGTGCCCGACGTGATGCGGCCACTGGCCGGCGAGATGAGCTTCGCCGACAGCACACGCGGCGCGCTGCACACACCGCACCACGACCACGCGCCGACCGTCGAATCGCTCGGTCTGTCCAAGCGCCAGTCCGACGTGTTGGCCTACCTGCTCCAGGGCATGCCCAACAAACTGATCGCGCGCGAGATGGGCATTTCGATCGAAACCGTGAAGGACCATGTGGCCGCGGTGCTGCGCGCGTTGAACGTCTCGTCGCGCACGCAGGCCGTGCTGGCGGTGAGCCAGATGACTCGGCGTGGCGGCGCCGGCCAGGGCTGGAAGTCGTCAAATTAAGATGAGCGCGGACAAGCGCGGCGTCATCCACAGCCACAGCGACACCGAGCGCGCCGACCATGTGCGCGCGCTGTTCGAGCAGACGCCGGCGGTGCTGGCCGGCAACGCCATCGGCGTCGGCCTGGTCGTTCTGGCCTACTGGCCGATCGCGCCGCTGCAACGCATTGGCGGCTGGCTCCTGTTGGCGTTGCTGCTGTGGGCGGTCCGGCTGGCGCACTACCTGCGCTACCGGAAGCGCCGCGACGCCGACGTCGCCACCGTGATGCGCTGGCGCACGAGTTGGCGTGTGCTGGTGCTGACGCAGGGTTCGATGTGGCCGTTGGCAGTGTGGCTGTTCTGGGGCATGGGCTTCACTTTCCACACTGTTGCGCTGGTGCTGATCGCGATGACCTATGTCGTCGCCTCGGTGCAGTTGCTGGCGCCGCAGCCGCTGCTGTTCATCGCCTTCACGTCGATCGTGCTGTTGCCGATCGTCGCGCGTGTGGCCACCGACACCGCAGAGGCCTGGCACCTGCAGCTCGCCCTCGTGCTCGGGTTGGTGTTCGTGATGACGCTGCTGCTCGGCCGCACCTACCGCGATGCGCTTTCGCAAGCGATCGTGCTCAAGCAGCAGACCGAACACTTGGCCGAACAGCTGAAGCGCGAAAAGGCGGCGGCCGACGAAGCGCGCCGCGCGGCCGAGGCTGCCAACCGCGCCAAGACGCAGTTCTTTTCGGCCGCCAGCCACGACCTGCGCCAACCGCTGCACGCCATGGGCCTGTTCGCCGAGGCCTTGCGCCAACGCACCGAACTGGGCAGGACCGATCCTGAAGTGTCATCACTGGTCAACAGCATCAACCAGAGCGTCGATGCGCTCGAAGGACTGTTCGGCGAGCTGCTCGACCTGACGCGCATCGACAGCGGCGGTGTCGATGTGCAATTGGCGCCGGTGCGCATCAAGGATCTGTTCTCGAGGCTGCGCCTGAACTTCGAGCCGGTGGCGTTTGAGAAAGGCCTGGCGCTGTCGTTCCACGGCGCGCAGCGCGTGGTGCACAGCGACGGCCTACTCGTCGAGCGCATCCTGCGCAACCTCATCACCAACGCCATCCGCTACACCGAAGACGGCGGCGTGCTCGTCGCTTGCCGGCCCAAACCCAATGATGGTGGCAAGCTGCTGCTGCAGGTCTGGGACAGCGGTGTCGGCATCGACGAGAGCAACCTGACGCACATCTTCGACGAGTTTTATCAAGTGCATGGCAGTGCGCCGCTGGCCGCGCATCAGAAGAAGGGCCTGGGCCTGGGCCTGGCCATCGTCAAGAAGCTCGCCGGCCTGCTCGAAGCGCCGCTCAGCGTGCGCTCTGTCGCGGGCCGCGGCAGCGTGTTCTCGTTCGAGGTTCCGGTGGGGCGCGAGCCGCGCACGATCTCGCCGCCGCCGCCTTCGAGCGCCGCGCACCTCGCCCTCACACTCGATGGCCGGCGCGTCGTCGTCGTCGAAGATGAACCCGCCGTGCGCGAAGGCCTGCTCGTGCTGCTGCAGTCGTGGGGCGCCACGGTCGATGCGCTACCCGACCTGCCGGCGGTTCAAGCCTGGCGCGCCGACCCCGAGCGACCCGCGCCCGATCTGCTGATCGTCGACTACCGCTTGCCCGACGGCGCCACCGGCATCCAGGCCCTGGCCGCGATCCGCGCCCGCTGGCCGGGCGTGACACTGCCGGCGATCGTCGTCACCGGCAGCAGCCTCGGCGGCCACGAAGACGAATCGGCCAAGCACGACTTCCATTTGCTGATCAAGCCGGTGCTGCCGAACAAGCTGCGCGCGATGATCGGGTTCAAGCTGGGGCAGCGGTAAAGACGCTGCTCAGCGCGTCGGTTTTTACTCGTGGCCGGCCGCAGCGCCCAATGCTGCCAGCAGCTTGTCGGCGCCTGCGGGCTTGTGCAGAACCCAGACCTTCGGCCGCCCGTCGGCGCTGGCGTCGGTGTCGGCGGTGAGCACCACCGCAGCAATCGATTTCGCCGCATTGCGCGCGCAAGCGGTCGATGAGATCGAATCCGCTGGCGACCGCGTGGCCTTCGAGCGTGCGCGGCCCGCCGAAGCGCAAGTCGGTCAGCAGCACATCGGGTGGGCGCAGATGGCGCTGCGCTTCGGCCAGCGCGGTGGTGGCGTTGCTCGCCGTGGCCACCAGGCAGCCGGCCTGGGCCAGCAGCAGTGCAGTGGCCTGCAAGGCGTCGGGTTCGTCGTCCACGGCGAGCACGAAGAGGCCTTCGAGTCGCGGGCTGGCGCTGGGTCGATCCAGCTGCACCGGACTCGACGATTCGCCGATCGGCAAGGCGGGCAACCAGACATCGAAGCGCGAGCCGCGGCCCACACGCGAATCCATCGTCACGTCCAGGCCGAGCAGTTCAGCGCTGCGTTTGACGATCGACAACCCCAGCCCCAGGCCTTCATCGCTCCCGGTCTTCGGGTTCAAGCGCACGAACTCGTCGAAGATCGCCGCCCGGTGCTCGGGCGCGATGCCGATGCCGCTGTCATAGACGCGCAGTACGACGCGCCCTTCGCGCGCGCGGCAGGCCAGCAGCACGCCGCCACGCTCGGTGTAGCGGATCGCGTTGACGCACAGGTTGCCGACGATGCGGTCGAGCAGGGCCGTGTCGGTGCGCACGCACAGGGTCGTCGCACGCGCACGAAAGCGCAGATCCTTGGCGGACGCCAGCGGGGCATAGGCGCGCTCCGCGCGTTCGAGCGTGTCGGCCAGTCGCACGATCTCCGAGCGCGTCGTCACCGCGCCGGCATCGAGCTTGCTGATGTCGAGCAGCGCGCCGAACAGGCCTTCCATCGTGCGCACTGCCTGCTGCGCCTTGTCGGCCAGCGCTTGCGTGCCCGGCTCGACCAGGCGCGTGCGCAACACGCCCACCAACAAGCCGATGGCATGCATCGGTTGCCGCAGGTCATGGCTCGCTGCGGCCAGGAACCGCGTCTTGGCGGCATTGGCGC
This sequence comes from uncultured beta proteobacterium, assembly GCA_963814385.1. Lineage (GTDB taxonomy): Bacteria > Pseudomonadota > Gammaproteobacteria > Burkholderiales > Burkholderiaceae_C > CADEEN01. The sequence continues at coordinate 59,039 of CAWFCX010000051.1, forward strand.
GCTCGGCCTCGTCGCGGCGTTGCCGCAGTTCGGCCGTGCGCGTCTCGACCTTGTGTTCGAGCTCGCGGTAGCTGTCTTGCAGTTGCCGCGACATGGCGCCGAAGTCATCGGCCAGCAACTCGATCTCGTCGCCGGTGCGCAGCTTCGGAGCGGTGTCCCAATGCCCGGCCGCCAGACGCGCCGTGGCCTCGCGCAGACGCGCAATCGGTGCCGCCATGCGCCGCGCCGACCACCAGCCGACGAGCAATGCAACGCTGCCGCCGCCCACCATCAGCCAGAACATGCGTTGCAGCGTCGCCAATGCTGGCGCCAGCGCGCGGTCACGCGACTGCTCGACCAGCAGCAGCCAGCCGGTGCGGCCGAGCGGCAGCGCCGCGGTCACGGCGTCTTCGCCGGCCAGGCCGGGCGCATCGGTGACGGTGGCGGCTGGCGCGCTGGCCGATGCCGCCTGCCGCGCTGTCGCCACCGGTGCGTGGTTAGCCACCGTCATCTGCTTGAGCACCAGCGTCGGGTCGGGGTGCGCGATCAGCAGCCCGTTCGCATCGACGACGTAGATGCGGCTGCCATCTTCGGCACGCAGGCTCGACACCACCTCGGCCAGAAAGCGCAGGTTGATCGTCGCGCGCGTGGCCTTGCCGACACCCTTCAGCGGCAGGGTGAGGGTGACGTTGGGCACGCCCTGATCGTCGAAGCTCGGCGTACCGAACCCCGGGGCCGGCGTCGCGCCCGGCGCAGTGGACGGGCTCTCAGGGGCGACGCGGTCGAGTTCCGTGCGCGACACGAACAGGCGCTCGCGGCTCTGGTCGTCGATGTCTTGCAGGTCCACCAGTGCCGGATGCAGCGTCAACAAGCGGTGCAGCTCCTCGCGCCGGCGCGGCGCGCCGAAGTCGTTTTCACCCCAGGGCAGCGCCTGTACCTGGCGCAGGCCGGCGGCGATGTTGTCGAGATAGGCTTCGATCTCGCTGGCCGCAGCGCGCGCCAGCACCGCCTGGCGTGAGGCCATCTGCTCGCGCGCCTGGCGGTAGCCGAAGGTGCCTTCGATCAAGGCCGCGCACGCCAGCAGCAGCGCCGCGACACCGGCCACCTGCCACGCGTAGCGGCGCGTCAGCGTGGTCGTCGTGCGCGGCGCGGTCGTCACGGCCGATGCACGCGATCGGCGCGACGCACCACCGAGGGCTCGATGCGCGCCCACGGCGCGTCGGGTTCGATGCGCACGGACAGGGTGTAGCGGTAGGGGCGCTGGATGGGGATCGAGCCGGCGTCTTCGCCGAGGGCGACGCGCATGGCCAGCTGGCCATGGCGTCGTAGACGAAGCGCGTCGTCCTGCGAGTAGGCCATCAGGGCACCTGCACCGACTTCCTCCTCGGTGGCGTGCATCGCGGGCGCTCGAGGCGCCGCAGCGTGGCAATGATTTCGGCTCGGCCAGGTAGGCGATGTAGGAAGGAGGGATGTACCAGGCATCGGCCTGTGTGGGCGGCGCTCCTCGAGCAGCGCGTCGAGTTCTTCGATCGTGTCGGCCTCGCGGGCGACGAGCGAGGCCGAACCGATGTTCGGCCTCGACTGCGGAGGCGGGACGATGTCCATGTCGGCGAGCATCGGTCGATCCGCCAATATCGCCACGGTGCGAATGCGCGGGAAGGCGTCTTTGAGCAGCTCGAGCCGTTTCAGGTGGAGGCCATCGAACAAGTGAGACGCCCGGCGATGCCGTGCCGGGTCTGCGCAGCGAGTCGACGATGCCATGCCGCACAGGATCGGGGTAAGTGGCAAACACTACCGGGACGTGCCTTGCCGGATCGCCTTGCTGGCCAGCTGCGCCGGCGGCCGTTGCCAAGACCAGCGTGCCAGGGCGCTGCGCAATAGCAACATCGAGCCGCGTGTAGCAGCTGCGGCCTGCGACGAGCCGCCGTCGTGAAAGTGCAGCAGACGGACGGGCTCGCCGCGTTCGGCCAGGCCCGGTGAAGGCGCCTCTTTGAACCGCGCATAGCTAGCGTCTTTGGTCTCTGTCGAAGTGCCGACGATAGGCGATCAACGCCGCTTGCGCCGTGCGGGCAGTGTCGCTGACTGGAGCACGACGAGCCAGCGATCGAGCAGCGCCCAGTAGGCCGAATGGCCGAAGCGAATGGCTCATTGGTCGGCGTGCTGCTTCTTGTGTATCGTTAAGTGCCGACTGATCATGCCGATCGGCCTGTCGAACGTCGCCAATGGACAAACGAGGAGATCAGCATGGTGAGCAAGCAGACCTATTACTGCTGGATTCAGGTTGCTGAAGGTGGACAAGGTGGCGAGCATGCAAACGGAGGATGTACTTGCGACCAGCCCGCTGTCTGTCCATATGGAGTATTGGCATCGCCCGCCGTGGGCGGCGCGCAGCCTGGATCGGCACCGAAAGCGACGACCACGACGCCTGGTACGCGGAGAGGTGCATCGGCAAGCCCAAGTCGGAAGTAATCTTCCAGTGCGGTCCGGCCTACCGCAGGCCGCATGTCGGCCCTGTCGTGGCTGAAGTCGCGCGAAGGCAAGGCGTGGGCGGTGGAAGCGGAGAACTTCATGCTGATGAACTTCGAGCGCGAGCCCGCCACAGGCACGCCCAGCCCTGCACTGCAACCCCAGGAGAAGTGAACATGACCGTGAACAAGCAGACCGGACAAGGGCTGTATCCCCCGGAGCTGTGGGACGAACCGTTCAGGGGTTTGCCCGACGAGAAGCCGCTGCGGGCGCTGCTCGATTGCGACTTCGCCGACCCGTCGAAGTGGGGTATCGAGCCCCCCTGCCGGCGTGATCGCGGACGAGTGCAAAGCGCTGCGGACGTACAAGGACACGTCACGGAAGGGCCAGGAGTCGAAAATCACCGATGAAGCGATCGAGGAGCGGCGGGTGATCCAGCCCGTCCTCGACGCGTTCGAACTGGATTACGACACCGATGCCCAAGCGATGCAACTGGTGGCGCTGATCGACGACAACGTCAGCTATCCGGTCTATCACTTCAAGGCGCTGTACGCGCGGGCGCGGCCTTGGCACGGTTGCGGGTTGACATAGCGATGTTTCCCTCGGGACACTTCCTGCATCCTGGCCATGGCTCGTATCCGAGCGGCCACTCCACCCTGGTGCACTGCTGGGTGGAACTCATCGGAATGCTCCAGGGCGATGCGGCAAAAAGAGGGCAAAGGCGCTTGTCGTTGCCAAGGAGGTCGCGAGCGCCGTGAGATGGCGGGACTGCACTTCCCGACCGACACGCAGGCCGGGCAAAAGCTGGGTGTCAGCATCGCGCAAGCGCATCATCGCCGCGGGAAAGCTGACCGCTTCGAACTGATGGCGCTTCTACAGCAATGACGATGGGCATGTCTTGTCGATGCTCGCCGGCGTCACGCGTGACGACGTTGCACACGTGAACATCCTCCTCACCGACGACCACGCCCTCTTCCGTGAGGGCGTGGCCTTGCTGTTGCAGCCGCTGATCGACGGCGGCCAGACCTGGCAGGCCGGCTCGTGCGACGAGGCGTTGTCATTGCTCGACGAACACGGCGCGGCCGACCTGGCGTTGATGGACCTGGCGATGCCCGGCACGCCGGGGCTGCAAGGCATTGCGCTTGCTGCGCGAGCGCTGGCCGCAGATGCCGGTGGTGGCGCTGTCCTCGGCCGACGACCGCGACACCGTGCTCAAGGCCATCGATGCCGGGGCGATGGGCTTCGTGCCAAAGAGCTCGTCGTCGGCCGTGCTGATGGCGGCGCTGCAACTGATCCTGGCGCGCGGCATCTATCTGCCGCCGGCGGCTTTCCTCGGGCCGAGCGCCGATGCGGCGCCCGTCGCGCACAGCGCCGCGGCGACTCGCGTGCCACCGCAGGCGCCAACGCCGGCGGACTTGGGCGTGAGCCCGCGCCAAGCCGACGTGTTGCGCCTGATCCTGCAAGGCAAACCCGCCAAGCTGATCGAGCGCGAGCTGAACCTCTCGGCCAGCACGGTCAAGGCGCACACCTCGGCCGTGCTGCGCGCCCTCAACGTCACCACGCGCACGCAGGCCGTGGTGGCGGCGAGCCGGTTGGGGTTGCGGTTCTGAGTTGACGGCGCCGCGGGCGTGCGGCGCTCAGGCCGGCAGCGCCGGCCCGTTGCCGAAGCAGCGCGCTGGCAAGGCGGGCAGCCGAGCCAGCAGCGCGAGCAGGCTCGGCACGCTGGGGCTGTTGGTCTTTGAGCGCAGCGAAGCGATCTGCGAGAGCACCGTGGACGACGAGACACCGTGCTCGCGCGCGATCTGCGCCGGGCGCAGGCCATCGGCCAATCGCTCCAGCACGCGCGACTCCGCCGGCGTCAGGCTGTGGCTCGACGCGAAGAGCTGCAACTCGATGCCGCCGCACAAGGCTTCGCGGTCGAGCAACAACAGCGCATGCCATTGGCCTTGCACGTCGGTCGGCGTCAAGGCGGCATGCGCCACGCGCCCGTCGAGCGCCAGCGACAGCAGCTGCCTGCGGCCACGCGTGCAGACGTTGGGCAGCGCGCGCGCCAACGTGTCGCGATCCACAGCGCACGGCGCGTGCAGCCGCTGATCGACGAGCTGCCACCCTGCTGCGCCCAGGCGCGCGCGCGCGGCCCCGTTCCAGTAGGCCAAGCGGCCCGCTGCATCGAGAACGGCCATGGCTTGTGGCAGGCTGTCGAGCACCGCTTGGGCCAGGGGCGCTGCGCTCGGCGCACGCGGCGTGGCTCGCAACGAGGTCACCGTGGCCACGCGGCGCTCGTCGAAAGGTATGGCGGTCTTGAGATCCAGCATGGGGGGACTCCTTGAATTGCCTCTGCGCTTTCGCATGCGCAGCGCGTTCAATCTAGGCCGGCGCGCCGTCGCCCGCCATTGATCGGACGGATCGGCCAAATGGCCCACGCTCCGCGGGCTCGACGTGCCTGCATGGCCAATGGCGCCGTGCTCGTCGGCTGCCTACCGTTGCATCGCTGGCATGTGCGAGCGAATCGACAAGGAGATGGCAATGAAGAATCTGATGGGTCTGCGGCGCGTGAAAGCGCTCGGTGCCTTGGTGTCCACCACGTCCCTGGTGATCGCCTGCGGCGGTGGTGGCGGCGGTTCGGACGACCCGCCCGCAACGAGCGTGACGGTGAGCGGCAAAGCGGTTGACGGCCCGCTGCAAGGCGTCACGGCCTGCTACGACCTGAACGACAACTACGAATGCGACAGCGGCGAACCCACCTCGGCCGCCACGGGCGCCGATGGTGCGTTCACGATCAGCGGCATCGCCATCGCCGAAGGCGGCAAGCACGCGGTGTTGGTGGACGTGCCGCCGACCGCCATCGATGCCGACACCGGCGCCGCCGTCGACACTCCCTTCATCATGGTGGCGCCGGCCACCAGTGCCAGCGGCAACCACAGCGTTTTCGTCAGCCCGCTCACCACGCTGGTGGTGCTGCAGCAGGGCAGCACGGCGCAGACGCTCGCCGAGGCCACCGCGTTCGTGCAATCTCAACTCGGCCTCGCGGTGTCGCCGCTGGCGGACTTCACGGCGTCAAGCAACGCCGACAACGTCAAGGCAGCCAATGCCGCCCGCCTGACCCGTTCGGCGCAGACGCAGCAAGGCCAGGCGTTGGCGGCCGCAGTGGGCCAGACGGACATCAGCGGCGTCGCGGTGACGCAGGATGACGTCGACGAGCTGGCTTCGACGTCGCTGCTCGGATCGCTGCCGGCGATCGGCGCTTCGGCGATCGACGCCTCGCTGCAAGGCCAGTCCGGCACGGCGCTGCGCGATGCCATCGCGGCGCTGGCCGCGGTCGTGGTCGCGCAGAACGGTCCAACGGTGCCTGAGGCCGTGGCGGCCATCGGCGTCGGCAAGCTGCCGCCCGACCCGGGCACCACGGCGACGCCGACAGCAGGCGCATCGCTCGCCGCGCTGCGCTACACCAGCGCCAGCGACTGGTACATGCGCAGCTTCCAGGCCACCGCAACCGACAGCACGCCCGACGCCGACGGCCTCGTGCGCAACTACGAGGTTCGTTCGCGCGTGGACGCGGCCAACCCTGGCGGCATCACCTGGGGCTTCAACAACGACTACAACCGGGCCGGTGACCGCTACTGGAACGGCAGCATCTGGCGCACCTGCGACCTGGGCACGCGCAGCAGCGGGACGCAGCGCGATGCGACCGGGCGCAGCTACTACAACTACTGCGACAACCACGAAAAAGGCACCAGCGTGCGCAGCGGCGTGGACATCGCTGGTCAGACCCTCGTCTCGGTGCTGACCGATCGCATCCGCACCGTGCCCGGTGGCTCCGCTGGGGTGAACTTCGCCGATTGGGGTCCGGCCGACCTGTCGCTGCTCGGCGCCGCCACGTTCCCAGCCGACTCGAAGCTGTTCTACCAGACGACCACGCCGCTCGAAGCGGCCTACGCCTACGACGCGCGTGACACGAACTTCGTGACGGTGTACAGCCAGGCCGTTGCCAACGGCGGCGACGGTCGCACCGGCCCGGCGCCGGCCTGCTATGAGGCCAATCTGGTGCCCACGCCCACGACGAGCCTGGAAGACATGGCGGCGCGCACGCCCGGCCGGCCCTGCATCGGGGGCGTGGCGACCAACGCCGACGGCAACAGCCTCGATCCCAACGAAGGCTGGTGGAACAGCACGCTGTCGATGGGCAACGTGGCGGGCTACTTCACCAGCCTGCCGGCCGGCACGGGCAACTTCTACACCAACGAAGCACGGATGCGGGTGGCGTTCACGGGCGTGGGCAACGGCACCAACTACTACGCCTGCTACGTGCGCCGCACTGCCTCATCGACGCGCAACTGCCAACTGCTGGGCAGCGGCACGTACACCGTCACGACGCTGGGCGATGGGCGCGTGATGAGCTTCAACAATGTGCCGGCGGCGTTCTCCAGAATCACGTTCGAGCGCGTGTTCGTCGAGCGCGGCGGCGCGGTGTACTTCGGCTACCGCAACCGCGTGGGTGCATCCTTCGCGCAGGTGCGCCTGAACATGCCTGCGGCCAACGCCATGCTGAGCCAGCTCGGCCTGCCGGTGATCGCGCCGACCGATCCGCAGTAAAGAGGATGGTCAAGGAGGAGGTGAAGGGCCGAGCCTGGATTCGGCCCTTCGTTCGTCTACCCTCGCTGAAGGTCTCGGTCTACGTCACCTCGACCAGAGGCGCCCGTGGGGTCGGCGCGGCCTGCACATGGAGGACACCGATGGATCGAGCCGAGGCAGTAAGTCGTGGCGCTGTTTGGTCCCGTGCCGTCGTGGTGTGCAGCGCCGTCGCGGCACTGGCCTCTTGCGGTGGAACCGACTTCGAAAACCACCCGCCGGAGCCGAAATTGAGCGGCGCCTCCGACTTCGCCTCGGTGCCGGTGGGCACGAGCAAGCGGCTGATCGTGTTCCTCGGCAACGGCGAGATCGGCGTCGAGACGTGGGAAACGTTGCGCGGCATCGCCATCACGGTCGAAGGGCCGGACCTGTCGTTCGACACGAACTGCCCGGCCAGTCTGCCGCAGGCCAGCGTGTGCGCGATCGACCTCGTTTGGACACCTTCGTCGACGTACGAATTGTCAGGGCAAGTGCGTGTGCTCAGCAATGCGCCCACCTCGCCGACGACGCTGGCGCTCAGCGGCACAGCGGTTCGCTAGGCCGGCGCTCGCCCGGCGATGTCAATTCGGCGTGAACGCCAGCCGCACGTAGATCGGCGCAAACGCCTCGGCCTGGGTGACCTCGACGAGGCTTTCGCGCGAGAGTTCCAACAGCGCGATGAAGGTGACAACGACCACCGGCACACCGCGTGTGGTGTCGAACAGGTCTTCGAACATCGCAAAGCGCCGGCCCTGCAGCTTGCGCAGCACGACACTCATGTGCTCGCGCACCGACAACTGTTCGCGCGTGATGTGGTGGTGTTGCACCAGGCGCGCGCGGTTCAGGATGTCGCGCCAGGCGTCGCGCAGGTCGACGGCCACCACGTCCGGAAACCGCGGCTCCATGGATTGTTCGATGGTGACCTGCGCGCGCAGGAAGTCGCGGCCGAGCACCGGCATCGCATCCAGGCGCGCTGCGGCGAGCTTCATCTGCTCGTACTCCAGCAGGCGGCGCACGAGCTCAGCCCGCGGGTCTTCGGGCTCGCTGCCGTCATCGGTCTTGCGTGCCGGCAGCAGCATGCGGCTCTTGATCTCGATCAGCATCGCCGCCATCAGCAGGTACTCGGCAGCGAGTTCTAAGTTGCGCACGCGGATCTCATCGACGTAGCGCAGGTACTGGCGCGTCACTTCGGCCAGCGGAATATCGAGGATGTTGAAGTTCTGCTTGCGGATGAGATACAGCAGCAGATCGAGCGGGCCTTCGAAGGCTTCCAGGAAAACTTCGAGCGCGTCCGGCGGGATGTACAAGTCCTGCGGCATCGCGAACAGCGGCTCGCCGTACAGACGCGCCACGGCCACCGAGTCGATGTCTTTCGGCGGCAACTCGGCCACCGCCACCGGGTCGGCCGGCGGCGGCAGTTCAATGATCTCGCTCACGCCGCCGTCACTTCTCGGTCTGGTACACGTAAGGCTGCTGCGCCACCTTGGCGTCTTGCCAGTCGGCGCTGGCCTCGCGGTCCTGCGCGCGGTCCCACAGGCGCGCGCGGCCGGCGCGTTGCTCGGCTTCGAGTGTTGGCTTGCGTGTCTTCAGCTCGTCGATGAACTGCGTCACGTCGGAGCGGTACGGTTTCCAAAAGAGCGGCATCACGGTCCCAGGGCAAAATGTGGCGGTTTCCACGAGTTTAACGGGGGCACTCGATGCGGCTGCTGAAAGGGATCGTCATGGCGTCTTGGCTGGCTTCGCTCTTGGCATTGGTGGGCTGCGATCCGCAAAAAATCGCCAAGCTCGAAGAGGGCGTGGCCACCGAGGCCGACGTGCGCAAGCAGTTCGGCGAGCCGCACGCCACCTACAGCGAGGCCGACGGCGGCAAGACCTTCGAGTACAGCCGCCAGCCCGAAGGCCAGGTGGCCTACATGATCACGATCGGCCCCGACGGCAAGATGAGCGCGCTGCGCCAGGTGCTCAAAAGCAGCGAGTTCGCCAAGATCAAACCCGGCATGGACAAGGGCGAGGTGCGGCGCCTGCTCGGCAAGCCGGGCAAGACCGCCAAGTTCGACCTGAAGCCCGATGAAGAGCATTGGGATTGGCGCTGGCTCGATGGCCAGGTGAGCAAGGTCTTCAGCATCACCTTCGATCGCGACGGCAAAGTCATGTCGAGTGCGGTCAGCGACGATCCGGCCCAGCAACAGAACCGGAATTGATGAGCGGTGCGTACTCAATGAAGTGATCCCCGCTGGGTATCTCTGCAAGTTCGCGCGTGTTGTCGTCGCTGCCCCAGCCTTGCGCAGGCCCACACACTTCAGGAGGCCACATGTTTGATCACGTTAAATTCGGCGTCAGCGATTACGCAACGAGCAAAGCGTTTTTCCTCAAGGCGCTCGCACCGATCGGCGCCACTGTTGTCACGGAGTGGCCGCCGAATGGTGTCGAGCTGAGCCAGCCGAAGGGCAAGGCGTCGTTGTGCCTGTACCAGACCGAGGAGAAGCCGGCGCCTCTGCACTTGGCGTTCACGGCCGAGACTCGCCAGCAGGTCGACGCGTTCTATCGCGCGGCGCTGCAGGCCGGTGGCAAAGACAATGGCGCGCCGGGTCTGCGCCCGCACTACCACGCGAACTACTACGCCGCTTTCGTCATCGGTCCGGACGGACACAACATCGAAGCCGTCTGCCACGAACCCGAGGCCTGAGAGAGCTAGGTTCAGCCTCGTCCGCGCCGCGGTCATCGCGTCGCCGCGGCTGCGCGCGCCGCGAGGGACTCTTTCAGCGTTACCCTAAAGGCCGCCGCCCTCGCGACCGTCTCCTCAGCGCACAGGTTCGCGCCACCGTTCGAAATGGTGGCCCAAGCGCAGGAACGCCAGGTCGGTGACGACGGCCAGCCAGGCCACCAGCAGCGCGCCCTGGATGACGTAGGCGGTGTTGAAGCCCGACAGGCCGACGATGATCGGCGAGCCGAGCGTCTTGGCGCCAACCGTCGATGCGATCGCCGCCGTGCCGATGTTGATGATCACCGAGCTGCGCACGCCGGCCATCAGCACCGGCAGCGCCAGCGGCAGCTCGACGCGCAGCAAGCGTTGCCACGCGCTCATGCCGGCGCCGTCGGCGGCCTCGCGCACGCCCGGCGACACCGATTCGAGCCCGGCGATCGCTGCGCGCGCGATCGGCAGCAGGCCGTACAGGGCCAGCGCGATCAACGCCGGCAACGCGCCGAAGCCGATCAGCGGCACGGCGATTGCCAGCACCGCGACGGGCGGCACGGTCTGGCCGACGGCGACCAGCGTTTCGACGAGCGGGCGGAATTCGCGCCCGGCAGGGCGGGTGACGAAGATGCCTGCGGCCACGCCCACTGCCAACGACAGCGCGCTCGACGCGGCGACGATCGCCACATGCGCGGCCAGCAGCGCGATGAAACTGTCCTGCTCGTAGAGCGGCCGGTCGAGCGTCGGGAAGGCGGCGGCGAAGACGGGTTTGAACAGCGGCATGCCGGCCGCCAACAGCAGCAGCGCGGCCGCGGCCCAGAGCACCCGGTTGCGCAGCAGCCGGTTCAATGCCTCGTTGCGCAGCAGCCGGTTCATGGCTTGTCGCGCAGCAGATCGGTGAAGTGAATCGCGCCGAGTGCCTGGCCTTCGGCGCCGACCACCGGCAAGCGCTCGGCATGCCGCACGACGAAGGCCGACAGCGCGTCGCGCAGGCTCAGCGTCGAAGGCAACGCGTCGCCGTCGGCATGCTCGCCACGACGCACGTGGTCGGCCACGGTGCGCAGGCCGAGCAGCTTCAGGCCGAGGTCGCCGCGGCCGACGTAGTCGCGGACGAAATCGTTGGCTGGCTCGGCAAGCAATTGCGCCGGCGTGCCGTCCTGCACGACGCGGCCCTGGTCGAGCAGCACGATGCGCGTGGCCAGGCGCAGCGCTTCTTCGATGTCGTGCGTGACCAGCACGATGGTCTTGCGCGACGCCTTGTGGATGCGCGCCAGCTCGTGCTGCAGCGATTGGCGCGTCAGCGGGTCGAGGGCGCCGAAGGGCTCGTCCATCAGCAGCACCTCGGGGTCGGCGGCGAGTGCGCGCGCCACGCCGACGCGCTGCTGCTGGCCGCCCGAGAGCTGGTGCGGCCAGCGCTCGCGGTACAGCGCCGGATCGAGGCTGAGCAACGCCAGCAGCTCGTCGACGCGCGCCGCAATGCGCGCGTCTGTCCAGCGGAGCAACGCCGGCACGGTGGCGATGTTGCGCGCCACGCTCCAGTGCGGGAACAGGCCCGTCGACTGGATCGCGTAGCCCATGCGCCGGCGGATGTCTTGCGGCCTGAACGAGCGGATCTCCTCGCCCTGGAACAGGATCATGCCGCTGTCGTGCTCGACCAGGCGGTTGATCATCTTCAGCAGCGTCGACTTGCCGGAGCCCGAGGCGCCGATCAGCACCACCAACTCACCGCGGCCGATCGTCAGCGAGACGCCATCGACGGCGCGCGCGGCGCCGTAGGTTTTGCGCACCTCGCGCAGCTCGATCATGGCGGCGGCTTTTGCAGTGCGGCGGCCAGCATGCCGAGTGCGGCATCGGCCAGCACCGCCAGCGCGACCACCGGCAACACGCCGAGCAGCACGAGGTCGAGCGCGCTGCCGGCGAGGCCCTGGAAGACCAGCGCGCCGAAGCCGCCGGCGCCGATCAGCGCCGCCACCACGGCCAGGCCGATGACCTGCAGGGTGGTGACGCGCAGGGCCGAGAGCAGCACCGGCAGCGCCAATGGCACCTCGACCTGCCAGAACACCTGGCGCCGTGTCATGCCCATGCCGGTGGCCGCCTCGACGGCCGCGCTCGGCACCTGGCGCAGCCCGGACGACGTGCCATGGACGATCGGCAACAGCGCATACAGCGTCAGCGCGATCACCGCCGGCAGCAGGCCGATGCCCTGGATGCCCGAGCCGGGCCACATCGCGCCGAGGCTGGCCAGCGGCGCGATCAACAACGCGAAGAGGGCGATCGACGGCACCGTCTGCACGATGTTCAGCACGGCCAACAGCGGCCGCGCGAAGCGCTCGTGCCGCGCTGCGGCCACGCCCAGCGGCACGCCGATGGCCAGGGCCGGCAACAGCGTCGCAGCGACGATCTGCAGGTGGCGCAGGCCGGCGGCGTTGAAGACGTCCTGGCGGTTGGCGTGTTCCTTCAGCAGCGACAGCGCATCGAGCGTGCCGGAGAGCATCAGCGAGAAGAGCGGCAACCACAGCGCGGCCTGCGCCACGCTGTGCCAACGCGGCGGCAGGCCAAGCCGCTGCAGCGCATCGGCCGCGGCCAACCAGACGAACAAAGCCAGCAGCCAGAAGCCGCCGCCGAGCGAGGTGCGGGCCAGGCTCGACAACTGCGCCGCTTGCAGGGTGGCCTCGCGCCCCGCCAGCCACGCCAGGCCGGCGAGCAGCAGCGACGCTGTCATGGCCACGGCGGTGTGCGTCATGCGCGTGGCAGGCGCGACCACGCCGAGCACCAACAGCGTGGCCGGCAACCACAGCAGTGCAGCGCCGCTCGCCGTCAGGCGGTACAGCGGCACCCCGCTGCCCGAGACCAGGCGGTTCGGCGCGACGCTGACAAAGGCCATGCCGAGCGCCGCAGCCAGCGCGGCCAGCACCAGCACGCACAAGACGCGGTTGCGGATGAACGGCGCGCTGCGTGCGCTGTGCTCGATCGCCAGTGTCACCACCGGCGCCACACTCACTTGGCCAGACCCACGGCCTTCAAGTGATTGGCCGCGACCTGCTTCGCGTCCCGGCCTTCGAGCGCGATCTGCGCGTTCAGGCGCTGCAGCGTCGCCGTGTCGAGCGTCTTGAACAGCGGCGCGAGCAGCGTGGCGATCTTCGGCTGTTTGGCCAGCGCTTCGGCGCGCACGACGGCGGCGGGCGCATACACCGGCTGCACGCCCTGGTTGTCTTCGAGCACGACCAGACCGAGCGCGGCCACCGGCCCGTCGGTGCCGTAGGCCATGGCGGCGTTGACGCCCGAGGTCTGCTCGGCGGCGGCCTTGATCGTGGCCGCGGTGTCGCCGCCGGCCAGCAGCAGCAACTGGTTCTGCGTCAGCTTGAAACCGTAGGCCGACTGGAAGGCCGGCAGTGCATCCGGGCGCTCGGCAAATTCGGCCGACGCGGCGAGCTTGACCTTGCCGCCGGCCGCCACCCATTTGCCGAAGTCGGCCATCGTTTTCAACTTTTGCGCGCCGGCCACGTCCTTGCGGATGGCGATGGCCCAGGTGTTGTTGGCCGGCGCCGGCGGCAGCCAGGCCAGCTTGGACTTCTCGGCATCGAGCGCCTTGATGCGCTCGTAGCCGGCATCGAGTTTTTTCCAAGCCGGGTTTTTCTCGTCGGCATGGAAGAACGCGCCGTTGCCGGTGTACTCCGGGTAGAGGTCGATCTCGCCGGCGACCAGCGCGCCGCGCACGATCTTGGTGTTGCCGAGCTGGAGTTTGTTTTCCGTCTTGATGCCGCCGCCTTCGAGCACCTGCACGATCAGGTTGCCGAGCAGCGCGCCTTCGGTGTCGATCTTCGAGCCGACGCGCAGCGCCTGCGCGTGTGCGGCCGCGCACAGGAAGAGCGACGCGACGACAGCCAGCGCGCGGACGTGCCGTGAACGAATGAGGTTCATACCAAGCTCCTACGGGTCATCGGTCTGATCGATGGTAGCGCGTTGATCGCGCTCGCCAGGGTGTCTGCTGCCTTCAGGTCTCGCGGGCAATCGGCGTGCCGCTGAACGCCGCCGCCGCCGTCGGCACGATCGAATCTTCGCCCAGCTCGGCAGCAAAGCCCGAGCGCCGCATCAACGACAGCGGCTGTTCGTTGACGTTGGCCAGCACGAGCGCGATCTCGGCTTTTTTCAGATCTTTGTGCAGGTGTGACAGCGCATCGAGCCCCGAGGTGTCGAGAGAGATCAGGCGGTGCATTTCGAGCACCACGGCGCGTGTGCCCGCTGGCAGTTGCGCCGGCAGCGCCTCGATCTTGGCCACCGCGCCGAAGAACAGCGAGCCGAACAGCTCGAAGCTGACCACGCCGTCGGGCAGCGGCCCGGCGTCGTACGGTTGCACCTTGAACAGCGTGCTCATGCGGTAGATGAAGAACACGCACGCCAGCAGCAGGCCCACTTCGACCGCCACGGTGAGATCGAAAACGACGGTCAGAAAAAACGTGCCGAGCAGGATGGTGCGGTAGGGCAGGCTGAAGTGCCGCAGGCGCCCGAACTCGTGCCACTCGCCCATGTTCCAGGCCACGAACAGCAGGATGCCCGCCAGCGCCGGCAGCGGGATGTGCACCGCCAACGGCGCCACGACCAGCACGATCGCCAGCAACGCCAGCGCATGCACCATGCCGGCCACGGGCGTGCGTCCGCCGGAGCGCACGTTGGTGACCGTGCGGGCGATGGTGCCGGTGGCCGGCATGCCGCCGAACAGCGGGCTCACCATATTGGCCACGCCTTGCGCCATCAGCTCCTGGTTCGGGTCGTGGCGCGGTAAGTCGCCCGCGGCGTTGTCGGCCACGCGCGCGCACAGCAGCGACTCGATCGCGCCGAGCAGCGCGATGGTGATCGTCGGGATCACCAGCTGCTTGGCGCTGTCCCATGAGAACGGCGGCAGCGCCAGGTCGGGCAGGCTGCGCGGGATGCCGCCGAAGCGCGAGCCGATGGTCTCCACCGGCAGCGCGAAGTACCAGGAGACGAGGCCCATCGACACCAAGGCCACCACCGGGCCCGGGACGCGCGAGAGCGCCTTGATCGACGGGCCTTCGATCAGCTTTTCGGTGAAGGCGCCGGAGACGAACAGCCGCGGCCAGAGGAACAGGCCGCCGAAGCTGACCAGACCGATCGCCAGTGCCATCGGGTTGAAGCTGCCGATGTGCAGCCACAGCGTGCCGAGCTGGGAGAAGAAGTCGGCCGGCATCTTGTCGATCTTCAAGCCGAGCAAGTCCTTCACCTGCGACAACGCAATCAGCACCGCGATGCCGTTGGTGAAGCCGATGATGATCGTCACCGGGATGTAGCGCACCAATGCGCCGAGCTTGAACCAGCCGAGCGCGAACAACAGCATGCCGGCCAGCGCGGTCGAGATCAGCAGGTTGGTCAGGCCGTAGCGCTCGACGATGCCATAAACAATGACGATGAAGGCGCCGGCCGGCCCGCCGATCTGCACGTTCGAGCCGCCGAGCGCCGAGATCAGGAAGCCGGCGACGATGGCCGTGATGATGCCCTGCTCGGGCTTCAGGCCGCTGGCAATCGCAAACGCCATCGCCAGCGGCAGCGCGACGATGCCCACGGTGAGGCCGGCGCCGATGTCGGCCCATGCGGTGCGGCGGTCATAGCCGCGCAGGCTGTCGATGAGGCGCGGGCGGAACGGGTGCACCGGGCGAGTCTAGCCCGGTGCCCTTGCGCCGGACTTGCATTCAGGGGAAACGCAGCCTCGGTTCCAGTCGTTGAGGCAGCCGTGGTGCGTGTTCCCGCACCCGCAGGTGCAACCCGTAGAACGCTGCGTCAAGGCTGGTAGAAATACGGGTCGAGCACACTCACCTCGGTGATGCGGCCCACCGGCAACCCGTTGCGGTCGGCCACTTTGCGGATGGCTTCGGGCGCCGGTGCGTCGTAGATGCAGAAGGTGGCCTTGCGGTCGGGGCTGACATAGGAATGGACCCAGGTCACGCCGTGTTCGGCGTTGTTGGCGACGACCCCGGCCACGGCCTTGCGGCCCTCGGCGTTCATCGGGATCGACAGACCGTCGGGGAAGCTGCGTTCGATCAGGTAGCGGGGCATGTGAAGGTCCTCGGTTGCACTCGGCGGCACCATGCCGTCGATGGCCACGAGGATCGGCGCGCGTGCTTTTCTGCGCCTCGGCGGGCTTGCCTACTTTGCGCTGCGCGATTGCCCAATTTGCGCGGCCAGCCCCTCACGCTGCGCTGCCGCGATGGCCGCGGCGCGCGTCTCCACGCCGAGCTTGGCGAACACAGCCGCGAGGTGATGGTCGATCGTGCGCACCGAGCGATGCAACCTCAGCGCGATCTCGGCGTTGCGCAGGCCCTCGCACAGCAGTTGCAGCGTCTGCAGCTCGCGCGCCGTGAGACCGAAGGGGCTCGCGCGCGTCGAAGCGCGCGGGCCGCGCGCGAGTCCGCGCGCGCCGGCCTCGTGCAGGTATGCGCGCAGGGCCTCGGCGGCCGGGCGCGCACCGAGTGCTTCGAATACCACGAGCGCTTCACGCTGCGCAGCCTCATCGCCGTCGGCCAGCGCACGCGCTTGCTCGTACGGGCAGCCGAGCGTGGCCCATTGGTCGGCGGCTTCGCGCCAGCGCCCGGCGATCTGCAAGGCATAGGGTTCGGCGGCCGCGGCGGGCGCTGCATCGAGTTCACCGCAGCGCCAGAGCCAGAACGCCAGTTCGCCGCTGAGCCAGGGGTGCCGGTGTTGGGTCGCCAGCGGCAGCGCGGCGCGGGCCTCGTCGGCCGCGTGAGCAAGATCGCCGCGCAAGAACGCGGCCTCGGCACGCGCCGCGCGCACCGGGCCGATGCGTTGCAGTGTGCCGCTGCGCTCGGCCAGCGCGAGCGCTGGGGCCAGCGCTTCGTCGGCACCGGGGTCGCCGCGGCGCGCACGCACGCGGCCGAGCGCGGCCAGCGCCATCACGCGGCTGGTGGTTGTGGGCCCAGCACGCGCAGCGGCGTACGCGGCCAGCTCAGCCGCCTCGTCCCAGCGGCCGTGCAGCATTTCGACCAATGCCAGCCAGCCGCGCGCGTAGTTCAGATAGAAGTCGATCTCGTGCTCGATCGAAAATCCGATCGCGCGGCGCAGCCACTCGTCGGCGGCCGCAAGGCGGAACAGCTCGCCGGCCGCCGAGCCAAGGTTGACGTAGTTGTTGGCCGCGATCCAGTGCAGGCCGTCGCCCAGCGCGATCTCAAGCGCGCGCTCGAGCTCGGCGACGCCGGCGTCCCAGTCGATGAACAGCAACGCTGCGCCGAGCGTGCCATAGGCCGAGGCGAGCAGCTCACGGTCGCCTTGAGGTTCGGCCAACGCGATGGCGCGTCGGCTCCAGGCGGTGCTCTGCTCGCAATCGCGGTTGAGCATGCGCAGTTGCGCCTGTACGCGGTAGGCGCGCGCGCGTTCGATGCAGGGTGGCAGCACGTCGAGCATCTCGATCGCGCGTGCACTCGCGGCGTCGGCCTCGGCGTTGCGCAGGGCCAGCACGAACGCCAGCGCGCTGCGGCTCGCGTTGTCGGCTTCGAGCCGGGCCTGGCCTTGCGCGCCGTACAGAGCGCCGAGTCGCTGCCGCGCGTCGATCGCCTCGTCGAGCTGATCAGTGAGCTGGCATTCGGTGGCGTAGGACTCGAGCCATTGCGCGAGTTCGGGTGACGGCGGCGTGCCGTCGTGTGCGAGTGCCAGGCGCCATTGCGCCGCTGCGGCGCGGTGGGCGCCGCGTTGCTGCGCCTGCCGTGCAGCCAACGGCGCAAAGCGGCGCACGGCTGCGCTGTCGTGCGCCAGCGCAGCGTGGTGCACGAGGCGCGCCGGCGAAGGTGCGGCACCGGCAGGCGCGTGGGCAAGCGCCTTCAAGGCCTGCGCGTGCAGCGACTGTGCAACGGCCGCCGGCAGCGACGACTCGACCGCGACCCGCGCCAGCTCGTGGCGAAACGCCAGCGTCGTGGCGTCGGCGAGCAGCAGCCCGCAGTCGATGCCGGCCTCGATGTCGGCCAGCGCCGGCGCGAGCAGCGCGTCGACCAGCCAGCGCTCGATGCGCGCCGGCACGATCGACACCAACCGCACGACGGCCTGCGCCGGGCCCGGCAGGCGGGCAAAGCGGGCGAGCACGAGCGCCTGCACGTTCGGCGGCAGTTGTTCGTCCGGCTGACGCAGCAGCTCGGTGACGAAGAACGGGTTGCCCTGCGTGGCCGCATGCAGTCCGGCGGGCGTGCGGCCGGCCTGCAAGGCGAGAGCGGTCACCGCCGCCGGCGACAGGCGCTGCAAGGGCAAGCGGATCACTGCGTCGCTCGGCAACTCGCCGATCACGCGCCGCAACGGGTGCGCGGCATTCACTTCGTCGTCGCGAAAACTCAAACAAAGCAAGGCCTTCGTGCGCCCGATGCGGCGGCCAACGAAGCGGACCAGATCGAGCGTCGCGTCGTCGGCCCAGTGCGCGTCTTCGATCACCACCAGCAGCGGCGCGGCGGCGCGGCGCAGCTCGCCGAGCACGGCATCGAACAGCGCTGCGCGCGAGCCGCCCTCGATCAGAGGGCCGAAGCGCACGTCGGCGTCGCGCGCGATGTCGTGCAGCGGCGCCAGTGGATGCGGCGTCTGCAGCGCATCGCAGGCGCCCCACCACAGCGGCGTCTTCGGGTGCGCGGCGGAGAAAGCGCGCAGCATGCTGGTCTTGCCGATGCCCGCTTCGCCGGCGACGAGCACGATGCGGCCTTGGCCCTCGCCGACATCGCGCAGCGCGGCCTCAAGCGCCGCCAGGGCTTCACCGCGCTCGACCAGGGGCTCGGTCATCGCGCGAATGGATCAGGCTAGCGCACGCGCAGGCCCGGCACGGCGCCCGGCAAGGGTTCGAGCACGTACAGGCCAGGATGTGCCTTCTCGTCGGCGTGACTCGCGGCCAGCACCATGCCTTCGCTGATGCCGAACTTCATCTTGCGCGGCGCGAGGTTGGCCACCATCACGGTCATCTTGCCGATCAGGTCTTCGGGTTTGTAGGCGCTCTTGATGCCGGAGAAGACGTTGCGCGTCTTGCCCTCGCCGACGTCGAGCGTCAGGCGCAGCAGCTTGTCGCTGCCTTCGACGTGCTCGGCGTTGACGATCTTGGCCAGGCGCAGGTCGATCTTGGTGAAGTCGTCGATCTTGATTTCGGGGGCGAGGGGTTCGCCGCCAGGGACGACGGCTGGCGCGGCAGGCGCCTCGAACAGCGCATCGACCTGCTTGGCATCGACGCGCTGCATCAGGTGCTCGTACGGCTGGATCACGCGTGGAAAGTTCTTCGACGATGGTTGCAGGTCGTCCCACATGAACGGCCGCAAACCGAACAGCGATTCCACCCGGGCCGCGACGCGCGGCATGATCGGCTTCAACAAGATGCTGAGGCGCCAGAACCCCACCATGCACCTCGAAACGACCTGGTGCAGGTGGACGCGGCGCGCCGGCTCCTTGGCCAGCTCCCAGGGCTTCTGCTTGTCGAAGTATTCGTTGATCGAGTCGGCCAGGCCCATGATGGCGCGCACGGCCTTGGCAAACTCGCGAGCCTCGTAGGCGGCTGCGACTTCCAGATCGACGTCCTGCCATTCGGCCGGCCCACCGCTGGCGCCAAGCTCGATTTCGTTCGGATCGAGCTGACCGTCGAAGTGCTTGTGCAGGAAGGACGCGCAGCGGCTGGCGATGTTGACGTACTTGCCGACCAGATCGCTGTTCACCCGCGCAATGAAATCCTCCGGATTGAACTCAATGTCCTCGACCTTCGAATTCAACTTCGCCGCGATGTAGTAGCGCAGCCATTCGGCGTTCAAGCCGACTTCCAGGTACTTCAGCGGCGACAGCCCGGTGCCGCGGCTCTTGCTCATCTTGTCGCCGCCGAGCGTGATGAAGCCGTGCACATAGATCTTGTCCGGCGTCTTGCGGCCGCTGAAGTGCAGCATCGCCGGCCAGAACAGCGTGTGGAAGTAGCTGATGTCCTTGCCGATGAAGTGGATCTGCTCCAGCGCCGGGTCGGCCATCGTGGCGTCGAACTGGTCGCCGAGGTAATTCTTCAGCGAAGCGAGATAGCCCACCGGCGCGTCGAGCCAGACATAGAAGTACTTGTCTTCGGTGTCCGGGATGCGGATGCCGAAGTACGGCGCGTCGCGGCTGATGTCCCAGTCGCTCAAGGTGACGTGGCCGTCGTCGTCGGCCGCGAACCACTCGCGGATCTTGTTCAGCACTTCCGGCTGCAGCCGGCCCGGCGCTTGTGTCCACTCTTGCAGGAAGTCGACGCAGCGCTGCGAGCTCAACTGGAAGAAGTGGTGCGCACTCGACTTCAGCACCGGCGTTGCGCCGCTCAAGGCCGAGTACGGGTTCTTCAGTTCGGTCGGCGCGTAGACCGCGCCGCAGACTTCGCACGAATCGCCGTACTGGTCTTTGGCACCGCACTTCGGGCACTCGCCCTTGATGTAGCGGTCGGCCAGGAACATCGACTTCACCGGGTCGAAGAACTGCTCGATCGTGCGCTCGGCGATCAGGCCCTGCTTGCGCAGCGCGCGGTAGATGTCCTGCGCCAGCTGGTGGTTCTCGGGCGCGTCGGTCGAATGCCAGTGGTCGAAGCCGATGTGAAAACCGTCGAGGTATTGCTTGCGGCCGGATGCGATGCCGGCGACGAACTGCTGCGGCGTGATGCCGGCCTTCTCGGCCGCGATCATGATTGCCGCGCCATGCGCATCGTCGGCGCAGACGAAGTGCACTTCATGGCCCTGCATGCGCTGGAAGCGCACCCAGATGTCGGCCTGGATGTACTCCATCATGTGCCCGATGTGAAACGGCGCGTTGGCGTAGGGCAGGGCGGTGGTGACGAAGAGCTTGCGGGTCATGGGCGGATTATTTCAGCAGGGTCATGCGAAGCCCGGCGAACTGCTCGAAGTCGCGGTCGAAGGTGCCGAGTTCGGCGCCATGTTCGATCGCCAGGGCGGCGATGTGGGCATCGCTGACGAGGTTGCCGCCGCGGCCTCGCGCCAGCAGCAGGCCGGACAGCAGGGCCGCATGCCGTTCGGTGGGCGAGATCACGTGCGCGGCGGGGTGATCCAGCCACGCATGCACCAGCTCGAGCGCATGGTCGAGCGTCAGCGGTTGGCTGAAGATGCCGCTGCGCGTCGACAGGCGCAGAAAGCCAACCAGGGCCGGCCAGCAGAAGGCGATGCCGCTCGCGCTGGCAAACGCCGACTCGAGCCAGCCCAGCGCGGCCTTGTGCTGCGGGCTGTCAGCGTTGATGGCGTACAGCAGCAGGTTCACGTCCGGCGTTTTCATTTGCGCGGGCCGGAACGTGTCTTGGCCACGGTGTCCTGGTCTTCGAGTTCCGCCGCCAGCGCACCGGCCTTGGTCAGATCGACCTTGGGCCGGCCGAGCGAGAACACGCGCTGCTTGAACGGCGGCACCCGCGCTGACGGCCGCTTCAGACCGGCGCGAACGGCGTCGTTGAGCACCTGCTTGAAGGGGCGCTTGCTGCGGTGCTGGGCTTCTTCGAGCAGGCGCGCAACGTCGGGGTCGAGGGTCACGGTGGTGCGCATGGCATCAAGACATCAAAATGGAAGACATCATGATGCCATATCGGAGGCCGGACGTTTCGACGCGCAGCGAAACATCGGCGTCTGTGCTGCGCCGACACTGGTGGCGTCGCGACACCCGAAGGCCCCTCATGTCCATTACCTGCTTCATCCGCTACCAGATCGACCCGTTTCAGCGCGAAGCCTTTCGCCGCTATGCAGAAAACTGGGGCCGCATCATTCCGCGCTGCGGCGGCCGGCTGCTCGGCTACTTTCTTCCGCATGAAGGCACGAACGACATCGCCTGGGGATTGATCTCGTTCGACAGCCTGGCGGCGTACGAGGCCTACCGCGCCACACTGAGAGCCGACCCGGAGGGCCGCGAGAACTTCGAGTGGGCGCAGCGCGAGCGCTTCATCCTGCGCGAGGAGCGCACGTTCTGCGAAGGCGTTGCGGGGACGTTGCGAGAGTGAGCTCTGAATCGCACGAGCCCCGCCTGGCGCGCGTGGCGGCGATGATTGCCGACCCCGCGCGCTCGCGCATGCTGGCCTACCTGCTCGACGGCCAGTACGCAAGCGCGGGCGAGTTGGCCACTGCGGCCGGCGTGCAGCCCTCGACGGCGAGCGCGCACCTGGACAAGCTGACGCGCGCCGACCTGGTGGTGTGCGAGCCGCGCGGCCGGCATCGCTATTTCAAACTTGCCGACGGCGAAGTGGCGCACGCCCTGCAAGCGCTGGCGCTGGTGGCCGAGCGCGGCACGCACGACCGCGCGTGGGCGCATCCGGAGCGCCAGCGCCTGCGTCAAGCGCGCTGTTGCTACGGGCATGTCGCGGGACAACTCGGCGTGGCGCTGTGGGAACAGTTGCAATCTGAAGACCGCCTGCGCCACACCGCATCGGGTTTCGAGTTGACCGACGCTGGCTGCGAGTGGCTGGCGACGCTCGGTTTCGTCGCCGCGCCGGTGCGCGCCGGTCAGCGTTTTGCCTACGGCTGCCTCGATTGGTCCGAGCGCCGCGACCACATGGCCGGCAGCTTGGCGCGGCAGTTGTTCGAGCATCTGCTCGCTCGGGGCTGGGTTCGCCAGCGCACGAAGAGCATCACCCGCGGCGGCCACCGCGTGCTTGAGGTCACGCCGGCCGGTCGGCGCGAGTTGCTGCCCAGGTTGATGCTCGACTGACCCTGCCGCACGTAGGCCCGCGACAGCACAGCTAGACTGACGGCCATTCGTCCCTGTGAAGAGTCCCTGCCGCCATGTCGCTCACCGAAGCCACCGTCACCGAAGCGCTGAAATCCGTCGTCGATCCGAACACCGGCAAAGACATGGTCTCGACACGGCAGGTCAAGAACCTGAAGGTCGAGGGCGGCGATGTGTTTTTCGATGTCGAACTCGGCTACCCGGCGAAGAGCCAGTTGCCGTCGCTGCGCAAGGCCTTGATCGGCGCCGTGCGCACGCTGCCGGGCGTTGAAAACGTCAGCGTCAACATGTCGAGCAAGATCACGGCGCATGCGGCGCAGCGCGGCGTGCAACTGCTGCCGACGATCAAGAACGTGATCGCAGTGGCCTCGGGCAAGGGCGGCGTCGGCAAGAGCACGACGGCCTGCAACCTCGCGTTGGCGCTGGCGGCCGAGGGCGCGCGTGTCGGCATCCTCGACGCCGACATCTACGGCCCCAGTCAGCCGATGATGATGGGCATCGAGGGCCGGCCTGAGAGCACCGACGGCAAGTCGATGGAGCCGATGGAAAACTACGGCGTGCAAGTCATGTCGATCGGCTTTCTGGTCGATACCGACAACCCGATGATCTGGCGCGGCCCGATGGCCACGCAGGCTCTGGAGCAACTGCTGCGGCAGACCAACTGGAACGATCTCGACTACCTGATCGTCGATATGCCGCCGGGCACCGGCGACATCCAGCTCACGCTGTCGCAGCGCGTGCCGCTGACCGGCGCGGTGATCGTGACGACGCCGCAGGACATCGCGCTGCTCGACGCCAAGAAGGGCCTGAAGATGTTCGAGAAGGTCGGCGTGCCGATCCTCGGCATCGTCGAGAACATGGCCGTGCATGTGTGCTCGCAGTGCGGCCACGCCGAGCACATCTTCGGCGCCGACGGCGGCAAGAAGATGGCGGCCGAGTACGGCGTCGATTACCTCGGCGCGCTGCCGCTCGACCTGTCGATCCGCGAGCAGGCCGACGCCGGCCGGCCGACGGTGATCAGCGACGCTGACGGCGAGATCGCCGGCATCTACAAGTCGGTGGCACGCCAGGTGGCGGTGAAGATCGCGGCGAAGGCAAAGGACTTCAGCTCGAAGTTCCCGACTATTTCGATTTCGAAGACGACCTGAGAGCGATCATGACGCCGCGGCCCTCGGTCACCGTTGCAGTGGTGATGGAGCGCGTGTCGCAACCGAACCGCTGGGAAGACTGGCAGCACCGCGTGCTCGAGGTGGTCGCCGACGAGGGCGCTTTCGGCACCGAGCCGCGCAAGCTGCACGACGATGGCAAGGTCTCGCAGTGGCTCTACCCCGGCCACAAGCTCGAACTCTTTGCCGACGAGTGCAAGGGCTATTTCCTGAACCTCACCGCGGGCCAGCCGGTCTGGTTCGTGATGTGGCGCCTGGACGAAGGCGATCCGTCGATGGCGCGGCCGGAAGCGGTGAGCGTGTCGTACATCGAAGCCGACCGCTGGTTGTCGGCGGAAGAGAAGGTCGAGAACGTGCCGCTGCAGGACGATTTGCACGACTGGCTGCGCCTGTTCACCAACGAGCATTTCAAGGTCGATGAGCCTCGCCGCCAGCGCGCGCACTCGTTCCTGAGTGGCGAGGAGCGCGAGAAGCTGGCGCGTGAGGTGAAGGGGCCGCGCCATGGCCGATAGCGACGACAACTTTCTGTCGCGCTGGTCGCGGCGCAAGGTGGCGGTGAAGCAAGGAGTGCCGATCCCTCAACTGCCTGTGGAGGAACCCGCTCGCCCTGAGGTATCGAAGGGCCAGCAAGGGGCTTCGATACCTCAGGGCGAACGGGAGGATGCAGTTGCGGTCACTGGCGATGCGCCACGCCCACTCACGCTCGACGACGTCGCCCAACTCACCAAGGAATCCGACTTCTCGCGTTTCGTCGCCCCCGATGTCGATCCCGGCGTCAAGAACGCGGCGATGAAAAAACTCTTCGCCACCGACCCGCACTTCAATGTCATGGACGGTCTCGACACCTACATCGACGACTACAACAAGTTCGAGCCCTTGCCCAAGTCGATGCTGCGCCAGCTCGTCAGCGCGCGCGCGTTGGGCTTGATCGACGACGAGCTCGAAGAACAACCCAGGCCGGATAATCCCCCCATCCATGAAGACGCTGATCTGCAACTGCAACCGGACGATGCCGCTGGACAGCGGATTGCTGACGAAGGCGTTGGGCGGGACGACGCCGACGGTGGTCCACACGACGCTGTGCCGCCGCGAAGCACCTGAGTTCCAGCGCGCGGCCAAGTCGGGCGACGATCTGCTGGTTGCCTGCACGCAGGAGAGCCGGCTCTTTCTCGAACTGAATCAGCAGACCGTCGGCGCGCCGAGCATCACCGAGCGGCCGATCCGTTTTGTCAATATTCGCGAGACAGGCGGCTGGTCGAAGGATGCTGCGCAAGCCACGCCCAAGATTGCCGCGCTGATCGCCGCGGCGCAGTTGCCTGAGCCCGAGCCGGTGCCGACGGTGCCGTACAAGAGCGCTGGGCGCTGCCTCGTCATCGGCGACGCAACGGCAGCCGAGCGTGCGGCGGCGATGCTCGGCACGGGCTTGCAGGTGAGTCTGCTGGTTACCGGCGGCGGCACGCTGACGCAGCGCCGCGAACGCGCTGTGCATGCCGGCGAGTTGACGGCGCTGACCGGCTGGCTCGGCGCCTTCGAAGCCACCTGGTCGTCATCGAACCCGATCGATCTGGACCTGTGCACGCGCTGCAACGCCTGCATCGACGTTTGTCCTGAAAACGCGATCGACTTCAGCTACCAGATCGACATGGCGCTGTGCAAGTCGCACCGCGAATGCGTGCGTGTCTGTGATGCCGCGGGGGCGATCGACTTTCAGCGTGCAGCCCGCGAGACGACCGAGTCGTTCGACCTCGTGCTCGATCTGCGCAGCACACCAGCCTTCAGCCAGCACGCGCCGCCGCAGGGCTACTTTCATGCCGGCGCCGATGGAGGAGCGCTGGCCGATGCCGTGCTGAAACTGCGCGACCTCGTTGGCGAGTTCGACAAGCCCAAGTTCTTTGCCTACAAGCCCAAGCTCTGCGCGCACAGCCGCAACGAACAGATCGGCTGCACGGCCTGCATCGATGTCTGCTCCGCCAAAGCCATCCGCAGCGACGCGTCGCTGAAAGGCAAGACCAGCGCCGCGCCGCAGCGGCGCAACCTTGCCGAAGCCGTGACGCCCGTGGTCGGCGGCCAGGGCGGCGGCATCGCCGTGAACCCGCACCTGTGCATCGGCTGCGGTGCCTGCACGACGGTCTGCCCGAGTGGCGCGCTGGCTTATGCGACACCGAACACGGTGGACCAGGGCAAGGTGCTGCGCACGATGGTGTCCACGTACGCCAAGGCCGGCGGGCAGAACGCGGCGCTGTTGATCCACAGCCAGGGCGCTGGTGCGCGCCTGGTCGAAGACCTCGGCCGTGCCGCGCGCACCGACAAGGTGGTTCGCGGCGTCCCCGCGCGCGTGATGCCGCTGGCCGTCTGGCACACGGCCAGCATCGGCATCGATTTGTGGCTGTCGGCGATCGCGCTCGGCGCGAGCGATGTCTGGGTGCTCGTCACCGACGAAGAAGCGCCCGAGTACCGCCGGGCGCTCGGCGAGCAGATGGCCGTGGCCCAAGCCGTGCTCACCGGCATGGGCTATGCCGGCACGCACCTGCGCCTGATCGACGCCAAGGACGCGCGCGCACTCGACGCCGCGATGCAGGCACCGCCCGCGCAGAGCGTCGCCAAGGCGGCCACGCTGTCGCCACAGGCCGACAAACGCGCCACGCTCGATCTCGCCATCGATCACCTGCTGGCGCAAGCGCCCACGGCCGCGGAGTCGATCGAGTTGCCCGCGGCAGGTTCGCCGTTCGGCACGCTGGCAATCAACAAGGACAAGTGCACGATGTGCCTGTCGTGCGTTGGCGCCTGCCCCGAAGCGGCGCTGGCCGACAACCCCGAAGCGCCGCAACTGCGCTTCATCGAGAAGAACTGCGTGCAGTGCGGCTTGTGCGTCACCACCTGCCCTGAAGACGCGATCACGCTGCAATCTCGGCTGTGGCTGGCCGATGGCGGCAAGGCGCGCAAGCAGATGCGCGTGCTGAACGAAGCCCAGCCCTACGCCTGCATCAAGTGCGGTAAGCCCTTCGGCACGCTCAAAGCCATCGAAAGCATGATCGGAAAGCTCGCCGGCCACTCGATGTTCCAAGGCGCCGCAGCCGAGCGGCTGAAGATGTGTGGCGACTGCCGTGTGATCGACATCCACACCAATCCGAGCGAAGTCAGGATCACCGACCTGTGAGCCGAGCCGACGACGAAATTCGACTGATCGACCGCGACGAAGGCGAGGAGCTGCAGCGCGCCGAGCTCTACGGCCTGCTCGCGCGCCTGTGGTTCGCGCCGCCCGACGCCGAGCTGTTCGAACAGTTCGCCGTCGCCGTAACGGAAGCGCCGCAGCGGGGCTCGTTTCTCGAAGCGCCTTGGCAGGATCTGGTGGCAGCCATGCGTGTCGGCGGCGAGCAGGCCACAGGCGAAGAGTACGAAGCGCTGTTCGTCGGCATCGGCAAGCCCGACATCCTGCTCTACGGCTCGCACCACGTGGCCGGCGCGTTGAATGAAAAGCCACTGGTGGCGCTGCGCACCGATCTGGCCGAACTCGGGCTGACGCGCGATGCGACGATCGGCGAAACCGAAGACCATGTCTCGTTCCTGTTCGAAGTGATGCGATACCTGATCGCCGGTGATGACGTGGTGGTCTGCAACCTCGAACGCCAGCGGCGGTTTTTCCGCAACCACGTCCAGCCCTGGGTCGCCGCCTCGCTGTGCGATGCCGTGGAGCAACACCCACGCGCTCGGCTGTACGCGGCGCTGGCCGTGTTCACGCGCGCCTTCGTGCAGGTGGAGACGCAGGGTTTCGACATGATCGAGTAGCGTGCCGCGCTACAGTGCGGCGGCGCTTTGCGGCTTTTCGCACGAACAGGCCGCACCTCCAAGTCCCTGCGTTTAGGTGGAAACACGGATTCAGGTGCCGGCCAGGCGCTCGCAATGATCGCTGCCCGGTCTATTCTGCTCAGGCCGACAAACTTCAATAGCGCCGAGCCCGCCATGCAGCTGACCCTGTCCTCTCCGCCCTTTGCAAAGCCGTCCGTGGTGAGCCAGCCAGTGCCCAAAACCCCTCGTTTCCACGACTCGACCGGATTGGCGCAACTCGACCAGATTGCGGCGCAAAACCTGCAAGCTTCGCGCCATGGTCTGGGTGCCAGCGCGATGTTGCTGGCCCTCGTCGGCGGCCTGGTGATCCTGGGCAGCGCGTCGATGTGGAGCAGCTCTGCTGACGAGGCACGCCAACCGGCCGCGGTAGCGGCCGAGGCTCGTCGCTTGGTGCCAACGGCTCCATCGGCTGTGAGCAAGACCGCCGAGCCGGCTGTGGCGCAGGCCGTCATGCCGGACGCCACGCAGGCTGCGGCCGCGGGCATGGTGTCGGTCGTGCCGTCGATGCCGTTCGTCCCGGAGTCGGCAGTGGCGTCCGCGACCAATGTCGATCCGGTGGCTGCCGCCGACGACGCCGCCCGCAAGGCGCGCGCAAAACAGCTGGCAGATGCACGCCGAAAGGCGGCGCAAGCTTCGCAGCAGCAAGCACTGGCCGAAGAATCCGAGCGCCTGAAACTGGCACAGCAACGTGACGCCGAGCACGAGCAGCAGCAGCATCAGATTGCCGAGCAGGCGCGCCAACGCGCGGCCGCGGACCAGGTGCGCCTGGCGTCGCTGCAGCTCGCCGCGAACACGCGCCGCAATGTTGCCGAGTCTTGCGCTGCCGCCGGTGGTTTTGTCGGCCAGCAGTTCTGTCGTTCGCGCGAGTGCGCCAAGTCGGAGCACCAGGGCGACGCGGTCTGCGTGCGCTTGCGCGAAAACGAGTTCGCGCAGCAGCGCGCCAGCAACGAGCGCTAGCCGCCAGAGCCCGCTTGACGCGGATGCTCAGTGGCGCGGCGGCGCCAGCAGGGACAACTGCTCGATGAACGCGCGCTCCTGCGCCTTGTCATCGAGGCAGCGCAGGTCCAGCCGCAACTGGCCTTCGGCGATCCGCCCGATCACCGGCCGCGGCAATCCGCGCAGCGATGCTGCGAGCCGATCCGGAAAACTGCCAGCGCGTTTGGCGCCCGGTGCCGCGCTGATGGCGACGCAGGCGCTTGGCAGGCGGTCCACCGGTAAAGAGCCGCTGCCGATCTGGCTCTTGCACGGCAACACCTCGACGGTGGCGTGCGCGCCGAGCGCTTGCGCGAGCGCTGGCGCCATGCGCTGCGCCGCGGTGTGAATATCTTCCTGCGTGCGCGTCAGCAAGCGCAGCGTCGGCAGGCGCTGCGCCAATCGATCCGGGTCGCGGTAAAGCTTCAAAACCGCCTCGAGCGCGGCGATCGTCATCTTGTCCAGGCGCAGCGCGCGCTTGAGCGGGTTCTTCTTGATCTTCGCGATCAGCGCCTTGTCGCCGACGATGAGGCCGGCCTGCGGACCACCGAGCAGCTTGTCGCCGCTGAAGGTGACGACGTTGACGCCAGCGGCGATCGACTGCAGCGGCGTCGGCTCCGCCGGCAAGCCCCAGCGTGTCATGTCGATCAGCGAGCCGCTGCCGAGGTCTTCGGCGAACGGCACGCCTTTGCTCTTGCACAGGGCGGCCAGCTCGGCGATTGGCACGCTGGCGACGAAACCGTCGATCGCGTAGTTGCTGGCATGCACCTTCATCACGAGGGCCGTCTTGGCGCCGATCGCCGCTTCGAAGTCGCGCAGGTGCGTGCGGTTGGTGGTGCCGACCTCGACCAGTTTCGCGTTGGCGCGCCGCATGATGTCCGGGATGCGGAAGGCGCCGCCGATCTCGATCAGCTCGCCGCGAGAAACGATCACTTCCTTCTTTTCGGCCAGCGCTGCGAGCACCAGCAGCACAGCCGCCGCGTTGTTGTTGACGACGGTGGCGGCTTCGGCGCCCGTGAGTTCGCGCAGCAGCCCTTCGACGTGATCGTCGCGGTCGCCGCGCGCGCCGCTGCCCAGGTCGTATTCGAGGTTGCCGGCCTGGCCCATCAGCGCCGTCACCGCGTCGATCGCCTCCTGCGGCAGCAGCGCGCGGCCGAGGTTGGTGTGCAGCACGGTGCCCGTGAGGTTGAACACCGGGCGCAGGTTCAACGCCGCACGCGCTTCGAGTTGCGCGCGACAGCGCTGCTCGAACGCCGCCCTGTCGAAGGGCTGCGAAGTGTCGGCGCGCCACGCATCGAGCGCCTCGCGCGTGGCGGCGAGAACCGCGGCGCGGCCGTGTGCGTCGATCAACTCACGCAACGCAGGGGTTTCGAGCAGCTTGTCGAGTGAGGGCGGTCGAGCGCGAGCGATATCCATCGCGCAAGCGTAATCCAAGCGCACGCCGCGGATCTGGCTCTGCCAGGCCGCTGGCGTGGCCCCTTGAGGGGGTGCCGCGAAGCGGCTACGGGGGTGGTGCAACAGCCCATGGCGGAAGAGGGTAGGAGTCGAACCTACCTGGGACTGTCCAACAGCCCCACCCGGTTTTGCAGACCGGACGCCCCACCGGGGGACGATCCTCCTCCATGAACATCAGCCATCGACACCAGGGCCGAACATCTCTTTGGCATCGCGCCGGATCTTGCGGCCCACGGGATCGCGTTTGGTGAAGCCGATGTGGTCGAAGAACTCTACCAGCGGCAATGAGAGGTGCCGGCTGATGCCGGTCGTCTCGCGGTAGGTCTTGACGTTCAGGCGTTGGTGCTCGTCGGTCTGCGCCAGTTGTTGCGCGCGCAATGCCAGTTCGCAGAAGTGCGGCGCGAGGATGAAGTACTCCGGCCCCACGGCGTAGACCTTGCCCATGCGCGCGGCTTTCTGCAGCAGGCGCGTCACCTGGTCGCGCGGCAAGGCACGGTCGCGGGCCAGCATGTCGGACAGCTTGGGCGGGTGGTTCCAACCGCCTTCGGCCAGCCACGGCTTCAGGCGTTCCCAGAGTTTTTGCTCGGCACCCTGCAGTGAGGCTTCATGACCGGCCAGGCGCAGGTAGGGGCCGCTGCGCCGTAGCGTGCCGCCGCTGGTCAAGTCCTTGAGCAACAGCGCGAAGACTGCTGTGCTCGGCCGCGTGCTGGCCTTGGCGGTGAGCGCGCGTTGCAGCGCTTCGACCGTCATGCCCGGGCTGTCAGCGGAGCGCTTGTGGTGCGCGCCGAGCACTTCGCCGATGCGGGCAATGAGTTTCTCGAGCTGGCGTTGGGTGAACGCAAGCGTCGTCGCGCCGTCGTGGATCGCGCGATGCGGCACCGCCGCTTTCAATCCGTTCGCATCCTCGGGCAGCAGGTTGCACTGCGTGACGAAGCGCGTCAGATCCACGCCGTTCGGCGGCTCCAGAGCCAGCAGCGCGGCCAGCGCATCGGCCGGCGCCGGGTGGTCGAGTGCCGCCAGAGCGGCCAGGCGCTCGTGTTTGTGCCGCCGCGTCGCTGGAGCAAACGCCTCGGCCACGGCGCCGCCGCCAATCGTTCGCAGCGCCGACTGGTCGCGCAGGATGAAGCGGTCGCCACGCAGCGCGCCGATCGGTTTGTCGAGTTCGAGCTGCACCCAGGCGCTGGCGCCGGGGACGATGGCGTTGCCTTCGAGCAGAACCACGCGCGCGCCTACGTCCACGGCGCCCAGATGCAGGTGCAGCGGCGTCCAGTGCGCGAGCGCCTTGGCCTCGCTGGGCAGTACGCGGATGCGCGCTTCGAGGCGTTGCGTCGGCGCGTGCGCAGGTTCGGCAACGATCCAGTCGCCACGTGCGATGTCGGTCTTTTCGACGCCGGCCAGATTCAGTGCCAGGCGCTGGCCCGCGAATCCCGCCTCGGATTGTTGGTTCTGTGCGTGCAGGCCGCGCACTCGCACGGCTTTGCCGTTCGGCGAGACGACGAGCTTGTCGCCCACCGTCACCTGACCGGCGACCGCAGTGCCGGTGACCACGGTGCCGACGCCGGACAACGAAAAACTGCGATCGACGGCAAGACGGAAGTGGCCGCGTGTGCGCGCTGCCGGCAGCGTGGCGTCTGCCAGCGCGAGGTGCTGTGCGAGCGCATCGATGCCCAGCCCGGTGACGCTCGAGACCGGGAGCAGTTCGGCGCCGGCCAAGGCCGTCGGCGCGAGCAGCGTGCGCACTTCGGCGCTGACCTCGGCCAAACGCAGGTCTGACACCAGATCGGCCTTGGTGAGCGCCACGACACCGCGTGACAGGCCGAGCAAGTCGAGGATCGCCAGGTGCTCGCGGGTCTGCGGCATCGGTCCGTCGTCGGCAGCCACCACGAGCATGACGAGGTCAATGCCGGTGGCGCCAGCCAACATGTTTCGGATCAGCTTTTCGTGGCCAGGCACGTCGACGAAACCCAGCACGCTGCCCGCTGTCGATGCCTTGTACGCGAAGCCCAGATCAATCGTGATGCCGCGCGCCTTTTCTTCTTTCAACGTGTCGGCATCAATGCCGGTGAGCGCTTTGACCAATGAGGTCTTGCCATGGTCGATATGACCTGCGGTGCCGATGATCAAAGTGAGTCCAACGAGATGATTTGACGGGGATGTTAGCCAAGCGTGTCGGTGCACGATGTCGAGAGCGGCCCTCGACAAACGTCAGTAGGTGCAAACCGGGATTGCCGCGCGCGACCCCTATGCATTCAATTGCATGGTTGGCTGGTACGCTATGCCTTGAGTTACATGTTTCCTACAAGGAGATCCGAGATGCGAGATCCCAAGAAATCGTTGGACCGCCGCACCATGCTGGCCGGCGCAAGCACCGTGGGAGCGCTGGCCGCTGCGGCGACCGTGCTGCCCGTTGCGCAGACGGTGCCGGCGCCGCACACCGCGGGCGCACAGCCCACGACCGACACCGCAGGCGGCTACCGCCTCACCGAACACGTCAAGCGCTACTACGCCAGCACGCGCATCTGAATCCGCAGCAGTTCAACCCGGAGGCAACACCATGTTGTTGACACGAAGGTCACCGAGCGGCGAGGGAGCATCTGCTTCCTCGGGTGCGCTCGTTGACAGCCTCGCACGCGGCATCTCGCGCGCGATTCCCACGATGGACCGGCGCAAGTTCTTGCGCCGCTCTGGTTTAGGCGTTGGCGCCGGCATCGCCGCCAGCCAGTTGACGCTGGTCAAGAAGGCCGAAGCCGCGGACGCGCCGGCGAAAGCCGGCGAGGCCAAGGTCGAAGTCAAGCGCACCGTCTGCACACACTGCTCGGTCGGCTGCGCGATCGACGCCGTCGTCGAGAACGGCGTCTGGGTGCGCCAGGAGCCGGTGTTCGATTCGCCGATCAACATGGGCGCGCATTGCGCCAAGGGTGCGGCGGTGCGCGACAACGGTCGCGGCGAGTTTCGCCTCAAGTACCCGATGAAGCTGGTCAATGGCAAGTACCAGCGCATCTCGTGGGACACGGCGCTGGAAGAGATCAGCGCCAAGATGCTCGAGCTGAAAAAGCAGAGCGGCCCCGATTCGATCTTCGTCGTCGGTTCCTGCAAGCACAACAACGAGCAGGGCTACCTGCTCAGAAAGTGGATGTCCCTCTGGGGCAGCAACAACTGCGATCACCAGGCACGAATATGCCACTCCACGACAGTCGCCGGTGTGGCGAATACGTGGGGATACGGTGCGATGACCAACTCGTACAACGACATGCAGAACACGAAGGCTGCGATGTACATCGGCAGCAACGCTGCAGAAGCCCATCCGGTCTCGGTGATGCACATGCTGCACGCCAAGGAGCAGGGCGCGAAGATGATCGTGGTCGATCCACGCTTCACGCGCACGGCGGCCAAGGCGGACCAATACGTGCGCATCCGCTCGGGCTCGGACATTCCGTTCCTGTACGGCGTGATGTTCCATGTCTTCAAGAACGGCTGGGACGACAAGAAGTTCATCGCCGACCGCGTCTGGGGCATGGACAAGGTGCGCGACGAGGTGCTGGCCAAGTGGACGCCGGACAAGGTGCTCGAAGCCTCGGGTGTCGATGAAGCCACCTGCCTGCAAGTGGCGAAGACGCTCGCCGAAAACCGGCCGAGCACGCTCGTCTGGTGTGTCGGCCACACGCAGCACACCATCGGCAATGCAATGGTGCGCGCGTCGTGCCTGCTGCAACTGGCGCTGGGCAACATCGGCAAGTCCGGCGGCGGTGCCAACATCTTCCGCGGCCACGACAACGTTCAGGGCATCACCGACATCGGCTGCAACCCGGATTCGCTGCCCGGCTACTACGGCATCGCAGAAGGGTCGTTCAAGCACTACGCCGCCGCCTGGGGCGTGGACTTCGAATGGATGAAGAAGCAGTACGCGCCCGGCATGATGACCAAGCCCGGCATGACCGTGTCGCGCTGGGTCGACGGCGTGCTCGAAAAGAACGAGCTGATCGACCAGGAAAGCAACCTGCGCGGCCTGTTCTATTGGGGCCATGCGCCCAACTCGCAGACGCGCGGTCTCGAGTTGAAGAAGGCGATGGACAAGCTCGACCTGCTGGTTGTGGTCGATCCCTTCCCGTCGGCAACGGCGGCGATGGCGGCGATGCCCGGCAAGCCCGAAGACCAGAACCCGAACCGTGCGGTCTATCTGATCCCGGCGACGACGCAGTTCGAGACCAGCGGCTCGGTCACCGCATCGAACCGCTCCTTGCAGTGGCGCGAGAAGGTCATGGAGCCGCTGTACGAGTCGCGGACCGATCACATGATCATGTACCAGCTCGCGCAGAAGCTGGGCTTCGGCACCGAGCTGACAAAGAACTACAAGATGCAGAAGGTCAAAGGCATGGATGAGCCCATGCCCGAAGAGATCCTGCGCGAGATGAATCGCTCGGTCTGGACCATCGGCTACACCGGCCAGAGCCCGGAGCGGCTGAAGGCGCACATGCGCAACATGAACGTCTTCGACGTGACGACGCTGCGCGCCAAGGGCGGCATTGACAAGGAGACGGGCTACAAGCTCGACGGCGATTACTTCGGCCTGCCGTGGCCGTGCTACGGCACGCCCGAGATGAAGCACCCGGGCACGCACAACCTCTATGACACGTCCAAACATGTCATGGAAGGCGGCGGAAATTTCCGCGCCAACTTCGGCGTCGAGCGCGACGGCACCAGCCTGTTGGCCGAAGACGGTTCGCACAGCAAGGGCGCAGACATCACCACCGGCTATCCGGAGTTCGATCACCTGCTGCTGAAGAAGCTTGGCTG
This sequence comes from uncultured beta proteobacterium, assembly GCA_963814385.1. Lineage (GTDB taxonomy): Bacteria > Pseudomonadota > Gammaproteobacteria > Burkholderiales > Burkholderiaceae_C > CADEEN01. Next base: position 93,725 of record CAWFCX010000051.1, read on the forward strand.
GTGGGACGAGTTGACGGAAGACGAGAAGAAGAAGGCCGAAGGCAAGAACTGGAAGACCGATCCGTCGGGCGGCATCATCCGCGTGGCGATGGTCAAGCATGGGTGCCATCCGTTCGGCAATGCCAAGGCGCGGGCGATCGTCTGGAACTTCCCCGATCCGATTCCGCAGCACCGCGAGCCGATCTACTCGACGCGGCCCGAGCTGGTGGCCAAGTACCCGACGCACGACGATCGCAAGGCCTCGTGGCGGCTGCCGATTCTGTTCAAGTCCTTGCAGGAGAAGAACAAGGACATCGGCAAAACCTTCCCGCTGATCATGACCAGTGGCCGCTTGGTCGAGTACGAAGGCGGCGGCGAAGAGACGCGCTCGAATCGCTTCCTCGCCGAGTTGCAGCAGCACATGTTCGTCGAGATCAACCCGGTGGCTGCGAACGACCGCGGCATTCGCAACGGTGAGGACGTGTGGGTGACAACACCGACTGGCGCGCGCATCAAGGTCAAGGCGCAGGTCACCGAGCGTGTCGATCGCGAGACCGTGTTCATGCCGTACCACTTCTCCGGCCATTGGCAAGGGGCGGACATGAACCAGTACTACCCGAACGGCGCGGCGCCGATCATCCGCGGCGAGGCGGTGAACACGGCAACGACCTACGGCTACGACATCGTGACGATGATGCAAGAGACGAAGACGACGGTCTGCCAGATTGAAAGGGCAGCGTAGCCATGGACCCCCAAGCTCACATTCGTTCGCTACCCCCCGAGGGTGATGCGGTCCCCTTTGGGGCGGCCCGGCAGGAGTACCTATGGCACGCATGAAATTCATCTGCGACGCCGAGCGCTGCATCGAGTGCAACGGCTGCGTCACCGCCTGCAAGGCTGAGCACGACGTGCCCTGGGGCGTGAATCGCCGCCGCGTCGTGACGCTCAACGACGGCGTGCCGGGCGAGCGCAGCATCAGCGTGGCCTGCATGCATTGCAGTGATGCACCCTGCATGGCGGTGTGTCCGGTCGACTGCTTCTACCGCACCGACGAAGGCGTGGTGCTGCACGACAAGGATGTCTGCATCGGTTGCGGCTACTGCTCGTACGCCTGCCCGTTCGGCGCACCGCAGTTCCCGACCAATGGCACCTTCGGCTTGCGCGGCAAGATGGACAAGTGCACCTTCTGCGCCGGCGGCCCCGAAGCCAACGGCTCGGCGGCCGAGAACGAGAAGTACGGCCGCAACCGCCTGGCGGAAGGCAAGTTGCCGATCTGCGCCGAGATGTGTTCGACCAAAGCGCTGCTCGGTGGTGACGGCGACGTCGTCGCCGACATCTTCCGCACCCGTGTTCTCAGCCGCGGCAAGGGCAGCGAGGTCTGGGGCTGGGGCACCGCCTACGGCAAGCCGGCAGGGGCGACCAAGTCATGATGATGCGCGGCACGCTTGGAGTGTTGTTGGCGGCGGCGGTTTCACTGACGCTCGCCGGCTGCGGCGAAAAGGCGCAGACCATCGAGGTGGGCGGTGCCAAGAAGTCCGACGCCAAGGCCTGGGAGGGCGTGGCTGCCGGCAATCAGTACACGGCCGACGGCTACAAGACCGGTGACAAGACTGCGTGGGAGTCGCAACTCAAGGCCCGCACCGAGCGCGGCCAAAACGAGTACTCGCACAAAGTTGCGACCAAACAATAAGGCGCATACCCGATGGCCCGCGGTTTGACCACGATCTTCTGCGCGTTGGCGTTGGCGTTGGCGATGCCCTTGGCATTGGCGCAGACACAGCCTGCCGCGCCGGCCGCCAAACCGGCGGCTGCGGCCACTGACGACCTGGTCTCACCTGGGTCGCCCAAGTCCAACGAGACGAACGCCGAGCGCAGCAAGACGCAACCGGGCAACAACGCGCCGATGTGGCGCGGCGTCAAGAACTCGGGCACGCAGCCCGGCGTCACCAACCTGCCCGGCGCCGAGACGGGCGTGTTGATCCAGCCGGTGGCGGACTACCCTGGTGCGTTGCCGACCACCGCGGGCGAAGCCTGGCGCCACGTGCGCAACAAGGTCATCATTCCCTACGGCGGCGCGCTGCTCGGCCTGATGCTGCTGGCCATCGCCATCTTCTACTTCACCCGCGGCTCGCTGGGTGGCCACACACCGGACACCGGCCGCAAGGTCGAGCGCTTCACGCCCTTCGAGCGAGCGGCGCACTGGACCAATGCGATCACGTTCACCGTGCTCGCGGTCTCCGGCATCGTGATGGCCTTCGGCAAGTTCTTTCTGCTGCCAGTGATTGGCGCTTCGCTGTTCGGCTGGTTGACCTATGCGCTGAAAACGGCGCACAACTTTGCCGGCCCGGTGTTCGCGGTGTCGCTGGTGGTCGTCATCATCACCTTCATCAAAGACAACTTCCCGCAGCGCGGAGATGCCGACTGGATGCTCAAGGGCGGTGGCCTGTTCGGCGGCCAGGACGTGCCGTCGCACCGCTTCAACGCCGGAGAAAAGGGCTTGTTCTGGGTCGGTGTGTTCGTGCTGGGCCTGACCGTCGTCGCCTCGGGTCTGTTCCTCGACAAGCTGGTGCCGGGTTTCGTCTTCACCCGTGGCGAGATGCAGATCGCGCACATGGTGCACGCCGCGGCCGCGATTGTCATGATGACCGCCTTCCTCGGCCACATCTTCATGGGCACGCTGGGCATGAAGGGCGCGTTCTCCGCCATGCGCACCGGTTACGTCGACGAGGCCTGGGCGCGTGAACATCACGCCCACTGGGCCGAAGACATCCGCGCCGGCAAGATCCCCGCGCAACGCTCGCCGCTGCCGACGCCGCCGCTGGCCAAGCAAATCTAGATTTGACGGAGTTCGCACGATGAAGCGCATCGCTCTCTTGGCCGCCTGTGCAATGACCGCCGGCGTGGCCCTCGCCAAATTGCCCGCGCTGTCCGACGACGCCAAGGCCAAGGCGGCCGAAGCTTCTGCGAAGACGGCGCATGGCGACAAGGTGGCTGGCTTCCAGCTTTGCAAGTCGATGAACCGCACTGCGGCCTTCTACTACGCTGAAGCGAAGAGGGCCAACAAGGACGTCAAGGCCCCCACGGCGACGCCCGATTGCGCCGATCCCGGCGCCTTTGTCTACCCGCCGCCGGCGGCGGGTGCTGCGCCCGCAGCCGCAGCGCCCGCCGTGGCGCCGGCCGCCCCCGCACCTGCGGGCAAGCCACCGGCGAAAAAGACCTGAGCGGGATCGCGGCGGCGCGACGCGCATAGACTTCGGTCATGCTGCCGCTGCCCACGCCAAGCCACGCCGACCTGCCGCGCCTCACGCGTGCCGAGGCGCCGCTGACGCGTGAAGTCGAGGTGCTCGACGAATTCGGCCAGCGCCGCAGGATGCACATTCCGGCCGAGCGGCCGCTGACGCTGTACGTCGACAAGCGCGAGATCGTGACGCTGATGACGCTCGGCGCCGCGCCGGAATTGCTCACGCTCGGCTACCTTCGCAACCAGCAGCTCATCGCTTCGCTCGATCAGATCGATTCCGTCACCGTCGATTGGGATGTCGGCGCCGCCGCGGTGAAAACGCAATCTGGTTCGATGGGCGCCATCGATATCGAAGCCCGCACGGCGCACCGCATGGTCACCACCGGCTGCGGCCAGGGCACGATGTTCGGCAGCCTGATGGAGCAGATCGACAGCGTCAAGCTGCCGTCCACTGCGGCGGCGCGCATTCGACAGTCAACGCTGCACACGCTCAACGAGGCCATGCGCAAGATCGACAGCGTGCACCGCCGGGCAGGATCGGTGCACGGCTGCGCGCTGTTCCGCGGCACGGAGATGCTGACCTTCGTCGAAGACGTTGGCCGCCACAACGCCATCGACACCATCGCCGGCTGGATGTGGATGCAGGGTGACGCACCGTTGGGCCAGGGCGGCGACAAGGTGTTCTACACGACGGGCCGCTTGACCAGCGAGATGGTCACCAAGGCGGCGCAACTCGGCGTGCCCATCGTCATCTCACGCAACGGCGTCACGCAGATGGGCTACGAGCTCGCGGACAAACTCGGCATGACGCTCTTCGGCCGCGCCAGCCAGCGCCACTTCATCTGCTACTGCGGCTTCGATCGCTTCGATGCCGAGCCGGAGCCCGAACGGCCGGCAGTGCGCGTGGTCAGCAGCAGCTGATTTGGGCGACCTCTCGCCCGCTGCGCGGGCACTCCCCCGAGGGATGGCTTAGCGCTTGCCCAAACCCAGCGCCGACAGCAAACGCGCCGCGTCGTAGCGTTGCGGCAGCAGTCCTTGCTCATGCACGAGCTTGGCCATACGCGCATTGACGGGGGCGTCCATGTTCAGACCGCGCGCCATGCGCACGACCGCTCCGCACAGCACATCGACTTCGGTGGCACGGCCATGGGCGAGGTCATCGGCCATGCTCGAGCGCGCCTTGGCGTCGATGCTCAACATGCCGGCGGCGATCAGTCGAAACAGCGGCGTCGGCAGGCGCAGCACTGCCGGCAGCCAACTCGCCGGCAGCGGCGTCAGCCGCGCCGGCGAAATGCGCGCGGCGTGCAGCACCTGCAACGCTTCGTCCTGTAGCGCGGCGAGCGCCTTGCGGTAACCGCGCGACAACAACTCCTCGCGCAGCGGCAGCTCGGACAGGGCATTGACGGGGTTGTTCAGGTTCAACAGCAACTTCGCCCACTGCACACCCCGCATGTCGGCGTGCAGCGCCAGCGGCAGGCCAGCGCGATCGAACAGGGGCTGCCAGGCGCGCAAGGCGCCGTGTTCCGCCGCGGCGAGCACACCGCTCGTGCCGCGATGAAATTGCCCTGGCGCGGGCTCGGCAACGTTGAAGGGCACCATGCCTGCGATCACGTCCAGCGCCGGCGCCGCATCCTGTGCCGCGGCGGCGTTGCCGATGCCGTTTTGCAGCGACAACACCGGCGTGCCCGCAGGCAGCACGCGGGCCAGTTCCGCTGCGGCTTCGCGCGTGGCGCTGCTCTTGACGGTCAGCAGAACCAAGGCTGGCCTGACGGCCGGCACCGATTCGCTGAGCAGCAGCGTCTCGGGCGGCAGGTGCTTGCGCTGGCCATCCCGGCTTGTCAACGTCATGCCGTGCACACGCAAGGCGTCGAAAACCCGTCTCCGGCCGACGTAGTGCACCGCGGCCCCGGCCGCCTGCAGTGACCCACCGATGTAGCAGCCAACGCTGCCGGCGCCCATGACGAGCAGCGAGGGAATGACCACCCCCGGAGCGGCTTTGCCGCTCCCCCTCAAGGGGGCACCGCCAGCGGCCTGGCATAGCCAGTTCCGCGGCGGTCGCTTGGACGCGATCGAGACACGTGCTTATCGTGTCGCCGGAGCGTGCAGATCGCGCAGATGCGTCGGACCGGCGCGCGCCTCGATCTCGGCCAGCAGGCCCTTGCCCCAGCCGAGCGCGAACAGCGCTTCGCCGACGACGAACATCGGGCCAATCAACAGGCCACGCAGGTCATCGACGAAGGCCGGCTTGCGGCCTTCGTAGTAGTGGCCGATGAACTGCGCGATCCAGCCGATGGCAAAGATGCCCAGGCTCCACGCCAGCCAGGGCACCGTCTCCAACTGGCCCAAGGGCAGCGCCGCCGCAATCAACAGCAGATTGACGGCGCTGGTGGCCAGGCCGAGCGCCAGGTTGCCGCGCGTCAGGTACCACAGCGCGGTCAGGCCCCAGGCCACAGCGGCCGGCGTCAGCTCCCATGTGCCGACGGCAAACGTCGGCCGCGCCAGCAACCCGCCGACGGCAAAGACGATCAGAGGAATACCGACGAAATGCGTGGCGATGTTGCGCCGGTCGCGGTGGTAGGCGGCGTACTGGGCCATCAGGTCGGTGGCTGCTGACATGCTCTTCTCCCACGGGGATGTGCAGCGATATTACTGTGGCGTGACAGCCTGTGCCTGCGCGCGCGCTGCCTACAATTGCCAACCCAGCTCAAACTCCTCCGCATGACGATCAAAAGCGACAAATGGATTCGCCGCATGGCGGCCGAGCACGGGATGATCGAGCCCTTCGAGCCCGGGCAGGTCCGGCAGTCGGCCGACGGCCAGAAGATCGTCAGCTACGGCACCTCCAGTTACGGCTATGACATCCGCTGCGCGCCGGAATTCAAGGTCTTCACCAACATCTACTCGACGGTGGTGGATCCGAAGAACTTCGATGAAAAGAGCTTCGTCGACATCAACGCCGATGTCTGCGTGATCCCGCCCAACAGCTTTGCGCTGGCGCGCACGATGGAGTACTTCCGCATCCCGCGCAACGTGCTCACCATCTGCCTGGGCAAGAGCACCTATGCGCGCTGCGGCATCATCGTCAACGTGACGCCCTTCGAGCCCGAGTGGGAAGGTTTCGTCACTCTCGAGTTCAGCAACACGACGCCGCTGCCGGCCAAGATCTACGCTGGCGAAGGCTGCGCGCAGGTGCTGTTCTTCGAGAGCGACGAGGTCTGCGAAACCAGCTACAAGGATCGCGGCGGCAAGTACCAAGGGCAGCGCGGCGTGACGCTGCCGAAGACCTGAGCAGCGTTGCCAATGTCTGGGCTTTTGGTCCGCGCGCAGTAATCCACGCCGGCCGCCGCAACGCCGTACCGGATGTGCGATATCGCCGCGTGGGGGCCAGTGCCTCGCGCCATCATTGCGGCATGTACCGCGCGCCGAAAACCGCTGATCTCTTCCACGCCCCGCCGGAGTTTCTGCGGGCGATCGACACGGCGGCGCCCGTCGCCTTACCGATTGGCGGGCGCGTCAAGCCGGCGACGCTGCGCGCCTTCGTGCGCGCGATGGCCGCGCAGGGCATCACGGTGCAGGCGGCCCGCCTGGGCTTCGACCGCCTCTACGCCTTCGAGCAACTGGCGCGCGCGCATGCCTGCCACGACGACGCCTTGCGTGCGCTCGCGGTCGAGCTGTTCACGGCGTTCGAGCGCAACGCCGCGTAGCGCTCTCAGCGCGGCCCATCCGGCCGAAGGCGCCCAGACGCCTTGCAACGGCGCGCGATCGGCGTAGCATCGTCTCCGTCATCGCCCAGCGAACGGCCCTGTCGCCCGCCGCCCCCGGCACCGCCGCGGTTCCCGCGGTACCGCTCGCGCCCACGGACTGCTCCGCACCGAAGCTCTGCCCGGTGACGCCGGGCGTGCCTGGAGGCGCCACGCGACCCGGTTTCGCCAACGCCTCCGCACTCGATGAATCAGGAGCGCAACAATGATCACTTATGTGGGTCTGGTGAACTTCACCGACAAGGGCATCGCAGGCATCAAGGACACGACCAAACGGGCCGCCGCCGCCAAGGAGGTGGCGGGGCGCTTTGGCGTGACGATGCGCGACATCTACTGGACGCTCGGCGCCTACGATCTGGTGTGCGTGCTGGACGCCAAGGACGAAGCGTCGCTGACCGCCTTCAACCTGGCACTGGCGACGCAGGGCAATGTGCGCACGCAGTCGCTGCGCGCCTTCAACGCGGCCGAGATGGAGCAGGTGCTGGCCAAGCTGCCGTAGCGCAGCTCAATCGGTCAGCAAGCGCGCAGCTGCGTCGCGCATCGCGTCGGCATCGCCGTCGCGCAGCGCGAGTTGCTGCGCGGCCGCCATGCCGACGAAGTTGCGCGTCATCGAACGCAGATACAGCGGGTCATAGTGCTGCAGCATCAGTTCGTTGAAGACCTCGGCCCAGTGGCCGCCGCGCGCCATCGCCTGCCAGCGCGCCACGGTGTCCTTGCCGCGCAGTTCGGCAAGCGTGGCCATGTGCTCGCAGAAGCGATCGACCTGCTGCGCAAAGAAGCCGTACTCTTCGAGCAGCAGTTGCACGCGCGCGGCGTCGGGTAGCGTTACGAAAACGCAGCGCCCGTGTGCGCGCATGCGGGTCAGCAGCGCTTCGGGCACGGCCAGCGCGCCGATCTTGCGGCTCTCGCTTTCGACGAACACCGGGCGTGAGGGATCGAAGGCTCGAAGCGATCGCCAGACCGCCGTGTCGAAGGCTTTTTGTGTCGGCTGTGGATCGTGCTCCAAGCCACCGAGCACGCTGCCGCGGTGCCTGGCCAGCGCTTCGAGATCGATCACCTGCGCGCCTTGTTCGATCAGCGCCTGCAGCAGCCGCGTCTTGCCGCTGCCGGTGCGGCCGGCGATGACGGTGTAGTTGAACTGCTCGGGTAGGGTGTCAAGTTGCTCGCGAACCTGCTCGCGGAAAGCCTTGTAGCCGCCTTGCAAGATGTGCGTGCGAAAGCCGATCTGATCGAGGAACCACGCCAGCGTGCCGCTGCGCTTGCCGCCGCGCCAGCAATAGACCAGCGGCTGCCACTCGCGCGGTTGCTCGCGCACCTCGCGCTCCAGCAGGTCGGCGATACGGCGCGCGACGAGGGCCGCGCCGGTTTTGCGTGCGTCGAAGGGCGAGACCTGCTTGTCCTGCGTACCGACCTCGCGCCGCTCGTCGTTGTCGAGCACCGGCCAGTTGACAGCGCCGGGCAGGTGGTCATCGGCAAACTCGGCCGGCGAGCGCGCGTCGATGATCGTGTCGAAGACGCCGAGTCTCGCCATCGCGTCCTCGGCAGCAATGGTCTTCAAGGTCATGGGTTCGCAGGCGGCGCGAGCGCGTCGAGCAATTCGCTCTCGATGGCGAGCTGCGTGCGGTTGTGCTGCAGCGGCGCGCCATCGACGAGGAAGGTGTCTTCAACGCGTTCGCCGAGCGTGCTGATCTTGGCCAGCTGCAGGTTGATGCGATGCCTGGCGAGCACGCGCGCAATGGCATACAGCAGGCCAGTGCGGTCGCTGGCGCTGACCGACAGGATCCAGCGCTGCGCGCGTTCGTCGGGCCGCAGCATGATGCGCGGTGTCACCGGGAAGCTCTTGACGCGCCGCGAGACGCGGCCGCGCCGCGGTTCGGGCAAGGGGCCGGTCTGTGCGAGCGCGCCAACGAGTTGTGTTTCCACCAGCGAGATCAGGTCGCGGTAGGCGGTGTGGTCGCCCTCGTCGATCTGCGGGTGCACGAGCTGAAAGGTGTCGAGGCCGAAGCCTGTTCTCGACGTATGCACTTTGGCGTCCAGCACCGAAAACCCTGTGTTGTCGAAGTAGCCGCAGATGCGTGCGAACAGGTCCGGCATGTCGGGCGCATAGACCAGCACCTGCAGGCCCTCGCCGACCGATGACGCGCGCGCGCTGACGACCGGCCGCGCCGTCTTGACATGCCGCCAGAGAATCCGCGCGTGCCAAGCCAGATCGGCCGGGTCGTGGCGCATGAAGTAACCGAGATCCATCGACTCCCATAGCGGCTTCTCGGTGTTCGGCAGTTGCGACGCCAGCGCGAGCAGCGCACGCGCCTCGGCCTTGCGCGATTCGACTTCGGTTTCAGCGCTCGGTTGCGCCACGCCTTCGGGCAGGTGGAAGGTGCGCATCGTCAAGCGGTACAGGTCTTCGAGCAGCTTGCCCTTCCAGGCATTCCAGACCTTCGGGCTGGTGCCCCGGATGTCGGCCACCGTGAGCAGGTACAGCGCCGTCAGCGTGCGCGCGTCGCCCACCTGTTTGGCAAACGCGGCGATGACCTCGGGGTCCGACAGGTCTTCTTTCTGTGCGACATGGCTCATCGTCAGGTGATGGCGCACCAAGAACTCGATCAGCCTGGCGTCGTCGGCCGGAATGTCGTGATCGCGGCAGAAGCGCCGCACTTCGGCGCCGCCCAGCACCGAGTGGTCGCCGCCACGGCCCTTGGCGACGTCATGGAACAGGGCGGCCACGTAGAGCACATAGGGCCGCTCGAAATCGGCGCCGAGCTGCGAGCAGAACGGGTACTCGTGCGCGTGCTCTGCAATGAAGAAGCGGCGCACATTGCGCACCACCATCAGGATGTGTTGATCGACCGTGTAGACGTGGAACAGGTCGTGCTGCATCTGGCCGACGATGCGGCGAAACACCCACAGGTAGCGGCCGAGCACCGAGGTCTGGTTCATCAGGCGCAGCGCGTGCGTCTGGCCGACCGGCTGGCGCAGGATGTCGATGAAGCGCTGGCGGTTCACCGGGTCGTTGCGGAACTGCGCGTTCATGATGTGGCGCGCGTTGTACAGGGCGCGCAGCGTGCGCGCCGACAGCGCCTTGACGCCCACCTCTTGCTGGTAGACGAGAAAGGTTTCGAGAATGGCGTGCGGGTGACGGATGTAGAGGTCGTCGCTCGCCACTTCGATCATGCCGCCGCGGTCGAAGAACCTGTCGTTGAGCCGGCGCATCGGCGGCGCGTCCTCACCGGCGATGTGTTCCTCGATGTTGAGCAGCAGGATCTGGTTCAACTGCACCACCGCTTTCGCAGCCCAGTAGTAGCGCCGCATCAACTGCTCGGAGACGCGCTGGCCCTTGATCGGTTTGAAGCCGAAGCTCTCGGCGACCGCTGTCTGCAAGTCGAACACCAGGCGGTCTTCGCGCCGGCCGGCCACGACGTGCAAGCGCGCGCGGACCATCTTCAGGACGCCTTCGTTGCGCTGCAGCTGCTTGACTTCAAAAGGCGTCACCAAGCCTTTGCCGCCGAGCTCGGCCCAGCTGCGGCCCAGGCCTGCGGCGCGCGCGACCCAGAGCAGGATCTGCAGATCGCGCAGGCCGCCCGGACTCTCCTTGCAATTGGGCTCCAGCGCGTACGGCGTGTCGTCGAACTTGGTGTGGCGCTGGCGCATCTCCAGCACCTTGGCGCGCAGGAAGGTCCGCGGGTCCATGTCTTGGCCCAGGCGCTCGCGCAACTCGACGAAGAGTTTTTTCGGCCCGGTGATGTGGCGGCTTTCGAGCAGCGCCGTCTGCACCGTCACGTCGCGCGCCGACTCGGCGGCGCACTCTTCGATGGTGCGCACCGACGAGCCGATCTCCAGGCCGATGTCCCAACACGCACTGATGAAACGCTCGAGCGCCGGGCGCGCCACTTCGAGCAGGATGCCGTCGGGCAGCAGCACCAGCACGTCAACGTCGGAGTGCGGGAACAACTCGCCGCGCCCGTAGCCACCGGCGGCCACCAGCGCGGCGCCGGGCGGCATCAGGCTGGCGATCCAGAGGTCGGTGAGCGCGGTATCGGTCAGGCGCGCCAGGCCGCGGATCAGCGAGGCGGCGGCTTGCGCGCTTGGCCGCGCCGCGGCAAAGGATTCGAGCAGTGCATTCTTGTCGGCGCCGTATCGCAGCCGCAGCCGGGCGATGCTGTTTTCCGGAGTGCCAGGGTGCAGGACGGCGGACATGGGTTTGATGTCGGTCTTGTCGATGTCCGTTCGCCCTGCTGCAGGGAAGGGCTGTGCTGCTGCGCGGCCCGGACGAAGTCAGGCGCTGATGGGCAGTGCGCGACCGTAGCCGGCCGGTGCGAAGTCTGGCGCAGGCGGGCTGCCGGCGGACACGGTGAGCACCTCGTAGCCCGTTTCGGTGACGACGACGGTGTGCTCCCACTGCGCCGACAACGAGCGGTCCTTGGTGACGATGGTCCAGCCGTCGTACTGGCCGCCCTTGCGGTCTTCGCGGATGTCGCGCCGACCAGCGTTGATCATCGGCTCGATGGTGAAGACCATGCCCGGCACCAGTTCTTCGAGCGTGCCCGGGCGGCCGTAGTGCAGTACCTGCGGCTCTTCATGAAAACGCTGGCCGATGCCGTGGCCGCAGAACTCTCGCACGATGGAAAACCCAGCGTGCTCGGCGAACATCTGGATCGCATGGCCCACATCGCCCAGGCGCGCGCCGGGCTTGACGCGGGCGATGCCTTTCCACATGGCGTCGAAGGTCAGTTGGCACAGGCGCTTGGCGGCGATGCTGCCCTCGCCGACCACATACATGCGGCTGTTGTCGCCGTGCCAGCCGTCTTGGGTGATGACGGTGACGTCGATGTTGACGATGTCGCCATTCTTCAGCGGACGTTCGGCCGGGATGCCGTGGCAGACCTCATGGTTGACCGACGTGCACAGCGAGGCCGGGTAGGGAGGGTATCCCGGCGGCGAGTAGTTCAGCGTGGCCGGGATCGTGCCCTGCACATCGACCATGTAGTCGTGCGCGAGCTTGTCGATCTGCAGCGTCGTGATGCCGGGAACGACATGCGGCGTGAGGAAGTCCAGGACCTCGGAGCCGAGGCGGCCGGCAACACGCATCGCGTCGATTTCAGCGGGGGTCTTGATCGTGATCGACATGGAGCCTGGATTATCCCACCCGTAAAATTGCCTCTCCGAGCCCGCCGACATACCCGCCCACCCTGTATGACCATCGCCCCCAAGCACTTGATGCACTTCGAGGGTGGCAATGCGCTGTCCGCTTTTCGCTCGCAGGGGCTGCTGGCGCGGCTGGTGCAAGTCAATCCGCGCATCGTCGGGGTGAGCGCGCGGTATGTGCATTGGGTGTGGAGCGATGCGGCGCTGGATCGGACGACGCAAGACAAGCTGGCTGCGCTGCTGACCTATGGCGATGCCGCGATACCGGGTGAGGGCGCGCTGGTCGTGGTCATGCCGCGACTGGGCACCGTGTCGCCGTGGGCGAGCAAGGCCACGGACATAGCGCACAACTGTGGCGCGGCCATCCATCGCGTCGAGCGCGCCACCGAATTTCGCCTGCAAACGAAGGGTGGATTGTTCGGCAGCAAGCCGTTGTCGTCCGACGAGTTGCAAGGCGCTGCGGCGCTGCTGCACGACCGCATGACCGAGAGCATCGCTTTCGAGCGCGACGCCGCACGGCACCTGTTCGACGAGCGCAACGCTGATCCGATGGCGCACGTGGACGTGCTCGCGTCGGGCCGCAGCGCATTGGAGCGCGCCAACACCGAGTTCGGCCTGGCGCTGTCCGGCGACGAGATTGGCTACCTTGTCGAGGCCTTCCGCAAGCTCGAACGCAATCCGACCGACGTCGAACTGATGATGTTCGCGCAGGCCAACAGCGAGCATTGCCGCCACAAGATCTTCAACGCCGAGTTCACGATCGATGGCGCGCGCCAGCCGCTGTCGATGTTCGGCATGATCCGCAACACCGAGAAGCTGGCGCCGCAGCACACCGTCATCGCCTACAACGACAACGCGGCCGTGATGGAGGGCGGGCCGGTGCAGCGCTGGTTGCCGCAGGGCTTCACCAACGCGCCGCAGTACGGCCCGCGTGATGTGACCGCGCATGTGCTGATGAAGGTCGAGACGCACAACCACCCAACGGCGATTTCGCCGCACTCGGGCGCGTCCACCGGCGCCGGTGGCGAGATTCGCGATGAAGGCGCCACGGGGCGCGGTGCGAAGCCCAAGGCGGGCCTCACCGGCTTCTCGGTCAGCAACCTGCACCTGCCCGGCACGAACGAGCCCTGGGAACGATCGCCGATCGGCAAACCCGAGCACATCGCCAGCCCGCTGCAGATCATGACCGAGGGTCCGCTCGGCGGCGCTGCATTCAACAACGAGTTCGGAAGGCCGAACCTTGGTGGCTACTTCCGCGTGTACGAACAGGACGTGGCTGGCGTGCGCCGCGGCTATCACAAGCCGATCATGATCGCCGGCGGCGTTGGCACGATCGACGCCACGCAGACGAAGAAGATCCAGTTCCCCGCGGGCACGCTGCTGGTGCAACTCGGTGGGCCTGGCATGCGCATCGGCATGGGCGGCGGCGCGGCGAGTTCGATGGCGGCCGGCAGCAACGCCGCCGCGCTCGACTTCGATTCGGTGCAGCGCGGCAACCCGGAAATCGAGCGCCGCGCGCAGGAGGTCATCAACCACTGCTGGGCGCTGGGCGAGAACAATCCGGTTTTGGCGATTCACGATGTCGGCGCGGGCGGCATCAGCAATGCGTTCCCCGAACTCGTCGATGGCGCCGGCATGGGCGCGCGCTTCGACCTCTCGAAAGTACCGCTCGAAGAAAGCGGCCTCGCCCCCAAAGAGATCTGGTGCAACGAAAGCCAGGAGCGCTATGTCATCGCGCTCGACGCGCACCAGTTGCCGCTCTTCGAGATGATGTGCGCGCGTGAGCGCTGCCCGTTTGCGGTGGTCGGCGTCGCCACGGATGCGCCGCAACTCGTGCTGGCGGACGCGCAGACGCAAGCCATCGACATGCCGATGGACGTGCTGCTCGGCAAGCCGCCGAAGATGCACCGCGACGTCAAGCGCGTCGCCCGCGAAGCGCCGCCGTTGTCGCTCACCGGCGTCAAGCTCGAAACGGTGGCGTTCGACGTGCTGCGCCATCCGACGGTGTCGAGCAAGCGATTTCTCATCACCATCGGCGACCGCACGGTCGGCGGCCTCAATCACCGCGACCAGATGGTGGGGCCGTGGCAGGTGCCAGTGGCCGATTGCGCAGTGACGCTGGCCGACTTCAATGGCTTTCGCGGTGAAGCGATGAGCATGGGCGAGCGCACGCCGCTGGCGTCGCTCGACGCCCCGGCGAGCGGCCGCATGGCGGTGGCCGAAGCCATCACCAATCTGCTCGCCGCGCCGGTCGAGCTGTCGCGCATCAAGCTGTCGTGCAACTGGATGGCGGCCTGTGGCGAGCCGGGTGAAGACGCGGCGCTGTACGACACCGTGCACGCCGTCGGCATGGAACTGTGCCCCGCGCTCGGCATCGGTGTGCCAGTGGGCAAGGATTCGCTGTCGATGAAGACGCGGTGGGAGGCCGGCGCCGCTGGGCCGTCCCAAGGCGTCGGCGCGCCCCCACGGGGGGCCGCGAGCGGCAGCGAGCTTGGGGGCAAGGTTCTGCAGGTCACCGCCCCCGTGTCGCTGATCGTCACCGCGTTTGCGACGCTCGACGACGTGCGCGGCACGCTGACGCCGCAACTCCAGCCGGGCGACACGACACTGATCGCCATCGACCTCGGCAACGGCCGCATGCGCCTGGGCGGCTCGATGCTGGCGCAAGTGCTCGGTTCCTTCGGCCACGAAGTGCCGGACCTCGACAACCCGCAGCGCCTGATGTCGCTCGTGGCGGCGATCAACGCGCTGCGTCGAGACAACAAGCTGCTGGCCTATCACGACCGCAGCGACGGTGGCCTGTGGGCAACCGTCTGCGAGATGGCGTTCGCCGGCCACCTCGGTGTGAGCCTGAACGTCGATCTGCTGGTGACCGAAGGCGACGGCATCAGCGACAGCCGCGCCGAATACGGTGACTCGAAGAACTGGGCCGCCCAGGTCGGTGAGCGCCGCAACGAACGCACGCTGGCGGCGCTGTTCAACGAAGAACTCGGCGCGGTCATTCAAGTGCGCACGGCCGAGCGCGATGCGGTGATGGCGGTGCTGCGAGAACACGGCCTGTCAAAACATGCGCACACCATCGGCAAACCGAACGAGCGCGGCGTGGTCGAAGTGTGGCGAGATGCGAAGGCGATTTTCTCGGCACCGTTGCGCGATCTGCATCAGACGTGGGACGACGTGAGCTGGCGCATTGCCAGTCAGCGCGACAACCCTGCATGCGCGGACGCCGAACACGAGTCCGCCGGCCGCGCTGACGATCCGGGCTTGCATGTGCATGTGCCCGTTCGGGCTGAGCCTGCCCTTCGACAAGCTCAGGACGATCGGTCTCCTTCACTGATGACCACGCGCCCCAAGCTCGCCATCCTGCGCGAGCAGGGCGTCAACTCGCATGTCGAGATGAGCTACGTCATGCACCAGGCCGGCTTCGACACCTTTGACGTCCACATGACCGATCTGCAATCCGGCCGCGCACGGCTGGACCAGTTCGTCGGCTTCGTTGCCTGCGGCGGTTTCAGCTATGGCGACACGCTCGGTGCCGGCGAAGGTTGGGCGCGCTCGGTGCTCTTCAACCCGCGGCTTGCCGAGCAGTTCGCTGCTTTCTTCAATCGCAAGGACAGCTTCGCTCTCGGCGTGTGCAACGGCTGCCAGATGATGGCCGCGTTGTCGCCGCTCATCCCCGGCGCTCACGAGTGGCCGCAGTTCACGCGCAACAAGAGCGAACAGTTCGAAGCGCGCCTGTCGCTGGTCGAAGTGCTCGACTCGCCATCGATCTTCTTCAACGGGATGGCCGGCAGCCGCCTGCCGATCGCCGTCGCCCACGGCGAAGGCTTTGCCGACTTTTCTCAGCGCGGCGACGCCAAGGCGGTCAAGCGCGCGATGCGCTTCGTCGACAACGGCGGCCGACCTACCGAGGCCTACCCCGCCAATCCCAACGGCAGCCCTGATGGCCTCACGGCCGTCACGACATCCGATGGGCGCTTCACTGCGCTGATGCCGCACCCCGAACGCGTCTTCCGCAACGTGTTGATGAGTTGGACCAACGGCGATGTGAGCCAACCGAGCCCGTGGATGCGCATGTTCAGCAACGCCAGACGGTGGATCGGCTGAGGCACGGCGCGCCTCGCGCTACAGTCTCGCCGCCATGCCCACCGCCGCCCAAGTCGAATCCCTGCAAGCGCTGCTCGACACGCGCACGCCGATCACGCAGATCGAAACGCACGACGAGCCGCGCGTGCTGGCGCTGTTCACCGCGGCCACAAAGAAGAATGGCCGCGAACTCTGGACCTGGTCGGCCAGCAGCGGCCTGCGTGTGGCGCAAGGGCTGAAGCTGCAATTGCTCGACATGGGCACGAGCAAAGAGCAATCGCCTGAAGACACGAAGGAGCTGCCGGCGGCGCTGCAAGCGGTGGAGAAGATGCGCGAGCCGGCGCTGGTGTTGTTCCTCGACATCCATCCGTTTCTCAGCAACCCCGTGATCACGCGCGGCATGAAGGAGCTGGCGCTGCGCTGCGAGAGCAAGGGCCTGCAACTGATCTTCGTCGGCCATGACATCAAGCTGCCCGAAGAACTGTCGCCGCTGACCAGCCGCTTCGAGATCGAACCGATGACGTTGGAACGCGTGAAGGCGGTGTTCAACGAAGAATTGCAGCGCCGCCGCGAGGTGGCCAAAGACGCTACCGGTTCGCGCAGCACGCTCGACTCGCTGCTGCGCCACATGGTCGGCTTGCCGCAATCGTCCGTGCGCCACCTGGCGCGCCTGGTGCTCGGCGATGGCGAGGTCAACACCGCCGATCTGGCGCGCGTGCTCGCGGTGAAACACGAGGTGATGGGCGGCGCCGAGATCCTCAGCTTCGAGCACCACCTGCCGACGCTCGACGACGTGGCCGGCATGGCGGCGCTGAAACGCTGGCTGCAACTGCGGCGCGAACCGTTCCTCAGGCCCGAAGCTTCTGGCCTGCCCCCGCCGCGCGGCGTCCTGCTGCTCGGCGTGCAGGGCGCCGGCAAGAGCCTGGCCGCCAAAGCCATCGCCGCGAGCTGGCAGGTGCCGCTGTTTCGCATGGACTTTGGCGCGCTGTACGACAAATGGCAGGGCGAGAGCGAACGCAAGCTGCGTGAAGCGCTGCGCGTTGCCGACGCAATGCAGCCCTGCGTGCTCTGGATGGACGAGATCGAAAAAGGTCTGGCCGGTGGCGACAGCCAGGGCGACAGCACCGGTGCCGGCAAACGCATGCTCGGCACGTTGCTGACCTGGATGGCCGAGCGCAAGAGCAGCGTCTTTCTCGTTGCCACTGCCAACGACGTTGAAGCCCTGCCGCCGGAGCTGATGCGCAAGGGCCGTTTCGACGAAATCTTCTTCGTCGATCTGCCGAACGAGCCGGTGCGTGCCGGCATCTTGCGCATTCACCTGACCAAGCACCGCATCGCTTTCGACGACCACGCGCTGGCGCGATTGGTGGCGGCGAGCGATGGCTACTCGGGCGCCGAAATCGAAGCCGCCATCGTTGGTGCGCGCTACGAAGCGCACAGCGCGAACAAAGCGCCGGAGGTGCCGATGGTGGCGGGCGAACTGGCGCGGACGAAACCCCTCTCGGTGACGAGAGCCGAGGCGATCGACGCGTTGCGGCAGTGGGCGGTGGACCGCACCGTCAGCGCCGGATAAGGGCGAGCGCCATGCCGTTGGTGCGCTACCGCGCGCCGGACGAAGGGGCCGCCTGCGCCGCACGTCGCTTCACCGATCTGCTGACAGCTGTTGGATCGCCAAGCATTGCGTTGAGGCTCACCGCCTCGGCCACGAGCCGGCGCACGGTCGGCTGCGACAGCGGCGTGTCGGGTCGCAGTTCGAGGGTGCGCAGCTCGTACTTGCCGCTGCCTTCAACCGAGGCTCGATGTGCATCCATACGACGTGCAGCGCTGCGCAACCGATGAAGAGCAGCAGGAACAGAATGTTTGCGTTCTTGGCGGTCATGATGGCGACGGCGAGCCCTAACTTGATGTGGAGCGCAAGTTTGCCGCACAACACGGAGCGCTGCGCCACAACACCGCGCTCGATCTTGTGTGGGCGTCATTGTGGTGCTTGCCTTGCTCGACATCGCGCGCGCCGCACTCACTCTCCCGCCGCCAGCACCACCGCCTGCTTGCGCGTCTTCCCGGCGCGCCACACCGTCAGCGTCACGCTGTCGCCGGGCGAGCGGCGTTCGAGTTGGGCCAGCATGCCGTCGAGGTCGGTCACCGGCTCGTTGTCGATGGCGGTGATGACGTCGCCGGGCACGATGTCGCCGTCGCGCTCGCGGCGGAAGGCTTGCAGGCCGGCCTTGGCCGCCGGGCTGCCGTTGCCGACCTGGACCACGGCGACGCCGCGCGGCAAGTTCAGCGCGCGCGTCAGGTTGGGCGCGCCGGCCGTGACGCCGAGTGCGGGCCTCACGAAGCGGCCGTCGCGCACGAGCCGCGGCACGATGCGATTCACTTCATCGACGGGGATCGCAAAGCCGATGCCCGCGCTGGCGCCGCTCGGGCTGGCGATCTGCGTGTTGACGCCGATCAGGCGGCCGGCCGAGTCGAGCAGCGGGCCGCCGGAGTTGCCGGGGTTGATGGCGGCATCGGTCTGCACGACGCCGCGGATGGTGCGGCCGTTGAACGATTCGATCTCGCGGTTCAGCGCGCTGACGATGCCCAGCGTCAGCGTCTGGTCAAGGCCGAACGGGTTGCCGATGGCATAGACGCGCTGGCCGACCTGCAGGTCGCGGCTGGTGCCAACAGCAATCGGCGGTAGCTTGTTCTGCGGCGCTTCGATCTTCAGCACCGCGAGGTCGCGGTCGGGGAAGGCACCGACGAGTTTGGCGTTGAAGCTCGTCTGGTCGGCCAGCGTTACACGCGCGCCGCTGCCGCCCTGGATGACGTGGAAGTTGGTGACGATGTGGCCCTTGTCGTCCCAGACGAAGCCGGTGCCGGTGCCGCGCGGCACCTGCATGACGTTCATGCTGAACATGTCGCGTTGTGTTTCGAGCGTGGTGATGTGGACGACCGACGGCGAGACGCGCTTGAACAGGTCGATGTGGGCCTGCTCGTCGGCGCCGAGCGCGCCGCGTGGGGCGACGGCGCGCGGTGCGGCCGCGGGCGTGTCGGTGCGGGCGCTGGCAGGCGCGAGGGCGCTGAGCGCGGCAGCGGTGGCAAGGGCGGCGGCGCGCAGAAGGTGAACGGTTTTCATGAAGCGTGCGTGGTGAGGGCGATGCATGCAGTTGTGTCCGGTAGCGACAACTGCAAGGCCGGTGGTAGCCGACTTTGCCGTTGCCATAGCAAAATTGCGCCATGCAAATGCAGCAACCCGTGACCCCCGAACTGCGTCAATGGATCATCGCCCAGGCTCAGGCCGGGCACCAGCCCGAGTCCGTACTGCAGGCCATGCGCGCCAGCGGCTGGAACGAGGATGTGGCGATCGCGGCGATGGAAGACACGCTGCAGGGCTTTCTCGCCGAGCACCAGGCGCGCCAGCAGGAAGAGCAGGTGTCGCCGTTGCCCCCTGGCGTGCCGGTGCCCGATGCCGATGTGGGCGAGTCGCCGGTGTGGGTCGATGCCGGTGACCGCCGCGTGCAGGTGTTGACGACGCTGAAGCTGCCGCGGGTCATCGTCTTTGGCGACCTGCTCAGCCACGATGAGTGCGACGCCATCGTCGCCGCTGCCCAACCTCGCCTGGCGCGCTCCGAAACCGTGCAGATGGACACCGGTGGCAGTGAAGTGCATGCCGCACGCACCAGCCGCGGCATGTTCTTCGAGCGCGGCGAAAACGAGGTCTGCAAACGTGTCGAGGCGCGCATCGCGAAGCTGCTCGGCTGGCCGGTGATCAACGGCGAGGGCTTGCAGGTGCTGCACTACCTGCCGGGCGCCGAGTACCAGCCGCACCACGACTACTTCGACCCGAGCAAGTCCGGCACGGCGGCCATCACCGCGCGAGGCGGGCAGCGCGTGGGCACGCTGATCATGTATTTGAACAGCCCGGAAAAAGGCGGTGGCACGACCTTTCCGGATGTGGGCCTGGAAGTCGGCCCGGTCAAAGGCAACGCCGTGTTTTTCAGCTACGACCGGCCGCACCCGAGCACGAAAACGCTGCACGGCGGTGCACCGGTGATTGCCGGCGAAAAGTGGGTGGCCACGAAATGGCTGCGTGAAGGCGAGTTCAAGTAGGACGTTGGATTCGAGGGTTTACCCGCATGATTGGCCGTTGTGTCAACCTGAGGGCAAAAAGTTCCGTTGTGGCCCCCGAGCGCTATTGCTCGAACCTCGATCGATCGACACCCCACATGAACAAGCTCCTGACCGCCCTGGCTGCCCTGGCCTTCGCCGCTGCCGCCTCTGCCCAGACCGCCGCTCCCGCTGCTGCCACGGCCGCCAAGCCGGTTGCCGCTGCTGTTGCTGCCACCCCGGCTGCTCCCGCTGCCCCGGCGGCTGCTGCCGCTCCGGCCGCCAAGGCCGACATGAAGGCCGACGCCAAGCCGATGGCTGCCAAGGCCGACGACAAGAAGGCCGACAAGAAAGTCGCCAAGAAGGCCAAGAAAGAAAAGGCCATGAAGAAGGACGAGAAGAAGGCCTAAGGCTTTCGGCTCAAGCAAAAAACCCGGCTCCGGCCGGGTTTTTTGTTGGCGGCGCCGGTATCAGGTCACGCCGGGCGCTGCGCTTCTGGCCAGTGCCGCCAGATGGCGCTTCGACGCGCTCTGCGCCCACTTGCGCTGCTCCCAGGTCTGCGGGCCTTCCAATCGGCCACCGCGCGATCAGCGAGGCCAGTTCGTCGCCGGGCAGGCGCATGAAGGCCGGGCGGTGCCGGCGCAACAGCCAGATGCCAGGCAGCAGGTGGCGCGGCAGCGGCGCGTGCGGGCCGGTCACCCAGTAGATGCACGAGCGCAAGGTCCAGTAAGTCTGGCGCTCGAAGTACACGCGGGCGGCAATCCCGCTGTCGGCCGGCAACAGTATGTGGTCGGTGGCAGTCTGGATGACCGCAAATTGCAGCGCAGCCGGCGTGTCGCCCCCGTCGCAGACCAGGATCACGCGCTCGATATCCCGCGCGCCAACGCAGTCAAGCACCTCTTGCTTGCGCTGCACCAGCAGATCGGCGCCATCCCAGCGCGTGGTCAGCAGCCCTTGCATCATCGGGTTGGGTCTCCTTGCCGCAAGGCTTGAGACTAGGCCCGCTCAAGTCACCCTGTTGTGACCATGAACTACAAAGTGCAAGCAGGTTGGTTCAGCGCAGGAGCACGAGCGCGCGCACGAGGCCATGGTCCGAGCGAACGCGGTCGCGGCCTTCGTGCAAGTGGTCGTTGAAGTACTCGACGCGGCGCAAGTCGCCCATCGCAAAGCGGCTCGCGGCGACGAACTCTTCCGAGACCCAGATCTGGTCGAGCACATCCGGCCAGCCCTGGTGCACATGCGAGTACGCCACATCGCGGCGGATCGTGGCGTCGCTTTGCACATCGGGCGCATGGAACAGCGCCGTGTCGCGCGCACCGCGGTCGTAGGCCACGGCCTGCGTGGCGGCGACCATCTGCGTCGTCACGGCATGCGGGCTGTCGTTCAAGTCGCCCATCAGCACCAGCGGCTCGCGCGTGCGGGACAAGCGTGCATGCACGATCACGCGCAAGGCCGCGCACTCGGCGGCGCGCATGACCAGCGAGCGCAGCGTCGCGCGCGCGATGACGGCGGGGTCTTCGCGGTCTTCGATCACCTCGCCGGCCTCGTTCTGCAAAAACTTGGGCCGCTTGCTTTTGAGATGCGCGACGAGCACGCGCATCGTGCCGCGTCCGCCGGGCATCTCGAGCAGCGCTTCGAGAATCGGCCGCTCGAAGGCGCGGTGCTCGCCGAGTTCGGGCACGGCAACGATCTGCCGGGCGTCGAACTCACGGTGCGATTGCAGGTTCACCACCGGCCAGCGCGTCGCCAGCGCCAGCCGCGGCGTGCCTGTGGCGCCTTGCTCGGCGCCGGGCGCGCTGACATGCGGGTAGCGCAAGCCGCTGGCGGCGACCACATCGCGCAGCGCCGCTTCATCCCAGACTTCCTGGAACGCCAAAACGTCGGCATTGAGGCGGCGCACCATCGAGCCGAGCCACTCGATCTTGCGCTGGTACTCGTCGGCGCCGAACGCTTCCTGGTTGGGATAGAACAGCCGGCCGGGACTGGCCAGGTTGAGCGCGTTGCAGGTGGCGAGCATCAGGGTGGCCGGTGCTGGCGGTTGGCCGTTGTCGTTCGATGAGTTCATGGGTTGAGTGTCAGGAATTGCGTGCTCGCCCACAAGGCCAGCGCTGCCGCCAGCCACGATGCGGTCAGCGTGCTGCTGACACGAACGCCGTAGCCGCTGCCGCCGGTGACGAACGAGGCGACGCTGCGGCTGGCGCTGTTGGCGCCAATCGCCACCAGCACGGTTGTCAGCGCTTCGCGCGCATCGACAGTGCCTTGCCCATAGAGACCCAAGGCGGCCGCGATCGGCGCGTGAGCGTCGGCCAACGCTGCGACCGCGCTGCCGGTGAGCAGGCCTTGCGTGCCATAGCGGTTGCGCAGCCAGGCCACAGCGATGGATACGCCGAGCAGCACGGCTGCCACGAGCAAAGCCTCGCGCAAACGCAGCGGGCGCTGTGGCTTGCTCGGCGCCGCGGCCAACGGGTCGCTGTCTCTTGCCATGCTGCTCCATGCCCCGGCCAACGAGGCAACGCCAGCGCCGGCCAAGGCCATCGGCAGCATCTGCGGCAACAGGGCCGGGCCGACCACGGCGGCCAGCGCCAGCGCCTGTAGCCACGTCGCGGCGCCGGACAGGCTCGCTGCTCCGGCGAGACGCCTTTGCAGCGGCGGCGCTTGCGTCCTGGCTTGCGTGCCCAGCGTCGCGATGGTGGCCGTGCTGGAGACGAAGCCGCCCAGCAGGCCAGTGGCGATCAATGCCTGGCGATCGCCTAGCAAGCGCTGCGCCACATGCGCTGCCGCCTGGATCGACAAGATCAACAACACAAGCCACGCTGCGGTGCGCGGTGCCAGACCACCCAGACCCGGCAACGGCGCGGCCGGCGCCAGCGGCACCACCACCAGCGCCACGCCGGCCAGCACGAGCGCGTCGCGCAGTTCCTGCTCGGTCAACCACTCGGTGGCAAAGCGGTGCATGCCTTCACGGGCCGCAAGCAAGGCCGTGAGCACCGCGCCGCAGGCCGCGCCCACGGCCGGTTGCACCACGCACTGGACACCCACCAGGTAAGCCACGACCAACGCGACCTCGGTGGTCAGGCCCGGATCGGTCTGGTCTTGCGGGCCGCGGACCGAGCGCCAGTAGGCCAGCGCGGCGAAGGCCGACACCGCCAAGGCGCCGGCTACCACGAGCGCACCAGGCGACAACGACTGCGCAAGCGCGCCGGCCACGGTAGCGAGGGCGAATGTGCGCATCCCCGCCGCCTTGCGCTGCGGCCCGCGGCCCTTGCGTCGCTCGCGCTCGATGCCCACCAGCAGACCGACCCCGAGGGCGACGGCCAGGCCGATCCAAGGCTCAGACATCTATGGGTTGGGCGTGTGGTGGCACGCTGGCTCGCCAGCGCAGTTCATTGCCGATGCGAAATCGCAGTGTGTCGGTAGCGTCCGGGTCGCCATGCACGACGAAGGTGTGGCGCGGAGCGCGCTCGAACTGCTTCATCCACGCCATCAACTCGTTCGCATCGGCATGGCCGGAGAAACCTTCGAGGTGGCTGACCTCAGCGCGGATCGGCACCATCTCGCCGAAGATCTTCACCTCGCTCGCGCCGGCGACGATCTTCGCGCCGCGGGTGCCGGCGACCTGGAAGCCGGGGAAGACGAGGTGATGCTTTTCGTCGGGCGCGAGCGACTTCAAGTGATGCAGCACGCGCCCGCCGGTGGCCATGCCGCTGGCCGAGATGACCACGCTTGGATAGCGCGAGCGCGACGACGACAGGCGCTGTGACTGCGCGCCGGTCTCGACGAAGCGCACACCGTCCTTGAGCGTTGCCACTTCGCGCGGACTGATCCGCAGCAGCTTGCGGTGCTTCAGCGTCAGCTCGGTGGCGGCGATCGCCATCGGGCTGTCGAGGTAGATCGGCAGCGAATGCGGGATGTCGCCCGCCGCACGCAAGCGTTGCAGCACGAGCAGCAGGGCCTGTGCGCGGCCGACGGCAAAGGAGGGCAGCAGGACCGAGCCGCCGCGCGCGATCGTGCGGCGGATGATCTCGCCCAGACGCGCCTGCACGTCTTCGGTTGGGTGCGCGCGGTTGCCGTAGGTCGCTTCGACGAGCAGCACATCGGCGGCGCGCACCGGTTGCGGCGCCGGCAGCAGCAGATCGTTGCTGCGGCCGAGATCGCCGGAATAGACGATGCGCTGGCGGCCCGCGGTCAAGGTGATGGCGCTGGCGCCGAGCAAGTGGCCGACCGGTGTGAAGGCGATCTGGACGCGGCCGACCTCGGCGCCGCGGCCCGAAGGCAGTGCAGTGATGCGCTGCACTGCGCGCGCCGCATCTGCCTTGGTGTAGAGCGGCAGTGCCGGTGTGTGCGACGCACTGCCGTAGCGGTTGGCGCGGCGCGCGTCTTCTTCCTGCAAGTGCGCGCTGTCGGCGAGCAGCACGGCGCACAGATCACGCGTCGCCGTGTTGGTGAAGATCGGGCCGCGAAAGCCGTGCTTGACGAGCGCCGGCAACCAGCCGCTGTGATCCAGGTGGGCGTGGCTGAGCACGACCGCATCGATGCTGCGCACGTCGATCGGCAGCGGCTGCCAGTTGCGCTCGCGGTGCAGCTTCAAGCCTTGGAACATGCCGCAGTCGAGCAGGATGCGCGAGCCATCCACTTCGACCAGGTGCTTTGAGCCGGTGACGCCGTCGGCAGCGCCGAAACTGGTGAGCTTCATGCGTGGCGCTGGCGTTGGTTCATCGACTCATTGTGGCGCTGACGCCCACTTGCCGTTTGCGCCCGAACAAGAGCGGCCCCGCCGCTCTTGTGGGTGAGGATCAGCGGCCGCTGCGGCGCTGGCCGTTGCTGGCGCTGGTGCTCGGGCCGCGGCCACCGCCACCCCCTCCACCGCCAGGGCGTGCGGGCGCGCGCCCACCACCGCCACCACCACCACCGGTGCGCGGCGCGCTGCTGCGGCCCCGGCCGCCACCACCACCACCACCGCCGCCGCCGCCATTGCGCTTGGTGCCGCCAATGCCGATCGTCATGCGGCCGAGCACGATCGGCTCGGCCTTCTCGTGCGCCGGTGCTTCGAAGCCGGGCACCGGCTCGCGCGGGATGCTGCGCTTGATGAGGCGCTCGATGTCGCGCAGGAACAGCTCTTCATCGAGGCAGACCAGCGAGATCGCTTCGCCTTGCGCGCCGGCGCGGCCGGTGCGGCCGATGCGGTGCACATAGTCCTCGGGCACGTTCGGCAACTCGAAGTTGACGACGTGCGGCAACTGGTCGATGTCGATGCCGCGCGCGGCGATGTCGGTGGCCACCAGCACCGGCAGCTTGCCGGTCTTGAACTCGGCCAGCGCCTTGGTGCGCGCGGTCTGGCTCTTGTTGCCGTGGATCGCCATCGCGCCGATGCCGTTGTCGTTGAGGTAGTCGGCCAGTCGGTTCGCGCCATGTTTCATGCGCGTGAAGACGAGCACCTGGTGCCAGTCGCCTTGCTTGATGAGGTGCGCGAGCAGTTCTTTTTTCTTGTCGCGCGCCACAGGGTGCAGCTTCTGTTCGATCAGCTCGGCCGTCGAGTTGCGGCGTGCGACCTCGATCAACGCCGGGGCGTTGAGCAGGCGGTCGGCCAGCGCCTTGATCTCGTCGCTGAAGGTCGCGGAGAAGAGCAGGCTCTGCTTCTTCTGTGGCAGCACCGCCAGCACCTTCTTGATGTCGTGGATGAAGCCCATGTCGAGCATGCGGTCGGCTTCGTCGAGCACGAAGATTTCCACATGCGACAAATCGAGCGTGCGCTGGCCGTGGTGGTCGAGCAGGCGGCCCGGCGTGGCGACGAGGATGTCCACGCCGCGGCGCAGCTTGTCGATCTGCGGCTGCATGCCGACGCCGCCGAACATCACCATGCTCGTCAGCGGCACATGTTTGCCATAGACGCGCACGCTTTCTTCGACCTGCGCCGCAAGTTCGCGCGTCGGCGTGAGGATCAGCGTGCGGATGGCAATCCGTCCGCGCGCGTCTTTCTTTTGCGGCTGGGCCATCAGGCGTTGCAGCATCGGCAGCACGAAGCCGGCTGTCTTGCCGGTGCCGGTTTGTGCGCCGGCCAGCAGGTCGCCCCCTTTCAACACGGCGGGAATGGCCTGCAGTTGGATGGGCGTGGGGGTTTCGTAGCCATGCTCGCGCACGGCGCGCACGAGCGGCTCGGCCAGGCCGAGGTCAGTGAAGTTCATTGTGTGGTTGTCAGTCGCGGCCTGCTGTCACCCGTTGCGGGTGCACCAGTCGGGTAGGCGCGAGGGCAAAAAAGAAGTCGGAATCGACTGCGGCGCGATGACTGGTGTTCGCGCGACGGTTGCATTGTACGGGCAGGCCGTTGCCTGCCCGCGTGCGGAGTGCTCAGGCCAGCGCCGGGCCGCCCCAAGCGTCCGGCCTGAGCCTCCAAGGGCCACGCAGTGGCCCCTCACGGGGCCGGGGGGAGTGCTCGCGCAGCGAGTGAGGGGTCGTCATCACTGGGGCATCGGCTGGCGGCTGTTGAGATTCATCCAGCCGCGCGCGATGCGGTAGATCGCCCAGATGCCGAGCAGGAACATGCCGACGATCCAGATGCCGAAGCCGATGACGACGATCGCCAGCAGCGCGCCCAGCACGCCGACGATCACGGCCCAGATCAGCGCGTACCAGAAGGTGCGGATCGCCCACGAGAAGTGCGATTCGAGCCAGGTGCCGCGCGCGTCGCCGCGGTAGATGTAGCTGACGATCACCGCGATGATCGATGGCCAGCCGAAGAGGAACGAGCCGATCACGCTGGCCGCGCCGAACGCGCCGAGCACCAGGCCCAACGCATGCAGTGCGTAGATGATGTGCAGCGTGCGGACCAACTCCGGCTTGACGTCCACGGTGGCGAGGGTATCGGTGCTCATGCAGCTTTCTCCTTGCGATCGACGGTGACCGCAGGGCCTGAAGTATGGACGGCCCAGAGGATTGCAAGGCCGAATGCGACAAACGGCAGCCCGGCCCAAGCCAGCTGCGCAAAGCCGTGACGGGCTGCAAAGGCGCCGCCGACGATGGCGCCGGCTGCCGTGCCCAGGTAGAGCATCGAGGTGTTGAGCGACAGCAGCATCGGCGCCTGCGCCGGTGCCGCGGCAGCGATGCGCGACTGTTGCGGCACCATCATGCCGAAGCCGGCGGTGCCCCAGACCATCAGCGTGGTCATCAGCGCCGGCCAGGAACCCTGGGTCAGCGGCAGCAGCACCATGGTCGCGCCGAGCACCGCCAGTTGCACCAGCAGCGTGCGCCGCGCGCCGAAGCGGTCGTTCGCCGCGCCGCCGATCAGCGTGCCGGCGACGCCGGACAAGCCGAACAGCGCCAGCGTCAGCGATTGCTGCTCGCGGCTCATCGGGGTCAGCGCCTGCAGCACCGGGCCGATGTAGCTGAAGACGGCGAAGATGGCCACGAAGTAGGCCAGGGTCAGCAGCAAGACAGCGAGCACGTCGCGCCGCGCCAGCAAGGCCGGCAAGCCGGCAAAACTCGCCCCGGGGGCCTGGATGTCCTTGGGCACCCACAGCGCCGCACCGATGAGCGCGAACAGGCTCAAACCCGTGACGAGCCAGATCGGCGTGTGCCACTCGTAGGCCAGGCCGAGCCACGAGCCCAGTGGCACACCGATGGCGTACGACAAGCTCATGCCGAGGAAGGTCAGCGCCAGGGCCTTGCCGCGCCGGGCCGGTTCGACCGAGGCGACGGCGATGCCGGCGGCGATCGGCGTGAACACTGCGCCCAGGCCCATCAGCACGCGGCCTGCGATCAGCATCGCAAACGATGACGACAGCGCGCAGAGCAGATTGCCCAGCGTGAACAGCACCAGCGCCAGCAGGAGCGCGCGCTTCCTCGGCCAGCGGCCGGTGGCCAGCAGCACGAGCGGTGCAAGCAGTGCGGTGGACAAGGCGTACGCCGTCATCGCTTGCCCGGCGGCGGGCACGCTGATGTGCAGGCTCTGTGCGATCGGGGCCAGGATGCCGCCGATGACGAAAGCCCCCGAGCCGATGATGAGGTTGACGAGGCAGAGCAGCCAAAGCAGACGCGGCATGGGGCGATTGTGGGGTGCTGCGACAATCGCGGACTTCGGTACGGTTGTTCCGTGCCCGCACCCCATCAGAGCAGAAAACCATGGCCCAGTACGTCTTTACCATGAACCGCGTCGGCAAGATCGTGCCGCCCAAGCGGCAGATCCTGAAGAACATCTCGTTGTCGTTTTTCCCCGGCGCCAAGATCGGCGTGCTCGGCGTCAACGGCAGCGGCAAGAGCACGCTGCTGAAGATCATGGCCGGTCTGGACACCGAGATCGAAGGCGAGGCCACGCCGATGCCGGGCCTGAAGATCGGCCACCTGCCGCAGGAGCCGCAACTCGACCCGGAACAGAACGTGCGCGAGGCGGTGGAAGAGGGCGTCGGCGGCGCGATCGAAGCGAAGAAGAAGCTCGACGCCGTGTACGCCGCGTACGCCGAGCCCGATGCCGATTTCGACAAGCTCGCTTCGGAGCAGGCCGAGCTCGAAGCCATCATCGCCGCGGCCGGTGGCGAGAACACCGACCTGCAGTTGGAGCTGGCCGCCGATGCGCTGCGCCTGCCGCCGTGGGACGCGAAGATCGGCCTGCTCTCGGGCGGTGAGAAGCGCCGCGTCGCGCTGTGCCGTCTGTTGCTCTCGAAGCCAGACATGCTGTTGCTCGACGAGCCGACCAACCACTTGGACGCCGAATCGGTGGAGTGGCTGGAGCACTTCCTGCAGCGCTTCCCCGGTACCGTGGTCGCCATCACCCACGATCGCTACTTCCTCGACAACGCGGCCGAGTGGATCCTCGAACTCGACCGCGGCTCGGGCATTCCCTGGAAGGGCAACTACTCCGACTGGCTCGACCAGAAGGAAAAGCGCTTGGAGCAGGAGCAGAAGACCGAAGACGCACGCATGAAGGCGATGAAGGAGGAGCTGAAATGGGTTCGCTCCAACGCCAAGGCGCGGCAGACCAAGAGCAAGGCGCGCATGGCGCGCTTCGAGGAGCTGTCCGACGTCGACTACCAGAAGCGCAACGAGACCAACGAGATCTTCATTCCGGTGGCCGAGCGCCTGGGCAACCAGGTGATCGAGTTCAAGGGCGTGTCGAAATCGTTCGGTGACCGCCTGCTGATCGACAACCTGAGCTTCGCCGTGCCGCCGGGCGCGATCGTCGGCATCATCGGCCCCAACGGCGCCGGCAAGTCGACGCTGTTCCGCATGCTGCAAGGCATCGAGAAGCCCGACAGCGGCGAAGTCATCATCGGCAAAACGGCGCAGCTGGCCTTTGTCGATCAGAGCCGTGAGGATCTGGCCAACGAAAAGACGGTGTGGGAAGACGTCTCGGGTGGCCTCGACAACATCGTCGTCGGCAAGTTCGTGATGCCGTCACGCGCTTATCTCGGCCGCTTCAACTTCAAGGGTAACGACCAGCAAAAGCGCGTCGGCTCGCTCTCCGGCGGCGAGCGCGGCCGGCTGCACCTGGCCAAGACGCTGGCCAAGGGCGGCAACGTGCTGATGCTCGACGAACCGTCGAACGATCTCGACGTCGAAACCTTGCGCGCGCTCGAAGAAGCGCTGCTCGAATTTGCCGGCAGCGCGATGGTCATCAGCCACGACCGCTGGTTCCTGGACCGCATCTGCACCCACATCCTGGCGGCCGAGGGCGACTCGCAATGGGTCTTCTACCAAGGCAACTACCAGGAGTACGAGGCCGACAAGGTCAAGCGCCTGGGTGAAGAGGGCGCGCGGCCGAAGCGCGTCAGGTTCAAGCCGATTCGGTGAACTTGATGTAGCGTTGGCGCCTATGCAGTACGACAGGCCGTACGAGACGCCAGAGGATGCCGAGCGCCGCGACTTGATGCGGCAGGCCGCTTGCGTGGCCGGTGCCTGGGCCGCCGCCAGCGTGCTGCCGGCGGTGGCCGGCGAGCCGCAGCAGCATGCGCGTTCGCGGCTGGTCAACCCCCTTGGCGTTCCGTTCCTGGCCACGCAGCTCAGGGTTGGCGAGCCGCACTTGTTCAACTACCCGTTCGTTGCCTCGCCGGTGTTCTTGCTGGCAATGGACAGGCCGGTCATGGGCGCGGCACTGGTCACCGAGGCCAAGCAGAGCTACACCGCGCCGGCCGGCGTCGGGCCAAACCAATCGATCGTCGCCTTCTCGGCGATCTGCGCTCACAAGCTGATGTACCCGACGCCGCAGTTGAGCTTCATCGGTGTGCGCAAAGGCTTCAGCGGTGAGCCGTCGCAGGTGATCCACTGCTGCGGCGACAACTCGCGCTACGACCCGGCGCAAGGCGCGCGCGTGATGGCCGGCCCGGCGCCGCAGCCGTTGGCCGCGGTGCTGCTGGAGTGGGACGCCAAGACCGACCAGCTGCACGCCGTCGGCACGCAGGGCGGCGAGATGTTCAAGGCCTTCTTCGACAAATACGCCTTCAAGCTCGACACCGAGTACGGTGCACGCGCCAAAGCCGCCAGCGGCGCGACCGCGGTGGTGCAGTCGGCGTCGACGTACAGCAAGCAGTGGCAGACCTGCAAAGTTTGAGTGCAGCGTGAACTTGCCGCGCGCTGTGGGTTCCAAACGGGTCCGCAAGGGCAGGGCCGGATGGCATCTCTGCGGCGGCGCTTCGATAATTTGCGTGTGTCTGCAGCCGCTGCAGGCTCTTTACTGGCAGCCCCCATGCACCACACCGACCCTTTGCTCCGCCCCTCGTTGCTGACCCTTGTGGCGGCGCTCGGCCTCGCTGGCTGCGCGACGACAGCAGCCACCGGGCCGACGGCCGCAGCGCCCGCTGCAGCCGCATCTGCCGCCAGCGCCCCAGTTGCGCCGTTGAGGCCGCTGCCCGTGGCCACGGCTGCCTCGGCTGCGGCGTCGGCCGCGACACCCGCCGCACCGCCAGCGCCGGGCCAGCCGCCGGCCTTCGCCACCGTCATCAAGGACGCGAAGGAATCAAAGGGCCTGATCGCGCTCTGGCAGAAGGAAGAAAAGGTCTGGCTCGAATTGAAGCCGGAAGACTTCAACAAGCCTTTCTTCCTCTCGCCGAAGATTTCGCAGGGCATCGGCGAGGCCGGCCTCTACGGCGGCACGATGATCGGCCGCTGGGGCCGCGCCGGGCGCGCGCAACTGGTCGAGTTCCGCCGCATCCACAACCTGGTGCAACTGGTCGCCGTCAACACCGACTTCGCCGGCGGCGATGCCAAGTCGCCGAGCGGCCGCGCCGTGGCTGCGGGCTTCTCCAACAGCCTGCTCGGCACCGCGCAGGTCGCCAGCCAACCGCACCCCGATCGCAAGACCGTGCTGGTGGACGCGTCGTCGTTCTTCCTTGGCGACATGCTCGGCCTGGGCATGGCCTTGCAGCGCAACTACCGCCAGGGCTACTCGCTGGAACCGCGCAACACCTACTTCTCGTCGATCCGCTCGCTGCCCGAGGAAGTGGTGTTCAACGTCAACGCGCACTTCTACAGCGGCAGCATCGCCATGCCGCAGCCCGGCTCGCCGCCTGGTGTGCCGGCACCGACGACGCCGAGCACGCTGCCCGACGCGCGCAGCCTGACCTTCGGCTTGTATTACGCCATTGCCAAGCTGCCCGATGTGCCGATGGCGCCGCGCCTGGCCGATCCGCGCATCGGCCACTTCAGCACCACCGTCAGCGATTTCTCCGACGACCTGCTGCGCACGCCGCGCAAGGCCTACGTCAACCGCTGGCGACTAGAGAAGAAGGACCCGGCCGCTGCGCTGTCCGAGCCGGTCAAGCCGATCACGTTCTGGATCGACCGCACCGTGCCGTTGAAGTACCGCAACGCCATCTCGCGCGGCATCCTGGCGTGGAACAGCGCCTTCGAGAAGATCGGCTTCAAGGATGCGATCGTTGCCAAGCAGCAGCCCGACGACGCCAACTTCGACACGCTCGACGTCGGCGCGGCCTCGGTGCGCTGGATGACCAATGCGCAGCCGACGTTCGGCGCCATCGGGCCGAGCCAGGTGGACCCACGCAGCGGCGAGATCATCGACGCCGACATCGGCATGGAGAGCCTGTCGTCTCGCGCCCTGCGCAACCTGCGCTCGCAGGTGTTGAACGGTCATGAGCTGGCGCCGTGGGCGCGGCTGCTGCAGGCCAGCGACGCGCTGCGCGAAAGCGGCGTGGTGTCTTCTGCAGCCACGCACCTGCATGGACCGCAGTGCGATCACGCCGACGCTGCGGCCGAGCAACTCTCGTACGCGCTCGACGTGCTCGAAGCCCGCGGTGATCTCGACCCGTCAGGCCCGGAAGCCGAGCAGTTCGTCATCGACTACCTGGTCGACGTGACGATGCACGAGGTCGGCCACACGCTGGGGCTGCGCCACAACTTCCGCTCTTCGCGCGTCTACAGCGACCGCGAGCTCTCCGACCCGCGCTTCACCGCCGCCAATGGCCTCGCCGGCTCGGTGATGGAGTACGCGCCGATCAACCTCGGGCGCCCTGGCGAGCCGGGCGGCACCCCCTTCCAGACCGTGCTCGGGCCGTACGACTACTGGGCCATCGAGTACGCCTACAAACCGATCGCGGCGGCCGACGAGAAGGCCGAGTTGCAGCGCATCGCCGCGCGCAGCGCCGAGCCGCAGCTGGCATATGGCACCGACGAGGACAACTTCCTCGGCATCGACCCCGAGTCACTGGTCTTCGACCTCGGCCCCGACCCGATCGGCTTCGCCGAGAAGCGCATCTCGATTGCGCGCGACCTGCTGGCCCGCCAGGAGGCGCGCCCGTTGAAGGCCGACGCCGACTACTCGGTGCTGCGCCGCGCCATCGGCTACGCAGTGCGCGACGCCGGCCGTTCTGCCGGCATCCTGGCGCGCCAGATCGGCGGCGTACGCACGCTGCGTGACTTCCCGGGCAGCGGCCGCGATCCGCTGCTGCCGGTCGGCGCGGCGCAGCAACGCCAGGCGCTCGATGTGCTGGCGCGCGGTGTGCTGGCCGCCGATGCCTTCGTGCTCTCGCCGGCGTTGCAACGCAAGCTCGCACCCGACTACACCGACCGCACCGCCGCGGTCTTCGACGCCACCGACCTCGGCACCACCGACTACTCGATCGCCGCTGTCGTGCTCGGCATGCAGCGCGCGCTGCTGGCGCAGCTGATGAGCGACGGACTGGCCACGCGCCTGCTCGACAGCGAGGGCAAGGTCGATGCACGCAGCGGCGGCGCCTTCCGCTTGTCCGAGCTCTACACACGCCTGACGCGCGAGGTCTGGAGCGAACTCGGCAAGAGCGGCGACATCGCCGCCGCGCGTCGCGAGTTGCAGCGCGAGCATGTCAACCGCCTGTCGACGATGCTGCTGCGGCCCACGGCGGCGAGCCGCGCGGACGCGCGCAGCCTGCTGCGCGTCGAGGCGCAGGGGCTGCTGGCGCGCATCAATGGCGCGAGCAAGCGGCCGGGCCTGTCGGCCGAAGCGCGGGCGCATCTGGCCGACAGCGCTGACTCGCTGACGCAGGCGTTGCAAGCCAAGCTGCAGCGCGTCGGCGTTTAGGCCCGCGCTTGGAGGGCGCGGTCGCGGCTCGACCCCGCGATTCCGTGTCCCGTCGCACCGGGCGGGCAGCGGCGGTGCCGCCGTGCGTCGATGCGGCTATCGTCGTTGCATGGCCAACCTTGCCACCGCCCCCGACGCGCCGTTCTGGCGTCGATTCTTCGCCGAGCTGACACTGCGCCGTGTCGCCTGGGCGGTGGGGTGGGCCGTGGTCGCGGCGCTGTTGCTGTCGCCGATCTTCCAGCCGTCGTTGTGGGTCGTCTTCGGCCGCACGTTGTTCGTCGCCGTCGTCGTGCTGATGGCCTACACGGCGGCCGGCCTGTGGCAACGCGGCCCGCTGCCGCGCTGGGGCTTGCAGGTGTTGGCGGTGGTCATCGCCGCGCCGCTGGCCACGCTGTTCATGTATGCCGTATCGGTGGGCGGCGATCTGTCGATCATGTTCGGCTACGAGCGCGTCAGCGGCATGCTGCTGATCGGCGGTTGCGCCATTGCCCTCGGCCTCGTGACCGGGCTGGGCTCGATGGTGCGCGAGCGCGAAGCCCTGGCCAACGCACAGGCGCTGCAGTTCGCGCTCGAGCGCGAAACGCTCGAACGCCAGGCGGCCGATGCCAAGCTCGCCGTGTTGCAGTCGCAGATCGAGCCGCATTTCTTGTTCAACACACTGGCCAACGTGCAGGCGCTGGTGGAGAGCGGCTCGCCGCGCGCGGCCACGGTGTTGCACAACCTCATCGCCTACCTGCGCGCCGCGATGCCGCAACTGCACGAAGGAGCGCCGACGCTTGAGCGCGAAGTGAACCTGGTGCGCGCCTACCTCGAGCTGATGCAGATGCGCATGCCGGATCGGCTGCAATACCTGTTGGCGAT
The DNA here is from genome assembly GCA_963814385.1 of uncultured beta proteobacterium. Taxonomy (GTDB): domain Bacteria; phylum Pseudomonadota; class Gammaproteobacteria; order Burkholderiales; family Burkholderiaceae_C; genus CADEEN01. Next base: position 128,382 of record CAWFCX010000051.1, read on the forward strand.
CGATCCGGTGCTGCACACGATGCGCCTGCCGCCGCTGACGCTGCTGACACTGGTCGAGAACGCGGTGCGCCACGGCATCGACCCGAGCGAGCACGGCGGGGAGATCGAGGTCGGCGCCGCACGCGGCGCGGCCGGCGTGCGGCTGTGGGTGCGCGACAGCGGCCGCGGCCTCGACGAGACGAAGTCGCCCGGCATCGGCCTGGCGAACTTGCGCGAGCGCCTGAAGGCGGCGTATGGTGAGCGTGCGTCGATGACGCTGTCCGCCGTGCAACCGCAGGGCGTGCTCGCCGAGATCGCTGTTCCTGCCGATGTCTGACCCGACCGCACTGATCGCCGACGACGAACCTCTGCTGCGCGAACGACTCGCGGCGCTGCTGGCGCGCACGTGGCCGCCACTGCGCCTCGTTGCCGAGGCCCGCAACGGCCGCGAGGCGGTGGAGATGTTCGAGACGCATGCGCCGCAGGTCGTCTTCCTCGACGTGCACATGCCGGGCCAGTCTGGCATCGACGCCGCGCGCTCGATGGTCGGGCGCACGCAGATCGTTTTTGTCACCGCCTATGAGCAGTACGCCGTCAAGGCCTTCGAGCAGGGCGCGATCGACTACCTGGTCAAGCCGTTCGACGAGACGCGGCTGGCGCAGACCGTGCTGCGACTGCAGGAGCGGTTGACGCCGGCAGCCGTGGCTGACGGCGCGGCCACGCAGGCGTTGCTCGAACGCCTTTCCGCCGAGTTGCGCAACCGCGCCCCGGCGGCGCGCCACCTGCAATGGATCAAGGCTTCCGTCGGCACCACAGTGCGCCTGATCCCGGTCGAGCAGGTGCACTTCATGCGCTCGGACGAGAAGTACACGCTGGTGGTCTGGGACGGCGGCGAAGCGTTGATCCGCAAGACCATCCGCGAGCTGGCCGACGAGCTGGACCCGGAGCGCTACGCGCAAATCCACCGCTCGGTAATCGTCAACCTGTCGCGCGTGACGCATGTGACGCGCGGCTTGAACGAGACCGCCGATGTGCACCTCGAAGGCCGCACGGAGACGCTGCCGGTGAGTCGCAGTTTTCTGCACCTGTTCCGGCAGATGTGAACGCGTGCAAAAAAACAGGCCGCTCGCGCGGCCCGTGAAGGAGCAGGGCTGCCGTTGATTGGGTTGTGCCCACGGCGCCCGGAGGGTCGGTCATCGATCAGCGCGCTGTGCTCCAAGCGAAAGAGCACAGCGCGAATGAACTCTAGGCCGCACACGTGCGGCGAACCAGCCGCTTGCGATGAACTGCAGATGGCGCGGCATGACCTGCAATTACAACGGCCGAGTGGCCTGGTGCGCCGCTTGAGCCAGCAGGCTGTCAGTGGCCTGCCCGCGTTGCGCCAGCGTGTCGATGCCGGCGAGCATCGAACCTGTGAGCAGTGCGGCCAGCACGAAGGAGAAGAGGCGGGCGGTGGTGCGGTTGGTGTTCATGGTGTGCTTCCTTTCGTTGTCCAGCGTGTCGATGGCTGAACTCTAGGCAAGCACACGGCGCTTTCACAGCCCGATCGGACGAAGCGCGCCAAGCGCGTGATGAACCGCCGATGCCGCGGATGAGCGGCGCGTCAGACGGGCTGGGTTCTCTCGTTCAACCACGCCAGCGCGTCACCCGAGACGCGCGGCGCCAGGCGCGCGCGCACGGTCGCGTGGTAGGCATTGAGCCAGGCGATCTCATCGGCGCGCATCAGGGCCTTGTCGATGCAACGCGTGTCGATCGGACACAGCGTGAGCGTCTCGAAATCGAGGAACTCGCCGAATTCGTTCTTCGGACCGGCCACGTTGAGAACCAGGTTCTCGATGCGCACGCCCCATTGGCCTTCGCGGTACAGGCCGGGCTCGACCGAGGTGATCATGCCGGGCTCCATTGCCATCGTCGCGTCGGGCACGGCCTTGCTGATGCTCTGCGGGCCTTCGTGCACGTTCAGGAAGTAGCCGACGCCATGGCCGGTGCCGTGGCCGAACTCCATCGCTTCGGCCCAGATCGGTGCGCGGGCCAGGGCGTCGAGCATGGGCGAGAGCGTGCCGCGCGGAAAGCGCGCGCGCGACAGGCCGATCGTGCCTTTCAAGACCAGCGTGTAGTCGCGCTTCATCGCCGCGCTGACGCTGCCGATCGGCCAGACGCGGGTGATGTCGGTCGTGCCGCCGAGGTACTGGCCGCCGGAGTCGATCAGCAGCAGGCCGTCGCCCTTGATTTCGGCGTGCGAGTCTTTCGTTGCACGGTAGTGCGGCATTGCGCCGTTGGCGTTGAAGCCGGCGATCACCGGGAACGACAGGCCGACGAAGCCTGACCGTTGTGCACGATCGCCCGACAACTTTTCGTCGATCGTGATTTCGGTGATGCGCTCGCCGCGCGCCAACGCGGCGTCGAACCAGGCGTAGAAACGGCACATCGCCGCGCCGTCTTCGATCATCGCTTCACGAATGTGTGCCGCCTCCTCGGCGGTCTTGCGGCTCTTGGCGAGCGTGCTCGGGTTGATGGCTTCGATGACCTTCACGTTCGCGGGCACCTGCTCGCGAAACGCCAGCGTGATGCGCTTCGGATCGATCAGCAGCGTGGCGCCGCTCGGCAATGAAGCCAGCGCCTTGGCCGCATCGGCGTAATCGGCGAGCGTGATGCCGTCGGCTGCCAGTTCCCTGGCCAGCGCCGCATCGATCTTGCCGGCGCTGACGAACAGGGTTGCCGCCGCCGCGTCGATCAAAAGGTGCGCGAGGAAGACCGGGTTGTAGTCGACGTCGGCTCCGCGCAGGTTGGTGATCCAGGCCACATCGTCGACCGTGGAGACGAAGTGATGCGTGGCGCCGTGTTGGGCCATGCCGGCGCGCACGGCCGCGAGCTTGGCCGCGCGCGGCGTGGCGGCGTGCGGCGGCTGGTGCGCATAGACGCGCGATTGCGGCAGGCCGGGGCGGTCGTCCCAGGCCGTGGCGAGCACGTCGCCACTTGTGCGCAGAGCGATGCCGGCGGCGTCGAGTGGGGCTTTCAACTGCTGCGCTGCGGCCAGGCCGAGCACCTGGCCATCGACGGCCAGCGTGCCGCCCTTGGGCACGTTGTCGGTGATCCACGCGATGTGGTGCGTTGCCGCGCCGGTGGGGATCTTCACCAGATCGACACCGCTGCCGCGCAACTCGTTCTCGGCCTGCGTCCAGTAGCGGCTGTCGGCGAACAGCGCTGCGCGTTCGGTGGTGACCACCAGCGTTGCCATCGAACCGGTGAAGCCGGAGAGCCAGACGCGGCCCTGCCAGCGCTCGGGCAGGTACTCGGACAAATGGGGGTCGGCCGAAGGCACGAGCAGGGCCGATAGGCCCTGCGCGCGCAAGGCATCGCGCACGCTTTCGAGTCGAACCGGAATCGGAGAGGTGCGGGTGTCCATCGGCTGCTCCTGCGCAAGACAGAACCGATTGTAGGCAGCGCCTAGCGTGGGGTGGCGCTCTTCACCTGCCACGCGCCGGTGACTGTGATGCCCTTGGTGCGTGGCGCGGTCCACATCAGACACCACTCGTTCGTGCGCTCGAGGGTGTGCTGCGCCCGCGCTCGCCTGACCGCCTTGCGCTGCACCGGCATGTTGACCTGCTGGCCGACGTGGTCGTGAAGGTTGAAATCCGCCGCAGCGCTGCTTTGGTAACGCCACATCAGCGTGTCGCCGGCTTGCAGCGGCATGCAGACCTCGCCGACCTTGCCGGCCGCGATGGCCAAGTTGATCGCCTGGTGCTGGGCCGAGGCGGCGCTGGCGGCCAGGGCCAGGGTCATCAAACAGGCATGTTTCATCTTGATCTGGCGTTGCAAAATGGGGCCACGATAGCGCAAGGCAGGCCATGACAGATCACAACGAGACCCTCGACGAAGCGCTGGCGCGCAACGTCCGCGACGCCTTGGCCGAAGACATCGGCCGCGCCGACTGGACGGCGCTGCTCGCGCCCGTGGGCAAGCGCGTGCAGGCGCACGTCGTTGCCAAGGAAGCGGCCGTGCTGTGCGGTCGGCGCTGGTTCGACCATTGCATTCACGCTCTCGACGCCACGGCGTCAGTGCAGTGGCTGGTCGCCGAAGGGGGGCCGGTGACGGTGGGCGTGGAGCTCTGCCTCATCGACAGCGATGCGCGGGCGCTGCTATCGGCCGAACGCAGCGCACTCAACTTCTTGCAGATGTTGTCGGCCGTGGCGACGACGACGCGCAGCTATGTCGATGCGATCGCCGGGCTGTCACCGAACCCGAAAGGCTGCGCGATCCTCGACACGCGCAAGACGATGCCCGGCTTGCGCCAGGCGCAGAAATACGCCGTGCGCGTCGGCGGCGGACGCAACCAGCGCCTGGCGCTGTGGGACGGCATCCTGATCAAGGAGAACCACATCGCCGCGGCCGGTGGCATCCACGCGGCGCTCGATGCGGCGCGCGCCTTGAACGCGGGTGTGACGGTGCAGATCGAGGTCGAGTCGATTGCCGAGCTTGAAGACGCGCTGGCCTGCGGCGCGATGAGCGTGTTGCTCGACGACTTCAGTCTTGACGACATGCACCGCGCCTATGACATCACCAAGGGCCGAGCCTTGCTCGAAGCTTCCGGCAGCGTCAACCTGGAGCGCGTGCGAGACATCGCTCGCACGGGGGTCGATCGCATCTCGATCGGCAAGCTGACCAAGGACGTGAAGGCGATCGACCTGTCGATGCGCGTCAGGTGAGACCAAAAACCTCCTTGTGAATCAATTGCTTGGCCGCTTTTAGCGCCTTGGCGGGAACGCTGATTGCAGGGCGTGAGGGCGCACAAACGGGTAGCGTCGATGCGCGCAACAGCGGCGCCGCGGCAACAGCAACTGCGCACAGGCGTGCCAGTGCCGCTGCTGCATCATCACAGTGGCAATGCCTGGCTCACGCAGGCGCCGACGGACATCGGCTGTTGACCCTAGGGGGGTGGTCTTGCAACTTGCGGTACAACCGCGGCATACAGCCAGGAGCAGCGCATGAAGTGGGAAGGCCAACGCCAGAGTGAAAACGTCGAAGACCGTCGCGGCGAGGGCGGCGGTGGCGGCTTCCGCATGGGCGGCGGGCGCGGCATCGGCATCGGCACGATCATCATTGCGGTGCTGGCAAGCTGGATCTTCGGCATCAACCCGCTGACCGTGCTCGGCGTGCTGGGTGGCGGCGGGCCGGTGGCGGCGCCGCAATCACAGGGCCCCGCGGCCAAGCCGCCGGCCAGTGATGCCGCCGCGGCCTTCGTCTCGACCGTGCTCGCCGACACCGAAGAGGTCTGGGGCAAGGTCATGCAAGCCAGCGGCGCGCGCTACAGCGCACCCAAGCTCGTGCTTTTCCGCGGCGGCGTCAACACCGCTTGCGGCACCGGCCAATCGGCGATGGGTCCGTTCTACTGCCCGGGCGACCAGAAGGTCTATCTCGACATGCAGTTCTTCGACACGCTGCGCTCGCGCATGGGCGCGCCGGGCGACTTTGCGCAGGCCTACGTGGTGGCGCACGAGGTGGCGCACCATGTGCAGAACCAGTTGGGTATCACCGGCAAGGTCGATGGCATGCGCGGCCGCGTGTCCGAGCAGCAGATGAACGCGCTGTCGGTGCGCGTCGAGCTGCAGGCCGATTGTTTTGCCGGCGTCTGGGCGCACCACTCGCAGAAGAGCAAGGGCTGGCTGGAGCGCGGCGACCTGGAAGAAGCGATGAACGCCGCCTCGCAGATCGGCGACGACAACCTGCAGCGCAAGTCGCAAGGCACGGTCGTGCCGGAGAGCTTCACGCACGGGTCCAGCCAGCAGCGCATGACGTGGTTCCGGCGCGGGCTGGAGTCGGGGAGCGTGCAGCAGTGCAATACGTTCGATGCGCAGAAGTTGTAGGGCACGCATCGTCGAGTTTTAGAGGCGCGTTCCTACACGCTTGCGTTCATCGTTCTGCCATGCGGCCCCTGGCGACCGTCGAGGCCCGCACTGCGCGCCCCGAAGACCGGCCGGCGTTGCAACGCATGCTGGAGCTCTACCAGTACGAGCTGTCCGACCTATGGGACCAAGACCTCGACGCGCACGGCGAGTACGGCTATGCGCTCGAACGCTTTTGGTCTGCCGATGATTGCCGCGCCTTTGTCGCCACCGTGTCCGGCCACTACGCAGGGTTCGCGCTCGCCGACGGTGCGGTGAAGGTCGGCAAGAGCGGCCACTGGATGGACCAGTTCTTCGTTCTGAAGAAGTACCGCCGCAGCGGCCTCGGCGCCGCGCTCGCGCGGCACGTGTTCGAGGCGTTGCCGGGGCCATGGGAAGTTGGGCAGATGCCGGGCAACCTCGCCGCACAGGCCTTCTGGCGGCACGTGATTGCCGATTGCACGAAGGGCGCCTACACCGAGAACGTCATCACGAGTGGCTGGTGGCAAGGGGTCGTGCAGTCGTTCGAAGCGTGATGCGGCATTTGCGCCGCACCACGCTCGAAAACTTGTCGGGATCTCAATCGTCGTCGCGCAACTGCCCGCGGATTTCGCCGCCGGGGAATTTGTTCGAGTGCACGTTGGCGTAGGCCACGCCGGCGCCGATGGCCTTGACCATTTCCGCGAACTCGGCGGCGGCGATGCCTTGGACGGCGGGGCCGACGATGTCGGCGGCCGAAACGACGCCGCTGACGGTGCCCGACTGCGGGCACTGCGGCGTCGTCGCCACCGGCGACGCGAAGGCCATGGTCTGGCAGAGCCAGACCATGATGCCGCCGTTGACGCCGTGCTGGCCGAAGTGGATGTGCGCCATGCGCACGGTGTCTTCGAGCCCGCTGTAGGACAACTCGTAGCTGAGGGTCTGCGATGCGCTGTCGATGCGGGCCCTGAAACGGCCGCCAGCGGCCGACGAGACGGCCGGCACTTCCGCAAAGCCTTTCAGGCGCGCTTCGATGCGGTCACTTTTTCGCGAGTGGTCGCGCGAATCGTCGGCAGGCGCGGCAGTGGCCATCAGGCCGAGCGCGGCGGCGACACAAGCGCCCAACCGGCCACGGGACAGGGGCTGTCTCAACGTCAACATGCGGCTCTCCTCGAGTGCGGGCTTCCGGCGGAAGCTCCAGGGGGTTTACGCCGCGGCCGTGTCGACTCTTCCGGAGTTTTAGCGAGTGTTGGGCGTGACTTTGATGAACCAGCGCGCCGCCGGGCGGGCCAGCAGCAGCGCCGCGGCGACGGCGCTCGCCACGTTGCTGGTGATGCTCAGCCACGCCACCAGCGGCGCGCGTGACCAGTCTTCTGCAATCACCTGCACACTGACGGCCAGGCCGAACAGCGTCAGCGCCACCATCAGCCAGCGCGCCCAGTTGCGGCGCCGCCAGACGCAACGCAGCAACCACAGCTCAAGGCCGGTGAAGACCAGCGTGATGCTCCAGATCATCGCCGTCATGGCCGCCGGCTCGTCGGGTATCGGCGGGTCGACACCGGGCAGCAGCGCGATGAAGCTGATGACGAGAGAGGCCAGCAGCAGCACACAGGCCCAGACGACAGCGCGTGGGCGCGCGGCGAGCAGCGTGTCGGCGGCGACGAGGTCCATCACGTCGGCGTGCGGCGGGGCGTAGCGGTCTGGGGACGGTGTCATGCGCACATCATCAGGCAAGATCGCGCGCTGTTGCTTGTCGCTCCAACATGTCTGCTGCTGCACCGTCCCACGCTTTCAAGCGCTTTCTTGCTCACGAGTCGGCCGGAGGGATCGTTCTCGGCATCGCCGCGCTGGCGGCGCTGGTCGTCAGCAACTCGCCGCTCGCCGGCTGGTACGAGAGTTTTCTGCGCACGCCGGGCTCGATTGTCTTCGGCCAACTGCTGGTGCTCGAGAAGACGCTACAAGTCTGGATCAACGACCTGTTGATGGCGGTTTTCTTCTTTCTCGTCGGCCTGGAAATCAAGCGCGAGTTCGTCGACGGCGAACTGGCGTCGCGCCGCCAGGCCGTGTTGCCGGCGGCCGCGGCGTTTGGTGGCATGGCGGCGCCGGCTGCTCTCTATGCCGCGATCAACTGGGGTGATGCCGTGGCGCTGCGCGGCTGGGCGATCCCGTCGGCCACCGACATCGCCTTTGCGATCGGCATCCTGATGTTGCTCGGCTCGCGTGTGCCGGCCTCGTTGAAAGTGTTCCTGACCGCGGTGGCGATCATCGATGACCTGGGCGCCATCGTCGTCATCGCCATCTTCTACACCGACAACTTGTCGGCGCTGGCCCTCGGCGGCGCTGCGGCCGGCGTGGCGCTGCTGGCGCTGTTCAATCGCGCTGGCGTCACCCGCGTCGGCCCGTATGTGATGGTGGGGCTGGTGGTCTGGGTGTTCGTGCTCAAGTCGGGCGTGCATGCCACGCTGGCCGGCGTGGTCACGGCGTTGGCGGTGCCACTGACTGACTCACGAGGCGAATCGCCTTTGCACAAGGCCGAAGACGCGCTGCACCCGTGGGTTGCGTTCGCCATCCTGCCGCTGTTTGCTTTTGCCAATGCCGGCGTCAGCCTGGCCGGCACGACATGGGCGACGTTGGCGCAGCCGGTGACGCTCGGCATTGCCGTCGGCTTGCTCGTCGGCAAAGTCGTCGGCGTGTACGGCATGTCGTGGCTGACGATCCGGTGCGGCATCGCTGCGGCGCCCGCAGGCGCTTCGACGCGGCAATTCATCGGTGTGGCCGTGCTTTGCGGCATCGGCTTCACGATGAGCCTGTTCATCGGCGGCCTGGCCTTCGAGGGCCTGCCCGCTGTCTATGAAACCCGGCTCAAGCTCGGCGTGCTGGCCGGCTCGATGTTGTCGGCGCTGGCGGGCGTGGCACTGCTGCTCAGTGCGCCGCCTTCGACGCGTGCGACATGAGCCGGTCGGTGTAGGCAATGGCCATGGCCGAGAGCAGGAAGGTGATGTGGATCACCGTCTGCGCGATCAGCACCTTGTCCGAGTAGTTGGCGGCATTGATGAAGGTCTTGAGCAGGTGGATCGAGCTGATGCCGATGATTGCCGTGGCCAGCTTGACCTTGAGCACCGAGGCGTTGACGTGTGACAACCACTCGGGCTGATCCGGGTGGCCTTCGAGGTTCATGCGCGACACGAAAGTTTCGTAGCCGCCGACGATGACCATGATCAGCAGGTTGCTGATCATCACCACGTCGATCAGCGCCAGCACCACCAGCATGATGATGGTTTCATTCAGCGCCACCGTGTCGGGGCCGGTGTAGCCGATGCTCTTGACCAGCGCCGCAATGGCGGTCTGGCTGCCGAAGGCGGCCTCGATCAGGTGCAGCAGCTCGAGCAGGAAGTGCCACACATAGACGCCTTGCGCGGCGATCAGGCCCAGGTACAGCGGCAGTTGCAGCCAGCGGCTCATGAAGATCAGGCGCGGCAGCGGGCCCATCGCGGCGGTCACGGCGTCGGAAGTCGGTTTGCTCATGGGTTCAGGGATTCCTCGGGTGGCCGGGATTGTAGGGATCGCGTCAGGCTTGCCTTCGATTGATGCAAAGTAAGCCGTCGGTAAGAGCTTGCGCCTACCTTAGAGCCAGCCGAAGATGCACCAACAGGAGACAAACGGATGAGCACTGAGCAGCACACCTACGCGCCCCCCGCTTCGCTGGCGAAGTCAGCCCATGTGGCCGGCCCCGCGGCCTACGACAAACTCGTCGCCGAGGCCGAGCGCGACTACAACGGCTATTGGTCGCGCCTGGCGCGCGAGTTCGTGACCTGGAAAACGCCGTTCACCAAGGGCCTCGACGACAGCAACGCGCCGTTCTTCAAATGGTTCGAAGACGGCACCTTGAACGTCTCCTACAACTGCCTCGACCGCAACGTCGAGAAGGGCCTGGGCGACAAGACGGCGATCATCTTCGAGGCCGATGACGGCGCGGTGACGAAGGTCAGCTACAAACAACTGCTGAGCACCGTCTGCCAGTTCGCCAATGCACTCAAGGCGCGCGGCATCAAGAAGGGCGACCGCGTCCTGATCTACATGTCGATGAGCGTCGAGGGCGTGGCGGCGATGCAGGCCTGTGCGCGCATCGGCGCAATCCACTCGGTGGTCTTCGGCGGCTTCTCGGCGCAGTCGGTGCGCGACCGCGTGCAGGACGCTGGCGCGGTGATGGTCATCACGGCCGACGAGCAGCTGCGCGGCGGCAAGCAGTTGCCGCTGAAGGCGATCGTCGATGAAGCGATTGCGCTCGGCGGCTGCGAGTCGATCAAGGACGTGATCGTCTACAAGCGCACCGGCGGCAACATCGCCTGGAACCCGGCGCGTGACCGCTGGCTGCACGAAGAGATGGCCGGCAAGCCCACCACCTGCGAACCGGAGTGGGTCGGCGCCGAGCACCCGCTGTTCCTGCTCTACACCTCGGGCTCGACCGGCAAGCCCAAGGGTGTGCAGCACAGCACCGGCGGCTACCTGCTGCATGCCGCGCTGACGACGAAGTGGACCTTCGACCTGAAGGACGACGACGTCTTCTGGTGCACGGCCGACATCGGCTGGGTCACCGGCCACACCTACATCACCTACGGCCCGCTGGCCCTGGGCGGCACCGAGATCGTCTTCGAAGGCGTGCCGACGTTCCCCGATGCCGCGCGCTTCTGGAAGACGATCGAGAAGCACAAGTGCACCGTGTTCTACACCGCACCGACGGCGATCCGCTCGCTGATCAAGGCTGCTGAGACGAATGACGCTGTGCATCCGAAGCACAGCAATCTGTCGAGCCTGCGCATCCTCGGCTCGGTCGGCGAGCCGATCAACCCTGCGGCCTGGGAGTGGTACCACAAGCACATCGGCGGCGGCCGTTGCCCGATCGTCGACACCTTCTGGCAGACCGAGACCGGCGGCCACATGATCACGCCGCTGCCGGGCGCGACGACGCTCGTGCCCGGTTCGTGCTCGCTGCCGTTCCCCGGCATCACGACGGCGATCGTCGATGAGACCGGCGCCGACGTGCCCAACGGCAGCGGCGGCATCCTCGTCGTCAAGAAGCCGTGGCCGTCGATGATTCGCACCATCTACGGCGACCCGGAGCGCTTCAAGAAGAGCTACTACCCGCCGGAGCTGAAGGGCTACTACCTGGCCGGCGACGGCGCCATCCGCGACAAGGACACCGGCTACTTCACGATCACCGGGCGCATCGACGACGTGCTCAACGTCAGCGGCCACCGCATGGGCACGATGGAGATCGAGTCGGCGCTGGTGTCGTGCACCGAGCTGGTGGCCGAAGCGGCGGTGGTTGGTCGGCCCGACGACACCACCGGCGAAGCGATCTGCGCCTTCGTCGTCTTGAAGCGCTCGCGCCCGACCGGCGACGAAGCCAAGAAGATCGCCACCGAGCTGCGCAACTGGGTGGCCAAGGAGATCGGACCCGATCGCCAAGCCGAAGGACATCCGCTTCGGCGACAACCTGCCGAAGACCCGCAGCGGCAAGATCATGCGGCGATTGCTGCGCTCGATTGCGAAGGGCGAGGCGATCACGCAGGACACATCGACTTTGGAGAATCCCGCGATCCTCGAGCAGTTGGCGCAGAGCCTCTGAGGCGGCGTAGCATTCATGGCACCCCCTTTCGAGGAGTTGCCATGAAGCGCATCGCCATTCACCGCTGTGGTCGCATTGCTGGCCGTGTCCGCGCAGGCCGCGGGCACGGTGCAATGCAGCTTCGTCAACCCAGAGCGATTCGCCGACGTCCGCGATCGGTACCTACTCCGCCGAGCACAACCTGAAGGCGTTGCAGGAGATCGTCGTCAGCGTCGCCGCGCCGTACGTGTCCGACGGACAGACCCTGAAGGTCGATGTGCTCGACGTCGATCTTGCTGGCGAGGTGCGGCCCGGCGCGCGCGCCTGGGACGTGCGTGTGCTGCGCGGCAGCGTCGATTGGCCGCGCATCACGCTGCGCTGGTCGCTCGAAGGCGCAGGCCAGACATCGCGCAGCGGCGAGGCCGTGGTGCAGGACATGGCCTACCTGACTCGGATTGCGCCGCCGCTGGCCGGCACGTCGCTGGTCTACGAGCGGCGCATGCTGGCCGAGTGGTTCAGGGCCCAGTTCGGCACGACCGGCGCCGGCTGATCGCGTGGCTGTCTGGCTTAGCTGATCACGTAGGCCGCCGCCCCGGTGGCGATCAGCGTGCGCTGGTCGTTGACCAGACGCATCTGCGTCGAGCCGATGCGACCGCCCAGGCGGGTGACCTCGGCGCTGGCCGATGAAGTGCTCGCCGATGCCGGGACGCAGGTAGTCGATGCGCAGGTCGATCGTGCCCAGCTTGGCAAAGCGGTGCATCACTTGCGGCGTGCTCTCGTCGGCGTGTTTTTCGCCGATGGCCACCATCAGCGCAAAGCCGCCCATCGCGTCGAGCGCCGCCGAGATCACGCCGCCATGCAGGCGGCCGTGCAGCGCGCTGCCGATCAGTTCCGGCCGCATCGCAAAACGGATGCGCGGCTCGGGGGCGCGCGCCGATTCGACAATCAGGCCGAGCGTCTGGTTGAACGTGATGCGGCGCTGGAACAGATCGGCGATCGCGGCGTCGAGGCGTGCTTGTTCCTCGGCGCCGCGGCGTGGCGCGGGGTGGGGCGTGGTCATGCAATCATCGTAGCTGCGCCGTGCCATCGTCCGGCGAGGAGGTGAAACCATGCGAGTGGCCGGTGTGCGCGTCTTCGTGCACGACCTGAATACTGCCGCGGCATTCTTTGGCGATGTTCTCGGCCTGCGCGTCACGGCCGGCAGGCGCGAGCAGGGCTATCTCGTCTTCGACGGCGGTGGCTCGCTGAATCTCGTCGTCGAGTCGGTGCCCGCTGATGCGCCCGAGAACGAGCAGGTGCTCATCGGCCGCTTTACTGGGGTGAGTTTCGAAGTGGCCGACATCGTTGCCGAGCATGCGCGCCTGATCTCGGGCGGGGTGGCCTTCGATGGGGCGCCGGAAGGCCAGGCGTGGGGTGGTGTGTTGGCGACCTTCCGCGATCCGGCTGGCAACCAATTCCAACTGGTGCAATACCCAAAGTGAGCCGCACGCGTTTCGAACGCCTCGATGCGCTGCGTGGCGCGGCCATCGTCTGGATGGCGGTCTTTCACTTCGGCTTCGACCTGAACTACTACCGGCTCCTGAATCCGGTGCAGAACTTCTACGCCGATCCGTTCTGGACCGTGCAGCGGGCGGTGATCGTCACGCTGTTCATGGCTGTGGCTGGCATGTCTCAGGCAGTGGCTTTAGACGCTGGTCAGGGCTGGCCGCGTTTCTGGAAGCGCTGGGCGCAGATCGCCGGCTGCGCGCTGCTCGTCTCCGCCGGCTCGGCGCTGATGTTCCCGAAGAGCTGGATCAGCTTCGGCGTGCTGCATGGTTTTGCCGTGATGCTGGTCCTTGCGCGGGTGGCCGCGCCTCTTCGCGGTTGGCTGTGGCCGCTCGGTCTGTTGCTCGTGCTGCTGCCGCAGTTTGTGCAGCATCCATTCTTCGACACACGCCTCACCAACTGGGTCGGCCTCATCACGCGCAAGCCGGTGACGGAAGACTATGCGCCGCTCATGCCGTGGCTGGGTGTGATGCTGTGGGGCCTGGCTGCCGGGCAGTGGTTGCTCGTGCGGCGGCGTGGCGTGTTGACCGGCCGCTTGCTGACCCTGCTGCGGCCGCTGGCAGCACTCGGCCGCTGGTCGCTCACGTTCTACATGCTGCACCAACCGCTGTTGATCGGCGCCATCCTGGCTTGGCTGGCGCTCACGCGTTCGGCGGCGTGACATAACGCACGCACGCCGCGCTCAAGTCGCGTGCGGCAGGGTCGATCTACACGACAACGCGTGCAGGCCGTTGAGGGCCCGCCCGCTTTTCGGAGGATCGCCGCATGTTCATCACCGCCATCAGCCCCACCGCTGCGCTTGCGCCGCGGGCCAGCGAACAGCGTGCACCGGCGGCGGCGCAAGCTTTGCCCGACATGCCCAAGCCGGTGACGCCGGCCACGGCCGCCGTGCATCTGATGAAGGTGCCGAGTTCGCGCGTGCTGGAAGTGCTGGCGTCGTTGCAGCGTGCGATGGGCCAGCAGGCGCCGGTCGAGCGCGTGCCCGACGCCACGGCGCAGCGCCTGGCCAAGGCTGTGGCACCCGCGGCCTCGGCCGCGACGGTGGACGTGCAGGCCTGAGCGACGCCAGGCTGCCCTAACATCGCGGGGATGCGACCCCCACGTTCATTTCATTCACTGCCCCCCGAGGGGGTGCCAGTGCCCTTCGGGCGGCCGGGCGGGTACTGATGACCCGCCATGTGCTCTACGGCTTTCATGCCGTCACCGTCCGCCTCAAGACTGCGCCCGAGAGCATTGTCGAAGTCCATCTCGACGTTCAGCGCCGCGACGCGCGCATGCGCGGCTTTGCGCAACGCGCTGTCGAGGCCGGCGCCAAAGTGATCGACAGCGACGATGTGCGCCTGTCCAAGCTCGCCGGCAATGACCGCCACCAGGGCGTGGTTGCGCTCGTCAATGCACTGCCGGCGCGGCACTCGCTCGACGACATCCTCGACGAAGCCGGCGCTCCGCCCCTCGTGCTCGCGCTCGACGGTGTGACCGACCCGCACAACCTCGGCGCCTGCCTGCGCGTCGCCGACGGCGCCGGTGTGCATGCGGTGATCGCGCCGAAGGACCACGCGGTCGGCTTGAACGCGACGGTGGCCAAGGTGGCGAGCGGCGCCGCCGAGACGGTGCCTTACCTGATGGTCACCAACCTGTCGCGCGCGCTCATCGAATTGAAGGAGCGCGACGTCAAAGTGATCGGCCTGTCCGATGACGCCGAGCAGACCTTGTACGAACTCGATCTGTCGGGCCCGTTGGCCTTCGTGCTCGGCGCCGAGGGCAGGGGCCTGCGCCAGCTCACGCGCAGCACTTGCGACGCGCTGGTGAAGATCCCGATGGCTGGCGCGGTGGAGAGCCTGAACGTGTCGGTGGCCGCGGGCGTGTGCTTGTATGAAGCGATGCGGCAGCGAACCAACAAAACACCGGCGTGAGCAGCGATACCACGATCTACACCTGCATCGAGTCCGGCCGTCTCGAACCCGAGGTCGTGATGATGGTGCGCACGCTGCGCGCTTTCGGTGGCCGCTTTGCGAACTGCCCGGTGCTGGCGATCCAGCCGCGCTCGGGGCCGGCGATCGACCACGCCACGCGGCGCGCGCTCGATGCCTTGCAGGTCACGTATGTGCACAAGCCGCTGACGCACCACTTCGATTGGCTCGGCTTCACCTGCAAACCGCTGGCGGCCG
Source organism: uncultured beta proteobacterium (assembly GCA_963814385.1). Taxonomy (GTDB): domain Bacteria; phylum Pseudomonadota; class Gammaproteobacteria; order Burkholderiales; family Burkholderiaceae_C; genus CADEEN01. The sequence continues at coordinate 143,543 of CAWFCX010000051.1, forward strand.
AGATCGCCGATGCGACGGCGAAGACGAAAAACATCGCCTGGCTCGACGGCGACATCTTCGTCGTGCGCGAGCCGAGCGCGCTCGACGCTGCCGAGAACGACGACGCCGAAGTGCTGGGCTGCGTCGAAGAACTCGGACCGGTCAGCACCGGCCCGGGTGACCGCTTCGAGCCGTTCTGGGCGGCGCTCGCCAAAGGCGCGGGCCTGCCCGAGGTGCCCTTCGTCACGGCCGGGCCGAGCGGCAAGCGCGTGCGGCTGCAGATCAACTCCGGCGTCTTCCGCTTTCGCCGCGGCTCCGGCTTTGCGCAACGCTACCGCGAGTTCTACGACCGGCTGCTCGCCTTGCGCGTCGTGCCCAAGGACGACCCGTCGATTTTTCTGCACGAGCAGATCATCTTCTCGGTGGCCGCGGCGTCGTGGCGCGGAGGCTTCAAGCTGCTCGATCCGCACTACAACTTCCACGCCGAGCCGATGTACGAAGCGCTTTACCCGCCGCAGCACTACGAGCGCGCGGTGCTGCTGCACTGGCACGGCTCGTTGCGCATGCCGGAGTTCAGCGGCGCTTTTGCCGAGCGCTTGCGCGCGCAGTTGCCGGCGCTGGCGGCCGTCGTCGATCCTTGCTTGCCGCTGGCCGAACCACGCGCGTTGCTGCCACGCTTGCAGCGCTCGCTGTTGCGGCGCTGGCGCAAGCGGCAGGAGGCGGGATTCATGCAAGAGGTCGTCCGAGTCTAGGCAGTCCGACTTGTGCTGTAGAACACTTGCTGCCACCAAAAGTTCATCCAGCCCATGCGTACCAACTCGATCTCTACCGTTGTTGTGATGGCTGTGGCGTGCTCCGTGTGCTTTGCGTCAGGCTACGTTTTCCACCTGACGTTCGGTTTCGAGCGCAACGCTGCCCGCCAAGCCGTATTCGAGGCACAAGCGGTTCAGCGAGTCTTCGCTGCGTACTCACTCGTCATCGGCAACCACACAGTCTTCGTCGACCTGTCGCGCGTCAGAACGCTCGATGGGCTGGCAGCCTTGCGGAAGAAGTACAGAGAAGCAACCGTCAGCGCAGCCGAGGCCTACGAGCGGCAAGCATCGACGCTTGAGTTTCCGGAAGAGAAGCGCTTTGCAAAGGTTTTCGTTGAAGAGGCTGCACGGATCAAGGCAGAGGTGACCGCGTCACCTTGACGTGCCGATGAGCGTTGAGTCGCCGGCCCCGATCGGCGCACGCTTGCAACACTGAAGGCACGCGCGCTCAGCGGCGCTGACGCGATGTCCTACACCCAGCCCATCGCACCGACAACCGCGCCCGCCGCGATCAACCACACCGGGCTGATCTTGGTCATCACCGACAGCGCGACCGTCGCGGCGAGCAGCACCCAGGTCGTGACATGCGTGGCCAGCGGCAGGGCCAGCACGGTGCCTGCCGACAACAGCAGGCCGATCGTCACCGGCGCCATGCCGGCGACGAAAGCGCGCACGCCGCGCGTCTCGCGGCGCTTGCGGCCCCAGCGCGAGGCCAACAGCGCCAGCGTCGTGCTCGGCAGCAGCATGCCGGCGAGCGACACCAGTGCGCCGGGCAGGCCGGCGATGGCGTGGCCGAGCACCGGCACGAAGAGCAGGTTCGGTCCCGGCGCCGCTTGCGCGAGCGCAATGCTGGCGCTGAACTGCGTGTCGCTGAGCCAGCCTTTCTGCTCGACGATATAGCGGTGGATCTCCGGCGTGGTGGTCAAGGCGCCGCCGATGGCGAGCATCGACATGGCGAGGAAGTGCATGAACAGCGGCCACCAGTCGGCGGAGGTGAACGCGGTCATGTCGTCGCCGCCGGGCCGCCCCAAGGCGACGATGCTCCCCTCGGGGGACGCGAACGCAGTGAGCCAGGGGCGGTCATGTCGTCGCCGCCGGGCCGCCCCAAGGCGACGACGCTCCCCTCGGGGGACGCGAACGCAGTGAGCCAGGGGCGGTCATGTCTTGCGGCCGAGCCACCGTGCGGCGAACGCCACCAGCGCGCCGCCGAGCCCGAGCACCACCCACGCCAGCGGCAGCCGCCAGCCGCCGACCAGCGCCCAGGTGGCGAGCGTGGCCACAGCGCACAGCGCCAACGGCAGCGGATTTTTCTTCAGCGTCGGCGCGAGCTTGATCGCGGTTGCGAAGATCAGCCCGGCGGCCACGGCGCCCATGCCGCGGATCGCGCCGCTGGCCATTGGCGTGGTGGCAACTTGCGAGTACAGCGCCGCCAGCGTCAGCACGATGACCAGCGGCGCCAGCAGGATGCCGGCAACGGCGGCGAACGCGCCGCGCCAGCCGAGAAACCGGTCGCCGATCATCAGCGCCATGTTGACGATGTTGGGTCCCGGCAGCACCTGGCCCACGGACAGCGCCTCGGCAAATTCTTCGCGCGTCAACCAGCCGCGCTTGTCGACGAGTTCGCGCTGCGCCACCGGCAGCACGCCGCCGAAGCCTTGCAGTGCGAGCGAGGTGAACGCCCAGAACAGCTCGCGTGCGGAGCGCGGCGCAGCAACTTGGCTCAGCGCATCACCTTCAACGCCTCCGGATTGACGATGTTCGTCGGCTGCTGGTTGACAAAGGCCACCACGTTGTCGAACGCGGCGCCGAAGTACTGCTCGTAGGTGTCGATCTCGACATAACCGATGTGCGGCGTGCACACCGCGTTTTCCAGGCGCAGCAGCGGGTGGCCTTGCAGGATCGGCTCGCTCTCGAAGACATCGACCGCGGCCATGCCGGGGCGGCTGCGGTTCAACGCCGAGACGAGCGCGTTCTCGACGACGAGTTCGGCGCGCGAGGTGTTGACGAACAGCGCCGTCGATTTCATGCGCACCAGGTCTTCGAGCGTGACGATGCCGCGATTCTCGGGAACCAGGCGCAGGTGCATCGACAGCACATCGCATTGTTCGAAGAAGGCTTCGCGGCTCGCGGCGGCGCTGTGGCCATCGGCCACAGCCTTCTCGCGCGACGCCTCGCGGCCCCAGACGACGACCTTCATGCCGAAGGTGCGGCCATAAGACGCCACGCGCTGGCCGATGCGGCCGTAGCCCCAGACGCCGAGCGTCTTGCCCGACAAGCGCATGCCCAGCGCAAAGTTCGGCGGCATGGCGGCGGACTTCAAGCCCGCCTGTTGCCACGCGCCGTGCTTCAAGTTGCCGATGTACTGCGGCACGCGCCGCATCGCCGCCATGATCAGCGCCCAGGTCAGCTCGGCCGGCGCGGTCGGGTCGCCGACGCCTTCCGCTACGGCGATGCCGAGCTTGGTGCACGCCTCGACATCGATGTGCGGACCGACGCGGCCGGTTTGTGCGAGCAGCTTCAGCTTGGGCAGCTTCTCGAGCAACTGGCGCGGGAACGCGGTGCGCTCGCGGATCAGCACCAGCACTTCGGCATCACGCAGGCGCACCGAAAGCTGGCCGATGCCTTTGACGTTGTTGGTGAAGACCTTGGCTTGCAGGTGCTCGAGCTTGGCCGAGCACTTCAGCTTGCGCACGGCGTCCTGGTAGTCGTCGAGGATGATGATGTTCATCGCGGGCGTCATTCTGCACTGGCCTGTACTATCGTCCGCCACATTCTGAAACCAGGAGTCCCGATGTCGATTTCCATGCACTCGGCCAGCGCGCCGGTCTTCATCAAGATGCTCGGCAGCATGCTGAACTGGCTCGACAAAGCCGAGGCCCATGCTGCGGCGCGCAAGTTCGACGCCGCCAACTACCTTGGGCTGCGTCTGGCGCCCGACATGCTGAACTTCACCCGGCAAGTGCAGGTGGCGTGCGACTTCGCCAAGGGCACGATGGCGCGCCTGGCCGGGCTGGAAGTGCCGAAGTGGGAAGACAACGAAGCGACGATCGCCGAGCTGCGTGCGCGCATTCAGAAGACGATCGACTACGTGAAGACCATCCCGGCGTCGCAGGTCGATGGCAGCGAAGGCCGCGAGATCACGATCCCGATGCGCTCCGGCGATCCGCTCAAGTTGAAGGGCGAGGCGTATCTCAAGGAAGCCGGGATGCCGAACTTCTACTTCCACGCCACGACCGCGTACGCGCTGCTGCGGCACGCGGGTGTCGACGTCGGCAAGGGCGACTACCTCGGCAGATAGTGTTGATCACCCCCGGAGCGGCTTCGCCGCACCCCCTCAAGGGGGCACCGCCAGCGGCCTGGCAAAGCCAGTTCCGCGGCGGTCGCTTGAACTTTCCGAGCTGACCTGACCCAATGATGGTTCGCTGGTTGCGGCGCGGGCTCTTCGCAGTGCTTGGCTTGCTGGTGGTTGCGCTGTCTGCGATCGCCGTTTATGCGTGGCGCGCCACGCCGCAGCATGACGGCGTGTTGCGCGCCAGCGGCCTCGGCGCGGCGGTGAGCATCGAGCGCGACGAGCATGGCATCCCGACGATTCGCGCGTCGAGCGTCGAAGACGCCGCCTTCGGCTTGGGCTTCGTGCATGCGCAAGATCGGCTGTGGCAGTTGGAGACGCACCGCCGCATCGGTAGCGGTCGTCTGGCCGAGGCCTTCGGGCCGGCGGCGCTGGACAACGACAAGTTCTTGCGTGCGCTCGGCGTGCGCCGCGCGGCACAGGCGCAGTGGGCGCAGCTTGGCGAAGAGTCCAAGCGTGTGCTCCGCGCGTATGCGGCAGGCATCAACGCCTGGCAGCGCCAGCATCTGCTGGCGCGGCCACCGGAGATGTTGATCCTCGGCCTGCCGGTCGAGGACTGGACGCCGGTGGATAGCCTGGCATGGGCCATCATGATGGCGTGGGATCTCGGCGGCAACTGGAACACCGAGCTGCTGCGAGCCCGGTTGGCGCTGACCTTGCCGGTGGAGCGCATCAACGAGCTGCTGCCGCCGTATCCGGGCGATGCGCCGCTGGCCACGGCGGACTACGCCGCGCTGCTGCGGTCGTTGAAGTTGGGCGGATCGCTGACGGCGTTGTCGCGGTCGTTGTCGATTCGGCAGATCGATCACCTGCAAGCCATCGCGCCGCCGTCGGGCGTAGAAGGCGTGGGCTCGAACAACTGGGTGGTTGCCGGCACGCACACGGTGAGCGGCCAGCCGCTGCTGGCCAACGACCCGCACTTGAAGATCACGGCGCCGGCGCTCTGGTACTTCGCGCGCATCGAGGTCGGCAGTGCCAACGAGAGCGCAAAGGGCTTCAAATCGGCAGGCGCGACGATGCCCGGTCTGCCGCTGGTCGTGCTCGGCCAGAACGAACACATCGCCTGGGGTTTCACCAACACCGCGCCGGACGTGCAGGACCTGTACCTCGAACGCTTCAAGCCCGATGACCCGATGCAGGTGCAGACACCGCGCGGCTGGGAACGTGTGGCCGGCGTCTCGGAAGACATCCACGTCAAGGGCGCGAAGAGCGAGAACCTGGTGGTGCGCGTGTCGCGCCATGGGCCGATGATTTCCGATGCGGGCGGTGTGGCGGGTGAGGTCGCGGGCACGACCGGCAACGCGGCGTACGGCCTTGCGATGCGCTGGACCGCACTCGACGCCGACACCGACCCGATCGCCGCCGCCTTGGCGATGAACCGCGCGCAGTCGAGCGCCGAGTTCGTCGACGCCGCGACGCGCCTGTGGGTGGCGCCGATGCAGAACATGGTGGTGGCCGATCGCGCCGGGCAGATCGCCCTCGTCGCGCCGGGCCGTGTGCCGGTGAGGCGGCCCGACAACGACTTGAAAGGCCTCGTGCCCGCGCCGGGCTGGGAGGCGCGCTACGACTGGGGCGGCTTCGTGCCCGCCGCGCAAACGCCGCGCGAGGCGCAGCCGCCGCGTGGCTGGATCGCCAGCGCCAACCACCGCATCCACAACCAAGACTACCCGCACTTCCTGACGAGCGAATGGGCGCCGCCGTACCGCCAGCAGCGCATCGAGCAGTTGCTGCGCTCGCGCGCTAAACACTCGATCGACGACATGGCGGCGATGCAGGCTGACGTGCAGTCGCTGGCCACGCAGCGCCTGTTGCCGTGGCTGCGGCGCGCGCGCTCGGAGCATGCGTTGGCCGGCGCGGCGCAAGCGGCACTGAAGAATTTCAACGGCGAGATGAATGCCGATGCCAACGCGCCGCTGATCTTCTGGGCCTGGTCGCGCCAGCTCGTGCGCGCGGTTTTCATCGACGAGCTCGGCGGCCCCGCGGTGTATGAGCGTGTGCTCGGCGCGCGCAGCTTTCGCGACGCGCTCGAAGGCGTGCTCGATCGCAACGACGCCTGGTGGTGCGATGACAAGACGACCGCCGACAAAGCCGAGACCTGCGAGCAGCTGAGCGCTGTTGCGTTGACGCGCGCGCTCGACGAGTTGCGGCGGCGCTTCGGCTCCGACGTCTCGAAGTGGCGCTGGGGCGACGCGCACATGGCGCGCAGCGAGCACCGGCCGTTCTCGCGCATCAAGCCGCTGGCGGCGCTGTTCGAGCTGCGCGTGCCGACAGGCGGCGACAGCTACACCGTCAACGTCGGTCGCGTCGGCGTCAAACCCGATGCCACGACGGGCGAGCTCTATCTGAACGAACATGCCGCGTCGCTGCGCGCGATCTACGACCTCGGCAACCCGGCGCAGTCCCGGTTCATGCACTCGACCGGGCAATCCGGGTTGCCCTGGCTCAGCCACTACCGCTCGTTCGTGGGCCCGTGGGCTCGGGTCGAGTACCTGCCGTTGTGGGGTGCGCCGTCAGCGCCGGGCGCTGGCGCGAAGTCGCTGCAGTTGCAGCCCTGAGCGCTGCTGGCGGCTCTGGGCAGGGGCCTGCGCCGCCGGACACTCGCCAAATTCGGCACAGGCGCGCCAGGCGTTCCAAGTACATCGACTCTAAATTCCACATTGCGGAAGCATTGGCCATCGATACGGGATGTCAACGACTAGAATGCGGGTTAACCCTTAACTAGAGCCGCAAAATGAACATCGTCTTCCAAACCTTCCGTTCGCTGTTTTCCGTGATCGCCCCGACCGAGCAGGACAGCCTTGAGGCCTACCTCGCCCAGTCCCAGAACCTGGCCGACCTGGAGCAGCGCGAACGCCAATGGCACCGCAGCAACGTGGACCGCGCCTCGCTGTTCATCGGCTCGCACTCACGCTGAGCATGCTCCGAGCACGGCGCTAGCCGCGCTCTTCGAGTCAGACCGCGCCGTAAAGAACTTTGCGCTGCGCGGTGTAAGCCCACCAGGGCGAGGCCGCGGCGCCGCCCATGAAATCGACGGCCGCCATGAAGGTGTCGAGCACGCAGGGGTCCTGGCGTGTGCCGGTGGCGGCGTTCAGCTTCTGGTAGAGCACGAAGGCATCGCGGCCTTTGAGTTCGCGCGGCGTGTGAATGCCGATCAGCCGCAAGTCGGCCGCGATCGACGGGCCGATGTTGGGCAACTGCTCCAAGGCCGCGCAGTCTTCGGCCCGCGTGGCCTTGGGCGATTTGATGCGTGCCGCGCTCATCGGCAGCTCACGGTCCGCTCACCGGCCCGGCGCCCCAATGGCGCTCGATCACCGCGGCGACGGCAGGATCGGCCTCGATGCGTTCAAGCATGGCGTGAAAGGCCGGCCGTTGCTTGGCGAGGTGCTTGCGCGTGCCGGACCAGCGCGAAACGACAGCGGCCAGCAGGTCCGCAGCGCCGGGTTGTGCGCCGAAGAGAAACGCTGCCTTCTTGCTGCCAGCATCGGCAGCAAAGGTGTCGGCAAACATGTTCCACAGCTTGTGCAGGCGCCTCCGCGCGCCTTGGCGCAAGCGCTCGTCGGCGTCCTTGTTGCCTCGGCCGTGCCAGCGTTCGGGGTAGTCGATGACGCCGATGGCGGCGTAGCAGTTGGCAGCGATGAAGACCATGGCGCGGATCGCCTGCGCGCGCTGCGAAGCGTCGGCTGGCAACAGCTTGGCGCGCGGGTGCGCCAAACCAAGGTGAATCAGGATGGCCGCGCTCTCGCTGATCGCCGTGCCGTCGGGGCACACCAGCGTGGGAATCTGGTGCAGCGGGTTGATCTGCTTGAGCGCCTCGAAGGCCGCGGTCTTGTCCCAGGTGGCGGCGCTGACGATGCGGTACGGCGCCCGCGCCAGTTCGAGCGCGGCTTCCACCGCCGCGGAGCCGGAGTTGCGGCTGCCGTAAAGGACGTACTCGCGCGCCTTCGTGCTCACTTTCGTTCGCTCGCCCGCTGCTCAGCTCACATCAACATCGTGTTGCGGATCAAGCCGACGGCCAGGCCTTCGATCGCAAACACCTCGGCATCGCTCAGCTTGACGATGATCGGCTCGAAGTCCGGGTTCTCGGCGTGCAGTTCGATGTGGTTGCGCACGCGCTTGAAGCGTTTGACCGTGACCTCGTCGCCGATGCGCGCGACGATGATCTGGCCGTTGGTGGCTTCTTTGCTCTTCTTCACCGCCAGCAGGTCGCCGTCCATGATGCCGGCGTCGCGCATGCTCATGCCGCGCACGCGCAGCAGGTAGTCGGGGCGGCGCGGGAACATCGTGGCCTCGACGACGTAGGTCTGGTCGATGTGCTCTTGCGCCAGGATCGGGCTGCCCGCCGCGACGCGGCCGACCAGCGGCAGGTTGAGTTGCGACAAGCTCGGCAGCGGCAGCATGAACTGCTTGCCGCGCATCTGGTTCAGCTTTTTCAATGCATCGGGCTGCAGGCGGATGCCGCGCGACGTGCCGCTGATGAGCTCGATCACGCCCTTGCGCGCCAGCGCCTGCAAATGCTCTTCGGCGGCGTTGGGTGAGCGGAAGCCGAGTTCAGCCGCGATCTCGGCGCGCGTTGGCGGCGCGCCGGTGCGGGCGATGGCGCTTTGCACCAGATCGAGAATCTGCTGCTGCCGGTCGGTAAGCTTGGCGCGTTCTTCCATGATCACTTCCTGGGAGTTTGTCCAGTGGCTGTGATTCTATCCAGATAGCACATCAAAGCAACCATGATTGCAAGCAAGACTGTCATCCTTGGCACCGGCGGCACCATCGCCGGCACGGCCGCGAGCGCCGCCGATGCGGTGGGCTACACCGCGGCGCAGATCGGCATCGGCCACCTCGTGGCGGCCGTGCCGGCGCTGCGCGAACTTGACCTCGAGTGCGAGCAGATCGCGCAGCTCGACAGCAAGGACATGGACATCGCGACCTGGCAGGCTCTGGCCGCGCGCGCCGCGAACCACCTGGCGCGCGCCGACGTGGCCGGCGTCGTCGTCACGCATGGCACCGACACGCTCGAAGAAACCGCCTACTTTCTGCACCGCGTGCTCGCCCCGTTCAAGCCACTCGTGCTTACCGCCGCGATGCGGCCGGCGACGTCGATCGCTGCCGACGGACCGCAGAACCTGTGCGACGCCGTCAGCACCGCGCGCGACGCGAGTGCGCGCGGCGTGCTCGTGGCCATGGCGGGCCGCGTCTGGTCAGGCGCCGAAGTGCGCAAGCTGCACAGCTACCGCGTCGACGCGTTCGCAGCCGGCGATGCCGGCCCGCTCGCGGTGGTCGAAGAGGGCCGGCTGCACTGGTGGCGCGAAGCCCCGCGCAGGCAGGCGCTCGGCCTGGCGCACATTGCGCGCGACGCCGCGCAGTGGCCGCGCATCGAGATCGTGATGAGCCATGCCGGCGCCAACGGCCTGCTGGTCGATGCGCTGGTGGCGCAAGGCGTGCACGGCATCGTTGCTGCCGGCACCGGCAACGGCACACTGCACCGCGATCTCGAAGCGGCGCTGCTGCGCGCGCAAGCCGCGGGTGTGCAGGTGCTGCGCAGCACGCGCTGCGCCGCCGGGCCGGTGATCGGCAGCGCCTTGCTGCGCTCTGCTGAAGCGCTGTCGCCTGTGCAGGCGCGGGTCGAGTTGTTGCTGCAATTGTTGGCGTGAGCGGCTGGCTCGCGGCCAGCCACCCGCTGTGTCGGCTCGAAGCGGGGCGCGTGACCCCCGCGCAATGCTGGCCTCCATGTTGCACTTCGCTCGCCGGCCTTCAACGCAGCCGGGCGCGTGGAGCTCCGTCGGTGTCG
>CAWFCX010000052.1:0-43532 GCA_963814385.1 uncultured beta proteobacterium
GTGATGGCAAGTAACGAAAGAACCTACGAGCAGTTCGAGTCGGACATGCGCGCCGAGGGCTTCGACGAAGTGCTGGTGCGCGAGTGGCAGCCCGGTCAGGTGCTCGATACGCACCGTCATACGTTCGCCGTCAAGGCGCTCGTCGCGCGCGGCGAGGTCTGGCTGACCGAGGGCGATCGAGTGCGGCACTTGAAGGCCGGCGACCGCTTCGAGCTGGCACGCGAGGTGCCGCATGCCGAGCGCTACGGCGAGCAAGGCGCCACGTTCTGGGTGGCGCGGCGCAACGCCGTATGAGCATGGAGATGCGCCCGCTCGGCCGCTCCGGCCTGTCCACCGCGCCGCTGGCTTTCGGCGGCAATGTCTTCGGCTGGACGGCCGATGAAGCGACGTCGTTTCGCCTGCTCGATGCGTTCGTCGGCGCGGGTTTCAACCTCATCGACACCGCCGACGTGTATTCGCGCTGGGTGCCAGGGCACACGGGCGGAGAGTCGGAGACGATCATCGGCCGCTGGTTGAAGAAGAGCGGCAAGCGCAACCAGGTGCTGATCGCGACCAAGGTCGGCAAGCCGATGGGCGACGAGGGCGAGGGCCGCACGGGCCTGTCGCCGAAGTGGATTCGCCAGGCGGTCGATGACTCGCTGCGCCGCTTGCAGACGGATCACATCGATCTCTACCAGTCGCACGACGACGACGTCAAAACGCCGTTCGAAGACACGCTGGGCACGTATGCCGATCTGATCCGCGCCGGCAAGGTGCGCGCCATCGGCGCGTCCAACTTCACGGCGGCGCGCCTGGCGCAAGCGCTCGATGCGAGCGAGCGTTTCGGCCTGCCGCGCTACGAGACGTTGCAACCGCTGTACAACCTGGCCGACCGCGAGCCGTACGAGGCCGAGCTGGAGCCGCTCGTGCGCGCACGCGAAGTCGGTGTCATCAACTTCTTCGGCCTGGCGCGTGGTTTTCTCACCGGCAAATACCGCAGCGAGGCCGATCTCGCGAAGAGCCCGCGTGGGGGCGGTGTGAAGGACTATCTGAACGAGCGTGGTTTTCGCATCCTGGCGGCGCTCGATGAAACCGCAGGCGCGCTCAACGCCACGCCGGCTCAGGTGGCGCTGGCGTGGCAGATGGCGCGGCCGGGCCTGACCGCGCCGATTGCCAGCGCCACGTCGGTGGCGCAGTTCGATGAACTCGCAGGCGCCGCGTCGCTGGCAATCGATGCGCCGACCATCGCCGCGCTCGATCGCGCCAGCGCCTGGCGCTGACCGAGACTCAGCGCCAAGCGCTGATCCAACGTCAGCGCCGAATCCCGCCCGGCTCCAAGACGAAGAACTGCGGCTTCAACCCGGCCAGCGGGCCGCGCAACTTGTCGACCTCGGCGGCCGGGCCGTGGACTTCCAGGCGCGTGATGTCGGCAATCTTCAGCGCTTCTTTGAGGAGGGCGTCCACGTTTTGCAGGTGCGCGAGCATCGCGTCGGCGTTGTCGTAGCCTTCACGGCAATGCGCTTCGTCGCCGTCGAACGAAAACGCGTAGTGGGCGCAGCCCTTCTCCGACGACGTGCGCTCCACAAAAGCGGCGGCGCCAGCCTTGAACGCGGCGAGCTGGCCCGGTTTGACCTTGAAGTACGGGACGAGGGTGCACACGGTGTCGGCGGCCATGGTTGTCTCCTGGGGTGTTCATGCATGCTACGGCGGGGCCGCCGTTCTTCCAAGAGGCTTTGCGCGGCCCCGCGGATCACGCATGCTTGAAAGCTTCGTCCACCGGCACCTGTAGCGCCAGCGCGAGGCGGTTCGTCTCGGCAGCCATGCCGATCACGCCGACCAGCTCCATGTGCTCCGCTGCGCTCATGCCTTTGGCGCGTGCCGAGGCGGTGTGCGAAGCGATGCAGTAGTCGCAGCCCTGCGCCACCGACACCGCGATGTAGATCAGCTCCTTGGTCTTCGCATCGAGCGCGCCCGGGGCCATCACTTGTTTGACGCTGTGCCAGGTGCGCGCCAGCAGCTCGGGGTCGTGCGCCAGCGCACGCCAGAAGTTGTTGACGAAGTCCGTGCGGCGCGTGGCGCGGATGTCGGTGAAGACCGCGGCGGCGGCTGGGGAGAGTTCGTTATCGGCCAACAGTGACACAGTGCTCATTTGGTCCTCGTTTGTCTTGACGTCACGCAGTGCATCTTGCCGCAGGCGGCGCACACAATTCACGCATGGCTTCCTCCACACCGCGCACCAGCGAGGCCCAGCGTCTGGCGCAGCAGGCCTGGAAGCTGCTCCACATCGATTCCGCGCGTGCCATTGCGCTGGCCGACCAGGCGCTGGCCAAGGCGCTGGCGCGCGGCGATGCTGCGGGTGAGGGCTGGGCACGCCTGGCGCGCGGCTTTCACCTGATCTACTTCGCGCGGCCGCGCGTGGCTGCGCCCGAGTTGCATGCGGCGCAGCGGATCTTCGAGCGCCTTGGCGACGGCAATGGCCGCATCCTCGCGCAGACCGGGCTGGCGCGCGGCCTGTGGCGCGAGGGCCGCTACGACGAATCGCTGCAGCTCGTGCTGGCGCTGCGCGACGAAGGCCTGGCCGTGTTGCGTCACGAGCAGCGCGGCCTGTTGCTCAACACGATCGCCGGCTGCTACTCGGCACGCAACGAGTCGGAGCAGGCTTTTGCCTACATGTACCAGGCGCTGCGCGACGCGCCGCCGGCGCGCGGCCACGGCTACGACGCGGTGCTGCATTGCAATCTGGCGCACGAGCTGATGCAGCTCGGCGACTACGACGAAGCCTTGAAGCATGTCGAGGCCGGCCTGGCGCGCTTCGACCATGCCAAGAACCCGCGCCTGGCCAGTGTGCTATGGGTCAATCGCATCATCGTGCTGACCGAGGTCGGGCGCGCCGCCGAGGTCCTGGCCGACATCGAGCGCGTCATCGCCTTGCCCACCGACGCGAGTGGCCGCGGCGCACTGACACCGCACTTCGAGACCATGGCGATTGCCGCGTTCAGCGCTGGCGACGTGGCCCTGGGGCGCCTGCTCGTCGAACGCGCACGCCAGGTCGAACGCGAGCCGATCGTCGAGGAGCAGCTCGAACTGGCGCTGGCCGAAGCGCTGCTGGCGCGTGCCGAGGGTGATCTGCCGCGCGCCGCCGCGCATCTCGAGGGCGCGCACGGCCGTGCTGCGGCGGGTGACCTCGGTGTCAGCCTGCGCGTGCGCTGCGCGGTGCACCTGCTGCACTCGCAGGTGCTCGAAGCGCAGGGCGATGCCGCCGCTGCGCTGGCCGCGGTGCGCGAATGGCAGCGTTTGTCACAGGAGCGCGCGCAGCTCGCGTCGCGCGCGCACTACCAGGCCGCGGCGCTACAGACCGAGCTGTTGTTGCTACAGCACCAGGTCAATGAAAAGGACGCGCAGCGCCGCGCCACGGAGCGCGCGCGCGCTGCGCTCGAAGTCGCCAACAAGGCTTTGTCACAGAAAATGAGCGAGGTGCAGGCCCTGCAGGAAGCGCTTCGCCAGCAGGCCACGCGCGATGAACTGACCGGCCTGTTCAACCGCCGCCACCTGAACAACACGCTTCCGGCAATGTGGGCGCTGGCGCAGCGCGAACAAAAGCCGCTGGCCGCGGTGATCATCGACCTCGACCACTTCAAGCGCGTCAACGACGAACGCGGCCACGATGCCGGCGACCGCCTGCTCGCCGCCTTCGGCCGCGTGCTCGTGGCCAACCTGCGCAAGAGCGACGTCGCCTGCCGCTACGGCGGCGAGGAGTTCTGCGTGTTGATGCCCGAAACCGATGCCGCCGGCGCGCGGCGCAAGATCACTGCCCTGTTGAAGCGCTGGCGCGTCGAGTCGCTGATGCAGGGCGCGGTCGGCGACGCCGGTACGAGTTTTTCGGCGGGCGTGACCGATTCGCTGTTCGTCGCCTCTGGCTGGCAGGCGCTGTTGAAGCGCGCCGACGACGAACTGCTGATCGCCAAGCGCGCTGGGCGCAACCGCGTGCTGGTGGCGCGCGAAGCGCCCGAAACGATGTTGCAACCGGTACTGCGATAGCGCGGCAGGTCGCTGCTGCGTCAACGGCCACACCGTCGGCCGTGACATAGTGCCTCGGCGGCGGCCGTCCTCCTGCTCACGGGCCTGCGATAGCATCGGTTGACGGCTCTGGACGCCGTGGGATGCGTCCGCTGTACGAGCACTCCGGTCGCGCGGCAGAATAATTCCTGGGGTCGAGTCGGAGGGATGGATGATGAAGCGATGGATTCAGCGCGCCGCGGTGGCAGTCACTGTCCTCGGCGCGCTCTCAGCCTGTGGCGGTGGCAGCGACCCAGATAGCAGCGGCAGTCCCGTCGTCACGACCGTTTCCGATTGGGCCACGCACCAGGGCACGGCCGGCCATCGCGGTCATGTGCCGATGCGCTTGGACGCAAGCCGCTTTGCGCTGGCCTGGCAGTGGCAGCGCGAGCCGGCCACAGAGCCGATCGGCGGCATCAACGCGGTCGTGACCTCGGCGGGCAAGGTCTTCGTCTCGCGTGACGTGTACTTCGGCGAGGGCGTTCTGTATGCGCTCGACGAGCTCTCGGGTGCCGAGTCATGGCGCATCAACTTCGGCCAGGTGCCTGCACTGGGGCCGCCGGCCGTCAGCCAGGGCCGCGTGTTTGTGCCGACCACCGGTCACGAGCAGACGGCGCTGTGGGCCTTCGACGCGGCCACCGGCCAGTACCTGTTCAAGGCACCGTTCGAAGGGCAATGGCCGCACGCGATGGCGCCCACGGTCCACCGCTCGCAGGTCTATGTGGGAGCCGGTTATTACGGCGGCACGACCTACGCATTCGGTGCCTCGTCGGGCAGCCGTCTTTGGGCAGCCGACACTCAGGGGGTGTGGGACCTGTTCACGCCTGCCGTCGATGACAACCATGTTTATCACCACAACGGCAGCGCGCTGTTCGTCTTGGACCCGGTTACTGGCCGCACGACAGCGAGCATCAGCGACCCGTTCGGCAACACCGACTATGCCTATCACGCGGCGCCCATGCTGGGGACGCGCAACAACGTCATCGCTTTTTCCGGCGGCGCCTTCAGTGGCCGGGCGAGCAGCAATGTCGAACCGTACGCGCCGCGTGTGTTGACCAGCTTCGACATTGCAGGCCGCCGCATCGCCTGGACGTCGCAGCACAGCTACATGACGGCGCCCGCGCTGGCGGGCGGCGTGGTCTATGCGGGCAGCAATCAGAGCCCGGCGCTGCATGCGCTCGACGAGGCCACCGGCCGCCTGCTGTGGCAGTGGACGGTGCCGGGCAACCTTGCCAACGAGTCGTTCCACCGCAACGTGATCGTCACCGACAACCTTCTGTTTGCCAGCACCTCGACGGCCGTTTACGCGATCGATCTTGCAACGCGGCAGCCGGTGTGGTCGTACCCCAAGCCAGGCATGCTGGCGTTGTCCGCTGACGCCACGCTCTACATCGCCACCGGTGCCATCGAGAGCGACGGCGGGCTGGTGGCCATTCGGCTGAAGTAAGGCCCGCGAACGCGAATAGAAGGCTCGCGCCGCCGCTACGCGCCCGACTTGCCGAGCAGCGTGAAGTGCTCGACCACCGGCGGCGCCGCGAAGAACGGCCCGACGATGGCACGCCACTGCGCGAACAGCGGCCCTTGGCGGAAGCCCACGGTGTGGTCTTCGAGCGTGTCCCAGAAGATCGTCAGCACGTAGCGCTCGGGGCTCTCGATGCCTTTGTTGACCTTCCAGCCACGAAAGCCCTTGGCTTGCGACAAAACGCTGGTCAGGCCGCGCACGATGGCTTCATCGAACGCCGCCTGCTGCCCCGGTGCGATGCGGATTTCGGCGACTTCAAGAATCATGCCCGTGTCTCCTTCGCTTCTCACGCGACACAGCGCGCGCTGAAATCATGGGTTGTCCAGCGAACGCCGCGGAACCGGCTTTGCCGGGCCGCTGGCGTTGCCCCCTTTGAGGGGGAGCGGCGCAAGCCGCTTCGGCGGTGGTTCGGTCCTACAGCTTGCAGCCCCGGCCCGGGTCGGCCAAGGCTTTAACCGCCACGCCGGTGACGACGTTGTAGTTGCCCTTGACCTCGCGCACGTAAAAGTCCTGCGTCGGGTTGCGTTGCGGCGAGAGCGAGAACTTGCCGCGCGGGCTGTCGATCTGCGCCTTGCCGATCGCGGCATAGAGCGCATCCTTCTTGCTCATGTCGCCCTTCACAGCGGTCATGCCGGCGGCCAGCATCTGCGCCGCGTCATAGCCCTGCAGCGCATAGACGTCGGGGTTGACTTTGTACGTCACCGCGAACTTGTTGCGGAAGGCCGTGTTGCGCGGCGTCTCGATGTTGTCGCCATAGTGCAGCGCGGTGATCAGGCCCTGCGCCGATGCGCCCTGCGCTTCGAGCGTGCCGTCGGTGAGGAAGCCCGAGCCCATCAGCGGGATGCTGCGTCGCAGGCCCGCGGCGTCGTAGTCCTTGACGAACTTGACCGCGCCGCCGCCAGCGAAGAAGGCGAACACCACGTCGGGTTTCTGCGACGCGATCTCGGTCAGCAGCGGCTGGAACTCGACCCCGGGGAAGGGCAGCGACAGGTCTTTCATGACCTTGCCACCGCCTTTCTCAAAGGCTTCGGTGAAGCCCTTGACCGTTTCGTTTCCGGCAGCGTAGCCCCAGGTGATCGTCATCGCGCGCTTGTAGCCCTTGCCCGCAGCGACGACGCCGGTGGCGTAGCCCGGCTGCCAGTTGGAGAAGCTCGAACGAAAAATATTCGGCGCGCACTGCGGGCCGGTGATGTCGCCGGCGCCCGCGTTGGGCACGATCAGCAGCGTGCCGCTGTCTTTGGCCGCACGCGCCATCGCCAGCGCCACGCCCGAGTGCACGGTGCCGACGATGACATCGACGTTGTCGCGCTTGATCAGCTTGTTGACGTTGTCGGTGGCCTTGCTCGGCTCGCTCTCGTCATCGACCTTGAAGTACTGGATGCTGCGGCCACCGAGCTTGCCGCCTTGTTCTTCGACATGCAGCTTGAAGCCGCGCTCGATCATGTCGCCCAGCGCGGCGAAGGTGCCGGTGGACGGCAGCATCAGACCGACCTTGAGCGGCGGCTGCTGTGTTTGTGCGAAGGCGGTGGACGAGAGGGCTGCAAACGCTGCAGCGGCCATCAAGGGGTGCGAGAGACGCATGGGCAAGGGCTCCTGTGAAGAGCCCAGAGCATGCCTGCACCGCTGCCGCATCGGCAACGGGGTTATCGTGGAGGCGAGCCCTGGTGCGGGGCCAGTCGTGCGCTCCCGTTCAATCCCGCAAGCGCTGGTGCATCAAGTCCCGCACCAGCGCCAGTGCCGGCGCTTCGGTGCGCCGCGCCAGCGTCACCAGGCCGAAGCGCGCGGTGGCGTTCAGCGGCGGCGTCAACTTCAGCTCCACCAGGTCGGGCGCGGCGGCGCGCACGGCCAGCAGGACAGCGTCGCTGTGGCGCGCCAGATCGATCAGGCTCGACAACTCGTCGCAGCGCAGCGTGACGCAGGACTCGGGGTGGGCTTGTGGGCCGTAGCGCTCGACGAGCATCCGCGCCACTTCGTCGGACAGCGGCGTCGAGGCGATCGGGTGTGCGCGCACGGCATCGAAGTCGAGCGCGCGGCGGCGGCGGGTCAACGGGTGGCCACGCCGCACCATGAAGGCGCCGCGCATCTCGTGCATGAACTCCGCCCGCAAATCCGGCGCCGGCTTCAGCGACCGCGCATCGACCACCAGGCCGTCGAGCGCCTTGTCGCGCAGTGCCTGCACCAGCAGATCGGTGCCGCTGCGCGTGATGTCCAGGCGCAGGCGCGGATGATCCACAGACATCTTCTGCAGCAGCGCCGTCATCAGCATCGCCCCCGGCCCCGAGCCCATGCCGATGCGCAGCGTTCCCGCCGCGTGATCCTTGACCCTGCGGCCACGCGCGCGCAGTTCGTCGGCATCGAAGACGATCTGGCGCGCGCGTTCGAGCGCATCGCGGCCATGCACCGAGAGTTCGACACGCCGGCCGATGCGATCCACCAGCGGCAGCATCAGCTCGTCTTCGAGCGCGCGGATGCTTCGGGACAGCGCCGGCTGGCTCAGGTGCACCGCCTGCGCGGCCTTGCTGAACGAGGCCTGGTCGGCCAGCGCGATCAGGTGGCGAAGTTGAACGAGCGTCATTGGCAGGCCCCGGCGTCGAATGCAACGGCCGCATGCTAATCCAACGAACAATGCATTGGACGTTGTCTGGCGCGCTGCCTACATTGTCGTCAACCCCCCACCATCCATCGATTGGAGCCGCCATGAGCCTCGTTGTCACCCGCCGCACCGCCCTGTGCTTTGCCGTGAGCGCAGGCCTCGCGCTCACTGCCGGCCTCGCCGCGGCGCAAAGCTTCCCCAGCAAGCCGGTCAACCTGATGGTCCCGTATCCGGCCGGCGGCCCGTCGGACGCCATCGCGCGCATCTTCAACAACCCGCTCGGCAAGGAGTTGGGGCAGCAGGTGCTGGTGGAAAACCTCGGCGGCGTCAGCGGCGCGCTGGCGGCGCAGAAGGTGCTCGCCGCCCCGGCCGACGGCTATTTTGTTTTCCAGGGCTCGCCCAACGAGGTCATCCTGTCGCCGCTGGCCAATGCCGCGGTCAAGCTGAAGACCGAAGACTTTCGCCTCGTGCACCCGGTGGCCGATGCGGTGATGGTGTTCGTGACGCGCAAGGACTTGGGCGTCAACAGCGTCGACGAGCTGATCGCGCTGGCGAAGAAGTCGGGCGACAAGCCGCTGACCTACGGCAGCGTGGGCATCGGCTCCCTGTATCACCTGATCCTCGAGAACGTTCAGGCGCAGACCGGCGTCAAGCTGGCGCATGTGCCGTACAAGGGCAACGCGCCGTTGTTGCAGGACATCGGTGGCGGGCAGGTCGACTTCGCCGTGCTGGTGTACAGCGCCGCCATGGGCGCGCTGGCCGAGCAGGGGCGGATGAAGGTGATCGGCCAACTCGGTGCGCAGCGCTCGGAGTTGTTGAAGGACGTGCCGGCCGCCAGCGAAGGCCAGGCGCTGAAGAACTTCTCGTACAAGATCTGGACCGGCTTCATGGTGCCCAAGAGCACGCCCGAAGATGTGGTCACGCGCCTGCATGCCGCCATCGGCAAGAACTTGCAGGACCCGGCGGTGCGCGCGCAACTGGCAGCGCAGACGCAGGTCGCATCGGCGCCGATGACGCTGGCCGAGTCGGCGAAGTTCTTTGAGGCCGAGACGGCGCGCTACCGCGCCATCGCCAAGCAGATCAACCTGCAACCGCAGTAAGGGGGAGCCGGTCGTGACGTACCTGCTGGACGCACTGCAAGCGCGCGCCGGCGAGTTCATCAGCCTGCGCCGCGACATCCACCGCCACCCCGAACTGGCGTTCGAGGAGCACCGCACCGCGGCGCTGGTGGCCGACAAGCTCGAAGGCTGGGGCTACGCGGTGGAGCGCGGCATCGGCGGCACCGGCGTGGTCGGCACACTGGTGCGCGGCCGGGGCACGAAGCGCCTGGGCATCCGCGCCGACATGGACGCGCTGCCGATCGACGAAGCCACCGGCCTCGACTATGCGAGCAACAACAGCGGCGTGATGCACGCCTGCGGCCACGACGGCCACACCGCGATGCTGCTCGCCGCGGCGCGCCATCTGGCCGAGCAGGGCAGCTTCGACGGCACCCTGCATTTGATCTTCCAGCCGGCCGAAGAAGGCGGCGGCGGCGCGCTGCGCATGATGCAAGACGGCCTGTTCGAGCGCTTCCCCTGCGACGCCGTGTTCGCGATGCACAACATGCCCGGCGTCGAGCAGGGCCGACTGGTGCTGCGCGAAGGCGCGGCGATGGCCTCGTCGGACTACGCCACCGTTACGCTCACGGGCATCGGCGGCCACGGCGCGATGCCCCAGCGCGCGGCCGACCCGATCGTCTCCGCGGCGAGTATCGTGATGGCGCTGCAGACCATCGTCGCGCGCAACATCGATCCGCTGCACGCCGCGGTGGTCACCGTGGGCGCGCTGCATGCCGGCAAGGCCAACAACGTCATCCCGGCGTCGGCGACGATGGAGCTGAGCGTTCGCGCGCTCGACCGCGAGGTGCGCGCCACGATCGAGCGACGCGTCAAGGCGCTGGTCGCGGCGCAGGCCGAGAGCTTCGGCGTCACGGCGCGCATCGACTGGAAACCGGGCTATGCGGTGCTGGTCAACACGCCGGCCGAGACCGCGTTCGCGCGCGAAGTGGCGGTCGAACTCGTCGGTGCCGATCAGGTCACGCTGCAAGGCCCGCCGCTGACCGGTAGCGAAGACTTTGCTTTCATGCTCGAACGCGTGCCCGGCAGCTACCTGTTGATCGGCAACGGGACCGGGCAAAACAAGGGCGAGGGCGGCTGCATGGTCCACAACCCGGGCTACGACTTCAACGACCGCAACGTCGCCGTCGGCAGTGCGTATTGGGTGCTGCTGACCCAACGGTTTCTCGCCATGGCCCAATAAAATCTCGTTCCCGCAGGAGAGCGCCCCGTCGCAAGCCGGGGCCACCGAAGGCGCAAACTCCCATGCACGCTCAGGTTCCGTACTGCACACCATCAATGCCGTCTGGAGAGACGTCACGCGCGTGACGCACCGAAGGAGCAAGGCCCGGGCCGCAAGCCCGCCGCGCCGAATCTCTCAGGTACCAAGGACAGGGGGAGCGGCCCACTCGTTTCGAGACCGGAGCGTTCCCATGAAAGTCATCGTTCTCGGCGCCGGCCTGCTCGGCGTCACCTCGGCCTACTTCCTGCGCCAGCAGGGCCACGACGTCACCGTCGTCGACCGCCAGGCCACACCCGCTGCCGAAACCAGCTTCGCCAACGGCGGCCAGATCTCGGTCAGCCACGCCGAGCCCTGGGCCAACCCGAGCGCGCCGATCAAGCTGCTGAAGTGGCTCGGCAAGGAAGACGCGCCGCTGCTGTTCCGTCTGCGCGCCGACACGAGGCAGTGGCTGTGGGGCTTGCGGTTTCTGCGCGAATGCACGCCGGCGCGCACGCGCCACAACATCCGCCAGATCGTGAGCCTGGGCACCTACAGCCGCGACACGCTGCAGCAACTGCGCCGCGAGCGCCACATCGCCTACGACGAGTGCACGCAAGGCATCCTGCATTTCTACACCAGCCAGAAGGAGTTCGACGGCGCCGAGGCCCCAGCCGCGCAGATGCGCGAGCTGGGCTGCGACCGGCGCGTGATCTCGGCCGACGATGCGGTGAAGCTCGAACCGGCGCTGCGCCACATCCGCCCGCGCCTGGCCGGCGCCACCTACACCGCCGAAGACGAGTCGGGCGACGCGAACCGCTTTGCGCGCGAGCTGGTGAAGCGCTGCGAAGAAGACGGCGTGCAGTTCCTGATGAGCCACACCGTCACCGCGCTGCGCGAGGCCGGCGGCGTGATCGAGCATGTCGAAGCCACCGACAGCGAGGGCCGCTTCCAGCGCCTGCGCGCCGACGCCTATGTGCTGGCGATGGGCTCGCTGTCGCCGCTGTATGCGAAAGCGTTGGGCATCTCGCTGCCGATCTACCCGGCCAAGGGCTACTCGGTGACGATGCCGGTGAAGGATGCGTCGATGGCGCACCAGGTCTCGCTGACCGACGACGAGTACAAGCTCGTCTTCTCGCGTCTGGGAGACCGGCTGCGCATCGCCGGCACCGCCGAATTCAACGGCTACGACCGCGACCTGAACCGCGTGCGCTGCGAAGCCATCGTCAAGCGCGTCGAAGAACTCTTCCCCGGCGCCGGCGATGCCGAGCGCGCACAGTTCTGGACCGGCCTGCGCCCTGCCACACCGAGCAACGTGCCAATCATCGGCCGCTCGAAGCTGCCCAACCTGTTCCTCAACACAGGCCACGGCACGCTTGGCTGGACGCATGCCTGCGGCTCGGGCAAGAGCATCGCGCGCATCGCGAGCGGGTTGAAGCCGGAGGTGGACTTCGCGTTTGTGGGCGGATAAGGGCTTGGCCCCGGGTCAGACCCGCTCGACCACCAGCGCGATGCCCTGGCCGACGCCGATGCACATGGTGCACAGCGCGTAACGGCCCTGGCTTTTTTCCAGCTGGTTGATCGCCGTCGTCACGAGCCGCGCGCCGCTGGCGCCGAGCGGATGGCCCAACGCGATGGCGCCGCCGTTCGGATTCACGCGCGGGTCGTCGTCTTGCAAGCCAAGATCACGCAGCACCGCCAGGCCTTGCGCGGCGAAGGCTTCGTTGAGTTCGATCACGTCCATCTGCGCCAGCGTCAGGCCGGTGAGTTCGAGCACCTTGCGTGTGGCGGGCGCCGGGCCGATGCCCATGATCCGCGGAGACACGCCCGCGGTGGCCATGCCGAGCACCCGCGCGCGCGGCGTCAGGCCGTGCTGTTTTGCGGCGGCTTCGCTGGCCAGCAGCAGCGCGCACGCGCCATCGTTGACACCGCTGGCATTGCCGGCGGTCACGCTGCCGTCGGGCTTGACCACACCTTTCAACCGGGCCAGCGACTCGAGGCTGGTCTCGCGCGGGTGTTCGTCCTTGATCACGATCAGCGGCTCGCCTTTTTTCTGCGCGATCGTCACCGGCACGATCTCGGCGTCGAAAAATCCGCTGAGTTGTGCGGCCACGGCCTTCTGCTGCGATGCCAGTGCCATGCGGTCCTGCGCCTCGCGCTCTATTTTGTAGTCGGTGGCCACGTTCTCCGCCGTCTCGGGCATCGAGTCGACGCCGTACTGCTCTCTCATCAGCTTGTTGATGAAGCGCCAGCCAATCGTCGTGTCATAGATCGCGTTGCTGCGCGAGAACGCGCTCTCGGCCTTGGGGATCACGAACGGCGCGCGGCTCATGCTCTCGACGCCGCCGGCGATCATCAACTGCGCTTCGCCGCTCTTGATCGCGCGCGCCGCCGTGCCCACGGCGTCCATGCCCGAGCCGCAGAGGCGGTTGAGCGTGCCGCCGGGCACATCTTTCGGCAGGCCGGCGAGCAGCAGCGACATGCGGGCGACGTTGCGGTTGTCTTCGCCGGCCTGGTTGGCGCAGCCGAAGAGCACGTCGGTGACCGCTGCCCAATCGACCTTGGGGTTGCGTGCCATCAGCGCGCGCAGCGGCACGGCGCCAAGGTCGTCGGTGCGCACGGAAGCCAGCGCACCGCCGTAGCGGCCGATGGGGGTGCGGATGGCGTCGCAGATGAAGGCTTGGGTCATGGCGTGTCGTGTTGTTCAGAGGCCTTCGAATTGTGGCGCGCGTTTCTGATGGATCGCGGCAAAACCTTCGCGCGCGTCCGCCCCGGCAAAACCCAGCGTCTCCAACGCCAGCGAATGTTCGAACGCCGGCCACGCCGCGCGCAGCCAATGGTTGAGGCTGCGTTTGGTGAAGGCCAGCGCGGTCGGGCTGCCGGCCGCCAGTTGCAGCGCGATCTTGCGGGCCGTGGCTTGCAAGTCGTCGTCGGCCACGGCCAGGCTGACCAGGCCGATGCGCTCGGCCTCAATGCCGTCGATCGTGTTGCACAACAGCAGGTGGTACTTGGCCTTGGCCATGCCGCACAAGAGCGGCCAGACGACGGCGGCGTGGTCACCGGCAGCGACGCCGATCTTGGTGTGGCCGTCGATGATCTTGGCCTTGTGGCCGGCAATCGAGATGTCGGCCAGCAGCGCCACCGCTGCACCGGCGCCGACCGCCGCGCCGTTGATCGCGCTGACGATGGGCAAGTCGCAGTCGATCATGCCCTGCACGATGGCGCGGCCTTCGCGCATCACACGCAGCCGAGCGGCGTGGTTGTCGAGCATGCCTTGCACGACGTCGGGCGTGCCGCCGGCGCAGAAGCCTTTGCCAATGCTGCGCACGAGGATCGCGCGCACGCCGGGTTCGGCCGCGAGGCGCGCCCAGATCGTGCCGAGTTCGGCGTGGCCTTGCAGGTCGGTGAAGGGCATGCCGCCTTCGGGGCCGAAGACCAGCTCGGCGATGCCGTCGGTGCCGATGAAGGCTTGTAGGTGGGGGCCGAGGTTGAAGGTTTTGGTCATGCTTGCTGTCGCAGGAACGGACTCGCGCGATAGCGCTCGCCGCGGTAGTGGTGGTCGAGCGCGCCCAACAGCGCCACCACGTCGCGCGCGCTCCATTGGGCGAGCCACTCGAACGGCCCGGCCGGGTAGTTCACGCCGAGCTTCATCGCCGCGTCGGCGCCGGCTTGGCTGCACACGCCCTGCTGCACCGCGTCAGCCGCTTCGTTGATCAGCATGGCGATGGTGCGGGCGACGACGAGACCCGGCGCATCGGCCAGCGGCAGCGGCGCGAAGCCGAGCGCGGCCAGCCAGGCGTCGGCTTGGGCTCGCCACGACTCGCTTGCACGCGGTGCGATCGCGAACGCGAGCGCGCTGCCCGGGGACGCCGGCAGCATCAGCGGCCGGTCGAAGACCGCCACGTCTGGTGTCCCGAGCGCGGCCGCCATCTCGCCGGCCGTGCGGCCGTCGGTGAGCACGAGGCGCGCGTTATCGATCGACAAGCCCGTCCACGCGCTGTCACGCACGCGCGCCGGCCCCCAGCCTTGCGGCTCCAGCGCCTTGGCGGCTGCTTGCTCAAGGAAGTCGGCGATCGCGCCGTCGCCATGCACGGTGACCTCGCGCGCGGTCGCCGGTGCGTCGTGCAGCGCCACCGGCCGCGACGGCACGCCTTCGGGGTATCGATAGAAGCCGCGCCCGCTCTTGCGGCCGAGCAGCCCGCCATCGACCAGTTCGCGCTGCACCAGCGACGGCACATAGCGCTTGTCGTAGAAATTGGCCTCGTAGACCGAGTTCGTGACGGCGAAGTTGGTGTCGTGGCCGATCAGGTCCATCAGCTCGCACGCGCCCATGCGAAAGCCTGCCGCCTTGAGGCAGGCATCGAGCACCTGCGGCGTCGCGGCCTGTTCCTGCAGCAGCGCCAGCGTCTCGGCATAGAACGGCCGCGCGATGCGGTTGACGATGAAGCCGGGCGTGCTCTTGGCATGCACCGGCGTCTTGCCCCACTGCGTGCTGAGTTCGAAGATGGCCTCGGCGATCGCCGGCTCGGTGTGCAGGCCGCTGACCACTTCGACCAGCTTCATCAGCGGCACCGGGTTGAAGAAGTGCATGCCGACCAGGCGGCCCGGGTGCTGCAGGCCATTCGCAATCGCCGTGACCGAGATCGACGAGGTGTTGGTGGCCAGCACGCACTGCGCGCCGACGATGGCTTCGAGTTGCTTGAACAGGGCGCGCTTGACGTCGAGGTTCTCGACGATGGCTTCGACGACGAGGCCGACGCCGGCCGCGCCGTCGATCTGGGCCAGCGGCTCGATGCGGGCGAGTGTGGCCTGCGCGCTATCGGCCGTGACCTTGCCTTTGGCGACGAGGCCATCGAAGGTGGCTGCGAGCTTGGCTTTGGCGTCGCGCGCCGCGCCGTCGCGCGTGTCGAACAGCAGCACGGCGTGGCCGGCCTGCGCGGCGGTCTGCGCGATGCCGGCGCCCATGATGCCGGCCCCAACAACGAGCACGGGTGTGCCTTGGAGTTTGATGGTCATTGTGTTTTCGGGATCCAGTTCGCTGGCCGCTTGCCGAGAAACGCGGCAAAACCTTCTTTGGCTTCGTCGGTGCCGCGCACGCGGCTGATGGTTTGTGCGGTCAGTTCGCGCACCTCGGGCGTGATCGGGCCGACTTCGAGTTGCGCAAAGAGCTGCTTGATTTCGCGCTGCGCGTTCGGGCTGCCGGCGAGCAGCTCTTTCACCGTCGCATCGACCGTCGCGTCCAATTCGGCGAGAGGGGCGACCTGCTGCACCAGGCCGATCGCCAGCGCCTCGGCGGCGCCGATGCGCGTCGTCGTCAGCGCCAGGCGTTTGGCGTGGCGCTTGCCAACGGCGTTGGTGACGTAGGGGCCGATGACGGCGGGCAGGATGCCGAACTTGGCCTCGCTGACCGAAAAGCTCGCGTTGTCGGCGGCAACGGCGATGTCACACGCGCACGCCAGACCGACGCCGCCGCCGAGCGCCGCGCCTTGCACGCGCGCGACGGTCGGCTTCGGGCACGTCTCGATGCGCGACAGCATCGCCGCGAACTTGCGCGCATCCTGCAGGTTCCAGTCTTGCGACGCTTCGGACGCACGCTGCATCCATTGCAGATCGGCGCCCGCCGAGAAATGTTTGCCATCACCGGCGAGCACGATCACGCGCACGTCGGCGTCGTCGATCAGCGCGGCGAACGCTGCATCCAGCTCGGCGATCATCGCTTCGTCGAAAGCGTTGAAGACCTCGGCGCGCGACATCGTGATCTGCGCGACGCCGGGTGAGCGGCGGGTGATGGTGAGTGTGTGGGGCATCTTGCGTGGCCGGTTGTGCACCCGTTCGCCCTGAGCTTGTCGAAGGGCTTCGACAAGCTCAGCCCGAACGGAGAGGATCAGTACGTCTCGAGGTGCAGGCGGCCCTCTTTCTTCAACGACGCGCCAACGGTGTCCCACGACAGGCCGGCCTGGGTGGCCACGTCGCGCAGCGCGAGCACGACGCCTTCTTCCATGCTCTTCAACCCGCAGACGTAGAAGCAGGTGTTCGGGTCTTTGAGCAGCGGCACCAGATCAGCGGCGCGGTCGCGCATCAAATCCTGCACGTACTTCTTCGGTTGCCCTGGCGTGCGGCTGAACGCGAAGTTGATGTCGATGAAGTCCTTCGGCAAACTCATCAGCGGGCCGAAGTAGGGCAGCTCTTCTTTCGTGCGCGCGCCGAAGAACAGCATCAGCTTGCCGCCTTCGAACTTGCCGCTCTGGCGCAGGCGCCGCCGCCACTCGGTCATCGCGCGCATCGGCGCTGAGCCGGTGCCGGTGCAGATCATGACGATGTTCGATCGTGGGTGATTCGGCATCAGGAAGCTCGTGCCGAAGGGCCCGATGACCTGCACCTTGTCGCCGACCTTCAAGTCGCACATGTAGTTGCTGGCGACGCCGCGCACCGGCTTGCCGTGGTGGTCGGACAGCACGCGCTTGATCGTCAGCGACAGGTTGTTGTAGCCCGGCCGCTCGCCGTTGCGCGGGCTGGCGATCGAGTACTGGCGCGCGTGGTGCGGCTTGCCTTGCGCATCGGTGCCCGGCGGGATGATGGCAATCGACTGGCCTTCGAGCACGGGGAAGGGCATCGCGCCGAGGTCGAGCACGATGTGGTGGGTTTCGTTTTCGGTGCCGGCCTCGTTGACCTTGAAGTTGCCGACGACGCTGGCGGCCGTCGGCCCGGTCTTCGGGCCATAGAGATTGGTGTACGCATGCGCGGCCGACCATGGCGGCGTGGTGGCGCCGAACTGCGCGCTGTTGAAGGCTTCTTCGCCGCTCGCGGCGGCTTGCAGCGGCGGCGTGCTGACGATGTCGGACCCCGCGGAGGCCACCGCTTCGGCGCTGACGCCGGCCACGGCGAGCTGGTCGGGCGTGAGCTCGTCGGGCAGGTTGTCCCAACCGAGCTGTGCTTCGATCGAATACGCGCTGACCTTGGCCACGATGCGCCAGTTGTCGATGCTGCCGGTCGGGCAGGGCGAGATGCAGTCCATGCAGAAGTTGCACTTCTCGGCATCGACGACGTAATTGCGCGAGTCGTGCGTGATCGCCTTGACCGGGCAGATCGCCTCGCAGGTGTTGCAGCGAATGCAGATCTCGGGGTCGATCAGGTGTTGTTTGAGGACGGTGATTTCGGCGGGCGCGTTCATGTTGTCTCCAGAAAGTTGTCATCCTCTGTGACGTCGCGGCGGGTTGAGCGGCGAAAGTGCCAAAGGCTGTCCGCTGCGCAACTCCGCGCCTCTGAGTTATTGCGGCGCAAAGCGTCCGCAATAACGCTAGTTGAACCGCACGTACTCGAAGTCCACCGGCTGGCGGTTGATACCCATCACCGGCGGCGCGATCCAGTTGGCGAACTTGCCCGGCTCGACGACACGCCCCATCAGGCTGGCGACGAACGCGCGGTCTTCGCCGCTCGGCAGCCACTCGTTCTTCTTCGCGCTCCACTCGGCGTCGCTGACGACGCGGCCGTCCGGCGAGATCTTTGCACCAGCCAGCGCGCCGATGTTGCGATGGAAGGCCTTGTGCGGCACGGTCAGCTTGAACGGGATGCCGGCCTTGTCGATGACCTTGTTCCAGCGATCGACGCCGGCCACGCTGTCCTTGATGTAGTCGTCGCGCAGCACTTCATTGAGCGCATTCAACATCGGCACTTCCTTCTCGACCAGCGCGCCGTTCTGCACCGTCAGCACCTTGTAGGTCTGGCCGCGCAGCTCGTGATCGTCAACGCGCTTGCCTTCTTCATAGCGGCCCTTCAAGCCCGTTGAATAGAACGTGGCGGCATTGCTCGACTCGTCGGCGCCGAACAGATCCACGGTGACGCTGAAGTGGAAGTTCAGATAGCGCTGGATCGTCGGCAGGTCGATCACGCCGGCGGCGCGAAGTTTCTTCGCATCGTCGGTCTTCATTTCGTTCATCGCCGCGCAGGTGCGGGCGATGACGCGCGAGACGCCGCTCTCGCCGACGAACATGTGGTGCGCTTCTTCGGTCAGCATGAACTTGGTCGTGCGGGCCAGCGGGTCGAACGCGCTCTCCGCCAATGCGCACAGCTGGAACTTGCCGTCGCGGTCGGTGAAGTAGGTGAACATGAAGAACGCCAGCCAATCCGGCGTCTGCTCGTTGAAGGCTTGCAGGATGCGCGGGTTGTCTTCCTGGCCGCTGCGACGCTGCAACAGCGCGTCGGCTTCTTCGCGGCCGTCGCGGCCGAAGTGCTTTTGCAGCAGGTAAACCATCGCCCACAGGTGGCGGCCTTCTTCGACGTTGATCTGGAACAGGTTGCGCAGGTCGTACATCGACGGTGCCGTGGCGCCGAGGTGGCGCTGCTGCTCGACCGATGCCGGTTCGGTGTCGCCCTGCGTGACGATGATGCGGCGCAGGTTGGCGCGGTACTCGCCAGGCACGTCTTGCCAAGCCGCTTCGCCCTTGTGGTCGCCGAAGTGGATCTTGCGGTCTTTCTCACCGGGGTTCAAGAAAACGCCCCAGCGGTAGTCGCGCATCTTGACGTGGCCGAACTGCGCCCAGCCCTGCGGATCGACGCTGACGGCGGTGCGCAGATAGACGTCGTACGGTGTCGATCCGTCCGGGCCCATGTCGTCCCACCAGCTGATGAAGTTGGGCTGCCACTGCTCGAGCGCGCGCTGCAGCGTGCGGTCTTCGGACAGGTTGACGTTGTTGGGGATCTTTTCGCTGTAGTTGATGCCGGTGCTCATGGTCTTGATTCCTGTGTGTGTGTCGTCGATGTGTCGATGCTCAAACCCGGTTCCAGTCGAAGGCGGCTTTGTCGCCTTTGCCGTAGACCTTGAGCGCGCCTTTTTCGCCCACCGCGTTGGGGCGCTGGAAGATCCAGTTCTGCCACGCTGTCAAGCGGCCGAAGACGCGGGTGTGCATGTTTTCCTTGCTGTTGAAGCGCAGGTTGGCTTCCATGCCGGTGAGGGCATCGGGGCTCATTGCCACACGTTCTTCGAGAGCAATGCGCACTTCGTCGGCCCAGTCGATGTCGTCCGGATTGGCCGTCACGAGGCCGAGTGCAAAGGCGGCGTCGGCGTCGAGTGCTTGACCAGCTTTCGCACGCACGGCATCGAGGGCGGGCTGCTCGTTGTAGAAGCGGCGGCCCAGGCGGCTCTCGCCGGTGGCCATCGGGTAGAGGCCGAAGTTGGTCTCGCCGACCGTGATCTTCGGCGCCTTGGCTTCGTCGTCCGGCAGCGCGAGCATGTAGCTGCGGTCGCAGGCCAGCGCCAGTTCGAGGAAGGTGCCGGCGAAGCACGAGCCCGGCTCGATCAGTGCGAACAGGCTGCGCGAGGACACGTCGAGGCGGCTGAAGGTGCGGCGCAAGAGGCCCACGGTCTCACGCACGAACCAATGGTTGGCGTGCTGTTGCAGCACCGAGTCCATTTGCAGCACGGCCTTGGCGTCGCCTTCGCATCTGATCAGCCAGGTGCCGATGTCGAGCTCGTTGGTGCGCATCGACAGGATCGCGTCCTCGAGTTCACGCGCCAGGGCGAGCGGGTACCAGTTTGCACCGGCGGCTTCGATGGCCGCGATGTCGGCCTCGACTGCCTTCGTCGGCGCCTTGACCGTGTACGTGGCAATCCGCTTGGCACGGTCGATCTCGACCGTGACGTTCGGGTAGCGCAGCGCATCGGCTTCGATCGTGCGATTCAGCGGCGTCAGCGCCACGGCCTTGCCGTTGGCCGGGCGGTCGCTCTTCTCGGCCAGTTGCAGTGCGCGCTCCTGCACCTTGGCGGCAAACACCGCCGGCTTGGCGATCGCATCGACCAGACGCCAATCGACCGCCTTCTGACCGCGTACGCCTTCGACGCTGGTGCAGAACAGATCGGCCAGGTCATGGCGCACATGGCGCTTGTCGGTGACGCGGGTCAGGCCGCCGGTGCCGGGCAGCACGCCGAGCAGCGGCACTTCGGGCAGGCTGACGGCGCTGCTGCGGTCATCGACCAGGATGATTTCGTCGCAGGCCAGCGCCACTTCGTAGCCGCCACCGGCGCAGGCGCCGTTGACGGCGGCAAGGAACTTCAGGCCCGAATGCTTGGAGGTGTCTTCGAGGCCGTTGCGCGTCTCGTTGGTGAACTTGCAGAAGTTGACCTTCCACGCATGGGAGCTCACACCGAGCATGAAGATGTTGGCGCCCGAGCAGAAGACCTTGTCCTTCAGGCTCGTCAGCACGACGGTGCGCACTTCCGGGTGCTCGAAGCGGATGCGATTCACCGCGTCGTTGAGCTCGATGTCCACGCCGAGGTCGTAACTGTTGAGCTTCAGCTTGTAGCCCGGGCGCAGGCCGGCGTTTTCGTCGAAGTCGGCTCCCAGTGTGGCCACGGGGCCTTCGAACTTCAGCTTCCAGTGCTTGTACTGGGAGGGGTGGGTTTGGTAGTCAACGCGGGGGGCTTGGTCGCTGCTCATCAAGGTCTCCTTTGTGCACTATCGTGCATGTTTCGGGTGTCGATGAAATGCATAATAGTGCATGTCATCGGTGCTGGTCAAGCAATGGAATGCATTTTTTCTTGCGTATTTACCCTTGCAGCTGGAGCGCGTCGCGGACCAGCCTGCGCAACGCCGCAAAAGTCTCGTCCAGCGGCTGGGCGCTGGTGTCGAGAGTGAAGTCAGCCTTTGAATAGAACGCGGCACGGCCGGCGAGGATGCCCTTCAAGTCCTGCATGGCTTCCTTGCTGGACGCCATCGGCCGCAGGTCACCTTGTGCAACGACGCGCTTCATGTGGTCTTCGGGCGTGGCCTGCAGCCACACCGTTGTGCAATGCGCGAGCAGTTCGTTGAACGTGGCCGGGTCCGAAACCAGTCCGCCGGGCACGGCGATCACGCACTCGCTGTAGATCTGAATCGTTTCTTCGAGCGCCCGGCGCTCGTAGCGGCGGTAGGCGTTCTGGCCATAGAGCGCCTGGATCTCGGCGACGGTGCAGCCGGCAAACTTTTCGATCTCGCCCGAGAGCTCGATGAAGGGCACGTGCAGGTCTTCGGACAGCAACTGGCCGAGAGTCGATTTGCCGCCGCCGCGCAAACCGATCAGCGCGATGCGCGGGCTGCGCGCGCCGCCGTTTTTGTTGGCCGAGCCGCCGGTGCCGAACAGCTCGCCGACGGCGATGCGGGCGCGGCGCAGCGCCACTTCGTCGCGCCCTTCGAGCAGCTCGCGCAGCATCAGCCACTCCGGGGACGAGGTCGTGATGTCGCCAGTGAGCTCGGTCAGCGAAACCTGCAAGGCCTGGGCAACCTGCAGCAGCACCAGGATCGA
The DNA here is from genome assembly GCA_963814385.1 of uncultured beta proteobacterium. Classification (GTDB taxonomy): domain Bacteria; phylum Pseudomonadota; class Gammaproteobacteria; order Burkholderiales; family Burkholderiaceae_C; genus CADEEN01. The sequence continues at coordinate 21,744 of CAWFCX010000052.1, forward strand.
CGCGTTGCCGACGCCGTATTCCAGATTCGCCAAGTGCCGCTCCGAGACATCTGCGGCGAGCGAAACCGCCTTGCGAGTCATGCCGCGCCTCGAACGAAGAGCGCGCACTCGCTCACCCAAGGCGACGAGGAACGGGTTCTTGTCTTCCGCAGCCTCGACGCTGGCGCTGTTGGCGCTGTCGTCGAGGTCTTGTTTCAGTGTTATCCCTGACATATGCAATATAGTGCTTGACACTCCATGGGCGCACAACTATCGTTCACACAAGCACAATAATTCATCTTTCTGGCTTCCGCAAGGATCAGCAAGGCGAACAGGAGACAAACATGGTTACACCCGCCGAATTTCAGAGCCAGCTCGCCCAACTCACCGCGCAGATTGCCGGCCGCGAGCTCGATGGCGAACTCGATGCATGGCTGAACCAGGCGCATGGCGCGGGCAGCGCGACCTACCGTCAACTCAAGGCCTCGTGCGAGGCCGGCGTCGCCGAAGGCTGGCTCGCCAACCGTGAGGGCGGTGGCATCAAGTACGGGCGCATCTTCAAGCCAAGCGATGAGTTGCAGGGCTTCTCGGTGGACGTCGTTGACATGAAAGACATCGCCGGCCCGCACCACACGCACCCGAACGGCGAGATCGATCTGATCATGCCGATCGACGGCGACGCGCAATTCGACGGCCGGTCCGCGGGCTGGTGCGTCTATCCCGCCGGCAGCGCGCACCGGCCCACGGTCAACCGGGGCCGCGCGCTGGTGCTGTATCTCTTGCCGCAAGGCGCCATCGAATTCACACGCTGATCAGGAGCCGCGACATGAGCACCGACGTCCAAGCCCCCGCCGAGCGCTTCAACTTCGCGCAGCACCTGCTCGAGCAGAATGCGCAGCGCCCGAACAAGACGGCCTTCATCGACGACCACGGCAGCGTCACCTATGCCGACGTGGCCGATCGCGTGCGCCGCGTCGCTGCCGGCCTGCGCGCCCTGGGCCTGCGCCGCGAAGAGCGCGTGCTGCTGCTGATGCAGGACGGCGCCGACTGGCCGGTGAGTTTTCTCGGTGCGATGTACGCCGGGCTGGTGCCGGTCGCGGTGAACACGCTGCTGACGGCCGACGACTACGCCTACATGCTCGAGAACTCGCGCGCCCAGGCGGCGCTGGTGTCGGGCGCGCTGTTGCCGGCATTGAGCGCGGCGATGGTGAAGTCCGAGCACGAGATCAAGAAGGTCATCGTCTCGCACCCGATCGCGCCCATGCACGACAGCGAAGCCGAGTTCGAAGCCTTTGTTCAGCGCGCCGAGCCGATGGCCAAGCCCGCCGCCACCGGCGCCGACGATCCCGGCTTCTGGCTCTACTCCTCCGGCTCCACCGGCCGCCCGAAGGGCACGGTGCACTCGCACGCCAACCCGTACTGGACGGCCGAGCTCTACGGCAAGCGCCTGCTCGGCATCACCGAGCAGGACGTCTGTTTCTCGGCTGCAAAACTGTTCTTCGCCTACGGCCTGGGCAACGGCCTGTCATTTCCAATGAGCGTGGGCGCGACGACGATATTGATGGCCGAGCGGCCGACGCCGGACGCCACGTTCGCGCGCTGGCTCGGCAAGGTCGGCGGCGTCAAACCCACCGTGTTCTTCGGCGCACCGACCGGCTTTGCCGGCATGCTCGCGAGTCCCGCGTTGCCGAGGAAAGGCGACATCGACTTGCGCATGGTGTCCTCGGCTGGCGAAGCGCTGCCGGCCGAACTCGGCGAGCGCTTCACCAGACACTTCGGTGTCGAGATCGTCGATGGCATCGGCTCGACCGAGATGCTGCACATCTTCCTGTCGAACCAGCCCGGCAAGGTGCGCTACGGCACCACCGGCTGGCCGGTACCGGGCTACGAAGTCGAGCTGCGCGGCGAAGACGGCAAGCCGGTGGCCGACGGCGAGCCGGGCGACCTCTACATCCACGGCCCGAGCGCCGCGATGATGTACTGGGGCAACCGCGCCAAAGACGCGCGACACCTTCCAAGGCGGCTGGACCAAGAGCGGCGACAAGTACGTCAAGAACGCCGACGGCACCTACACCTACAGCGGCCGCAGCGACGACATGCTGAAGGTCAGCGGCATCTACGTCTCGCCGTTCGAAGTCGAAGCCACGCTCGTGCAGCACCCCGCCGTGCTCGAAGCCGCGGTGATCGGCAAGGAAGATGCGGAAGGCCTGACCAAGACCAAGGCCTTCGTCGTCTTGAAGGCTGGGGCGTCGGTGAGCGAAGAGGAGTTGAAGGCCTTCGTCAAGGAGCGCCTGGCGCCCTACAAGTACCCGCGCTTCATCGAGTTCATCAACGACTTGCCGAAGACAGCGACGGGGAAGATTCAGCGCTTCAAGTTGCGCGAGCGGGAAGCGGCCGCGAAGTGAGTTCGGCGTTCGTCACCGTCGATTGGGCCGGCCGGCCGGTGCGTATCGAGCACCAGTGGATCGCCCCCGAGCGCAAAGGCTGCGCCACTCGTCGTCTTCCTGCACGAAGGCCTGGGCTCGCTGGCGATGTGGAAGGACTTCCCGCAGCGCCTGTGCGACGCAGCGCAAGTGCGTGGCCTTGTCTATTCGCGCCCCGGCTACGGCCGCTCGACGCCGCGCGCCGCCGAAGAGGCGTGGGACCTGGACTTCATGCACCGTCAGGCGCATGAAGTGCTGCCGGCGTTGTTCGATGCCCTCGACATCCAGGACAAGCCCTGGCTCTTCGGCCACAGCGACGGCGGCTCGATCGCGCTGCTTTACGCCGCGAAGTTCAGCGCCCAGACCGAAGGTGCGATCGTGCTTGCGCCGCACATCCTGGTCGAAGACCTGTCGGTCGAGAGCATTGCCAAGGCGCGCACGGCCTACCAGCAGACCGACTTGCGCCAGCGCCTGGGCAAATACCACGACGATCCGGACTCCGCCTTCTGGGGCTGGAACAACATCTGGCTGCACCCGCCGTTCAAGCAGTGGTCGATCGAGCAGGAGATCGCATCGATCACCCGCCCGCTGCTCGCGGTGCAAGGCATCGACGACGAGTACGGCACGCTCGAACAGATTCGCGGCATCGCCAGGCGCGTGCCGCACACCGAGTTGCTCGAGCTGCCCGACTGCGGGCACTCGCCGCACAAAGACCAGACCGCGCACGTGATCGCGGCTGCCACGTCCTTCATACAACGCCATTCCACTGGAGACAAAGCCATGAAACTGATTCGACTCGCCGCACTCACGGCCGCCGCACTCGCCGCGCCGCTCACCTTTGCTCAAGGGCAAAAGCTCAAGGTCGGCCTGATGCTGCCGGCCACCGGCACGTTCGCGTCGCTCGGCACCGCCATCGAAAACGGCTTCAAGCTCTACGTGCAGGAGCAGGGCGGCAAGCTCGGCGGCCGCGAGATCGAATTCGTCAAGGTCGATGACGAGAGCGAGCCCGCCAAGGCCACCGACAACGTCAACAAACTGGTCAAGCGCGACAACGTCGATGTCATCGTCGGCACAGTGCACTCCGGCGTCGCGATGGCGATGGCGCGCGTGGCCAAGGACAGCGGCACGATCCTGATCGTGCCGAACGCGGGAGCGGGCGCCGTTACCGGCGCCATGTGCGCGCCCAACATCTTCCGCAGCAGCTTTTCCAACTGGCAGACCGGCTACGCCACCGGCGAAGCCGTGGCCAAGCGCGGCCACAAGAAGATCGCCACCGTGACCTGGAAGTACGCTGCCGGCGACGAGATGGTGGCCGGCTTCAAGGAAGCCTTCGAGAAGGCCGGCGGCCAGGTGGTCAAGGAGCTGAACCTGCCGTTCCCGAACGTCGAGTTCCAGGCCCTGCTGACCGACGTCGCTGCGACCAAGCCCGATGGCGTCTTCGCCTTCTTCGCCGGTGGCGGTGCGGTCAAGTTCGTCAAGGACTACGCCGCGGCGGGCCTGAAGAAGAACATCCCGCTGTACGGCAACGGCTTTCTCACCGACGGCACGCTCGAAGCGCAAGGCGCAGACGCCGACGGCATCTTCACCGCGCTGCACTACGCCGACGGCCTGAACACGCCGCGCGACAACGCCTTCCGCCTGGCGTATGCGAAGGCCTACAAGCTGCAGCCCGACGTCTATGCGGTGCAGGGCTACGACGCCGCGCAGATGCTGGCCGTGGGCTTGAACGCCACCAAGGGCGACGCGAAGAAGACGGCCGAGTTCGCCAAGGCGGTGCAGGCCGCCAAGATCGACAGCCCGCGCGGCGTGTTCACGATCTCCAAGTCGAACAACCCGGTGCAGGACTTCTATCTGCGCCAGGTGGTGGGCAAGGAGAACAAGAGCGTGGGCATCGCGAGCAAGGCATTGGCTGACCCGGGCCGCGGCTGCAAGTTGTAGTCTGTAGCGCTCACCCAAACAGCCCCGTTCGGGCTGAGCCTGTCCTTCGACAAGGTCAGGACGATCGGAAATCCACCCGTTCGGGCTGAGCCTGTCGAAGCCCACGGCCTGCCAGCAGGCCCTTCGACAAGCTCAGGGCGAACGGATCACAGCGCAGCCACAACAACAAACAGGATCGCTCATGGATCTAGCAACCTTCCTGATCCAGTGCCTGAACGCGCTGCAGTACGGCCTGCTGCTCTTCCTCGTCGCCTCCGGGCTGACGTTGATCTTCGGCATCATGGGCGTCATCAACCTGGCGCACGGCAGCTTCTACATGATCGGCGCCTACATGGCGTATGCGCTGTCGCCGGTCGTCAGCAGCACCTTCGGTGGCGGTTTCTTCGCCGTGCTCGCGGTCGGGCTCGTGCTCTCGGTGATCTTCGGCTACCTGCTCGAGTGGGCGTTCTACAGCTTTCTCTACGAGCGCGAACACCTGCAGCAGGTGCTGATGACCTACGGCCTGATCCTTGTCTTCGAAGAGTTGCGCAGCCTGCTGGTCGGAGACGACGTGCACGGCGTGGCGATCCCGCCGCTGCTGGCCGGCAGCATCGCTCTGAGTGACGTGCAGCAGTACCCGATCTATCGCCTCTTCATCAGCGGCGTCTGCCTGGCCCTGGCGCTCGGCATGTACTTCGTCTTCACGCGCACGCGCCTGGGCATGATGATCCGCGCCGGCAGCACCAACCGCGAGATGGTGCAGATCCTCGGCATCGACATCACGTTTCTCTACCGCGTGGTCTTCGCCGCCGGTGTCGCCATCGCGGTGCTCGCCGGCATGGTGGCCTCGCCGGTGTGCAGCGTGTACCCGGGCATGGGCAACTCGGTGCTGATCATCTGCTTCGTCGTCGTCGTCATCGGCGGCATCGGCTCGATCCGCGGTGCGCTGCTGGCGGCGCTGCTGATCGGGTTTGTCGATACCTTCGGCAAGGTGCTGCTGCCTTCTGCGGCCGGTGTGTTGGTGTACGTGCTCATGGCCCTGATCCTGCTCTGGAAGCCGGATGGCCTGTTCAAGGCGGGATGACCACTATGCAAAACATCGACAAAGGCAAACTCCTCTTCGTCGCGCTCGCCTTCGGTGCGCTGGCGCTGTACCCGCTGGTGGCCGGCAAGTTCGGCATCGATCTGATCACCAAGATCATGATCTTTGCGATCTTCGCGCTCTCCCTCGAACTGCTCGTCGGCGGCACCGGCCTCGTCTGCTTCGGGCAGGCGGCGTTCTTCGGCATCGGCGCCTATGCCGCGGTGAAGTTGTCGCCCGAGAGCGATGCGGCGTCGCTGCTCTGGCTGCTGCCGGTGGCCGTGCTGCTCGCGGCGCTGTACGCGCTGCTCGTCGGTGCGCTGTCGCTGCGCACCAAGGGCGTGTACTTCATCATGGTCACGCTGGCGTTTGCGCAGATGGCGTACTACGTCGTGCACGACACACCGCTCGGCGGCGGCACCGATGGCATTTATCTCAACGTCAAGCCAAGCGTCGCCGGCCTGCTCGACCTCGACAACCCGGTCGTGTTCTACCTCTTCACGCTGGCGATGCTGGTGCTGGTGTTCGGCTTCCTCGCTTTGGTGCTGCGCTCGCGCTTCGGCCGCGCGCTGGCCGGCATCCGCGTCAACGAGCAGCGCATGCGCGCCACCGGCTTCTCGACCTACCCGTACAAGCTGGCGGCGTTCACGCTGTCGGGCGCGATCGCCGGCCTCGGCGGTGTCTTGTTCGCCATCAAGGACGGCTTCGTCAACCCCGAGCTGATGAGCTGGCACGAGTCGGGCGCGGTGCTGATCATGATCATCCTCGGCGGCCTCGGCCATTTGCGCGGTGCGCTGATCGGCGCGTTTGCGTTTGCGCTGCTGCAGGAGTTCTTCAAGAGCGAAGCGATCTTCGGCGCGTTCGCCAAACATTGGCACCTCGGCCTCGGCCTGACCATCATCGCCAGCGTGGCGTTGCTGCCCAAAGGCCTCGTCGGTTTGCCGGGCCAGTGGCGCGAGCGGCTGCTCGGTCGCGCGTCACGCCGCGCCGAATCCTTGGGGGAGGCCGGCCATGAGTGATGTGCTTCTCAAGGGCCGCGACATCACGCGCCGCTGGGGCGGGTTGGTGGCGGTCAACAAGGTGTCGCTCGACTTGCAGCGCGGCCAGGTGCACGCGGTGATCGGCACCAACGGCGCCGGCAAGAGCACGCTGATCAACATCCTGTCGGGCGAGATCCCGCCGAGCGACGGCAGCGTCGAGCTGCTCGGCCAGGACGTGACGCGATGGACGCAGCCCAAACGCGCACGCGCCGGTTTGGGCCGCAGCTACCAGCGCAACACGATCTATCCGACGTTCACCGTGTTCGAGAACTGCCGCCTCGCCGCGCAGGCGAGCACGCAGAAAGCGTGGCAGTGGTGGCAGGACGCGCAGCGCTGCGAGGCCAGCACGAGCGCCGCGCGCACGGCGGCCACGCGCGCCGGGCTCGACGATTTCATTCGACCGCGAAGCCGGCCTGCTCTCGCACGGCCAGAAACGCCAGCTCGAAATCGCGATGTGCCTGGCGACGAACCCGAAGGTGCTGCTGCTCGACGAACCGCTGGCCGGCATGGGCGCCGAAGAAACCGACCGCATGCTGGAGCTGCTCGGCGAACTGCGCGCCGGCCACGCCATCCTGCTCGTCGAGCACGACATGGACGCGGTGTTCCGCATCGCAGACCGCATCACCGTGATGGTCAACGGCAGCGTGATCGCCAGCGACACGCCGCAGAACATTCGCAACAGCGCCGAAGTGCAGGCCGCTTACTTGGGAGGCCACTGATGAGCGCAGGCGACCCCATCCTCGAAGCCCGCGGCATCCACGCCTGGTACGGCTCCAGCCATGTGCTGCACGGCATCGATCTGACGATCGGTCGCGGCGAAACCATCGGCTTGCTTGGCCGCAATGGCATGGGCAAGAGCACGCTGATCCGCACGCTGCTCGGCCACGTGACGCAGCGCGATGGCCGCATCCACCTCTTCGGCCAGGACCTGTCCAAAGGCAAGCCGCACGAAGTGGCGCGGCGCGGCGTGGCCTATGTGCCGGAAGGCCGCGGCGTCTTCCCGAATCTGAGCGTGCGCGAGAACCTCGTCATGTCGGCCAAGCCCGCCCGCGACGCGAAGAGCGGCTGGACCTACGAGCGCGTGATGAAGACATTCCCGCGCTTGACCGAGCGTGTCAACAACCTCGGCAACCAGCTCTCCGGCGGCGAACAGCAGATGCTGTCGATCGGCCGCGCGCTGATGACGCAGCCCGAACTCATCATCCTCGACGAAGCCACCGAAGGCCTGGCGCCGCTGATCGTGGCCGACATCTGGCGGGTGATTTCAGAGATCCGCAGCAGCGGCATCGCCACGCTGATCGTCGATCGGGATTACCGCAAGGTGCTCGCGCAATCGGACCGCGCGATCGTCTTGCAAAAAGGGCAGGTCGTGCTCAGCGGCGCTTCTGAGTCCCTGCGTTCGAGCGAACAACTCGCCTCCTTCCTCGGCGTTTGAACAGACACACAGGAGACACAACATGTTGAGCTACCAAGTCGAAGCCTTCGGCAAACCGTTGGCGCAGGTCATCCGCGACACGCCGGTGCCGCAAGGCAGCGAGGTCATCGTCAAGGTCGGCAGCTGCGGCGTCTGCCACAGCGACGTGCATCTGCACGACGGCTACTTCGATCTCGGCGGCGACGTCAAGCTCGACATGACGCGCACCGTGCAGCCGCCGCGCACGCTCGGCCACGAGATCGCGGGCACCGTCGTCGCTGTCGGCCCCGACGCGCAAGGTGTGAAGGTCGGCGACCGTCGCGTCGTCTTCCCGTGGATCGGCTGCGGCGCCTGCTCGCTCTGCGCTGCCGGCAACGAGCACCTGTGCAACAAGCCCTCCGCACTCGGCATCCACCGCGACGGTGGTTTTTCCGACCACGTGAGCGTGCCGCACCCGAAGTATTTGCTCGACTACGGCTCGCTGCCCGAGGAGCAGGCCTGCACCTACGCCTGCTCGGGGCTGACCGCGTGGAGCGCGCTGAAGAAGGTTGCACCGCTCGGACCCAAAGACCCGCTGCTGATCATCGGTGCCGGCGGCGTCGGCCTGTCGGGCATTCGGCTGGCGCGCAAGTTGTTCGAAACGCCGCCGATCGTCGTCGAGCTCGACAAGAGCAAATGGGACATCGCGCGCGAAGCCGGCGCCGGCGAGGTCATCGACCCCAACGCCGACGGCGCGCTGAAGGCCTTGATGAAGAGCACCGGCGGCGTTGCCGCGGTGGTCGACTTCGTCGGCGCCGGCGCGACCTTCAATTTCGGTTTTTCGGCCTTGCGCAAGGCCGGCAAGATGGTCTGCGTGGGCCTGTTCGGCGGCTCGACGCCGATCGTGCCTGCCATGGTGTCGATGAAAGCCGTGACCGTGATGGGCTCGTATGTGGGCAGCCTGGCCGAGATGCAGGAGCTGATGGCGATTGCCAAGGACGGCTCGCTGCCGAACCTGCCGCTGACCTCGCAAGCCCTGGCCACGGCCACCGAAGCGCTGGCCGATTTGCGCGCCGGCCGCATCCGTGGCCGCACGATCCTGAAGCCATGAGCGCGCCACCACCCACCCCGCCCCTCGACTGGAACCAGTTCAGCCCGGCCACGATGTGGCGCGACTGGATCGTCAAGTCCGAAGCGCAGTGGAGCGAGACCGTGTCGCAGATGCTCAAGGACGAGCGCAGCGGCGGCGTGCTGAAAAAGCAGGTCGATGAAGCGCGCATGGCGCACCGCCAGTTCGGCGAGATGGCGCAGGCCGCGCTCGCTGCGGCCTACCTGCCGACACGCGCCGACATCGAAGCGATCGACGAACGCATGGGCAAGCTCGAAGACGGCCTGGCGCAATTGAGTGCGCAGGTCGTGGCGCTGCGTGACGCCTTGGTGTCGCAAGGCGCGGCCAAAGTCGCGCGTGTGCCGCGCACCCGCACGGCCCCGACACCGCCGAAGAAGAGCAAGCCGTGAACACCGCCGCTTCGCAAGCGTTGCCGAACCCGATGCAGCGCGCTTTGTCGCGGCTGGGCATCGCGGCGGAAAACTTTGCCGACATGGCCGGGCCCTTGGGCGTGACGCCGAAGGAGACCATCCACGCCAGCGGCACCTTGAAGCTGCACCACTACAAGCCGCTGGCCGACAGCGTCTACCGCGTGCCGGTGCTGATCGTCACCTCGCTCGTCAACCAGCCCTACATCCTCGACCTCGTGCCGGGGCAGAGCATGGTCGAATTCCTGCTGCGCCAGGGCTTCGACGTCTACCTGATCGAGTGGGGCCGGCCGCGCCTGGAGCACAAAGACCTGACGATCGAAGACCATGTACTGCGCCTGCTGCCCGAGTGCGTGGAGGCGGTGCTGCGCGACAGCGGCGAGAAGGAGCTGTCGATCATCGGCTACTGCGTCGGTGGCTTGCTCTCGGTCTTGTATGCCGCATTGACGCCGAAAGCACCGCTGAAGAACCTGGTCTGCATGGCCGCGCCTATCAACGGCGATGGCCTGATGTCGCTCAAGGCCTGGATGGGCGAAGGCTTCGACGAAGAGGCGCTGATCGAACAGTTCGGCAACGTGCCGGCCGACTGGGTGCAGAACACGCTGCGCGCGCTGCGCCCGTTCGGCAAGCTGGCCGGCGCGGCGAATCTGCTCAACAACATCGACACGCGACGACACCGTGCGCTCGAACCTGCGCATGGGCAAGTGGGAGAGCGACAACATCCCGTTCCCCGGCGGCGTCTTCCGGCAGATGGTCAACGACTTCCTGCGCGGAAACAAGCTGGTCAAAGGCACCTGGACCATCGGCGGCCAGCGCGCGAAGTTGGCCAACATCAAGCAGCCGTTGCTGCACCTGCTGGCTCAGGACGACCACATCACGCCGTATGCGTCGGCGAGCGACCTCGTCAAGCTGGCAGGCAGTCGCGACAAGAGCGAGCACGTCGTCAAGGGCGGCCATGTCGGCCTCGTTGCCGGCCGCGGCGCGGAGACGCGCATGTGGCCGGCGTTGAATGCGTGGCTGGCGCCCCGATCCGTTTGATTCATTTGGAACAGAGAGAACCGATGCGTTGTTATTGCGTGATGCACCACGGCCAGCCGCTCGAGCTGGTGGAAAAAGACGTCCCCACGCCGCAAGGCAGCGAGGTGTTGGTGAAGGTCAAGGCCGCCGGCCTGTGCCACACCGACCTGCATCTGTGGGAAGGCCATTACGACCTCGGCGGCGGCAAGAAGCTGATGCTGGCCGACCGCGGCATCAAACCGCCGATGACGCTGTCGCACGAGATCGTCGGTGAGGTGATCAGCGGCGGCGGGGCGCCGCTTGGCAAGACGGTGCTGATCCACCCCTGGATCGGCTGCGGCGAGTGCGCGGCCTGCCAACGCGGCGAAGAGAACATCTGCATCAAGCCGCAATCGCTCGGCGTGGTGCGTCCCGGCGGCTTTGCGGAATACGTCATCGTGCCGCATGCGCGCTTGCTCGTGGACATCGGGGGCCTCGACGACGCCGAAGCCGCGCCGCTGGCGTGTGCCGGCGTCACGACCTACAGCGCGCTGAAGAAGTTCGGCGAGCGCATCGCGACCGACCCGGTGGTCATCATCGGCGCCGGGGGCCTGGGGCTGATGGCGATCGAGGTGTTGAAGGCGATGGGCGGCAAGGGCGCGATCGTGGTGGACATCGACCCGTCCAAACGCGAAGCTGCGTTGAAGGCCGGCGCCTTGTCCGCCATCGACGCGAAAGCGCCCGATGCCGTGGCGCAAGTGCAGGCCGCGACCAACGGCGGTGCGCGCGCGGTGCTCGACCTCGTGGGCGCCACGCCCACCGTCACGCTCGCCACCGCGGCCTGCGCGCGCGGCGGCCACATCGTCATCTGCGGCCTGATGGGCGGCGACATCACGCTCTCGCTGCCCGTCATCCCGATGCGCCCGCTGACGCTTCAGGGCAGCTATGTCGGCACGCTCGAAGAGCTGCGCGAACTGGTGGCGCTGGTGCAGCGCACGAAGATGAAGCCGATCCCCGTGCAGCGCCGGCCGATGGCCGAGGCCAACGCGGCGATGCAGGAGCTGATCGCCGGCAAGATCGTCGGCAGAACGATCCTGATTCCCTGACCCCACAACCATCCCGTTCGGGCTGAGGTATCGAAGCCTTGCGCCAAGGGGCATGAGCCCTTCGATACCTCAGGGCGAACGGAGCACAGGCACATCAAGAAGAACCATGCCATTCGTCGAGCGCGAAGGCGCGCGCATCCACTGGAGTTCGCTCGGCAAGGGCGAGCCGGTCGTGCTCATCATGGGACTGGGGTGTAGCTCGGCGCTGTGGTTTCGGATTGCGCCGCAACTGGCCAAGAAGCACCGCGTCATCCTGATCGACAACCGCGGCAGCGGGCAGACGCAGGTGCAGCACTACGTCGTTCACCGCGTCACGCACATGGCGGGCGACGTGGCCGCGGTGCTCGACGCCGCGGGGGAACGCAGCGCGCATGTGGTCGGCTTCTCGATGGGCGGCATGATCGCGCAGCAACTCGCCCTCGACCACCCCAAGCGCGTGCGCTCGCTGGCGCTGCTCGGAACGCACAGCGGCGGCCCCTGGGCCACGCAGGCCGAGCCGAAGGTGCGACGCCTGCTTTTCGACAAGGCGACGATGAGCGCCGAAGACAGCCTGCACGCGATGCGCCCCTACACCTACGCGCGCGAAACCGCCGACGCGCTGTTCGACGAAGACGCCCTCGTGCGCCTGGCCAACCAGCCGAGCGCACGCGAGTACCAGGCGCAGCTCTACGCGCTGATCGGCTGGTCGGTCTATCAGGACCTGCCGCGCCTGACTTGCCCCACGCTCGTCATGCACGGCCTGCAGGACCAACTGATTCCGCCCGCCAACGCCACGCGCACCGCGCAGCGCATTGCCGGCGCGCGACTGATCGAGTTGCCCGACGCCAGCCACTGGCTGACGACGGACCAGAATGCGCAGGTCATCGACGCGCTGCACGCGCACATCGACGCCCATACTTCCTGAAAGGATATGACGATGCGCCTGGTCGCCCTGTTTGAAGACGAGCCCGCGATGGCGGGCGTGCGCCAGCGCCTCGAGCCGGAGCACCTGGCCTTTCTCGAAACGAACCGCGACGAGATTCGCGTGGCGGGTGGATTGCGCGACGAGCCGGGTGGCCCGTACGTCGGCGGCCTGTGGGTTTTCGAAGTGGCCTCGAAGGCGCGAGCAACGCAACTGATCGAAGACGATCCGTACTTCAAAGCGCACCGCAGGCCGTACCGGCTGCTGGTCTGGGGCAAGGCACTGCCGCAATACGAGGTGAGCATGTGATGACAACGACGCTCGGTTCTCTCGAAGACTTGAAAGTCATCGACCTCTCGCGTGTGCTCGGTGGCCCGTACTGCACGCAGATCCTGGCCGACCATGGCGCCGACGTGCTGAAGATCGAGCCGCCGCAGGGCGACGAGACGCGCGGCTGGGGCCCACCGTTCGACGCGCACGGGACCGCGTCGTACTTCCTCGGCCTGAACCGCAACAAGCGCGGCATGACGATGGACCTGCAGCAACCCGCGCAACGCGAGGCGCTGCTCGCGCTGCTGCAAGACGCCGACGTGCTCGTCGAAAACTTCAAGACCGGCTCGATGGAGAAGTGGGGCCTCGGCTTCGACACCTTGAGCGCCAAGTTTCCGCGCCTGATCCACTGCCGCGTCAGCGGCTTCGGCGCCGACGGCCCCAAGGGCGGCCTGCCGGGCTACGACGCGGCCGTGCAGGCGATGGTCGGCATGATGAGCATCAACGGCGAGAGCGATGCCAACGGCGGCACGCAAGTGCGCCTGGGCGTGCCGGCGGTGGACATCGCCACGGGCTTGAACGCCGCGCTCGGCATCCTGATGGCGCTGCACGAGCGCACGAAGAGCGGCAAAGGCCAGTTCGTCGAGGCCGCGCTCTACGACTGCGGCCTGTCCTTCCTGCACCCGCACACCGCCAACCATCTGCTCGACCCGAGCCGCGTGCCCGGCCGCAGCGGCAACGCGCACCCCAACATCTGCCCCTACGACACCTTCGCCACGCGCACCGTGCCGATCTTCCTGGCCGTGGGCAACGACGGCCAGTTCGCCAAGCTGGCCGAGCAGATCGGCGCGCCGGAGATGGCCAGCGATGCTCGCTTTGCCAACAACGCGCTGCGCTCGGCGAATCGTGTGGAGTTGAAGCGACTGCTCGAAGCGCGCCTGACCACCTTTGACTGCGAGCCCCTGGCCGACCGCCTGATCCGTGCCGGTGTGCCGTGTGCGCCGACGCGCGACATTCCTTCAGCGCTGGCCGACCCGCACACCGCGCACCGGGGCATGGTGGTGGAGATCGGCGAGTACAAGGGAGTGGCGTCGCCGATCAAGTTGTCGCGGACGCCGGCGACGTATCGGCGGGAGCCGCCGAGCAGGAGCGGCTGAGAGCTCTATCGCGCGGGTGTTGTCACCAGCAAGCGTCTAGCGATCGCCGCCGTCTTGGCCTTGTCCTGCCTCAGCGAGGCGACTTCTGACGGTGTAAGCATCCGCGGTGCGCGTGAGGTAGCGAGCTTCGGATTGAGTGAGCGCGTCGAAGCCGAAGCCGAATCGCTCGCGCCACCAGTTTTCGAGTTCGCCATATTTGTGTCTCAGTTAGTCAAGCAGCTCATCCGACAACGCGAGTTTGGCCGAGTAGGGATTGCCGGTCAACGCGATCGAGCCGACGACATGGCCCCCGTTTGCCACGATGTGGCCGCGAAAGTTGGCCATCGTGCCGCCTTGCCCAATGAAGTCGTCGACGATCAGGTAGTCGGCGCCCTCGATGACATCTCCAGAGAAGAGTGCCTGACGCGCAAGGCGACTGAATCCATCGGCCCCAGTGTGGTTGACAACGTTGGTTTGCACCAAGCTGGCGTCGGTCTTCAGCCCGAGCCGTTCAGCAATTCGAACCGCGAGTGCTTCGGGGATCTCGTTGATGCCGTCTCTTTCTTGAGCGTGGATGCTGGCCACGATCGGAAGCGGCTTGTGGAGTTGTCGGCCGAGCGCGTCGATCGCCCCGTCGCCAACCAGTTCATGTACCAAACGCACAACAGCCGCCGAAGCGTCACCCGTCTTGGCGGCGCGGTAGTCGGTGTGCTGCTTGACTGCAGACTCGTCCGCAAGAGTGACGGCGGCCGGAAATCCATGGCTCCAAGCTGCGCGATGGGGGCTTCATGCGCCGGCTTCTACCATGTGTCCGGCGCGCAAGGCAGTCGCGTTCGCCTGCACTCGGCCGAGAGTTGCGGAGCCACGCGTACTATCGTTGTCATCCCGGCGGGAACCATGGCACTGACGCGCGACTTCAAGGAAACGATCCTGGCCGGGGTCCAGCGCGACCCGAAGTTCCGCAATGCTCTGCTGGGCATCGAGGCCTAGCTAGTGTGCTGTCCCGCTGATACATGAGCAAAGTCGATGCAGCTTCTCGAGGATGGAATCGGCGGTGGCGGTCCATCGGAACGGCTGCGAATTGGTGTTGTGGTGGGTGACGAACTGATCGATTCGATGCACGAGTTGCTTCACGCTGGTGAACGAGCCACGGCGGATCGCCTTGTCGGTGATCAGCGCGAAGAAGCGCTCGACCTGGTTCAACCAGGAACTGTAGGTCGGGATGAAGTGCATATGCCAACGCGGACGACCTGCCAGCCAAGCCTTGACCTTCGGGTGGCTGTGCGTGGCGTAGTTGTCGACGATGCAGTGAACGTCCAAGGCTGCTGGCACGGCGGTGTCGATCTCGCGCAGGAAAGACAGGAACTCCTGATGCCGGTGGCGTGGCTTGCACGTCGCCAGCACCGCGCCGTTGAGCACGTTGAGCGCCGCGAACAGCGTGGTCGTGCCGTGGCGCTTGTAGTCGTGCGTGACGCCTTCGACATAGCCCAATCCCATGGGCAGCATCGGCTGCGTGCGCTCCAGCGCTTGGCACTGGCTCTTCTCGTCGACACACAGCACCAGCGCGTTGTCCGGCGGGCTCAGGTACAGGCCCACCACGTCGCGCAGCTTCTCGACGAAGAACGGATCGGTGGACAGCTTGAAGCTCTCGCTGCGATGGGGTTGCAGGCCGAACAGTTGGAAGTAGCGTTGCACGCTGCTCTTGGAGATACCGGTTTCGGCGGCCACGCTGCGTACGCTCCAGTGCGTCGAACCGTTGGCCGGCTTGGTGTGCAGCGTCGTCTTGATCAGGTGGGCCACACGCTCGTCGTCGATGCTGCGCGCCGGGCCCGGCCGAACGCCGTCGTACAGGCCAGCGACGCGCTGCTCGATGAATCGCGTGCGCCACTTGCCAACCGTGTGCTGCGTCAACGTCAGTCGAGCCGCAATGGACTTGTTGGGCTCGCCAGCGGCGCTGGCCAAGACGATGCGTGCACGTTGGCTCAACGCCGCCGACAGCGAACGGCTGCGCGCGAAGGCCAGCAACTGCGCACGCTCGTCGCCGGTGAGCACCAATTCGGCCTTCGGTCTGCCTGTTCTCATCGCGGTATCTCCGGTTCCAAGATACCGCAAAGGCATGCATGTTTAATGCCAGTTATCTACGGGACAGAACACTAGTCCGCTGAATCACTGAAATCGGATCGGTGCTGTCCACGCGAGACGGGTGCGCTGCAGCGTTGCAAATGCTCGCGATGCCTATGGGCATCACTGTGCTTTGCGCCTTGCATCGCATCCCGTCTCACGCGTCCCTCACCGCCCATTTCAATGATTCAGTGGACTAGGGAGTCGGCATTCAGGGCGCTTCCAGCGCCACCGCCCGGCGCCGTGTCGGCGCAAACGCGCTCGCGCCGAGCCAACTCCACAGCCGGGTGGCGTCGCGCCGTGTGCCGTCGATGCGGATGGTGCCCGCGGCGATCGACTCCTCGGGCGTGCGGTCGCCGCTCCAGACTTCGGTGAGGCCGCGCACGGTGGCATCGACCACGACGGTCACGTCGCGGCCCGGGTCGTCGCGGCACAGGTCCACCGTGTCGTCCTCGACCACAAGCCACCATTGCCGCTCGCCGGCGCGCGCGTCGCGGAAGCGGAAGTTGACGATCATCGGCTGCGCCGGGCACACCTCCACGTGCACCGAGCGCCGCACGTCCCACATCAGCAGCCCGGCGTCGAGCTCGTCCTTGCGCAGCCGGCTGCCGATCCAGCGCGCGCCCCAGTGGCCGAGCGCCATGATGATCGGCCGAAGGTCCTCGCCGGCCGGCGTTAGGCTGTATTCCCACACGTTGCCCAGCGGCGTGCGGCGCACCACGCCGAAGGCTTCGAGCTGGCGCAGCCGCTGCGCCAGCAGGCTGCTCGACATGCGCGGCACGCCGCGGTGCAGGTCGTTGAAGCGGCGGCTGCCGCACAGCAGCTCGCGCAGCACCAGCGGCGTCCAGCGCTCGCACAACACCTGGGCGCTGCGCGCGACGGTGCAGAACTGGCCGTGACTGCGTTCCATCATGCTTCTCCCTGGCGGTCTGGACGCTGCAGATTCTGGACTACTCGCGCCGCCGCGCAAGACCGGCGGGGTCAGCGCCATCGGGTTGGCGCCGCGCGTTGCCCGGGTGTACGCTTCTCCGCTCTCGGCAACCTCTCCAGGAGCACGCGATGGCGAACCATGTCTACAAGATGGTCGAACTGGTCGGCTCATCGGCCACCGGCACCGACGATGCGATCCGCAATGCGATCGAGACCGCAGCCAAGACGCTGCGCCACATCGACTGGTTCGAGGTGGTGCAGACGCGCGGCCATGTGGCCGACGGCAAGGTGGCGCACTTCCAGGTCACCTTGAAGGTGGGTTTCCGCCTCGAGGCTTGATCACGGCAACCGCATCACGGAGGCCCGCATGAACCAGGACAATTTCAACCTCAGCATCCGCAAGTTCCTCAAGACCGTCGGCGTCGGCTCGCAGCGCGAGATCGAACAGGCTGTGGCCAAGGCCCTGGCCGACGGCAGGCTCGCCGGCAGCGAAACCTTCCTCGCGACGATGACGCTGAAGATCGATGCGTTGGGGTTGGCGCTGACGTTCGACGGTGACATCTCGCTGCAGTAGCGGCAGGCCGCCGAGCGATACGGATTCGCTTTCAATCGCATAGAAATGGTCGGCCGCAATCGGCCCTTTGTGTGCGTTCGCGATCGTCCGGAAATGCTCTTCGCAGTGGTCGGTGCGCGAGCAAGGCGGCGGGCAGGGCGCAGTCGGGGCTCAGCCGTCGCTCGCCCTCGCTGCGCGGGGGTTCCCTGCGATGCTCGGTCTGAGGTCGCACCGCGAAACTCGCTTCACTCACTGCGCTCGTTGCGCTCAAACACTCGCGGTGAGTCAGATCACGAAGCGCGCTACGCGCGCCGACCTCAGCCCTGTGCTTCTCGGCGGCGCCATTCGCCCCGCCTGCTCCCCACCCGCCGCCTTGCGGGAACAGTCGTTCTTGGGGGGGAGTGTTGGGCCAGCCACGGGCATCGAGCCCGAGGCTTGCCGCGCGCCGCAGGCGCGCTCACCGGGCGCGAGCCGGGCTCGATGCCCGGCTTGTGACCTTCTCCAACAAAGAAAACCGGTGCCTCGCCAAGCCGTGGGCGGGTGTGCGCTGGCGCGCCTGTGCGGCGGCGAGGAGCGCAGGGTTTCGGTCGGCGCGCGTACCCGCGCGCTTCGTGAACTGACTCGCTGCGACTGTCCGAGCGCAACGAACGCAGTGAGTGAAGCGAGTTTCGCAGCGCGACCGAAACCCGAGCACCGCAGCGAAGTCGGCGCGCCTTTGGCGCCGACCGCCGCAGTGGCGCGCCAGCGCACACCCGCCCACGGCTTGGCGCAAGCCAGCACGTCGACCAAGCGGACATTCGAAGACCGCAATGGGCCGGTGGCAGACGCGCGCTTCTTCCACGCATGAAAGCGAACCGGTATGAGTCGTCACCGGGCGCGTGAACGAAATCAGCCCCGCGCCGCTGCCAGCACGGCATTGAGCGTCGCGCTCGGACGCATCACGGCCTTGCACTTCGCGTCATCGGCGAGGTAGTAGCCGCCGATGTCCACCGGCTTGCCCTGCACCGCTGCCAGTTCGGCAACGATCGCCTTCTCCTTGTCGGCCAGCGCCTTGGCCAGTGGCACGAACTGCGCCTGTAGCGCCTTGTCTTCGCCCTGCGCGGCGAGTTCCTTCGCCCAGTACATCGCCAGGTAGAACTGGCTGCCGCGGTTGTCGAGCTCGCCGGTCTTCGGGCTCGGTGACTTGCGGTTGTCGAGCAGCTTGCCGGTGGCGGCGTCGAGCGTGGTGGCGAGGATCTTCGCCTTGGCGTTGCCCGTCTTCAGTCCCAGGTCTTCCAGGCTCACGGCCAGCGCCAGGAATTCGCCGAGCGAGTCCCAGCGCAGGTGGTTCTCTTCCACCAGCTGCTGCACATGCTTGGGCGCCGAGCCACCGGCCCCCGTTTCATACATGCCGCCGCCGGCCATCAACGGCACGATCGACAACATCTTGGCGCTGGTGCCCAGCTCCATGATGGGGAAGAGGTCGGTCAGGTAGTCGCGCAGGATGTTGCCGGTGACGCTGATGGTGTCCAGTCCGCGCACCACGCGCTCCAGCGTGTAGCGCATGGCGCGCACCTGGCTCATGATCTGGATGTCCAGGCCCGTGGTGTCGTGGTCCTTCAGGTAGAGCTTGACCTTCTTGATCAGCTCGTTCTCGTGCGGGCGGTACGGGTCGAGCCAGAACACCGTCGGCATGCCGGAGTTGCGCGCACGCGTGACGGCCAGCTTTACCCAATCGCGGATCGGCGCGTCCTTGACCTGGCACATGCGCCAGATGTCGCCGGCTTCGACGTTCTGCGTCAGCAGCACTTCGCCTGTGGCCAGGTCGGTGATGTTGGCGACGCCGTCTTCGGCGATCTCGTAGGTCTTGTCGTGCGAGCCGTATTCCTCGGCCTGCTGCGCCATCAAGCCCACGTTGGGCACGGTGCCCATGGTCTTGGGGTCGAAGTTGCCGTGCCACTTGCAGAAGTTGATCATCTCCTGGTAGATGCGGGCAAAGGTGCTCTCGGGCATCACCGCCTTGACCTCTTTCAAGCGTCCGTCGGCGCCGTACATCTTGCCGCCGCTGCGGATCATCGCGGGCATCGACGCATCGACGATCACGTCGTTCGGTGAATGGAAGTTGGTGATGCCCTTGCTCGAATCGACCATCGCCAGCTCGGGGCGGTGCTCGTGGCAGGCGTGCAGGTCGCGCACCACGGCTTCGCGCTGGCTCTGCGGCAGCTTGTCGAGCTTGTCGTAGAGGTTGGCCATGCCGTGGTTGACGTTCACCCCCAGCTCATCGAACAGCTTGGCGTGTTTCTCGAAGGCTTCCTTGTAGAAGATCTTCACGCAGTGGCCGAAGACGATGGGGTGCGACACCTTCATCATCGTGGCCTTGACGTGCAGCGAGAACATCACGCCGTACTTGCGCGCGTCTTCGATCTCGCGCTCGTAGAACTCGCACAGCGCCTTCTTGCTCATGAACATGCTGTCGATGACTTCGCTCGCCAGCAGCGAGACCTTGGGTTTGAGCACCACGGTCTTGCCGCTCTTCGTCATGAGCTCCATCTTCACGTCGCGCGCCTTGTCGAGCGTGATCGACTTTTCACCGTGATAGAAATCGCCGCTGTGCATGTGCGAGACATGGGTGCGCGAAGCCTGCGCCCACTCGGACATGCTGTGCGGGTTCTTGCGCGCGTACTCCTTCACCGCACGCGGCGCGCGGCGGTCGGAGTTGCCTTCGCGCAGCACCGGGTTCACCGCCGAGCCGGTGCACTTGCCGTAGCGTGTGCGGATGGCTTTGTCTTCGTCGGTCTTCGGGTCTTCGGGGTAGTCGGGCAGCTTGTAGCCCTTGGCCTGCAGTTCACGCACGCAGGCGATCAGCTGGCCCACCGATGCGCTGATGTTGGGCAGCTTGATGATGTTGGCGTCCGGCTCCAGCGTCTTGGCGCCCAGCTCGGCCAGGGTGTCGGGCACACGCTGTTCCGGCGTGAGGTGCTCCGGAAAAGCGGCCAGCACGCGCGCCGCCACCGAGATGTCGGCCTTGGCAATCTGGATGCCGGCCGGCGCCGTGAAGGCGCGGATGATCGGCAGGAAGGCGCAGGTCGCCAGCATCGGCGCTTCGTCGGTCAGGGTGTAGATGATCGTGGGCTGCTGGCTGGCCATGGGCGGGTCTCCTGGGTGGGTTGCCTCGCATTTTGCCCATTGCGGCTGACACCAGGCCCACACACGCCCGGCTTGAGCGAGACTGCGCGTCTTCGTGCTCGGCAGCACCGGCGTCGTCGGCCGCACGACCGTGCGCGCGCTGGCGCAGCGCCCCGTGGTTGTCAGAACCCGACTTCGTTCTTCCCTTTCAGCCCGAGCATCGCGCGCGCCTCTTGCGGCGACGCGATCGTCAGGCCCAACCCCTCGACGATGCCGCGCACGCGCTGGACCTGATCGGCGTTGCTGCGCGCCAGTTGCCCCGGCCCGTCCCACAGCGAGTCCTCAAGCCCCACGCGCACGTTGCCGCCCTGCGCGGCCGCCAGGGCCGCCATTGGCATCTGCGCGCGGCCAGCGCCGAGCACGCTCCACAGGTAGGCGTTGCCGAACAGGCGGTCCGCGGTGCGTTTCATGTGCGCCACGTCGTCGGGGTGCGCGCCGATGCCGCCGAGGATGCCGAACACCGTCTGCACGAGGAACGGCGTCTTCACCAGGCCGCGCTCGACGAAGTGCACCAGGTTGTACAGGTGCGCGGTGTCGTAGCACTCGAACTCGAATCGTGTGCCGTTGGCGGTGCCCTCGGACAGCACGTACTCGATGTCGGCGAAGGTGTTTTTGAACACCAGGTCCTTGGTCTTCTCCAGGTAGGCACGCTCCCAGTCGTGCTGAAACTCCTTGAAGCGCTTCAACATCGGGTACAGGCCGAAGTTCATCGAGCCCATGTTGAGCGACGCGACCTCGGGCTTGAGTTCCAGCGCCGGGCGCATGCGCTCCTGCACCGTCATCGTCGGCGCGCCGCCGGTGGTGATGTTGATGACGCCGTCGCAGCGACGCTTGATGTCGGTGACGAAGGGCAGGAACGCTTCGGGCGTCTGCACCGGCCGGCCGTCCTTCGGGTCACGTGCGTGCAGGTGCACGATCGCCGCGCCGGCCTGCACCGCGGCCACCGCCTCGTCGGCGATCTGCTGCGCCGTGATCGGCAGGTGCGGCGACATCGATGGCGTGTGGATCGAGCCGGTGACGGCGCAGGTGATGATGACTTTGCGTTGGGGCATGAGTGCTCCGGTGGGTGGTGGCTCAGTCGATCGAGACCTTAACGCGCTTGAGCACTTCGGCGTAGCGTGCGCGGTCGCCCTGCATCAAGTCCACCACCTGCTGCACCGGGCCGGGACTGGGCACGAAGCCGAAGACGGCGAACTTTTCCTTCACGTCGGCCTGGCCGAGCGCGTCGTTCACCGCCTTGTT